>NZ_AP022563.1:1414347-2828694 GCF_010726645.1 Mycolicibacterium duvalii | reverse complement strand
GCCCGCCGTGGCGGACGGCACACCGCACACGGTGCCGCACACCACGATCGCTGCAACACCATTCATCACCGCGGCGCCGTGATTCATGACTGTACCTCCGAACGAGCTGCGGCATGTCTGGGCAGCGGACGTTAACACCGACGGGGACGGGGCCACGGCGCAGTGTCCGCTGAGCGGACTGCGTGGGTGCGACAGGCGTTTCCGGATGTCAGGCTGTGCGGCGTGCGCAAGGGAAGTCGTCGTCGTGGCCGCGTCGCTGGCGGCAGGGCTGATGCACGCTGTGCCCGCTTCCGCGCAGCCCGCGTCCTGCGACGGCCCCGGCTGCACCCCGAACATCACGGGCGGCGTCGTCCTCGGCGCCCCGTGCGCCGACACGGCCTACCACGTGTTCGGTACCACCTCCTGGGGGCGGTTGGTGTTCTGCGGATCACCGCGCCGCTACGAGCCCCGCTACTTCCGTTCGCCGTCGATGGCGGGGGTCAAGGAGTTCGGTGCGAGCTGCGCCGGGTACGAGAACTGGGTCGCCCAGGCCCCGGACGGACTGTTCCTGAGTTGCCAATCCAACAACGGCGCCCCACGCTGGGACCGCGGCGATGACGAGTAGAGCCCTCGTCGTGCTGATCGGCGCCGTGACGGTCCTCGCGCCCGTCGCCCCCGCCCGCGCCGACGGGCCGCGACAGGTCACCTACACGGTCATCACCGACCATCCCGTCACTGCCGACATCTACTATCGCGAGGTCGATCCGCCGACCTGGGCCGACTACAGCCACAACCCGTACCTGTACAGCCCGAAGGCGCGCGTCGACATCGGCCCCGACAGACCGTGGGTGCGGACCGTCGCACTCACCGATCCGCAGCGGTGGGCGATGGTGTCGGCGACCAGCGGCCGGGAACCGGTCGAACCGGGCTTCCGGTGCCAATTGACGGTCGACGGCGTCATCGTGGGCACCGGCGACGGACCGAAAGGTGCGCTGTGCTCAATCAGGCATTGGTGACGACTGAGGCCCGCCGCCGGCCACGTCGGCGGCTGATCGTCACGATCGTCGCGCTGCTGAGCGCGGCGGCGATGGCGGCCGCGAGTGGCTATCTCGCGTGGTCTCATCAGCAGGTGCAGGCCGACCGGCAGAACCGCGCCGAGTTCGCCGCCGCGGCCAAACAGGTCGCGATCACCCTGATGTCGGTCGACGCCGACGACCCTGAGTCCGGCGTGCAGCGCATACTGGACAACGCGGTCGACCCGTTTCGTGCCGAATTCGCTAGCGCTGCAGACGATTTTGTGAGGGTCAGTCAGGACGCGAAGGTGACCACGAAGGCGACGGCGGATGCGGCTGCGGTCAAGTCCGTCGACGATGACTCGGCGGTCGTTCTGGTCGCCGCGACGTCGACGGTGACCGACGCCGAGGGCGTGGCCGAACCGCCGCGCAGTTGGCGGCTTTCGGTCGACCTGCGCCGAGACGGGGACCGCATCAAGATGTCGAGCGTGGAGTTCCTGTCGTGACCGCCGTGCGGGGGCGCGCGCTGGCGCTCGCGGCAGTGGTGGTCGCGTCGGCGGCAGTGCTGGTCGCGGTGTACCTGACGCAGTACCGCGTCGACCGCGCGAGCGGTCCTGCCGCGGAGCGGTCGGCCGTGGCGGCAGCCTCGAGCGCGACCGCAACGCTGCTGTCCTACGCCCCGGACACCATCGAGGAGGATCTCGCCGCCGCGAAGTCGGTGATGACGGGCGACTTCGCGACGTATTACGGAAGGTTCACCGCCGACGTGGTCGGGCCCGCCGCTCGAGACCACGGAGTTCGGGGCAGCGCCCGCGTGGTCGACGCCGCAGCGATGGAGGTGCACTCCGACCACGCCACGGTGCTGGTGTTCCTGCATCAGGAGACGACCAGCGCCGATCGGCCGGAACCGGCGCTAACGGCCAGCAGCGTCATCGTCAACCTGACCAGGGTCGACGACAGATGGCTGGTGTCGGGGTTCGACCCGGTGTGACGCTCAGCCGCCGCGGACTCGGGGCCGGATGAAGATCCCTTCGGCTTCGACGGTCACCGTCCCGTTCGCATCGGTGATGCGGCCCGCCGCGAACGTCTTGATGCCCTCCTCGCGGTCGACCCACGCCTCGGCGCGCAGGGCTCCCAGGCGGGTGGGCGCCACGTAGCGGACCGTCAGGGTGCCCGTGAAGGCCGGCGCGTCCGGGCGATGCGCGGTCGCGCCGAGGATGTGGTCGAGTATCAGCGCGCAGACCCCGCCGTGGACGTGTCCGACCGGACCCTCGTAGGCCGCACCCAACACGAGATCCGTTGTCACCCGACCGTTCTCGACCCGACGGACCTTCAGCGGCGGAGCGATCGCGTTGCGCAGCCCGATCGCCACGTTGCCCCAGGTCAGAAATCGCCCGTCGACGGTGCGCCGCACCGGGTACGGGTCGGGGTGCACGTGGCTGCCGAGCAACTCGGCGGCCTCCTCGATAAGCTGGCGCGCCCGCACGACGTCGGGTTCGTCGGCGTCGCTGCGGATGGTCACGTCGACCAGCCGGCGCAGCGACTCGGTCAGCGGTCCGTACAGCTCCTCGGTGCGACGGGCGTCGTCAGGGTCGGGTGCTGCGGTCACTCGGAGCGGTCCTGGGTGGCCATGTCCAGCGCTGCCAGGTGGCTGAACAGCAACGATGCGCCGATCGGGTTGCCCCCGCCGGGATAGGTCGTGCCCGAGACGGCGGCCATCGTGTTGCCCGCCGCGTACAAGCCGGCGATCGGTGTGCCGTCGGCGGTCAGGACCCGGGCGCGCGCGTCGGTGCGCAGTCCGCCTTTGGTCCCCAGATCCGACAAGCCGAACGCGGCCGCGTGGTAGGGCGGGGTGTCGATCGGCACCAGCGGTGATCCACCGTCGGTGAAGGTTCGGTCATAGGCCTCGGCGCCGCGGTTGAAGTCCTCGTCGACACCGGCCGCGGCCAGCGTGTTGAATCGCTCGACGGTCGCCTGCAACTCGACGGCCGGAACGCCGATCGCTTCGGCGAGCCCGGCGAGGGTGTCGGCGGTGTGCCACAGCCCATTCTGCCGATACTGCGCCGGTTCGACCATCGACACGTTGGTCGCGCCGACCGGCGGGAGGTCTCCGGCGCGGCTGTCGTAGACCATCCAGAACGGCAAACGCATTGTGCCCTGCTCGATCTGGCGGATCGCCTCGCGGCCAAGCCGGTCATAGGGGGCCGATTCATTGGCGAAGCGGCGGCCGTCCTGGTTGACGAAGATGCCGCCGGTGAACCACAGTGCGAACGCCGAGCGCCCGTCGGGATGCGTCATCCCAGGAGACCACCAGGCCTGATCCATCAGGTCGACGTCGGCGCCGGCGGCGATGGCCGCGCGATGGGCACCGCCGGTGCTGCCCGGGCCGCCCATGGTGTCGCGGGCGCTGCCGGGGACCCGGTAGTGCGCGCGCATGTCGGCGTTCTGTTCGAAGCCGCCACTGGCCAGCAGCACCCCACGTCGCGCCCGGACCCGGACCGGAGTGCCGTCGTGGTCGATCACCGCGCCCACCACACGGGCGTTCTCGAGGATCAGTTCCACCAGCGGAGCGTTGCGCCAACACTCGACCTGCGGATTCCGCGACATCGCGGCGAGGAACCTGCCGACCAGGGCGCGCCCACCGACCAGCAGATCGGGGGCGGGGGTACCGAGCCGCTCGGTGTCGAGCGGCCCGCGCACCAACCCCGCGTACTCGCCCAGTGCGCTGTCGGGCAGCGGTAGCGCGACGGTGTGCCGGTACCCGTCGTTGCGCGCGCCGGGCGCCGAGCCGTAGTAATCGGGCCAGGGAAAGACGGTGAACTCGAAGGCTGAATCCTGCTCGAGGTAGGCGATCAGATCGGCGCCACCGCGCACGTAGGCGTCCTGCAGATCCCGGGGGGTGCGGTCGCCGACGACGGCGTGGAAGTACGTCAGCGCTGCCTCGATGGTGTCGTCGGTTCCCGCGCGCTGGAGTACTGGATTGCAGGGGAACCACATGCCGCCCCCGCCGGAATAGGCTGTCGTGCCACCGAACCTGTCGGTGGCTTCCACCAACAGCACCGAAAGACCCTCCCGGGCTGCGGTGTAGGCCCCCGCAACCCCGCCTCCGGACCCGGCGACGACGACGTCGACCTCTGAATCGAATCCGGTGGCAGTCATCGCCCTCCTGCAGTCGACGTCGGTGCAGTTCTCGCGGTTACTGTCCGTCATCGGGCTCGTCGAGCGCAACGACGGTTCCCGGTCAGCGGTAGTGGCGAGACGGGCGGTGACCGGCGTTGCTAGCCTTGGCCGGTGACGGAAAGCGCCGAGCAGGCTCCCCGGGAGCTCAATGTCTCACCCACGGGGTGGGCGTTGCTCGGCATGCTTTCCGGCGGCGAGGAACTGTCGGGTTACGACATCAAGAAGTGGATCAACTGGGCGATCCGATTCTTCTATTCGAGCCCGGCCTACAGTCAGATCTATTCCGAGCTCAAGCGGTTGGAGCGGCTGGAGCTCGTCAGTTCGCGCGTCGACGCCGGTATCCGCAACCGCAGAATGTACAAGCTCACCGAGAAGGGCATGGCGGCCGTGACCCGCTGGGCCAACGAGGAGCCGGTGGAACCGCCGACGCTCAAACACAATCCGCTGCTGCGGGTGATGCTCGGTCACCTGCTCCAGCCGGGCCGCCTCCGGGAAATCCTCACTGAGCACGCGGCATACGCAGAGCAGTTGCAGCGCGCTGCAGCCACCGAGGTGCGGTGGACCGCCGAGCAACCCTCGTGGTCGTATGCGCGCCTGGCGCTGCGGTGGTCGGAGCAGTACTACGCCGCCGAACGCGATCTCGCGCTGCAGATGATCAAAGAGCTCGACGCCGTCGAGGAGGCGTTCGGCGAGACCGGGCCCGAGGGCGTGCAATTTCCGATGCCGGAGTACTGGCACGAGGTCGAGCGGCGCATCGCCGCCGAGGATTCGTCGGACTCCACGGGTTAGGGGAGTCTGCCGGCGGCATGCCGGGCAGCGATATAGCCGAACACGAAACCCTGTCCGATGGTCGCGCCCGCTCCGGGGTACGACTTGCCGAAAGCATTGGCCGCGGTGTTGCCGATCGCGTACAGACCTTCGATCGGCGGGCCGTCCTCGCGCAGGACCCGGCCCCGGGTGTCCGCGCGCAGACCGCCGCAGGTGCCGAGGTCGCTCAGCACCACCTGCACCGCGTAGTAGGGGCCTTTCTCCAGTGGACGCAGGTTCGGGTTGGGGGTGACGGTCGGGTCGCCGTAGTAGCGGTCGTAGGCACTGGCCCCGCGGCCGAAGTCGTCGTCGACTCCGGATCTAGCCAGGTCGTTGAAGCGACTGATCGTGGCCAGGAGAGTCTGTGGCGACGCACCGATGCGCGCCGCCAGACCGTCAAGATCATCGCTGCGGTGGGCGATGCCGGCGTCATACCATGACTGCGGAATCGGCATCCGCGGAAACAGTTCCGCCGCCATCAGATAACTGTTGCGGTAGCGCTGGTCGAACACCATCCACATGGCCTCGACCGGGTCGCCGGCCTGCTCGCGGCGCAGCAGTTCCTGACCGAAGGTCATGTAATCGGTCGCCTCGTTGATGAAACGCTGCCCGGTCTGCTCGACCAGCAGGCAGCCGGGAAGCGACCTCTCGGCCAGCATCACGGTGGGTTCCCCGCCGGGCAGCGGCGCGAAAGCCGGAAACCACCAGGCTTGGTCCATCAGGGCGGTGTCCGCACCCAGATCCTGCCCGAGGCGAATGCCATCGCCGGTGTTGCCCTCGCCGCCGAGGCTCAGATGCTCGCCGAGACGTTCGGACTGGAACTTGTGCCGCCAGCTCATCAGGTGATCGAAGCCACCGGCCGCCAGCACCACGCCGCGCCGTGCCGAAATCTGGGTCTTCACACCGTCTCGAGCGACGATCGCGCCGGTCACCCGTCCCTCTTCGGTGAGCAGGTCGACGACCGGAGCGTCGGTCCACACCGGTATGCGCGCGTCCAGCACCCCGGCGAACAGTCCCGCGGCCAGGGCCTGGCCGCCGGCGGCGTAACGGCGGCGCATCGCCAGGCCACCGATGCCCTGCGCCGCGCGCAGCAGGATGCGCGGCCAGGACTTTCGCGGCACCCGGACCATCAGGTTCAGCCACCGGTAGTCGGCACCTGTCACCGGCATCGGGAAATCGGACTCCATGACACCGGGGCGCAGCCGGGCCAGCGCGTCACCCAAGACCGCGGTGTCGAACGGGCGGCACTCGCAGGTGCGGCCGACCGCGCTGCCGCCGGGTGCTTCGGGGTGGTAATCCGAATAGCCTTTGGCCCACTGGAACTTCATCGGCGTGGTCCGGCACAGCATCTCGATGGTGGCGGGCCCGTGTTCGACGAACGCGTGGGCCCGCTCGATGGGCGCGTCGCCGTCGACCACGGCATCGAGGTAGGTGCGACCGTAGTCCTGGGTATCGCTGGACCCTGCCGCGGTGAGGATGGAGTTGCCCGGCATCCAGAAGGCGCCCCCGGAGCGGGCCAGCGAACCACCGACGAGAGACGTCTTCTCCACGACCAGCACCGAAAGACCGAGTTCGTGCGCTGCCAGCGCGGCGGCCAGACCGGTGCCCGAGCCGACGACCAGGAGATCGACGGAGATGTTCTGCGGAGTCGTCACCGGGAGATTCTGCAGTGCAGGGGCTGGGCGCGTCCCCAGTGCTGCCCGGTCAGTGGAACAGCTGGGGTCCGCGGGCCCGGGAGCGGTGCTACAACATGTTTCTCCGCCGGCAAGCAACCACGTGAGGATGGCAGGCGATGACCTCGTTCCAGTCCGACAGCCCCACAGACGTCCGCCAGATCGAGGCGCAGGCCGCTCCGGCGAGATATGCGCGCGGCTGGCACTGCCTGGGCTTGACGCGGGATCTGGGTGACGGAAAGCCGCACGCCATCGAAGCTTTCGGCGGAAAGCTGGTGGTCTTCCGCGCTGAGGACGGCACGATCAACGTTCTCGATGCGTACTGCCGGCACATGGGTGGCGACCTGTCCGACGGCGAAGTCAAGGGCAATGAGATCGCATGCCCGTTCCACGACTGGCGGTGGGGTGGGGATGGCCGCTGCAAACAGATCCCGTACAGCCGGCGGGTGCCCAAGCTCGCGCGCACCGCGACGTGGCCGACCATGGAGCAGGACGGCATGCTGTTCGTCTGGAACGACCCGGAGAAGAAGGCCCCGCCGGCCGACGTGACGATCCCCCGGATCGAGGGCGTCGGCGGCGACTCCTGGACCGACTGGCACTGGTACAGCACCGTGGTGCACACCAACTGCCGCGAGATCATCGACAACGTCGTCGACATGGCGCACTTCTTCTACATCCACGGCGGACTGCCCACCGGCTTCAAGAACGTCTTCGAGGGTCACGTCGCCACGCAGTACTACACCAGCGACGCGCGCCCCGACCTCGGCGGCGGGGAGGGGGCCAAGATCCTCGGCACCACTTCCGTGGCGTCCTACTACGGCCCGTCTTTCATGATCGACGACCTGACCTACCACTACGAGCACGGCGACCAGCGGACCGTGTTGCTGAACTGTCATTATCCGATCGACGCCGAATCCTTTGTGCTGCAATACGGCATCACCGTGCAGAAGTCCGATGCGCTGCCCGAGGACGCCGCGATGCAGATGGCGATCGCACTCGGCGATTTCGTCAAGATGGGCTTCGAGCAGGACGTGGCGATCTGGCGGCGCAAGGCGCGCATCGACAACCCGCTGCTGTGCGAGGAGGACGGGCCCGTCTACCAGCTGCGCCGGTGGTACGAACAGTTCTACGTCGACGCCGCCGAAGTCACGCCGGACATGGTGGACCGCTTCGAGTTCGAGATCGACACCACCCGCCCCCGTGAGGCGTGGCTGAAGGAGGTGGAGGCCAACCTGGCGGCCGGCCGGCTACCGAGGCTGGTGGGTGTGAACAAGTGACCGTGCGCCCCGACAACCGGCTCGCCGATGCGCCCATGCAACCGGTCGAATGCCGGACGTGCGGGGCGCGCGTGCTGGTGCGCAAGAGCAGTTGGGAGCAGACGAGCGTGCAGTGGGATGCCGCGGCCGCGGCGCGCTGCGAGGAGCGCCGAGCTGCGGCGCGGGCCGGTGACACGTTCCTGCGGGGGTGTACCAACGTGCGTGACGCCATCGAATCCGCGGTGTCGCGCGGGGATCTGCGGGTCCTGTCGGACACCTAGTCGACGGCGACGAGATGGGTTCGGCCGCACCGGGGTAGAGGACCCCGTTTTTGTCGGGGGCCGAATGTATGTTCGAGTCATGTCGGGTGTGGCTGTGCGGGAGGCGGTTTCGGCGGTACGCGCCGCCGTGGACGCGCTCGCCGCCTGCGATCTGGACCTGCTGACCCGGCCGGAACTGGTGGCCGCGCTCGACGAGTTGGAGACCCTGGGGTGTCAGCTGCCCGCGGTCCGTCACCGGCTGCTGGGCCGGTTGCAGACCGAGACCACCCCGCAGCAGATGGGCGCCAAATCGTGGAAAGAAGTGCTCTCGGTGCGCTGGCGCATCTCGCGCGGCGAGGCCGGCCGCCGGCTGACCGAGGCCGCGCTGCTCGCGCCGCGCCAGCCGATCACTGGGCCGGCGCTGCCGCCGGCGCTGCCTGCCACCGCCGCCGCCCAGGCCCACGGCCTGATCAACGACGAACACGTCGAGGTGATCCGCAAAGCCATCAACAAGCTGCCCGGCTTCGTCGACACCACCACCCGCGAGAAGTTCGAGCTCGACCTGGTGCGCAACGCGGTCGGGGCCGGGCCCAAAGAACTCCAGGATGCCGCCGCGCTCACCCTGTTCCTGCTCGACCAGGACGGGCCCGAACCCGACGACACCGAACGCGCCCGCAAACGCGGGGTGTCGATGGGCAAGCAGCGCGACGACGGAACGACTTCGGTCACCGCCGAGTGGACCCCCGAAGCCCGCGCGGTGTGGGAAGTCATTTTCGCCAAATACGCCGCACCCGGGATGTGCAACCCCGACGACCCCCAACCCTGCACCTCCGGCACGCCGACCCAAGCCCAGATCGACAACGACCACCGCAGCCTGGCCCAACGCCAACACGACGCGATGGTCGCCGCCGGACGCATCGTGCTGATGAGCGGTGAACTCGGCCACCTCAACGGGCTTCCGGTGTCGGTCATCATCCGCACCACGCTGCAAGATCTCGAATCCCGGGCCGGGATCGGCACCACCGGCGCCGGCACCGTGTTGCCGATCGCCGAGGTGCTCCGGCTAGCTTCCCACGCCCACCACTATTTGGCGGTGTTCGACCGCGCCACCGGCTCCGCACTGGACCTGTTCCGCACTAGACGCACCGCGTCCCCGGCCCAGCGGATCATGCTCATCGCCCGCGACGGCGGCTGCACCAAACCCGGCTGCACCATCGGCGCCTACGGCTGCCAAGTCCACCACGACACCGACTGGTGCCGCGGCGGCAACACCAACGTCGACGAACTCGCCCTGGCCTGCCCACCCGACAACCGCAGCGTCGACACCAACGGCTGGACCACGCGCATCACCGGCGGCGACGTCGAATGGATCCCCCCACCCCATCTGGACACCGGGCAGGCCCGGCTCAACAACTACCACCGCCCCGAACGCCTGCTGCGCCCACCCGAACCAGAATGGCTCAGCGACAACGCCGAGGCGACCACCAGATCCGTTGGCGGTGAGGCGATCGACGACTCTGAGTCAGACGCCGCACTCCCCGTAGACGATCCCGGCGAGCCCGGCGGACCCGCACCACCGGACGGCCTCACGGCCTGACGGCGGTCACCGACGTTCAGGTGAGCTGGAACGCGCTGAGCGGCGCTTCCTCAGGGTAGATCGCCGGACCGCCGAGGTCGTAGGCGGCGTTCAACGCGCCGATGAACGCCGGATCGTGCAGGGGCGCGCTCGGGATGTCGAGTTTGATGCCCTTGGTGGCCAGATCGTCGACCATCATGTCGATGGCCTTATCGATGGTCAGATCGTCGGTGTGGTCCATGTTCTTCTTCAACTCGTCATAGTCCGAATACACTTCGGCGGACCAGTGCACGAGGAACCGCAACTCGTCGGTGTGGTGGCGGGCGATCACGTCATCACCGTTGCGCAGCACCCAGTGGTCGCGAGAGTCAGGGTCACCGGCGAACACAGTGTCGAACGACAGGCCGGCTGGAACCTGTTGGTCCAGCGGCCCGTTAGCCTCACCGCGGTGCACCATCATCTCGTTCTGCACCACGACGCCGCGGTTGTACACGGGCGGCTGGACACGCTTGGGGGCCTTGAGCGGGCCGTCGGGCCAGTACGTGAATCCGCTGCTCTCATCGTGAGAGAACCAGGTGATCACCTGGGCCATCTTGATCAGGTAGTCGGTGAACAGACCGGACTTGCCCATCACGCTGACCAGCCAGGTCGGCGCGTTCTCGTACCGCACGCCGCGGAAGCTGGGGGAGTCGAGATGACCCGGGTCGCGGTTGCAGCACGGCCCGTTGATGTTGAACAGCATCATCTGCGGTTTGGCGTACTGCGCACCCCAGTACGACTTTGCTTCCTCCAAAAAGCCTGCGTTATAGAAACAGTCGTGCAGCTCGGGGTAGAGGACGGTGCCGTAGTTGGCGAGATGTCCGCGGAACGTCGGCGTCAAGAACAGGTCCAGCGTGGGGGTGAAGCCCTCGGGGAACTGCCCGCTCATGGTCGCCATCAGCTCCTCGGGAGACGCAAAGTGCTGGGCGATGATCAGACTCCAGGGCGCGTCTCTGCGCACCACATCGAGCAGGCGGTCCCGTTGGTCGTCGGTGTAGACGTTGTCGACCTCGCGCGGCGGCGCCGCCGGACGCAGGACGTCGGACAGCTCCATGCGCCGTTCCTCGGTGAGCATCACTGGCACTCCTTCTCTCATTACGGCGCCGCTGCGCCGGTGTTGTGTTCGATTGTGGTTTCGTCCACCGCGGTCGGGACGGGGCATGTCCGGCCATCGGGAGATTGGTCGGTGTCAGGGGAAAAGCAGTGGGTGGGCGAACTTCGCCCGTAGCAGGGCACCGATTTCGGCCATCGCCAGCCGGCCGCGGGCGGTGGTCTCCGAACGCATCAGAAACCCGTGGTAGATACCGGGATAGCGGGTGAGCGTGGTCTGCACGCCGGCGTCTCGGAGCCGGCCGGCGTACCGTTCGCCCCAGTCGGCGATGGGATCCAGTTCGGCGGTGACGACAATCGCCTGCGGCAAACCGCTCAGGTCGGTGGCATACGCGGGCACGCGGCGGACGTCGTGCAGGTTATCCGCGCCTCGGTCGGCGAGCTCGTGCAGGTAGACGATGTCGTCGTGAAGCAGCATGGGCGCCTGCGGGTTCGCCAGTACCGACGCTGCCGCCATGTCCCGGTCCAGGCCGGGATACAACAGCACCTGTGCGAACAGGTCCGGCCCGCCGTCGTCCCGCGCGGCGAGCGCAACCGCGGCGGCCAGCGCCCCGCCGGCGCTGTCACCGCAGACGACTATTCGATCGTGGCGGAACCCGAGCCTTTCCGACTCCGCGGCGACCCACGTGGTCACCGCCCATGCGTCGTCGAACTGGGCCGGCGGCGGGTGCTCCGGCGCCAACCGGTAGTCGACGGCGACGACTACGGCGCCGCTAGCTGCGGCCAACGCCCTGGCCATGGGTTCGAAGGAACGGTTGGAGCCCATCACCAGACCGCCGCCGTGCAGATGAACGATCACCGCAGAGGGACGGTCCGGCGCATCGGGCCGGTAGATCCGCACCGGCACCGGTCCGCCGGATCCGTCGACCTGGATGTCACTGATCTCGGCCATCGCGGGCATTTCCACTGGGAGAGGGGCAGACTCGATCGCATCGCGCACCGCCTCCAGACCACGCTCACGCATCGGGACCTGCGGCCCGAAGGACGCGACGCGGGCCGCGGCGTCGGGATCCAGCACCGGCTGGTGGGTCACCAGGAAGCCTTCAGTGCTCGGCCGGGTCGAACCGGCGCGTGGTGCGAAGCTGGGGCGGGGTCCGGGATCGCAGCACCTCGGCACGCTCGGCCATCGCCGAACCGACGTAGTCCGGCTGGGTCAGCAGATAGAACGCGCCGTCGGCGGCCTGGTCGAACACGACCTCGGCGGCCTCGATCGGGTCCATCGCATCGGCTTTGATGTCGAGCATGGCCGCGCGTTGCGACTCGGCCGCGGCGACGTCGGTGCCGTCGGCGGCCGGGTCGACGCCGCCGGCGGTTTCGAAGATGTTCGACTTCACCGCGCCCGGCAGGACGGCCTGCACCTGAATCAGGTCGGCGTGACCGGCCAATTCCACTTCCAGACGCAGACATTCGGTCAGCGCCAGCACGGCGTGCTTGCTGACGATGTAGGGGGTCTGTAGCGGGACCACCGCCACCCCGCCGATCGACGACAGGTTCCACACCCACGCGCGGGTCTGCGCGGCGATCATCCGCGGCAGGAACGCGCGCACCCCGTGAAACACCCCGCTGACGTTGATGTCCATCACGCGGTTCCAGTTCGCCACCGGGGTGTCCCACAGATAGCCGAACTGCTCCACGCCCGCATTGTTGACCAGCAACCGCACCGAACCGACGTCGCGGTAGACGCGCTCCGCCAGGGCTGCCATCGCGTCGGCGTCGCGCACATCGCACACCACGTCGATCGATCCGGGCAGCTCGTCGCGCAGCGCGGCGGCGGCTTGGGCATCCACGTCGACCAGTACCACCGTCATGCCGAGCCGGTGGGCATGCCGGGCGAGACCGGCACCGATGCCGGCGGCGGCGCCGGTGATGACGGCGACACCGCCGCCGAAAGTTTCGCGAGCTCGCGTCATGCCGTGACGCCAGTGGCGGCCTTCGTCCGATGCTGGGCGAACGGGATCGAGTCCTCGGCGTCGAGAATGACTGTCATCGAGGTGAAGACCAGACAGCCGCCGGCGCGCCGGATGCCGACGTCCACGACGCCCGACGACACGTCGAAGGGCACGTTGTTGGTGACCTGGTTGACGTACAGGTAGAAGCGAACAGTGGTGATGTCGCCGTCGGTCCCGGTCCGATGGATGTTCGTCGCGTGGTGCCGCAGCGGGTACGGGTTCTCGTCACGGTGCTGGTTCAGCCAGGCCAGCGTCTCCGGTCCGCCCTGCACCTCGGCCGCCAACAGTTCCTCGAACGGGCAGTTGCCCGAGTCGGAGCGGCTCAGATACCGCATGTCCTCGGCGAGATAGGCGCCGAGGACGTCGAACTGACCCTGGTCGTAGTGGTACCAGAAGCTGGCGATGAACTCCTGGACTTCGGGCAGCGTGATCTCGTTGGTCATGCCCTCGAGTGAACCGCCGCCGTGTGGCTTCCGGCACACTGCCGTCCGGTCAGCGGAACACTCCTCAGCCGGCGATCAGCGGCCACAGACCCGCAGCGCCGGCGGCCACCGCACCACGGGTCAGCTGTTCGTCCCAGTGCTGCACCGAACCGTATTCCGAGCGCCAAGCCAACGCGGCGCGGGTGTAGCGGTGCAGCGTGTGTTCGACAGTGGTGCCGATCGCGCCGAACGCCTGGTGCGCATTGCGCACCACCACCGACGCGGCATGGCCGGTGCACGAGCGCGCCGTCGCCACCCGGAAAGCGAGCGAGGCGCCGGACCAGTCCGTGGCGATCGCGGTGGACATGGCGGCCTCGGTGGCCGCCCGCGCGAGGGCTGCTTCGGCGGCGAGGTCGGCGACCAGGTGCTGGATCGCCTGGAATTTCGACAAGGGACGGCCGAATTGCACGCGGGTGCTCGTGTGCTCGATGACGAGGTCGACGATGGTGTCGAGGGCGGCACAGACCTGAAGCGACCGCACCAGCGCCGACTTGAGCCGCAACTGCTCGACCAGTTCTTCCGGCACGGTGATCGCGTATGGCGCCAGGTCCGTGAGGTCGGCGGTCACAGTGTCGCGGGGCTCGTCGACCATGTTGGTGCCGGGTGTGATCCGCATTGCGGCGGCGTCGGCGTCGACCAGGTGGTGGCCGTGGGTGTCTGCCCAGACGACGACGATGCGCCGTGCGGTCGAGGCCCACGGCACGCTCGTCGCGGTTCCCGAGTCGTCGAGCACGCACACCGTACGACGGTTGCTGTCGGCCGGCAGGCCTGCCGCCTCCAGCAGCCAGCAGGCCAGCAGATCGTGCTCGGCCAGGGGAACCCGGACCGCGTGCCGGACGGCGGCCGAGATCAGCTCGGCCGCCTCGGCCCATCCTGCTCCGCTGCCGCCGTGCTCCGGTGAGCCGGTGAGGCGCACCAGACCCAACTCGTCCAGGGCTTGCCATATGTCGGGGTCGGCGCACGGTCGTGCTGTGGGCCCGTGGGTGGCCAGCACCCGGTCCATCATCTCGATGAGAGCGGCGTCGACGGTCATCGCATGCCCAATCCGCGCGCAATCACACCGCGCAGTACCTCGGTAGTGCCGCCGCGCAGGGTGAAGCCCGGCCGTTGATCCACCGCGGCGGTGAGGAGCGTTCGCAGCGCCGGATCGGTCGGGGACTCGTCGCCGGTGCGCAGATCGACGAAGTCGGCGATGTCTCCTTCGGTGGTGGTGCCGAGCAGTTTCACCACCGCGGCCGGCACGTCGGCGGGCTCGCGGCGTTCCAATGCGGCAGCTACCGCGGTCGACATGTGGTGCAGCCCGGCGATTCTGCCCACCAGCCGGCCGAGGCCGGGATGGTGGGAGTCTGCGCCGTCCACGGCGGCGGCGAGCAACCTGAACGTCGACAACAACCGTTCCGGTCCGCTGCGTTCGAACGCGAGCTCGGAGGTGACCTGGCGCCAGCCCTGCCCGATCTCGCCGAAGACCATGTCGTCGGCGACGAAGGCGTCGTCGAGGATCACCTCGTTGAAGTGGTGGCTGCCGTTCATCGACACGATGGGCCGGACCTCGACACCGGGGCCGTCGAAACGCACGATGAACTGGCTCAGACCGTCATGGCGGTGGGCCGGATCAGCCGGGGAGGAACGGGCCAGCACGATGAATGCGTGGGCGCGGTGCGCGCCGGACGTCCACACCTTGGTTCCGGTGAGACGCCATCCGCCGGCGACCCGCGTGGCCCGCGTCCGCACACTCGCCAGGTCCGAACCCGAGTCGGGTTCACTCATGCCGATCCCGAAGAAGCATCGTCCCGCGGCGATCTCCGGGAGGAATTCGCGCTTCTGGGCCTCGGTGCCGTCCTTGAGGAGCGCCGGCACGATCTGGCGGTCGGCGATCCAGTGCGCGGCCACCGGTGCACCGGCGGCGAGCAGTTCCTCGGTCACGACAAAACGTTCAACGTGGGAGCGGCCGTGGCCGCCGTACTCGGTGGGGACGGTCATGCCGATAAAGCCGCGTTCTGCCAGCGCTGCGGTGAAGCCTTCGTCCCAGCCGCACAGCCACCCGTCCACCGAGGGCGTGAAGGCACCGGCGGCCAACTGTTCGGTGAGGAACGAACGTACTTCGACACGCAACGCGGCGGTGCCGGCGTGGTCTTCCCCGGTCGCGGGCACCAGCCGAGGCGCGTTCATCAGCTGCTCCGCCAGCGTTCGATGCGGGCTGCGTGCTCCGGGTCGCGGTGGGCCAGCGGCTGCATGGCCGCCGCCATCGCCAGAGTCGATTCCAGCGAGCCGGTGCGCGACTCCTGCAGTAGACGCTTGGCCATCCGCAACGCATGCGGTGGGTTCTTCGCGATGCGGTCCGCGATATCCTTTGCAGCCGTGAGGAGTTCGTCGTGGGCGACTACCCGGCTGACCAGCCCCCACGCCAGCGCGGTGGCGGCGTCGATGCGATCCCCGGTCAGTGTCATCTCGGCGGCGCGCTCGTAGCCGACGGCGCGCTGCAGGAACCAGGTTCCGCCGTCGCCGGGCACCAGGCCGATCTGCACGAAGCTCTCCGCGAACGACGCGCGCCCCGACGCGACCCGGATGTCACACATCGCGGCCAGGTCGCACCCGGCGCCGACGGCCGCGCCGTTGACCGCCGCGATGATCGGCACCTCCAGCCGCGCGAGCGCGCGGGGAATGCGCTGGATACCGTCGACGTACGCATAGCGCTGCGCGATGGGTTCCAGCCCGAACATGCCTTCGCGGTCGGCCATCTCCTTGACGTTGCCGCCGGCCGAGAAGATCTTGCCCGTTCCGGTCAGGATCACCGCGGCCACCGTGCTGTCGGAGTTCGCGGCGTCGACGGCCGCCTCGAACGCGGCAATGAAATCGATTCCACTGACCGCATTTCCGGCGTCGGGGAGGTTGATCGTCCACGTGGTGACTGCGCCGTCGGCGGAGATCAGCAGCGGATCGGGTGTGTTCACGATGTGTCCTTCTTTTCGATTGCTGTCGGTCAGGGCAGCTGCAGGGACTTCACCTGCAGGTACTCCTCGAAACCGAAGCGGCCGAGTTCGCGGCCGACGCCGGAGCGCTTGTACCCACCGAACGGTGCGGCCGGGTTGTACTTCCCTCCGTTGATGTCGAGTTGCCCCGTCCGCACCTGCCGGGCGAAGGCGATCGCGGTGTCGTCGTCGCCGGCCCACACCGCCCCGGACAGGCCGTACGGCGTGCCGTTGGCAATCGTCAGCGCTTCGTCGGTGTCACGGAACGGAATCACCGCCAGGACCGGGCCGAAAACCTCCTCCTGGCCCAGCTCCGACTGCGGATCGACATCCGCGAACACCGTCGGCGCCACGTAATACCCGGTGTCGGCGATCTTCTCGGCACCACCGGTCAGCAAGCGTGCACCGTCGCGCTGGGCCCGCTCGATGAAACCCCGCACCGTGCGGTACTGCGTCTCCGACGCGGAAGGCCCAATGCGAGTGGCCGGATCGCACGGGTCTCCGACTGTGTACTTGGCCACCGCGGACTCGATGATCTCGAGTGCTTCGTCGTAACGGGCCTGCGGCACCAGCATGCGGGTCCATGCCATGCAGGTCTGTCCGCCGTTGAGGAACGCGTTGCCGACGCCGACTTTGACCGCGGCGGCGAGGTCGGCGCCGTCGAGGATCACGTTGGCGGACTTGCCGCCCAGTTCCAGCGCCACCTTCTTGATCGTCGCGCCGGCCAGCTCACCGACCCGGCTCCCGACGCTGGTGGATCCCGTGAACGAGACGACGTCGACATCGGGGTGGACAGCCATCCGCTCGCCGATGACCCGGCCGGGACCGGACACCAAGTTCACCACCCCGGGCGGCAATCCGGCGTCGGCGAGCGCCTCGACGAACTCGAACACCGCCAGCGGGGCCTCGTTGCTGGGCTTGAGAACCACCGTGCAGCCCGCAGCGATCGCCGGGATCACCTTGGCCACCACCTGGTACAGCGGATAGTTCCATGGGGTGATGGCCGCGACCACGCCGTAAGGCTCACGTACTACGAGCGAATTGCCGATGCGTTCCTCGAACTCGAAGCGCCCCAACACCTCCGCGACGGCGCGGGCGACCGCCAGCGGAACCTGCGTCTGGACGGTCTGCGCGACACGGATCGGCGCGCCCATCTCGCTGGTGATCGTCTCGGCGATGTCGGGCAACCGCTTGTCCATCGCGGTGATCACCGCGTCGAGGCGTGCGCGGCGTTCGGCAACGCTGATCAGCGGGTCGAACGCCCGCTGGGCCGCGGCGACCGCGATGTCGACGTCGGCGTCAGAGCCGTTGGGCACGGTGCCCAGCACCTCTTCGGTGGCCGGATTGACCACCTCGATGACTCCGGTGCCGGCCGGGGTGACCCACTCACCGTCGATGAACAGCTGCGTGCGGGTGTACTCGTGGTTGCTCATGGATCCTCTCGGGAAGGGGTCAGGGCACGATGCTGGCGCGGACGTCGCGCTTGTCCGACGCGGCAGCGAAGGCGGCGTTGATGTCGTCGAGCGGGTACGCGGTCGCGGCGAGCCGATCCAACGGCAAAGTGTGCTGGTAGCGCTCGAGGAACGCCAGCGCACGGGACAGCACCGACGGATCGTAGAGCGAGACACCGACCATCGTCTTGTTGGAGAAGACGAACCGCGACGGATCGAACTCGAAGGTCCTGCCGACATTGATGTTGCCGATCTCGACGTAGCGGCCGAACTGGCCAAGCAACTTGAGACCCTCGTCGATCGCCGACGGGTGCCCGACCACCTCGACAACGACGTCGGCGCCCTGCCCGTCAGTGAGCTTGCGGACCATCCTGGTCCGGTCCTGGTCGGTGGTCCCGGTGATGTCGATGACGGCGTCGGCGCCGAACGCGGTGGCCAACTCAAGGCGCTCGGGCACCCCGTCGATCGCGATGACCTTGGCCGCACCGCGGGCCTTGGCCACCGCGACGGCATAAAGACCCAACGCGCCCGCACCCTGGACTACGACGTACTCGCCGAGTTGTTGGTCGACTCGTTCGAGCCCGTACATCACCTGTGACAGTGCACAATTGGCGCCAGCGGCGATCTCGTCGGGTACCGAGTCCGGAACCGTATAGATCACCGCACCGGCCGGCAGTACGAAATAGTCGGCATAGCCGCCGACGAAATACGGCGGCTCGTCGGCGCGGCCCAGCATCGCCATCGTCAGGTTCAGGCACGCGTTGCGCCGCCCGGACAGGCAGTTGCGGCAGGTGTGACAGCAGAAGAAGTAAGGGAAGACCACGCGCGTGCCGACCGACAGCGGGGCGCCGTTGGAGTCCGCGTCCACACCGTCGCCGAGCGCATGGACCATACCGACCATCTCATGGCCCAGCACCGTCGGTAGCTGACCGCCCAACCCGCGCGTGGCGAACGTGCCGTGCCAGGCATGGACATCGGAACCGCAGATGTTCGCGCGCAAGACCTTGACCAGGATCTCACCCGGACCGAGGTCGGCCAGTGTGACCTGTTCGATCTCGAAGGGCGTGCCGGGCTCGTCGAAGCGGGCGATGCGGCCCTGGACACCCTGGAACGGAGCGTGGCTCACAATCGTGAATCCTCCTCGAACAGCAACGGTTTGAGGAACGGTAACGGTGTGTCGGTGGTGAAAAACCGGTAAATCCCGCCCAGCGGTCCCCACCGGCGGCATCGACTAGGCGAACCGCTCCCGAAGTACGCGTTTGAGCAGTTTGCCACTCGGGTTCTTGGGCAGCGCGTCGATGAAGTAGAGCTTCTTAGGAGTCTTGAAGCCGGCCAGGTGAGTGCGGCAGTGCTCGAGGAGTTGCGGTTCGTCGACGTCGGCCCCTGCCCGGACGACGACGGCGGCCACGACCGCCTCCACCCACGTCGGGTGCGGGAGGCCGAAGACGGCGGCCTCTTCGACGGCCGGATGGCGGTACAGGACCTCTTCGACCTCGCGGCTCGCGACATTCTCGCCGCCCGTCTTGATCATGTCCTTCTTGCGGTCGACCACATGCAGTAGCCCGTGTTCGTCGTAGTAGCCGAGATCGCCGGAGTGAAACCAACCGCCACGGAACGCCTCGGCGGTTTTCGCGTCGTCGTCGAGGTAGCCGAGCATCAGATGCGGGCTGCGATGCGCTATCTCGCCCACCACACCGGTGCCCACCTCGGTGTTGTCGTCGTCGAGGATGGCGGTCACGACGTTGACCACCGGCCGGCCCGCCGAGCCCGCATGCGCGTCCTGCTCGTCGGGACCCAGCGCCGAGGCCAGCGGTGCCATCTCGGTCTGCCCGTAGAAGTTCCACAGCCGCAGGTTAGGCAGCCGCTCACGCATCTCGGCGAGGATCTCGACCGGCATCGCCGAGGCGCCGTAGTACCCCTTGCGCAGACTCGACAGGTCGACCTGATCGAAGACCGGCGAGCGCAGCAGAGAGATCCACACCGTCGGCGGGGCGAAATAGTTCGTCGCACCGAAACGTTCGATGTTGCGTAGCACGTGCTCCGGATCCGGGCGGGGCAGGATGATGCTGGTGGCGCCCAGAAAGACGTCGGTGATCAGGAAATTGTCGAGCTGCGCACAGTGATACAGCGGTAGCGAATGGATCTCGACGTCGCTGCCCTCCATCGACCCGGCGATGATCGAGCTGATGTAGTTGCCCATCAGGCTCCGGCTGGAGTGCATGGCGCCCTTGGGATGAGATTCGGTACCGCTGGTGTACATCAACCGAATGAGCTGATCATCGGCGATGTACGGGTTCGGCGCGGTCGAGGTGGTCTGTGTCCACTGCGCGAAGTCGGTCCAGCCCGCCGGTAGGGTCTGTCCCGGCAGGACGAGTGCGGCGGCGGCGCGCACGCTGCCGCCGAGGCGCATCGCCGCTTCGGCGGTGGGTGCCAGGTCGGCTTCGACGAGAAACCCGGTGGCCCTGCTGTGGCCGAGGATGAACGCGATTTCCTCCGCGGTGAGCATGAAATTGACGGGGACCAGCACCACCCCGGTGCGGGCGGTGGCGAACGCCAGCACCGCGTACTGCCAGCAGTTGTGTGACAGCAGCGCCACCCGGTCGCCGACGCCGAAACCATTGTCCGCCAGCGCTGCTGAGACGCGATCGACCAGATACTCGAACTCGGCGAACGTCAAACTGACCTCGCCGTCGACGATCGCGAGCTTGTCGGGATTCCTGCGTGCGGGCCGCCGCGGGATGTCGCCGAGCGCGTGGCTGCGCGCGGTCGCGAGCACCTGGTGCAGATCATCCATGCCGGCGACTGTAGGCGCGCCGCCACGCGCGCCCCCGCCTGGTATCCCGCTGAGTAGACAAGGCCCGGGCTGTCCGGCGGTAGGCGTCCGATACTCGGTGCCGGCAGCGAGGAGGAGCGATGACAACGCGTGACCCGGACCGGATGCGGGCCAACCTGCGGCAGGCCGACGCAGGAATCCTGGTGGCGGTGCTGGCACAGCTGACCGGCGACCCCGGCGTGGTCGACCGCTACGCGCGACGGATCTCCTTCGTGCCGGACCCGCCCGAACACATCGGGGTCACCGACCCGCGGACCCTCGACGAACTCGTCGAGGAGGTGGCCGCCGCGCTCGAGGCACCCTGCCGGCCCGACGCTCTGGCCCCTGATGATCCCGCGTTGTTCGCGCGCGTGGCTCCGCTGGCGCTGGGCACCGAGGTGGACGAGGAGTATCTGGAACTGCTCGCCGAACAAGGCGGATTTCATCCCTCGCAGCCGGTGCTGCCGCGCACCGCGAAACTGCCGCACGACTTCACCGTGGTGATCGTCGGCGCCGGCATCGCGGGGATGGCCGCGGCGCTGGAATGCGCAGCCGCCGGGATCGACTACGAGATCATCGACCGCAACGACGAAGTCGGCGGCACCTGGTACACCACCGTCTATCCGGGTATCGGGGTCGACACCCCGTCGGCGTACTACTCGCTGTCGCGCGACATCAACGGCGACTGGACGAGCTACTACCCGCAGGGTGCGGAGTATCAGCGCTACCTGCAGGCGGTGGCGGACCGGAACGGGCTACGCGAGCACATCCGGTTCAGCACCGAGGTCGAGGCGCTGTGGTGGGACGACGAGCACGCACGCTGGGAGGTTCACACCGTCGGCGCGGACGGCGGCCGAGGGGTCCGTCACGCCAACGTCGTCATCCCTGCCGCGGGATACCTCAACCGGCCCCGATGGCCGGACCTGGCCGGTCGCGAGACGTTCGGCGGGGTGAGCATCCACTCCGCGGAATGGCAGCCCGACCTGTCGCTGACAGGGAAAAGGGTGGCGGTCATCGGCGCCGGCTGTACCGCTGTGCAGATCGTCGACGCCTGCGTGGACGAGGTCGAACACCTGACGGTGTTCCAGCGCCAGCCGCACTGGGTCGCCCCGCGCAAGCGGTCCACCGATGACGTGCCCGAGCATCGACGCTGGCTCAACGCCCATCTCCCGTTTCACGCCAACTGGGTTCGTCTGAAGTCCTTCTGGGGCACCGCGGACAACAACCACCCGGTGATCCTGCGTGATCCGGAGTGGGCCGCCGGACATCTGTCGATCTCGCCGGCCAACGACCGGTTGCTGCAGATCTGCCTGGAATACATCGACCGCACCTTCGGCGCCGACTCGGAGCTGGCGAAGAAGGTCACACCCGACTTCGCGCCCTACGGCAAACGCATCATCCGCGACCCCGGCGGTTACTACGCGGCACTGACCCGCGACCACGTCGACGTCGAGGCCGCCGAACCGGCCGCGGTGAACGAACACGGGATCGTCACGGCCGACGGCCGGCAGATCGATCTCGACGTGATCATCTACGCCACCGGTTATCACCTGGACTTCCTGTCCACGGTCGACATCCGCGGGCGCGATGGGGTGCGGCTGACCGACGTGTGGGGGGACAGTCCCGCGGCTTACCGCGGCGGGCTGGTCCCCGGCTTCCCGAACATGTTCATCTCCTCGGCGCCGAACTACAGCCCCGGCCACGGGGCGGGTCACAACTTCGGCGTCGAGGTGATGGTGCACTACGTGATGGAGTGTCTGCAGCTCATGGCTCTGCGCGGGGCGTCCACGATCGAGGTGAAACCCGAGGCGTTCGACGCCTACGTCCGCCAGATCGACGATGCGATGGCCCAGACCGTGTGGTGCCACACGCCGACGGCGCACACCTACTACCGGTCCGGCGGTGGCCGCATCGTGACCGCGTTCCCGTTCCGGCTGCTCGACGTGTGGCAGAGCCACCGCGTCCCCGACGAAGAGGACTTGGAGCTCCGATGAGTGGATTACTCTCCGGCAGAACGGCTCTGGTGACCGGGAGCAGCCGGGGGATCGGGCGGGCGATCGCGCAGCGCTTCGCCGCCGAGGGTGCGACCGTCGCGGTCACCGCGCGCTCGTATCAGCCCTCACCCTCGTGCCGGGCCGGCCGTCGGGAGGAACTGCCCGGCACCATCGGCGAGACGATCGCACTGATCGAGGAGGTCGGCGGCAAGGCGTTCGGCCTCGCCTGCGATCTCGAGGACGCCGAGGCCCGCGCCGGCCTGGTCGACGCGGTCGTCGAGCGCACGGGCCGGATCGACATCCTGGTCAACAACGCGGGCTACGCCGACTACTCCGTCGTCGAAGACATGGCGATCGACACCTTCGACCGCACCGTCGAACACTATGTGCGTACCCCGTTCGTGTTGACGCAGAAGGCCGTTCCGCACATGCGCCGGCAGGGGGAGGGGTGGATCGTCAACATCGGATCGGTCACCGGACTGGCGCCGGCGCGGCCGTACCGCGAGTACAACAAGACCTCCGGCGACGTCGTCTACGCGTCGATGAAGGCCGCCCTGCACCGGTTCACCCAGGGCGTCGCCGCCGAGCTCCTGGACTCGAACATCGCCGTCAACGTCGTCGGCCCGTCGAGCGCAGTGCGCACCCCCGGGGCCGCGAGCCTGATTCCGGACAACTTCCCGACCGAGCCGGTGGAGTACCTCGCCGAGACCGTGCTCGCCATGTGCCACCTGCCGGCGTCGGTGCGCACCGGTCTGGTGGCCTTCAGCCTGCACTATCCGTGGTCGCAGCAGCTGCCGGTACACAGCCTGGACGGCACCCGAGTGTTACCGCCGCTGGAACCGCCGGCGACCGCAAACCCGAACATCCTGCCCACCGGGCTGTAGGCGCTCAGCGCAGCACGCGAGCCTCGTCGCTGCAGAAGCTGTGGCAGACCCGTTCGCGAACGATCACTTTCGGGCATTCCGGGTCGAACCACTGGTCGACGACGGCCCAGTGGATCGGGTGCATGAGGTAGGCGCCCATGATGCCGTCGGCGTCGGTGAACTCCTGCTCGAACACGTGGGTCCACTGCGTGTCGCCCACGGTGCGCTCCGCGCGGCTGAGCTGCCAGGCGCTGATCGTGTCGACATAGCCGGGGAGCAACCGCAGGTCGGCTTCGAACCGGTCCGCGGTCGGGCCGTCGGTGCCCGGTGCGACCCGCAACAACAGGGTGCGGTAGACACGTCCGGGGGACCGGCCGCCGATGATCTGTGGACTCCCCGGGTAGTCGGCGCCGTTGACCCGGGTGATCGCCGGGTCACGCAGCGCCGCGTCGAACCGGTCGGCGGCCGCTGACCATGCCTCGGCGCTGTCGAAGCGCAGGTGAACCAGCAGGTCGCCGCCGTTGCGGCTGCCGGTCAGGGTGGGGGCGACCAACTGCCGGACCGCGTCGCACTGTCGAGCCACCTGCTGCAGCTCCTGCCGTATCCGGACCCGGTCAGCCTCGACGACATCGAGGAGGCGGGTGACGCTATACATCGCAGAGGCTTTCGACGTCGTCGAACGCCGCCGCCGCGCTGCGGTCGCGCTCCATGACCAGATCGGCCACGCTGTCCCACCACGCCGCCAGAGTCGGGTCGGGGCGGCCCTGCCAGGTCATCTCCCACCAGGCCTGCGGACTCGGCAGCGACCAGGTGACGGTGACGGTGTTCGGCTCGGTGTCGAACCAGATCGGCGGCGACACCAATACGCTGCGCAATGTCATCCCGCGCTGCCGGGCCCCCGGGGCGTAGCCGCTCAGATAGGTGTCGACGAACTCGCGGGCGCGGCCAGGCCGGGTGACCACCCGGTCGATGACGAAGACCTCGGTCATGGCTGCACGGTAAGTGCCCGCCGACGGAGCGGCGGTGACGATCCCGGCCATCGGGAGAGCATGGTTGACGGCGTGCCGCGTGGCGTCGACGCTGCTCCCATGACCGACTCCCCGCCGGACCCGTTCGCTCCGTCCGCTCTGGGCCCGGTGCGGTTGCGTAACAGGATCATCAAAGCGGCGACCTCAGAGGGGCGATCGCCGCATGGCCTGGTGACCGACGACCTGATCGCCTTCCACCGCAGGTTCGCCGAGGGCGGGGTCGGCATGACGACGGTGGCGTACTGCTGCGTCTCACCGCAGGGAGCCAGCGCCCCGGGCCAGATCGTGATGAACGATCAGGCCCTGCCCGGGTTGCGCAAGCTCACCGACGCCGTGCACGACGCGGGGGCGGCCATTTCGGCACAGCTGGGCCATGCCGGGGTCGTCGCGCCCAAGAAGCTCACCGGTGTGACCGCGGTGGCGCCGAGCCGGTTCGTCAACCCCACTTCGTTCGCCTATTGCCGCGAGATCCGCCGCGACGAGATCGCTGCCGTCATCGACCAGTTCGGCCGCGCGGCGCAGACCGCCATGGACGCCGGATTCGACGCCGTCGAGCTGCATTTCGGCCACCTCTATCTGCCGAGCTCGTTCTTGAGCCCGCTGATCAACCGGCGCAGGGACCAATACGGCGGGGACATCGACAACCGGTCACGGCTGGTGCGCGAGATCGCGCAGCGGGTGCGCGACGTCGTCGACGACCGCGTCGCGGTGATCGCCAAAGTCGACATGGACGACGGGCTGCCCGGCAGCATCTGGATCGACGAGGCGCTGCGTACCGCGCAGCTGCTCGACGCCGACGGCACCCTGGATGCGCTGGAATTGACCCAGGGGTCCTCGGTGTACCGGCCGATGTACCTGTTCCGTGGTGACGTCCCGGTGCGCGAGTTCGCCGCGGTGATGCCCCCGATGCTCCGTCCCGGAGTTCGGCTGATGGGTAAGGCCGCGATGGGTTCCTACCCGTACGAGGACCTCTACATGCTGCCGGCAGCAAGGCAATTCGTGCCGGTCATGCAGAACACGAAGCTGATCCTGCTGGGCGGCATCACCAACCGCGGCCATGTCGAGACCGGCATGCGCGAGGGCTTCGAGTTCGTCGCGATGGGACGGGCGCTGCTGCGCGAACCCGACCTGGTGAACACGATGGTCGCCGACCCCGCCGCCCGGAGCCGGTGCACGCACAACAACAAGTGCATGGTGACAGTGTTCGGTCGCACGCATTGCGTACTCGACCCGGAACAGCGCTACGGCGCAGTGGTTTCCAACAGCGTGGCGACATCCGCGCAGACCTGAGCCCGGGCGCGCCGGCAGATGTCGAATGCCGGCATCGTCATGAACCCGTGGACACCGCCGTCGAAGTAACGGCACACGGCCGGCACCCCTGCGGCCTCCAACGCCTCGGTGTAGGCCAACCCCTCGTCGCGGAGCGGGTCATGTCCGGCCACCACGGAGATCGCGGGCGGCAGTCCCGTCAGATCGTCGGAGCACAGCGGCGACGCGTACGGGTGGGTCCGGTCGTTCGGGTGCGGCACGTACTGCTCCCAGTACCACTGCAGGGCCGGGCGGGGGTTGTAGAAACCCTGACCGAACAATCGGTAGGACTCGGTGCCGAAATCGGCTGCGATGAGCGGGTACAGCAGCACCTGCCCGGCCAGGTCGGGACCGCCGCGGTCGCGTGCCATCAGCGCGGTGACAGCGGCGAGGTTGCCGCCGGCGCTGTCCCCGGCGACCAGCACCGCAGACGGGTCACCGCCGAATTCGCCGATGTGGGCGGTGACCCAGTCGGTGACGGCGTACACGTCCTCCGCGGCCGCCGGCCACTGCCCCTCTTCGGAGGCGCGGCGGTAGTGCACGGAGACGACCACGGTGTTCATACCGTTGGCGAAAGCGCGGCAGAGTCCGTCGTGGCTGTCCAGGTCACAGAACACCCAGCCCCCACCGTGGGCGAAAACCATTGTCGGAACGACACCCTCGCGTGCGGCGGCCGGGCGGTAGACACGCACCGCCACCGGACCGCCGGGTCCGGGCACGGTGGTGTCGGCGACGGAGTCGACCGGCTCGGGATCCGGGGGCGCGACGAAGCGTGCTCTGATCGCCGCGCGGGCCTGCTGCCCGGTCATCGTGTGGACGGGCGGAAAGCCCGAATCCAGGGTCTGGATGATCTCCGCGATCTGCGGGTCGAGGCTCATACCAGGTGCAGCGCGGGCTGAGGGCCGGCCGGCCGTGCCGCGAGTCCGCCACGCAGTGGCCGGGGCTGCTGCAGGGTGGGCGTCACCCGGCGGGCGCCGCCCTCCACCGCGCGCCAGATGTGCATAGCGGCCATCCGGACCGGCGCCACCAGGCGCTGGTCGAACCTCAGCTGGTTCATCGGGCCGCACACCGATACCGCGGCGACCGCCTCGCCCGGGTCGCCGATCGGCGCCGCGACGCACCCGAAGCCGGGCAACGACTCCTCACGGTCGAATGCGTAGCCGTGCGAACGCACCCTCGTCAGTTCCTTGCGCAGTTGTGCCGGCGTCGAGATCGAGTACTTGGTGCGTCGCGCGAGGAACTCGGTGTCGAACAACGGGATGTCGGCCTCGTCGGCGAACGCCAACACCGTTTTGCCCACCGCAGTGCAGTGCGCAGGGGCGCGTCCGCCGACCCGGCTGGGGATCGCCGCGGTCATCCGATTGCCGACCTTCTCCATGTACACCACGTCGGAGCCGTCCAGGACCGCGAGGTGGACGACCAGACCGGTCGCGGCGTGCAGCTCGTGCAGCATCGGGATCGCGGCCCTGTGCAACCGGTCCTGATGAACCGCCAGTGAACCGAGCTCGACCAGCCGCATGCCCAGCTCGTAATCGCGGCCACTGCGCCGCAGCCAGCGCAGCTGAACCAGCCGCTCCAACATGCGATGGGCCGACGAACGCGGGAGACCGGTCCGCCGCACGATCTGCGCCAACGTGAGACGTCCCGGCCCGTCGAAGGCGTCGAGCACCAGCGACACCCGGTCGATCACGGCGCTCGGTGTCTCGGGGGCGGCCTTGGGGGCGGTGGTGACGCTGTCGACGGTCACGGTCATCGGGAACCTCCGGAAAGTTACATTCCTAATAGGCATATGCCTAGTGGTCATATAGGTACCACATCGACGTGGGTGCTGTCACATGAACGCGGCGAATGTCATCGCGGCCACGCGTCGTGCCGCCGAATGGGCGGGTGGAGGGGTGAACTCAGGCGCGGGCGGCGCTGTGACCGGCCCGGCGGCCGTAGAAGCTGCCGTCGCCCAGCGAGACGCCGCTGGCATACCCCCACGCGGCCAGACCGGCGGTGCAGCGGCCGGCGGCGAACAACCCGGGGATGGGCTCTCCGCTGACGTGCAGTACTTCGGCGTCCAGCGTGGTCGCCAGTCCGCCGAGGGTGAAGCCACCGGTGCTCTCGCGGAGGTCGATCGCGCCGACCGGTGACCCGATCGGCTTGAGCCACTGGGCCTTCTTGTGCAGCAGCGGGTCCTCGCCACGCGCGGCGCCGTCGTTGTAGGCCGCCACGGTGGCCTGCAGCGACCCGGCGGGCAGGCCGATCTCGGCCTCCAGATCGGCGACCGTCTCGGCCACCCAGGTGGGTGGCCGCATCATCAGGTGCGGCGACAGCGAGGCCATCGCGTCGTCCTGCGCATCGCCGTCGATGATCAGGTAGGCGGTGTTGTTCTGGTGGTACAGCGTCAGCTGACCGACCCGGCCGGGGTAGGTGTCCTCGGTGACGAATCGCTGGCCGCGTTCGTTGACCAGGATGCCCCGCACCAGCTGTTGCGGGTCGATGAAGATCGCGACCTCGGTGGCATCCATGTGTGCGAGGTCGGCGCCCAGCGCCTGGGCCATCCGGATGGCACGACCGTCGTGCTGCTCGATCGAGGCGGCGGGACGGCCGGCGATGCGCGGTGCGTACCGCGCGACCATGGCGTCGTTGTAGGCGAAGCTTCCGGTGGCGAGCACCACCCCGCGGCGGGCGCGCACGCTGATCTCGGTGCCGTACTGCCGGGCGATGACGCCGACGACTCGTCCGTCGGATCCGACGACGAGCCGTTGCGCCCGAACGTCGTAGAGGGCTCGCGCGCCCGCGGCAGTGGCGGTCTCGACGAGTGGTTTCATCAGCATGTAGCCGGCGCTGGCCTCGCCCTGTTTCTTGTCGGCCATCTGCGGCACGTGACCGCGGGGCGCCGGGGCGGCGATGGTGTTGAAGGGGTAGGCGTTCTCGCCGCCGGAGTACATCAGGCCCTGGTCGGCCATCGGCTCCCAGCCGGGTTCGCCGAAGAACTCGGCCTTGAACGGAACGCCGCATCCGACCAGCCAGTCGAAGTGCGCGACGCTGCCCGCGCAGTAGTCGGCGATGCGCTCCTCGTCGGCCCCGGGGCCCATGGCCGCGGTCAGGAACGCGGCCATGTTGTCCACGGAATCGTCGAAGCCGCAGGCCTTCTGGAGGGCGGTGCCGCCACCGAGGTAGATGAAACCTCCGGCCATCGACGCCGCACCGCCCCAGGAGCCGGTGCGCTCCAGGACGAGCACGTCGGCTCCGGCGCGCGCGGCTTCCACGGCGGCCGCAGCACCGGCGATGCCGAAACCGGCGATGACGACATCGGCCTCGTGGTCCCATGCGGTGATCTGCGCGGCCGGGACCGGGACGACCGTCACGGGCGCATCGCCGCGGGCAGGTCGTCGACCCACTGATGACCCCAGTAGCTGTCGGCGGTGATCTCCTCCGCGGTGTAGTAGGTTTCGTCGACGCGCATACCGTCGGTGCCGAACTCGATGTCCCAGTCGCCGGGAGCGCGCACGTAGAACGACACCATCTTGTCGTTGGTGTGGCGGCCCAGCGTGGACGACAGCTGGAAGCCGTCCTTGGCGACGCGGTCGAGCGCCTGGCCGACGGCGTCGAGCGAGTCGACCTCGACCATCAGATGGATCAACCCGGGATCGCGCAACGTGGCGGCCGGGCACAGGGCCAGGCTGTGATGACGTTCGTTGATGCCGAGGAAGCGCACCCGGATCGGCCCGAACTCCGGCGGCGCCGGCACGCGGAACGCGCCGCGAGATCTGAAACCGAGTACCCCGGTGTAGAACTCGAACATGGCGGGGACGTCCATCGCCGGCAGCACCACGTGGCCGAGGCCCTGCTCACCGGTGACGAACCTCGCGCCGAACGGGGTGACGACCGGGCTGTGGTCGAGTACGGCGCCGTGGAAAATCTCCAGCGACGTGCCGGCCGGATCGCGAAACGCGATGACCTCCTCGACCCGGCGGCTGTCCGCGTCGGCCGACGACAACTGCTCGTAGGGGGTGCCGGCCGCATCAAGGGCGCGTTTGACCTCTTCGAGGGCGGCGTGGTCGCGGACCTCCCACCCGACGGTGACGATCTTGTCGACGTCACCAGGGTTGACGATGATGCGGGCGGCACGTTCGTCCATCCGCAGGTACAGCGCATCGGGGTCGGGCCCGCTGCCCTGTGCGAAACCCAGTACGCCGAAGGCGAACTGGCGCCACCGCATCAGATCGGTGGCCTGCACAGTGACATAGCCGAGGCTCTTGATCGGACTCATCGCGGAACCCTCAGATCATCGCCCGCAGCGGGCCCTGCGGATCGACCCCGAGGGAGCTCAGCGCCGAGGCGTGGTAGACGGTACCCGGGACGTGAATGGCGTGCGCCTGTCCGACGTGCACGTCGCGCCAGTACCGCTGCAGCGGCTTGTCCATCCGCGCGGCATTGCCGCCGCAGCGCGCGAAGATCTCGTCCACGGCCGACACCGCGCGCCAGACCGCACGCACCTGGGTGCGTCTGCCGGCGGCGCGCTGCTCGAAAGTGACCTCCTGGCCGGCGGCCACCATGTCGTAGACCCGATCGGCGTTGGCCAGCAGTTCCTGCCGTGCGGCGTTGATGTCCGCGGCCGCCTCGCCGATCGCGTACATCACATAAGGGTCGTCCTTGATCGCGACGCCGCTGGAGTTCACACGCTGACGCTGATAGTCCAGTGCGGCGGCCAGGGCCCCTTCGGCGATGCCGATGGTGGCCGACGAGATGCCCAGCGGGAACATCGTCGACCAGGGCATCAGGTACAGCGGTTCGGTCATGCCGGCCTCGAGTTGCGCCGAACCGTCCATCACTTTCATGCCGTCCATGGTCCGATAGTCGGGGACGAAAGCCCCGTCGACGATCACGTCCTTGGAGCCGGTACCGCGCAACCCGACGACGTCCCAGGAGTCCTCGACGATCTCGTAATCCTTGCGCGGCAGGATCATGTGCAACATCCGGGGCGGCATCAACGGCTTGCCGTCGGAATCGCCGACCATCGCGCCGAGGATGATCCAGTCGCAGTGATCGGTGCCGGAGCTGAACTGCCAGCGGCCGGTGAAGATGTAGCCGCCGTCGGTGGGCACCGCGACGCCCTGCGGCGCGTACGGCGAGGCCACCCAGGTGTCGACGTCGTCGGCCCAGATCTCCTGGCCGACCCGCGGATCGGCGTAGGCGAGCTGGTACGGGTGCACCCCGACCACGCCGTTGATCCAGCCGGCCGACGGGTCCAGCGCGGCGGTGGCCATCACAGTCTCGGCGAACTCCCGCGGATGCACCTCCAGACCGCCGTGCGCTTTGGGTTGCAGCAGCCGGATCGAGCCGATCCGCTTCATCGTCTTGACCGTGTCGTCGGTCAGCTTGCCGATCTTCTCGGCCTCCTCGGCCTGCCCGCGCAGCTGGTCGGCCAGTTCGGCGATGTGATCGATCACCCGTCGTGTCATAAGTCTGATCGTGCCGTGTCGCGGCGTGGCCCGGTGCCGTTTTCCCGTTGAGCGGAAGTCAGAACTCGACGGTCACCGAGTCCGATCGCGGTCGGGCCTGACAGGCCAGGATGAGGCCTTCGGCGATGTCGTCGGCTTCCAGGATCGCCGCGTTGCCCGGGTCAACCTCGCCCTCGACGACGGTCGCCGCGCACGAGCCGCAGTTGCCCTCGCGGCAGGAATACGGCACCTCGATGCCGGCGGCAAGCATGGTGTCCACGAGGTTGCGGTCGACCGGCCACCGCAGATGGTGCCGCTCGCCGTCGATGAGCACCTCGGCGTCGGCGGCCTCCCCGTCGTCGGGGCCGGCGTCGGTGGCCGGCGCGGTGAACGGATCGCCTTCCAGGGATTGGAAGACCTCGAGGTGGATGTTCTCGCGTGGCACACCGGAGTCGATGAGGGTCTCCCTGACCACCGCCATGAACGGCGCGGGTCCGCAGATGTAGGACTGGTAACCGCCGAACAGTCGGCTGAAGTGACTCAGTTGCACCCCGGTGGGCAGGCCCTGGACGGACTCCAGCCAGTGCAGCACGGTCAGCCGCCCGGCATAGCGGGCGGCGAGGTCACGCAGTTCGGCGGCGAAGATCACCGAGGCCTCGTCGCGGTTGGCGTAACAGAGCACGACTCGGCCGGTTCCGGCCGCGAGAACCGATTTCAGGATCGACATCACCGGGGTGATGCCGCTGCCGGCGGCCCACAGCAGGTGGTCACTGTCGAGATCACGAGGGGTGAAGGCGCCCGACGGCGGCAACGCTTCGATCACATCTCCGGCGGAGACGTTGTCGCACAACCAGTTCGAACCGTAGCCGCCGTCAGTCCGCTTGACCGTCACCTTCGGCGCGGTGTCGGTGTGCGGCGAGCTGGCCAGCGAATAGCAGCGCGCCACCGCCCCCGTCCGCTCGCTGGGGATGCGCAGCGTCAGGAACTGACCCGGCCGGTAGCCGAACCGGTCGCGGTGTTCTGCGGGCACCGAGAAGACCAGGGACTTGGCGTCGGGTCCCTCGTCGAGTACGTCGGTGACCGTCAGGGGCACGGCACGGGGCGCGTCGCTCATGCCGCCATCCTGACCGAGGACGAGCCCCCCGCGATGCCGCGCCTACCGGTGGCCGGGACGGCAATCCCGATGACCGTTGACCGGGAGATGCCCGGCGCGTTCCCGGGCCTCGCTCCTACCGTCGGTCGGTGTGAGTAGTCCGGCTCAGAGTTCAGTCGACATCGTGGTGGTCGGTGCGGGTTTCGCGGGTCTGTACGCCCTACACAAGTTCCGTGCCCAGGGATGGTCCGTGCGGGTCTTCGAAGCCGCGCCCGAGGTGGGTGGCACCTGGTACTTCAATCGGTACCCGGGCGCGCGCTGCGACGTGGAGAGCCTGGACTACTGCTACTCGTTCTCCGACGATCTCCAACAGGAGTGGACGTGGACGGAGAAGTACGCGACCCAAGCCGAGATCCTGGACTACATCAAGTGGGTCGCCGACAAACTCGACCTGCGCGCGGGTGTCACGTTCAACACCCGGGTCGTCTCGGCGGTGCTCGACGAAGTGGCCCTCCGCTGGACCGTCACCACCGACAGCGGCGAAGTCGTCTGCGCCCGCTTCGTGGTGATGGCCACTGGGCCGTTGTCCTCGCCGCTGACACCGGACATCGCAGGCCTGGACACCTTCGCCGGCGAGGTCTATCACACCGCCGATTGGCCGCAGGGAGGTGTGGACTTCACCGGCAAGCGTGTCGGCGTCATCGGCACCGGATCCTCGGGAATCCAATCGATTCCGATCATCGCCGAGCAGGCCGACCAACTCGTGGTCTTCCAGAGGACACCCAACTACAGTGTGCCCGCCGGGAACCGTCCGTTGTCGGCCGACGAGGTCGCCCACGCCAAGGCGACCTACGCCGAGCGGCGCCGCATGTCGTGGCGCAGTGGTGGCGGCTCCCCGCATGTCGCGCACCCGAAGCTGACGATGGAGGCCACCCCCGAAGAGCGCCGCGAAGCCTTCGAGAAACGTTGGCAACTCGGCGGTGTGCTGTTCTCCAAGACCTTCGCCGACCAGATGATCGACCTCGACGCCAACGAGGAAGCACGCAAGTTCTACGAGGAGAAGGTCCGGGCGGTCATCGACGACCCCGGGGTCGCAGACCTGCTGATCCCGAATGACCACCCCATCGGCACCAAGCGAATCTGCACCGACACCAATTACTTCCAGACCTTCAACCGACCGAACGTGCGCCTGGTCAGCGTCCGTGAGACCCCGATCGAGACAGTGGACGCCACCGGCATCAACACATCTCGAGAGCATGTCGACCTGGATGCGATCGTGCTGGCGACCGGCTTCGACGCGTTGACCGGGACGCTGGCCAAGATCGACATCGTCGGGCGCGGCGGGCAGCGGTTGGTCGACGACTGGGCCGAGGGGCCCCGCACCTACCTCGGGCTCGGCGTCGACGGCTTCCCCAACCTGTTCCTGGTGTCGGGTCCGGGGGCACCGGCCGTGCTGGCGAACATGGTGCTGCACGCCGAGGCCCACATCAACTGGATCGCCGAGGCGATCGCGCATCTCGACGCGCACGACCTGGTAGGGATCGAGGCAACTCCCGAGGCGGTGGACAACTGGATCGCCGAGTGCAATCGCCGCGCCGAGGCCACGCTGTTCCCGCGGGCCAACTCCTGGTACATGGGCGCCAACGTGCCGGGCAAGCCCCGGGTGTTCATGCTCTTCATCGGCGGGTTCGGGGTCTACCTCGACATCTGCGCCGAGGTGGCCGGCGCCGGCTACAAGGGGTTCAGCCTCATTTAGCGATTTCGGCGTGATTATCGTCGCTCCGCGTCGACAACCACGCCGAAATCACCGGGTGAGGAAGCCGAGCACGGTCTGCTCGAACGCGGCTTTCGCCTCGATCATCACCCAGTGCCCGCAGTTCGGGAACACATGGAACTCGGCGTTCGGGATGGTGCGCATCGGCACCAGCGCCATGTCCAGCGGGCTGACCCGGTCGTCGCGGCCCCAGGTGAGCAGGGTGGGCGCGGCGACCTTGTGCATCAGCGCCCACGGCATCGGCAGGTCGGCGGCGCGCATCATCTGCATCATCGCCGCGAACGCCGCCTTGCCGTACATCCTGCGCGCGGCGGCCAGAGTGCCGGGCTCGGTGGCCAGCGCCCACCGTTCCTCGATCAGTTCGTCGGTGACCAGCGCCGGGTCGTAGACCATCGACCGCAGCCAGTCGATCAGCCTTTCGCGCGTGGGGTTTTCGGTGAACTCCTGCAGAAGTCGGATGCCCTCGCTGGGGCCGGGGCTGAAGATGTTGGTGCCGATGCCGCCGATGGTGACGAGCCTGCCGACGCGCTCAGGATGCTGGATGGCGAAGTTGATGCCGACGCCGCCGCCCATCGAGTTGCCGATCACGTCGACGTGGTCCAGGCCCAGCGCGTCGGCGAAGGCGACGACGGCACCCTGCGCGTCGACCATCGGGTGGCCACCGAAGTCGTCGCTGACGCCGAAGCCGGGGAATTCCAGGACCAGGCACCGGAAGTGACGGGCGAACACCTCGAGGTTGCCCCGGAAGTTCCGCCACCCGGTCACTCCGGGCCCCGACCCGTGCAACAACAGTAGGGTCGGGCCGGTTCCCGCCTCGTGGTAGCGCAGCACTCCCGACGGGGTGCTGACCTCGCGCAGACTCTCGTGGTAGTCGACCGTCATGGGACTGATTGGACACGATCACCGCGCGGGCGGCCAACTCCGTTCCGATGAGTGGGCGTCGCCCTTGTGCGGACCGCTCCCGACACCCAAGGTCTCACCATGCAGCAGGTGCTGGCGCCGGACCGGACGGTGTTACGGCGGGTGGCGCTGTCCAGCCTGCTGGGCACGGCCATCGAGTACTACGACTTCCTGGTCTACGGCACCATGAGCGCTCTGGTGTTCGGGTGGGTCTTCTTCCCGGAGGCCAACCCCGCGACGGCCACCATCGCGGCCTTCGGGACGCTGGCCGCCGGTTATGTGGCGCGACCCGTCGGCGGCATCCTTTTCGGGCACTTCGGTGATCGGCTGGGCCGCAAGGCGATGCTCGTCGTGACGATGGTGTTGATGGGTGTGGCGAGCTTCCTGATCGGAGTGCTGCCGACGTATGCGGCCATCGGCGTCGCTGCACCGGTGCTGTTGGTGACGCTGCGGGTGATCCAGGGGATCGCGATCGGAGGGGAGTGGGGTGGGGCCACCCTGATGGTCACCGAGCACGCCGAGCCGCACCGCCGGGGATTCTGGAACGGCGTGATGCAGATGGGGTCACCCATCGGGTCGCTGCTCTCGGTTGCCGTGGTCACCGTCATCACGCTGCTGCCCGACGAGGACTTCCTGTCCTGGGGCTGGCGGCTGCCGTTTCTGCTCAGCGTGCTGCTGCTGGCGATCGGTGTCTACGTGCGGCTGTCGATCAGCGAGAGCCCGATCTTCGAGGCGACGCGAGGCAAGCCCGCGCCGAAAAGCCTGCCCCTCGTCGACGTGCTGCGCAGGCCGCGCGCATTGGTGCTGGCCTGCGCGGTCGGGATCGGTCCGTTCGCGCTGACCGCGTTGATCAGCACCTACATGATCAGTTACGCCACCGCGATCGGGTACCACCGCACCGACGTGATGACCGCGCTGATCTTCACCTCGGTGACCGGGCTGATCGCGATCCCCGCCTTCTCCGCTCTGTCGGACCGGTTCGGGCGGCGGGCCGTGATCGTCACCGGTGCAGCGGGCATCGTCGCCTATGCGTGGCCGTTCTACGCGCTGGTCGACCTGCGGTCGCAGGTGTGGCTGACCATCGCGATGGTGCTCGCCCAGATCGTCCAGTCCATGATGTACGCCCCGCTGGGCGCGCTGTTCTCGGAGATGTTCGGCACCACCGTCCGGTACACCGGTGCCTCGATGGGCTACCAGCTCGCGGCGCTGCTCGGTGCGGGCTTCACCCCGTTGATCGCCAGCAGCCTGCACGCCCAGCAGATCTCGCGGACGCCGCTGGTGCTGCTGGCCGCCGGTTGCGGCGTGGTCACCATCGTCGCAGTCTGGCGTCTGCGCGAAACCCGCGGAACGGATCTGACGATGGTCTGAGCCCAGCGCCGCGATGTCTGCCATGGTGATGTGGCGTACATCTGCGAAAAGAGGCAAGCGTGACCACGTTCGGTTGGATCGTCCTCGTCGTCGCGGCCGTGTTCTTCGCCGGGATGGGCGTCTACGCGTTGGTGACGCCAGCGAGGCTGGTCGCCCCGTTCGACGTCACCCTCGGCTCGGCGACGGCACGCTCGGAGGTGCGGGCGGTCTACGGTGGCTTCGGTCTGGCGATCGCGGCGATCCTGGTGGTGGCCATCGCCGACGCACAGCTGCGCGCCGGGATCGTCACCACGGTGGCCGCCGCGCTGGCCGGCATGGCGTTCGGCCGCGCGGTGTCGGCGCTCGACGCGCGAACATCGTTCTACCCCAACTGGTTCTACTTCCTGGTCGAGGCCGTCGCCGCGGCGGGGCTGTTCTGGGTGGCCGCCGTCACCGCCTGACGACCACGGGGCCGAAACGCCCCGTGCACGTCGCCGCGCAGCGGAGCAGAATGGGGTCATCGCGACGTGCCGGAGGGGGCTCTGGGCATCGGCGCACCAGACCGCGGGGACCCTCCGCGGGCCGCGAGCAGTACGGCCCACGAGGGAGGAGGCGTGCCATGAAACCAACAGCAGCAGCAGCCGCGGCACTGTTGACCGTCGGCGGGATCGCCGCCGCGGCGCCGGCGTCCGCGCAGCCGTGTGTCGGTCCCAACACCGTCATCGCCGGTCACGGCGGCGGCCGATGCGACCACCCGCCCGACCCGGACGGGAGTTTCATCCGGTGCGACACGATGTACGTGTTCGGCGTCGGTGGAACGAACTGCTATCGCGTGCCGCCGGGCACGCCGCACATGTAGCGGTTCCGGGCAATCGGCCCCATCGCTGAGGTAATCTCCAGGTCATGGAAATACTACGGTCTGTAGTTGTCCTGCTGCACATCGTCGGCTTCGCCGTGCTGTTCGGACCGTGGGTCGTCGAGGCGGTCGCGCGCCGCTTCCAGGTGACCCGGGTGATGGACTACGGACTGCTGCTGTCCCTGATCACCGGTCTGGCGCTGGCCGCGCCGTGGCCCGCCGGCATCGAGCTCAACTATCCGAAGATCGGCATAAAGCTGGTCATCCTGATCGTCATCGGCGCTCTGCTGGGCATGGGCAGCGCCCGCCAGAAGCGCACCGGGGAACCCGTGCCCAGGCCGATGTTCGTCACCGTGGGGGTGCTGGCCTTCGTGGCCGCCGCGCTCGCCGTGGTCTGGTGAGCGCGGGTCACCGTTCGTCGAGTCCCAGCAACGCGGTGACGCCGTGGTCCCGGCCGGCGGTGTAGCCGCCGTCCACCGCGATCGCCTGTCCGCTGACGAAGCTCGCGTCGGCGGAGAGCAGAAACGCCGCCACCGCGGCGACCTCGTCGGGCCGGCCGAACCGGCGCAGCTTGTGCTCCCGACGCAGTTCCTCGCGAACGCCCTCCATGCCGGCGAGTCCCAACGTGTCGTCGAGCAACGGCGTCTCGATGAACCCGGGGCAGATCGCGTTGACCCGGATACCGCTGGGGCCGTAGTCGATTGCCGCGTTCTTGGTCAGTAGCACGACCCCGCCCTTGGAGGCGTTGTAGGCGCTGCCGCCCGCGGTGCCCTCGAGACCCTCGATGCTCGACAGTGTGACGATCGAGCCGCGCTCCCCGGCGATGCGGTCCTGGGGAAGCATCTGGGTCACCGCGGCCCGCAGCACCACGAACGTCGCCGTCAGGTTCACCTCCAGCACGCGTCGCCACTCGTCGTCTGGCAGCAGGTGCACCGGCCCGCCGCCCGCCACCCCGGCCGAGTGCACGACACCGTCGAGGCGTCCGGCGCCGTCGACCACGTCGGCCACCGCGCGCCGCACCGCGTCCGCATCGCACACGTCGCCGGCCAGGCACCGAAACCCGGGCTGATCGGTGGCCGTGCGGTCGAATCCGACCACGTGCGCACCCTCGGCGACCAGCCGCGCCGCCGTCGCCGCTCCGATCCCCGAAGCGGCGCCGGTCACCAGAACACCCTTGCCCGCAAGCCCGTTCACCGGGCCAGTATGGCCCGCCGCACTTGCCGCACACCCTACGATCGGCGGATGACGTCAGCGCCGGAGTCCTTCCTCACCGACGGGCACGGCGGCGTGCGCATCGCCGCCGACCGGACCGGGCACCCCGACGCGACGGCGGTGGTGTTCCTGCACGGCGGTGGGCAGACCCGCCGGTCGTGGGCGAAGGCGGCCGCAGCGGTCGCCCAGCGGGGCTGGCAGGCGGTCACCGTCGACATGCGCGGGCACGGCGAGTCGGACTGGTCGGCCGACGGTGACTACCGGGTGTCGAGTTTTGCCGCCGACGTGCGCGAACTGCTCCGCCGACTCCCGCCGCAGCCCGTGCTGGTCGGCGCGTCGCTGGGCGGCATCACCTCGATGCTGTTGGCCGGCGAACTCGCTCGCGGCTGCGCCGCCGCGGTCGTCCTGGTCGACATCGTGCCGGACATGGACCCGTCCGGGGCCGACCGCATCCACGCGTTCATGGCCGACCGGATGGTCGAGGGCTTCGAGTCGCTCGACGAGGTGGCCGACATGATCGCCGAGTTCAACCCGCACCGCCCCCGGCCCGCCGACCTCGACGGCCTGCGCGCCAACCTGCGTCGTCGCGGCGATCGGTGGTACTGGCACTGGGACCCCCAATTCATCGATGGCACCGCGGAGCACCCGCCGATGGAGGTGACCGACGTCGACCGCCTGCATGCCGCGATCGCGGCCATCCTGGCCGACGGCGTGCCGATGCTGCTGGTGCGCGGGCAGGTCAGCGACCTGGTCAGCCGGGACCGGGCGACCGCGTTTCTGGATCGCTTCCCGCAGGTCGAGTTCGTCGACGTGGCGGGCGCGGGCCACATGGTCGCCGGGGATCGCAACGACCTGTTCGCCGACGCGGTGCTGAACTTCCTGGTTCGGCACCGGCCCGAGCAATCCTGACCATCCACCCGCGCGGCTCTGTATGGTGTGGCCCATGCCACAGGTCAGCGATGCTGCGGTGCGCGATCCCGAACTCGTCCGACTGACCGGCCTGCCGTTCCCCGACGCCGACGACGACGTCCTGCGTCGCGCGATCGACGAGGCCAGCGTGCCCGCGCTGCTGATGTCGCTGGTGCACATGACCGGCGACCTCGGCCTGCTCGACGAACTGCCGCGGCCGGTGATGCTCATCGCGATGGATCTGCAGGGCGCGATGAGCGAACCCGACAAGGCCGCGGTCCGGGAGCGGGCCTTCGACATCGCCCGCGCCTACCGGGACCGGGGGTGCCCGCCGCCGTTCCTGCCCGACGCCGCTCAACTCCGCACGATGCTCGATGTGATCACCGCCGGGCAGGTCACCGACGAGTTCGTCGACTACATCGCCGCGGACCTGCGGTTGACCGACACCGACCAGCACGGGCCGCGGCTGGCGTCGACCGCGGCGCAGCGCGCCGACTTCCCGGTGATCGTCATCGGCTGCGGTGAGGCCGGACTGCTGGCCGGCATCAAACTCAAGCATGCCGGGATTCCGTTCCAGATCATCGAGAAACAGTCCGCGGTCGGCGGAACCTGGTTGGCCAACCGCTATCCCGGCTGTCGCGTCGACATCGCCAGCCAGTACTACACCTACTCGTTCGAACCGACCGACCACTGGGAGCACCACTACGCCACCCAGCCGGAGATCCTCCGGTACCTCGATGACGTGATGGCCCGCCACGACATCGGCCCGCACGTCCGCTTTCAGACCGAGGTGGTGGCCGCGCACTGGGACGAGGCCACTGCGACCTGGCAGGTGGAGATCCGGTCGCCCGACGGTGCCACGGAGACACTGCGCGCCCGTGGCCTGATCTGCGCGGTCGGACAGTTCAGCAACCCGGTGATCCCGGACATCAACGGCGCCAACAGCTTTGCCGGACCAGCGTTTCACACCGCGGACTGGGACGACGCCGTCGACCTGACCGGCAAACGGGTCGCGGTGATCGGGGCGGGCGCCAGCGGATTCCAGCTCGTACCCGCCATCGCCGGGCGAGCCGCCCACGTCGACGTCTACCAGCGCACCCCGCAGTGGATGGCGCCCAACGTGCACTACCACGAACGCGTCGGCGACGGCGCGCGGTGGGCCACCCGCCATCTGCCCTTCTACGCACGGTGGCTGCGGTTCGTGTCCTGGTGGCCGATCGCCGACGCGCTCAACGAACAGATCACCATCGACCCGGCATGGGACAACGGCGGGCTGTCGGTCAGCGAGGGCAACCAGATGATCCGCGACGTGTTCGAGGCCTGGATGCGCGGATTCACCGACGACGAAGACCTGCTGGCCAAAGTCACGCCGAAGTATCCGCCGATGGGCAAGCGCACACTGCAGGACGACGGCACCTGGCTGCGGACGCTGCAGCGCGACGACGTCGAACTGGTCGCCGACGGCATCGCCGAGATCACCGCGCACGGAGTGACCGACGTGCACGGTAACCACCGGCCGGCCGATATCCTGCTGTGGGCCACCGGGTTCGACGTCAACCACCAACTCGGCCCGATCGACATCCGCGGAGTGGACGGCGCCGGCCTCAACGACGTCTGGGGCGACTCCGCATTCGCCTACCTCGGGGTGACCGTCGCCGGTTTCCCGAACTTCTACTGCATGTTCGGTCCCGGCACCAACGCCGTCAACGGCGCCAGCATCATCTACAACTCGGAATGCCAGATGCGCTACATCCTCGGGTGCATCGACATGATCCTCACCCACGGCGCCGATGCGGCGATGCCGAAGGCCGATGTGTGCACCGACTACCACCGTCGCAGCCAGGAACGTCTGCAGACCATGGTCTACGCGCACCCCGCGGTCACGAGTAGTTACTACAAGAACTCCGCCGGCGAATTGCCCACGCTGTTCGCGTGGCGCATCGTGGACTACTGGAAGTGGACCCACCACCCCGACCCCGCTGATTACGAGATGAGTACCGCACGTGCACAGGAGGTTTCATGACAGGTCGGCTGGCCGGTAAGGTCGCCCTGGTCAGTGGCGCGGCACGGGGGATGGGGGCCTCGCACGCGCGTGAGTTGACCCGGCACGGCGCCCGGGTGGTGTGCGGGGACATCCTCGACGACGAGGGTCGGCAGGTCGCCGCCGAACTCTGCGACGCGGCGCGCTACGTCCATCTCGACGTCACCCGCCCGCAGGACTGGGACGCCGCGGTCGCGGTCGCCGTCGCCGAGTTCGGCCGACTGGACGTGTTGGTCAACAATGCCGGCATCCTCAGCATCGGCACCGTCGAAGACTACGAACTCGCCGAATGGCACCGCATTCTCGACATCAACCTGACCGGGGTGTTTCTCGGTATCCGGGCGGCGACGCCGGCGATGAAGGCCGCCGGGGGCGGGTCGATCATCAACATCTCGTCCATCGAAGGCATGGCCGGCACCATCGCCTGCCACGGCTACACAGCCACCAAGTGGGCGGTGCGCGGCCTGACCAAGTCGACCGCGCTGGAACTGGGACCACTTGGTATCCGGGTCAACTCGATCCACCCCGGCCTGATCAAGACGCCGATGGCCGACTGGGTGCCCGAGGACATCTTCCACACCGCGCTCGGCCGCATCGGCCGGCCCGAGGATGTCAGCAACCTGGTGGTCTACCTCGCCTCGGATGAGTCGAGCTTCTCGACCGGTGCCGAGTTCGTCGTCGACGGGGGAACCCTTGCGCACCTGGCGCACAAGGACTTCGCCGCCGTAGACGTCGAACAGCAGCCCGAGTGGGTCACCTAGTCGCCGTTGCTGTGGATCTGGTCCATCCGCCGGCCCAGTTCGGCGCGCGAGCCGATCCCGAGCTTGCGGTAGATCTTGGTGAGGTGATGCTCGACGGTCTTGGGGGTGATGAACATCGCCGCCGCGATCTCCTTGTTCGTCGCACCCGATGCGGCCAGCTCGGCGACCCGCTGCTCGGACGTCGTGAGACCGCCTGCGCCACCGGACGCCGAAACGGCGGTACGGGACAATTCGGCTTGTGCCCGTTGCGCCCACAGCGGGGTGCCCAACCGTTCGAAGGTTCGCAGCGCGTCGGTCAACGTCGCGGCCGCAGCGCTCTTTCGGCGCAGCCTGCGCTGTAACTGGCCCAGTACCAGCTGGGTGCGGGCACGTTCGAACGGCATCGGCAGTAACTCGTGTTCCCTCATCGCCTGCTGCGCCGACTGCTCGGCGGCCGCGACGTCGCCACCCGCGGCCAGCAGCATGGCCCGGCAGCGCGCGCCGACCGCCCGGGTCCACGGACGCCTGTGTTGCTCGCCGGCGTGTTCCAAAGCGGCGGTGAGGTTCTCGGCGTCGGTGAGCTGGCCGACGCCGACCATCGCCTCGATGGCGTCGGGCAGATGCCAGGACATGATCAGCTCGGTGGCGACCGCGGTGCTCGGGTGGAGGAAGTCGTGGTCCAACGCGTCGAGCGCGGCCCGGTGATTGCCCAGCGACTCTTCCAGGAAACACAGCGTCATACCCGGCCAGTCGGCCAGGCTGGACTGCCGGCGCGACGACGCGTCGAGGACCCAGCGGGCATCGGCGCGGGCCTCGTCCACCCGGCCCGCGAACGCCGCGGCCGCCGCGCGCACGGTCATCGGGATGATCAGCACCTCGTCGCCGCCGAGCTGTTCGGCCCGTTCGACGGCCTCGGCGGCCTCTGCCTGTGCCTCGGCGATCTGCCCGCGCCAGATGTGGTTGATGGCAAGGAAACCCGCGATGGCCATCATGTCGCTCTCGGCGCCGCGTTCGAGACCGACGGTGCGCAGCTCGACCAGCTGGCGGTGGGCCTCCTCCAGGCGTCCGGTGCCCGACAGCGCCAGCGCGTTGATCATCGGGGCGCGGAAGATGATCGGAAGATCCAGCGAACTGTCGTAGAGCTCGAGCGCGCGATCCAGCGCGACCTCGTCGAGGCCGTGCCCGCATTGGAAGTCCAGCTGCACCGACCAGGCCAAAGCGGCGCTGGTGATGCCCGCGACGCCGAGTTCCTCGGCCAGTTTGACGGCGTCGCGGATGTGGCGGCGAGCCTCGGCCGAATCACCGATGCTGTGCAGCGCGAACGACAGTCGTAGAAGGACCTGCACCATGACCGGGATGTTCCCGGTGGCGTCGTCGAGCGCGGTCCGCAGCAGGGTGACCGCGGTGGTGTGCTTGTTGTCGTACATGGAGACGGTGGCCAGCAGCACCGCGCCCAGCGCGCGCATGATCGCCGGCTGGTAGTCGGCCACCGCGCCGAGAACCTCCTTGGCCTTGGCGGTGTCGCCGGCCAGGAAGTGGTTCTCCGCCGACTTCAGCCGCCGGACCACAGTGTCGCCGCCGAGTTTGATCGCCAGATCGATCAGCTCGGCCGCGGCCGCGGGCGCGCCCCGCGCCCGCGCCGAATCGCCGGCCTGGTCCAGCGCAGCGAAGATCTCGTCGTCGCCGCTGGTCGAGGCCAAGGCCAGGTGGCGGGCCCGCAGTTCCGGGTGACTCTCCAGGCCGGCCAGCGTGCGATGCGTGGCTCGACGCGTGCCGGCGGGCGCGTCGTTGTAGACCACGCTGGCCAGCAGCGGATGGTTGAACCGGATCCGGTGACCATCGAGGGTGACGACATCGAGCGACTCGGCGTGCTCGAGGAGTGCGGTCACGCGCTCGGGCGGGGTGCCGGCCGCGCTGGACAACAACTCCACCGTCGGGTTCGGCACACATGACGCGGTCAACAGCAGCCCGCGCACGTCCTCGGTGAGCCCATCGACGCGGGCGCGCACCACCTCGGCGAGTGTCTCGGGCAGGGGCTGGTCGGACATGTCGGTGCGGTCGCCGAGCGCGCGAGCCAGCTCCAGCGCGAAAAACGGATTGCCCCGGGATATCTCGGTGATCCGCAATACGGCGGGGCGTGGGAAGCTGCGGCCGAGTCGTTGGGTGATCGTCGTGTGCAGCGCCGGCGCGGTCATCGGCCGCACCGCGTAGCGTTCGAGGCCGTCGGGGCGGTCCAGCTGCAACCACCGTGCCACCGTGCCGCTGCCGGGCACGGTGCGCTCGGTGACCAGCAGCCCGCACGGGCCGCGCAAGCGGCGCGCCACAAAGGCGAGCACCCCGCGACTGGAGGTGTCCAGCCACTGGATGTCATCGACCGCGAGCAAGACCGGGCCGTCCGCGCCCAGCGCGCGCAGTACCGCGACGAAGGCAGCAGCGACCACGCGGTGGTCGGTAGGAGGGCCGTCCACGCCGGCGCGCAGCAGTACCCGGTCCAGGGCCAGCCGTTGCAGTCCGGGCAGTGCGTTCAGATGTTCGGTGTCGACCTCGGCGAGCAGATCGGCCAGCGCCGAGAAGGCCATCACCGACTCCGCCTCGCCGACCCGCGCCGACAACACGCGGTACCCGCGGGCCGCCGCCTGTTCGGCCAGCGACAGCCATAACGTCGACTTCCCGATGCCGGCTTCGCCCTCGATGACAAGCCCGGTGGGACGTGCCGCGACCGAATCGAGGAAACCAGCAACCGGGCGATCGGCGGTAGCGGGCTTCTCAGCGCTGGGCACGGCACCCATCATCGCAGTGGGCAAAGTACATGCGCCAGTGACAGGCGCTACCGCACGGCGACGACGACTTTGCCCCGCGCCGTGCGGTCCTCCAGAGAGGCGATCGCGTCGGCGGCGCGCTCCAGCGGATAGACCACGGGCTGCGGTGCGGCGACTCTGCCGTCGGCCAGCAGCGGCTCCAACTCGTCCCACTGCTCGCGCAGATAGCCGGGGTGGGTCATGGTCCACGCGCCCCACCCCACCCCGACCGCGTCGACGTTGTTGAGCAGCAGCCGATTGACCTTGATGCTGGGAATGTCGCCGGCGGTGAAGCCCACCACCAGCAGGCGTCCGGCCGGCGCGAGGCAGCGCAGCGAGTCGGTCACCCGGTCCCCGCCGACCGGGTCGACGACGATGTCCACGCCACGACCCCCGGTCAGCTCCTTGACCGCGTCCTTGAAACCGTCGGCCAGGACCACGTCGGACGCGCCCGCCGCCCGGGCCACGTCGGCTTTGGCGTCGCTGCTGACCACAGCGATGGTGCGTGCCGCACCGAACGCGGGGGCCAGCCGCAGTGTCGAGGTGCCGATGCCCCCGGCCGCGCCGTGCACGAGTACGGTCTCGCCGGCCTGCAGCCGACCCCGGGTGCGCAACGCGAAGTGCATCGTCAGGTCGTTGAAGAGCAGACCCGCACCCGCCTGGAACGACACCGAGTCGGGCAGCTTGAACACCCGCTCCGGGTGCAGCGCAACGACTTCGGCCATGGCCCCGCACAGCATCGTCAGACCCGCGACCCGGTCGCCGGCGACCACACCGGCGCCTTCGGGGGCGCTGCGCACCACGCCGGCGACCTCCGCGCCCGGGGTGTAGGGCATCTCGGGCTTGTACTGGTAGAGCCCGCGCGACTGCAAGGCATCGGGGAACGCGACCCCGGCCGCATGCACCTCGACAAGGACCATGCCGTCCTCGGCCGCCGGTTCGGAGATGTCGACCAACGTCGCGGCCTGTGGTCCGTCGAGACTGGCTATCTGGATCGCGCGCATCGCGGCCTCCTGGTTGTCGTCGGCACCATTCAACCGCACGGTGTCGTCGCCGCCGACGGGGCTGCGCGGCGGTACAGTCGATTTCCCGGCAATGTCGCCGAACGAGGAGTGGTGATGGCACAGCGGGTGAGCTCCAGATCGCGCCGACGGGTGTACGCCCCCGCCGCCGCCCTGCCCGAGGGGCGCATCGTCGAGGTGCGGTCCGCTGACAGCGTGCGACTGCACACCGAGGTGTTCGGGCCTGAGGACGGCTACCCGATCGTTTTCGCGCACGGCATCACGTGCGCGATCCGGGTGTGGGCTCACCAGATCGCCGAGCTGTCGGAGCACTACCGGGTGATCGCCTACGACCACCGCGGCCACGGCCGCAGCGGTGTGCCACCGCGGCGCGGCGGGTACACCATGGACCATCTGGCCGCAGACCTCGACTCGGTGCTGGATGCGACGCTGGCGCCGGGCGAGCGTGCGGTCATCGCGGGGCACTCGATGGGCGGCATCGCGATCACGTCGTGGTCGGAGCGCTTCGCCGACAGTGTCGCGAACCGCGCCGATGCGGTGGCCCTGATAAACACCACGACCGGCGAGCTGCTGCACCACATCAACCTGTTGCCGGTGCCGGCCGGCTTCGCCGAGGCGCGAGTGCGTGCTGCGGCGTCGGTGATCCGTACCTTCGGCGGGGCGCCGCTGGGCCGCGCCGTCACCGGGCCCAGCCGCCGGCTGATGTCGCTGATCGCGGTGGGCCGCGACGCCCACCCCGACATCGGCCGCTTCGTGTTCGACCTGTTCGACACGACGCCTCCGGCCGGGCGCGGCGGGTGGGCCGCCGCGCTGGTCGACCATCTGGGGCCCCAGCACATCGACCTGACCAATCTGACGGTGCCGACGCTGGTCATCGGCAGCAGGCAGGACCGCCTGTCACCGATGGTCTCGGCACGCAAGATCGCCGCGGCGGCGCCGAACCTCGCGCGGTTCGTCGAGTTGCCGGGCGGGCACTGCGCGATCCTGGAACGCCCCGACGAGGTCAACGCCCAGTTGCGGTGGCTGCTCGAATCCGTGGCTCAGCCGCGCCGCGCCAGTTCCTGATGCACGTCGGCGGCCGCCCGCAGTCCCGAACGCACGGCGCCGTCGAGGAAGCCCGTCCACACGTCGGCGGTCTCGGTGCCCGCCCAGTGGATCCCGTTGACCGGTTGGCGTAGCCACCGGCCGTGTTCGGTCCAGGCGCCCGGCGGCACCGCCGCGGTCGGCCCGCCCGGCGCGAAATCCTCGGCGCCCCAGCAGTGATCGAGGTAGGCCACCGGCCGGTGCGCGGCCTCGCCGAACAGGCCGGCGAACCCGGCCAGCGCGACCTCGCGGCGCCGGTCGGCGGGCAGCGGATCGAACGTCCGCGCGTCGGTGAAGCCGAGCAGCACGCCCGGACCCGCGTCGCCCGGGCTGACGTCGAAGGTGATGAACACCGGTCCCTCATCGGACAGCGCCTCACCCGAACAGCCGTCACGGCGCCAGAACGGCGTGTCGTAGGCGGCGTAGGCCTTGCTGAGCCGGCCCTGCGGCCAGTGCCGGGCGAGCATGTCGTAGCCGGGCGGCAGCGGTGGATCGAACTCGATGCCGGCGCGGTGGGCGGGCGGGACCGCGACCACCACAGCTGCGGCGGCGATCTCCGCGACATCGGTCGCGACGGTCAGCGTGCCATCCGCTGCGGTACTGATGCGGCGTACCGGCGCGCCCAGCCGCACCCGGTCGCCGAGCTCCTCGGCCATCCGCACCGCGATCTGCTGGGTGCCGGCGGCGAATCGGTCCTGCTGGGCGCCACCCTCGACGTCGAGCATGCGACCCAGCCCGCCGGCGGCTTTGACGTAGCGCACCGCGTGCAACAGCGACACCGCGTCGGGTTCGGCGCCCCACGTGACGCGGGCCATGATGGCCATCAGCTCGCGCGCCGAGGCTCCGGCGTGCACGGAGCGCAGCCAGCGGTCCAGTGACATGGAGTCCAGCTGCTCGGCGGCCGGGGAGTTCCACGGCTCGCTGACCGACACTTTGCGGCAGATGCGCTCGAAACGCCACTGGATGCGCGACACGTCGAGCAACTCGAGCACCGACAACCGCGGGATGGTGCTGCGATAACTGCGGACGCGGCCCCGCCAGCGGATCAGGTTCTTGCCCTGCCCGTAGGTCGGGACCGGCTCGCACCCCAGCTCGGCGGCCAGCCGCAGGACCGCGTCCTGGGTGGGCCCGACGAACGTCGCGCCGAGATCGACCGGGACGCCGGCCAGCTCCACGGTGTACGAGCGGCCACCGACCCGGTCGCGTCCCTCCACGACGACCACATCGTGACCCGCCCGGGTCAACTCGCGCGCCGCGGTGAGCCCCGCGAAACCTGCCCCCACGACAACCACGTCGGCCATGGGCCCCATCCTGGCTGATTCGGCGTGAAAACTGTCGCAGAGCGTCGTTTTGCACGCCGAAATCGCAGCGATCGTCGACGCGCCGGGCCACTGACCCATATCGTGGTACGTACGCGGACCAAAGGAGGGTGCGGGTGCGCCAGCACGACCAGGAATTCTCAGTACGTCCGGACGCCGATGTCCTGATCATCGGAGCGGGTATCTCCGGGATCGGTGCGGCCTACCGGATCCAGCAGCGCAACCCGCAGTTGAGCTACCGGATCCTGGAACGCCGCTCCCGGATCGGCGGGACGTGGGATCTGCACCGGTACCCCGGCATCCGCTCCGACAGCGACATCCTGACGTTGTCCTATCCGTGGGAGCCCTGGACCCGGCCGGAGAACGTCGCCGACGGCCCCGACATCCGCGACTACCTCGAGGACACCGCGCGCAAGCACGACATCTACCGCCACATCCAGTTCGACACCCGGGTGCTGTCCGCGGACTGGGACTCGGCCACCGACACCTGGACGGTGCAGGTCACCCACGACGGTCAGGCCACCACGCTGCGCGGCCGGTTCCTGTTCTTCGCGACCGGCTACTACGACTACGACCATCCGTTCCGTCCGGAATTCCCGGGCCTGGCCGACTTCGCCGGCCCGGTGGTCCACCCCCAGCACTGGCCCGAGGATCTGGACTACACCGGCAAGCGGGTCGTGGTGGTCGGCAGCGGCGCGACCGCGATCAGCATGGTGCCGGCGCTGGTGCGCGACGCCGCGCACGTGACCATGCTGCAGCGGTCGCCGACGTATCTGCTGTCCGGGCAACGTGTGAACTCGGTGGTGCAGTTCCTGCGCAGGATCCCCCCGCGCCGGCTCGGTTACCGGCTGGCCTGGCTGTACAACCTGCTGTTCATCGTCACGGTCTACGGCGTCGCGCGCAAAGCGCCCAAGCTGAGCCGGCGCCTCATCCGGGCGGTCGCGAAATACTATCTGCCCAAGGACTATCCGGTCGACGTGCACTTCAAGCCGAGCTACGACCCGTGGGACCAGCGGCTGTGCCTGATCCTGTCCGGCGACTTCTACGAGGCCATCAAGGCCGGCCGCGCGGACGTGGTGACCGACCAGATCGACCACATCGACACCACCGGCGTGGTGCTCAAGTCCGGCGAGCGGATCGACGCCGACGTGCTGATCACCGCGACCGGCCTGCAGCTGCAGGCCCTCGGTGGGGTGGACCTGAGCATCGACGGCGAGGAGATCAAGCCGCAGGAGCGCTTCGTCTACAAGGAGCACCTGCTCGAGGACGTGCCGAATCTGGCCTGGTGCGTGGGCTACATCAACGCCTCCTGGACGCTGCGGGCCGACCTGACCGCCCGGGCGGTGGCAGATCTGTTGGCGCACATGGACGCTCACGGGTACACGCATGCCTACCCGCACCTCGGTGACGTCGTGATGCCGGAGAAGCCCGCCTGGGACATCAACGCCGGCTACGTCAAGCGGGCACCGCACGCGCTGCCGAAGTCCGGGACGCACCGGCCGTGGAACGTGCGGCACAACTATGTGCTCGACGCGATCGACCACCGGTTCGACCGCATCGAGGAGTCGATGGTGTTCGGCCGCGCGAAAGTCCCCGAGGCCCGTTCGGCCTGACCCCGGCCGCCCGGCCGCGGGTCAGGGCGCGACGGTCAGCCAGTCGGCGAATCCGGACGGGTCGTGACGGCCGAGAGCGCCGTGCTCGAACAGCCCCCATCCCTCGCGTTCGGTGCCGTCGGCATCCCGGCACACCGCGCGGCCGACGTGGTCGATCACCCCGAACCCGGCCCGGCCGACGATCGCCGGATCGGTCATGTCGTAGGTCAGGCGCTCGGTGAAACGCTCGCCCTTCCACATCCCGTGCAGCCAGTCGGAGTCTCCGCCGTAGCCGCCGCCGACGTGGATCGGCACCGCCAGCTTCGACTCGACGTCGAAATGTACCGGGCTGCCGTCGAATGCGGTCGCGTCGATGGTGGCGCCGGTCGGGATGCGGGTACCGGAGCGGTAATGGATCTTGACCCGCGGCCAGCCCAGCTGTTCGACGCGGCCGTCCTTCCAGATTCGGGTGCAGTCGTTGAGCGAGCGGAAACCCGACGGATCCTCCTGCATGATGATCACGATGCCGAAGTCGTCGAAAGCCATCGGCACGTAGAGCCACCACATGCCCTCGAACGGCGGGTCGTCGGGACGCCCGGCGGGTTCGGCCTCGCCGACCGGCCGGATCCCCCACGAGCGGTCCCGAGTGCCGATCCAGCGCTGCGGGTCGACGGTGATGTCCTCGCCGTCGACACTCAGCGTCCCGCTCCAGGTGCCGACCTGCGCGAAGCGTTGCGCATCGAGCGTCACCCGGGTGCCGCGCCGCATCACATGCGGCTGTTCCTGCACGGCGTCGAACAGTCCCTCCCAGGTGAGATCGGCGGCGATGCCGTCGGTTTCCTCGCACACGATGCGCAGCTTGCGCAGCGGCTCGACGACCTCCACCCGATAGTTGCCGACGTGCTGATCGAGCCTGTTCTGGTCGATCGCGTCGGACAGGTGCACCGCGGTCTGGGTGTGCCCGCCCGCCCCGAACCTGCCTTCGCGGCGGGACACCAGCAGGAACGCGTCCTTGACCCCGAGATTGGGGTAGTAACCGATGCCGGTGATCAGGAAGATGTCGCCGGTACGGTCGTGGGCGTTGAAGTAGGAGCGGTCGTAGAAGTTGCGGTCCGACGACCCCGGCCACGCGATCGGCTGCGGTACCTGGTGTACCGGGTATTCGTCCATCGGTCCCAGCATCAGTTGTCCTCTCCGATCATCCGCCGCAGCAACGAGGCGTGGTAGAACAGCGATTCCACGTCGTCAGGCTTGTCGATCTCGCCGAAGCGGACCCGCCGGGCGCCGGTGCGCATGAATACGCAGCACCAGATCACGCCGGAGTAGACGTAGAACCAGTCGAGGTCGGCGACCTCGACTCCGGTCAGTTCCCGATAGGTGGCCAGCACATCTGCTTCGCGCAGGAAATCCGGCATGCCGGGCAGACCGGCGAGTTTGGCGAGTTCCTGAAAGACCATGTGCGCAAAGCAGATCCAGGCCAGATCGAGATGACGGGGGCCGACGGTCGCCATCTCCCAGTCCAGCACCGCGACCGGGGAGAAGTCCTGGTAGATCACGTTGCCGATGCGCGCGTCACCCCACGCCAGGACCGGCTGGTCGGCCGCGACGTCCTCGGGGAAGTGGTCGTCGAGCCACGCCAGCGCTCGCTCGACCAGCGCCGAGCGCCCGATGTCGGGCACGCTGAACTCATACCAGCTCTTCAGCCACGCGAAGTGCCGGTGCAGCGCCGTCTCACCCGGCGGGTCGGCGTCCTGCAGGAAGCCGAACACCTGCTCGGCGTGGGGGATGGAGTGCAGCGCCGCCAGCACCGCGACGGTCTCGTCCTGGAGTCGGCGCTGCTGGTCGGGAGCCGCGTCGAACAACCAGTTGCCGCCGAATGGGTAGGGCATCACGTCGGGCGGGACAACGCCGTCGACGCGGTCCATCAGGAAGAACGGGCGGCCGAGCACGTCGCCGGTCGTCTCCAGCCAGCGCACACGGGGCACCGGCACATCGGTCAACTCGGCGACCAGCCGCATCACCTCGTGCTGATGGTCGAGCCGGTAATGTTCGAACACGGGGACGTCGGCCTCGGCCGGCGCGACCCGGGCCACCCACTTCTGTTCGACCGGAGCGCCGGCCTGGTGCCAGCGACCGGACAGCAGAATCGTCTCGGAGGACATGCCGTTGCTGTCGACGCCGCTTTCCACGGTGATCTCCGGCGTGGCGTCGGACAGCACCGTCGACAGCCACCGCGACAGGGCGACCGGGACATCTGACATGTCGCGGCTGGATCGCTGGAGGCGTTCGACGTCCTCGACTGATGGTTCAGTGCCCACGGATAGTCCTTTCCGGCCACCAATTACGATACGATGGGTAGCGTTATGAAAGCAGAGCCGCCCGCGGCTGACAAGGGTTCCGGCGCCGGACGGCCCAGGGATCCGCGTATCGACGCTGCCATACTGCGGGCGACCGCGGAGCTTCTTGTCGAAATCGGCTACACCAACCTGACGATGGCCGCCGTGGCGGAGCGGGCCGGCACCACCAAGACGGCGCTGTACCGGCGATGGTCCAGCAAGGCCGAGCTGGTGCACGAAGCGGCGTTCCCGGCCACGCCCTCGGCGATCGAGACCCCGCCCGGTGATTTCGGCTCGGACCTCCGCGCGATGATCGAGGTCACGCGCGACGTGTTCGTCACCCCGGTGGTGCGGGCGGCTCTGCCGGGACTGGTCGCCGACATGACGGCCGACGCCGACCTGGCCGGGCGGGTCGCCGCCCGCTTCGGCGACGTGATCGTTGCGCTGCGGGTGCGTCTCGACGAGGCCATCAAGCGCGGCGAGGTGCGCAGCGGGGTAGAACCGGAACGCCTGGTCGACCTCATCGGCGGCGCGACGCTGTTGGCGGTGCTGCAATCACCGGAAGACCTGATCAGCGGTGACTGGGTGGACGGCATCACCGAGATATTGGTGCGCGGAGTCTCGGCGCCCTGAGGCTCAGCGCGGGCCGATCTGGCCCTTGTTGCGTTCGGTCACCGCGTCGAACCGCGCCCCCAGACCGTCGAGGTCCCGTTCCTGGCTGACGGCGATCCGTTCCTCGGCGGCCAGGGCCGGGTCGATCACCGCGGCCGCGCCGGTGGTGTAGATCTGCTTGAGGTCGCGCATCGTCGCTCGGGGCACTTCGGCGATCTGCGCCGCGAGTTCCACCGCGCGCGGCAGAAGCCGCTCGTGCGGCACCACCTCGGTGACCAAGCCGATGCGCGCCGCGCGGGCGGCGTCGACCACCTCGCCGGTCATCGACAGCCGCCGCGCCATCGCCGCGCCCACCAGCTGCGGCAGCCGGGCGGTCATGCCGCCGGCGGGCAGGATCCCGACCCGGGCGTGGGTGTCGGCGAACACCGCACGCTCAGAGGCGATCAGGAAGTCGCACCCCAGCGCCATCTCCAGGCCGCCGGTGAACGTCGCCCCGTTGATGGCGCCCACGACCGGGGTGCCCATGTCGGCCACCGCGGCGATGCAGCTGAACGACTGGAACTCCTCGAAATACGCCATACCGTCGCGGGCCGCCTCCTTCAGGTCGACGCCGGCGCAGAACGCCGGATCGGCTCCGGTGAGCACCACCGCGCGCACGGACTCGGCCGCGTCGGCTGCGGTCAGCGCGTCATGGGCGGCACGGATCAGCCCGCGGCTCAGCGCATTGCGCGCAGCCGGCCGATTCAGCGTGATCACCCGCACCGCGTCGATGTCGGCGGTCAGCACCAGTTGCTCAGTGGTCATGCGACTGTGCTTATCACAAACCGTTACCCGAGAAACGCGTCCGCGGAGTTCACCAGGTCCAGTAGCGGCTGGGGCAGGGCGCCCAGCGCGAACGTCACCGCGGCGGTGACCGTCACCACGGCGGTGGTCGCCGCACCGGGCACCACCACGTCGGGCGCGTCGTCGGGGCGGTCGGTGAAGAACATCAGCACGATGACCCGGACGTAGAAGTACGCCGCGACGGCGCTGGCGATCACGCCGACCACTACCAGTGGGATCGCCCCGCCCTCCCCGGCTGCCTTGAAGACCGCGAATTTGCTGACGAAGCCACTGGTCAGCGGGATGCCCGCGAAGGCCAGCAGAAACAGCGAAAACACGATTCCGACAACGGGATACCGCCGACCCAGACCGGCCCACCGCGCCAGCGCGGTGTCCTCCTCCCCGGCCGCGTCACGCACCAGCCCGACAACCGCGAACGCGCCCAGGGTCGAGAAGCCGTAGGCGAACAGATAGAACAACGTCGACGACAGACCCGATCCGGTGCCGGCGATCACGCCGGTCAGGATGAAACCGGTGTGCGCCACCGCCGAATAGCCGAGCATCCGTTTGACGTCGACCTGGGTGACCGCGGCAACGGTGCCGACGACCATGGTCAGAATCGCGACGGTCCACAGCACCGGCCGCCACGCGGTGTGCAACTCGGGCAGCGCGACGTAGAACACCCGCAGCAGGGCCCCGAACGCGGCGATCTTGGTGGCAGCGGCCATGAACGCGGTGATCGCGGTCGGTGCGCCCTGGTAGACGTCGGGGATCCACGAGTGGAACGGGACGGCCCCGATCTTGAACAGCACACCGACCAGCAGCAGGGCCACCCCGACCAGGGCCAGCGACGTGGTGCCCGCACCGGCGGCCACCGCGTCGGCGATGCCCGGCAGTTTCAGGGTGCCGGCGTAGCCGTACAGCAGCGCGGCGCCGTAGAGAAAGAACGCCGACGAGAACGCGCCCAGCAGAAAGTACTTGAGCGCGGCTTCCTGAGACAGCATCCGCCGACGGCGCGCCAGGCCGCACAGCAGGTACAGCGGCAGCGACAACACCTCCAACGCGATGAACATCGTCAGCAGGTCGTTGGAAGCGGGGAAGATCAGCATGCCGCCGGTGGCGAACAGCGTCAGCGGGAAGACCTCGGTCTGCACCACGCCGGCCCGGGTCGCCACCTGCTCGGCGACACCGCCGGGCACCGCCGAGGCCTGCGGGGTGAATCCGTCCAGGCCCGCCTCGTCCCGCGCGTGCGCGCCGGCGAGGTGCCGCTGACCGATCAGCAGCATACCCAGTACCCCGATCAGCAGGATGGTGCCCTGCAGGAACAGCGCGGGCCGGTCGACGGCCAGCGCCCCCATGACCGCGAGGGATCCGTTGCCTCCGGCGAGGTTTCGGGCCACCAGGAGCACGGCGACGAACGCCGCGGCCAACCCGCCCAGACTCAGCAGCAGCTGCGCCCCGTAGCGCAGGCGCCGCGGCAGGAACGCCTCGAAGAGCACCCCGAGTACCGCAGCGCCGAACACGATCAGCATCGGCGAGATCAGACTGTATTCGACCGCCGGGGTCACCGGGTTCATCGCAGCGGTCCTTCCGCGATCGCGGGTGGTGGGTCGGACTGGTCGATGGTGGTCAGCGTGTAGCCGACAGCCGGATCGATGACGTCCAGCGCCGGTTTCGGGTAGACACCGAGCACCACGAGCAGCGCGATCAGCGGTGCCACCACGGCGACCTCCCGCGGCCGTAGATCTCGCAGCTCACCGTTTCCGGGTCGGACCGGTCCGGTCATCATGCGCTGGTACATCCAGAGGATGTAGATCGCCGACAGCACCAGCGCGCTCGCGGCGAACACCGCCAGCGCGGGGTACCGGGTGAATGTGCCGATCAGCACCAGGAATTCACTGATGAACGGGGCCAGCCCAGGCAGCGACAACGTCGCCAGCCCGGCGACCAGGAAGGTTCCCGCGAGCACCGGTGCCACCTTCTGTACCCCGCCGTAGGCACTGATCAGACGCGAACCGCGCTGCGACACCAGGAAACCCGCGATAAGGAACAGCGCGGCCGTCGAGATGCCGTGGTTGACCATGTACAGCGTCGACCCGGACTGCCCCTGCGAGGTCATCACAAAGATGCCGAGAATGATGAAGCCGAAGTGCGAGATCGACGTGTAGGCGATCAACCGCATGACGTCGGTCTGCCCGATCGCGACGACCGCGCCGTACACGATGCCGATGACCGCGAGGGTGACGATCAGCGGCCGGAAGTAGGCCGCCGAATCGCCGAACAGCGGGAGGCAGTAGCGGATCATGCCGAACGTGCCGACCTTGTCCACGATGGCCATCATCAGCACCGCGCTGGCCGGGGTGGCCTCCACCGCCGCGTCGGGCAGCCACCGGTGAAACGGCCACAGCGGCGCCTTGATCGCGAACGCGAACATGAAACCGCCGAAGATCAGGTGCATCACCAGCGGGTTGAGGACGAACTCACCACCGGTGACCGCGGCGACGATGGCGCGGAAGTCGAACGTCCCGGCATCGAACGCCGCGCTGGTGGCCGTCGCGACATAGAGCCCCACCACAGCGGCCAGCATGATCAGACCGCCGAACAGGTTGTACAGCAGGAACTTCACCGCCGCGGCGCTGCGCCGCTCCCCGCCGAAGCCGCCGATCAGGAAGTACATCGGAATCAGCATGGCTTCGAAGAACACGTAGAACAGCAGGATGTCCAGAGCCAGCAACGAGATCAGCACCATGGACTCGACGGCCAGCGTCAGCGCGAAGTACACGTGGACCGACCGGCCGCCCCAGCTGGACTGGTCGCGCGCATCGTTCCAGCCGGCCATGATGAGCAGTGGCACCAGCACGGCGGTCAGCACCACCAGGGCCAATGCGATCCCGTCGACGCCGAGAATGTATCCGGTCCCGAAAGACGGTATCCAGCGGTAGTTCTCGACGAACTGGAATTGTTCCCCGGACGGGTCGAACCCGACCGCCACCACGCCGGCGAGGACGAGCACCAGCAGCGACACCGCGAGGGCCACGGCCTTGGCCAACCCGCGCGCGGCCGCGGGCAACACCATCACCACCAGCGCGCCCACCATCGGGACGGCCCACAACACGGTCAACCACGGGAAGCTCACCACAGATTCACCGCCAGGATCATCGCCGTGAGCAGGACCGCTCCGGCCAGCATCGTCAGCGCGTAGGAGCGGGCGAAACCGGTCTGCAGCCGCCGCAGCCCGTCCGACACCCGCCCCACCGCGTGGGCCAGCCCGGTGCCGACCCCGTCGACCGCCTCGTCATCGATCTCGACGAGACCGCGTGTGAGGTTCCACCCCGGCGCCATGAACACCTTTTCGTTGAACGTGTCGCCGTAGAGATCACGGCGCGCGGCGACGGTCAGCGCTGACGCGGCCGGTGGCTCGTCGGCGACCGGCCGGGTGCCGTACATGCGGTAGGCGACGACGATGCCGACCGCGACCACCGAGAGCACGATCGCGGTCACCACCCAGACGGGCAGCACGTGGTGGACCTCCGCCCCGCCGACCACCGGTTCCAGCCAACGCTGCAGGGTGCCGCCGATCGCCAGCGCGGCACCCGAGGTCACCGACCCGACCGCCAGCAGGATCATCGGCCACGTCATAACCGCGGGTGCCTCGTGGGGATCTCTCGCCGTACCATCCCCCGTCGCTTCGCTCGCCCCTGCCGTACCCCAACGCTTTTCACCGAAGAACGTCAGCAGCATCACCCGCGTCATGTAGAACGCGGTGATGCCCGCACCCAGGATGGTCACCGCCCCCAGCACCACACCCTTGACGCCGCCGGCCCCCAGCGCGGCCTCGATGATGCTGTCCTTGGAGAAGAACCCGGCCAGCGGCGGGACCCCGATGATGGCCAGATAGCCCAGACCGAACGTGACAAAGGTGATCGGCAGCGCGGTGCGCAGCCCGCCGTAGCGGCGCATGTCCACGTCGTCGTCCATCGCATGCATCACCGAGCCGGCGCCGAGAAACAGGCCGGCCTTGAAGAACCCGTGGGTGAGCAGATGCATGATCGCGAACGCGTAGCCCACCGGGCCCAGGCCTGCGGCGAGCACCATGTAGCCGATCTGACTCATGGTCGAGGCGGCCAGCGCCTTCTTGATGTCGTCCTTGGCGCAGCCGATCACCGCGCCGAACAGCAGGGTCACCGCGCCGACGAGCACCACCGCGGTCTGCGCGTACGGTGCCGAGTCGAACACCGGCCCCGACCGCACGATCAGGTACACGCCCGCGGTGACCATCGTCGCCGCGTGGATCAGCGCCGACACCGGCGTGGGGCCCTCCATCGCATCGCCGAGCCAGGACTGCAGCGGCACCTGCGCGGACTTGCCGCACGCGGCCAGCAGCAGCATCAATCCGATCGCGGTCAGCGTGGTCTCGCCGAGTTGCGGTGCGGCGTCGAAGACGGCGGTGAACGACACCGCACCGACGGCGCTGAACATCACCATCAGCGCGACCGCCAGTCCGACGTCGCCGACTCGGTTGACCACGAACGCCTTCTTGGCCGCGGTGGCCGCGGACGGCTTGTGCGCCCAGAACCCGATCAGCAGGTAGGACGCCAGGCCGACGCCCTCCCAGCCGAGATACAGCCCGAGGTAGTTGTCGGCCAGCACCAGCACCAGCATCGCGGCCAGGAACAGGTTCAGGTACGCGAAGAACCTTCTGCGGTCGGGATCGTGGGCCATGTAGCCGATCGAGTAGATGTGGATCAGCGACCCGACGCCGGTGATCAACAGCACGAAGCACATCGACAGCTGGTCGAGGTGCAGCCCGAAGTCGACTCGCAGCTCGCCGACCGGGACCCAGGTGAACAGGGTCTGGCCGAGGGTGCGTGCCTGCGCATCGCGTCCCAGCATGTCGGCGAACAGTGCTGCGGCGCAGCCGAAGGACGCCAGCGCCGCGGCAGTGCCCAGCAGGTGGCCCCACCGGTCGGTACGCCGGCCGCCCAGCAGCAGCACCAGGGCACCGGCGAGCGGCAGTGCGATCGGCAACCACACGGGGAGGGTCATCGGCGCTCAGTGCCTCAACAGGTTCGCCGCGTCGACGCTGGCCGAGCGCCGGGTCCGGAAGATGGTCATGATGATCGCCAGCCCGATCACCACTTCGCAGGCCGCCACCACCATGGTGAAGAACGCGACCACCTGTCCGTCGAGGTGCCCGTGGATGCGGGAGAACGAGACGAACGCCAGGTTGGCGGCGTTGAGCATCAGTTCGACACACATGAACATCACCAGTGCGTTGCGCCGCAACAGCACTCCGGCGGCGCCGATGGTGAACAGCAGCGCGGACAGGTACAGGTAGTTATCGGGGTTCATCGGCGCTCCCGTCGGTTTCGGGGACCGGTCGGGTCTGCAGGATCGCGCTGACCGACAGCGCCGAGCCGCTGCCGTCGGGCAGCCGCGCGGGGACGTCCACCGCGTTGTGGCGGGCGTAGACCCCCGGGTTGGGCAGCGTCGTGGGATGGCCGCCCGGACCGAAGCGCTCGACGGCCAACTCACGCTGGGTCTTGCGGCGGTCGAACCGTTCCCGGTGCGCCAGCACCATCGCGCCGAGCGTGGCCGTGATGAGCAGCGCCCCGGTCAGTTCGAAGGCCCACAGGTACTCGGTGAAGATCAGCGCCGCCAGGCCCTCCACGTTGCCGTCGGCGTTCGCGGCGGCCAGTCCGGCGACACCGTCCACCGAGACGCTGCCGATGCCCGCAATCAGCAGAATGCCGAACCCAACCCCGATGACGATGGCCGCCACGCGTTGTCCGCGAATCGTCTCCACCAGGGACTCCGAGGAGTCGACCCCGATGAGCATGACCACGAAAAGGAACAACATCATCACCGCGCCGGTGTAGACCACCACCTGGACGACGCCGAGAAACGGTGCGTCCTGGGCGATGTAGAGCACCGCGAGCGCGATCATGGTGCCGGCCAGCGAGATCGCCGAGTACACCGCTTTCGGCGCGGCGACCACGCCGAGCGCACCGACGACCGACACCACCGCCAGCACCCAGAACAGAATCGTCTCACCCACGTCGGCGCCTCCCGTGCGACGTCACCGAGCGTCCTCCGAGATGGGAGCGATGTTGCCGAGGTAGTAGTCCTCGTCGGTGCTGCCCGGGGCCATCGGGTGCGGCGGCGCCTGCATGCCGGGCGCGAGCGGGGCCAGCAGCTTGTCCTTGCCGTAGATCAGGTCGGCGCGGTTGTCGTCGGCCATCTCGTAGTCGTTGGTCATGGTCAGCGCGCGGGTCGGACAGGCCTCGATACACAGCCCGCAGCCGATGCAGCGCAGATAGTTGATCTGGTACACCCGTCCGTAGCGTTCGCCGGGTGAGTAGCGTTCGGCTTCGGTGTTGTCGGCGCCCTCGACGTAGATCGCGTCGGCCGGGCACGCCCACGCGCACAACTCGCAGCCGATGCACTTCTCCAGACCGTCGGGGTACCGGTTGAGTTGGTGCCGGCCGTGATAGCGCCGCGCCACCGGGCCCGGTTTCTCCGGGTACTGCTCGGTGACCGGCTTCTTGAACATCGAACCGAACGTCACACCGAACCCGGCGATCGCGTCGAGGAACCTAGGCATCTGCACGCTCCTTCACGGGGAGAGGCGGCACCGGGAAGGCGCCGGAATCGGGCGGCGGGGGAGACGTGCGGCGTCGCCGGTCACGCCGGACGCGCCGGCCCGCCAACAGGGTGGCCGCGATCGCCGCGACGGTGCCGAGGCCGACCAGCCCCACCGCCCACCTGCTCGCGTCCTCGTCGACGAGGACCCGCAGGGCGGCCACGACCATGATCCAGCCCAGCGACACCGGGATCAGCAACTTCCAGCCCATCGCCATGAACTGGTCGTACCGCAGGCGCGGCAGCGTCGCGCGCAGCCACATGAAGAAGAACAGGAACAGCCAGACCTTGGCGGTGAACCACAGCAGCGGCCACCAGCCGCTGTTGGCGCCGTCGATCATGCTCACCGGCCACGGCGCCTGCCAGCCGCCGAGGAACATCGTGGTCGCCAGCGCCGACACGGTGGTCATGTTGACGTATTCGGCGAGCATGAACATCGCGAACTTCAGCGACGAGTACTCGGTGTGGAATCCGCCGACGAGCTCGCCCTCGGCTTCGGGCAGGTCGAACGGCGCCCGGTTGGTCTCGCCGACCATCGACACCAGGTACACCAGAAAGGATGGCAGCAGCACCAGCACGAACCAGCTGTTCGACTGTGAGGCAACGATTCCCGACGTCGACATGGTGCCGGAGAAGATGAACACCGCGACGAACGACAGGCCCATCGCGATCTCGTAGCTGACCACCTGCGCGGTGGATCGCAGTCCGCCCAGCAGCGGATACACCGACCCCGACGCCCAGCCGGCCAGTACGATCCCGTACACGCCGATCGACGTCACCGCCAGGATGTAGAGCACCGCGACCGGCAGGTCGGTGAGCTGCAGCGCGGTCGGGTGCCCGAACACCGACACCTCGCCACCCAGCGGGATGACGGCGAAGGCCATGAACGCCGGGATTACCGAGATGACCGGCGCGGCGAGGTAGATCCACCGGTCCACCCCGGCCGGGACCAGTCCTTCTTTCAGCGCGAGTTTGACCCCGTCGGCCAGTGACTGCAGCAGGCCCCGCGGGCCGACGCGGTTGGGCCCCAACCGCAACTGCATGCGGCCGAGGATTTTTCGCTCGATCAGGATGGCCGCCAGCACGGTCAGCACCAGGAACGCGAACACGCCCAGCGCTTTGGCCAGAATCAGCCACCAGGGGTCGTGACCGAACAGGGTCGGGTCGGGGTAGGTCATCAGCGTGGCCGTCCGATCGCGACGACTGCACCGGTTGTCACGCCCAGGGTTGCGTGCACGGTGCTGTCGCGGGAGTTCAGCGGCAACCACACCACGCGATCGACCATGCCGGTGATCTCGAGCGGGACGGTGATCGCGCCGTGCTCGGTGCTGACCGTGACCCGATCACCGTGGCCGACTCCGATCTCGGCGGCGGTGGCCGGTGACAGCCGAGCCACCGGCGGGCGGGCCGTGCCCGCCAGGTGGGGTTCGCCGTCCTGCAGCCGTCCGTTGTCGAGCAGCATCCGCCATCCGGCCAGGACCGCCTGACCGGGGCCGGGCTCGGGGCCGGGTGACGACGATGCCGGCACCGGCGCACGGTCGCCGGCCCAGACGCCGAGGCGGGCCCGTTCCTCGGCTGCTGCGGCGGGGGTGGGCAGGCCGAGGTCGACACCGATCTCGTCGGCCAGGAAATTCAGCACCCGCAGATCCGGGACGGCGTTGGTGTGCAGCGAGGGCTCGAACGGCCGAATCCGCCCCTCCCAGTTGACGTACGAGCCGGCTTTCTCCACGGCCGGGGCGACCGGGAAGACCACGTCCGCGCGGGCGGTGACCGCGCTCTCCCGCAGCTCGAGGCTGACGAGGAACGGCACCGCCTCCAGCGCAGCCAGGGCACCGGCCGGGTCGGTCAGGTCGGCGGGCTCGACGCCGCCGACCAGCAGCGCGCCCAGCGCACCGGCGCGTGCCGCCGCGAGGATCGCCTGCCCGTCCCGCCCGGGTGTGCCGGGCAGGCCGTCGACATACCAGCCCGCGGCGACCTGCGCACGGGCGCGCGCGTCGTCGACCGGGTGGCCGCCGGGGAGCAGGTTCGGCAGCGCTCCGGCCTCGACCGCGCCGCGGTCTCCGGCGCGCCGCGGCACCCAGGCCAGCCGCGCGCCGGTGCTCTCCGAGAGGCGCACCGCCGCGGCGAAGGCGCCCGGCGAAGCGGCCAGCCGCTCCCCGAGCAGGATCACCGCTCCGGGCATGCCGAGCAGTTCGTGACCGGTCAGTCCGTCGAGCACGTCGGCTTCGCGGCCCGGCACCGCCGGGTGGAGCTGGGCGGAGAGCTTCTCGGCGCCCCGGCTCGACAGCGCGGCGGCGGCCATCACCCGCAGACCGTGGCGACGGACCGCCTTGCGCAGCCGCAGGAACACGATCGGTGACTCGTCCTCGGGCTCCAGACCGGCCAGCAGCACGGCGGGGGCGTGCTCCAGATCGGCATAGGTCACGGTCATCGGCCGGCCGGCGACATGCCCGGCGAGGAAGGCGGCCTCCTCGGCGCTGTGCGCGCGAGCGCGGAAGTCGATGTCGTTGGTGCCGAGCACGATTCGGGTGAACTTCGCGTATGCGTAGGCATCTTCGGCGGTCATTCGTCCGCCGACCAGCACACCGGCGCGGCCCTTCGCCGCCGCGAGGCCCGCAGCCGCCACCGTCAGGGCCTCCGACCACGACGCGGGCCGCAACCCGCCGTCGGCGTCGCGCAGCAGTGGGGTGGTGATGCGGTCGCCGACCGTGGCATAGGTAAATGCCCACCGGCCCTTGTCGCAGTTCCACTCCTCGTTGACCTCGGGGTCGTCGCCGGCCAGGCGCCGCAACACAGCGCCGCGCCGGTGGTCGGTGCGCTGCGCGCACCCCGATGCGCAGTGTTCGCACACGCTGGGGCTCGATACCAGATCGAACGGCCGGGCCCGGAATCGGTACGCGGCGCCGGTCAGCGCCCCGACCGGACAGATCTGCACCGTGTTGCCGGAGAAATAGGACTGGAACGGTTCTCCCACAGCGATTCCGACCTGTTGCAGCGCACCGCGTTCGAGCAGATCGATGAAGCGGTCGCCGGCGATCTGATCGGAGAAGCGGGTGCAGCGTGCGCACAGCACGCAACGCTCCCGGTCGAGCAGGACCTGCGACGAGATGTTGATCGGCTTCGGGAACGTCCGCTTCTGGTCGGTGAACCGGGTCTCGGCCCGGCCATGCGACATCGCCTGGTTCTGCAGCGGACACTCGCCGCCCTTGTCGCAGACCGGGCAGTCGAGCGGATGGTTGATCAGCAGCAATTCCATCACGCCCTGCTGGGCCTTGTCGGCCGCGGCCGACGTCAACTGGGTGCGCACCACCATGTCCGCGGTGACGGTGGTGGTGCACGATGCCAGCGGTTTGCGCTGGCCCTCGACCTCGACCAGACACTGCCGGCAGGCGCCGACCGGGTCGAGCAGCGGATGGTCGCAGAACCGGGGGATCTGAATCCCGATCAGTTCAGCCGCCCGGATCACCAGCGTGCCCTTGGGCACCTCCAGCTGCTGGTCGTCGATGGTCAGCGACACCATTTCTTCTTGCCGAGCAGACGCCAAATCCCGCGAATTCCCCTCTTTCTGGGGGCTTTCGCGTCTGCTCGCGAAGGAGGTCATCGACGCGCTCCTTCCGGGGCCGCCAGCATCGAGGCGTACGGGTCGAACGGGCAGCCGCCCGCCAGGTGCGCTTCGTACTCGGGGCGAAAGTACTTCAGCGAGCTCATGATCGGGCTGGCTGCGCCGTCGCCGAGCGCACAGAACGACTTGCCGAAGATGTTGTCGGAGATGTCGAGGAGCTTGTCGAGATCGGCCTCGGTGCCGGCCCCGTTCTCGAGCCGCTCGTAGATCTGGGCCAGCCAGTAGGTGCCCTCCCGGCACGGCGTGCACTTCCCGCACGATTCGTGGGCGTAGAACTGCGTCCACCGGCGCACGGCGCGCACCACACAGGTCGTGTCATCGAAGATCTGTAGCGCCTTGGTACCCAGCATCGAACCGACTCCGGCCATCCCCTCGTAGTCCAGTGGCACGTCGAGGTGCTCGTCGGTCAGCAGCGGCGTCGACGAGCCGCCGGGGGTCCAGAACTTCAGCGAATGCCCCGCGCGCACTCCGCCGGCGTAATCGAGCAACTCGCGCAACGTGATTCCCAGCGGCGCCTCGTACTGACCGGGCGTGGTGACGTGCCCGGACAGCGAATACAGCGTGAAGCCGGGCGACTTCTCCGAACCCATCGAGCGGAACCAGTCCACGCCGTTGAGCAGAATCGGCGGCACGCTGGCTATCGACTCGACGTTGTTGACCACCGTCGGGCACGCATACAGACCGGCGATCGCCGGAAACGGCGGGCGCAGCCGGGGCTGACCGCGCCGGCCCTCCAGCGAATCGAGCAGCGCGGTCTCCTCGCCGCAGATGTAGGCGCCGGCGCCGGCGTGCACGATCAGCTCCAGGTCGAAGCCGGACCCGTGGATGTCACGGCCGAGATGGCCCGCCCGGTAGGCCTCGGCGACCGCGGCCTGCAACCGGCGCAACACCGGCACCACCTCGCCGCGCAGATAGATGAACGCGTGGTGGGCCCGGATGGCGTACGCCGCGATGATCGCGCCTTCGACCAGAAAGTGCGGTGTGGTCAGCAGCAGCGGAATGTCCTTGCACGTTCCGGGTTCTGACTCGTCGGCGTTGATCACGAGGTAGTGCGGCTTGGCCGCCGCGCCCGTGTCACCCTGTGCCGTCTGGTCGCTCCGCGGGCTGCGCTGCTGCGGGATGAACGACCACTTCGTGCCGGTCGGGAAGCCGGCGCCGCCGCGGCCGCGCAGGCCTGAGTCCTTCACCGTCGCGATGACGTCGTCGGGACTCATCGCCAAGGCCCGCTCCAGCGCCTGATAGCCACCGTGGCGGCGGTAGGTGTCCATCGACCACGGCTGCGGTTCGTCCCAGAACCGGCTGAGCACGGGGGTCAGGGCCGTCGTCATGAATCCGCTGCTTCCGGGTCGGTTTCGGGTGTGGCCGGTTGCGCGGGCACGTCGGCCGACGGTGCCGGCGCCGGCTGGTTCCGCACCGCGTCGGCGGCCTCGGCACGTTCGTGGCCGGGTTCGGCCACTGCATTGTCGGTCGGGGTCGCGCCGGGCTCCGGTGCGGACATCGCGTGCTCGCGGGCATACCGCAGCCCGGCCAGTGTGGCGGTGCCGACCGGCGCGTCACCGCCGTCGGAATCACCGAGCCCGGCAAGGAGTCTCGCGGTTTCCCGGAACCGGCACAGCGCCGTACTGCGTGACGGCGTCGGCGGCCGGCCGGACCGCAGCGCGTCGACGAGATCACGTGCCGACGACGGGGTCTGGTTGTCGAAGAACTCCCAGTTGACCATCACCACGGGGGCGTAGTCGCAGGCGGCGTTGCACTCCACATGCTCGAGGGTGACGGTGCCGTCGGCGGTGGTCTGCCCGGCCGGGATGTCGAGGTGTTGTTCGAGGGCGTCGAGGATCGCGTCACCGCCCATCACCGCGCACAGCGTGTTGGTGCACACGCCCACGAGATAGTCGCCTGTCGGCGTCCGCCGGTACATCGAATAGAAGGTGGCCACCGCGGTCACTTCGGCATCGGTGAGCCCCAACTGTCGTGCGCAGAAACCGATTCCGGCCGGTGTCAGACAGCCGTCCTCGGCTTGCACCAGATGGAGCAGCGGCAGCAGTGCCGACCGGGCTTGCGGGTAGCGCGCGACGATCACCGCCGCGTCGGCGTCCAGGCGCGCAGTGACATCGGCCGGGTACTGCGACGGGCCGTGGATCGGGGGACCGGGTTCGTCGGGTCGTTGCCCGAGCTCGAGGAAGATGCCCGTCACCTGTCCACCCCGCCCATGACCGGGTCGATCGACGCGACCGCGGCGATCGCATCGGCCACCATGGCGCCTTCGCACATCGCGGCCACCGCCTGCAGATTGGTGAACGACGGGTCGCGGTAGTGCACCCGGTAGGGCCGGGTGCCGCCGTCGGACACCATGTGCACACCCAGTTCCCCGCGTGGTGACTCGACGGCGACGTAGACCTGACCGGCGGGCACCCGGATCCCCTCGGTTACCAGCTTGAAGTGGTGGATCAGTCCCTCCATCGAGTGGCCCATGATCTTGGCGATGTGCTTCGGGGAGTTGCCCAGCCCGTCGGGACCCACTTCCAGGTCGGCCGGCCACGCGAGCTTCTTGTCGGTGATCATCACGGGCTCACCGGCCGATCTTTCGAGCCGTTGCACACACTGCTCGACGATCTTGATCGACTCCCGCATCTCTTTGACGCGAATCAGGTAGCGGCCGTAGGAATCACAGCGGTCGTCGGTGACGACGTCGAAGTCGTAGGTTTCGTAGCCGCAGTACGGCTGCGCCTTGCGCAGGTCGTGGGGGAGCCCGGTGGAACGCAGTACCGGCCCCGTCACACCGAGCGCCATGCACCCGGTCAGGTCCAGATATCCGACATCCTGGGTGCGGGCCTTCCAGATGTAGTTCTCGTTGAGCAGATCCTCCATGTCGCTCAGGCGCGTCGGCAGCAGGTCGAGCAGCTCGTGCAGCTCCGGAAGAGCCTCGTCGGGGAGATCTGCCGCGACCCCTCCCGGCCGGATGTAGGCATGGTTCATCCGCAGCCCGGTGATGGTCTCGAACACCGACAGGATGAGCTCGCGCTCGCGGAAGCCGAGGAACATCGCCGTCATCGCGCCGAGTTCCATCCCGCCGGTGGCCAGCGCGACCAGGTGGCTGGAGATCCGGTTGAGCTCCATCAACAGCACCCGGATCACCGACGCGCGTTCCGGGATCGCGTCGGTCACATCGAGCAGCTTCTCGACGCCGAGGCAGTACACCGTCTCGTTGAAAAACGGTGACAGGTAATCCATTCGCGTGACGAAGGTGACACCTTGGGTCCAGGTGCGGTACTCGAGGTTCTTCTCGATCCCGGTGTGCAGGTAGCCGATTCCGCAACGGGCCTCGACGATGGTCTCGCCTTCGATCTCCAGGATCAGCCGCAGCACACCGTGGGTGGACGGATGTTGCGGGCCCATGTTCACCACGATGCGTTCCCCGGCGTGCTCGGCGGCGTTCTGCCGGGCCGCGGTGACGACCTGGTCCCAGTCCTGGCCGCCGACGACGACCACACGATCGGTGGGACCGGGAACGCTCTGCGATGTCGTCATCAGTGGTAGGACCTCCGCTGGTCGGGCGGCGGCACCTCGGCGCCGTGATACTCCACCGGGATCCCGCCCAGCGGGTAGTCCTTGCGCTGGGGATGGCCGATCCAGTCGTCAGGCATCTCGATGCGCGTCAGGGCCGGGTGGCCGTCGAAGACGATGCCGAAGAAGTCGTAGGTCTCCCGCTCGTGCCAGTCCGTCGTCGGATAGACGCCGAACAGCGACGGAATGTGCGGGTCGGCGTCGGGCGCGGTGGCCTCGATACGGAGGCGACGATTGTGGGTGATCGACATCAGCGGATACACCGCGTGCAGTTCCCGCCCGCTGTCGTCGGGATAGTGCACGCCGCTGACGCCCAGACATAGTTCGAATCGCAGGTCCGCATGGTCGCGCAGGGTCTGCGCGACCACTCGCAGGTGTTCGCGGCGGGTTTCGAGCGTCAGCTCGTCGCGGTAGACGACGACCGCCTCGATCGCCTCGCCGAAGCGATCGCCGAGGGCGGCGGCCAACGTGTCGACGACCTCGTCGAAATAGCCGCCGTACGGGCGCGGCGAACCGCCCGGCAGCACCACCGGCCGCACCAACCGCCCGTAGCCCGAGGTGTCCCCGCTGTCCTGGGCGCCGAACATGCCGCGGCGCACACCGATGACCTCCGGGCGGCCCCCGCCCTCGCTGTCGCCGGAGCTCACCTCAGCAGCCCCCGGAGTTCGATCGTCGGCGGCAAGGCCAGCGCGGCCTGCTCAGCCGCGCGGATGGCTTCCTCGCGGTTGACTCCGAGCGGCATCTGCGCAATCTTGTCGTGCAGCTTCAGGATCGCGTGCAACAGCATCTCCGGGCGGGGCGGACAGCCCGGCAGGTAGATGTCGACGGGCACCACGTGGTCCACGCCCTGCACGACCGCGTAGTTGTTGAACATGCCGCCCGACGACGCGCACACCCCCATCGCGAGAACCCACTTCGGTTCGGCCATCTGGTCGTAGATCTGCCGCAACACCGGCGCCATCTTCTGGCTGACCCGCCCGGCGACGATCATCAGGTCGGCTTGTCGGGGAGTCGCCGAGAACCGCTCCATCCCGAACCGGGAGATGTCGAAACGTGGCCCGGCGGTGGCCATCATCTCGATCGCGCAGCAGGCCAGGCCGAACGTCGCCGGCCACAGTGACCCTTTCCGGACGTAGCCTGCGACCTTCTCCACCGTCGACAGCAGGATGCCGCCGGGCAACCGCTCCTCTAATCCCACGCCATGCCTCCCCGTCGCCATTCGTACGCGTACGCCACCGAGACGTTGAACAGGAACAGCGCCACCGCGATCACGCCGAACGCCCCGAGCTCGTCGAACGCGACGGCCCACGGGTAGAGGAAGACGATCTCGATGTCGAAGATGATGAACAGCATCGCCGTCAGGTAGTACTTGATCGGAAAGCGCTGCCCGGTCGCGGCCGCCGCCGGATCCGAGGCATCCATCGGCTCGATGCCGCACTCGTAGGCCTCGAGCTTGGCGTGGTTGTAGCGTCGGGGCCCGATCAGCAGGGCGATGCCGACCGACCCCACGGCGAACACGGCAGCAATCGCGCCAAGCACCAGTATCGGCGTGTACAGATTCATACGGCGCTGGCGCTCCTCGGGGTCAGTCGATGTGAGCTGCCACACAGCCTAGACCCGTTTGCGACACAAGCCACACATTTTGGTTAGTATCGCTACTGGCGTCGCGCGGCGATCCCTCCTTGCCGCGAACAGGGAACGGCCACAGGTGTTTTGGCCGAAATCGCCACGCTAGGCCGCGGCGCGCAGCACGGACACCACAGCCTCACCGAGGCGGATCGGGTCGATCGGGTGCGGCACTGCGGCCTCCGCGCGCGACCACCGGGCCAGCCAGGCGTCGTCGGGTCGTCCGGTCAGCACCAGCACCGGCGGACAGTCGGTGATCTCGTCCTTGAGCTGTTTGGCGATGCCCATGCCGCCGACCGGGCTGGCCTCTCCGTCGAGGATCACCAGATCGAAGCCGCCCGCGTCCATCTGCTGTATCACCATCGGGCCGGTCGCGACGTCGTGGTAGCTCAGCTCGGGCAGCTCGGGATGAATTCGTTTGCCCAGAGCGAGTCGCACCTGTTCGCGGGTCCTCGGATTGTCGCTGTACACCAGGATCCGCAACGTCGACGGGGGCATCGAGGCGGACTCAGCCATGACCGCGATGCTATCCGTGCTGTCGGGTCCCGTCCCGGAAATACGACGTCAGGCCGGTTGGTCGAGCAACGGCGCAATCTCTGCCGGGTCGAAGTACTCGTCGACCCGGGTGATCCGCCCGTCGGCACCGATCTTGATCACGATGCAGACGCGGATCGCGAGCGCTTCGCCGGTCGGCGCGGTCGCGTGCAGGAGGTGTTGCTGTACGAAGCCTCCGGGGAACAACTGGCGGTCCAGCACCTGGTAGCGGCGATCCACGGTCGAGGTGATGAACCAGTCGAGGATCCTGACCGAGCGGGCGTGGTCGTTGTCGCGGCGATCGCCGGTCTTGCGCACCGCGATGTCCGGGGCGAACAGCCGCGCCACCGTCGCGATGTCGCCACCCTCGATGGCCGCGAAAAGCGCGTCACCGATGGCGGCGACGCGGTCCGGATCGATCACACACATCGGGTTGACCTCAACTTCTGTTCAGGTTGCATGCTGCGGACATGGATCAAACGCCCACCCTGTCCAATTTCGACGACTTCTACAAGAACCGGACCCCGCCCTGGGTGATCGGCGAGCCGCAGCCCGCCATCGTCGAGCTGGAACGCGCCGGCCTGATCAGCGGACGCGTCCTCGATGTGGGCTGCGGCACCGGCGAGCACACCATCCTGCTCGCCCGTCGCGGCTACGACGTCGTCGGTGTCGACGGTGCACCGGAAGCCGTGGCCCAGGCGCGGCGCAACGCGGCGCAGCAGGGAGTCGACGCGCGGTTCGAGGTCGGCGACGCGCTGAACCTCGGTGCGCACCCCACCTACGACACCGTCGTCGACAGCGCGCTGTTCCACATCTTCGCCGATGACGACCGGGCGCGTTACGTGACCGGCCTGCACCGCGCGACCACCCCCGGCTCCGTCGTGCACGTGCTGGCGTTGTCGGACGCCGGTCGGGGCTTCGGCCCACAGGTCGGCGAGCGAACCCTGCGTGCTGCCTTCGGGCAGGGCTGGGATCTCGAGTCCCTGACGACGACGACCTACCGGGGCGTGGTCACCGAGATCCATGCCGCCGATCTGGGCCTGGCGGTCGGTACGCGCGTCGACGAACCGGCCTGGCTGGCCCGGGTGCGCCGGAGCTGACGGTCACCGACTGTCGTCGTAGCCGGGGTGGTCGTGCGACAGCCGGTGACGTACCAGGACCCGCAGGCAGGCGATGACATCCTCGCCGCGCTCGTCGAGCTGTCCGGCCCGGATCGCCGCGGCCAACGAGTCCTCGTCGGTGTAGCCGAGATCCTGCAGCGCCGCCTCGGCCGATGCCGCAGTGGTGTCGCGCAGTTCGCGCTCCACGATGCGCAGCACGTTGGCGGCCACTCGGGCATGAAATCCGACCTGGCCTGTGGTGGCAGCGCGGACGTCGCCGTCGAGGAAGTCGGCGACCGCGGCGACGAGCTCGGCCGCGGTGGGGCGGTTCGTCATCGCGGCCCGGCTCCTTCGAGCAGATCCAGCAGGTCCCATTCGGTTTCGCTGACGCGCCGGCCGATCGCCGCCAACTCGACCGACCGATTCTCGCCGGACAGGTGACGCTCGGCCTGGTGCCGGCAGATCACCCCCCACCGCAGCGTGGCCACGGTCAGCCACCAGCGGAACGCGTCGCGGTCGACCTGGGCGCCCGCTGCGTCCTCGTAGGCCCGCAGGAACGACTCGACGCTGCCCAACCCGCCGGCGCCCATGGTCTCGGGGGCCCCGAACCGCCACGCGCGGATGCAGAACCAGGCGAGGTCTTCGTAGATCTCGCCGAGGTGGGTCAACTCCCAGTCCAGCACGGCGGCCAGCCCGGACTCGTCGACGATCAGGTTGCCCATCCGGAAGTCGCCGTGCACCAACCGCATCGGCGACGGATCGGGGCGCAGCTGTTCGAGTCGGCGGAAGGTCCACTCGAATGTGGCTGTGGTGTCGCCCATCTCGTCGAGCCGGTGGCGCCAGCCGGCGAGTTCGTCGGGGGCGGTCAGGCCGGCACCGTCGGCGTCGGCGCGGTGAATCGCCGCCAGTGCCTGCGCGCACTGCGCCAACAGCCGGGCGCGACCGGCGTCGTCAAGGGTCCGAAAGATACGCCGCACGATCGTCTCGCCGGGCACCGCATCGCAGATCAGATACGGATTGCCCAGCGCTGCAGCAGAATTGTCCGCAGCCAGGATGTTCGGAACCGGAGCGCCCGCCGCGGCGGCGCGCTGCTGCACCCGGGCTTCGAGCTCCATGCTGGCGTGCAACTCGTCGCGCTCACCGGTTCGCAGGATCAGCGCCCGGCCGTTCGCCACGAACGCCCACGTGGTGCGGCTGGCGCCGCCGGTCAGCCGTTGCAGGTCGTCGATGGTCACCTCACCCAGGACGGGATGCAGTATGCCTTCGAGTGCGTTCGCCAGCTCAGTCACTGTTGCCCTCTGCTCTTCGCGCGAGCGCTCAGTCACTTGCGCCCGAACCCGAACAGCCGCTGCGCCACCCGCCTGATCTGGATCTCCTCGGCGCCCTCGGTGATTCGGTAGCGGCGGTGGTGGCGGTAGATGTGCTCGAACGGTTCGTGGCGGCTGTAGCCGACACCGCCGAACACCTGCATCGCGCGGTCGGCGGCCTCGCACACCAGGCGGTTGGCCCGGTAGTTGGCCATCGACACCTTGTCCGACACCTCCATGTGATGGTTGCGGTCCAGTTCCGACGCCGCGTAGCGCACCAGCAGGCGCACCATCTGGGCTTCGGTCTGCAGCTCGACCAGTGGCCATTGCACGGCCTGGTGGGTCGACAGCGGCTTGCCGAACACCTTGCGCTCGTTGGCGTAGGCGACGGCGCGGTCGATGCAGTACTGCGCGGCGCCCAGACTGCTGGCAGCCTGTCGGATCCTGTTCTCGTGCAGGAAGGTCTGCCCTACCTCCAGGCCGCGGTCCAACTCACCGAGCACAGCGTCCGACGGGACGCGGACGTTGTCCAACAGCACCTCGCCGTGGTCGGTCGGCATGTTGAAGGTCCACCAGTAGTACGGTACCGAGAAGCCGGGTGCATCGGTCGGCACCAGGAACGCGGTGATACCACGCGCCTGGCCGGCCTCCCCGGAGGTCCGCGCGAACACCAGGTCGTGAGTGGCCCGGTGCACTCCGGTGTTGAACCGCTTGGCCCCGTTGATGATCCACTCGTCGCCATCCTGCACCGCCGTGGTCTCCAACCAGGTCGCGTCGGACCCGTGGTTCGGCTCGGTCAGGCCGAACGCCATCGACCGCTTCCCGGTGATCAGCGCGTCGGTCCACTCCTGCTTCTGTTGCTCGGTGCCGAACCTATCCATCATGATGACCTGCGGGAAGTTGCCGACGATCGACGACTCGTCCTGCAGGTCGTTGTGCAGCCCGAGGCCCTTGGCCGCCAGATGTTCGCGGATCACCGCCATGTCGAGGTTGCTGCCGTCGCGGCCGCCGAACCGGGACGGCAGTCCGTAGCGCAGCCAGCCCGCGGCGTCGGCACGCCGGCGCATCTCGTCGAGCAACTCCTCCCATTCCCGCCGCGGGACACCGCCGTTGTCCCAATCGGTCCGCGCATGCTCGCGGCGGTGATCGAAGTACTGGATGTGTTCGCGCTCCAGCGGCTTGATCTCGGCCTCGATGAACGCGTCCATGTCGTCCAGCAATGTCGAAAGGTGTTCGGGAAGGGCGAAATCCACTCTGATTCTCCTTGTCCTCGGTCAGTGCCCGTACAGCGTCTTCTTCCAGATCTGCGACAGCGTGGCGATCGCGTCCTCGTCGCCGATCTCGAAGCCGAGTCCGGAGGTTCCCACGAAGACGGTGGTGAAGTTCTCGAACAGCAGGGCGATCGCAGCGGCGGTGTACTCGGGATGCAGATCGGTGCCGTACCCCTGCTCCTGCGCGCGGCGCACCGACGCCGCCACCATGTCCACCCCGAAGCGGCGGAATTCGTTCTGAACGGCGGCGAACCGGGGCTGGGTCGCCGCCAACTGCGCCACGGCGATCATGATGCCGATGTTCTGCTTGAACATCGTCCAGTAGCCGGTCACGACTGTGGTGAAGAACGCGTCGTCGTCCGGTGACTCCGGCATCCGCACGCTCAAGCCCGACGGTTCCACCACGTCGCGCAGAAATGACTGCGCGAGTGCGGCGAGCAGGTCCTCCTTGTCGGTGAAGTAGCGGTAGAACACCGCGGGCGATTTGCCCGCCGCCGAGGTGATGTCGCCGAGGGTGGTGCCGTGGAACCCGCGCTCGGCGAAGAGCTTGCGGGCCGCGGTCTCGATCGCCAGGCGCGTCTGGCGGCCCTTGGCGCTCAATGCTTCGGCGGGTCCGGGAGACATGCCTATCCCGGTATCCGGTCACCGGCTCGCAACAGCGCGCCGGGCAGGTCGTGGCCGACCGCCTGCTGCGCGACGCGCGCCGCGGCGATCGCCGCTTCGAGATCGACGTCGACGCCGATCCCGCTGTCGCGCAACAGGTAGACCAGGTCCTCGGTGGCGATGTTGCCGCTGGCTCCCGGCGCGAACGGGCACCCGCCGAGCCCGCCCACCGATGCGTCGAGGCGCGTGACACCGGCGCTGACCGCGGCGTAGGCGCTGGCCAGCCCGGCTCCGCGGGTGTTGTGGAAGTGCGCGCCCAGCGGTGCGGGGCCGATCTCGGGGCGCACCGCTTCGATCAGGTCGGTCACCCGGCGCGGGGTGGCGGTGCCGATGGTGTCGGCGAGCGCCAGGCGGTCGACCCCGGCGTCGGTCGCCGCGGCGACGATGTCGAGGACTCGGCGGACCGGCGTCGGACCGTCGAAGGGGCAGTCCCACGCCGTCGCCACGATCACCTCGACGGTCGTACCGCTGCCGTGGGCGATTCCGACGATGTCCGAAATCTGGGCGGTGGCCTCCGCCGAGGTGCGGCCGACGTTGGCCCGGCTGTGGCCGTCGGCCGCCGAGACGACGTATTCGATGGAACGCAGCCCGGCCGCGATCGCGCGTTTGGCACCGTTCGGGCTGGCCACCAGGGCCGAGAATTCGATGTCGCCGAAGCGGTGCAGCTCGGCGGCCAGGTCGGGCGCGTCGGCGAGCGCAGGCACCTTCGACGGCGAAACGAACGCCGTCGCCTCCATTTCCCGTACCCCGGTGGCGGCGACGGCAGCCAGTAGCTCCAGCTTCGCCGACAACGGGATCGGCGCCTCGATCTGCAGACCGTCCCGCATGGAGACGTCTCGAATGGTGACGTGGCTGGGCAGATCGGTCATATCACCCCTTCGCCGTGCAGATGAGTCAGTTCGTCACCGCTGCGGCCGAGCAGCCCGCCGAAGACCTCGTCGTTGTGCTGGCCCGGCCGTGAGGGGCCGGCGTTACGGATGGTCCCCGGTGTCTCCGACAGCACCGGAACCACCCCGGGCCCCTTGACATTTCGGCCGATCCGGTCGTCCCAGTGATCGGCGATCATGCCGCGAGCCTGCAGTTGCGGGTCGGTGACCACCTCGGCGACGGTGTTGATCGGGCCGCTGATCACGCCGGCGTCGGACAGCGTGGCGATGATGTCGGTGGGTTGGCGCTGCGCCGCCCAGTCCCCGATGATCTTGTCCAGCTCGTCCTGGTTCCGGCCGCGCGCAACGTGATTGACGAAGCGCTCGTCGGTGGCCAGCTCCGGCTGTCCCATCGCCTGACACAGCCGGCGGAACACCGTGTCCTGATTGGCGGCGATCACGACCCAGCTGCCGTCGGCGCTGCGGTAGATGTTCGACGGGGCGATGCCCTCCAGGCGGGTGCCCGACGGGCCGCGCACGACACCGCCGACGTCATAGTCCGGGATGGTGGATTCCTGTACCGCCAAACATGATTCGGTGAGCGCGGCATCGACGACCTGACCGTCTCCGGTGACGGTGCGGCGGTACAACGCGGCCAGCGCGCCCTGCGCGGCGAACATGCCGGCCAGGCTGTCACCGAGCGACAGCGCCAGCCGCGGCGGGGGACCTCCGGGGAAGCCGTTCATGTGGCGCAGGCCGCTGGCCGCCTCGGCGACCGACGCGTAACCGGCCTTGTGCGCGTCCGGTCCCGTCTGCCCGTATCCGGAGACCCGCACCAAAATGATGCCGCGGTTGCGGGCACGCAGCACGTCATAGCCCAGGCCCCACTTCTCCAGCGTGCCGGGCCGGAAGTTCTCCACGATGATGTCGCTGTGCTCCACGAGGTCGAGGAACAGGTCGCGCCCCTCGGGCACGCGCAGGTTCAGCGTCACCGCCTTCTTGTTGCGGGCGTGCACCGTCCAGAAGAAATGGTGGCCGTCGAGTTCGGCCTGCCCCCACGTCCGTAGCGGGTCGGGGGCACCGGGCGGTTCGATCTTGATGACCTCGGCGCCCATGTCGCCGAGCAGCCGACCGGCATAGGGTCCGGAGATCAAGGTGCCGACCTCGATCACCCGGATGCCGTCGAGCGGTCCGGTCGGGTGTGTCACCGCGGGCCCGCGAACTGGTGGCGCTGCAACCAATCGGTCACTATCCCCACCGCCTCGCGCAGCTGCTCGCGCTGGTCGGGTCCGGCGTAGTAGTGGTTCGCCCCGGTGATCTCGTACATCTCCTTGTCCGGGTGTCCGATCGCCTCGAAAATCCGGCGGGTATGGCTGGGTGTGCACGCGTCGTCGGCCAGATTACCGATCACCAGCGCCGGCACTGCGATATCGGGCCCGCAGGTGACCGCGTCGCCGTGTGCGTCGTCGTAGCTCCACTGGGACAGCCAGCTGCGCAGGGTGCAGAACCGGGCCAGCCCGACGGGGCTCATGTTCACCACCTGCGGGTCACCGAGGTAGCAGGTGCCCGGCGTGCGCTCGTTCGGGTCGACGGCGGGGTCCAGCCAGCGGGGGTCGGCCATGGTGCCGTGCACGACGAAGGCGAACTCGTCATCGGGACGGCCCGCCGCTTTCAGCTCGGCGAGTTTGTCCTTGACCCAGGTGGTGATTCGCCGGTTGCGGGCGATCTGCGCGGCGCGGTAACGCTCGAGGAACTCGGCGGTATAGGGCGGCTGGTTCGGGTTGTCGGGGTCGTACAGGTCGAGTTCGGGGTCGCGCTTGGTCGGATCCGACTCGTCGAGGATCGACGCGTCCAGCCACTCGGTCATCGTGCCGTGCCGGCTGATGTGGGCGGCGAGCAGCATGATGCCGTCGGCGGGGATCAGGCCGAGCTTGGTCAGATCCGGTCCGTCGCCGGACGGGCTGGACGTGACGGTCGGGTGCTGGGCCTGCTGCTGGTAGAACGCCGACAGCGACCCGCCGCCGCTCCACCCGGCCAGCACCACCTTCTCGTAGCCGAGCCGATTCCTGGCGTCCTTGATGCACTCGCCGAGGTCTTCGACCACCTTCTCCATCAGCAGCGCCGAGTCGGTGCCCCGGAATCGGCTGTTGCAGTAGATGACGTGGTGCCCGGCGCGGGCGAGCGCGTTGATCATCGGCAGGTATGCGCCCCCGCCGATCGGGTGCATGAACACCAGCACGGTATCGGATTCGACGGTCTTGGGTCTGAGCAGATAGCTCTCCAGCACGACGAGTTCGGCGACCCCGCCGTACACATCGCGAACGCTCGAGTTGTTCTGATAGGCAACGAGATAGGGGATGCGGTCGTACTCGTACTTGACCGGAGCGGCGGCGGTCACGCGTGCTGGCCCAGGTCGTTGGCCAGGATCTCGGCCGACGGCACCAGCCGGCGACGGGTGTCGACGGCGATCACCTGCCAGTCCACCGACCGGTAGTCGTCGAACTTGCGGCGGGCGCGTTCGCGCGCCTTCTCAGGCGCCCCGTGGTGAATGCCCTGGGGCGCATGGGAGATCAGTCCGGGCGGCATCGGGATGCCGTAGAGGGATCCGCCGTGGAAGAACGCGATCTCGTCGTAGTCGACGTTGCGGTGGTACCACGGGGTGCGCTCGGTGCCCGGCACGCCCTCGGCGGGCTTGGGCAGGAAGTTCATGATGTACACGCCGGTGGCCTGCATGAACAGGTGCACCGTCGGCGGCAGGTGCACGCTGTCGGAGGTGACGACGTTGTAGTCGTCGATGTTGAAGGTGAACGCGAAGTTGTCGCCCCGCCAGCCCTCGACGTCGAGCGGATGATGTTCGTAGAACAGCGAAGTGGTGCCCACACCGTCGATCGGAGCATGGAACAACCGGACCTCGTAACCGCCCTCGTGCTGCGGACCCTCGCCGGTGCTCAGCGGCTGCGGATCGGGGATGACCGCCAGCGTGGGATCGAAGGGGAAGTGCCGGCCGAGATAGCCGGCCGGCGGTACCCGGAACTCGTCGGTGGCCTGGATCATCAGCCAGGTCGACGGCTCGTCGGGCACCTGACGCCAGGTGCACGCCTTGGGGAGGTACACCCAGTCGCCCCTGCGGTAGCGCAGCGGGCCGAATTCGGTCTCCAGCAGGCCGGAACCTTCATGCACGAACGACAGCAGATCGCCGTCGACGTAGCGCGCGAAGAACGGCATCGCCTCGGCCCGGCGCGACAGCAGCACCTGGCAGTCCGCATTGGAGAACATCAGCAGGGGAGCGCCGTTCGCGTCGGTCGCGTCGGACGGTTTCAGCTCGCTGGACAGCACGTCGCGAGGGCGCAGCGGTCCCTTCGCTCGGAATGCGGTCGGGTCCTCGCGTCGGTACAGGTTGGCGGTTCGCCCGGTGAACCCGCCGCGGCCCAGTTCGTCGTCCTTCTGTCCTTCGAGGTCGGCGTGAGCCCGCCTGGGGGTCTTACCTTTTCGAAGATGAACGAACGACTCCATACCGCCTCCTCGTCGACCAAAAGTAAAACTGACTTTACTTTTGTTGGGTCTGTCGGTCAATGCCGGATCGAACCGGATCGAAGCGCCGGTTCGCCGAGCGTGCGACTCGGACGTCGGCTCGCCGAGCGTGCGCTGGAGGCGGCACCCGGGGCGTTTTCTCGCCCGCAGCGCACATTCGGTGGGGAGGGGCGCCCTTGATCGCACGCTCGGCGACGGGGCCTGCCGTCAGGCCGACGGGCTCAGTCGTGCAGGTCCACCCGCACGGTCAGCAGATTCGTGCCGAAGGTGCGCACCCCGAAGCTGTTGAGTGACGGCAAGGTTCGCAGGCGTGCCTCGGCGTCGTCATCGGGCAGCAGGTGCGCCGTGCCGCGGTGCCAGCGGCCGTTGATGCGTACGCGAACCCGCGGGTCGGCCTTGATGTTGCGGATGTACTGCGACCGCTCGCCGAACTCGGAGACGAACCAGAACTCGTCTCCGATTCGCTTGCCGCCCAGCGGCGTCTGTCGGGGCAAGCCTGACGTGCGGCCCGTGGTCTCGAGCAGGGTCTGGAACGGCATGCGCCCCATCACCTGGTTGCCGAAGTACTTCTGGAAGAACTTGGTCACTCGGTCGCGCACACTGTCGGCCATCGGGCCGCTCCTTCCGGTGATCACACCATCGCGGTGCGGGGGATCTTGAGGCCGAGGCTCAGCGCACCGGCCAGTTCTCGGCTGGTGTCGTAATCGAACACCACATGACCGGCGATGACATCCACATCGCGTTTGATGCGTTGAAGGGGGTTGTCCACGAAGTGGGCGCTGGCGCCCGACGCGCTGAGCAGGTCGGCGATCACCGTGCGTGATTCGCTGACGATGTGGGCCGCGGCCAGCCGCGCCTGGCCTCGGGCGGCACGGCTGACCGGATCTCCGGCGAGGACCGCCGCCTCGATCCCGCCCACGGTGTCGTCCAGGAGGGCCCGCAGCGCACGCAACCGCACGAGGGCGTCACCGAGGCGGATGGACGCCACCGGCTTGTCCTTCTGCATCACGCCCTCATAGGCCAGGAACCGCTGCGACAGTCGCTCGGCGAAGATCTCGGCGGCGCGCTCGGCGCTGCCCAACGCCGGCATGGCCGCCAGTAGCGCCAGCGCCGGCACCAACGGCCAGCGGTAGGTGGCGGAGTCGTGCAGCGCCGCGCCGGGGGCGGTGCCGCCGTAGATGTCGGTCACCTCGACGATCCGGTGGGCCGGCACGAACGCATCCTCGATCAGGACGTCGTTGGAGCCGGTGGCGCGCATACCGTCGGTGTGCCAGACGTCGGCCACGCGCGCGTCGCTGATCGGGAGCAGCGCCAGCACGGGATAGATCGACGCCGGGTCGCCGGGCTCGCGTTCGCACAGTGCACCGACGAGGATCCAGTTGCCGTCCATCACGCCGGTGGCCCAGGACCATCGTCCGGTCACCCGGATCCCGCCGTCACCAGCGACGCCGCGTCCGGTCGGGGCCAACGGCGCCGGCGCCAGGAAGGGGCGGGTGGCGAAAGCCTCGGTCTGGGCCGCCTCGCTGAACAGCGCCAGCATCCAGTTGTGCAGTGCGTAGAAGCCCAGCGTCCAGGCGCTCGACGCGCAGCCGTGCGCCATCCGGCGGACCGGGTCGAGAATCTCGGGGAACGACGCCTCCCGACCGCCGTACCGCGCGGGCACCAACAGGTCGAAGAACCCTGACGCCGTCGCCTCGGCGATCGTGTCGGGCGGCAATCGACGCAGGCGCTCGGCCTCTTGGGCCCGGTCGGCCAAGCGTGCGACGAAGTCATCGGTGATCGCCGGAATGTCGGTCATGCCGCGCAAATTACCATACCTTTTAGTATGGAGAAGCGGCCCTCAGCGCGCGAGCAGCAGGTCCAGAAACCGGTCCCGCTGCGCGGCCAGGCGCTCGTCGGGTGCGCCCGCCGAGAGGTGGAGGAACCCGATGCCGGCGGCGAAGGTCGCGTTGGCCCGCAGTTCGGCGTCACCGCCGGCGAATCCGGCGTCGGTAAAGGCTTGCCGAACCGCGGCGAGTACCCGGAGGTCGGCGGCATGCACGCTTTCCGCCACGACCGGGTCGGTCCGGGCCCACTCCCGCATGGCTCGTTCCAGATTCCACTGCCGGGGGTCGAGCAGCGCCGACATCATCGTCGCCAACCGTTTCCGTGGCGGGACATCGTTGAGGTCGTGGAAGTAGCTGCGGTCGCGGTCGCGCAGTTCGGCCCAGGCGGTGACCAGGGCCGCGCGGTAGGCGGCCATGTCGGTGAAGTGCCAATAGAAGCTGCCCTTGGTGACGCCCAGCCGGGCGCACAGCCGGTCGAGCTTGAGCGCTTTGATGCCTTCGTCGGCCAGAATCGCATAACCGGCCTGAATCCAGTCCTCGGCGGATCGCTTGCGTGAGCCCACCGATCCTGCAGTCATTTTGCGGACTGTACTTAAAGGTCTGTTCGGAAGCCGCCACCTCGGCAGGTGTCGCGATTCCGCCAAATTTGCGGGACGGTCAACGGCCGAGACCGCGCCGCGTATTAGCCAGCTTTTCCGCAGGCAGTGACGCATTCTGCCGGAATGGACTTTCTCCTGTCGGTATCGCATGTTTTACTGCAACCGCTACAACTGAAGAATTCTCGGACTCCCTGCCCGCCATTTGGCGGATTCGGAGTGGCGTCACAGCGCAGTGAAACCATCGCTGATCGCTGCCCAGGCCTCCGAGAATCGCAGATCAGGCCGAACATGCCGCGGGCATGCGGTACCGGAAGATGGATGGATTGACGGTATGAGACTTCTTGACAGACTTCGTGGACCTTGGGCGCGGCGCCTCGGTGTCGCGGCCATCGCCACGGCCCTGCTGCCGGGCCTCGTCGGCGTCGCCGGACAGTCGGCGACCGCCGGTGCGTTCTCCCGGCCGGGCTTGCCGGTCGAGTACCTGATGGTGCCGTCGGCGGGCATGGGACGGGACATCAAGATTCAGTTCCAGAGCGGCGGCCCCAACTCGCCGGCCGTGTACCTCCTCGACGGCCTGCGCGCCCAGGAGGACTTCAACGGCTGGGACATCAACACCCAGGCGTTCGAGTGGTACCTCGACTCCGGCCTGTCGATCGTGATGCCGGTCGGCGGACAGTCCAGCTTCTACACCGACTGGTACCAGCCGGCCACCAACAAGGGCCCGACGGTCACCTACAAGTGGGAGACCTTCCTGACCCAGGAGCTGCCGCAGTACCTCGCGTCGCAGCGCCAGGTCAAGCCGACCGGCAGCGCCGCGGTCGGCCTGTCGATGGCAGGCTCGGCGTCGCTGATCCTGTCGGTGTACCACCCCGAGCAGTTCGTCTACGCCGGGTCGATGTCGGGCTTCCTGAACCCGTCGGAGGGCTGGTGGCCGTTCCTGATCAACATCTCGATGAGTGACGCGGGCGGCTTCGATGCCAACGAGATGTGGGGCAGGACCGAGGACCCGAACAGCGCGTGGAAGCGCAACGACCCGATGGTCCAGATCCCCAAGATCGTGCAGAACGGCACCCGCATCTGGATCTACTGCGGTAACGGCCAGCCCAACGAGCTCGGCGGCGGCGACCTGCCGGCCACCTTCCTCGAGGGTCTGACCATCCGCACCAACGAGACCTTCCGCGACAACTACCTGGCCGCGGGCGGAACCAACGGCGTGTTCAACTTCCCGGACAACGGCACCCACAACTGGGCGTACTGGGGTCGGGAACTGCAGGCGATGAAGCCGGACCTGCAGGCGAACCTGCTCTGACATCTCTCGTTCGAAGCCCCCGGTCGCGCTGCGGCCGGGGGCTTCGGCGTTCCGCCGGCTGACTACTGTGGCGCCATGACCGAAATCAGCGCGATGGTGGCCCACCAGGACGCCGACGGGGACATCGTCCTGCGTCGCGAACTGCTCGACGACTCCGCGTTGCCCGACGGTGACGTCGACATCCATGTCGAATACTCGAGCGTCAACTTCAAAGACGCACTGGCGGTCACCCCCAAGGCCGGGGTGGCCCGCTCCTACCCGCTGGTGCCGGGCATCGACGTGATCGGCACGGTGACGGCGAGCAGTTCCGCCGACTTCGCGGTCGGCGACACCGTGATCGCGCACGGCCAGGACATCGGCACCGGTCGCCACGGTGGGTACGCCGAGAAGGCGCGCTATCCCGCCGACTACCTGGTCAAACTGTCGACCATCAGCGCGGCGGACGCCGCCGCGATCGGCACCGCCGGCTTCACCGCGGCGCTGAGCGTCAACGCCGTGCGCGCCCACGTCGACCCGGCTGACGGTCCCGTTCTGGTCACCGGCGCCACCGGCGGGGTGGGCAGCATCAGCGTCGACCTGTTGGCCGGCTTGGGCTATGAGGTCGTCGCCTCCACCGGCAAGACCGCGGCCCGCGACTGGTTGCGCGACCTCGGCGCCGCCGAGGTCATCGACCGGATCCCCGGACCCGAGGACAAGTTGCGGCCACTGGGCAAGGCGCGCTGGGCCGCGGTGGTGGACTGCGTCGGCGGCACAACGCTGGCCTATGCGCTGAGCACGATGAAATACGCCGGCGTCGCCGCGATCTCGGGTTTGGCCGGTTCATCGGACCTGCCCGCCACGGTGCACCCGTTCATCCTGCGCGGCGTGACGCTGGCAGGGATCGACTCGGTGCTGCTGCCGATCGACAAGCGCCGGGACACGTGGACGCAGATCGAAACCGAGCTGCGGCCGCGAAATCTGGCGCGCATCACCCGCGACGTCCCCGTGCGCGAGGTCGACACCGTGCTCAAAGCCATCGTCGGCGGTGGTGTCACCGGACGCACCCGCGTCGTCGTCCACGACGGGTTCTGACCTCGGCTGATTCCGTCATTGCGGACCGTAGCCGCGCTCGGCGCGCGATCATGATCTCGAGCGGGGGCAGCGGGAAAGACGGGGATGGCCGGGCCGGAAGTCGCGACGGGCGTTACATGCGGGTCGTGTGCCAACGATCTGCGGGCCCGCTCGCGGTTCTGCGACGTCTGCGGTTCGCCGGTCGCCTCGCTCTCGACCGGTGGCGAGCACAAGCACGTGACGGTGCTGTTCGCCGACGTGGTCGGGTCGATGAAGCTCGCAGCGGAACTCGATCCCGAGCGGCTGCGCGACATCATGAACGACCTGTTCAACCGGTCGGCCGCGGTGGTGCAGCGCTACCAGGGGACGATGGACAAGTTCACCGGGGACGGCCTGATGGCGTTGTTCGGCGCGCCGATGGCGCTGGAGGACCATGCGCTACGGGCGTGTATCGCGGCCCTGGAGATTCAGGCTGTGGCGCGTGGGCTTGCCGAGGAGGTGGCCCACCGCGACGGCGTCGATGTGCAGCTGCGGGTGGGCCTGAACTCCGGCGAGGTGATCGTCGGTGACATCGGTGCAGGCCCGGGCAGATACACCGCGGTCGGGCACGCCGTCGGCATGGCTCAGCGTATGGAAGCCGCGGCCGCCCCGGGCACGGTTCTCTGCTCGGTGACGACGGCCGACCTCGTCGCGCACGCCACCCGCTTGGGCGCGGTGCAGTCGGTGCACGTCAAGGGAGCCGACGAGCCGGTGCCGGCGCGCCGGCTCGAGGCCGTAGAAGCAGCACGCATGGTGGTCGGCCGCAACGAGGCACTGATGCTCGGGCGTGACAGTGAACTCGATCGTCTGTTCGGCTGCCTGGCTGCCGATCCGAACGTCGTCGACGTCGTCGGTTCGCCGGGCATGGGCAAGAGCCGCCTTGTCGACGAGTTCGGTCGACGTGCCACGGAGGCGGGCGCTGATGTCCTGCTGGTGGGGTGTGACGCGCACGCGCAGCCGATCGCGTTTCGCGCGTTGTCGCGGCTCCTGCGGGCCATGTTCGCCGTCGACGGCCTCGGGGACGGCGAAGCCCGGGAGTGCATCTTGGCGCAGTTCCCGATGCCGCCGATCGACGCCCAGATCGTGTTCGAGGCAATGGGTGTCGCCGACGCGAGCCGGCCGCCCCCGATCGTCGGCGCTGACGGCCGTCGACACCGACTGGTGGAGACGCTGAGCCGATTCGTCCGGCGGCGGTCCGCCCCGCTCGTCATCATCCTCGAGGATGTGCATTGGATCGACAGGGCCAGCGACGCGGTGCTCGCAGGGTTCGCCGGTGCGATCCGATCGACGTCGGTGGTGTTCGTGGTCACCCATCGACCGGAGTACCACGGCCCACTCCTGGAGCATTCCCAGCTCACCGTTCCTCTTGCGCCCTTGGATGATTCGTCGACGCTCGATGTGGCGCTCAATCTGCTCGGACGTGACGGCGCGTTGTATGGACTGGCGGTACGGATCGCCGAGGCGGCGGGCGGCAACCCGTATTTCGTCGAGGAGATCGTCCGAGACCTGGTCGGGCGCGGCGTACTCGCGGGCAGTCGTGGCGGCTACCGGCTCCTCGGCGAGGCCGAGGACATCAGGGTGCCGTTCACCGTGCAAGCGGTGCTCGCGGCACGCATCGACAGACTGGAACCGGCAACGAAGTCGGTGCTCATCGCCGCGGCGGTGATCGGCAACCGCTTCGACGTCGACGCTCTGCAGATGCTCACCCCACCGGATGCGCTGTCGGGACAGCTGGCCGAGTTGGTGGCCACCGAGTTGATCGACCAGACGGAATTCGTTCCGCGGCAGCGCTACTGCTTCCGGCATCCGCTGGTGCGTGCGGTCGCCTACGAGTCCCAGATGGGTAGGGATCGCGCGCGGGCCCACCGTCGGCTGGCCGGTGCCATCGAAGCCCGTGGCGATCAGGACGAGAACGCCGCGTTGATCGCCAGTCATCTCGAGGCTGCCGGTGAGTTGGTGCCGGCCTGTCGCTGGCATCTGCGGGCAGCTGAGTGGCTCAGGATGCGCGACATGTCGGCCGCACGTCACCAGTGGGAGACCGCCATGCGGGTGGCAGACCGACTGCCCGGCTGCGATGAGGCGATCGCATTGCGGATCGCGCCGCGCACGATGCTGGTGTCAACCGAACTCTTCGTCGGCGCGGACCCGGAAAACGAGCAGCGTCTGCTCGAGCTGCGCGAGCTCACCACCCGGGCCGACGATCCACGTTCCCTTGCGCTGGCTCTCGCGGGCCGCGTCGTCACGTTCATCGTGAACAGCAATAGGGTCTCCGAGGCGATTCCGTTGGCGGCCGAGCTGACAGATCTCGTGGACAGGCTCGGCCCGATTCCTACCGATGAACTCGAAATCCTCTATTCTGCTCTGGCTTTCGCACATCTGGCCGGTTGCGAGTTCGATGCGGCTTTAGAGGTGACCGGGCGGAGCATAGCGTTGGAGCTCCAGCACCCCTCGATCGACCGGGCGGTGGCCTATGCGATCGCCGGCCTGTGCGAGGTGTGCCGCGGCGACCATGATCGCGGCATCGACCACCTCCGGCTGGCGACCGAGCTCGCTCGCGCGATGTCACCGGTGAGCTATTCGACCGTGTCACTGTACTGGGGCATGCTCGCCGTCATGGGGCTGCATGTGGCCGAGGATCTGGTCGACGACATGCGGGCGTGGTTGGCGCGGGCGGAGTCGTTCGGCGACCGGTTCGGGATCATCGCCGCGCAGTGGACCTACGCGACGTTGCTGATTCAGACCGGAAACCCCTGTTGCGCCCAAGCTTTCGACCTACTCAGGCGCGCCGAAGTCGGCATCACCACCCACAATCTGCAGTCTTTCGCGCTGGCTATCACCGGCACGCAGCTGGCCAGGGAAGCGGCGCGTGCCGGGCATCGTGACGAAGCCATCGACTCGATCCGCGCTCTGGTGACGTTGCATACACGCGACGCACCCTTGCTGCACCTGCTCTGTCCAGCCGAAACCCTGTGTGAGCTGTTGATCGATCGAGGAAGGCCGGCCGACTTGCTCGAAGCGGAAGGCGTGCTCGAACAATGGCGCATGCGCAGCCCGGCGACGACGCCGATGGATCTGTGGACCATCAGGATTCGCGCCCTGCTTGCCTCGGCCCGGGGTGACCGGCACGCTCACGGGCGACTGGCCGGCGAGTACGCGAAAACGCGCGAGTCGCTGGGGTACCGACGTCGATGGGATGGTCCCTACCCGGTACTGACGAAGCGGAGAGATTGATCGTGGCCGTGATCCTCGCTTACACCTCGCCGGCGCTCGGCCACCTGCTGCCGATGAGCGCGCTGCTGGGCCAGCTGGCAAGCCGTGGACACTCCGTCCACCTTCGAACACTGTCGAGCGGACTGGATTACGCACGCAGGCTGGGGTTTTCGGTCGAGGCGATCGATTCGCGGATCGAGGCCATCGAGCTGGACGACTGGAAAGCGTCCAATCCGCTGGGCGCCTTGAAAAGGTCGATCTCCACATTCGGCCGCCGGGCGGCGCATGAAGTCGGCGATCTGCAGCGTGCGCTGGCCGGTGTCGCGCCCGACGGCGTGCTGGTCGACGTCAACTGCTGGGGGGCGCAATCGGCCACCGAGGCGACGGGCCTGCCGTGGGCTTGTTTCTCGCCGTACAGCCCGGCGCTCACCGTGGAAGGGGTGCCGCCGTTCGGGTTGGGGTTGCGACCGATGCCTGGCATCGTCGGCCGCTGGCGTGACGCCGCGGTTCGCGCGGGAATCAGCCGGCCTCTGGAACAGCCGGCGCTGAGGGCGATCAACTCGATTCGCGCGCAGCTGCACGTCGCTCCGGTCGACTCGATGGACCAATTCCTACGCCGGGCGCCACTTCTCTTCCTCGCCACCGGTACCCCGTTCCAGTACGCGGGGCAGTGGGGAGAGCAGGTACACATGATCGGGCCCTGTGTGCCCGAGACGGCTGCGGGTGACCCACCCGACTGGCTGGCGGCGATCGACCGCCCGATCGTCCTGGTCACGACCTCCTCGGAGCGCCAGGGCGACGCAGGTCTGGTCGAGACCGCGATCGCTGCACTCGCCGACGACCCCGTCCATGTGGTGGCCACCCTGCCGTCCGGCGCCCCGCCGGAGAGCCTGGGCGGCCCGAATGCCACGGTCCGTCGATTCGTCGACCACGACTTGGTGCTCGGCCGCGCGGTGTGCGCCGTCACGCACGGCGGAATGGGCGCCACGCAGCGCGCACTCGCGCGCGGGGTTCCGGTGTGTATCGTGCCCTACGGTCGTGACCAGTTCGAGGTCGCTCGTCGCGCGCAGGTCGCCGGCTGTGGAACCCGGCTGCCCGCCAGGCGATTGTCGACTCGGCGGCTGCGCGCCCGGATCCAGGAGGCCATCGCACTGCGGCCGGGAGCCGTCGAGGTCGCGCGTGGTTTCGCCGCCACCGGGGGTGTCACCCGGGGAGCGGACCTGTTCGAGCAGCTGATGTCGGGCCCGTGACGACGTCCTACTTCAGTTCCGCCGAGGTAAGGCCGAGCAGTCGCCGGGCCACCACCAACTGCTGGATCTGCTGGGTGCCTTCGAAGATGTCGAGGATCTTCGAGTCGCGGGCCCACTTCTCCAGCAGCGCTTCCTCCGAATAGCCTGTGGTGCCGGCCAACTCGACGGCTTTGAGCGTGATGTCGCTGGCCACCCGCGCCGCCTTGGCTTTACCCATGGAGGCTTCCTTGGAGTTCGGGATGCGGTTGTCGGCCTGCCACGCCGACCGTACGGTCAGCAGGTAGCCGGACTCCCACTCGGCCTCCATGCGCAGGAATTCCGCGGCCGCGGCGCTCTGCGCATGAGCCGGCTTGTCGTAGGAGATCTCGATGCCGGCCTCGGTGAGGATCTTGCGCAGGTCCTCCAGCGCCGCCCGGGCCACGCCCACAGCCATCGCCGCCACGATCGGCCGGGTGTTGTCGAAGGTCTCCATGACCCCGGCGAACCCCTTCTCGACGTGAATCTCGGGGTCGCCGAGCAGGTTGTCCTTCGGGATGCGCGCGTTGTCGAAACGGATCGCGGCGGTGTCGGAGGCTTTGATACCGAGCTTGTTCTCGAGCCGTTCGACCGTGACGCCCGGGTGGTCGCGCGGCACGATGAACGACTTGATCGCCGCGCGGCCCTTCGACTTGTCCAGCGTCGCCCACACCACGATGTGGGTGGCACGCGAGCCGGCGGTGACGTAGATCTTCTCGCCGTTGATGACGTACTCGTCGCCGTCGAGCACCGCCGTGGTCGACACCGCCGCCGAGTCGGACCCGAAACCCGGCTCGGTGATGGCCATCGCGGCCCAGACGCCCTTGCCGAGCCGCTCGAGTTGCTCGGGCGTGGCCACCGACGAGATCGCGGCGTTGCCAAGGCCCTGGCGTGGCACCGACAGCAGCAGTGCCACGTCACCCCAGGAGATCTCCAGAGCGTTGAGCAGAGCGGACATGTTGGCGCCGTTGACGTTTGCCTTCTTGTCGTCGTCGGTTGCGCCCACGAACGCGTCCGTACCCGCGAACGAGATGGTCTTGGCCTCCGAGATGCCCTCGAACAGGTCGGCCAGGGTGTCCAGCTCGACGGGGTAGGCATGCTCTTTCAGGTCGTATTTGCGGGAGATCGGCCGGATCATCTCGGCCGCGCCCTGGTGGCCCTTCTCGATGACCGCCTGGAGCTTCTTCGGCATCTCCAGATTGATCGCCATGTCAGTCTCTCTTCGCTTCGCCGGGGAAAAATCGAGGGGGGATCAATGTCAAATTCGCAGTACGGTTCACAGCACCACCACGCCTTCGGCCACCCCGATGGCCCGCAGGTCGCGGTACCAGCGTTCGACCGGGTGTTCCTTGGTGTAGCCGTGCCCGCCGAGCAACTGCACACCGTCCAGGCCGATCTGCATACCCTTGTCCGCGCCCAGCTTCTTGGCCAGGGCCGCCTCGCGGGTGAACGGCAGACCCTGCTCGGCGCGCGCGGCGCCGCGCCAGGCGATCAGCCGCAAGCCGTCGAGCTCGATCGCGATGTTGGCGCACATGAACGCCACCGACTGCCGGTGCGCGATCGGCTCGCCGAACGCTTCGCGTTCCTTGACGTAGGGGATGACATAGTCGAGCACCGCGTGTGAGGTGCCGACCGCCAACGCCGCCCACCCCAGCCGCGACAACGCGATCGCCTCGGAATAGTTCTGGGCGAGATCGGCCTCGCTCGCATCCGCCTCGCCCAGGCGGGCGGTCAGCGGCACGGTGACATTGTCGAGTTGCACGCGCCCCAGCGCGGCGGCGCGGATCCCCATGCTGGGGTCGGCCTTGACGGTCAGTCCCTTCGCGGACGCCTCGACGATGAAGAGCGCCGGCCTGCCGTTGAGTTGGGCCGCGATGATGAACAACTCGGCGTCGGCGGCAGCCGGCACCAGCGACTTGACGCCGTCGAGCCGGTATCCGCTCGGGGTGCGTACTGCGGTGGTCTGCAACGCGGTGGGGTCGAACAGCGGCTGTGGTTCGGCGATCGCCAGGCAGGCCTGCGGCACGTTGTCGCCGGCGAACTCCTCGAGGTAGGTGGCCTGCTGATCGGCGCTGCCCCAGTGGGTCAGAGCCGAGGCGACGCCGCCCGGCGCCAGGATCGGCAGCGCCAACCCCATGTCGCCATAGGCCAGGGCCTCGGCGACGAGCGCATTGGTGACGGCGCTGCGATGCTCGGCGATACCGTCGAAGTCCTCGGGCACGTTGATCGCCGTGATGCCGAGTTCGGCGGCTTTGGCGATCAGGTCCGGCGGGTAGGACGCGGCCTCGTCGGCGTCTCGCGCCGCCGGCCGGAGGATCTCTTCGGCGAACTCCTCGACGGTCGCGACGATCATCTTCTGGTCGTCGTCGGGGGTCAGGTCGAACGCGTCGGAGCCGCTCGGCTTGAGCCGGGTGGCCGGCTTGCCGAGGCCCTGGACCCGCTTGAACTGCCGGGTGGATGCTCCCGCGGCGGAGAAGGCCTGTTTCACGCCGTAGCGCAGGCCGCGGTTCAGCGGATCGCGCAGGCGATACTTGTCCAGGAATTCCTGTCCCAGCAGCGGGGTGATCAAGGCCAGACCGATGTCGGTGGCCGAGCGCTTGTGCTTCTGCAGGCCCACAGCGCTCTCATGGTCGCGTCGCTTGGACGGCAGGGTGTTCGTCATGGTCAGCTGCCTTCGTCGGTGTCGAGGAAGCGCGTTCTACGCAACTGACTCCAGAGTAAGGTATCGGAACTGACTCTTGAGTAAGGTGGCCCGAGGTGTAATCGACCTCACAGCCGCAGCGCGGCCAGCACCGCGTCGTGCAACAGTCCGTTCGTCGCCACCGCACTGCCGCCGTGCGGTCCCGGCCGGTCCGCCAGATCGGTGAAGCGGCCGCCGGCTTCGCGCACCAGGATGTCCAGCGGTGCCAGGTCCCACAGCTTGACCTCGGGTTCCACCGCGATGTCCACCGCGCCCTCGGCGACCAGACAGTAGGACCAGAAATCGCCGTAGCCGCGTACCCGCCACACCGCATCGGTCAGCGCCACGAACCGGGTCCGGGCGGCGTCCCAGCCGGTGGTCAGGTCGGAATACGACAGGCTCGCCGCATCGAGGTCGGCCACCGCGGAGACGGTGATCGGGCGCGTCCGTCCGCCGAACGACGTGTGCGCACCGCGGCCCGCGGCCGCCCACCAGCGCCGGCCCAGGGCGGGCGCGCTGACCACCCCGACGATGGGTGTGCCCTCGTCGAGCAGAGCGATCAGGGTGGCCCACACCGGGACTCCGCGCACGAAGTTCTTGGTGCCGTCGATCGGGTCGATCACCCACTGTCTGCCGGAGAGATCCCGCTGACCGCCGAACTCCTCGCCGAACACAGAGTCGGCGGGGCGGTGCTCGCTCAGACGCCGGCGCAGCAGTTTCTCGGCGTCGAGATCCGCGTCGGTGGCCGGCGTCATGTCCGGCTTGGTCTGCACGCGCAGGTCGATGGCACCGAACCGTTGCATCGTCAACGCGTCGGCTTCGTCGGCCAGAGCGAGGGCGAGGTCGAGATCGTCATCGGTTGCGTGCGCCGGTGTGCCCATGCCTGTCGTCCTACCATGGCCAGATGATTGAACTCGCGGTCATGCTGCTGATCGTCGGTGCCATCGCGGTGCTGGCGGCGCCGTGGATCATGCGCCGACGAGGCGTCGGCAAGGACTGGGTGCACGGAACGCTGCTGGTCACCGGTGTCAGCCCGCGCCCCGACGGTGTCGAGGGCGAGCAGTACGTGACCATCACCGGGGTGATCAACGGGCCGACGGTCAACGAGTACACCGTGTACGCACGGCTGGCGCTCGATGTCGCGAGCTGGCCGACGATGGGGCAGCTGTTCCCGGTGATGTACTCACCGGGCAACCCGGAGAAATGGGCATTCGCCCCGCAGGAGCCATCACACGAACCGCAGCAGCCACCGCCGCCGCCGGCCACCTGACCGCTGGGTCAGCCGTGGCCGACCACCCGCAGCATCTCGGCCACGCTGCTCAACTTCACCCGCGGCCGGCCCGACCCCTGCCCGGCGGTGCGTTCGTGTTCGTCGATCAGCTTCCAGTGGTCGCTGGTGACGATTCGGGGCTGGCGCTGCTCGAGCCAGCGCTGCAGCTCGTCGGTGTGCTCGGCGGCGAAGTCCGCCAACTCGGCGGTGCGCAGGTCCTGCAGCAGCGTGTCGACGGTGTCCTGGGAGTCTTTCTTGTTGCTGCCGATCACGCCGGTGGGCCCGCGCTTGATCCAGCCGACGACGTAGGAGTTGCGGCTGCCCTCGATCCTGCCGTCGGTGTGCGGGATGGTGCAGGAACGCTCGTCGAACGGCAGTCCGGGCGTCGGCAGGCCGCGGTAGCCGACCGCGCGGACCACGAGCTGCGCCGGCACCTCCTCACGCTCCCCGGTGTCCTTGGCGCTGACGCGGCCGTCGGCACCGGTGACAAGTTCGTTGCGGCCCAACACGATCGACTCCACTTTTCCGTCGCCCTTGATCTCGATCGGTGACGTCCGGAACCGGAACACGATGCGCCGGCGGGCCGCGGTCGGCGCGATGTCGGCATAGCCGCGCAGCACCTTGATGTTGTTGCGCACGGTCTTGCCGGCGGCGTCGAGATCCTCGTCGGTGATGTCGGCGAAGTCGTCCGGGTCGACGATGACGTCGACGTCGCCCAGGGCTTCCAGCGCGCCGAGCTCACGCAGCTCCAGCGTCGTGAACGGGGCCTGCAACGGGCCGCGCCGGCCGATGATCAGCACTTCCTCGACGCCGCGCGCGTGCAGGGGCTCCAGGGCGTGGTCGGCGATGTCGGTGCCGGCGAGCGCATCCGGGTCGCTGACCAGGATGCGGGCCACGTCGATCGCCACGTTGCCGTTGCCGACGACGACCGCGCGCCCGCCGGAGATGTCGGGGGACATCTCCTCGAAGTGCGGGTGTGCGTTGTACCAGCCGACGAAATCCACCGCCGATACGCTGCCCGGCAGGTCTTCGCCCGGAATGCCGAGCTCGCGATCGGACTGCGCGCCGACGGCGTAGATCACCGCGTCGTAGCGTTCGGCCAGTTCGGCCGGCTGCACGTGGTTGCCGACCTCGATGTTGCCGAAGAACCGGAAGCGCGGATCGCTCGAGGTCCTGTCGAACTGATCGCTGATCGACTTGATCTTCGGGTGGTCGGGCGCCACCCCCGAGCGCACCAGACCCCAAGGGGTCGGGAGCATTTCGAGCATGTCGATCCGCACATCACGGTCGGCGTCGGCGTCGGCGAATTTCAGCAGGGATGCGGCGGCGAAGTATCCGGAGGGTCCGGAGCCGACGATCGCCACGTGGTACGGGCGCAGAGAAGGCATTCAGGGCGTACCTATCGTCAAGGTCGGTCGCTGCCCGGACGTGCGCAAGGGGCTGTCGCGTCACGGCCGGGCGGGGCTGGCACCCCGATGCTAGAACGCCGAGCGGGTGACTCGGCGGTAATCGGCGAGTCGCGGCGGAAATGCCTGCGCAGACCGCTGACGGCAGCGACGGCGGTGCGGATCGCCGGGGTGGGTACCCTGATGTTCCGTGGATCCCGACCGCCAAGCCGACATCGCCGCCCTCGATTCCACGCTCACCACCGTGGAGCGTGTGCTCGATATCGAAGGCCTCCGCGGTCGCATCCACCAACTGGAGCAGGACGCGTCGGACCCGAACCTCTGGGACGACCAGACCCGCGCGCAGAAGGTCACCAGCGAGCTCTCGCACGCTCAGGGGGAGTTGCGCCGGGTCGAGGAGCTGCGCCGGCGGCTCGACGACCTGCCGGTGCTCTACGAGCTTGCCGCCGAAGAGGGCGGCGCCGGCGGCGACGAGGCCCTTGCCGAGGCCGACACCGAACTCACCCAGCTGCGCGCCGACATCGAGGCGATGGAAGTGCGGACCCTGCTCTCCGGTGAGTACGACGAACGTGAGGCGCTGGTCAACATCCGCTCCGGCGCCGGCGGCGTGGACGCCGCCGACTGGGCGGAGATGCTGATGCGGATGTACATCCGCTGGGCCGAGCAGCACGACTACCCGGTCGAGGTCTACGACACCTCCTACGCCGAAGAGGCCGGCATCAAGAGCGCGACCTTCGCGGTGCACACCCCGTTCGCGTACGGCACGCTGTCGGTCGAGCAGGGCACCCACCGCCTGGTGCGAATCAGCCCGTTCGACAACCAGGGCCGCCGGCAGACGTCCTTCGCCGAGGTCGAGGTGCTGCCGGTGACCGAGACCACCGACCACATCGACATCCCCGAAGCCGATGTGCGCGTCGACGTCTACCGTTCCAGCGGCCCCGGCGGGCAGTCGGTCAACACGACCGACTCGGCGGTCCGACTCACCCACATCCCGACCGGCATCGTCGTCACCTGCCAGAACGAGAAGTCGCAGCTGCAGAACAAGGTGTCGGCGATGCGCGTGCTGCAGGCGAAGCTGCTGGAACGCAAGCGTCTGGAGGAGCGCGCCGAACTCGACGCTCTCAAGAGCGACGCCGGCAGCTCCTGGGGCAACCAGATGCGCTCCTATGTCCTGCACCCCTACCAGATGGTCAAGGATCTGCGCACCGAGCACGAGGTGGGCAACCCCGCGGCCGTGCTCGACGGCGACATCGACGGTTTCCTCGAGGCCGGCATCCGCTGGCGTAACAGACGTGATGACGAGTAGCGGATACCTCGCGTTCTCGCCGGCCCAGGCATGGCACAACTTCTGGCACGGCGAGATCGGCGCATGGTTCCTGACCCAGGGCGTGGAGATCGCGCTGCTGGTGATCGGCGCGCTGCTGGCCGCCCGCTGCATCAGCTGGGGCTCGCGCCGGGTGACCCGGCGTCTCGAGGAGGGCTTCCAGACCGGCGACAACCTGGTCCGCTCGGAAGCCTCCAAGCACCGTCAGGCCGTCGCGTCGGTGATCTCCTGGGTGGCGATCGTGCTGCTGTTCGTGGTGGTCGCCGTCCAGGTCACCAACGTGCTCAACGTGCCGATCGGGTCGCTGGTCGCGCCGGCGGCCGTGCTGGGCGCCGCGCTGGGTTTCGGCGCCCAGAAGCTGGTGCAGGACCTGTTGGCCGGCTTCTTCATCATCACCGAGCGCCAATACGGTTTCGGCGACCTCGTGCAGCTGAACATGCTCGGTGCGCCGGAGGCCTCGGAGGGAACCGTGGAAGAGGTCACGTTGCGGGTGACCAAGCTGCGTACCGCCGAGGGGGAGGTGTACACCGTCCCCAACGGCAACATCGTCCGGTCGCTGAACATGTCCAAGGACTGGGCGCGCGCGGTCGTCGACATCCCGGTGCCCGTCACCGCCGACCTCAACCGGGTCAACGAGGTGCTGCACGAGGTCGGGGAGACCTCGGTGGACGACCACCTGCTCAAAGACCTGTTGCTGGACCGTCCGTCGCTGATGGGAGTGGAGAGCATCGGACTGGACAACGTGAACCTCCGGATGGTGGCGCGGACGTTGCCCGGTAAGCAGTTCGAGGCCGGCCGGCGGCTGCGCGCCCTGGTGGTGCGGGCGCTGGGCCGTGAAGGCGTGGTCACCGCGGCGGGCGCGGCGCCGGTGGTCGACACGCTGCCGCCGGCCGCGGCCAAACCCGCGTCCGAGACCAAGCCCGGCGCGGGCGGTGAGCGGTAGCCGATGCCCAGACCGACCTTCCACGTACCGTCGCACCTGTTCCGCGGCCGCATCCGGACCTCCACGGTGGCCCTGCTCGTGGTGTTCGTCGCGCTGTTCACCGTGCAGCAGAACTACGACCCGCCGGCCAAGCCGCCGCCGGCGCCGCAGGTCGTCCCGCCGGGCTTCGTGCCCGACCCGGATTACACCTGGGTGCCGCGCACCAACGTGCAGACCCGGGCCCCAGAGACCACGACACCGACCACGACGACCACGACGACCACCGCGCCGGCGTCGCCGACCACGCCGACATCCCCGACCACGCCGACGGTGACGTCGCCCGAGACCACTACCCCGACCGGCCCCGGCGCTCTGTCCCCGGAGGTGACCACGACGGTGATCGATCCCGACGGTTCCGGCCCGCTGGGGCCGCAGACGTTCACCCAGGCGCCGCCACCGGCCGCGCCCGGGGAGACCGCGCCCGGCACCGTCGAGGCGCCCGCGCCTTAGCTGCCGGGCCGCCGACCCAGTCCCCGCTACACTGGCGTGCCGTGATGATCACCCTCGAGAATGTGTCCAAGCAGTACAAGTCGTCGGGTCGTCCGGCGCTCGACAACATCTCGCTGAAGATCGACAAGGGTGAGTTCGTCTTCCTGATCGGCCCGTCCGGATCGGGAAAGTCCACGTTCATGCGTCTGCTGCTGGCCGAGGAGCACCCGTCCTCCGGCGACATCCGGGTGTCGAAGTTCCACGTCAACAAGCTGTCCGGGCGTCACATCCCGGCCCTGCGCCAGGTGATGGGGTGCGTGTTTCAGGACTTCCGGCTGCTGCAACAGAAGACGGTGTTCGAGAACGTGGCGTTCGCGCTGGAGGTCATCGGCAAGCGTGCCGACACCATCAACCGGGTGGTCCCCGATGTGCTCGAGATGGTCGGATTGTCGGGGAAGGCCAACAGATTGCCGGCCGAACTGTCAGGCGGCGAGCAGCAGCGGGTCGCGATCGCCCGCGCCTTCGTCAACCGGCCGCTGGTGCTGCTGGCCGACGAACCGACCGGCAACCTCGACCCGGAGACCAGTAAGGACATCATGGATCTGCTCGAGCGGATCAACCGCACCGGAACCACGGTGTTGATGGCCACCCACGACCACCACATCGTCGACTCCATGCGCCAGCGGGTCGTCGAACTCGAACTCGGCCGGCTGATTCGTGACGAACAGCGCGGCGTCTACGGAATGGATCGCTAAGTGCGCTTCGGCTTTCTCGTCAACGAGGTCCTGACCGGGCTTCGTCGCAACGTCACCATGACGGTCGCGATGATCCTCACCACCGCGATCTCGATCGGCCTGTTCGGCGGCGGTCTGCTGGTCGTCCGGCTCGCCGACCAGTCCCGGGCGATCTACCTGGACCGGGTGGAGAGCCAGGTGTTTCTCACCAACGACGTGTCGGCCAACGACCCCACGTGTGACGCCGACCCGTGCAAGGCCTTGCGCCAGACGATCGAGGATCGCGACGACGTGCGCTCGGTCCGCTTCCTCAACCAGCAGGAGGCCTACGACGACGCGATCCAGAAGTTCCCGCAGTACAAGGATGTCGCGGGCAAGGATGCGTTCCCGGCGTCGTTCGTGGTGCGACTCGAGGACCCCGAGCAACATCAGGATTTCGATGACGCGATGGTCGGTCAGCCGGGGGTGCTCAACGTCCTCAACCAGAAGGATCTGATCGACCGGTTGTTCGCGGTGCTCGACGGCTTGTCCAATGCGGCGTTCGCCGTCGCTCTCGTGCAGGCCATCGGGGCGGTGTTGCTGATCGCGAACATGGTCCAGGTCGCCGCCTACACCCGGCGGACCGAGATCGGCATCATGCGGCTGGTCGGCGCCAGCCGGTGGTACACCCAACTGCCGTTCCTGGTCGAGGCCATGCTGGCCGCCCTCATCGGGGTGCTGATATCCATCGGGGGGCTGATCGCGGTGCGCGCGCTGTTCCTGGAGAAGGCGCTCGACCAGTTCTACCAAGCGAATCTGATCGCGCGGATCGACTACGCGGACATCCTGTACATCTCGCCGATCCTGTTACTCGTCGGCGTCGCGATGGCCGGGATCACCGCCTACGTCACGCTGCGCCTCTATGTGCGGCGGTAACCGGTGGCCAAGAAAGCCAAGGCGCCCAAGGACAGCAACAACCAGGTAGTCGCGACCAACCGCAAGGCGCGGCACAACTACGCGATCCTGGACACCTACGAGGCGGGCATCGCACTGGTGGGCACGGAGGTCAAGAGCCTGCGGGAGGGGCAGGCGTCGCTGGCCGATGCGTTCGCCACCGTCGACGACGGCGAGATCTGGCTGCGCAACCTGCACATCCCGGAGTATCACCACGGCAGCTGGACCAACCATGCGCCGCGCCGCAACCGCAAGCTGCTGTTGCACCGTCGGCAGATCGACACGCTGGTCGGCAAGATCCGCGACGGCAATCTGACGCTGGTGCCGCTGTCGCTGTACTTCACCGGCGGAAAGGTGAAGGTGGAGCTGGCGTTGGCCCGCGGCAAGCAGGCCCACGACAAGCGCCAGGACCTGGCGCGGCGCGACGCCCAACGCGAGGTGATCAGGGAGTTGGGCCGCCGGGTCAAGGGCAAGACGACCTGATCGGGCTGATCACGGCGCTGACCGCGGCGCTGGGGTACGGCATCAGCGACTTCGTCGGCGGCATCGCGTCCCGGCGCGTCGCCGCGCTGCGGGTGGTGCTGATCTCCTATCCGGCGGCCCTGGTCTTGCTGGTCGGGCTGGCGGTGATGTTCGGCGGCCGACTCAGCGCGGCCGCGGTGCTGTGGGGAGTGCTGGCGGGGGTCAGCCAGGCGTTCGGAGTCTGGTGGTTCTATGCGGCCCTGGGGTCCGGGCCGATCTCGGTGGTGTCGCCGCTGACCTCGGTGTTGGTGGCGGCGATTCCGGTGGCGACCGGCCTGGCGCTCGGCGAGCGGACCGGCGTGATGGCCGGGGTGGGTGTGGTGCTCGCGCTCCTCGCGGTGGTGTTGGTCAGCCGCGAGGCCACGGACGAGGATGCCCGGCCGCACCGCTTCACCGCCACGGTGGCGTGGCTGACGGTCGGCTCGGGTGTCGCGTTCGGTCTGAACTTCGTCCTGCTGGATCAGGTGCCCGCCGAGGCGAAGCTGTGGCCGTTGGTGTTCGGGCGGATCGCGGCGACCGCGATCGTGGTGGTGGCCGCGGTCGTCACGGCCAACCTGGTGCTCGAACGCGGGGTTCCGCTGCGCCTGGCGCTGCTGGCCGCGGTGCTGGACACGGTGGCCAACGTCGCGACGCTGTTGGCTCTGCAGTCGTCGATGCTGTCGCTGGCCGGGGTGCTGATCGCGCTCTATCCGGCAGCCACCGTGGTGCTGGCGATCGCGGTGCTGCGGGAGCGGGTGACGCGCTGGCAGACATTGGGAATGGTGCTGGCTCTCGTATCCGTAGGACTGATCGCGGCCGGTTAGCTACCTTCAACCTGGGCGCATCCCACGTTTCGGTCCGTCCGGCCCGCGGGAAGGAGGCGGATGGCACCTTTCATCCGACGACCACGCCTCGCCCTCACCGCCGGAGTCGCCCTGCTGGCGGTCATCAACGCGCTGGCGCTGGCGGGCACCGAGATCGCCCGGCGCGGCGAGGTGGTCCTGCAGGTGGCGACCGGGCTCGGTGCTGCGGTATGCGGTGTGGTGGTCGCCGCGCGCATGCGCGGTGCGGCCCGGTGGTGGCGGCTGCTCTACGTCGGCGCGCTGCTCATCTGGGCGGTCGCGGAGATGCTGTGGGGGGCCGGGGGTGCCCGGCCCGCGCCGTGGTTGGCCGGTGTCGTTTATCTCGCCCTACCGGCGTTCGCACTCGCGTCGCTGGCGGTGCTGCTCAAATCCAGCGGCGGGGTCGCCTCGCCCGAGGGCGGTCCGCGGCGACAGCCGATGAGCACCAACGTCATGGACGGCATCGTCGCCGGTCTGTCGTTCCTCACTCTGGCGATGCTGGGCGATTTCGGTACCACATCGCTGGCGTCGCTGCCCCGGTCCTCGGCCCCGACGCTCAGCGTGGTGTTCGCCGTCGCCGAGCTGATCGTGGTCGTCGCGGTGGTGATGGTCGTGATGCTCTACGAACCGGACCGGCCGTACCGGACCAACTTCCTGCTGTTGGCGGCGGGTTTGTTGACGATGGCGGCCGCCGACCGACTGGTGGCTTACTTCCACACGGTGGACGTTCCCACCGGAGCGCGGTGGGCCGGCATCGGGTTGATCCTCGGGCCGCTGCTCATCGCGTTCGCGATGCTCGAACATCCACAACCGCGCCCGACCACCGTGAACGACGCCAGCCGGGGTCTCGACTGGACCCAGCTGATCCTGCCGTACGTCGGATTCGTCGGCATTGCGAACCTGGTGGCCTTCCACGTGTGGATCGGCCGGCCGATCACCCCGCTGGTTTCCGCCATGATCATCGCGATGGTCACGCTGATCGCGGTCCGTCAGGTGCTGGCCACCCGCGCGCAGAATCAGTTGACCCGCCGGCTGTACTGGGCGCAGCGCGGGCTGGCCTATCAGGTACATCACGACGCGCTGACCGGTCTGCCGAACCGGTTGTTGTTCGCGCAGCGCCTGGACTCGGCGATGCGCGATGGACCCTTCGTGCTGATCTTCGTCGACCTTGACGATTTCAAGGAGGTCAACGACCGGTTCGGGCACGCGGCCGGAGACGAACTGTTGTGCGCGGTCGGGGAGCGGCTGAAGCGGTATGTCAACGAGGGTGACACGTTGGCGCGGATCGGGGGCGACGAGTACGCGATCCTGATCAGCGGGGACGGTGAGGACCCCGACGTCGTGGCCGACCGGCTGCGGGTGGCCCTGCGCGAACCGTTCGCGGTGCAGGGATCGTCGGTCCGGGTCAAAGCCAGCATGGGCCTGGTTCACTCGGACGCGGGCGGGCCGTCACAGACATCTGACGATCTGCTCCGGCAGGCCGACATCTCGATGTATGCGGGCAAGCGGATGGGGAAGAACTCCGCGATCGTCTACGAGCCGTCAGCGCCCATGCAGTCGGACTTTCCGACGGCGTTGCGCGCCGCCGCCGGCGCCGTTCCCGACGGGTTTCGGCTGGTCTACCAGCCGGTGGTCGATCTCACCGACGGATCCCTGGTGGCGGTCGAGGCCCTGGCGCGGTGGACCGCGCCCAACGGGATGGAGATCCCGCCCGAGACGTTCGTCGCGGTTGCCGAGGCCGCCGGTCTCGGCGCGCGACTCGACGAACTGGTCCTGGAGCTGGCCTGCAGTGAGGTGATGGCTGCCGGTCTGGACGTCGACATCCACGTCAACGTCGGTGCGGCGCGGCTGGGCAGTTCGGGCTTCGAACACGGTGTGCGCCGCGTGCTGCAACGCCACCAGCTGCCGCCGCGGCGCCTGGTGCTCGAGATCACCGAGACGCTGCCGATTCTCGACCTCGCCGACGCCGCCGAGCAGATCGAACGCTTCCGCGCGGTGGGCGTGAAGGTCGCGCTCGACGACTTCGGCGCCGGCTACAACTCCCTGACCTATCTGCACGCGCTGCCGGTGCACATCGTCAAGCTGGACCGCAGCCTGGCCGTCGGCGCCGAACCCGAGCGGGATCTGACCGTGTACCGGTCGGTGATCCGGCTGTGCACCGAGCTCGGACTCGACGTCATCGCCGAGGGGATCGAGACCACGGTGCAGGCCGGGACCATTCTGGCCGCCGGTTGCCGACTGGCGCAGGGGCACCTGTTCGGTCGGCCCAGCGCCCTCGCCGATGTCCAGCGGGAATGGCAGAACACCGCGTATGCGGTCGACCAGGGCGAACACCTGAGCGACCCGACGTCCTACGCCAACGGAGCGCCGTGACGCGGACGGAATGAAATGCCGTTGGGCGCCGTTGAGCAAGTCGGTAGTATGGAAGCTTCCCGACAGCCCGTCGGGAGCATGTGACACACCTCAAGGGGGCTGAACGGTTTCGACTTCGAGCATCGAATCAAGGGAAGCGTGCCGGTGCAGGCAAGAGACCACCGTAAGCGTCGTTGCAACCAATTAAGCGCCGATTCCAATCAGCGCGACTACGCTCTCGCTGCCTAAGCGACAGCTAGTCCGTCAGACCGGGTAATCCCTCGACCCGGATCCTGGCGTCATCTAGAGGGATCCACCGGGAAGTTCGGTCGCGGGACTTCTCGGGACACCCCACAGCGACTGGGATCGTCATCCTGACTTGTTCGCGTGATCAGGAGATCCGAGTAGAGGCATAGCGAACTGCGCACGGAGAAGCCTCGAGGGAATGCCGTAGGACCCGGGTTCAATTCCCGGCAGCTCCACGAATAGAAGCAGGTCAGGGATGCAACCCCTGACCTGCTTTCTTTTCTCATCAACACCCCATCAACATTCGAGGTCTATAGTCGCCGTCATGGCGTCGCTGAGATCGGTCACGCGCAAGAACGGCAGCACGTACGTCCAGGTCCTCTACCGGCTCGATGGCAAGCAGACCTCGACTTCATTTGAGGACCTTGCGACCGCGACCAAGTTCAAGGGTCTGGTCGAGAAGTTCGGAGCTGCCCAGGCGCTGACGACACTGGGCTCCGACCCGGATATGACGACGATGACGGTGCGCGAGTGGATCGAGCACCACATCGCCCACCTGACCGGTCTACGGAAATCGACGCTCTGGGACTACCAAAGCTATCTGCGCAGGGACATTGGACCCGGACTAGGTGACCTCCCGCTGACCGGACTGACTCGCGAACACATCGCGAAGTGGACTCAGGACCTCGCAGACAGGGGAACTTCAGGTAAGACCATCTCGAACAAGCATGGCTTCCTCTCCTCGGCCTTGAACGCTGCAGTCCGGGCGGGGCGCATCACCACTAACCCGGCTTTGGGTCAGCGCCTGCCGACCTCCGAGCGACCGGACATGATCTGTCTATCCCGCGAGGACTTCGCCCGACTCCTGGAGAACGTCACCGACTACTGGAAGCCGCTCGTGGAGTTCCTCGTGGCATCGGGTTGCCGGTGGGGCGAGGCGACCGCGCTCAAGCCTTCTGACATTGACCTGACAACCAGCACTGTCAGGATCTCCCGCGCCTGGAAGCGGACATACGACCGTGGCGGATACGAGATCGGCCCGCCGAAGACGAAGCGGTCGATCAGGACGATTAACGTGCCGAAGGCGACCCTGGACAAGTTGGACCTGACGGGGGAGTGGGTCTTCCGCAACAAGGCAGGCACCTTCGTTAAGGGCAACGGCTTCCACGATCGAGTCTGGTCTGCTGCCGTCGAGCGGACCTGGCCGACGAAGGATCTCGACGGCAACCCGCTGAACAGCACGCCGGAGGCTCCGATCCTCAAACCCCGGATTCACGACCTACGGCATACCTGTGCAAGCTGGCTCGTCCTGGCCGGTGTCCCGCTGCCTGTCGTTCAGGCTCACCTAGGCCACGAGTCAGTGAACACAACGATCTCGATGTACACACACCTGGACCGCAGCTCGATGCAGGCGGCGGCCGACGCGATAGGGGTTGCGTTGAGTGGGGCTGGCTAGGCCACTTCTAGGTCAGTCCTTGCATATCGCTAGGCGAACTCCATACGAGTGCTTTATCAAAGACATTGGAGGGCAACGCAATTCAGAATCAGGTGATTGACGTAGTTTGATGTGCGCGATAGGCTGCTGCGCAGGGAACCACGTGTTGTTCCGTCCGTTGAGGTAGTGCAACGGGGCGGTCGGAGACATGTTCCGACGGGACGTCAGGGTCGGAAAACAACAAACCCAAGACCGGCACACTTCGTCCCTTTGTCGAGCGATCTTTCGGAGTTTCCGTGCCTCTTACTCATGAACTTCGCGTCTGTGTCGAAAAGCTCGGCGCTCCATCCGAACGTTGGTTGATCGAGCAACTTCGCTCTGGGCGGCTTCCTGGCCGGAAGGTGGGTCGTCACTGGCGCATGACTGACCAAGACATAGCTGATGCGCTGGATGCCCTGTCGAACAACCCCTTAAGGAAGCCAGCGGCCGACTCTGTAGCGACGCCGTCTGGACTTACACCGACCTCGCGGAAGCGGGTGATGGTGCGGTGAATCGGCGGGAACGAAAGGGGGAAGTAGAAGCGAGTGCTTTAGACCGGATCCTGCATCTCCCCGCATTCCTAGGACTGGATCCTGCTGCGCGCGAACAGCTCAGCGACCGCCTAGATAGACATCGTGTATTCACGGGCCTGTCCCGGGACGATGCCGAAGTCGTCTTCACCGCGGTCGTCGCGGGTGTAGGTGCGTCGTCTGGCTCGACGAGAGCGTCGTCTGGCTCGACGAGAGCGCTGCGCCGACGCGCACAAGACGTAGCGCTTGACCAGGTCCCTGCCGACGACCGGGACGCTGTCGACCGGTCGTTGATGCTGGCGGTCGACATCGTGGAGAACAAGTGTCTTGATACAGAAGAACCATTACCCGCCGGAAATCCTGCCGGGCGGGTGACGTCGGCTGTGTGCCCCGGGGATCGCGTTCTGGTTAGACGAGACGAGTCGAAGCACCCGTCCCGGGGGACCTGGCCGCAATTCCGGGGGTTCGTCGGGACGATCGTCGACATTAACTCTGATCGTAAGCGTCCGGAGCGCACCGAGTTTGGCGTCGTCTTCGGAAGCGCTCCTCCGCGGCGGGACCGCCCGACCCGTTACACATATGCGAGCAACGCGGTGGTTTGGTTCAGGGCGTACGAGTTGACCCTCTGCACGGCTCCTGAGCGCCACGCTGGCCGACGATCTGCCGTCGCCGGTAGTCCTGGGAGGGGGAGATGAGAGCGCCCCGCCCCAACGTCGATCAGGCGGCACGAGATGCCCTTGAGGATGTTGGGCTGCCTGAGGAGATCTACGTCGCCCCCGACGAACTGGCCGCGGCTCACGTCGACGAATCGACAGCGTCGTGAAGGTCGGGGTCCGGTTGCCGGAATCTTCCCGGCAAGGACGTCAGTCGGCGCTCGGCCCACCTCGCCTATGGCCGACAGAAAGGCTCCGGCGGCCGCGAGTGTCGGCGACGTGCTGGGCATCGTTGTCTCCTCGACAGTCCGTTCGTGGCGGGTGAGTACGGCATCTGCGAATGCTCGGTGGAGCGCACTTCGGAAGCTGCGCGCCTTCGGGCAATCACTCTCGGAGGACGATCGCCTCAAGAGTTGTGGCGGTGTCATTTCCAGAGGAAGGAGGGGCTCATCTGAGGAGGTGCTCGATCGATTCAAGTCTTGCCATTTTTGCTGGATCTGCCCGGTGTGTGGTGTGCGTGAGGCTGAGAAGCAAGCGGACAAACTCGCTGGGCGGCTGGAAGGGTGGGTCCGGCGGGGCGGCCGCGCAGGGTTTCTGACCCTGACCCAGCGGCACAGCTACTACGACGACCTCCTGCAACTCTGGAATTGGCTTGAATTTGCTTCAGGCCGCGCGCTGCGGGCGTCGTCCGTGAGGGATGCAGGCGTGTGTGCGCTCTTCAGGTCGGCTGAGATAGTGCACCACCCTGATAGCGGGTGGAACGTCCATACCCACAGCATCCTCTTCCTCGGACACGCCATGTCCGCCAGCGAGCTGGCTCAACTCAAGTCAGTAATCGCCGATCGCTTCGTCCAAGCCATCCACCGTCAAGGAGGCAGCGCAGATCGACAAGGGCAGGACCTGAGAATGGTCGAGGTCAATACCGAGCGCACGATTGCCGCCTACTGCTTGAAGGGGACGACCATCTACAGATCCGATGACGGATCTCGTACTCCAATGCAAGTACTGGCCGACATCGAAAGCACGGACACCGAAGACGACCACCGCCGGTGGAGCGAAGTATCGTCGTTCGCACTACATAGGCCCGGAAAGCGCTTCAAGTACACGCCTGGAATCGACAGGCTGTGCCTCCCCTAGGACCGGTCATCCCACGATGCAGCCAGCTTTGTCCACTGTTTACCACCAGCGACCTCTCTTGATCTATAAGGGAAATAACTCGACACCAGCGCTCCCTGAGCGCCGCTGAACTTGTTGAAGTGCAATGAATTTAGGAACATTCGACTATCTTTATGCCCCTAATGGTGGGCGTGGATGTCCGGCGGAGAGGTCTGTGACCAGCAAATTCCCTTTATTGGGGAACAGCATTCGAACAGGGCGCCTCTAGGGTAAAGCAAGTCGAAGTTCAAACTAGGTACGAAATGTTCTGCCCGGTAGCTTGTTTCGGCTGTCATCGTGTTCGATGATCGAGTGCATGACCAGGCATGGCACTTTCGTGGCAGCGCCCGCCGAGCACCACGGTCGGGCCTTGCAGCTGCGGGTGTCTGAGCCCCGCTGCCGCATCTGCCGCGACCCGGAGACCCGTCGCACGGTTAACCATCTTCTTGATCGCCGCCAGGCTCTGCTCACGGTGCGCGACGTGTGCGAAGTGGTGGGGCAGGAGGTTTCGGCGCCAGGTCTTACCTACCGCGCCATCCTCGGACACCTGGAGCCGCTGAACGCGCTGAGGCCCGAGCGGGATCAGATCACTTATGACAGCCTCTGGGTCCACGCGCAGCGGCACCACGATTGGCGCGGTGTCGTCGCGTACTGGTGCGCCCGGCTCGACCGGGAGCTTGGTGAGCGTCTACGTCGGATGCGCCAGACCTAGCACTCTTCGCGGACACATTGCTCCGAGCTCCCGCGTAGCCCCGAGACGTAAACCTTCTGCACAGGCTCTGAACGACCGTCTGGGCCACGATCCGGGCTCCTTGGTGGAAGCCGGAAGGGCAAGCGCGAACACCGCGCCCCTGCGGCTCCTGAGAAGGCGGTCTATTGGTCGCTTCAACGGAGTTCGCTTGCGGGATGGGCAGCCGGTCCTGCGTGGCGAGCACGCTACACCAACGTCATCGCCGCGAACTCTGCAAAGATCAGCTCAGCTGAGTCTGCGTATATCCGGCGGTGCGGGCCGCCTCATGGCTGCGCTGGGCCTCTGAGGGCGAGTCCCTGGCTGCTCGACGACTTCGGCCGCCGGGTTCACTGATGCGGCAGCGATACCGACCACCACCTCATAGCCAAAGGTCGGATCAACTGCGACGTGCATCCCAAGCTCGGTGATCCTGCCGTCACGCGGATGCCACGCGCGGTTCGAGTAGGTGCGTCCCAGGATCGGGTCAAGAGAGTCGATCGTCTGCTTCCAGAGGTTGAGCCAGTTTCTGCGAGGACCCACCGTGAAGGAGAGTTCGAGTCTGACCGCGCCTTCGGGCAGTTGTTGGGCGCCTGCGACAGCGGCGTGGATCTGCTGCTTATATGCGACGCTCGACGACGAAGCGGTTGTCCTCGCCACGAGAACGTCCGCCGGAGCAGCGGTTTCGCTTGCCGCCTCGATGCGCACGAACGACCGCTCGCTGTGCTGCTTCGTGCACCACACCGAAACAAGATCGGGACGGTCCCTCAAGTGCCACGCGAGCAGATAGGCATAGTTATCGAGGTCCGCCATGTCGAGCAGGTCACGTCCAGCCGGAAGGTCGACGTCGAGTCGTAGCGCCCATGGCCCCTCGGTATACGGGCCCGCAAGCAGTGACTTGGTGTCGTCGAGATATTCGCGCAACCGAACTTGGTCAGGATGGTCTGCCTTGTCCCACGATGCCAGCCGAGGCGCGACTCGGAGCTGATGGGCGGTGTTTTCCGGACGGATGAACCAGCGCACCCTCGCACGGTAGCGACGCAGGCCGACAAATTTTCACAGTCGGGAGATTGCGCAGCCAATCTTTGCGAGAGGCCCAGCCGCAAGGCTCGCGATGCGGATCACTTCACTCCAGCAAGGCTCGGTGATCAGAAGGAGTAGACGTTGTCGACGCTGACGAACATGCCGCGGCCGCTGGCGGTGTGGGTGAACCGGGTGCCGTTGAAACTTGGGTTGATGGTCCAGCCGTTCACGCGGTAAGTCTTCCCGTATTCGAGGACGATGTCACTGGCGAGCGCCTCTGCTGAGCCGCCGATGTTGCCGATGTCCCAGTTGAAGGCGCCGGAACCTCTTACGACCGCCAGGTTCCAATGGATCCCCGAGGAGCCTGCCGGTGCCTGTGGGAAGCCCGGGTTGTATTCGCACACCACCAGAGGTCCTCCCCCGTGGGACACGTCGTTCGCGGTGACGAGACACCGGACCTTGCCGGATTGCGTCCGAACCGATCGGGTGTCATCAGCGGATGCAATGGGTGTCAGGCCCAGTGTGCACACTGCGACGAAGACTGAAATTGCTGACCACCCGCACCTCAACGACATTGTCGCCCCTCCCCAATTCTGCTCTTCGCGGTGACCCATGCCGCTGCGTCCGGCAGGCTAGCAGCTTCTTCAATCCAGCAGACCTGGTTTCGCGGGCAGCTCGAAAGTTTGCCGAATCCGCTTACGCAGGTCGGGGAACGTGGAGAATGTTGATGTAGGGGAGGCATTCTTATGGAATTTCGATCACTGGCAGGTGCTGCAGGCTGCGCGGCCGCCTTCGGTGTGGCCGTGTTGGTAGCGCCAGGCGCACAAGCTGATCCTCAATTCAATGCCGCTGAAAAGCAGTACCTAGGTGAGCTCTACCTTTACGTCCATCCCAGCGTGACCCCGCCCCGGCTTGTCGAATTGGGCCATCTCGCCTGCGCGGCCCGCCGCGATGGCGCCACGTCAGACCAAGCCAGGGAGGTGGTCTGGCGGAACCTAGACGCCGCCGGGGTGGTCTCCTCGAACGCCGAAATGGGCACCCTGGTACACGTCGCCGTGGACAACCTCTGCCCTGAAGTCGGATATCCGTGAACCATCATCTTCGAATGTCCCCGCGCCTTCTCCCACTCCTCGCAACGGCGCTCTTCATGACCGTGATGGCGGCGCCAATGGCTACAGCGAGCCCAGAGTTCTTTCTAGAAGAAGTTCGCGAAAAAGTTCAGACCCCGATAACTGACGGTCAGGCGTTGCGACTCGGCGATGTCGCGTGCCGCGCGCTGCGGGCAGGAGTCGAGAAGGGTCTGACGTTCGGCCAGGCCCGCAACGAAGCTGACAACGCGGTCGGAAGCGCTTCTCAGCAGCTCGGACTGGGCCTCACCCTGGCGGACGGGATGTTTCTTGTGGAAGCCGCCGAGCATCAGTTGTGCTGATAAGAAGTTCCTGTTGAGACCCGGGGTGGGGTGGGGGCTAGAACTACCTAAAGTTCCTGAGCGCCGCCAAGTCGGATCGGGGGTTTCGATATCCGGAGTAAGAGCCGACAACCGCGAGGGGGGACTGGGAATCTGATGCCGAAGTGCAAGTTCAGATGAACGGTGTCTTGCGAGGTTTCCGGAGATAGCCTAGGTCCTGCGAGCCGCACCCAGGGGGGAGTATGTCTACCCAAGCCTTACCGCCGAATCAAAACCAGCCTGCTACGTGGCCGCCAGACGCCGCGCCGTATTACCGACCCACTCTGTTCTTAGCCGTCGCGGCGTGCGCGGGGGTCGTTGTCGGCAGCATCGCGCCGTGGGTAGAGGTGTTGGTGTTCAGTGTGAATGGCTTCGATATCGAGTATTGGGGGGTATCTACAGCGATTCTGGGGTTCGTTTCCGGCGTCGCGCTGTTCACACTGTTGTTCTTCACGAGCACGCTCCTTGACGTGAAATGGGCGGCCCCACTCAGCCTGGGTGTATTCGTGGCTGGGGTTGCGTGCTTGACCGCCGCGGTGCTCACCATCGTCAGGGTGGTGTCCATCCCCGAGGAGGACCTCCTAGGTGTTTTACTTGGCGCGCGCGTCGGGTGGGGGTTATGGCTCTTAGTCTTTTCGTCAGCGGTCCTATGCGTGACGACGTTCGTGGCGAACCGGCAGGTCATTAAGGGCGTCGAGCGCTCTGAAACCGGGAATTGGGCTAGCTATTGGGAGACCGCCGCCTACTCCGCGGCGGTACTTATCGTGATATCTGGCGTGGTCGTCGCCCAGTCGGATGGCCTGACGTCCGAGGATCTCGCCAGTGATCGCGAATCGTTGACGCCTTCGAGAATATTGGGCGACTCGCTGGACGATCCGACGACTTCCCGAACGATCAAACCGACTCGATCAAGTACCGTTCCGCGTCCGACCGCGACACGCAGTCCTACCGTCACCCTCGACGATTACATCGCTGAGAACGATCTGGTGCGCACGCCCGTATTGCCGGGAGACCCGGGTGCACCGACCATCGATTTACCGACGCCACAAGGGTGGGTCGACATGGGTACCGACGCCCCAGCGGACGCGTACCGCGCGCTGACAACACGCAGGCAGGGTGAAGCGACGTCGGCCGCGGACCCCGCGATGATTGTCGCGCGGGTCTTCAAACTCACTGGAGGCGCGGATCCGGCCCGGGTCTTGCGGGTCGCCCCCAATGAGCTGCGAGCCCTCCCCAACTTCGAGGGGCCAGAGGTGGGCCAGAGCGGTGAGCTCAGCGGCTTCGAGGCGGTGACCATCGGTGGCATATATGTCCGCGGAGGCGATCGCCGCATGGTCGCGCAGAAGACCGTTGCCATCCCCGGGACCAGTGGACTGTTCGTGCTGCAGATAGACGCCGAGGGTATTGAAGAGCACGCGGACGCCCTGATGGACGGCACGCAGGCGATCGATGACGAAACCCGCATTTTCCCATGACGCGGTGATCAGCCGACCGACTCGGATGCCATGCTTGACGTCCGTTCCTTGCGCCGGTCGCGTGCACGTGATGCAACGGTCGCCGAGAATGGGTGACCGACGAAGGTCTGACTTTCGGTGACTGGGAGGCGCGGGGGCATCGAGTAGCAGGAGAAGTTCGTCTCAAATCTTTAATTTCGAGACGTCGTTGGCGAGCCGCTGTGCGGGAATGAAACTCCCAGGAGTTTCGTCTCAATAGTTGTCGCGTATCATAAGGGTTTCGATCTGATTAGTGAGACGGGCGGTCGTTCGGCATCGGGAACGGGGGTACCGGTGTCGATGACAACTACAGATTCCCTCACCGCGTCCGGGCAGCTGCTCGGCTACGCCCGCGTGTCCACGGGTCATCAGTCACTCGATGCGCAGATCGACGCCCTGACGGCCGCGGGGGTCGACCCGGAGCGGATCTACCGTGACAAGCTCACGGGCACCTCTACCCGCGAACAGCGGCCCGGCCTGGCCACGCTGCTCGATTACGCCCGCCCGGGTGACACCATCGTGGTCGCTGGTGTCGACCGCCTGGGCCGCAGCGCCACCGAGGTCATGATCACTATCCGCGACCTTGGCGAGCGCAGCATCGTGTTGAGGTCGCTGCGGGAGGGCGTCGACACCAGCACGTCGGTGGGCCGCATGATCGCCGGAGTGATGGCGTCGCTGGCTGAGCTGGAGCTCGAACTCCAGCGAGAACGCCGAGCGGCAGCGAAATCGGCCCGGAAGGCGCGTGGGCTGGGGATCGGCCGCCCGCGGCGACTGAGCGACGCCCAGATTCGGCAGGCCGCTCAGCTTCGGGCCAGCGGCGAGCCGGTGCCCGCGATCGCTCAGATCCTCGGGGTCAGTCGGGCGACGCTGTACCGCGCCCTGACCGCACCCGACGACTGACGACCAGGCGGGACGGCTCCGGTCCGCAGACAAGGAGGTTCAACATGCTCGGATGGTCAGTGACGGTGCACCGCGACTCGTGGGGCCCGTCGATGTCGAAAGACAGGATCCTCGCGCGCTGGAACGCTGGCATCAGCGGGGTGGACTGGGTTCTCGCACTCATCAAGAACCGCAAGGGCGTCCAGCTGGCAGTGGGCGGCTACCCCTCCACCTTCAGCGTGTACGCCGACGACGTGCTGCCACTGATCGGCGAACCGGTACCGCCGGACAGCCCGTTGAACGAGCGCGGCGTCTGGAATGTGTATCTCAACCGCGAGGCGATCGCTCGATGCGGCAGCCGTGAGCGGCTGCTGGTCGAGGTATGGGATCAGAGCTAGCTGCAGCGTTCGAAGTTTCGCATTCGCAGCTACAATTAAGGGCGCTTCACGAGTTGCCGTCGGCAAGCTCCGACTGGAACGGCACGCCAACCCCACGCTCGTGGGTGGCTCGGATGACGAAGCGGTCGGCGCCCATTCGGCGTTGACAAGAGCGCCTCCTCATTGAGGCCCCGGAACAGCCGGGAGCAAATGTGTCGAATACGAAGCTGACAAGCGCGCAGCGAGACCGCGGCGTCGGTATCCTCGTCGGCGCGGCCGCGGGCGACGCGCTCGGCGCCGGACACGAGTTCAATCCACCGATGAAGGCCGATCTTCAGATCGGGATGATCGGCGGCGGTCTTGGTCCGTTCGCGCCGGGCGAGTGGACCGACGACACGTCGATGGCCATCGCCATTGCCGAGATCGCCGCCACCGGCGCTGACCTTAGGGCCGAAAAGTCACTGGACTACATCGTCGAGCGCTGGCACTGGTGGGCACGCACGGCCAAGGGCATCGGCAACCAAACCGCAACCGTGTTGTCGGCCGCCGGGAAACAAGGCGTTTCGGCGGTGACTGCCCGCGAAGAGTCAGAAGCTCTGCACCGTCGCACGGGCCGCAGCGCAGGCAACGGCTCGCTGATGCGCACCGCACCCGTCGCGCTGGCCTACCTTCACGATGAGGCAGCACTGGCGCAGGCGGCCCGCACTATCAGCGAGTTGACGCACTTCGATCCGGATGCGGGAGACGCGTGCGTCCTATGGTGCACCGCAATCCGCCACGCCGTGCTCACCGGTGAGCTCGATGTCCGGATCGGGTTAACGCACATCGATGCCGACCGTCGGGGCCTCTGGCGGGCGCGTCTGGCCGAGGCACAGGAGCGCCCACCCTCGGCGTTCACTGCTGCCAACGGGTGGGTGGTCGCAGCGCTACAGGCCGCCTGGTCGGCGATCGCCACAACGCCAGTGCCCGCCGAGGAACCAGCCGCTGGGGCCTTTCGCGTCGGCCACCTGAGTCGGGCCCTGGAAGCGGCTGTCCGCAGTGGGGGCGACACCGACACGGTGGCCGCGATCGCCGGGGGGGCTACTCGGTGCGGTCTACGGAGCCTCGGGTGTGCCATGGCAGTGGCGGCTCGCTCTCAAGGGCTGGCCGGGCCTTGATACCCGCGGGCTGATGCACCTGGCCGACCTGATCATCGACGGCGGCGAACCGATGCGACTCAACCGCGCCTACCCATTGACAAGGGGTTATCCGATCCCGGGATCGCACCCCTATGACGACGGCCTGGTGATCGGTGTAGCCCACTCGCTGCGCAAGCTACCCGCCACGGTCGACGCCGTGGTGTCGCTATGCCGAGTCGCCGATGGGCACATACCAGCTCACGCTCTTCATCTCGACGTTCGCTTGATCGACCAGATCGGCGAGAACCTCAACCTCGACTTCGTCCTCGCCGACACCGTGTGGGCGATCGAAGCGCTGCGTGAACAAGGCCGCACGGTGTTCGTCCACTGTGTGGGAGCGATCAGTCGCACACCAACGATCGCTGCGCTGTACGGCGCTCGACTCAAGGGTGTCACCACGACCGGGCCCTCGCGGACGTCTGCGACGTGTTGCCCCAAGCCGATCCCAATCCCGATTTCCGCGCGGCACTGCGACGGCTCCACGCAGTGGAGTCGACCAACTCAGGAGCTACGTGATGGGTACCGAGCTGCACCGGGGTTTGCGGCCGTCCAGGATCCACTCCCGCGGGTACGCTGACACCTGGGGACCGTACTGGGACGTGCTCTTCCGGCCCCGACTCGTCACCGAGTGGATTGACTGGAAGCGCGCATCGACCGGAGTCAGCATCGCGCGCCGGTTATGGGCACAACGCGAATATCTCCGCCGCATCTATGAATCCGTTCATGGGACAGACCCGGTGCTATGGCCGTCGCGGCACCCGGGCGTCGTTCTCGATGCTGTATCCGCCACCGGCCACGCCGCTTGCCTGAGCTGCCAGTGGTGACCGCGCTCGCTGAAATTCCCCACTGACGCTCATCGAAATTCCCCACCCGTGTGGCTTGTCAGCTCCGGTCGAAAAGTGAGCAGGTAGTTCCGGTCGAAAAGTGAGCACTTCACCTTTCGATTGGAGAGTGATTACTGTGGAGGATTGGGCGGAGATTCGCCGGCTGTATCGGTCGGAGAAGCTGTCGCAGGCTGCGATCGCGCGGCGGTTGTCCTTATCGCGAAACACCGTGGCCAAGGCACTGGCGGCCGATGCGCCACCTCGATATGAGCGGGTACCGGTCACAACCTCGGCGTGGGCGCAGGTTGAACCGCTGGTGCGGGCGCTGCTGACCGATCACCCGACGATGGCCGCGACGGTGCTCGCCGAGCGGGTGCGCTGGGAGGGCGGGCATTCCTGGTTCGCTGAGTGCGTGGCCCGCATCCGCCCGGAGTACGTGCCGGTCGATCCGTGCGACCGACTGGTGCATCTGCCCGGCGAGCAGGTGCAGTGCGATCTGTGGCTGCCCGGCCACCTGGTGCCCGATCACCGCGGGGTGTTGCGGTCGTTTCCGGTGCTGGTGATGGTCGCGGCCTGCTCACGGTTCATCGCGGCGATGATGATCCCCTCGAAGGTGACCGGGGATCTGCTGGCCGGGATGTGGCTGCTGCTCTCCGAATGCATCGGAGGTGTGCCACGGACCTTGTTGTGGGACAACGAGTCCGGAATCGGGCAACGCGGGCGCCTGGCACAGGGCGTGACCGGGTTCTGCGGCGTGCTGGGCACACGGTTGGTCCAGGCCCGACCCTACGATCCAGAAACCAAGGGCGTCGTGGAGAGGGCCAACCAGTATCTGGACACCTCGTTTCTGCCCGGGCGCACCTTCGCTTCGGCAGCGGACTTCAACATCCAGCTGATGCACTGGCTGACCGTCAAAGCCAACCAACGTCGCCATGCCGGCACCCACGACGTGCCCGCCCAAGCGCTGGTGGCGGATAGGGCCGCGATGGCCGACCTGCCGCCGGTAGCCCCAGCGGTCGGCACGACAGTGACCACACGGTTGGGTCGCGATTACTACGTGAACTCCGGCGGCAACGCCTACTCGGTGCATCCGGAGGTGATCGGCCGGATGGTCACCGTGCACACCGGCCTGGACCGGATCACGGTGCGCTGCGGCGACCGTGTGGCGGCCGATCATGAACGGCTCTGGGGCACAGCCGGATTAGTCGCCGATCCAACCCATGTGGCGGCTGCCGCGGAGTTGCGGGAGCAGTACCGCACCCGGCCCACTGGCGGCCGCCATCTCGAGGTGGATGTCGAGGTGGCCGACCTGAGCGCCTACGACGCGGTGTTCGGGACTGGGGAGGTCGCCTGATGCCCACCACAAAACGCACCGTTTCGGCTCCGGGTGAGGCTGACAAACTCATCGCTCATCAAGCCCGGCTGTTGAAGGCGCCGCGGATCGCTGCGCACTATCACCGCCTGGCCGAGCAGGGTCGGGCAGCGAACTGGTCGCTGGAGGACTATCTCGGGGCGGTCCTGGCCGTGGAGTCCAATGCCCGCGCAGAATCCGGTGCCCGCCAACGCATCCGGTATGCCGGATTCCCCGCGGTCAAGACGATCGCCGATTTCGACTTCACCGCCCAACCCGCAGTGGACCGGGCTCAGATCGCCCGCTTAGAGGCCGGGGGTTGGCTGGCCGAGGCCCGCAACATCGTGCTGCTCGGGCCACCCGGTACCGGCAAGACTCATCTGGCCACTGCGTTGGCGATCGCGGCCGCCCACGCCGGGCACCGGGTCGCGTTCGCCCCGGCCACCGGCTGGATCACCCGCCTGGCCGAAGCCCACCGCACCAACCGCCTCGACGCCGAACTGCGCAAGATCTCGCGCTACGGGCTCATCGTGATCGACGAAGTCGGCTACATCCCGTTCGACACCGAAGCGGCCAACCTGTTCTTCCAGCTGGTCTCCACCCGATACGAGAAATCATCGATAATCTTGACCTCCAACCTGCCGTTCTCCCGCTGGGGACAGGTCTTCGGTGAAGCCACCATCGCCTCCGCGATGATCGACCGGATCGTCCACCACGCCGACGTCATCGCCCTCAAAGGGGCCAGCTACCGCATCAAACACACCGCGATCGACACACTGCCCTCCGTCGAAGCCGACCGTGAGGCAGACTCAACCCCGTAAACCTGCTCACTTTTCAACCGGAGCAGGCTGCTCAGGATTCAACCGGAGCTGACATGGCTCCGCCGAGAAGGGCGGGCCTCCCTCGAAGCTGCTGGTGTCTGACGCCAGTTGCTCCATCGAAGGAGGCCCGCTTTCTCATGCTCACATGGGAGGACGACTTGGAAGTACATGCCCTACGCAAACGTGGTTTGACGATCTCAGCGATCGCCCGCCACACCGGGTTCGACCGCAAGACGATCCGCAAGTATCTGGCCGGTGACGGCGAACCGGGGGTCCGGGCCCGCAGTGGCCCGGATCCGTTCGAGCCGTTCGTCGACTACGTCACCGCCCGACTGATCGAGGACCCGCACCTGTGGGCCCGCACTCTGTTCGACGAGCTCGAGGAGTTGGGGTTCGGTCTGTCGTATCAGAGCCTGACCCGCAACATCCGTGCTCGGGATCTGCGTCCGGTCTGCCAGGCGTGCCGCACGGCCACCCAGCGTCCGAACTCGGTGATCCCACACGCCCCGGGTGAGGAAACCCAATGGGACTGGCTGGAATTGCCCGATCCGCCCGCGTCCTGGGGATGGGGCAAGACCGCACACTTACTCGTCGGCTCGTTGGCCCACTCCGGCAAGTGGCGAGCCGCGCTGGCCCCGGCCGAGGATCAGCCGCACTTGGTCGCCGGCCTCGACCGCGTGACCCGCGGGTTGGGCGGGTGCACGCGGGTGTGGCGCTTCGATCGGATGGCCACAGTCTGCGACCCCGGCAGCGGCCGGGTGACCACGTCGTTCGCCGGGGTGGCTAAGCACTACGGGGTCTCGGTGGCCATCTGCCCGCCTCGGCGCGGCAACCGCAAAGGTGTGGTGGAAAAGGTCAACCACACCGCCGCGCAACGCTGGTGGCGCACCCTGGCCGACGACATCACCGTCGAGGCGGCTCAGGCCAGCGTGGACCGCTTCGCCCTGGTGCGCGGCGACACCCGGCTACGGGCCACCGCCGAGGGCCGGTCCTCGGTCGCCGTAGTGGCCAAGGCTGAACCCCTGACCCCGCCGCCGGCGCTGCCGTATCCGGTGATCGTCTCCGAGACCCGCACCGCCTCACGCCAGGCATTGGTGTCCTACCGCGGCAACCGCTACTCAGTGCCCCCAGAACTGGCCGCCGCCCAAGTCGCGGTGTCCCATCCGGTCGGCGCTGAATTCCTCGACATCGCCACCACCAGCGGCATCGTGATCGCCCGGCATCGGATGGCCGCTGACGGTCTCGGGCTGATGGTGCGTGACAGCGGCCATGTCATCGCCTTGGACAGCGCCGCGATGGCCACTGCCACCACCGGGCGCCCACACCGCCGCAAGGAACGCATCCCACCCGGTCCGGCCGCTAAAGCCGCCGCCGCACAACTACTCCAGCAGCACAACACCGCTTCAAGTATCGACCAATCCCACACTCCATCAACCGATTCCACCGTGATCGATCTGTCTGGCGGTGACAGTCTGATTCGGGACCAGTGTGACGGTCTGATTCGGGACCCACCCGGGCTTCGGCGTGGCGTCGTGACGGCTTGATCTGGACCCACTTCCGTGGCGTCAGGAGGACCCGCATCCAGCGGTCCTCGCGGCACCGGAAGTGGGTTTCGGGATGAGGGTGCGTGTGGAACTGTTCGCTGCGATCCGTCGGGACGCCCGGGTCGAGGGCATGTCGATCCGAGCGCTCGCACGCAAGCACCAAGTCGGACGCGGCACCGTTCGCCGGGCCCTCACGTCCGCGGAACCACCGCCGCGGAAGACCCCGGTGCGTTCCTCGCCCCGGTTGGATCCGTTCAAGTCGGCCATCGACGACATGCTCCGCGCCGACCTTGAGGCGCCGCGGAAGCAACGGCACACCGCCCGCCGGATCCACGTCCGCCTCATCGAGGAACACGACGCCATTGAGGTGTCGTACTCGACGGTTCGCGACTACGTCCGCATCCGCCGCACGCAGATCGGCCTCGAAGCTGGCCGCCGGGTCGAAGTCATGATCCCCCAGGAGCACGCGCCAGGCGCAGAAGCAGAAGTCGACTTCGGCGAGCTCTACGTCATCCTGGCCGGGGTGAAGACGAAGGTCTTCCTCTTCACATTCAGGTTGAGTTACTCCGGGAAGGCGGTGCACCGGATCTACGCCACCCAAGGCCAAGAGGCGTTCCTCGAGGGCCACATCGCCGCGTTCAACGAGATCGGCGGCATCCCCGCCCGGCACGTCCGGTACGACAACCTCACCGCCGCAGTCACCCGGGTCGTCAACGCGCGCGGTCGTGAGCGGGTAGAGAACGACCGCTGGGTGCTGTTCCGCTCTCACTTCGGGTTCGACGCGTTCTACTGCCAGCCGGGCATCGCCGGGGCACATGAGAAGGGCGGTGTGGAAGGCGACGTCGGCCGGTTCCGCCGCCAGCACCTCGTGCCCATGCCCGTCGTCGACTCGCTCGACGAGCTGAACGAGAAGGTCCGTGCCTTGGACGCCGCCGACGACCGCCGACGGATCTCGTCGCGGATCCGGACCGTCGGCGAGGACTTCGCGACCGAACGCGAGAACCTCGCGCCGCTCCCGGTCGAGGGGTTCGACCCCGGGCTGATGCTGAACCCGATGGTCGACCGCTCCGCGATGATCACCGTCCGCATGGCCCGGTACTCCGTCCCGGCGCGGTTCATCCACCGCCGCGTCCGCGTCTCCTTGCGCGCATCCGAGGTCGTCGTGTTCGACGGCCGACTCCAGATCGCCCGGCACGCCCGCGTCATCACAAGGGGTGGCCAGTCGGTGAACCTCGACCACTACCTCGAGGTGCTCAAGGGTAAGCCGGGCGCATTGCCAGGCTCCACCGCGTTGGCGCAGGCCCGCGAATCGGGGGCGTTCACGCCTGCGCATGAGGCGTTCTGGGCGAACGCCCGCAGGCGGCTCGGGGATGCGGTCGGCACCCGGGAACTGATCGACGTGCTCCTACTGCACCGCGCCATGGCCGCCGACGAAGTCGAAGCCGGGCTGCTCGCCGCAGTGAGCGTCGGTGCAGTCTCAGCTGATGTGGTCGCGGTCGAAGCACGCCTGCACACCACCCTCGCAGCGCCCACCGGGGCCAGTTCAGACCGTCATCCCGTTGCGCAGCCCAGCGATGGCGAACGACGAGATGGCGACGCCAAGCGCAGCCGGAAGGTCGTGTCCCTCACCGAACGCCTGCTGCTCGACCCGGCCGCGGTCATCGCCGGCCTCCCGCCCGACACCCGGCCGCTGCCGTCGATGGAGAAATACCAGCAACTGCTCGGCCGCCGCACCGGCACCGACCACCACCCCGACCCGATGAGTCCCGATGAGAGCGGAGCACCCCGATGAGCACAGTCACCAGCGTGACCACCACCTTGCGCCGCCGCCGCGGCCTGACCGAGGAAGCCGCCGTAGCGGCGGTCGACCAGGCCTGCCGGAGGCTCCGGCTCCCGACCATGCGGGCCCTGCTTGGCGACGCGGTCGCGGCGGCGAACAAGGACCAGTTGACCTACACCGGATTCCTCGCCGAGCTGCTCCTGGCCGAGTGCGACGACCGCGACCGTCGGTCCACCATCCGGCGCGTGAACGGCGCCGGGTTCCCGCGGAGCAAGTTCCTCGCGGACTTCGACTTCGACGCCAACTCGAACATCAACCCCGCCACCATCCACCAGTTGGCGACCGGCGAGTGGGTGCGGAAGGGCCAGCCGCTGTGCCTGATCGGGGATTCCGGCACCGGCAAGTCTCACCTGCTCATCGGCATGGGGACCGCAGCCGCGGAAAAGGGATTCCGGGTAAAGTACACCCTCGCCACGAGGCTGGTGAACGAGCTTGTAGAAGCAGCCGATGAGAAGCAGTTGGCCCGCACGATCGCTCGTTACGGCCGCGTCGACCTGCTCTGCATTGACGAGCTCGGCTACATGGAACTGGACCGCCGCGGCGCCGAACTCCTCTTCCAGGTCCTCACCGAGCGAGAGGAGAAGAACAGCGTGGCAATCGCGTCCAACGAGGGCTTCGCCGGCTGGACCAAGACCTTCACGGACCCGCGCCTGTGCGCGGCCATCGTCGACCGCCTCACCTTCGGCGGCAACATCATCGAAACTGGTACCGACTCCTACCGGCTGGCGTCGACCCGGTCAGGGAACGCGTCGCGGTGACGCAATCAACCGAGCCTGTTTCGTGCGCACGCCGCACCCGGTGGGCTGTCACTGCGTGCTGTCCCGCGTGGTCATCGGGCGCCCCCGAAGGATCCGGCGGCGTCGCTGGAGAACCCCGAGCGCCAGCACTACCAGCGCAGACGCGGCAGCGAGCGCGCCGATGAGTGTCGCCCGTGTCTGGATCCAGCTGGAGACCACCGCGGAGACGTCAGTGAGTCCGCCACCACGGCCCGCGGCGACCGGGGCGTCGCTGGTGGCCGCCGGGTACCAGTACCAGGCCAGATAGGCGCCGGTGAGCAGCAGGACGACAGCGGTGACCCGTGGGCCATGGCGGGCCAATCGCGCGACGTGGCGGGTGAGTCCGCTGCCTGCCGCGGCGGTGGCCAGGGCGAGCAGCAGCAGGACGGTCGCCGAGCCAGCAGCGTAGACACCGAAGACGAGCAGGAGCCCGGCATAGCTGTAGGTGGCCTGCGCCTGCGCGATGACCGCGAGGATCACCCCGAACGTGCACGACAGCGAAGCCAGCGCGTAGCCGACCCCAAACGCAGCCATCCGGGCAGTGGGTGGGAGTCCCGCGGCTGCCCGGCCGGGGATCCGAGGCACCCGCACCGAGACCGAGCGTCCGGCTAGCATCCACAGGCCGAGAACCACCAGCAGGATGCCGACGGCCAGGCCAAGCGACGGCGCGGCGCGAATCAGCCCTCGGGCGCCGGCGCTGACTACCAGGCCAGCTGCCGCGAGGGTGCCGGCGAACCCCACCGCCAACACGAGACCGGCCCGCAGCGCCCGCAGCAGCCGCACCGGGACCGTTGAGGCATCGGTGTCGCCGAGGGTGTGGGTGATCCAGGCCGGGAGTAGCGCGAACCCGCACGGGTTCACGGGCGCGACCATGCCGGCCGCGAAGGCGAGGGTGAGCAGTCCGCCCATGGGTCAGGCTCCGGCCTTTGCCAGTTCGGCGGTGATCGTCGCGGCGTCGGGGTCGGTGGCGCGGAAGGTCACCGTGCCGTCGGCGTCGACGACGATCAGGGTGGACAGAGCGGCCACCTCGAATCGCCGGGAGAGTGCCGCGCCATCGTCGATTGCGGCCGGTACGTGTTCGGCGTCGACGGACTCCATGAAGTCGCCGATCAGGGCCTTGGATTCGCCGGGGTCCATGTCGACGGCGAGGAAGCTTGCCACGGTGCCGGCGTTCTCGGCGGTGGTGGCGGCCTCGCCGAGGGACCGGACGCCGTTGACGCATTCGCCGCACCCGACGGAGAAGAAGAACACCGCGGTGGGCTTCCCGTTGGCGGGCAGGCTGATCTGCTGGCCATCGACGCTGGTCACGGTGGCGGGTGAACCGGAACCGGCGGTCGCGGGGTCGGCACTGTTGCCGCAGGCGGTCAGGGTCAGCGATCCGGCGGCGAGTACGGCGGCGATCGAGAGCGCGGCGTGGTGGCGGCGGGTGATTCTCATCGGTTCTGCTCGTCCTTCGGGTCGACGTTTTCGTTGGTGGGCATGGGCGGGCAGCAGCCGTGGCCGGCGGTGCCGCCGCCGCGGCGGGAGATGGCAATCAGCGCGAGGATCGCCAGGGCGATCCCGGCGCCGATGACCCACGGGTTGCGGAGGAACGCGCCGATACCGGCGATCGCGCCACCGGCGATGAGGATGGGGAGCAGGGCGCAACAGGCGACCATGAGCAGCGCGGCGCCGGCTCCGAGGAGCAGGCCGCTGCCTCCCGGGCGATCGTCGTGGTTGGACATCATCGGTGTTCTCATTCCCTTCAGTGGGTATGGGTCAGCAGCAGCTGTGGCTGTCGTCGGCCGCGGCGGGCGCCTGGAGGCGGTTGAGCAGGCCGGTGGCGAGGGCGGCCCCGATCCGGCACGCCTCGGCCACCGGGACCACCTCCGCGCCGGGGTGCTCGGCCAGCCAGCCCGCGGCGTCCTCGGGGGAGGTGAAGTAGTGCACCTGGTTGCAGAAGGAGGAACGGATCGAGGTGATCTGCTCCGGGTTCACCAGCGACACCACCGCGGTGGGCGGATCGACGCTGGTTGCACCTTCTGTGGGGTCGACGTTGACCCGAACCGGCTCGCCGCTGACCGGGGAGGCCGACTCCACCTTTGCCGGGCGGTCCAGCAGGGCGGGGAAGATCAGCGTGTCCAGCGCACACCAGGTGTAGAGCTCCTCACCGGCCACGGTGAACCGGTGCGGGGTGGGGCGCAGGGTGAGGCCCTGGCCGATGATCCGGCCCTGATCGTCGTACTCGGTGTCCGGCACCGCCGCGAGACCGCGCCGTACGTCATCGAGGGTGCGGCTCGCAGCCGCGGCGAGTTGCTCGACGGTGACGGGGTCGCCGTCGACGAGCAGCCGCAGCAGCGGGATCAGCAGGCCGGCGTCAAGGCCGGTCTCCTCGGGTCGGGTGAGTCGTTGGGGCAGTTGGGTGCTGAGGTCCGACATCGCGGATGCCTCCTTCGTTGAGTGGGGTGGGTGCGGGTCAGGCGCAGCAGGAGAGCTTGGAGACGTCGGTGGTGAAGGCCTTCGCGACGATCCGGATGCCCTCGGTCATGGTCAGGTAAGGCGCCCAGGCGTCGGCGACCTCGGCGATGGTCTTGCCGATGATGTGGACGCCCGCGGCGGCCAGTTCGCCGGCGTCCTTGGCGACCGCGGTCAGGCCGAGGATCTCGCCGGTGTCGGCGTTGGCGACCATCTTGATGAAGCCGCGGGTGTCCCGGTTGACCAGCGTTCGCGGCACGTATTCCAGCGGGAGCACCCGGCAGTCGCAGCGGATCCCGGCCGCGAGGACTTGGGCCTCAGTCATCCCGACTGCGCCGATCGCGGGACTGGTGAACGTGACCCGGGGCAGCCGCATGTAGTCCACCGACCGCTCGGCGTCGGTGAAGGCGTTCTCGGCGACCACGGTGCCGTGGTGGGCGGCGACATAGACGAACTCGGGGTGCCCGGTCACGTCACCGGCCGCCCAGATCCGCGGGTTGGAGGACTGCAGCTGGTCGGTGACCACGATCTCGCCGACCTCGCCAGTCTTCACCTCGACCGCGTCGAGGTTGAGCCCGTCGGTCACCGGTCGGCGGCCGAGAGCGACCAGAACCTCGTCGGCGCGGAACTCCTGCGCGCCACCGGAGACGTCCGCGGTCACCACCACCTGGCCGGTGGCGGCGTCGCGGGTCACGCGGGTCGGGACCGCTCGGCGGACCACCCGGATGCCCTCATCGGCGAAGACCTCCTGCAGCGCCTTGGAGACCTCCGACTCCTCCTTCGACGCGAGCCGGGACCGAACCAGCAGGGTCACCGTCGACCCGAGCCGGGCGAACAGCTGCGCCTGCTCCAGGGCCACGTAGCCACCACCGAGCACCAGCAGCGAGTCGGGGACCTCGGTCAACTCCATCGCCGTAGTCGAGGTCAGGTACCCGGCCTCCTCCAACCCTTGGATCGGCGGGGCCCAGGGACGGGACCCGGTGGCCACCAGGTACTGCGCTGCCTCGATGGTCTCGACGCTGCCATCCGCCGCGGCGACCTCGAGCAGGGGCGAATCCGGAGTGCCGGCGAACGCGGCGTTGCCGCGGCGGACCTGCCAACCGTAGGAGTCGGCGACGTCGACGTACTTCTCACCCCGCAGGGCCTCGACGAGATCCTGCTTTCCGCCGATCAGGGCCGGCATGTCCACCGCGCCCGCGACGCTGGCGATGCCCGGGAACCGGGTCGGCGCGTCCGCGGCCACGTGCCGGGCCTCCGCGGCTGCGATCAGTGCCTTCGACGGCACGCAGCCGGTGTTCACACACGTGCCGCCGAACGTGCCACGCTCGACCATCACCACCGACTTGCCCAGAGAGGTCGCACGAATGGCCGCCGCGAACGCACCGCCGCCGGATCCGATGATCGCGAGGTCGTACCTGGTCTGCATCCCGATTCCTCCCAGAACTGTTGGGAAACGCTCCTGATGCAGCGATACTGGACCTTCCAGTAAAGGGGAAGGTCAAGCGAGACCTGCGACACGATGGAGGCCGGGATGCGGATCGGAGAACTCGCCGAGGCGGCAGGCACGACCACCAAGACTCTGCGGTTCTACGAAGAGCAAGGGCTGCTGCCCCCGGCCGAACGCACACCGGCCGGCTACCGCGACTACACCCCCGACGCGGTCAGCCGGATCGACTTCGTCCACCGCGGCCAAGCGGCCGGGCTCACCCTCGCCCAGATCAAGCAGATCCTCGACATCCGCGACCACGGCCAAGCTCCCTGCGGCCACGTACGTGACCTGCTGGACGCGCGCCTTGCCGACATCGACGCGCAGATCGCCGACCTCACAACACTTCGCGACAACGTGGCTGCGCTCCGCGACGATGCAGCCCTCCCAGAGCCCGAAACCTGTAGCCCCGATCAGGTCTGCAGATACCTATAGCCCTCGCCACTCGGCAGTGACCACCGAGACCAAGGGCGTGATTAGCCGGTGCCAGGTGGGTCCCAGTCAGGCCGTCATCGTGGTCCCAGATCGGGTTGACACAGCCAATCTGTCCGCCTACGAGCGGGCCGCCCAGAACAGGACCCTCCAATGACTCCCACCCCACGCACCCCGAAGACCACCACCACGACCATCGCCGAGGAGTCAGCCTCAGCAGCGGCCAGCCGGTATCAGCAGCTACGTTCGCACCTGGCCGAGCTCAAACTAATCGCGGCCGCTGAAGCCCTTCCGGCGGTGCTCGACCAAGCCAGCGCCGAAGGACTCTCACTCACCGCTGCCCTGGAAAGACTGCTGGCCGTCGAAGTCGAAGCCTCCACCGCCCGCCGCCTGGCCGGCCGGTTGCGGTTCGCCTGCCTGCCCACCCCGGCCACCCTCGATGACTTCAACGTCGACGCCGCCGCCGGTATCGACCGCAAGCTCATCGACGAGCTGGGCACCTGCCGCTACCTCGAGTCCGCCACGAATATCCTGCTCATCGGCCCACCAGGCACCGGGAAAACCCACCTCAGCGTCGGCTTGGCCAGAGCCGCCGCATACGCCGGCTACCGCACGTACTTCACCACCGCCGCCGACCTGGCCGCCCGCTGCCATCGCGCCGCGATCGAGGGCCGCTGGGCGACCACCATGCGCTTCTACGCCGGGCCGACCCTGCTAGTGATCGACGAACTGGGCTACCTACCACTACCGGCCGAAGCCGCCTCGGCACTGTTTCAAGTTGTCTCCCAACGCTATCTGAAGACCAGCATTGTCATCACCACCAACCGTGGCGTAGGCGCCTGGGGCGAGATCCTCGGCGACACCACCGTCGCAGCCGCCATGCTCGACCGCCTGCTACACCGCTCCGTGGTCATCAATCTCGACGGCGAGTCCTACCGCCTCCGTGACCACCAGGCCGCCGCCCAAACCCTGCGCCGCGCCACCACCGGCACTCGCTAACAACTACACTGACCGCTGCTCACAGGTGAGGAATTTCAGAGAGCACACCTGGGGAAATTCGTTGAGCGTGATCAGTGGATGGGTGTGCGCACACGATCTCCACTCTTTGCTGCTCGACGGCACGAATACTCCGACGGGTCACGAAGTAGTGGGTGAGCTCGAAGAGGCACATCCGCCGTTCGGAACCGACCTTGGGCAACTGCCTACGACCGCAGCATGCTGTCGTCGTCGACGATCGCCGCGAAAAAGACTGGAATGCTGGTAGACGCCCAGAATCTCGTTAAGGTCTACGCCCTCAACCGCTCAGTAAGTCAGATTGCCTGGTCGGCGGGCATCGCGTTGCCTTCACCGTGTTGAGATCTCGACGATGTTGTCGACATCGTCTTCGGTGAACATCGCCTCCGGCCCGGTGACCGCGAAGTCGCTGTACGGAGACTCGTATAATCCGAGCTGGACCGTGAATGAACGTTGCGGGTGGACGACCCCCACACTTCCATGTAGCCCTGCGTCCCTAATGTGGTGAGCTGGAGTCAGCCACGAGCACCCTGGCCGCCACTCAGCGACATGGGTCAACCCGGTGCATCACGCACGGCGGTATGAATCGAGCTTCTCGTCAATGGTCCATATCTCCACGGACCCCACGGCGCGACTGGCGGCGAACAGGTCCCGCTCGATAAGGATGGATAGGTCACCTGCGCCGAGGAGCTTATTCGTGAAGTGGTGCACAAGTGTCGATCCGGTGGAGTCACCTGCGATCAGCGCGGTGATGAACTCCTCATCCCAGTTCATCCTGTGTATGACCCAGGGTGGACTTGATTCGGCGGCGGCCTCAAGCGCCATCCGGAAGCGGTTGGCAGCAGCGTAGCGATCACCGGTGCACTGTTGGATGAAGTTGCCCGTCTCGATGATGCTGGTGATGGGAAGAACGAAGTTCACGTTGTTGTTCACGTGCTCGTAGAACAGTTCCTGCATTTCCTCGGCCCGCTCACAGCGACCGGGCACTCTAAGCAAGTTGCACAGGACGCTGGTGTCGATGAATAGGACGTCTACGCCCGGCATTAGGTGCCGAAGATCGTGCTGAGGGTGCTGAACATTCTGTCGCGATCGACAGGTTGCGGACGCACTCGGTCATGGACGGCGCTGTCTCCTAGAGATGTCTGACCGACGACTTCGAAATAACCGGGGAGGTCTGTGAGGCGATCGACACGGCTCCAACCTTCGGCGTCACGGGTGGACACCATAACGGAGCGATGGTCGTCGCCGGTGAGCGCATCCAGGATGGCCGGACTATGAGTGGTGGCGACCGTTCGCGTCTGGCGGTCGACGGCAGTCTGCTTCAGTCGATCGAGTAGCAGCGCGGCCTGCGAAGGATGGAGCCCATTTTCGAGTTCCTCCGCAACCAGCACTCTTCCGCTGCTGATTTCGCTGGACGAGCGCGCCGGGCTATCCAACAAGGCTGCAACGATGGCCAAAAATCGCAACGTGCCATCGCTCATAAGGCGAGCAGACACCGGCTGGGTGGTGCCGCCGATCTTCTCCTCGATTGTCACCATCACGTCTCCGAGTTCGCTCGAAACCGAGGCAAGGTTGGAGACCTGCGCCTCTGAAAGCTGGCGGGTCATCTCCAGAAGTGAGTGTCTTACTTTCGACTCGGAGGAGAGCCGCCTCAGCACGGCAGACAGGTTGTCCGCATTCCGACGCAGGACGTTGTCACGTTCGGGGACGTACTCCCGCATTTGATGCGGCACCGGATCGAGGATGAAGATGCCCGAGATGGCGGCAAGCATCGCCGCAGCCACTTCGTGGACTTTGCGTCCGGCTTGGGTGGTCGCTGGAACGCGAGTGGCTGCCTGCGACGTCAGCAATTGGTTGGCGCGCATCGTGATGGCCGGGTTGACGCCGCGCTTCTCGTTATGCCATCGGACTGAAATGTCTGCCGAGTGTGGGTCTGGCGGATCCGACTTGAGGTAGTCGATCGGCTCGCCCTTCTTGATCCCTGATGGTCGCGTAGCCCACAGCCGTTCAGACCTGACCTGGACCATAGGGGTTACTTGAACGTCGAGGTCAAGGAAGTACTCCCTCCCTTCATACGCAACGGTGCATCCGATCTGGAACGATGATTCGCCAAGGGGCGCGCAGCCTTCGGAGCCGCCTCTGACGACGGGTCCGCCGCGTCCGCCATCGAGAGCGTCGCGAAGATCGCCCCCTGCGGCCAAGGCAGATAGCACGGTCAGGCCATCAAGGACGTTGGACTTGCCGGACCCGTTTCGACCAACGATGAGAGTCAGCGAGTTAATCGGGATGGTTGCTTTCCGCACGCTCTTGAAGGCGTACAGCCGCAGCTCCGTCAACTCGGCCTGGGCCATGCTTATGCCCTCCTCCGTTTCCTGAGCGACGTCTCGCGAGCTTATCGGAGCAGAGACGTGCCAGTTCCGCCTGCAGGCGTCGCGTCTCGTAAACGATGGGTTGATGAGACTGCGGCGGTTCGCTTGCGGGGTCGAAGCAGACGGGGCGAACGCTGCGGTCGGCTGTCTTGAAAACCCGTCTCATAACCAGTATTCTCATAACCTAGAACAGTACGGAATTGTGAGACAGGGACGCGATGGCAATCATTGGATACGCAAGGGTCAGCACCACCGACCAGAACCCCCAGCTTCAACTCGATGCGCTCCGCGATGCCGGGGCAGCTCGCGTCTTTACCGACCACGGCGTGAGTGGCTCGACGTCAAGTCGGGCGCAGCTTGACGCATGCCTGGACCACCTCCGCGAAGGGGATGTCCTCACGGTCTGGAAGCTCGACCGCCTGGGGCGCAACACCCAGCACGTGCTCGCCGTGGTCGAGGAGTTGACCGCTCGCGGCGTTGGCTTCCGCAGCTTGACGGAGGGCCTTCACACCGACGGCCCGATGGGCAAGGCGATGCTGACGATCATGGCCGCCTTCGCTCAGCTAGAGCGCGACACCATGATCGAGCGCACCCGGGCCGGACTCGCTGCCGCAGCCGCCAACGGACGCAGGGGTGGCCGTCCGCGCAAGGTTGACGACGCCGATGCCGCGAAGGCTCGTAGCCTACGAGAGAAGGGCATCGCGGTCACCGACATCGCGAAGATGCTCGGGGTTTCGCGGGCCACCGTGTATCGGTATCTGGCCGACGATGCTCATGACATCCCGGTCCATCTTGGCTGAAGAGTCAGCCCTGACGAGTCGGGTTGTTAGCCGGTACGTGTACTTGCCCGGGCCGGGCGAGATGAGTTGTGCCGCAACCTGCCGCTACGGAGGCGCGGCGGCGAAGAGCCCCATCGCCGGGCACACTCTTGAGTCGGGTGAGTTCCGCGGATTTCGCACTCGGCGGTGTGCAACCAGGCGCGCACCTCGACGCTCAGTGTCTGCACGGCGTCGTGGATCGCCATGGCGCAGCGATCACTCGCTGAGGGTCGTCGAGTATCGCGAGGAACTAGCGGCTCGCAGGGAGTTCCTGGCCGGTGAAATAGCGCGAATGCGTGCGCCGGACAGTCTCAAGTGACTCGCTGATCAGGGCCACGATCTCGATGTCCTCGTCGACCCGCTCAGCGTCCATCTGCAGCCTGTACTCCATCGCCTCGTGAGGGGTGGCGAACTCGGTGACACGGCGGTTGCCTGTGCGGCGATTGAATTGGATCACGAAGCCTCGCATCTCAGACCTCTTCCTCTTCTTGTAAGTCACGGCGCAGTTCGCGGAGAATCTGAACGAAAAGCTCTATCTGGCTCCTCACTTTGAGAAGTGTTTCTGAGAGTTCCGCGAGCTGCGCACGCCCTAGCCCAACTACCTGGGCAGTGTTCAAGCCGTTCTCATTGACAAGGCTGTCCATCGGGTCCAACGCCGCTTCAGCAGCCAACTCTTCGATGGCGCGCTCTGCTTCCCACGCTGCGTCGATAACCTTTTCACGCAGCGCAATGATCTCGGAAACCCTGTGCATCTTATCGACAACCAAGCGGACGTCAGCGTTCTCGTGTCTTTCGCCGTAGCGGATGCCGCGGCCCAACAGCTCGGCGAAGTCCTCGTAGGCGTTCGCCCACTCACTTTGAGCGAGGGTCCTGATCTGCACCTCGACACGACCAGCGGGTAGGGCGAGCCAAACATGAACTGCTCTGTATCCGCTGTGTGGAGTCTCGCGCATATCTTTGATTCTTGATCGGGCGGCGCCGAAGTGTTCGGCGATATGTTCCGCGAGTTCCGTTTGATGTGTGAGGACCATGTCGGCGTCGACGCGCACACCGGCGAGGTCTTGCACCTGACCGAGTTTTAAGGTCGTCTGACGCTGCAACTTTTGCACGAGCGTGTCGACCGTCTTTGCCCGCGCAGTTATCGACAGCTGGTTCGGCGGCGTCGCGGCCCACAGCTCGGTCGCGATTCTTATCGCGGCCTCAGTCGCGAGTTCGTTGTGCCAGAGCATCACCTCGCCATATGAGGGGCAGTCGTCCGGGGTCGCGGCTCTGTCGATGACTAGGGCTTCCCCGAGGCGGCGCAGATCACCCTTCGACCAACTGGGTCTTTGTTCAAGATCCATAGCGGCAGCCTATGCCTGAGCCCAGCCGAGCGCTTCCAATGGAGATCGCAACTACGCCTGCATCCGGCGTCACGACGCAGCCCGCCGACACGGTGGTCACAGTGCTCGCGGCACACCGCTCTGGCGCGTGGATCCACGCCGCCGCGAAGGAGTCGGATCGATTACCGGACAGCGCAGCGGATCGTGAAGGCTGCCGCTCGTCAGCATCAGGGACTACCTACGGTCGGCTGGAGCCCCCAGCTTTTGGGCAACTGCTCAGTCGTCTTGGAGCCTTCCTCTAGACAGACAAGGTAGTGGTCTCGGTGGTAGCGAATACGTTCTAGATTGATCTTGTGGGTCGGTGCGGTTCTGAGCTGGCCGATCGACACGTGGGTTGCCGCATGGCGCACCACACCGTCGTCGCTGACCTCATCGAAGTGCTCCCCGCTGGCGCGGGGTGATCCCAACAAGACCGGGGCTAGTCGCGGAAAAGCTACGTGCTACCCGCTTGGCGGCGCGGGGGTGTGATGGCGTTGATGGCATCAACAACTCTCGCTGTTGCCGCAGGTCGCGGGGCGTCGTTTCCGCGTGTTTCAGGTGTTCAGTAGCGGGATACTTGCAGCTCAGTGCGAAAATTGCACCGGTTTCAATTCCCGGCAGCTCCACCGGAGAAGAGCAGGGCAGAGACGAGAGTCTCTGCCCTGCTTTGTGTCCCGTCACGCCTTGTCCTTCAGCCGCACCATCCGGGTGGTCGAGCTTTCGTCGAGGTCGACCACCTCGGCGCGGGACCGCAGGAACTCGCTGAACGATTTGAATCCCAGGGATTTCTCGCTGAACGACGGATCCATCCGCTTCATCTGCGCCTTCACCGCAGAGTTGTGCAGCCAGTCGGCATCGTCTTTCTCCATGCCGATGCGCAGCGCGCGGGTCAGCAGCCCGGTGGCCGCGACCTGCGGATCGGGTTCGTCATCGGCTGCCTCGGACGGCTCGACAGACTTCTTCCGCCCGCTGCGCCGCTTCGGGCCGGGTTCGTCGTCGGCGGGCGGCGGGGGCTCGAACACCGGGATCCCTGGCAGTGCGTCGTAGGTGACGAACTCGTCGCAGGCCGCCGCCAACATGCGGCTCGACGACCCGGCCACACCGATGCCGACGACGTAACGTCCCAGCCGTTTGCATCGCTGCGCCAGCGCGATGTAGTCGGAGTCCCCGCCGACGATCACCACGTGCGTCAGGTCCGGCAACCGGAACATGTCCTCGACCGCGTCGACGGCCAGCCGGATGTCGGCGCCGTTCTTGCCGTACGCCGCTGCCGGGAACAGCTGGACCAGGTCCACGGCGCGACCGACGAGTTGCCCGCGGTAGGCGGCATTGATCTCGGCTGACCAATCGGCGTAGGCCCGGGTCAGCACCAAGGTGCCGAACGACGACGCGAAGTCGATGATGGCCCCGACGTCGACCGTGGCGCGGGTCAGGCGGTCCGGGTATTCCTCCAGGCCCTTGGCCTTGTCGCGCTGAAACGAGTTACGGCCGTTGACCTGGTCGTACCGCGAGATCACGATGTTGTCGAAGTCGAGGTACACCGCTACGCGGGCCGCGCCGAGTTCCGTCATGGCACTCAGTGTGGTCGATCAGGCTCCTCCGGTCCCCGGTTGGCTCCACCCAGGTGCCGTTCCGGCCGTGAGACCATCGATTCATGCCCGTGCCGAAAAGAGTTGCAGCGTGACCGTCGTTCTGGCCATCCGGTGTGCGAACGGCATTGTGCTGGCCTCGGATTCGCAGATCACCGATCCCGGTCGCGGGCTGACCTACCCGGCCCAGAAGTTGCACTCGCTGGGCCGATACGCGGCGTGGGGCGGCAGCGGCTCGCGGGCAGTGCTCTACGACGTCGAACAGGTCTTCCACGACGAAGCCGACGCGATCGTCGAATCCAAGAACATCGGGCACGCGCTGCAGGCCAGGGTGCTGCCCATACTGAAGCACCACTACGACGCATTCATCCCGCAAGTGCCCGGTCAGGAGACCGCCGGCACCCCGGCCACCTACGTGCTGGCCGCCGGCTACTCCGGTGACGAACCGTTCATCGTCGACCTCGACCCGAACGGGCTCATCGGGCACCACGAGGAGACCGGCTTCCAGGCCGTCGGCAGTGGCGCGCCGCAGGCCCAACAGGCCCACGCGCTGCTCACCCACTTCCGGATGAGCGAGCGTGACCTCGACTACGGCGTGGTCGCCGCGCTGCGGGTGCTCGACGCCCTGGACGCGTCATCACCCAGTGTCGGCGGGCCGATGGACATCTGCCGGCTGACTCCGGACGGGGCTCACCATATGGACCCCGACGAGGTCGACGGGGTACGGCGCCGGGTCAGACGGTGGATCGAACTCGAGCGCGACGCGTTGGACCGCTTGTTCGACTGACCGCGACAGGCCCTCGAGCAGCAATCGGTTTCCGCCGGCGGCGCGGGGGCAATAATCCCTCACATCGCGGTGTGCCCGCTCCGAGGGGAAACTCAGTAGGTGGAAGTCAGGAGGACGGTTATGTCGGAGTTGGCCGACAGCGATGACGCGCCCGAGCCGGTCGAGCCAACCTATGCCGAACATCTGCACCCCGCGCGGCCCCGCACGCTGCGCTTCCGACCTCGGGTCAAGACCCCGTTCGCGCGGCGGTCCATCGCCCAGGACGGCCCGGCCAACGGCAACAACCCGGCGTATGTGGAGTGGCTGCGCGCACAGTCGATGCTCGCCGACGCCAACGAGATCAGTTCACAGTTCTCCGGTCAGGGCTCGATGTGGCAGAACCCCTACGCCACCCCCAACCCGCGTGCAGCCGTCGACACCGCGTCGGTGTGGTTCACCGCATACCCGCTGTCCCTGATCACCCGCCCGGACGAGTCGTTTCTCAAAGCGATGGCCAGCGAAGACATGTGGAAGGCGTTCGCCGAGATCGGAATCGAAGCCGTCCACACCGGCCCGGTCAAACGCGCGGGCGGCATCTCGGGCTGGCGGTACACGCCGAGCGTGGACGGCCACTTCGACCGGATCGGCACCCAGATCGATCCGGCCTTCGGCACCGAAGACGAGTTCCGCCAGATGTGCGCCACCGCAGCGTGGTACGGGGGCACCATCATCGACGACATCGTGCCCGGCCATACCGGCAAGGGCGCGGACTTCCGGCTCGCCGAGATGAAGTACGCCGACTATCCGGGCATCTATCACATGGTCGACATCGACCCCCGCGACTGGCACAAGCTGCCCGACGTCCCGGCCGGGGCGGACTCGGTCAACATCGACGCCGAGACCGAGGAATGGCTGGACAAGGCCGGCTACATCATCGGCCGCCTGCAGCGGGTCATCTTCTACGCCGAGGGCATCAAGGAGACCAACTGGAGTGTGACCCGGCCGGTCACCGGCGTCGACGGCGTCGAGCGGCGGTGGGTGTATCTGCACTACTTCAAGGACGGCCAACCGTCGATCAACTGGCTGGACCCGTCCTTCGCCGGGATGCGGCTGGTCATCGGCGACGCACTGCACTCGCTGGCCGACCTCGGCACCGGCGCGCTGCGGTTGGACGCCAACGGCTTCCTGGGCGTGGAGAAGGCGGCCAGTGAAGGCAACTCGGCGTGGTCGGAGGGCCATCCGTTGTCGGAGGCCGCCAACCACCTGATCGCGAGCATGGTGCGCAAGGTCGGTGGTTTCACCTTCCAGGAACTCAACCTGACCATCGACGACATCCGCCAGATCGGCGAGGCCGGCGCGGACCTGTCCTACGACTTCGTCAACCGGCCCGCCTATCACCACGCGCTGGCCACCGGCGACACCGAGTTCCTGCGCCTGACGTTGCGCACCACCCTCGATCTCGGCGTCGACCCGGCCTCACTGGTGCACGCGCTGCAGAACCACGACGAGCTGACCTACGAACTGCTGCACTGGGAGCACGGTCACCGCGACGACGTCTACTACTTCAAGGGCGACGAGATGACCGGAGAACAGATCGCCGCCAGTGTTCGTGGTGACCTGATCGAGCATCTGACCGGGCCGGACGCGCCGTACAACCGAACGTTCACGACGAACGGAATCGCCTGCACCACGGCCAGTGTGGTGTGTGCGGCTCTGGGCATCGTCGATCTCGACCAGATCACCGAGATCGACGACATCCGCCGCGCCCACCTGCTGCTGGCGATGTTCAACGCGCTGCAACCCGGGGTCTTCGCGCTGTCGGGCTGGGATTTGTGCGGGATGCTCACCCTGCCGGTCGGCGAGGTCGCCGAACTGGTGGCCGGCGGTGACACACGCTGGATCAACCGGGGCGCGCACGACCTGATGGGGGCCAACCCGCGTGCCACGCAGTCGACGGCCGGGATGCCGGCCGGGCGCTGCCTGTACGGGTCGATCCCCGATCAGCTCGCCGATGACACCAGCTTCGTCCGGCAGCTGCAGGCGATCCTGAAGGTGCGTTCGCACTACGGGATCGCCATCAGCCGGCAGGTCGACATCCCCGAGGTGTCGCATCGCGGAATGCTGGTGATGGTCCACGAACTCGACGGCGGGGGACAGCTGGGGCTGACCGTGCTGAACTTCGCCAACGAACACATCGCCGGCAGCGTGCGCTCGGAGTTCCTGCCGCCTGGCGCTCAGGTGTCGGACATGTTCAGTGGCCACGACCTGACCACCGTCGACGACCTGCACAGCTTCGCCGTGGAGATCGCCCCGCTGCACGGTCTGGCGCTGCTGGTCCAGCCGGCTGAGGCGGCGGACGAGGACGGCTGAGACCTACCGCACCTGCTTGGCCGCCTGTTCGGCCGCATGGTCTTCGATCGCCTTGCCGATGGCGTGCGCGGCCCGGTCCACGAAGGTCGTACCGCTGCCGGTGACCCAGTCTTGCGACGCCTTCGGCGCGGCGAGTTGCCCGGTGAAGTGCGGAATCACGTACTGCGCGAACAGTTCATAGCTGTGCAGCTTCGCCGCCGGCGGTGCCCAGTCGTGGTCGAACAGCAGGAAGGCCCCGAATCCGCCGTCGCTCGCCTCGACCAGGTCCTCGATCTTGGCGATCGCGTCGTCGGGGGTGCCGATCACCGCGAATCCCGACGTCCGATTGTTCTCGACGATCTCGGCGACGGTGTCACCCTGTACCGGTCCGGCCGGCAGCAGGTGTGCGAAGTAGCGGGAGAAGTCGGCGATGCCGTACTCGACGTCACGCTCGGCCTGCTCGCGGGTCTCGGCGAGATGCATCGGCCCCACCAGGCGCCACTTCGAGCGGTCGGCGACATGACCGTGCTCCGCGGCGACCTCCTGCCAGGTGTTCCAGTGCTGGGCCAGCAGATCCATGCCCTGCTTGGCAGTCGCCGCGATCGAGAGCATGCCGATACCGTGCCTGCCCGCGCCGCGCGGCCCGGTCGGCGAGAACGTCGCCGCGACGGCGATGTCGAAGCACGGGTCGCTGTAGGGCCGCAGTTGCAGACGGGCATCGGCCAAGGTGAAGCCGTCGGTGTCCATGGTCACCGTCTCGCCGCGCAGCAGCCGCACGATCGCGTCCAGGCATTCCTCCATCCGGGGGCGCTGCGCGTCGGCGGGGATACCGAGCATGTGCGCGTCGGAGGTCAGTTGGCCCGGGCCGCATCCGAGCATGACCCTGCCCCGGGTGAGGTGATCGAGCAGCACCATGCGATCGGCGAGCATCAGCGGATGGTGGTACGGCAGTGAACTGACCCCGGTGCCGAGCTTGATGTGTTTGGTTCGTTCGGCCGCCACCCCGATGAACACCTCCGGAGAGGCGATGATCTCGAACCCCGCCGAGTGGTGCTCGCCGACCCATGCCTCGTGGAAGCCCAGCCGGTCCATCGCGACGATCAGCTCGAGATCGCGTTCCAGCGCCAGCGTCGGGTTCTGACCGACGGGGTGGAACGGTGCCATGAAGTTGCCGAAACGCATCTGCTGATTCTGGCCGCTGCGGCCGCGGGCGTGATCGCAACGCCGAAAAAACGGGTACCGAGCTGGTTCTGGCGTCCCGGCGGACTGCTTTCGATCGCGCGGCGGGGGGTATGCCTCGACACGGCGCGCGGCCCTGGCGCGTCGATCGTCCGATCCGACGGGAGACCGACCATGTCGTCTGACACCGACGCCGCCGCGAAGACCGAGGCCGAACCCACGCGGCTGGCCCGCAAGATCACCGGGCCGCTGTTGTTCCTGTTCATCCTCGGCGACGTGCTCGGTGCCGGCGTGTACGCGTTGATGGGTGTGCTCTCCGAGGAGGTCGGCGGGGTGCTGTGGGCGCCGATGGTGCTGGCACTGCTGCTCGCGCTGCTCACCGCGGGCTCCTATGCGGAACTGGTGACGAAGTATCCGCGGGCGGGAGGCGCCGCGGTCTTCGCCGAACGGGCGTTCAAGAAACCGCTGATCTCGTTTCTGGTCGGCTTCAGCATGCTCGCCGCCGGGGTGACCAGCGCCGCCGGCCTGTCGCTGGCGTTCGCCGGGGACTACCTGGCCACCTTCGTCGACGTCCCGGTCATTCCGGCCGCGCTGGTGTTCCTGGCGCTGGTGGCGGCGCTGAATGCACGCGGTATCAGCGAGTCGCTGAAGTCCAACGTGGTGATGACGATGATCGAGCTGACCGGCCTGCTGATCGTGATCGCGGTCGTCGCGATCATGATCGGCCGCGGTGGCGGCGACGTGTCGCGGGTCGGGCAGTTCCCCGAAGACACCACACCGGCGCTGGCGATCCTCGGCGGCGCCATCATCGCGTACTACTCGTTCGTCGGGTTCGAGACGTCAGCCAACGTCGTCGAAGAGATCCGCAACCCGACCCGGGTCTACCCGCGAGCCCTGTTCGGCTCGTTGATCACCGCCGGAGTCATCTATGCGCTGGTCGGACTGGCCAGTGCGATCGCGCTGCCCTCCGAGGACCTGGCGCAGTCGTCGGGCCCGTTGCTGGAGGTCGTATCGGCCACCGGCGTGGGGGTTCCGGAATGGCTGTTCAGCCTCATCGCGCTGATCGCCGTGGCCAACGGGGCGTTGCTGACCATGATCATGGCCAGCCGGCTGACCTACGGCATGGCGGTGCAGGGGCTGCTTCCCGGGGGACTGGCGACCGTGCTGCCCAACCGGCGCACCCCGTGGGTGGCCATCGTCGCGACCACCGTGGTGGCGATGCTGCTGACGTTGACCGGCGATCTGTCCACCCTCGCCGAGACCGTGGTGCTGCTGCTGCTTTTCGTGTTCACCTCGACCAACGTCGCGGTGTTGGTGCTTCGCCGTGACCCCGTCGACCACGATCACTTCCGGGTCTGGACGGCCGTGCCCGTGCTCGCCGTCGGATCCTGCGTGCTGCTGCTGACCCAGCAGAGCGCCACGGTGTGGCTGTTCGGCGCGATCCTGTTGGCGGTGGGCGCGGTGCTCTACGCGGCGGCGCGGCGGCTGGCCGACCAGCCACTGTTGCGCAGATCGCGATAATCCGCAGGTGAGCTGCGGCGGCGGAGCTCAGCTAACTCACCTCCCAATCCGGAGAAGATGGAATAATGCGCTGATGGCAGATCCTGCACGAACCGCGCCGCCCGGTCGGGGCACCGGCGTGACGCGCGATCTGCGCGCGGGGGAGTTCCGCTTCTGGTTCGTGGGCCAGCGGTGGGAGTGGTCCGACGAGGTGGCCCTGATGCACGGCTACCAGCCGGGAACGGTCACCCCGACCACCGAGTTGTTGCTGGCCCACAAGCACCCCGACGATCGGCAGCACGTGCAGGAGCTACTCGATCGGGCGCTGCACGCCGGCGGCTCGTTCTCCAGCCGGCACCGCTTCATCGACACCGAGGGCCGCGAGCATTCGGTGCTGGTGCTCGCCGACCGGATGTACGACAACCGCGGCGCGGTGATCGGGACCGAGGGTTATTACATCGATCTCACCGACACCCTGGCTCAGGCCCGGCGCGCAGCGCTCGACGAGTCACTGCCGGATCTGTTCGAGGCCCGGGCCGCGATCGAGCAGGCGAAGGGCGCGTTGATGCTGGTGTACCGCGTCGATGCCGAACAGGCGTTCAAGATCCTGCAGTGGCGTTCGCAGGAGACCAACATCAAGTTGCGTACGCTGGCGACGCAACTGGTCGCCGACCTCGGCGCCGTGGAGGTCAACACGGGGGCGCTGCGCCACGAGTTCGACCATATTCTGCTGACCGTCCATCAACGGGTCGGTACGGCCGCGGGCAGTAACTAGAGAAAGTGGACGTCAGATGGCGAGGGGTGGATACGGAGGCCGGTGGGTCCGTTAGATGTGCGGTCCGAGGACGCCGGCGGGGCGATCCTGGTGTCGGTCAAGGGGGAGATCGACTCGGGCACAATCGAAGTTCTGCATCCGGTGCTCGACGACGGGATCGGTCGGGCGCTCGAGGCTGCGGCGCGGGTGGTCGTGATCGATCTCGGCGACGTCACCTACTTCGGCAGCGCTGGGCTCAACGCGGTGCTGGGTTGTTTCGAACGGGGTGTCGAGGCGGGCGTGGCAGTGCGCGTGGTCGCCACAAACACCGAGGTCACCCGGCCGCTCGAGATCACCAAGCTGGATCGCGTGTTGCGGCCGTACCGATCGGTGGCGGCCGCGCTGTCCGACGATCGCGCCCCGGAGTGACCGCTGAGACGAAGCTCGACACGCCGAATGCGCACCATGGCTGAAAGTCGTTCTGAAACAACGATTTTCGACGCCGGGGGTGCTATCGGCCTGGACTACGCGAAGGTGGACTGGACGGCCACCCCGCTGGGGCAACCGCAGACGTGGCCGCAGAGTCTGCAGACCGCCGTCAGCATCTTGCTGTCATCGCGGTTCCCGATGTGGATGGGGTGGGGGCCGGAACTCACCTTCTTCTGCAACGACGCGTACCGTCGCGATTCGCTCGGGCGCAAGTATCCGTGGGCGCTGGGCCGGCCGGCCTCTGAGGTGTGGGCCGAGATCTGGGCCGACGTCGTCCCCCGCGTCGAACAGGTTCTGTCCAGCGAAGAGTCCACCTGGGACACCGAGTTGCTGCTGTTCGTCGAGCGGTCCGGCTACACCGAGGAGTCCTACCACACGTTCAGCTACAGTCCGCTGCACGACGATTCCGGTGATGTGGTGGGGTTGCTGTGCGTGGTCAGCGAGGACACCGTGCAGGTGATCGGTGAGCGCCGGATGGCCACCCTGCGCGATCTGGGTTCGGACCCGAGTGTGGTGCGCACCGAGAACGAGATCATGGCGTTCGCCGACCGGCAGCTGTCGCAGAATCTGCGCGACCTGCCGTTCACGCTGACCTACCTCTACGCCGAGGATGGTTCCGCCCGGCTGGCCGGGCGCAGCGGGGTGCCCGACGGTCATCCGATCGCAGTCGCCGAACTGGCCCGCGACGGCGACAACCTGTGGCCGACCGCCGGGGCCGCGGCGGGCGAGTCGGTTCTCGTCGAGCTCACCGCCGACCGGTACCCGGATCTGCCGACCGGCGACTGGCGCAAACCGCCCAGCCGGGCGCTGGTGGTACCGCTTCTGCAACAGGGTGATTCGCCCGTCGGTTTTCTGGTTGCCGGCTTGAACCGCTACCGGCTGCTTGACGATGCCTACCGCGGCTTCGTCACCCTGGTCGCCGGTCACATCGCGGCCGGCATCGGGTTGGCCCGCAGTTACCGCAGCCAGCAGCGCCGGGCCGAGGAACTGGCCGAGCTGGACCGGGCCAAGACCACGTTCTTCTCCAACATCAGCCACGAGTTCCGCACCCCGCTGACGTTGATTCTCGATCCGGTCGCTGAACTGCGTCGAGCCCAGGATCTCGACCAGGGTGTGCGGCAGGAACTCGATGTCGTGTGGCGCAACGGATTACGCTTGACCAAACTGGTCAACACGCTGCTGGACTTCTCGCGCATCGAAGCCGGCCGCACCCAAGCCAACTACGCGCCGGTCGACCTCGCCACCATGACCGCCGAACTGGCCGGTGTGTTCCGCTCCGCGGTGGAACGTGCCGGCCTGGCCCTCGACGTGGACTGCCCGCCGCTGGGCGAACCGGTGTACGTCGACCGCGACATGTGGGAGAAGGTCGTCTTCAACCTGCTGTCGAACGCGTTGAAGTTCACCTTCGACGGCTCGATCAGTGTGCGTGTCCGCCGCGCGGGCGACGCGGCCGTGGTCGTGGTGTCCGACACCGGTACCGGCGTGCCCGCCGCCGAGATGCCCCGGCTGTTCGAGCGTTTCCACCGGATCGAGAACGCGCAGGCCCGCTCGCACGAGGGCAGCGGGATCGGCCTGGCCCTGGTCAAGGAACTGGTGGAACTGCACGGCGGCACCATAGTCGCCCACAGCGCTGAATCCGCCGGCACCACCTTCACCATCCGTATTCCGTTCGGCACCGCCCATCTTCCCGACAATGCGATCGCGGCCGCAGTCGGGCGGCGGGGCGCCGGTGTCGGCGCGGACGCCTACGTCGAGGAGGCGCTGCGGTGGCTGCCCTCCGGAGTCGGCCCACCCGACCCCGCCACCGAGGTGCCGGCGCCGGAGGACACCGCCGTCGGGTCGGCGGCAAACAACAATGACGATGGCCAACCGACGCGGATTCTGATCGCCGACGACAACGCCGACATGCGCGGCTACCTGACGCGGCTGTTGCGTTCGGACGGCTACCAGGTCGACGCCGTCCTCGACGGTCAACAGGCGCTCGACGCCGTGCGCACGAACGCGCCTGATCTGGTGATCAGCGACGTGATGATGCCGCGGGTGGACGGCCTGGCGTTGGTGGCCGCGTTGCGCGCGGACCGGCGCACCGCCGCGGTGCCGATCCTGCTGCTCTCCGCACGCGCCGGGCAGGAGGCCTCGATCAGCGGCTTGGAGGCCGGGGCCGACGACTACGTGGTCAAACCCTTCGCGGCGGCCGAACTGCTGGCGCGGGTGCGGGCCAACGTCGATCTGGCCCGGTTGCGTGATCACCACGCGCGCTGGCGCACGGCGCTGGTGGATTCGCTGCAGGAGGCGTTCTTCGTCGTGGACACCGACGGCGCGGTCATCGAGATCAACAATGCGTTCGGCCACATCCTGGGTTATGACGCATCGGGGCTGCCGTACCGTCCGGAATACCCGTGGTGGCCGTCGATCGACACTGACCCCGAGGCGCACCAACGGGTCGCCGAGACGCTGCGCAGTATGCAGGAGTTGCCGCACGGCACGGTCTCGGCGGTACCGGTCAACCACCGCGACGGCCACCGACTCTGGGTCGCCACGACTTTCACTCGGGCGCACGATCCCAACACCGGTCGCACGGTGGTGGTGGGAACCATGCGCGACGTCACCGCCGAGCACTACCTGGTGCAGCGCGAGACGGCGCTCTCATCACTGAATCAGGCCCTGGCTCAGGCGGATACGCTCGACGAAGCCGTCCGTGCCGCTGCCCGGGAACTGCAGCAGGTATGGCAGGCGCGCCGGGTCCTCGCCATCACGCTGCCCGCCGCCGGCAGCCGAGAGGACGATGACTCGGCTCCTCCCCTGATCTGCGTCGGGGCGCCAGCGCAATGGGACGGGTTGTCCGAGCAGACCCGGCAGACCGTCATCGCGCTGCGCGACGGCGAACTGCTTGCCCCCGAGATCGCTCACGCCGGATCAGCCGGTGTGGCGCTGCAGCATCCTCGAGGTGTCCTCGTGCTCTACGTCGAGTTGGCAGAGCAGCGGCGGTTCACCGACGAGGACCACACGTTGCTGACGGTGCTTGCCGGTCGGCTCGGCCAGGGCCTGCACCGGGTGCACCAGATCGACCAGCAGCGCGAGACGGCGCTGGCGCTCCAGCACGCGATCCTCGGGCCGGCAGTGTCGAGCGGCTTTGCGGTGCGCTATCAGCCGGCCACCCGGCCGCTCGAGGTCGGAGGCGACTGGTATGACGTCGTTCCTCTCGACGACGGCCGGATCGCCGTGGTCGTCGGAGACTGTGTCGGACACGGGCTGGACGCGGCGACGGTGATGGGCCAGCTGCGCAGCGCCTGTCGCGCACTGCTTCTCGAGCATCCCAGCCCGGCGCGAGCGCTGGCGGGGCTGGACCGCTTCGCGGCCCGACTGCCCGGGGCACGGTGCACCACGGCGTTCGCCGGGGTGCTCGACCCCTCGACCGGTGACCTGGTCTACTCCTGTGCCGGGCACCCTCCGCCGATCCTGGTCGGTGCCGACCGGTCCACCAGCCTGCTCGACCAGGCCCGTGCGACGCCGTTGGGATTGACGTACGCGCCCGAGCGGCCAGAGGCGCGCACCACGATGCCGGCGCGGTCGACGCTGCTGCTCTACACCGACGGACTGGTCGAGCGTCGGCGCGAATCGATCGACGCCGGTATCGCGCGCGCCACCGACGTGGTGCAGGCCCATCGGTCCACCGCGCTCAACGAGCTGGCCGACATCATCATGGCGCGGTTGGCGTCGCAGGACGGCTACCGCGACGACGTCGCGCTCCTGCTCTACCGCCAGCCCGGACCGCTGGAGCTGGACATACCGGCGCACGTTGCGGAGCTGGCGTCCAGCCGGGCCGCGTTGCGGGAGTGGCTGGACCGCGCCGGCGTCGGGACCGAGCAGTCGCTGGATGTCCTGATCGCGGTGGGGGAGGCGGTGGCCAACGCCATCGAGCACGGTCATCGCGACTCGCCGGGCGGCGCCGTGCGGCTGCGAGCGGTCGCACTGGCCGACCAGTTGCATCTGACCGTCGCCGACACCGGCCGCTGGAAGGTGCCCGCGGCGGTGCCGTCGGCACATCGCGGCCGGGGCATCTCGTTGATGCGTGCGCTGATGCAGGAGGTCACCATCGACGCCCAGTCCGCGGGGACCACGGTCCAGATGCACACGAGGATTCGGTGATGGCGACGCCTCTCGACGTCGGCACCGAGCGTCGCGCCGACGGCACCACCGTCCTGACGGCCGTCGGTGAGCTCGACATGAGCAACGTCGCCGTCTTCGGTGATGCGATCGCGGCCGCGCGGGCGGCCAGCGACGGCGCCATCCTGCTCGTCGACCTCAGCGGTGTCGACTACCTCGACAGCGGCGCGATCAACATTTTGTTCGAGCACGCTGACGCGATCGAACTCGTCGTCAACCCGATTCTGCTGCCTGTGCTGACCGTCAGCGGTCTCACCGGCGTCGCGACCGTGCGGCCCGCCCCGGAAACCTAGGTGCCGGCACGGCGGGCGCGGGCGCGGCGTTTGCCCTCGTGCATCGCGGCCACCCGGGCCACCGGAATGGTTCTGCCGTGTTCGATCAGCGCGTCGGGCAGGCGCTGCGGGGCGGGCATGGTCTCGGTCCACGGGTCGCGCCCGGCCAGCGCGTCGACGGCGGTGCGGACGGTGAGGTCTGCGGGGGTCACCTGCTCCAGATCCGACCAGGACAGCGGAAACGACACCGGGGTTCCCGGGCGCAGCCGCGGGCTGTAGGCCGATGCGACGGTGGCCCCGCCGGCTCGGGTGGCGTCGACGAACACCTTGCCCTGCCGATCCTCGACGATGAACGCCGTCGTGGCGGCCGACGGATCCAACGCTTCGGTGCGCGCCGCGAGGGCACGGGTCGCCGCGGCGACGTCGTCGACCGGGGCGCTGTCGTCGATGGGTACGAAGATGTGCACACCACGCGAACCGCTGGTCTTCACCGCACCGGATAACCCACTGTCGGCCAACGCTTGTCGAACCAGGTGAGCGACCCGCACGACGCTGCGGAAGTCGGCGCCGCCGGGCGGGTCGAGATCGAGTACCAGGTGCGTGGGCCGGTAGAGGTCCTCGGCCAGGCCGAGCGCCGGATGGAACTCGATGGCACGCTGATTGGCCAGCCACAGCAGGGTACGGCGATCGTCACAGACGGCGTACCGGATCTCCCGGTGCGACGACTCGGCCCAGATCGTCACCGTGCGAACCCATTCCGGGGTGTACTTCGGAACGTTCTTCTGCATGAACGGCGCCCGTCCCCGCAAGGCGCGCAGCACCGTCAATGGTCGCCCCGCCAGCACGGGCACCATGCGGTCGGCGACTGCGTCGAGGTAGTCGACCAGGTCGCGTTTGGTGGCACCGGATTCGGCGGCCAGTTCCTGGTCGAGGTTGGTCAGGTCGACCCCGGCGCGCTGTTCCCCGGTACCCATCGCGCCAGTCTAGGGCGGTGCCTGCGGCGCAGCGCCGTCATCGGCTCCCGGAGCCCCGGGCCGCCAGCTCGCCGATTCTTGTGGAGTCGAGCTTGGCCAAGAGATCGGCGGCGTCTTCGAACACGTCCATCGCACCGGCGTCGTACAGTTCGGCACGCGACACTCCGCCGCTGAGGACCGCGATGGACGCGACACCGGCACGAGCGGCGGCCTCGCAGTCCCACACCGCGTCCCCGATGAAGACCGCATCCTGGGCCCCCACCCCGGCGCGATCCAACGCCACCTGAACGATGTCGGGCCTGGGCTTGGCGATGTCGACATCCTGCGACGACGTCACCTCCGCGACCACCTCGTCGCAGTCGAGAACCTCGCGCAGCATCTGCAACTCGTCCTCGGGGGCCGACGTGGCCAGCACCACCTGCAGGCCCCGCTCGGCGACCCGGCGCAGCAGGTCGCGGGCCCCGGGCAACGGCGACAGCACGGAGGCGGCTTGCCGGTAGTACTCACTGTGCCGGTCCTTCAGACGATCGAGCACCTCGGACTGCGCGCCGTCGCTCAGCGTTTCGACCAGCGTCGTACCGTCCATGCCGATACAGCGGTGAATACGCCAGCCGGCCACGGGTATCCCCTCGTCGTGAAAGGCCCGCAGCCACGCGCCGACGTGCAGGTAGTTGGAGTCCACCAACGTGCCGTCCACGTCGAACAGCACGGCCGGACGCTTCGTCGTCATCGAGAACCTCGTCACCGTCAGCAGGCGGCCGCAGACAACGGACAACGCCGCAGGCCACCTGACTCGATGTCCCGGCAGATACCCGGGTGCCGGACCACCGAAACGCACCCCCGCCGCAGGACGAGACCGCGGTTCTGGCCGCGGGTATCGTTGCCAGCCATGTCCGGCACACAGACCGAGAGGGTCCGATGAGCGCAGGATTGTTCGCGCTCCTCGACGACGTCGCGATGCTCGCCCGGCTGGCCGCGGCCTCGGTCGACGACATCGGGGCGGCCGCCGGACGCGCCACGGCCAAGGCCGCCGGCGTGGTGATCGACGACACCGCCGTGACGCCGCAGTACGTGCACGGCATCGCCGCCGAGCGAGAACTGCCGATCATCAAGCGCATCGCGATCGGATCGCTGCGCAACAAGCTGGTGTTCATCCTGCCCGCGGCGCTGCTGCTCAGTCAGTTCCTGCCCTGGCTGCTGACACCGATCCTGATGCTGGGCGCGACGTATCTGTGTTACGAGGGCGCGGAAAAGGTCTGGGGCCGGATCACCGGCCATGACGCGCATGCGGCTCCGGTCGCGATGGTGGGCCCGGACGCCGAACGGCAGATGACCTCCGGCGCCATCCGCACCGACTTCATCCTGTCCGCCGAGATCATGGTGATCGCGCTGGACGAGGTGGCCGATCAGTCTTTCTTCCCGCGGCTGATCATTCTCGTCGTGGTGGCGTTCGTGATCACCGCGGTGGTGTACGGCGTCGTCGCCGGCATCGTGAAGATGGACGACATCGGGCTGAGCCTCGCCCAACGGTCCTCGACGTTCGTCCAGAAGGTCGGGCGGGGACTGGTCAAGGGCATGCCCAAACTGCTCAGCGCGCTCGCGGTGATCGGCACGGTGGCAATGCTGTGGGTCGGCGGCCACATCCTGCTGGTGGGCACCGACGAACTGGGCTGGCACTGGCCCTACAGCATGGTCCACCACGCCGAAGATGCCGTGCACCACGTCGCCGCTGTCGGCGGGGTGCTCGGCTGGCTGGTCAATACCGCAGCGTCGGCGGTCATCGGGTTGATCGTCGGGGCGATCGTGGTGGCGGTGATGCATGTGCTGCCGTTCGGCCGCAAGGAATCCGGCCACGCTTAAAGGTCACTGCCGTCACTGCGGGAACGGCGCGAACCGCACGTCGAAGCCGGCCCGCCGCAGGGCAAGCTGTTCGCTTCGCTGCGCGCGCGTCAGATAGCGGGTGTCGGCCGGTAGGACGGTGGGCAACCGGCGCCGGTCGACCACCACGGCGCGCACCGTGGGCACCGCGTCCGATTCCGGGTCCAGATCCTGGAAGCGGATCGAGATGGTGCCCTGGTTCAGACCGCCGGTCGACACCCAGTTGTGCACGCCGGGGTCGCGCGAGGAGATCACGAAGGTGTAGGTGCCGTCGTCGTTGGGCTCGGCCTGCGCGTTGTTGAGGCTGGTCTGCTGATCCCAGTAGTTGTCGGTGATCGTCCACAGATTGGTCACCGGCACGGTGAAGTACCCGGCGTTGCCGGGAGCGACGGTGAGCACCAGCGCCTGCCGGTCGGTCAGCGCGAAATAGCCGGCGCTCTGCAGCTGGGTGGCCAGGAATTCGGCATTACGCGACGGGTCGCGGAACTCGTTGGGCGCCAAGCGCTGTCCGGTGGCGGGGTCGGTGGTGGCGACCTTGATGTACTTGGCTTCCATCGACAAACCCAGCGCCATCACCGCCGCGGTGACCGTGCCCCGCAGCAGGGTCGGCTGCACCGGCAGCGGCGGGATCAGTGAGACCAGAGTCGTGAGCAGCCGACTGCTGCTGACCGTAGGACCGATCAACGGAATCGCGAAGCCGCCGAGCTGACTGAACAAGCTGTTCGGCGGGCCGCTGACCCGCTCGATCGCCAGCTCCATGGGCACCTGCGCCTCCCACTGCGACAGGGTGTCGCGCACCGCGATCAGCGTGGTGTCGTTGGTCAGCTGGAGGTGGTTGGTCTGTCCGGGCGCCGCCGGGGCTCCGCTGACGGTGACCGTGAAGGAACCGTCGGGCTCCAGCTGCAGCTGCCGGCCGGTGAGGATGTCGGCAGTGACACCCGAAAGTCCCGTCAGCACACTGAAAGTGAGGTCGGCGGCGGGAGCGCCGGTGACCCTGCCGGTGATGACGTAGGTCGACGTTTTGTTGACGCCCATGAAGCGGTAGATCGTGTCCGGGTTGTCGTAGAGGATGCGCGAGCCCGGCACCGACATGCCGTACCACGAGTGCGGCGGGGCGACCTGGGCCACCACGGTCGGTCGCATGGGGTTGAGCAACTGCTGTTGGAAGGCCGCGGCCATGGCGTACTCATCGACCGCGCGCCCGAGCTGATCGAGGTTGGTGCGGTCGATCCCGCCGAGTGCCCGGTACTCCCGCCGCGCGGTCGCCAGCCAGCCGGTGCGCAGCACCGCCTTCATCAGCTGCACCGGCAGCGTGTGCACGATCCGGGTGGCGATGCGCTCGGCCTCGAGTTGTTGCTCGGTACCCAACGGACTCACCGACGGCGCCGTGTCGGTGACCGCGTCGCGGCGCGCGGTTCCCGCGAGTGTCCACAGTGCGGTGGATGCCGGGTCGGCGGGCACCTCGGGTTCGTCTCCGGGCGGCTCGGCCGGGGCCGGGTCGGCGTCGCCGTCGGGTTCGACCGCCGGCTCGTCGTCGAGAGTGACGGTGGTGCGCCGATGCGTCCGTCGGACCGGGGCGTCCTCGGCGGTGGCGTCCTCGTCGGGGGCGAGGTGCCGCCTGTTCCGGGACTGCCCCGAAGTGTCCGAACGCTCCGAAGCGGCTGCTCGATCGCCGGACCCGGCGGAGCGTGACGATTCCGACGTGCGCTGGCGTGACGGCGTGTCATCGGCGACCGCGACGGCCGGGCTGTGCGCCAGCGCGAATCCCACTCCGGCCATCACGGCCAATGCGCCGAAGCGTCCGACCAGCCGCTCGTGTGGTGTCAGAGACGTCGCAGCCACGCGGGATCCTTCCGCCACCCCCCGGCAGTACCGTAACCAGGGCCGAGGGCGCGGCACGGCGAATCGGTGGAATCAGCGAGCGGGCGTCACGGGTCGCTGCGCGTGCGCCCCCCGACGAAGGCGAGCAGCCGCGGATCGCCGCTGGTGAACCGCCCGACCTCCTCGCCGCCGTCGCAGCGCAGCAAGGCGACCGTGACCTCGTCGGCGCGCCGGCTGACGACCTCCCAGACGGCGCCGGCGTCTTCCCAGCGCTGCAACTCCGTGACGCGGTCGACGTCCATGGCTCCACGATGTCACCTACGCTGTCAGGCGTGCACGCTGCGTCCGCGGTCGCCGTGGCGGCGACGTTCGTCTGGCTGGGAATGGTGCTGGCGATCTCCTTTCTCGAGGCACCACTGAAGTTCCGCGCGCCCGGGGTGACGCTGCAGGTCGGGCTCGGTATCGGGCGGTTGGTGTTCCGCGCGCTCAACAGTTGTGAGCTGGTGCTGGCTGCCACCGTACTGATCGCGTTGGTGGTCGGGGGTCCATCGACCGCTGCGCTGGTCGCCGTGGTCGTCGCAACGGTGATGCTGGCCGGTCAGTTGTTGTTCGTGCGCCCGGCGCTGACCCGCCGCTCCGATCAGGTGCTCGCCGGAGCCGAAGGTCCACGCTCGCGTGCCCACTACGGCTACGTGATCCTCGAGGTGGTCAAGGTCGTCGCACTGATCAGCTCGGGTGTGCTGCTGCTGTCGGCCTGAAGGTAGGACAACCTACCCTTACCACCTCCGGTAGGCTCTGCGGTCACGATGACTGACGTATTGCCCGTGCTGCCTCGGGAGCTCACCGAGCTCAGCGACGATGTCCGCGCTGTCCCGGCGCCACCGATCCCGCGGCTGGCCGAGCCGTACGCGACGCGGGTGGTCGATGCCGAGGCCGACGCCGAGATGATCGCGGAGTGGATGAACCGTCCGCACCTGGCCGAGGCGTGGGAGTACGACCGGCCGGCGGCGTGGTGGCGCGGATATCTGCGCGCGCAGCTGGCGGGCGACTACTCACGTCCGGTGCTCGTCAGCCTGCACGGCGAAGACCGCGGCTACGTCGAGGTCTATCGGGCCGCCAAGGACTCCATCGCGACCCGGTATGCGGCCGACCCGTATGACCTCGGTCTGCATGCCGCCATCGCCGATCTCGACCTGGTCAACCGCGGGTTCGGCCCGCTGCTGCTGCCGCAGGTGGCTGCCGGCCTGTTCGCACTCGAACCCCGCTGCCGGCGCATGATGTTCGACCCCGACCATCGCAACAGGACGGCGCGCCGGTTGTGTGAGTCCGCCAACTGCGAGTTCCTCGGCGTCCACGAGATGTCCAACCGCACGATGGCCCTCTACGCGCTGCATCGGCCGGCCTGAGGACGCCGCTGAGGCGGACGCCGGCCTATTCACCCCGCCGGTCCGAGGCGCCCACGGCTGCGACCGTCGTCGCGGGACACCGCGGCGTCGACCGGTTCGCACGTGACCAGGCCGCCACTGCCCGTGAGCTCCTCGACGATCGGGAAACTGCGCGCGATGCTCTCGGCGGTGTCGACGATGCTCGTCACCACGGGCACATGCCGGGTCAGGCTCAGGAAGCGGTCGCCGTGCGGGGCCTCACCGTTCAGGTAGCCCCAGATGCCCCGCACCGACGTTGCCCCGCCGACGTGGCCGGCGGCCATCAACCGGGTGATCAGACCGCGGTGGATCGGTCGACCGTCATAGAGGGTGTCCTCGGCGGTACGCACGATCAGCTTCAGGTACCCCGACTCATTGGGCTCCGGGATCGGGGCCAGGGCGTTACCCGCGGAGCGGCACACCACCACCGGATCCACGGTGATCGGCGCAGCAGGCAGCTGCGCGAGCAGTTCGGCGCGGGCCGCGTCGAGTTGTGGCACCGTGCCGACCGCCGAGATCCGCAGCGGGACATCGGCGTTGCGACCGATGAAGTGGGCGCGTCGACGTCGGCCACCGATCGTGCCGTCCACCCCGAGCAGCACCTCGGCAGCGGTGAAACCCAGCCGGTGCAGTGCTGCGCACACCGCGACGTGTCCCGGGTTGCCGGCCACGCGGTGCCGTCGCCCGAGGTACAGCGACACGCGGACCACCGCATCGGCGGGAAGGTCGGGGCGCGGGCGGTCCCGCTGCAGCGTGACCACGCCGCGGCGGATCATCATCGCCACCTCGTCGGCCAGACCGCGCATGACGTCCTCGCTGTCCAGGGCGATGAGCACGGCCGGGGGGTCCTCCGACAGCGTCAGCGCTCGGTCGCTGCGGGCGACGTGGGTCGGGCCGAAGCCCCCGATGCCGCGCAGCGCGATGCTGGTGGCGACACCGAGCTGCTCGCACATGGCAAGCATCTCCTCGATGAGGAATCGCCCGTTGCGGCGGTCCCGTTCGGCGAACCGCGCGGTCAGCGTCATCAACTCGCCGGTCATAGCCGGACCCCCAGTTGCTGACCCGCCCACGCCGCCGCCAGCCCGACGAGCACGCTGGCCGCGATGTTGGCGAAGGCCGGCCAGAGCTGGCGCTCCTCAGCCAGCCGCTGGGTCTCGAACATCCAGGTGGAGAACGTGGTGTAGGCGCCGACGAAGGCGGTGCCGGCCAACAGCGCGACGTGCGGTGAGAACGCCAGCCCGGCGAAGAACCCCAACAGGAAGGCGCCGCTGACGTTGACCACGAACGTCCCGAGCGGAAACGCCCATGACGAGCGTCGGGACACCGCGCGGTCGACGAGGAACCGCAGGAGCGCCCCGCATCCGCCGAGGACACCGACGCCGAGCCAGACCGCAACCGCGGTCACCGGATCACCCGGGCCCTGCGCGCGAGGGCGGTCGCCAGCGCCACCGTCACCAGACCGGCCCCGAGGCTGGCGCACGTGTATCCGACAGCGAGCCCGTAATGACCGTGCTCGAGCATCTTCAGCGTCTCGACCTGCATCGTGGAGAAGGTGGTCAGCCCTCCGCAGAACCCGGTGCCGAGCAGCGGACGTCGATAGCTCGACGGTGGCAGCCGTTCGAGCAGCCGGGTCACGAACCAGCCGAGCAGGAACGCGCCGACGATGTTGGCGGTGAACGTCGGCCACGGCCAGTGACCGGGGTCCGGGGCGGCCAATTCCTCCAAACCCGCGCGCGCCAGAGTGCCCAGCGCGCCGCCGGCGAACACCGCGGCGAGCTCGCGTGCGTCGACGGCCATCACCGCAGTATGCCGACCAGCCGGTGTGTGGTGCGGGAGGACGCGTAGCAGAATCGAGGACATGGCGGCCAATCCCCGCGCCGGTTCGCCGGCGCAGCCCGAAGACCTCATCGACATCGCCGCGGTGGTGACGGCCTACTACACCGTGTCTCCCGACCCCGACGACGTGGACCAACAGGTCAGTTTCGGAACCTCCGGGCACCGCGGCTCCAGCCTCGACGCGGCGTTCAACGAGGCGCACATCCTGGCGACCACCCAGGCGATCGTCGAGTACCGCGCCGCGCAGGGGATCGACGGCCCGCTGTTCCTCGGCCGGGACACCCATGCGCTGTCCGAGCCGGCCTGGTCCTCAGCGCTGGAGGTACTGGTCGCCAACGACGTTGAGGTGATGGTGGATTCGGCGGGTCGCTACACCCCGACGCCGGCGATCAGCCACGCCATCCTGGGTTACAACCGCGGGCGGACGGGCGGGCTCGCCGACGGCATCGTGGTCACGCCGTCGCACAATCCGCCGCGCGACGGCGGGTTCAAGTACAACCCGCCCAACGGCGGTCCGGCCGATACCGATGCGACCGGTGCGATCGCCCGGCGGGCCAACGAGATCCTGCGCGACGGCGTGGCCGCGGTGCGGCGCATCCCGCTGACCCGCGCGCTGGGCAGCGCGCACCGCCACGACTATCTCGACGCCTACGTCGCTGATCTGCCCCAGGTGGTCGACCTGCACGCGATCAGCGCCGAAGGCATCCGCATCGGCGCCGACCCGCTGGGCGGCGCCAGCGTCGACTACTGGGCCGCGATCGCCGAGCGGCACAACCTCGAGCTGACCGTGGTGAACCCGCTCGTCGACGCGACATGGCGCTTCATGACACTCGACACGGACGGCAAGATCCGGATGGACTGCAGCTCGCCGAACGCGATGGCAGGGCTGATTGCGAATCGGAACGATTATCAGATCGCCACCGGCAACGACGCGGACTCCGACCGCCACGGCATCGTCACTCCCGACGGTGGACTGCTCAACCCGAACCACTACCTGGCGGTGGCCATCGACTACCTGTTCGCCCACCGGCCCGACTGGGCCGCGCAGACGGCGGTCGGCAAGACCGCGGTGAGTTCATCGATCATCGATCGGGTGGTGGCGGGGCTGGGCCGCGACCTGGTCGAGGTGCCCGTCGGGTTCAAGTGGTTCGTGGACGGACTGCTCGGCGGCACCATCGGTTTCGGCGGCGAGGAGAGCGCCGGCGCGTCGTTCCTGCGCCGCGACGGAAAGGTGTGGACCACCGACAAGGACGGCATCATCCTGGCGCTGCTGGCCGCCGAGATCCTCGCGGTGACCGGCTCCACACCGTCACAGCGCTACGCCGCACTCGCCGATCGGTACGGGTCGCCGACCTATGCCCGCATCGACGCGCCGGCCGACCGCGAGCAGAAGGCCCGCCTGGCCAAGCTGGCGCCCGAGCAGGTCAGTGCCACCGAGTTGGCCGGCGAACCGATCACCGCCAAGCTCACCGCCGCACCGGGTAACGGGGCCCCGCTGGGCGGTTTGAAGGTGACCACCGAGAACGCCTGGTTCGCCGCGCGACCGTCGGGAACCGAGGATGTCTACAAGATCTATGCCGAATCCTTCCGCGGCCCTGAGCATCTCGCCGAGGTTCAGCAGGCCGCCCGCGAGGTGGTGGCGGCGGTCATTTCGTGACCTCGCGGTCCTCACGCGCGGAGGGTGACTGTCCGCCCACGGACAAGCGCCGACTGCCCCGCGAAGTCTGGGTTCTGGTGGTCGCCAACGTCGTCGTGGCACTGGGTTACGGCGTGGTGGCGCCGGTGCTGCCGCAGTACGCCCGGCACTTCGGGGTCAGCATCAGCGCGGCGACGTTCGTCATCACCGCGTTCGCGGTGATGCGGCTGGTCGGCGCGCCGCCGGCCGGGTTGCTGGTCCAGCGGCTGGGGGAGCGGCGGGTCTACATCAGCGGGCTCATCATCGTCGCGTTGTCGACCGCGGCGTGCGCGTTTGCCGAAACCTATTGGCAGCTACTGCTTTTCCGCTCGTTGGGCGGTGTCGGGTCGGCGATGTTCACGGTGTCGTCGCTGGGGTTGATGATCCGGATCTCGCCGGCGGACGCCCGCGGCCGGGTGGCGGGCCTGTTCTCGTCGGGCTTCATGATCGGTTCGGTCGGCGGCCCTATTCTGGGCAGCCTGACCGCGGGCTTCGGGCTGTCGGCGCCGTTCTTGATCTACGGCGCCGCGCTGCTGGTCGCGGCGACCGTGGTGTTCGTCAGCCTGCGCAACTCCGCGGTGGTCGGCCGGCCCGACACCGACGACGAAGCCCCGGTGTCGTTTCGCACCGTTTTCCGGCACCGGGCGTACCGGGCCGCGCTGGTGTCGAACTTCGCGACCGGGTGGGCCTCGTTCGGTCTGCGGATCGCGCTGGTACCGCTGTTCGTCGTCGAAGTGCTGGGGCGAGGGCCGGGCGCGGCCGGCCTGGCGCTGACCGCGTTCGCGGTCGGCAACATCTCGGTGGTCATCCCCAGCGGCTACCTGTCCGACCGGCTAGGGCGGCGCAAACTGCTGATCTTCGGGCTGACCCTGGCGGCCGTGTCCACCGCGCTGGTCGGCTTCACGACCTCGCTGCCGGTGTTCCTGGCGGCGGCGTACGTGGCCGGCGCGGCGACGGGCATCTTCATCTCCCCGCAGCAGGCCGCCGTCGCCGACGTCGTGGGTAACAAGTCGCGGGGCGGGACCGCGGTCGCGACGTTCCAGATGATGGCCGATTTCGGTTCGATCGGCGGATCGCTGCTGGTCGGGCTGATCGCGCAGTACACGTCCTACGGCTGGGCGTTCCTGACCAGTGGCGTCATCCTCGCGGTCGCGGCGCTCTTCTGGATCTTCGCGCCCGAGACCAGACCGCCGCGGCGCCACGAGCACACCGAAGTCCGGCCGCTGGGGCCCGAGGCCGGCGGCGAAGTGCCGTGACCAGCGATTTTGAGCGGCAACCGCTCGTGGTGTAACTTCGGTGGGCACAACTTGAGGGGCTATGGCGCAGTTGGTAGCGCACCACACTGGCAGTGTGGGGGTCAGGGGTTCGAATCCCCTTAGCTCCACCAGGAAACACGCAGGTTCAGCAGGGGTCGATCGATGTCGACAACCCATCGCAGCAATCAACGAGAGCCGTCATGCCTGAGGACCAGAACACCGACGTTCCGCCGAATCGCCTCTCCGTCGATCCGCGAAGCGACTTCTACAGCGAAGAGGCGCTCAGCCGCGACGTGGGAATTCGCTTCAACGGCGTCGAGAAGACCAACGTCCACGAGTACGACGTGGCCGCGGGTTGGATCCGTGTCGAAGTCCCGACCGCCAAGGATCGCCGCGGAAATCCGATGGTCATCAAGCTCAGCGGCGAAGTCGAACCCTTCTACCGCCAAGCGGAATAGACCCCGATTCACGCGCTGAGCCAGTGCCGGATCTTCGCGTAGATCTCCGGGTGATTGAGCAGATCGAAATGGTGCAGGCCGGTCATGGTCAGGCCCGCGTCCTCCGAGAAGGGAAGCCGTCGCCGGCGTCCCCGCCCGGCCGCGCTCGACGGACGGACAAGGTGGTCGCCGACGACGGCGCCGAGGGCGGCGGGAGCGGCCGAGGTCGCGACGAAATGGTGAGACGCAGTAGGCAGGAAAGGCACTTCCGAACACCGGTTCCGTAGGAACTCGTCGGGGTCGGCCTCGCCCCAGTCGTCGTCGAGCAGAGCTCCGAATCGTAGATCTTTGATGCCGTCGCTGCGCAGATTGAGCAGTTCGGCGATCGCCCGGGTCTCGCCGAGCCTGGCCATGACCCAGGTGGCGGCATTGACCGCCTTCTCCAGATCGGCGCCCAGGTGCGGCGACCCCAGGCAGACGACCTGACTGGTGCTTCTGGTCCAGCGCCGATTCTGCTCACGGCCGTAGTGGCAGGCGCTGCGCGCCACCAAACCGCCCATCGAGTGGCCGATCAACGCGATGCGGCGCACCGGGACCGGCCAGATTTCCAGGAGCCGGGTCAGCGTCTTGTCGAGGTCGCGTCCATTGGTCGAGATGTGCAGGCCGGTGTTGTAGCGGATGTGGAGCGGCGTGAACCCGAGATCCTCGGCGAGCCGTTCGCCATAGGAACGGTCGTCGTCGATGTCGGCGTCGGGTCGAGGCGGCCGCCGCCACGACGACTCGGTCTGGCACAGCCCGTGCACGAAGACCGCGAGCTCTTCGGTCGGCCGCGGATAGGCGGCGGTGATCGCCTGGGCCGTGAGGGGGACGGGGCGGCCGGCGACCCGCAAAGACATCGGCGCGGCCAGCGCCGACCCGCGCTCGGCGAGTTCGTCGCCGTAGATCCCGTTGAGCGCCGCGATGGCTTCGGCGATGCCCGGACGCTCGTCCAGTGCCGGATCGTCGTCGAAGGCCAGCCCGGACGCGGCCCAGGCGCTCAACGCCGGCGGAAGACGATGTCCGGCGACCCCGAGAGCGTCGTACACCGCGCCGGCGATCGCGTCGTGCACGAGCTCGACGGGTCGGGCCGTGGGGCCGATGGAGGTGAAGACGCGACCCGCGATACCGCGGTGCATGCCGCGAGCCAGGTTGTTGAGGACGGTCAGGCCCTCTGCCGCGACGTCTCCGAGGGCCTGCATATCGGCTGTGCGCATGGATTCGCTCCGGATTGAGTGAACACTTGTTCTCCGAAGGGTAACCCGTATGTCGGGTCTTGAATCGGGACGGTCACTTCTCGTCGAGGACCACGCCGCTGCCGTGCACGTCGATGGCGACTTTGCTGGACACCGTGGGCGGGTCCACGCTGCCCTGGCGCACGACGATCGGTGTCGGGCTCCCGGCGAGGTCGATCGTCAGCAGCACCTCGCGGCCGAGGAACTCGACATCGAGCACCGTCGCGATCCCGACGCTGCCGGGCCGGCCATCGTCGGTGAGCTGAGTGGCGGTCAGCTGCTCGGGCCGCAACAACAGCGTCGCCGGCCCTTGAATCGCGCTCGCGGACACCGGGACACGGCCCAACAGGGTGTCGGCGACACCGTCGCTGACCGAGCACGGCAAGAAGACGCACTCTCCGAGGAATTCGGCGGTGAACCGGTCACTGGGCCCGTGGTACACCTGCTGCGGCGTGCCGACCTGGGTGAAGCGGCCGTCGCGCATGACGGCCACCTGATCGGCGATCGACAGCGCCTCCTCCTGGTCGTGGGTGACCAGCAGCGTGGTGACTCCGGCCTCGGCGAGGACCTCGGCCACCGCTTTGCGCGTCGTGGCCCGTAGCGCGGTGTCGAGCGCGCTGAACGGTTCGTCGAGCAGCATCAGGATCGGTTGCCGGGCCAGGGCCCGGGCGAGGGCGACCCGCTGCTGCTGCCCGCCGGAGAGTTCGTGCGGGTGCCGCTCGGCGAAGGTGGCGCTCAGCGCGACCGTGTCGAGGAGTTCGGCGACCTTGGCGCGTACGGCACCGCGACGCGAGCGGCCGGGCAGCCCGTAGGCGATGTTCTGACCGACCGTCAGGTGAGGGAAGAGTGCCCCGTCTTGCGCGACGTAACCGACGCTGCGCCGGTGCGGCGGTACCGCCGTGGCGGCACCCGACACCTCGCGTCCGTCGAGCACGATGGTGCCGGCGTCGGGTGTCTCGAACCCGGCGATCAAGCGCAGCAACGTCGTCTTCCCGCAACCCGAAGCGCCGACCACGGCGGTCGTGGTGCCCGCGGTCAACTCGAGGTCGATGTGTTCGAGCACCGGCGGACCGCCGAAGGACTTCGTCAGGCCGTGGGCTTGCAGGATGACGCTCACAGCGCCGCCGCCCTCGTCGCCTGCCGGATCAACACGAAGGTCACCGGAATCGACAGCGCCACCAGGAGCAACGCATACGGCGCGGCGGCCGCGTAATCCAGCTCGCTGCTGTAGGTCCAGAACCACGTGGCCAGGGTCCGCGTGCCGACCGGGGCCAGCAACAGCGTCGCCGTCAACTCGGTGGCCACGGCGACGAACACCAGAGACGCGCCCGCCGCTGCTGCGGGGGCGATCAGGCGCAAAGTCACGCGCAGGAAGCTCCACGCGGGGGTGACGCCCAGCGAGCGCGACGCCTCCTCCAGGGAGGGCGGCACCTGCGCCAGCCCCGCGCGCAGGCTCACCAGCGCCCGGGGCAGGAACAACAAGACGTAGGCGCCGATCAGCAGGGCCGAGGTCTGGTAGAGCGGCGGAAGGAACTGGATGGTCGCGGTGATCAACGCCAGAGCCGTCACGATGCCGGGGAGGGAACTGGTCACGAAGGTTGCGCCCTCCACGGCCCGGGCGAGCGGCCCCCGGGAGTACACCGCGACCCATGCCACCGGAAACGCCAGCGCGGCCGTCAGCGCGGCTGCCACCGCAGCCAGCGCGATCGTCTGGCTCAGCGCCGAGCCGAGGTCCACAGCCGACCAGACCTGTGCTCCGCCCGCCCACAGCCAGCGGCCGATGTTGTAGAGCGGCACACCGAGGGACAGCCCGGCCAGCGCGACCAGCGCCGCCACCGCCGACGTGCGCCAGGATCCCAAGGCGATCGGGCGTGCCGAGCGGGGAGCGCCACCGCCGACCCGCGCATAGCGGGACTGCCCCCGCGCTGCACTCTCCGCGGTCAGCATCAGCAGGCACAGCAGGACCAGAACCGACGCGAGCATGCTGCCTGCGGCACCGTCGAAGGTCGCCTGGAACTGCTCGAAGATCGCCGTGGTGAAGGTGCTGAACCGCACCATCGCAAACGCGCCGTACTCAGCGAGTAAGTGGACCCCGATCAACAGCGACCCACCGAGCACCGCCAGCCGCAGCTGCGGGAGGACGACGCGGAACAGCACTCCGGCGCTGTTCGATCCGAGGGCGGCGGCAGACTCCTCGAGGGCAGGATCCAGCCGCCGCAGTGTCGCCGCCGCCGGCACGTAGACAAACGGGAAGTACGACAGCGTCGTCACCAGCACACCGGCCGGCAGGCCGTGCAGCGACGGGATCAGACCCACCCAGGCATAGCTGTTGACGAACGCCGGGATCGCCAACGGCGCGACGAACAGCGGTCGCCACAGCTCGCGGCCGGGAAGGTCGGTCCGCTCGATCAACCAGGCCGCTCCGACGCCGAGCAGCACGCACAACGGCACCGTGACGACGACCAGCTCCACGGTGTTGACCAGGAGCTCACCGACGCGCTGCCGGACCAGCAGTTGATACGCACGTTCGGGCCCCGTCGAGACCGCCGAGACGATGACATAGCCGAGCGGCACGACCATGGCCGCCACCACGACAGCCACCGCAGCGGCCACCGCCAGCGGAGGCCGCTGGTTCACACGTCGTCGGTGCGGGCGCGCTTCCCGGGCGGGAACGGGGGCGGTGACCACTTACAACAGGTTGGCTTGCGTCATCAGCTCCGTCACCTTCTGGGCGTCGAGGTCCGACGGATTCACCCGAGGCGCCTGCAACGAGTCCAACGGAGGCAGCGCGCTGTTGGCGGGCACGCCGCTGGCCACCGGGTACTCGAACGACTCACCGTTCTGCAATACCTCCTGACCGGCCCTTCCGGTGATGAACGCCAGGAACTGCTGAGCCTGGCTCTTCTTGTCGCTGGAGTCGAGCACACCGCCCCCGGAAAGGCTGACGAACGCGCCCGGGTCCTCGTTCTTGAAGTAATGCAACTCGGTGTTGCCGCTGATCTCCTTGGTCTTGGCCTGATCGCGGAACCAGTAGTAGTGGTAGATCACTCCGCCGTCGACCTCACCGGCGTTCACCGCGCGCAGCGTGGCGATGTTGTCCTGGTAGGCGACGGCGTTGCTCTTCATCGAGTCCAACCACGCCGACGTGGCCTGCTCACCGGTGAGCTCCAGCATCGCCGCGACGATGGCCTGAAAGTCGGCCTTGGCCGGCGGTGCGCCCCAGCGGCCGCTCCACTGCGGCTGCTGCAGGTCCATGATCGAGCGCGGCAACTGCTCGGGCGACAGCCGGTCGCGGTTGTAGACGAACACTGTCGAACGGGCCGCCACGCCCGTCCATTTGTTCGACGCCGGACGGTACTGCTCCGGCACCTGGGACCTGGTCTGCTCGTCGATGTCGGCGAACAGCCCCGCCTGCTCGACGGCCGCCATCGCCGGCGAGTTCTCGGTGAGGAAGACGTCGGCGGGTGAGGAGGCACCCTCGGCGATGAGCTGATTGCCCAGCTCGGTGTCACCGCCCTGCCGGTAGCTCACCTTGATGCCGGTCTCATGCGTGAACGCCTCGATCCACTCTTTGGTCAGCGACTCGTGCTGGGCGTTGTAGATGAGCAGCTCGTCGCCGTCTCCGGAACCCGAGCACGCCACCGCGCCGGCGATCAGCGCCAGTGCTGCGGCGATGCTCGACATGCCGCGGGTGACGCGGCGCCAACGTGTGCGCATGAAGCAGTCCTTGGGTCGGGTAGGTGAGGATTGCCTCAACATACTCCGGGTTCCTGGACGTTCCGCCGCCCCGCCTTCCGTGGGCGGTCGTCAAGGTCGTAGCCGTCAGGCTGCGTGGTTGTCGGGGGGCGCGGGTCCGCCGGGTTGGCCGGGCTCGCCGGGCCTGCTCGGGCCGTCGGCCGGTGGTGCGGTGTCCCCCTTTTCGCTGTCGGCGGGCTGCGCCGGGTAGAGATCCTCGGTGTTGTTGTCGCTGAGCCATTCTGGTTCGGGTGGGCGCAGCAGGCGTTCGGGGCGGTGGTAGTGGTTGAGCCGGGCCTGCCCGGTGTCCAGATGGGGTGGGGGGATCCATTCGACGTCGCCGCCGGTGATGCGCGTGGTCCAGCCGTTGTCGGTGTCGACGCTGCGGTTGTCGGGGCCGCAGGCCAGGGCGAGTTCGTCGATGTTGGTGTTGCCGCCGTGAGCCCAGTCGCCGGCGGCGTGGTGGACTTGGCAGCCGTAGGCGCCGATGGTGCAGCCGGGTTTGGTGCAGCCGCCGTCGCGGGCGATGAGCATGATCCGCTGGGCCGGGGACGCGGTGCGTCGGGTGCGGAACAGGTCCAGTGCGGAGCCGGTGGCGCGGTCGAACACCGCCAAATAGTGGTGGGCGTGGGAAGCTAGCCGGAGCACCTCGGCGATCGGCAACACGGTGCCGGCGCCGGTGGTGCCGATCCCGGCCCGGGATTCGAGATCTTGCAGCGTGGTGCGGATGATGACCGACACCGGAAGCCCGTTGAGGTGGCCGAGCTTTCCGCTCATCAGCACGATGCGTCCGGCGGCGACCATCGCGTCGTGTTGGCGTTGGGCCAGGCTGCGGTGGTCGTTGTCGATCTGGGCTTGGGTCGGCGTGCCGGAGGTGCAGGGTTGGGGGTCGTCGGGGTTGCACATCCCGGGTGCGGCGTATTTGGCGAAAATGACTTCCCACACCGCGCGGGCTTCGGGGGTCCACTCGGCGGTGACCGAAGTCGTTCCGTCGTCGCGCTGCTTGCCCATCGACACCCCGCGTTTGCGGGCGCGTTCGGTGTCGTCGGGTTCGGGCCCGTCCTGGTCGAGCAGGAACAGGGTGAGCGCGGCGGCATCCTGGAGTTCTTTGGGCCCGGCCCCGACCGCGTTGCGCACCAGGTCGAGCTCGAACTTCTCGCGGGTGGTGGTGTCGACGAAGCCGGGCAGCTTGTTGATGGCTTTGCGGATCACCTCGACGTGTTCGTCGTTGATCAGGCCGTGGGCCTGGGCGGCGGCGGTGGCAGGCAGCGCCGGCGGCAGCGCCGGCCCAGTGATCGGCTGGCGCGGCGCGAGCAGCGCGGCCTCGGTCAGTCGGCGGCCGGCCTCGCCGGTGGAGATGCGCCAGCGCACCGAGAGCACTTCTTTCCACGACTTGGCGCCCATCTGCTGCGGGGTGGTCTCGGTCTGCAACCGGGCCAGCAGCCGGTGACGGACCGCGGGCAGCTGACACCCCACCGTCTCCAACTCGTCGAGCGCGGCCACCAGTTCCGGCCGGGTCAGCAGGTCCAGATCGCAGGCGGCGAGCGCGTCCACGGCGGCGCGTACCGCCGAAACCGCCTCCCGCACAGCCACACCCGACATGACTCGAACATACATGCGACCACCGACAAGAACGGTCCCCGCGGGCCTGGCGAGTGGGGCTCAAGCCCCGCATTGTCTAACGCGTTGGGCGACTATGGAATTGATCCGGAGCCACCGGACCTCTTCCGTTGCGCAGCGACAGCACACAGTCAGCCATGTGCATGCCGGCGCACATGCTCGAACACGCCGGCACGGGTCAGCAGCAGCACGCTGACCACCACCACCCACACGGGGAAGGTCATCGCGACCCAGATGCTCAGGTCGCCGGCGGCCAGCTCTCCGACCGCTGTCAGATAGGTCAGAATCACCAGCCAGCGCGGCATCAAACCGGTGCGCAGCCAGATGGTGGCAAGCGAGATCATGAACACCGCAGCCATCCGCGTGGCATACGTCTTGCACGTGGTCAGCACCATGGTCTCGCCGAACAACCGGGTGTCGGAGCCCAACGGCGACGCTGCCGAATCCGCCGACACCAGGCCCTTGGCGACCGCCATCGACACGAACATCATCGCCACGAACAACAGCCCGCTGCTCAGGAACACGGTGACGAAAAACCTGTCCTCGACGGCTTTGAAGCTGTCCCGGACCACGGCGATGAACCAGAGGAAGCAGATCCCGGCGAACGGCATCAGCACCCCCGCCGTCGAGATGGCGTGGCGGCGATCGATCGCCCAATCGATCGATCCTGCCGAGCCGTCGGGTATCGCGGCACGTACGAGCACGATGACGGTCGCGAACAGCAGAGCGAAGAGGATGCCGGCCGCGGCCGCGGCACGGGGGGTGGTCAGGACCCGCAACGTGGGCGGACGCGACTCACCGGGGGGACTCGACGGCGACGACATGGCCGCATCCTCGCATCGGAGACCCTCCGGCTCAACGAAACTCGCACCCCCGGTGTGCCCGCTCGCGAGACCTGCCTACTTCCCGTCCGTCGTCAGGTTTGCTAGCCTCGTCACGCGGGCTGCGACAAGGGGAAAGTGCCGAAGTCGGACGGCCGAGCCCGCGGGGGGTCGATTTCAACTTCGAGGTGGCAGCTTGACGGGGCAACGCGGCACCGCAGCACCCGCCGGGGGACCGGCGTACGACGCAGCCCACGCTGCTGCCGACATCCGCTACCGACGTTTGCTGGACACCAGCGTGTCGCCGGTTTGCCTACATGACGGCCACATCGTGCACTACGTCAACATGGCTGGGGCCCGCGCGCTGGGTATGACATCGGACGGTCAGATCATCGGTCGTCCGATCGCCGATTTCCTCGACCTCGCGTCCCTGGACGCCGTGCGCGCGCAGCTCGAGACCTTACGCGCGGACGGCGATGTGACCGACCCGGTCGAGGTGACGCTGCGTCGGATCGACGGGAGCACCGTGGCGTTGCATGCCGTCGCGACGCTGAGGGCGGATCGCGGCGCAGCGATGTTCGAGGTGGTGTTCCAGACCCCGCTCGCGCCACCGGCGGCCGCCCCATTGCGCGCCGCCCCGGCGCAACCCCCCGGCCCGTCGCCGGTCATCGACGATTGCTACCGGGTGCTCGACCTTCTCCACGTCGGCGTGGTCGTGATGAACAGCGACGGACGGTTCGCGTTCACCAACGAAGCGGCACGCCGGATCCTGGGCGCCAACGCCGACGAACTCCTCGGCCAGCACCACAGCAGCAGTGGGGCGGATCTGCCGATGTACGACGCCGAGGGCGCACAGATCGGTACGGACTCGCATCCGTTGCGCTGGATCCTCAAGACCGGGCTGAGTGTGGTCCGGGAGGTGGTCGGTGTCGACCGGTTCGACGGCCAGCGGGTGTGGTTGACCGGTAACGGATGTCTCATCGATCCGCAGGACCCGGCGACGTCATCGGTGCTGCTGTCGTTCACCGACATCACCGAGCACTACGACGCGCGCGAACGTCTGTGGCACGAGGCGACGCACGACTGGCTCACCGGCCTGCCCAACCGGGTGCACGCGCTCAACCTCGCCGCCGCCGCCCTGGTCGGCACCGGTGACGATCGGCTGGCCGCCGTGCTGTTCCTCGACCTCAACGGGATGAAGGCGGTCAACGACTGTCACGGCCACCCCACCGGTGACGATGTCCTGCGTATCGCCGCACAACGCATGCGCGCTGCCGTCCGTCCGCAAGATCTCGTGGCCCGCATCGGCGGAGACGAATTCGTCGTCCTGATGATGGGTGCGTTGTCTGCCGACGAACTCGAGGCCATCGTCGAGCGCCTCAAAGCGGGCCTGGCCGAGGACATCTCCGTCGGATCCAAGCACCTGCGAATCGGCGTCAGCGTCGGCGTGACGAGACTGTCCGACGACGATGGACGCAGCCTGGCCGAAGTGCTGCGCGACGCCGACACCGCGATGTACCGCGCCAAGACCGAAGGTCGTTCTCCCGCAACAGGTTCCGACCGTTAGCCGATCTCGAGCCGGTTGCACAGCAGCAGGAACGCCTCGGCGAAGGGGTAATCCACGGTTTGGCGCCGCAACAGGTCCCAGTCGAGTTGCTCCCGCACCGCACGCACCGACAGCAACAGCGGCTCGAAGTCGCAGTGGTGCTCGTGTACGGCCCGCAGCTTCTGCAGGACCACCTCCGTCGGCGACAACACCGGCATGCAGACCGCGAGCACGTCGCGTCTGGCGGCGCGCTGAATCATCGACGGTTCGACGGGCACCCGGTTGATCTGGTGCAGCACGTCGATGACTGCAGGAGCGTCCACGCTCATCGCGGCCTTGAACAGCCACTGCTCCGGGGGTCGGCGGATGTCGAAACCGGCCTTCGACAACGTCGCGGCCGCCGCTTCGACATCCTGCTCGGCGACCACGAAGTCGACGTCATGCAGGGGTTCGGGGGCGCCGTGGGCCCACAACGCATAGCTGCCGGCCAGCGCGAACGGCGGACCGTTCTCGCACAACGCCGACGCGGCCCGCTTCAGCGCAGCGCGCAACGCCTCGTGGGATGCGGCCACCGCCGTGAGTTCGGAGGACATGGTGGGTAGTGGGTTACCCATGAAGCTGGTGACATTCAACATCCTGCACGGCCGCACGCCGGGCGGTGACGTCGACCTCGGACGGTTCGCCGACTGCGTGGCCGGACTGGACGCCGACATCCTGGCCCTACAGGAGGTCGACAGCAGCCAGGAACGCTCAGGGCTGGCCGACCTCACTGCGCTGGCCGCCGAGGCGATGGGGGCCCGCAGTCACCGCTTCGTCGCCGCCATCGCCGGCACTCCCGGCGCGACGTGGATGGCCGCCACGGGCGAGGAACAACCTGGGACCGCTGCCTACGGTGTCGCGTTGCTGTCGCGCTACCCCGCACTGAACTGGCAGGTCGTGCGGTTGCCGCGGGTCCCGTTCCGTTTTCCGATGTATCTGCGCGCCCCGGGTCGGATCCAGGTCATCGACGAGGAACCGCGGGCAGCGGTGATCGGCCGGTTCGACACCCCGCTCGGCGACCTCACCGTGGTCAACACCCATCTGTCCTTCGTGCCCGGGTGGAACCGGATTCAGCTGCGTCGACTGCTGCGCGACGTGCGGGCCCTGCCGTGGCCGCGAGTCGTCACCGGGGACCTGAACATGTCCGCCGCGGCGGCCCAACGCCATTCCGGGCTACGCGCCCTGGCCAGCGCGCCGACTTTCCCGACCGAAGATCCCACCCAGCAGCTCGACCACGTGCTCACCGACGACCCCGGCCTCAACGTCAAGGAACACCACACGCCCCGGCTGGCGATCTCCGATCACCGGCCGTTGGTCGCCCACCTGCACCGCGACTCCTGACCGGCGGGCGGGACCTTGGTCCCACACCGGGGTGACCGACTTCCCTTCATCGGCGCACGCGCCCGCGCTACGGTCGACACGTCGGGCGGCGACGACGCCGCAACCACACATCAGGAGGGGCCATGACCAGTCCACCAGCACCACTGGGCATCGTCGTCGGGGTCGACGGGTCGCCTGCGGCCCGGGTGGCCGTCGACTGGGCCGCCCGCGACGCCGCGCTCTGGCGGGTGCCGCTGACGCTGGTCCACGTCCTGCCCGGCGCCACGATGCAAGCCTGGATTCAGGCTCCGCTGCCCGCCGACTATCTCGAGGAGCTGCGGCAGAGCGGACAGGAGATCCTGGCCGCCGCCGCGCAGGATGCGCGCGCCGCCGGTGGCGAGAACCTGGTCAAGATCGACGAGCGGACCGCCTCCGGACCGCCGGTGCCGACACTGGTCGACTTCAGTAAGCAGGCCGACATGATCGTGGTCGGAAGTCGCGGCCTGGGCAAGTGGGGACGGCGGCTGCTCGGGTCGGTCAGCACCGGTCTGGTCCACCACGCCCGCTGCCCCGTCGCCGTGATCCACGACGAGGATCCGCTCATCCCGCACCCGGACCGGGCGCCGGTCGTCGTCGGGATCGACGGGTCACCCGCGTCCGAGCACGCCACCGAGATCGCGTACGAACAAGCTTCCCGGCGCGGTGTCGAACTGGTCGCGGTGCACACCTGGAGCGACGCCGGGTACGAACTGCCCGGTGCCGAGTGGAGCGAGATGCAGCCGGAGGAGGACATGCTGCTGGCCGAGCGGCTGGCCGGCTACCAGGAGCGCTACCCCGACGTCCCGGTGCGCCGCGTCGTCAAACGCGACCAGCCGGCCCGCCGCCTGCTCGAGGAGGCCGAGAAGGCTCAGCTGCTGGTGGTGGGCAGCCACGGTCGCGGTGGCTTCACCGGCATGTTGCTCGGATCGGTCGGCTCCGAAGTGGTGCAGTCGTCCCGAATACCGGTGATCGTCGCGCGGCGGTGAGATCACGCAGTGGTCAGCTGCGCGTACCGGGTCACGTGCTGGTCGGTGGAGCCGAACTCGAACTGCAGGGCGGTCAGTCGCTTGAAGTAGTGGCCGATCGCCAGTTCCTCGGTCATGCCCATGCCGCCGTGTAACTGGACGGCCTGCTGACCGACGAACTGCGCAGCGCGACCGACGGTGGCCTTGGCCGCCGACACCGCGCGGGCGCGGGTGGCCTCGTCGGCGTCGAGTTTGAGGACCGCCAGCAGTGCCGCCGCGGCTGCTTGCTCGACCTCCATGTACATGTCGACCATGCGGTGTTGCAGCACCTGGAAGCTGCCGATCGGCGCACCGAACTGCTGCCGCTGCTTGCAGTACTCGACGGTGTCGGACAACACCTTGCGCATCGCCCCGACCGCTTCCGCACACACCGCGGCCGCGCCTTCGTCGCGGGCCCGGGCCAGCGACGACCACGCGTCGCCTTCGGAACCGAGCAGCGCGCTCGCTGCAACGCGCACGTTGTCCAGTTCGAGGTCCGACGCCCGGCGATCGTCGATCGTGCGGTAGTGGTGCAACGTCAATTCCGTTGTCTGCGAGGACACCTCGACCAGGAACAGCGAGATGCCCGCGGTGTCGGCGCGTTCGCCGGACGTCCGGGCGGTGACGATCACGCGCTGCGCCATCGGGGTCGACGCCGACACGATCTTGGCGCCGTTGAGCACCCAATGCTCGCCGTCGCGTTCGGCGACGGTACCGACGTCGCGCCAGTTGTCTCCCGAGCGGGCTTCGGTGGCGGCCAAGGTCACGATCGCCGAACCCGACGCGATCTGTTCGAGCAGGTCCGCGGCGACGTCGCCGCCGGCGCGCTCGAGCAGGCCGGCCGCCACAACGGCGGTGTCGACGTATGGTTCGACCACCAGCGCGTGACCGAGCGCTTCGGCGATGAGCATCATCTCGACCGGTCCGCCACCGATGCCGCCGTGCTCCTCAGGCAGCGCGGCGCCGAGAATGCCCAGTTCCTCGGCGAAAGCCCGCCAGATCTCCGGCTGCCAGCCCGGACCCGTCTTGGCGGCGCCGCGGCTGGTCTCGAGGCCGTATCGGGTCGCCAGGAACTTGGTCAGTCCGTTGCGCAGAAGTTCTTGTTCGTCGTTGAGTTTGAAGTCCATGTAACCGTCCCCTACAGCCCCAGAGCCGCCTTGGCCAGGATATTGCGCTGAATCTCGTTGCTACCGGCGTAGATAGAACCGGCTCGGTCGTTGAAGTAACGCAGCGGAGCCACCGCCTGCCATGGTTGCCCGGTGACGTAACCGTCGGCTGGAGGCTCGAATTCGGCGATCGGCCCGCCCGGGAAGGTGGCGTGCGGTTGATAGGCCCGCCCGCGCGGGCCGGCGGCCTCCATCGCCAACTCGGTGATGGTCTGGCTCAACTCGGTGCTGAGCACCTTGAGCATCGAGGACTTCGCCCCTGGGTTGCCTCCGTCGGCGACCACCGCGAGCACCTGATACTCGAGGATCTCGAGCACCTCGGTGCGGATGCGGGCGTCGGCGAGCTTGCGTGCGAACGCCGGATCGTCGATCAGCCGCCCGCCGCCCGGGCCGGGCTGCTCGGTCGCGACCGCGGCGATCTCCTCGGCCATCACCTGCAGCCCCGGCGCGGTGGCGCCGCCGCCACGTTCGAACTCCAGCAGGTACTTCGCCACGGTCCAGCCGTCGTCGATGGCGCCGAGGACGTTGGCTTTCGGCACCCGCACCTCGTCGAAGAACACCTGATTCTGGACCTCCTCTCCGGAGGTCATCACCAGGGGACGGATCTCGATGCCGGGGGAGCTCATGTCGATGAGGACGAACGTGATGCCCCGCTGCTTCTTCTCCGAACGCGTGGTGCGTACCAGCGCGAACATCCAATTGGCTTCCCGCGCGTGCGTGGTCCAGATCTTGCTGCCCGTACACACCAGATGGTCGCCGTCGTCGCGTGCGGCCATCGTCAGGGCCGCGAGATCCGAACCGGCTTCGGGCTCGGAGTAGCCCTGGCAGAAGAACACCTCACCGGTGAGGATCCGGGGCAGGAAATAGTCCTTCTGCTCCTCGGTGCCGAACTTGATGATGGCGTGCGCCACCATTCGGATCCCCATCGGCGACAGCGACGGAGCGCCGGCCAGGGTCGACTCGCGGCTGAAGATGTAGTGCTGAGTCAGCGTCCAATCGCACCCGCCGTGGGCCACCGGCCACGCCGGGGCCGCCCATCCCTGCTCGTGCAGGATCGCCTGCCATTCCATGCTGGCGTCGTGATCGGCGTACACGCTGGTCATCAGACGGCCGGCGCGACGCAGCTCCGGCGTCAGCTTGGCCTCCAGGAAGGCGCGAACCTCGTCCCGGAAGGCGAGATCGGCCGGTGACCACTCCAGATCCATGACTTCCCCTCTGCTTGAGCTCTAGGAGAGAGTAAACCTAGTTAGTTAGGTGGGGAAGCTCGGGGTGGTCGCTGCACCATCCCGGCGCACGCCGTCAGATGGCCGTCTCGAGTCGCGCTGGCAGCGGCACCGCACCGATTCCGGCGGCGCAGTGCTAGCTTCTGTGGGTTGCCACAGCCGCTGATGGCAAATCCCCTCATGAACCCATCACGGCTGTGGCAACCCGGTGGTCAGTCATTTTCGTGCGGGTCCAACGGTGCCTTACGCTGTGGACTGCGGCGCACTCGCCGTCGAAGCGACGTCGAAGCAATGATGAGGCAGATAACCGTGTGCGCTGAGATGGACTGGGACGACGAGGTCGACGTCGTATGCACCGGAGCGGGCATCGCCGGTCTGGCCGTCGCGATCACCGCCATCGACGAAGGGGCCGACGTCCTCGTCGCCGACCCACCGGCCGCCGCGCCGGACGCCCGGTGGTGGCCGGGCGACTGCGGCGATGTCGACACGGCCGCCTACCTCGATGAGCTGACCGCCGATTTCGATACCACAGGGCTCGGCTACGACCAGGACGACCTTCCTGTCCGCACCGTGCTCACCGACACCGAACGGCGCAACACCGTCCCCCCGTTCATCGGGTCGCGGATGCGTGACTGGGCCGCTCGGTGCATCGGTTCGCCCTCCGGATTCCTCTACACCCGGGTGACCGAGTGGCCGACGACCACCGTGGCGTTGCGCGGCGGCGAGACGTGGGAGGTCGCCGACCTCGGCGCCGTCACACCCGATGACGGTGATCCTGTTGCGTGGCTGCACAACTGGTTGAGCGACGAGGCGCAGGAACGTGACGTCGAGCGGTTCCCGGTGCACTGCCTGCAGCGCCTGGTGCTGGACAACGGTGCGGTCAGCGGCGCGGTTTTCGACACGACGTCGGGCCCGTTCTCGGTTCGCGCCCGCCACGGGGTGCTGATCGGCCCGTCGACCCGCAGCTCACGCGGGCGCGGGCCCGCCGGACACCCGTCGCCCGACACCGGATTGCGCGCGGCGCTGGTCGGAAAGGCGGGCAGTCGCTTCGGTCGGGTGGAACTGTTGAACTTCGCTACAGCCGCTGAGAAACGCTGAAGTTCAGCGCTATCCGCCCTCGAGCGAGCAACGATTCCATCGCTGCCCCGGCGATCGGGCGGGACAGCAGGAACCCCTGGGCCCGGTGGCACCCGTGTCGCAGCAGCGTCAGTGCTGCGGCCTCGGTCTCGACTCCCTCGGCGACCAATTCGAGTCCGAAGGATTCCGCGAGGGCGATGATGGCCCGCACGATCGCGAGATCGCCGGGATCCGAACCGAGTTCACGCACGAAACTGCGGTCGATCTTGAGAGTGTCGACCGGCAGCGACTTCAGGTGCGAGAGCGCGCTGTAGCCGGTGCCGAAGTCGTCGATGGCCACCTGCACTCCGGCGTCCTTCAGGCCGGCCACGGTGACACGCGTGGTCTCGATGTCCTGCACCACCACGTTCTCGGTGATCTCCAGGCACACCGATTCCGGGTCGATGCCGAACTCGGAGATGATCCCGGCGACCGTGTCGACAAAGCCGTCGGTCACCAGCTGCACAGGTGAGACGTTGAGCCGCAACACGATGTTGTGACCGACACCGCGGGAGCGCCACCCGGCGAACTCGGCACAGGCTGTACGCATCACCCAGCGTCCCAGTTCGCCGGCGAGGTTGATGGATTCGGCCACCCCGATGAACGACTCGGGGGACAGGAGCCCGCGGGTCGGATGTTGCCAGCGCACCAGAGCCTCGATGGCCAGGATCTCGCCCGTGCGCATGTCGACCTCGGGCAGGTAGTGCAGGATCAGGGAACCGTTCTCGATCACGCTCTGCAGATGCAGTTCGATGTCGTTGCGCAGTTCGCCCTTCAGCGACATCTCCTCGGTGAACACCGAGATCATGTTGCCGCCCGCACTTTTCGCGGTCAGCACGGCTTGATCGGCGCGGCGAAGCAGATCAGAGGTGCTGTCCTGGCCGGGAACGCCGAGTGCGATGCCGATGCTCGCGGTGCGGGTCAGCATCTCGCCGTCGATCGAGACGCGCTCATTGAGCGTGTTGCGCAGCCGGTAGGCCAGCGCTTCTGCGGTCTCGGCATCCATCGGTGCGGCGGGGACCACAACGAACTCGTCGCCACCGAGCCGGGCGATCACGTCGATGTCGTCGGCTTCGCGGCGCAGGCGCTCGGCGAGCACCCGGATGAACCAGTCCCCGGCGGTGTGGCCGAGGTAGTCGTTGATCGCCTTAAGTCGGTCCAGATCGAAATACAGGGTCGCGACCGGGCCGGGTTGTCCGGCTGCCAACCTGTTGTCCAGGTAAGCCAGTAGCGACCGCCGATTGTGCAGGCCGGTCAGGTCGTCGTGGTCGGCCAGGTAACGCAGCTGTTCCTCGGCCAGGACGCGCGCCTGCACCTGCGCGAGCAGAGAAGTGATCGCTTCGAGCGCGTTGAGCTCTTCGGTGGTCCACTCCCGGTCGCCGAACTTGACGAAGCCCAGCACGCCGGTGGTCACGTCGCCGGACACCAGCGGTGCGGCGGCCAGCGAGGTCTGCGGTACCGCGCGGCCCTCCTCGATGCGCCGCTGATAATCGTCGGTGGAGGCCTCCGGGCGGAACACCATCGGCCGTTTGGCGTGCTCGCTGTGCGCGAAGACGGGGTCGGCGTCGGTGTAGTAGACGACCGCCAACGGGTCGGGGTCGGGAATGCCGGTTCGCACCGGCCACTCGGCGACGAGCCGCGACGCCCGGATGGAGTGGTCGTTGTAGCGCAGGAAGCTGACGTCCACACCGAAGTACGCGACGAGGTCGGCCAGCACCTCCTGGCTCACCTGCGCCGAGGTGGCCGCGGTGGCGGCCATGAGCTTGGTGGCCACTGACGTGACCACGGAGTCGAGGCTGGGTGGCGCCGCGCTTGCAGACATGGTGCGATCAGAATACGGGCGCAACCCCCAGATTGAGTGGTCGACGCCTACTCCGAACCGATGTCGGCGGCGCTTTGGTCAATCGCAGGAGCAAAACCAGGCCCCGATCCGGTGCGGTTGCCGTCAAGTGACGAAATCGCGATCGCAACTCGGCCAGTTCGGGGCCGAATGTCGGTGCCAACGCAACGAGTTCATCGTCGTCGTGGGCGTACAGGAACGCCGGTGAGACCGGCTGCACCGCCCACCCCGACTGATGGGCGGTGATCCACAGCGCTTCGGCGCCGCAGCCGCCGCGCGCGTAGCCCGTCAACGAACGATCATCGACGGTCAGCACCGCCAGGGCCGAGCTCTGCGCGATCCGGCTACCGGTGTCGGCTGCCAGGACCGCGCCGGCGTCCCACTGGGCAAGCATCGCCATGACGTCGCCGCGGCGCAGAACGTCGAGCGTGGCGAGTTCAGCCGGTGGCAGCTCGAGGCTGGCGATGTCGATCCCGGAGTCGTGCGGCTCATCGCCGGGCCATCGCAGCTCGGAGACCATGTCGGCGTGCAGGGCCGGGGTCAGGTACCGAATCCGGTCGGCGGCACCGATTATCTCGCCCGCGGCGGTCAGTTCGGCGGGCGTGCTGAGGATGTGGACGCTGACCCCCTCGCGCTGGGCCGCGGCCCGGAGGGCGGCCGCGACGCCGTCGGACAACACCTCCCGGGCGCCCCGGTGCCGGTTGGTCTCGCGGCTCGCGAGCGCGGGGTACATCGCCGCCAGGTCGGCATCGTGGCCGTGGCCCAGGCGGATGTCGGCGCGCAGCGGATCTCGGTGGTCCTCGGTGAAGTGCACGCCTCCGAGCACGCCGTGCGCGGCGGCCGCGACGCGGGCGTTGAAGACCGCCGCGCCGACGGCCACGGCACTGCCGCGCAGACCGATGTCGAGCGTTCCGCTGTACTCGGCTGCCAGTCGGACGGTGACCGCGCGTGCGGTCGTTTCGATGTGCCAGGGTTGCGCGTTACCGCCTGACGGTGCGCGGTTGGCGGCCAGTGCCATCGCCTGGGCCGCCGTCTCGGGCGTCGGCACCGGATGGTCGGGGGGAGAACGGTGCCCGACCGCCGGTGCGGATGCCGGGTCGGTCAGTGACTGAAGTGACGAGGCCACATCGATGCGCACCCGTCCCGACGACAGCGGTTCCGCGAGCCCGACGCGGCGGACGGCTTCGGCGACCGCCGCCGCCCCGACGAGTACGTCGCCGGCGAGTTGCGGCCAGGTCGCCAGCGTCTGACCGACCTCCACCAGCGACGCCGCTCCGCGCGGGGACAGGCTGGTCGCATCCAGGATGCGCAGTACGTGCGGGATCTTCTGCCGGCCGTCCAGTGCCGACAGCTCGGCGAGGTCGACGTCGCCGAGAAGGCCGTGGAACAGCGGTCGTTGCGCATCGATGTCGAACCGCTCGACATCGATCAGGCCGCGGTCGCTGCTGGCCATCACCACCGGAATCCCGCGCGCCCGCGCACCGTGCCGCACCAGTGCCTTGACGTCGAGCGAGTCGCACTCCTCGACGACGATGTCGAGACCGTCGAGGAACGCGTCGAGGTTGTCTGCGGTCAGCCCCGCGTCGAACACCTCGACGTCGAGATACGGGTCCACCTCGGCGATTCTGCGCGCGGCCACTGTCGCCTTGTTGAGCCCGAGGTCGAAAACCGTTGCCGGTACCCGGTTGAGGTTCGTGAGCTCGAGGTCGTCGAAGTCGGCGAGCCGCAGATGGCCGCACAGACCCTGCATCGCCAGCGTATGGGCGATGGCATGGCCCACGCTCAGGCCCACCACCCCGACTCGCAGCGCCTCGAGTCGGCGATGTTCGTCGATGGTGACCAGATTTCGGTTGCGGTCGATTCTGGTACGGGCGTACCCGCGCGGTCCGAGAATGCCGATCAGCGTTCGCCGCCACGGGTAGTAGGCCCACCGATGGGGCTCATCGAGGATGGCGGCCTCCGGCGCGGGCAGTAGACCGCGCAGGGCCGCCGCCTGTTCGGCGGTGCGATCGAACACCTCGATACGCGGGTCGGCTCGCAGAGACGCGATCACGCGCGCATCGGGATCGTGGTCAGGGTCGAGGATTACCGCGCTGGTGGCATTCCGATCCTGATCTGTCGCGTCGGCCGGATTGCTTCGGGAGTGCTCGAATGTCACAACGCATTATCGCGAAGCGCTGACGCCGAGCCATAGGTGACCCCGGCCCGCTCCAGATCGCGGAGGTCGGCGAAGATGCGGGAGATCTGGCTGGGCTCGGCATGGCGGATCCATGTCCGGCGGTCCCACCACATCATCTTCGTGCGGTACCGCGGGTCCGGGTACGGCGTAGCGGGAATGGCGGCGACGACGCCGCCGGATGTCCGCCACTTGTCGAGCACATGGGGTGCCGAGGTGGCCATGCAGAACTGCACGTCCATCACCGCCATCGCGTGCGAACCGCTGCGCGCGAGCGCGCGGATCACGCCTTGAGGGTTACCCGGGCGGTCGTCGACGAACGCCGCCTTCATCTCCAGCACCCCGAACGGCACACGGTCGTCGATCATCTTGCGGACGGCGGGCAGACCTGGCTGGCCGTCCCATTCGACGACGGCATGTGAATCGTCGGCACCGGTGAGCGGTCCCTTGGCGCGCACGCCACCGATCACCCGGCCGGACGAGTCGAGCGCCGCCCAGAACAGCGCGGTGTCGTGGCCGTCGCTGATGTCCGCGACATCGATGGCGCGACCGACCCCGAACTTCTGATAACTGCGTTCGGCGCCTTCGAGATAACGCAACCACAATTCGCGGTCCAGCGACGGTTGCGACATGATCAGCGTGCACTGCGCGTCCTCGTCCCACCAAGCGTGCCGGGACGGCAGGACAAAGTCTTCGGTCATCGAGTCGGTCAGCGAAATGGTCATGCCTATTCCCATCGTCGTGCAGGGGCCACGCCCAAATGGGGGAAGCCCTTTGCTGTCATTGCGGATTCGGTATTCGTCGCGAGTACGACGTTCTCAGTATGGAGCCGCAGCCATCTGGAATTCCAGCTAGTCATGGCAATTTCCCTGGCGGTGGACTCGTGGGCAACACATCGGGCGTAACTAAAGGCATACCGTAAGAACCCATTTGGTATGGTGAAATCCGGTGAATTTGCCGATTGAGTACGCCGACAATTGGATTCGAGCGAACTCCGTGACATTCTCTTTGCGCTTTCTTGCACGGGAAATGTGCTGGACGACTTATGTTCGCTAACTCGACAACTCGAGTGCACGGAACGCGGTGCGCTCATTGGGCCCCCGGCGCTGTGTCGCCACGTGGCGGCGAGGTCGCGGTAGCACCAATGAACGTCGCGTGAATTCGCTGGGGGAGGGAACTGCAAGTCTGCAGCGAGTTACGGCATCATCTGCCAGATTCTGGAGTCGGGCGGCGGTCGGGCCCGAGCGGTCGTGTGGCACTGTGAGCTTTGCACGGCCGGGGCCCGCCGGCTGACCCCACGTTGCACCGTGCCGACCGTCGAAGGAGACACCAGTGAAGAAGTTCAACAATCTCGCTGAACTGGCTGCCGCCGAGGGCACTCAGCTCGGCCCCACCGAATGGCTCGACATCACCCAGGATCGGGTCAACCTGTTCGCCGACGCCACCGACGACCACCAGTGGATCCATGTCGATCCGCAGCGCGCCGCCGACGGCCCCTTCGGGGGGACCATCGCCCACGGTCTGCTGACCCTGTCGCTGATCCCGCATTTCACGCACCAGCTCTACACCGTGGACAACGTCGCGATGGCCATCAACTACGGCTACAACAAAGTCCGGTTCATCACGCCGGTGCCGGTGGGCGCCAAGCTCCGTGCGCGCGCCGAACTCACCGCGGTGGCCCAGCTCGAGAACGCCGTGCAGGCGACGTTGACCACGACCGTCGAGATCGAGGGTTCGGAGAAGCCGGCGGCGGTCGCCGAGTCGATCGTGCGCTTCATCGCCTGATCGCCGCTCCACCTGCCAGAAATTCGACGGGCGTCAGCGACCATTGACGTACGTCAAAAAGCCTCGTAGATTGCGTTGCGGCAGGAGGAGCGTCGGTGATGAGCAGAGACCCCCACGTGGCGGTGATCGGGGCCGGAATCAGCGGCCTGACAGCGGGCAAGATGCTCAAGGACTACGGGGTTCGGTACACCACGTTCGAGTCCTCCGATCGCATCGGCGGTAACTGGGCCTTCGGGAACCCCAACGGCCACAGCAGTGCCTACCGGTCGCTGCACATCGACACCTCCAAGGATCGGCTGTCGTTCAAAGACTTTCCGATGCCCGAGCACTACCCGTCTTTTCCGCATCACTCCGAGGTCAAGGCGTATCTCGACGAGTACGCCGCGGCGTTCGGGCTGCTCGAGGGCATCGAGTTCGGAAACGGCGTGGTACGGGCCGAACGCGCCGACGACGGCGCGGGGTGGCAGTTGACCGACCAGTCCGGGGCGCAACGGCAGTTCGATCTGCTGGTGGTGGCCAACGGCCATCACTGGGACCCGCGCCGGCCGGACTTCCCGGGCTCGTTCACCAACCAGTCGATCCACTCCCACGATTACATCGATCCGTCGACCCCGCTGGACCTGCACGACAAACGCATCCTGGTCGTCGGCATCGGCAACAGTGCCGCCGACATCACCGTCGAACTGTCGTCCAAAGCCCTGGGCAACAAGGTCACGCTGTCGACCCGATCGAGCGCATGGATCGTGCCGAAGTACATCGCCGGCCGGCCGGGCGACACCTTCTGGCGGACCTCGCCGCATCTGCCGCTGGCATGGCAACGCAAAGCGGTGCAATTGATCGCGCCGATGCTGGGGACCGATCCGAGGATGTACGGTCTGCCCCCGGCCGACCACAAACTCTTCGAGGCGCACCCCACGCAATCGGTGGAGCTGCCGCTGCGGCTCGGCTCCGGTGACGTGGTGCCCAAACCCAACGTGGCTCGGTTGGACGGCGATACCGTACATTTCGTCGACGGCACCAGCGACGCGTTCGACGTCATCATCTACGCCACCGGGTACAACATCACCTTCCCGTTCTTCGACCCGGACTTCATCAGTGCGCCGGACAACCAGATTCCGCTGTACAAGAGGATGTTCAAGCCAGGCATCGACGATCTGGTGTTCATCGGGTTCGCGCAGTCGGTGCCGACGCTGTTTCCGTTCGTGGAGTGCCAGTCGCGGCTGCTGGCGGCCTACGCCGTCGGCAGATACGCGCTGCCGTCCGTCGACGAGATGGAACGGGTCATCGCAGCCGACCAGCAGTTGCACGCCGGCCACTGCACCGATCGGCCGCGCCACACCCAGCAGGTGGACTACTTCATCTACGAACACGACCTGCGCACGCGGGAACTGCCGGCAGGCCTGCGACGGGCCCGAGACAAGGCTGGGGCATCGAGATGACGCCGAGCGAGATCACGTTCCGTAGTGGAGATGTGAATTGCAGCGCTTGGCATTTCCGGGCGTTGGGCGACGCGGATCGACGGCCCGTGGTGGTGATGGCGCACGGGTTCGGCGGGACCAAGGACTCCGGACTCGCGCCGTTCGCCGAGCGGTTCGCCGAGTCCGGGATGGACGTCCTGGCCTTCGACTACCGCGGCTTCGGTGCGTCGGAAGGAACACCGCGCCAATCGCTTTCGGTGCGAAAGCAGATCGATGACTACCACAGCGCGGTGGAGGCGGCAAAAGCTCTCGACGGAGTGGATGCCGACCGCGTCGCGCTGTGGGGAGCGTCGTTCTCGGGCGGCCACGTGCTGACCGTCGGGGCCGCACGTGCCGACATCGCGGCGGTCGTCTCGCTCACTCCGCTGACCAGTGGACTGGCCGTCAGCCGCGCCGCTGCGTCATCGCGGGACCCGCTCACCTCCCTGCGGTGGACACTGGCAGGAGTCAAGAGCCGGCTCGCCGTCCGGCGGGGCGACGCCCCCACGCTGATGCCGTTGGTCGCTCCCGTGGGGGAGCCGGGGGCGCTGGCGCTCGACGGTGCCTACGAGAGCTACCTGTCGATGGCGGGTCCGACGTGGCGCAACGAGATCGACTGCGCGGTCGGCCTGGAGGTCCTGAGCGTGCGCACCACCACCGCGGCCAAGCAGCTACGCTGCCCGCTGCTGGTGCAGATCGCCGACTTCGACCAGTACGTGCCCGCGGACGCCGTCGCGGCGACCGCCGCACACGGGCGCGCGCAGGTGCACCGCTATCCGTGTGACCACTTCGACGTGTGGCCCGGTCACGAGTGGTTCGACAAGACCGCGCGGGACCAGGTGGCGTTCCTGTCGCGGCGGCTGCTGCGGTCAGTAGTGCGTTGACCCCTGGTCGATCGAGATCGCGCTCGCGGTCACGTACTTCGACTCGTCACTGGCCAGCCAGCACACCGTGTCGGCGATGTCCTCGGGTTCGACGATCCAGGTGGGCAGGAACGGCGTCATCATGTTCTGCAGCTGCGGGTTGGTCTCCATCGCCTTGCTCAGAGCGGTGACCATGTCACCGGTGCCCATGTCGGTCAGCACCGGACCGGGGTGCACGCTGTTGACCCGGATCGAATGCTTGCCGAGCTCGGCGGCGAACGCACGGGCCATCCCGGTGACCGCGTGCTTGCTGGCCGTGTAGTGCACCATGAACGGCTGCAGTTTGATCCCCGCCGCCGAGCTGATCAGGATGATCGAACCGCCACGGCCGCCCTCGACGATCTTGTCCGCGCCGGCCATCACGGTGTTCCAGGTGCCGGTGACGTTGATGTCCATCACGTCGCGGAAGTCGTCCGGACCGATCTGGTCCCAGGCTTGCGGTGCGGACACCCCGGCGTTGGCGACGATCACATCCAGTCGGCCCAGCTCGGCGACCGCCGAGGTGACCACGCCGCGCAGCCCGTCGTGGTCCCGGGTGTCGACCACCGCGGAAATGATGCGGCGACCGGTCTTTTCGACCAGACGCACCGTCTCTTCGAGATCCTCGACGGTGGCGTGGTCGTAGGGCACGCACGGCGGGAGCGGACCGGCGATGTCGACGGCGATGACGTCGGCGCCCTCGTTGGCCATCCGTACCGCGTGTGCCCGGCCCTGGCCGCGGGCCGCGCCGGTGATGAAGGCGACCCGGCCGTCGAGCCTGCCTGCCCGTGTGTCGGTCATGTGCTGCTGTCCTCTGCTGTCGGGTGAGTCGCGCGGGGGATTATCTAGTGCTGCGCCCGTTTCGCGGCTTTCACCAGCCCGCCGCCGATGATCAGCCGCTGGATCTCGCTGGTGCCCTCGTAGAGCCGGAGCAGCCGGACGTCGCGGTAAATCCGCTCCACCGGGACGTCTCGCATGTACCCACTGCCGCCGTGGATCTGCACCGCGAGATCGGCGACCCGGCCAGCCATCTCGGTGCAGAACAGCTTGGCCGCCGACGGCGCGATGCGACGGTCCTCTCCATTGACCCACTTCTGCGCCGCGTCGCGCACCAGTGCGCGGCCGGCCATCACCTCGGTCTGCTGGTCGGCGAGCATCGCCTGCACCAGTTGGAAGTCACCGATCGGCGTGCCGCCCTGGGTGGCGGTCGCGGCGTAGGCCACCGATTCGTCCAAGGCGCGCTGGGCCGTTCCGACGGCCAGCGCCGCGATATGCACGCGCCCGCGCGCCAGCGACGTCATCGCGGCGCGGTACCCGATGTCCTCGCTGCCGCCGACCAGCGCGGCGGCCGGCACCCGCACGTCGGTGAAGCTCACGTCGGCGGTCCAGGCTCCTTCCTGACCCATCTTCTTGTCCTTGGCGCCGACCTCGACACCATGTGCGTCGGCCGGCACCAGAAACACGGCGATGCCCGCGCCGTTGTCGTCGGCCGGTCGGCTGCGCGCGAACGTGACGAACAGATCGGCGGTCGGGGCGTTGGTGATGTACTGCTTCTGGCCGTTGATGACCCAGTCACTTCCGTCTCGCACCGCTTTCGTCCGCAGACCGGACGGGTTGGACCCCGCGCCCGGTTCGGTCAGCGCAAAGGAGGCCACGACCTCACCGGAGGCGATCCCTTCGAGCCAGGTCGTCTTCTGCTCGTCGGTGCCGTAGCCCACCAGCACCTGGCCGGCGATGCCGTTGTTGGTGCCGAACATCGAGCGCAGCGCCAACGAGGTGTAGCCGAGCTCCATGGCCAATTCGATGTCCTGGACGAGGTTCAGGCCCAGGCCACCCCACTGCTGGGGGATCGCGTAACCGAACAAGCCCATGTCCTTGGCCTGCTGGCGGAGGTCATCGGGCACACGGTCCTCGGTCAGGATCTCCTGCTCGCGCGGGACCACAGCGGTCCGGACGAACTGGCGGGTCTGGGCCAGGATCTCGGCGAAGTCCTCGGCACTGACCTCGAGACCGACTTCTGAACCGGTTTCAATGCTCACGGGTTTGATACTCCTCGGGGTCCCGATGGGGAAATATCGTATATGAAATATGATAGCGGCCATTGGGTCCCTACAGACGCGAGGATGGTGGACAGTGTCATTGCTGACGGGTCAGACCGCGGTGATCACCGGTGGAGCGCAAGGTCTGGGTTACGCGATCGCGCAGCGGTTCGTCGCCGAAGGAGCCCGCGTGGTGCTCGGTGACGTGAACATCGAGGCGACGCAGGCCGCGGCGGAGTCCCTGGGTGGGGACGGCGTCGCGCGGGCGGTGCGCTGCGACGTCACCGACTCCGCGGAAGTCGAAGCGCTGGTCCAAGCCGCGATCGACGGTTTCGGTGGGCTCGACATCATGGTCAACAACGCCGGCATCACCCGCGACGCGACCATGCGCAAGATGACCGAGGACCAGTTCGATCAGGTGATCTCGGTGCATCTGAAGGGCACCTGGAACGGGCTGCGCGCGGCCGCGGCGGTGATGCGCGAACAGAAGCGCGGTGCGATCGTCAACATGTCGTCGATCTCCGGCAAGGTCGGCATGGTCGGCCAGACCAACTACTCGGCAGCCAAGGCCGGCATCGTCGGGATGACCAAGGCGGCATCCAAGGAACTGGCCTACCTCGGGGTGCGGGTCAACGCGATCCAGCCCGGCCTGATCCGCTCGGCCATGACCGAGGCTATGCCGCAACGCATTTGGGACTCCAAGGTCGCCGAGGTGCCGCTCGGCCGCGCCGGTGAACCCGAGGAGGTCGCCAACGTCGCGCTGTTCCTGGCCTCGCACCTCTCCTCGTACATGACCGGAACGGTGCTCGAGGTCACCGGCGGACGACACCTGTGATGCGGGAGGCGGTGATCTGCGAGCCGGTGCGCACGCCGATCGGCCGTTACGGAGGCATGTTCCGGTCCCTGACCGCCGTCGATCTCGGGGTCACGGCGTTGCAGGGTCTGCTGCACCGCACCGGCGTGGCCCCCGACGCGATCGAGGACGTGATCGTCGGGCACTGCTATCCCAGCATGGAGGCCCCCGCGATCGGCCGGGTCATCGCGCTCGACGCCGGGCTGCCCGTCACGGTGCCCGGCATGCAGATCGACCGGCGCTGCGGTTCGGGGCTCCAGGCGGTGATCCAGGCGTGCCTGCAGGTGAGCAGCGGTGGCAACGAGCTGGTCGTCGCCGGCGGTGCCGAGTCGATGAGCAATGTGGTGTTCCATTCCACCGACATGCGTTGGGGCGGGGCGCGTGGGGGCGTCGCGGTGCACGACGCGCTGACCCGTGGGCGCACGACCGCGGGCGGGAAGAACCATCCGGTGCCCGGTGGCATGCTGGAAACGGCGGAGAACCTGCGCCGGCAGTATTCGATCCCGCGCGACGAGCAGGACGAGCTGGCCGTGATGTCGCACCGCCGCGCGGTGACCGCGCAGCGTGACGGCTCGCTCGCCGAGACGATCGTGCCCGTCACGGTGCGGACCCGCGCCGGCGACGAGGTCGTCGATACCGACGAGCATCCGCGCGCGGACACCTCGGTCGAGGCGCTGGCCAGGCTGAAACCCGTTCTGGGCAGCAGTGATCCGGATGCCACCGTCACGGCCGGCAACTCCAGCGGTCAGAACGACGCGGCCTCGATGTGTCTGGTGACGACCCCGGAGAAGGCCGCCGAGCTGGGCCTGACGCCGCTGGTGCGGCTGGTGTCGTGGGCGGTGGCCGGGGTGCCGCCCAGCGTGATGGGCATCGGTCCGGTGCCGGCGAGCGCCGCGGCCCTGGACAAGGCGGGGCTGTCGCTGGCCGACATGGACCTGATCGAACTCAACGAGGCGTTCGCCGCGCAGGCGCTGGCGTGCCTGCGGGAATGGAAATTCGGTCCTTCCGACCTGGAGCGCGTCAACGTGCACGGTTCGGGGATCTCGCTGGGGCATCCGGTCGGTGCCACGGGGGGCCGGATGCTGGCCACCCTGGCTCGCGAGCTCCATCGGCGCAGCGGACGCTACGGCCTGGAGACGATGTGCATCGGCGGCGGGCAGGGTCTCGCGGCGGTGTTCGAAGGGGTGGCGGCGTGACCAGACTTGCCCAGACACTGGGTCTGACCGAGTTCCAGACCGAGATCGTCGCGACCGTGCGGCAGTTCGTGGACAAAGAGGTCATCCCTACCGCGCAGGAACTCGAGCACGCCGACACGTATCCGCAGGCGATCGTCGACGCCATGCGCGAGATGGGACTGTTCGGGCTGATGATCCCCGAGGAGTACGGCGGGCTGGGGGAGTCGTTGCTGACCTACGCGCTGTGCGTGGAGGAACTCGCGCGCGGCTGGATGAGCGTGTCCGGCGTCATCAACACCCACTTCATCGTGGCGTACATGATTCGCCAGCACGGTACCGACGCCCAGAAGGCCTACTATCTGCCGAAGATGGCCACCGGGGAGACCCGCGGCGCGTTCTCGATGTCCGAGCCCGAGCTCGGCAGCGACGTCGCGGCGATCCGCACCAGGGCTCGCGACAACGGTGACGGTACCTACACCATCGACGGCCAGAAGATGTGGCTGACCAACGGCGGCAGCTCCACGCTGGTGGCCGCGCTGGTCCGCACCGACGAGGGCGCCGACAAGCCGCACCGCAATCTCACGGCGTTCTTGATCGAGAAGCCCACGGGTTTCGGGGAAGTCGTTCCCGGACTGACCGTTCCGGGCAAGCTGGACAAGCTCGGCTACAAGGGCATCGACACCACCGAGTTGATCTTCGACGGGTACCGCGCCCGGGCCTCCGACATCCTCGGCGAAGCGCCCGGCCAGGGCTTCTTCCAGATGATGGACGGCGTGGAGGTCGGACGGGTCAACGTGTCGGCCCGCGCGTGCGGCGTGGGCATCCGCGCCTTCGAGCTGGCGGTGCGCTACGCCCAGCAGCGCACCACGTTCGGTAAGCCGATCGCCGAGCACCAGGCCATCGCATTCCAGTTGGCCGAGATGGCAACCAAAGTCGAGGCGGCGCACCTGATGATGGTCAACGCCGCGCGGATGAAGGACACCGGCGAACGCAACGATGTGGCGGCCGGGATGGCGAAGTACTTCGCCAGCGAGGTCTGCGCCGAGGTCACCCAGCAGAGCTTCCGCATCCACGGTGGCTACGGCTACTCCAAGGAGTACGAGATCGAACGCCTGATGCGCGATGCGCCGTTCCTGCTCATCGGTGAGGGGACCAGCGAGATCCAGAAGAACATCATCAGCAAGCGTCTGCTGGCGGACTACCGGGTGTGACGACGGTGGGTAGCTCCGAGTTCGCGGTGCGGCCGCAACTGGCCGAGGACGTCGCCGGATTCGTCCGGAGGCGCATCTTCGACGGCACCTACGCGGCCGGGACCTACGTCCGGTTGGAGCAGCTGGCCGCGGACCTGGGGGTCAGTGTCACCCCGGTCCGCGAAGCGTTGTTCGAGCTCAAAGCAGAGGGTCTGCTCGACCAGCAGCCGCGGCGGGGATTCGTGGTGCGGCCGGTGACCGTCCGCGACATCACCGACGTCTCCGATGTCCAGGCCCACATCGGCGGGGAACTCGCCGCGCGGGCCGCACGCACCGTCACGGAGGCACAGCTCGAGGAGCTGACGGCGATCCAGACCGAGCTGGAGGCGGCCTATGCGGCCGATGACGGCGAACGGGCGGTGCGACTCAATCACGAGTTCCACAAGGGCATCAACGTCGCCGCGGAATCACCCAAGCTGGCGCAGCTGATGTCTCAGATCACGCGGTACGCGCCCGAGACGGTGTTCCCGACGGTCAAAGGCTGGCCCGAGCAGTCCAATGCCCACCACCGCAAGGTGCTCGACGCGTTGGCGCGCCACGACCCCGACGCCGCCCGTTCGGCGATGTCCGAACATCTGCGTTCCGGCGCGGCCCCGCTGATCGAACACCTTTCGGGCCGGGGAGTGATCGGATGACGGCCGAGCCGACCGGAGCCGGAGGTGTCCTGGAGGGAATCCGGGTGCTCGACTACGGCCGGTTCATCGCCGCGCCCTGGTGTTCGGCGCTGTTGGCCGACATGGGTGCCGATGTTGTGCGGGTCGAGAAACGCGGCGGCGGAGAGGACCGCTGGGTGCAGTCGGTCACCGAAAGCGGAGAGGGCGGCACCTTCCTGCAGTGCAATCGCAACAAGCGGTCGCTCACCCTGGACACCACCACCGATGAGGGTAGGCAGATCAGCCGCAAGCTCGTCGAACGCGCCGACATCGTCGTCGCGAACATGCCGGCGGCCGGAATGCGGGCCAGCGGACTGGATTACGACACGCTGCGCGCGATCAAACCGGACATCATCCTGGCCAGCGCGACGGCCTACGGCGAGGGCGGCCCGTACAGCGATCGCATCGGCTTCGACGGCGCGGGTCAGGTGATGTCGGGTGCGGTCTACCGCCAGGGGCTACCCGAGCAGCCGATCCGGACGGTGGTGCCGTACGCGGATTTCGGGACGGCGCTGACGTTGACCATCGGCGTGATGATGGCGCTCTACCACCGTGACCGCACCGGCCAGGGCCAACATGTCGAGGGGGCGCTGCTGCCCACGGCGCTGATGCTGTCCAATGCCTTCCTGATCGAACGCGACCTGCTCGGCACCGATAAGCCCCGGATGGGCAACCAGGGCGCGTCGGTGGCGCCCTGCGACCTGTACCGCACCAAGGATGACGATTGGGTGCTGCTGCAGGTGGCCGGCCAGCCGATGTTCAAACGGTGGTGCCGGCTGGTCGGTCGGCTCGATCTGTTCGACGACCCGAGATTCGCCGACGACGATCTGCGCTGGAAACACGGCGACGAACTCAACGCCGTCATGGCATCGTGGTGCGCCGAACGCACCAAAGCCGACGTGCTGGACGCGCTGCAGGCCGCCAAACTCCCTGCGGCGCCGATGCTCTCGACCCGGGAAGTCCTCGACGATCCACATGTGCAGGCGATGGGATACCTGCAGCGGGTGCCGTTTCCCGGCGTCGGAACGGGCGTCCCGATCGTCGAGACCCCGTTTCGGCTGTCGGCGACCCCCGGGGTGATCCGGCGCCGCGCCCCGCTGCTCGGCGAGCACACGGAGGAGGTGCTCGCCGAGATCGGCTACGGCGCGGCCGATGTCGACGGGCTGCGACGACGCGAGATCGTCTGAGTCACCGCCCGGCGAGTCTGGCTCGCAGCGCGGCGACGTCGATCTTGCCTGTCGGGCCGCGTGGGATGTCGGTTTCGTCGTCGGTGCGGATCCAGACGGTGGGCACCTTGAAGCTGCTCAGCAGGTTTCGCGCCGCCGCCCGCAGGTCCTCGATGGTGTCGTCGCAGGCGACCATCGCGCCCACCTGGGGGCCGCGCGGTCCCGGTACGTCGGTGACGGCCACCGCCCGGACCCCGGCGATGGAGCGCAACGCATCCTCGACCTCGCCGGGATACACCGTGGCTCCGCTGACCTTGAACATGTCGTCGGATCTGCCCTGGAAGAACAGGTATCCGTCGGCATCGAAGCGGCCGAGGTCGCCGGTCGGGTAGTACTCGTCGGCGGTGAACACGGCTGGGCGCGGGCGGGCGAGGAGCCCGCGCAGCACGTGTGGCCCGCGGATCTGGATCTCCCCGACCCGTCCCGTCGGCGCCGGGGCACCCGTGTCCGGGTCGACGATGCGGACATCCATTCCCGGGAAGGGCTTTCCGCAGCTGCCCCACGCCGATCGCGGCATGTCGGTGTCGGCGGGATAGCCGCAGTACGGCCCAAAGGATTCGGTCATGCCGAACAGGTTGGCGCGGGCGCCTTGGGCACTGCGTAGGTGTTCGGGCAGCAGTGCGTCCAGGCTGCCGGGGCGCAGCGCCGACAGGTCGGCCCGCACGGAGTCGAGCCGCGAGGCCAGGGCTTCGGCCTGGCTGGGCCAGCCGCGAAACAACGTGACCCGCTCCCGTTCGAGCAGGCGCAGCGTGGACTCCGGTGTCGGGACGGGTTCGGTGACCAGGGTGGCTCCGCTGACCAGCGCTGTCAGCGCGCCGGCGCCGAAGCCGCCGACCCAGAAGAGCGGCATCGGCAGATACAGCCGGGACTCGGCCGTCACGCAGCGTGCCGCCAGCCCGGACCGCACGGCACGCAACGCATTGCCGTGACTGTGCAGGACGCCCTTGGGCGCGCCGCGGCTGCCGGAGGTGAACATGATCGCCAGGTCGGTGCCGGCCCGCACCCCGGAGGTCAACTCGTCGACGATGTCATCGTCCACCGCACGCCGAGGCAACGCCAACGCCTCGGCGGCGGTCCACACCCGGTGCAGCGCCGGCAGGTCGGCGCGGTGCTCGTCGACGGTCTGCCGATAGCGGTGACCGCGAAACGAGTCGACGCTGATCAGGTGGCCCACCGATGCCCTGCGCAACTGTGCCAGCAATTCCGGCGGCGCCAGCAGGGTGCTCAGCGGCACCAGCACCGCACCGATTCGGGTGACCGCGAATGCCAGCCGGACCCAGTCGACGCCGTTGGGCATCAGGAGCCCGACCCGAGCGCCCCGGTTGACGCCGGCCTGCAGCAGTCCGGCTGCGACGGTGCGGGTGGACAGTTCGAGCTCTCCGAAGGTCACCCGGTCGGCGGGGTCGATCACCGCGGGGTGGTCGGCACGTTGTCGCGCTTGGCGGCGCAGCGCCTGGTCGACCGTGGCGTCAGCCATCGAACATCGCCTTCACGGCCGACAGGTCGACCTTGCCGCTCGCGAGTAGTGGCAGATCAGCCCGCCGGCAGACCGTGAACCGGCGCGGCACCTTGTATGCCGACAGCTCGCGGCGCAACGCCGTACGCACCGCATCCTCGTCGAATTCGGGTGCATCGTCGAAAGCCACCACGGCGGCGACGATCTCGCCCCGTTGGGGGTCCGGCAGCCCGACGACGTGCACCTCGGCGGCCGGCAGCAACCGGCTCAGCGCGGCTTCGACCTCGCCCGGGGTGACGTTGGCGCCCGCGGTCTTGATCATCGCGCCTGCACGGGCGACGAAGTAGAAGAACCCGTCGTCGTCAGTGCGGACCAGATCGCCGGTGTGCAGCCAGCCGTCGGCGTCGAAACACTCCTCCCGGCTGCGGCCGTAGTAGTGCTGCATGAGAAACGGCCCCCGCAACCACAGTTCACCGACTGCACCGGCGGGCACCGGCGCGGTCGTGGCGGGGTCGACGATGCGTGTCTCCATGCCGGGTGCGGGCCTGCCGAAGGAGCCGCGACGATGTTCGGGCTGGTCGGTCTCGTCACCGCTGAGCAGAACGACGCTGCCCGCCTCCGTCATGCCGAGCATGCCGTGACGCAGCCCGGCGTCGGCGGGCCGGGCAGATGCGGCCATGATCGGGTAGAGATTGCCCCGGGTGGCGGTGAACACCCGGCGCGGATAACTGGGGTGCTCGGTCAGGCGCGCCACCGAAGAGACGAAACCGTTGGTCATGGTGGGCTTTTCGGCCTCGATCAGATCCAGGGTGGCGCCGGCGTCTTCGGCGTTCGAGCAAGCCAGGGTGGCGCCGGCGGTCAGCGTGGCCAGCAGCCCGAACGCGAAGCCGCCGATCCAGAAGAACGGCGAGTTGCAGAACAGGACGTCGCTTCCGTCGAGCCCGCGGATCTCGTTGAGATTCTGCTGATGCGTCACCAGTGCGCCGTGGGTGTGCACCGCGCCCTTGGGCGCGCCGGTGGACCCGGACGTGTAGATGATCGCCAGGCGGTCGGCGGCATCGACGTCGTCTTCGAGGCCGGCGAGCCGAGTGTGGTCGCAGCGCGGGGTGGTGGGGTCGGCGTCGGCGTCGAAGAGCGCCCATCGCAGGACAGGTGCGGCCGAGGTGAACATGGGCGTGTCGCTGCCGAATTCCGCAGCTGGAAGGTCCAACGCCGCCGACATCCGCTCGATGTAGTCGTGACCGCGAAACGCCCTGGTTGACAGCATGATCGCCACATCGGCGGCCCTGAGCTGAGCGCGCAGCTCGGTGCCGGTGGCGAACGTCGAGAACGGGACGACCACGGCCCCGATCCGCGCCGCCGCGAGCATCGCCACCACGAACCCGCTGCCGTTGGGGTACCACAACCCGACGTGGGTGCCCTTACCGGCGCCCAGGCCGATCAAGCGGTGGGCCAGCGCGGCGGAGCGGATCTCGGCGTCCCGGTAGCTCAGCCGGTCCTCGTCGCACACCAGCAGCGGCTTGTCGCCCAGGTTGCGACACGCCCGCCACACTTCGACCAGGGTCGCCGCCTGCGATGTCATGCCCGCGCGAAATAAGAACGGACGGCGGCGAGATCAGGCTTGCCCGACGGGGTGCGGGGGATGGTGTCGACGATGATGATCTCGGTGGGGATCTCGTAGCGTGCCAGCCGATCGCCGAGGTAGTCGCTGAGTGCCGGGGCATCGGTGTCGGCGCCGTCGCGCAACTCCACCAAGGCGACCGGGGTCTCTCCGAGGCGGGGGTCGGGCGCGCCGATCACCGCGGCGCCCGCGACAGCCGGATGGCCCTCCAGCGCGGCGCGCACGTCGTCGGGCAGGACTTTGAAGCCGCCCCGGATGATGGCCTGGTCGGCGCGGCCGAGGATCCACAGGAAGCCATCGGTGTCGATCCGGGCCAGATCGGTGGTGCGGATCCAGTCGGTGTCCGGACCGAGTTGCGGAGGCTGCACTTCCAGGAGACCGGGCTGGTCGGGGCCCAGCGGCGCGCCGGAGTCGTCGACGACCCGAAGGCGGGCGCCGGGGTTGGCGCGGCCGACGCTGCCTCGTTTGGCGTGCCAGTGCGCCTGGTGATCTGCCAGCGTCCAGCTCGCCACTCCGCCGCCGAATTCCGTGGCGGCATAAGAGGTCAGCACCGGGATGCCGAACTTCTCGGTGAACGCGTCGGCATCGTCGGCGGACAGCGGCGCGGTCCCCGACGTCACCGCCACGACACCGGCGAGGTCGTCGCGGGTCAGGTCGGAATGCAGCACCATGCGTAGCGCGGCGGGCACCAGCGACACCGCGCGCGGCCGGTGTTCGCGCACCGCACGGGCCCACTGCTCAAGGTCGAACCGGCGCAGCAGCACGAACGGTCGCGCCTCGGCGATGCACAGCAGGATCCGGAACACCCCGCCGACATGCACCAGGGGCGAATTGACGATGGCCACGCCGCGGCGCAGCTGCGTCGGCGCGGCCGCGTGTTCGGGATCGTTGCCCATCACGCTGCGCGCCAGCATGTCGTAGGTGAGGTCTACCCGCTTCGGTGGTCCGGTGGTGCCGCTGGTCAACATCCACACCGCCACACCCGGTCGATCGTCGGTGGGCGTCGATCCCGCCGTGATCACGGGCGCAGTGTCGAGATCGGTGATCGCCACCGTGGTTGCATCGGTCTGAGATGCCAACGTTTCGAGGTCGGCCGGCAGCCCCACCAGTACCGGCAGATGCAGCGCGGCGATGTCGGCGCGGGTGCGGTCGTCACCGCGGGCCGGGTTGATCACCACGACGGTGCCTCCGGCGGCCAGCACCCCGAGCAGGGCGGCCACGTGGGCGGGTTCGTTGCGCAGCATGATGCCGACGCGGCCGGTCCCCGCCAACGCGCCGATGCGCCGTGCGAGCGTGCCGAGCGCAGCCCAGGTGAACCATTGGTCTTCGAACTGCAGCGCAGGCGCCTCAGGGGAGAGGTCCAGTACGTCGGTGATGCGACGGGAAAGCGGGTGCGTCATCACCGGATCCGCGGCGGTCGTTTAGGTGGTGCGCCCCGGTCGGCGATTTCGGCCTTGGCCAGCGGGTTACCCAGCCGCGTATAGATCAGCCCCTGGTCCATGGCGGCGCGGTAGGGCTTGTCCAGCGACTCCCAGATGGCTTTGACAGTGCCCTGGGTCGCGGTGGGCGGTTTCTCCGCGATGGTCGCGGCGATCTCGTGCGCCCGGGTCCACAGGTCCTCTTCGGCCACCACCTCGGTCACCAACCCGATCTGCAGTGCGGTGGCCGCGCTGACCCGTTCGTCGTTGCCCATCAACGCCATTCGCAAGGTGTCACCCAGGCCGACGCGGCGCATCAAGCCGACGGGTTCGAGAGCGGACACGAGACCCGCGCTGACATGGGAGTCGAAGAACGTGGCGCCCTGGGAGCAGATCACGATGTCGGCCTCGTTGACGAAGTACAGCGCGCCGGCGGTGCACATGCCCTGCACCGCGCACACAACCGGTTTCCACATCTTCTGCCACTTGGGGCTCAGTAACTCTCCGGGATCCTCGTGATTCCACACGATGTCGGGTTGACCGTAGCTGGATTTCACATCCAGGCCGGCGCTGAACGCACGGTCACCGGCCGCGCGCAGCACCACGGCGTTGATGTTCTCGTCGGCCTTGATCGTGTGCCAGACGGTACGCATCTCCTCGCACATCGTGCGATTGAACGCGTTCAGCGCCTCCGGCCGGTTCAACGTGACCGTGGCGACCCGGCTGCGGTGGTCGAGGTCGAGCAGGATGGTCTCGAAAGTGGGGGAGGAGGTCACGGGCATCTCACCGGCACTGCCAGTTCGGCGCGCGCTTCTCGACGAACGCGCGCGGTCCCTCGGCGGCGTCCTCGGTGCGCACCACCCGTTCGCGGAACGTCTCGGCCAGGATCTCGCCCTCCAGCAGCGGCAGGTCCAGGGTCTTGTGGATCGCCAGCCGGGTACCTCGCACGGCCAGTGGGGCGTTGGAGTTGACGATGTCGGCGATCTCGTGCGCGCGCTCGAGCAGCCTCTCGTGCGGGACGACCTCGGTAATCATGCCGAGCTCGTAGGCCCGTTCGGCGCTCATCCGTTCGTGCTTGCCCATCAGGGCCATCCGCAGCGCGACCGTGCGGGGCAGCGCTCGGGCCAGGCGCACCATCTCGCGGGCGGCGACGAGCCCGATGCTGACGTGCGGGTCGAAGAACGTCGCCTTGTCGGAGGCGATCACGATGTCCCCGGTGGTGACCCAGTCCAAGCCCGCACCGCAGCACAGGCCGTTGATCGCGGCGAGCACCGGTTTGGCCATCCGGCGAAACGGTGGCGTGCCTTCCTGCGGCGCCTCCCACTGGTCGTACGTCGACAGATAGGGCCGTTCGTAGATGACCTTGCCGTCGTCGGGGATCTCTTTGACGTCGGCGCCGGTGCAGAACGCCCGACCGGTGCCGGTGACGATCATCAGCCAGACGTCGTCGTCGTTCTCGGCTTCGTCGTAGGCGGCGCGAAGTTCGCCGATCATGTGCGGGGACAACGCGTTGAGCGCATCCGGTCGGTTGAGCGTGATGGTGGCCTTGTGCCCGTCGACGTCATAGGTGATGGTGTCGTAGGTGGTCATGCGGTCCCTTCTGTCACCGGCCCTGGTAATCCGGGCGTCGTCGCTCCCGGAAGGCGGCCAGTCCTTCTTTGAAATCTGCTGTCCGGCAGGCCAGCTCGAGGTCGGCCAGCTCATGGTGCATCGACTGCGACAGGGTGGCGTGCAGCCCGTAATTGATGGCCTGTTTGGCCAGGCCGATCGCGACCGTCGGACCGGCGGCCAGGCGCGCCACCAACTCCTCCGCGGCTGCGTCGACGTCGCCGGGAGCGACGGCTGCATCGATGAGGCCCCAGTCGGCGGCTTGGGTGCCCGAGACCTTCTCGCCGAGTAGCAGCATGCGTTTGGCGCGGGTGAGTCCGGCCAGCCGCGGGAGCAGCCACGTGGCACCGGAGTCGGGGGTGAAACCCCGGTCGATGAACGGCTCCCACAGCGTGGCGTCGGCGGCGGCGACGGTGAAGTCTGCGGCCAGCGCGAGGTTGCAGCCCAGACCGACCGCCCAGCCCCGCACGCTGCACACCACGGGCAGCTGGATCGTGGCCACCAGTTCGACGACCCGGTTGTGGGTCAGCGGGGTCCTGCGGGTGAGGTCGCCGACGCGGGGACGCCGCCCGTCGCGGTTGCTGCTCACCCAATCGGAGCCGGCGCAGAAGTTGCCGCCGGCTCCGGTGAGATGCACCGCGCGCAGCGAGTCATCGGTGGCGGCGGCGGTGAGAATGCTGACCAGATCGTCGATCATGCTGCGCGTCAATGCATTACGACGTTCGGGGCGGTCCAGGGTGATCTGCAGAACGGTGCCGCTACGACTCTGACGTACCGCCCCTTCGTCGGGCACCGGCCCACCTTTCGAACAGCTATACAGATAGCCATACAGTTAGTACTTCGATTACTATCCTGTACAACTTAGCAAGGAAAGGCCGTTCGCGGAACAGTGTCAGCGCAGCGTATTCGTCAGCCCCGGGTCGCCGAGCTCGTGGCGTCGCGCCTGCGCGAGGACATTTTGACCGGACGGCTACGGGAAGGTGACGTGCTGCCGTCGCAGGAGTCGCTGTTCGCCGAGTTCGGGGTCAGCCCACCCGCGGTGCGCGAGGCGATGCACATCCTCGAATCCGAGGGCCTGATCTCGGTGCGGCGCGGCAACGTCGGGGGAGCGGTGGTGCATCTGCCGTCGGCCGCACGGGCAGCGCATCTGATCGGGATGGTGCTGCAGACCCGGGCGGCCACGCCGGCGGACGTCAGCGAGGCGCTGCTGCATCTCGAACCGATCTGCGCGGGCATGTGTGCCGCGCGGGCGGACCGGATGACCGCGGTGGTGCCGCATCTGCGGGCTGCGATCGACCTGCAGGTTGCCGAGTTCGACACGCCTGCGCGTTATGTGCCCAACGCCCGCCGGTTCCACGAGGAGATCGTGCAGCGGTGCGGCAACGAACCGATGATCCTGGTGATCGGCGCCCTCGAGGTGATCTGGTCAGCGCACGAGTCCTCGGTTTGGAGCGACGAGTGCAGCCCCGGCGATCCGATGCACCCACCGACGATGCGCGCGGCGCTGCGCGACCACAACCGCTTGCTTGACGCCATTGCCGACGGCGACTCGGCAAGGGCGGTCCGGGTGGCGCAGAACCACCTCGCGGCGGCGCGACAGAACACCCTGGCTGCGGCATCGAGCAGAACCATTGAGGCCAAACTGATTTCCAACGGACAGGAATGGACATGACCACCACCGACGACCGCGTCCTCTTCGACGTCGACCACGACACGCGGATCGCGACCATCACGCTGAACAACCCCAAACAGCGCAACTCCTACGACGCGGCGATGCGCGATCAGCTGGCGCGGTATCTCGACGACGTCGCCGAGGACGACGACCTGACCGTGGTGCTGCTGCGTGGCGCCGAAGGCGTGTTCAGCACTGGGGCGGACATGAACAACGCGTACGGCTGGTACGGGAGTAAAGAGTCCGAGCAAGCCAAGCGTCGGCCCAGCCAGCGCCGCCGACTCACCGTGGACCGCAAGACCTTCGGCTTCTACCACAACCTGATGGGCTTTCCGAAGGTCACGGTCGGCGAGATCAGCGGTTACGCTCTCGGCGGCGGGTTCGAGATGGCGTTGATGACCGATATCTCGGTGATCGGACGCGACACCCGCATCGGTATGCCGGCCACCCGCTTCCTGGGTCCGGCGCTGGGCAGCCTGCACATGTTCTTCCACCGGCTGGGTCCTGTGTTGGCGCGGCGACTGTTGCTCACCGGCGACATCATCACCGCGGCCGACGTCGAGCACGTCGGCGTCTTCACCGACACCTGCGACGCGGCGGCGGTGCCGGCCCGCGCCCGGTACTGGGCCGAGAAAGCGGCCAAGATGCCGGCCGACGGCGTGGTCATCGCCAAGGAGGCGTTCCGGTTGGTCGAACAGAGCCAGGTGTATCAGGGCGAAGAGGTGGCCAGCTACCTCTTCCACGCCTACGGGACGAACCTGCAGTTCGCGCCGGGGGAATTCAACTTCGTCAAGACCCGGGCGCAGGTCGGGACCAGGGAGGCGTTCCGGCTGCGTGACGAGCACTTCTTCGTCGCCGAGCCGGAGTGAGCTGGCTCACCCTACTGTCAGCGCTACACCTTCTGCTAGTTTTGTAACGGTCTGTCTGCGAAATCGAGGTCGAAACCATGTCAACACCCGTCATCGTCGGTGCCGCCCGCACGGCCATCGGCCGCTCCTTCAAGGGCACCCTGGTCAACACGCCGCCCGAGACGCTCATCACCACGGTGCTGCCCGAGATCGTCCGTCGCTCGGGAGTCGACCCGGCTGAGATCGACGACATCATCTTCGCCGAATCACATTACGGCGGTGGCGATCTCGCGCGCTACGCCGCCGATGCCACGGGCTTGAAGCATGTTCCGGGCCAGTCGGTGAACCGGCACTGCGCCGGCAGCCTGACCGCGATCGGCAACGCGGCGGCGCAGATCGGCTCCGGGATGGAGCGGGTGCTGATCGCCGGCGGAGTGCAGTCGCTGTCGATGACCCCGCTGGTCAATTGGCGCATCCCGGGCCCCGAACTGAAGTTCGAAGAGCGGTGGATGCCGCCCACGCACGTCGAGACGCCCGAGGCCCCGACCAGGGACATGTCGATCACCGTGGGCTGGAACACCGCCCAGTCGGCCGGCATCTCGCGAGAGGAGATGGACGCCTGGGCCGCGCGGTCGCACCAGCGCGCCATCGCCGCGATCGACGCCGGAAAGTTCGCCGACGAGATCGTCCCGCTGAAGGTCACCCAGTTCGACGGTTCGGTGGTCGATTTCAGCGTGGACGAGCATCCGCGCCGTGACACGACGGTCGAGAAGCTGGCCGGGCTGAAGGTGTTGCATCCCGAGATCGAGGGCTTCTCCATCACCGCCGGTAACAGCAGCGGCACCAACGACGCCGCGGCCGGGGTCGCGCTCGTCGAGGCCGACTACGCCGCCGCCAACGGGCTGAACGTGATGGCCAAGGTCCGGGCCTGGGGGTCGGTGGGTGTGGATCCCCGTGACACGGGTCTGGGTGGTGTGAAGGTGATCGGCAAGGTGCTCGACCGGGCCGGCCTGAAGCCCTCCGACATCACGTTGTGGGAGATCAACGAGGCGTTCGCGTCGGTGCCGATCGCGGCGTGCAAGGAGTACGGCATCGACGAGGAACTGGTGAACTTCTCCGGCAGCGGCTGCAGCCTCGGGCACCCCATCGCTGCTTCCGGAGCGCGCATGGTCACCACGCTGATCTACGAGCTGGCGCGGCGCGGCGGCGGCATCGGCGTGGCCGCTATGTGTGCGGGCGGCGGCCAGGGCGGCGGCGTCGTCGTCGAGGTCTGAGGCGCGACTCTCGGCGCCGTCAGGTCAGCGCTCGCGGGCGGAGTTCTTCGTCGGCTTGCGCCCTGCCTTGGAGTTCTCCCCGATCATGCGTGCGGCATGCTCGAGGATGCACTCCAGGCCGTATTCGAAGTTGCGGTCGTCGGATCCGCTGAGGTGATGGCCCTGCGCGGTGATCGACGCCAGCAGCGGGGCGCTGTCCGGGTCGAATGACAGCGAGTCGTCGATGTCACCGGGACCCTCGTTGGCTGCGAGGTTCTTCTCCCGCAGCCGGCGCAGCACCACCGAACCCCGCACGTGCAGCGACATCGCCGAATAGGTGTCGAAGGCCTGTTCGGGCGTCAGGCCCGCCTCCACCAGGCTGCGGACCGCGCTTTCGACCTCCTGCACGCCGAGTTTGGCGGCCCGCGGGCTCAGCGCGGACCGGATCAGGATCAGGTCGCACAGGATCGGGCTGCCCGTGAAGGTCTCCCGCATGGTGCGGGCGTGGCCGGCCAGCGTGTCGCGCCAGTCCTGGGCATCGACGTAGGGCGTCGCGAACCGCGCGTACTCACGCAGGGCGCGGTCGGTCATCGCGTTGAGCAGATCGTCCTTCTTGCGGAAGTACCAGTAGATGCTGGTGACGCCGACACCGAGGTGCTTGCCCAGCAGCGGCATGCTCAGGTTGTCGATGCCGACCTCTTCGGCGAGTTCGAACGCGCCCTTGATGATGTCGTCGGGATTGATGGACCCGCGTTCGCGCCGTTGCCGCTTTTCCGCAGTCGCCTGCTTTGCCACTGGAAAGACACCTCCATCGTCTCGACGTTCGCGCGGGGCGGCGGCCCGGCGGTCGCCTGGCCGGACGGGTCTGGCGGGGACCCGCCGGCAGCGGTAGCCTGAACTGCGCCTTTGCGTTCTCGTTGCCGGGTTGCCGAAGGCCCGACCTTACCGCGGTGCGCCGGACCGGCCCCTCCGGCACCGTTTCGCCTGGTTACTGTAAGTCCTATAGTAAGCTTTTCCAGCGGTTATCTGCGACATCCGAGCGAAAGGGCAGACCGAGTGGCTGACGAAGTTCTCCGGGAACGGCGGGGACGGGTCCTGATCATCACGATCAACCGTCCCGAGGCGCGCAACGCGTTCAACCTGGCGGTGGCGCAGGGACTGGCCGACGCGATGGACGAACTCGACGAGTCGCCCGACCTGTCGGTCGCGATCATCACCGGCGCCGGCGGGAACTTCTGCGCCGGCATGGACCTCAAGGCGTTCATGGCCGGTGAGGTGCCCGCCATCGAGGGGCGTGGGATCGGGTTCACCGAACGTCCGCCCCGCAAGCCGGTGATCGCCGCGGTGGAAGGGTATGCCCTGGCCGGCGGTACCGAGATCGTGCTGGCCACCGACCTCATCGTGGCCGCGAAGAACGCGAAGTTCGGCATCCCGGAGGTCAAGCGCGGACTGGTCGCCGCCGGCGGTGGGCTGCTGCGGCTGCAGAAGCGCATCCCATACCAGAAAGCCCTCGAGCTCGCCCTGACCGGCGACAGCTTCACCGCCGAGGAAGCCTCTGCATGGGGCTTCGTCAACGTGCTGACCGAACCCGGCGAGGCCCTCGACGGTGCGTTGAAGCTGGCCGAGCGGATCACCGCCAACGGCCCGCTGGCGATCGCGGCCACCAAAGAGGTCATCATGAAATCCGCGGACTGGAGCCAGGACGAGATGTGGAAGAAGCAGGGGGAGATCGTCTTCCCGGTCTTCTCGTCGAAGGACGCGATGGAGGGGGCCACGGCGTTCGCCGAGAAGCGCCAACCCAATTGGACCGGCACCTGAGCGCGTGGACCTAGGGCTGCGCGACTCCACCGCCGTGGTCGTCGGAGGCGGCGGAGGCATGGGTCTGGCCTCGGCGCGATGTCTGGCCGAGGACGGCGCACGGGTCGCGGTGATCGGTCGGACCCGGCAGGCTCTGGACCGCGCCGCCGCCGACCTGCGCGACCGCGGAAGTCCCGACGCGGTCGGTCTGATCGCCGACACGGTCGACCAGGGACAGGTCGAGCGGGCCTTCGCCGAGATCTCCGATCGGTGGGGCGGTCAGCTCAACATCCTGATCAACGCGGTCGGGCCGACGGTGCGGGGCACCTTCGACGAACTGAGCGACGCCGACTGGCGGCAGGCCGTCGACGAAGGCGCGATGGGCATGGTGCACTGCGTGCGCGCCGCGCTGCCGTTGCTGCGCGCCGCGGAATGGGCGCGCATCGTGAACTTCTCAGCGCACTCGACGCAGCGGCAGAGCACGATTCTGCCGGCCTACACCGCGGCCAAGGCGATGGTCACCAGCATCTCCAAGAACCTGTCGCTGCTGCTGGCGCCGGACGAGATCCTGGTCAATGTGGTGTCGCCGGGCAGTGTGGCGTCCGAGGCGCTGCGGGGGTGGGCGGCGTCGGTCGGGGTGGACGGCGACGACCCGTACGCGTTGATGCGGGCGATCGACGAACACTTCGGCCACCCGGCACACCTGCCGCGGGCCGGACTGCCCAGTGAGGTCGGGCCCGTGGTCGCGTTCCTGGCTTCGCGCCGCAACTCCTACATGACGGGGGCCAACGTCAATGTCGACGGCGGGAGCGACTTCACCTAGCCACCAGCGTGAGTGGCGCGCGGCGAGCAGTGCCCGGCGACCACCTGCACCACCCCGCGGGGAGCGTCGGAGCGTCGGCGCGGCAGCCGATTCCGATCATGAACGCCCACCGCGAGATCGCCGGGACGGCAGCTCGCCGGCATTGCGGAAGCCACTACCGATAGGTGTACAGTATGAGCATCTATCGAGCTGAGGAGGGCATCGGCGTGAGTGCAGCCGAACGCGTCGCCGCACCCGGTGCGGCCCCGGGCGACCAGCCGGTGCGCTACGAAGTGCATGACACCGGGGTGGCGGTGCTGACGCTGAATCGTCCCGAACGGATGAACGCCTGGGGCGGGGGTCTGGCCGGCGCGTTCTACCGGTGCATCGACCGCGCCGAAGCCGATCCGGCGGTGCGGGTGATCGTGCTGACCGGCGCCGGGCGGGCGTTCTGCGCCGGCGCCGACATGGGTGATCTCGACGGCATCGGCAGTGTGAGTGCCTCCGCAGCGGATACCGATGTCACCCAGTTGGTCGGCGAACGTCATCCGCACTTCGTGACCGAGCTGCACAAACCCGTCGTCGCCGCGATCAACGGGGCGTGCGCGGGCATCGGCCTGACCCAGGCGCTGATGTGCGACATCCGTTTCGCCGCGGCCGGCGCGAAGTTCACCACGGCGTTCTCGCGGCGCGGCTTGATCGCCGAGTACGGCATCTCCTGGATCCTGCCCCGGGTGGTGGGCTGGGGCGCCGCGCTGGACCTGTTGTTGTCCGGCCGCACCTTCTATGCCGACGAGGCCAAAGAGCTCGGGCTGGTCAAGGAGGTCGTCGCGCCCGAGGAACTGTTGCCGCGGGCGTTGGCCTACGCCGAGGACATGGCCGCGCACTGCGCACCCAGCGCATTGGCCGTGATCAAACGTCAGATCTATGGCGACGCTCTGCGAAACGTGCACGACACCAGTGCCCGGGCGGAGACACTGATGCACGAGTCGATGCAGCGGCCCGACTTCATCGAAGGCATCACGGCCTTCTTCGAGAAGAGACAGCCCCACTTCGGCCCCATGGAACTGGAGAAGGAGGACGCGTCATGAACGCTCCGCAGCCCTTGGACTACCGCGCGATCGACGTCGACAACCACTACTACGAACCGCTCGACGCGTTCACCCGGCATCAGCCCAAGGAGTTCCGCAGCCGCGGCGTGCAGATGGTGCAGGACGGCAAGCGGACCTTGGCAGTGTTCGGCGGCGTGGTCAACCATTTCATTCCGAACCCGTCGTTCGACCCGATCATCGAACCCGGCTGTCTGGATCTGTTGTTCCGCGGCGAGATCCCCGAGGGGGTCGACCCCGCGTCGCTGATGAAGGTCGACCGGCTCGCCGATCACCCCGAATACCAGAATCGCGACGCTCGCGTGACGATCCTCGACAAGCAGAACCTCGAGACGGTGTTCATGCTGCCGACTTTCGCCTGCGGGGTGGAGGAAGGTCTCAAGCACGACATCGAGGCAACCATGGTGGCGATGCACGCCTTCAACCTGTGGTTGGACGAGGACTGGGGATTCCACCGTCCCGACGGCCGGATCGTCTCCGCGCCGATCATCTCGCTGGCCGATCCGGAAAAGGCCGTGCAGGAAGTCGAATTCGTGCTCAGCCGCGGCGCCAAGATCGTCTGTGTGCGTCCTGCGCCGGTGCCCGGTCTGGTGCGTCCGCGCTCGCTGGGCGACCCGGTGCACGACCCCGTGTGGGCACGGCTGGCCGAGGCCGGCGTCCCGGTGGTGTTCCACCTGTCGGACTCCGGCTACATGGCGATCCCCGCGCTGTGGGGCGGCAGCGGTGTGTTCAAGGGTTTCGGCAAGCGGGATCCGCTCGACATGGTGATCATGGACGACCGCGCCATCCACGATTCCCTGGCATCGATGATCGTCCATCAGGTGTTCACCCGGCACCCCAAGCTCAAGGTGGCCAGCATCGAGAACGGGTCCTACTTCGTCTACCGGTTGATCAAGCGGCTCAAGAAGTCGGCCAACACCGCGCCGTACCACTACAAGGAAGACCCTGTGGAGCAGCTGCGGAACAACGTGTGGATCGCGCCATACTACGAGGACGACGTCAAACTCCTCGCCGAGACCATCGGTGTGGAGCGCATCCTCTTCGGTTCGGACTGGCCGCACGGCGAGGGCCTGGCGGATCCGATGACGTTCACCGCCGACATCCCGCAGTTCCCGGAGTTCAGCGCCGAGGACACCCGGAAGGTGATGCGCGACAACGCACTCGATCTGCTCGGTGTCGACGTGACGGTCACCGCGTAGTCATGCCAGAGTGGACCATCGGCGGTGTCCTCGACGCCATCGCCGCCGCGGTACCCGACCGGGTGATGACGGTCTGCGGTGACCGCAGGAGCACCTACGCGCAGACCGCCGACCGTACCCGTCGGCTCGCGAACTTTCTGGCCGGCAACGGAATCGGCATTCAGCGCGAACGCAGTGAGCTGCAGCGCTGGGAGTGCGGGCAGGATCGCGTCGCGCTGATCATGCACAACGATCTCTATCCCGACATGGTGATCGGAACGCTGAAGGCGCGCGCCGTCCCGGTCAACGTGAACTTCCACTACACGCCCCGTGAGGTCGAGGACCTCCTGGCGTATCTGAAGCCGCGGGCGGTGATCTGCCACCGGTCTCTGGGCGCGAAGTTCGCCGACGTGCTGCGCGGCGCCGGTGTGGAGCTGGTGATCTCGATCGACGACGGGGCAGAGCCGGAAGAATCGGAGCCGCAGCCCGCGGGCGCCGTGCCTCTGGACGAGGCGCTGGCCGCGGGTGACGCCGACCAGGACATCACCCCCTCTCCCGACGACGTGATGATGATCTGCACCGGCGGGACCACCGGCCGGCCCAAGGGCGTGATGTGGCGGCAGGCCGACACCTACGTGATCTCCATGAACGGCGCCGACCACGAGTCCGCCACCGAGATCCACGACAAGGTCGCCCACGCCGGCCCCCCATGGTTCGCAGTCTCGCCGCTGATGCACGCCGCCGGCATGTGGACGGCGTTCGCGGCGCTGCTCAACGGACAGACCGTGATCCTCTACGACAAGACGACCCTCGACCCGGCCGCGGTGCTGCGGACCGCTGAGACAGAGAAGGTCGGCCTGATGACGATGGTCGGCGACGCCTACGCCGGCCCGCTGATCGACGAGCTGCGGCGGCATCGTTACGACCTGTCGTCGCTGTTCGCAATCGGCACCGGCGGAGCGGCGACCAATCAGCGCCACCAGGACGCGCTACTGGAACTGCTGCCGCAGATCACGCTGATCAACGGCTACGGGTCCTCGGAGACCGGCAACATGGCGTTCGGGCGTAGCCAGAACGGTGACCGCAAGGACACCTTCGAACGACGCGACGGGGTCGTGCTGCTGTCGGAGGACCGCACCCGCTTCGTCGCCCCCGGCGAGACCGAGGTCGGCTGGGTGGCGCGCGAGGGGCGGATTCCGTTGGGCTACTTCGACGATGCCGAAGCAACCCTGCGGACCTTCCCGGAGGTCGACGGCCGCCGGGTGGTGATCTCGGGGGACCGCGGCTCGCTGGAGGGCGATGGCACGCTGCGGCTGTTCGGCCGGGATTCGCTGGTGGTCAACACCGGCGGGGAGAAGGTGTTCGTCGAAGAGGTCGAGGAAGTGCTGCGAGCCCATCCCGACGTCGTCGACGCGCTGGTGGTCAGCAGGCCGAGCGAGCGCTGGGGCGAGGAACTGGTGGCGATCGTCGCGCCCCGCGGCGGGGCCGTGCCGAGCGAGGCATCGCTGCTGGAGTTGTGCCACCAGCAGTTGGCCCGCTACAAGGCGCCCAAGGAACTCGTCTTCGTCGGGCAGGTGCGCCGGCTCGGCAACGGCAAGGCCGACTACCGCTGGGCCAAAGACCAAGCCGTGCAGCGTGGTTCCCTGGCGGGCCGGTCATGACCCACCGAGTGAACCGTGTCATTGATGGCCTGGTCAACGTGCATTTCGGGGAGACGGCCAAGCAGCCCGAGTTCATGCTCAAGGTTCGCGACGACTACTTCAAGGGACCGAAGTCGCTCTACGAGCAAGTCGAGTTGCCCGCCCTGCTCGACGAGATGGCCGAGCACGGTGTGGAGAAGGCCATCCTGATGGACAATCTGGTGAAGCCGTCGGTCACCGCGCGCTCGTTCGTGGAGCAGCGGCCGGACAAGTTCGCGCTCGCGATCGGCGGGGTCAATCTGCTGCGCCCGATGCCGTCGCTGCGGGAGCTGACCGCGGTGGTGGCCGACCTGCCGGTCGCGTATGCCGCTGTGGGGCCGAGCTTCTGGGGTGACGGTATGTACCCGCCCAGCGACGCGGTGTACTACCCGCTCTACACCAAGTGCGCGGAACTCGAACTGCCGCTGTGCGTCAACACCGGCCTGCCGGGCCCGCCCATTCCGGGCGAGGTGCAGAACCCGATCCACCTCGACCGCGTCTGTGTGCGGTTCCCGGAGCTGAAGCTGTGCATGATCCACGGCGCCGACCCGTGGTGGGATGTCGCAATCCGGCTGCTGATCAAGTACGCCAACCTGCGCGTTATGACGTCGGCGTGGTCACCGAAACGCCTGCCCGACAGCCTGCTGCACTTCATGCGCACCCGCGGGAAGAACAAGGTGATCTTCGCGTCGGATTGGCCGGTACTGCGGCAGAGCCGGGTCGTGCCCGAGGCGCTGGCGCTCGATCTGCCGCCCGAGGTGCTCGACAACTACCTGTACCACAACGCGAACGACTTCTTCTTCGGCACGAAGGAACAGGAGACCTGACCATGGACCGCTACGAACTGCGCAGGCTCGACTACAGCCTGTCGGAGGACCATCAGGCACTGCAGGCGGCCTACAAGGACTTTTTCGCCAGCCACTGCTCGATCGAGACGGTGCGCGCCGCCGAGGAGACCGGGTTCGACAAGAACCTGTGGGAACGGTTGTGCGCCATGGGTGCGACATCGATGGCGCTGCCGGAAAGCGCCGGCGGCGACGGCGCCACGCTGGTGGATCTGACCCTGGTGGCCGAGGAGGTCGGCCGGTCGCTGGCCCCGGTGCCCTGGATCGACCACGTGTGCGCCGCGCGCCTGCTCGGCCGTCTCGGGTCGGTGGACCCCGACGTGGTGAGCGGAACGACGGTCGTCGGCCTCGATGCCCAACAGGACAAGTCCCGCGGGGTCCGGTTGATCCCGGCGGGTTCGATCGCCGACCGCATCGTGCTGCGCGACGGTGACGACGTGGTGCTGCTGACCTATGGCTCCCGGCCCGCACGCGTCGACAACATCGGCAAGCTGCCGATGGCGTGGGTTGATCCGGCGGCCGCCGACCAGCGCACCGTGCTGGCCAGCGGCGGCGCCGCGATCGACGAGTACCAGCGCGCGCTCGACGAGTGGCGGCTGCTGACCGGTGCCGCCCTCGTGGGCCTGGTCGAGGAGACGATGACGATCGCCGCCGAGTTCGCCAAGACCCGCTACACCCTCGGGGTGCCGATCTCGACGCTGCAGGCGATCTCACATCCGCTGGCCAACATCGCCATCACCGTCGCCGGCGGACGCAACCTCGCCCGCCGTGCGGCCTGGTTCCTCGACAACGAGCCCGCCGAACGGCCGGAGCTGGCGCCGTCGGTGTTCGTCTTCATGGCCGAGGAGGCCGCCAAGGCCGCCACCATGGCGGTGCACGTCCAAGGTGGACTCGGGGTGTCGGCCGAAGCGGCCGCGACCGCCTACTTGGTGCGTGCCCGCGGCTGGGCGATCGCCGGGGGAGACCCGGGCGTCACCGCCAAACACATCGCACGCCTGGTCGCCGATCGGGAAGGACGGAGCTGAGTCATGGATTTCTCCCGGGTAGAGCTGGCCGACGAGGACCAGAGGTTCCAGGACGAGCTTCGCGGTTTCCTGAGCGAGATCGTCACCGAGGAGGTGATCCGCCGCGACCGCGAGACCGGGGACAACTTCGACGAGGGCGTGCACCTGGCGCTCGGGGCCGCCGGTTATCTCGATCGTGACTGGAATCCGGAGTGCCCCAACCCGTTCACCCGCCTGCAGCGCCGGATCTGGGAGTTGGAGAAGCGGCGCGCTCACGTCCCGTGGGTGACCTCGGGCACTACGGCGATGATCTCCAGGTCGGTGCAGAAGTTCGGTTCGGCCGAGCTGAAGGACGAGGTGCTGCCCAAGGTCTACAGCGGGCATGTGCGCATGTGTCTGGGCTACACCGAACCCGAGGGCGGATCGGACGTCGCCACCTGCAAGACCCGCGCCGTGCGTGACGGGTCGACGTGGGTGATCAATGGGTCGAAGATGTTCACCACGGGCGCGCACAACTGCCAGTACGTCTTCCTCATCACCAACACCGACCCGACCGCACCCAAGCATTCGAGCCTGACGATGTTCCTGGTGCCGCTGGACACTCCCGGCATCGAGATCCAGGGCATCCGCACCGTCGACGGGGACCGCACCAACATCGTCTACTACAGCGACGTCAGGGTCGACGACCGCTACCGCCTCGGCGGCGTCAACGAGGGCTGGAAGGTAGTCCGTGAGCCGCTCGACGCCGAACACGGCGCCGTGGACGCTGCGGACGACGGCCTGGCCGACGTGTCGATCATGATGCACCAGGCCAACTTCATGGCCACCGCCGTCGACAAGGCCGCCGAGAAGTCGGCGGTGCCGGATCCCAACGGCGACAGACTGATCGACGACGGTGCCGTGGCGTTTCGGCTGGGCCGCAGCGTCGCCCGGCTGGAAGCCGCGCTGTCGGCGCCGAGCATCTTCGGCCGCGTCGCCCTGGCCCAGACGATGCGCGACATCTCGCCGGATCTGATGGACATCATGGGCGCTGCCTCCGCGCTGCCGGTCGGTACCGAAGGCGCGGCCGACGACGGCGCCTCGGAGTACATCTACCGGTTCGCCCCGCTGGTCGGGATCTACGGCGGCACCCTCGAGGTGTTCCGCAACATGATCGCGCAGTACGTGCTCGGGCTGGGCAAGCCGAACTACTCGCCACCGGCGAAGAAGGCGTCGTGAGCTCGGCAACGGTTTCGTTCGACCCGTTCTCCGACGAGTTCTTCACCTCGCCGTACGAGACCTATCGGCGATTACGGGAAGAAGCGCCGGTCTATTACAGCGAACAGTTCGACTTCTACGCGCTGACCCGCCACGAAGACGTCGCCGCGGCGTTCAAGGACCACGAGACGTTCTCGTCGGCCTACGGGGTCGACCTCGCCGAGGTTCGCAAGGGCGAACCGACCAAGCACGGTTCGATCATCGCGATGGACCCGCCGGCGCACCGGCGGATGCGCAGCCTGCTCAACAAGGTGTTCACACCGCGAGCCATCGAAGCCCACCGGGGCCTGGTGACGCGGCTGATCGACAAGCACCTGGCCGCGCTGGATCCCGATGGCTTCGACTTCGTGCAGGACTTCTCAGCGCGGTTCCCCGTCGACATCATGACCACCATGCAGGGGGTCCCCGACGAGGACCACCAGCAGGTGCGGCTGTGGATCGATGAGCTGCTGCACCGTGAGCACGGCGAGGTGGACATGACCGAGGCCGGCCGCAAGGCCGGCGTCGACATGGCCGTGTACTACTACCAGCTGATCAAACAGCGCCGCGACAACCTCGGCGACGATCTGCTCAGCAAGCTCATCGCGGCCGAGATCGAACGGGACAACGGCGAGACGGAGCCGTTGAACAACGTCGAGATCACCGAGTTCGCGATGCTGCTCGGCGGAGCGGGCGCCGAGACGGTCACCAAGCTACTCGGTAGCGCGGCGGTGGTGTTCGCCGAGAACCCCGACCAGTGGCAGTTGCTGCTCGACGACCGCGGCAAGATCCCGCTGGCGGTCGAGGAGTTGCTGCGCTACGAGGCGCCCGCGCAGTACAACGTGCGGTGCACGCTGCGTGAGGTCGAACTGCATGGCGTGACGATTCCGGCGGGCAAACCGGTTTTCCTGGTCGGCGGGTCGGCCAACCGCGATCCCCAAGCCTGGACCGACCCCGACAGCTTCGACATCGATCGCAACCGTACCGAGGCGCAGAATCTCGGTCTGGGCTACGGAATTCACAGCTGCCTCGGCGCGGCACTGGCACGCATGGAAAGTGCTGTCGCACTGGACCGGATGCTCGATTTCATGCCGCGCTACGAGGTCGACCGAAGCCGGTGCACCCGCGTCAACATGCAGAACGTGGCGGGCTGGCGCAACGTCCCGGTCCGAGTGCTGCGATAGTCTCGGCCCCTCTGTCCGGCCCTCAGGTGGTCAGAATCGTCGCGCCCGCGGTGCCGGGCGCACCGTAGAGCTGGGCGAAGCCGACCTTGGGTTCGCCCGGGATCTGACGGTCGCCGGCCTGTCCCCGCAACTGGCGCACGATCTCATGGATCTGACGTAGCCCGGACGCGCCGATCGGCTCGCCGTTGGCCAGCAGGCCGCCGTCGGTGTTGACCGGCATGGCGCCGCCGATCTCGGTGGTGCCTTCGGCGAGCAGCTTCTCCTGATCGCCGTCGGGGCAGAATCCGCATTCGGCCATGTGGATGATCTCGGCGCCGGCATCGGTGTCCTGGAGCTGGATCACGTCGACGTCTTCCGGTGCGACACCGGCCTTCTCGAACGCCGAACGTGCCGCGTATACCGTCGGCGCGACGTCCTCGTCGACCGGGGCGAACGTCGTATTCACCTCGTAGGCCCCGTACTTGCGGGTGCGGACCTCCACCGCGCGCACGTAGACCGGCTTGTCGGTGTACCGGTGCGCAATGTCGGCGCGGCACATCACCACCGCGGCCGCGCCCTCGTCGGGGGAGCAGAACATGTACTGCGTCAGCGGATAGTTCAGCATCGGCGAGTTCAGGATGGCGTCCTCGTCCATCGGCTTGCGACGGAACGCGTTCGGGTTCAGCGCCCCATTGCGCAGGTTCTTGTTGACCACCTTGGCCAGCGTCCGGTGGCTGATGCCGTGCTCGTGCAGATAGCGGTTGGCCTTCATGCCGAAGAACTGGGTGGTCAGGTACTGACCGTTCTCGGCGTACCAGCTCGGCATGCCCACCAAGGCCGGATCTTCGGTGAAGGCGCCGCGCGGATGCTTGTCCAGGCCTACGGCGATGCCGATGTCGTAGTCGCCCAGCCGAATTCCGTCAGCGCAGGCCTTGGTGGCACTGGCCGCGGTGGCGCAGGCGTTGAACACGTTGGTGAACGGGATGCCGGACAGCCCCACCATGCCGACGATGGCGTCGGGGTTGGCGACGGTCCAGCTGCCGCCGACACCGAACTGGATGTCGTTCCACGCCACGCCTGCGTCGGCGACCGCGGCGGTGATGGCGTCGACGCCCATCTCCATCGCGGTCTTGCCCTCGAACCTGCCGAACGGGTGCAGTCCCACGCCGATGATCGCTACGTCGTGCATACCTGTGCGGTTCCTTCCGGGCAGAACAACCTGACGGTGCAACGGTAAATGTTACGGTAACTACCGTTGGTTGGAAACGTCCGGGCCCCCGTCCGGCGAGCGCGGGTCGATCAGCTCGCGCAGCCGTTCGGCCGGGAAGACCGTCGCGCCGGCGTCGCGCACCCGTGCGGCCAGCCCGCGATCGGAGGTGGCGACGTGGACGTCGGCAGGTCGCGCCGCACCCTGCACCAGCCGGACGATCTCGTCATCGGCCGAATTCGGTGCCGCGGCAGGCGCATGCGTCACGGTGATGACCGTCGAGGTCACCGGTGGTCTCGGTGGCTTCTCGAAGACCACCGTCACGTCGAGCCCATCGGCCTGTGCCCACCGTTCCAGGTGGCCGACCAGGCCGGTCATCGCGCGGTGGCGGTCCCGCCACCATCCGTCGGGGCGACAGCCGATCACGTTCATGCCATCGACAATCCAGCGCACCGTGCGCAGACTATCTGCACCGGCACTTCCCCGAGAGGCTTCTGACATGGCAGACCCCACCGCGTCGACCGTCGAGCACAAGGTGACGTTCTGTCGCATCTGCGAACCGCTGTGCGGCATGATCGCCACCGTCGAGGACGGCAGGCTCACCGCGCTGCGCCCGGACAAGGACCATCCGCTGTCGTCGGGTTTCGCCTGCCAGAAGGGCATCGCATTCACCGAGGTGGTCAACGACCCCGATCGCGTCACCGCGCCGCTGCGGCGCACCCCGACGGGCTTCGAAGAGGTCAGTTGGGACGAGGCGCTGGGGGATATCGCCGGCCGGTTGTCGGCCGTCCTGGCCGCGCACGGACCGGGCGCCGTCGGCTGGTACATGGGCAACCCCGGCGCGTTCAGCTATGCCCATGTGTTGTCGGCGCTGGGGTTCATCAAGGGGCTCGGCCGGGGCAGCCACTTCTACACTGCGTCCTCGCAGGACACCAACAGCCGGTTGATGGCCAGCCAATTGCTCTACGGCACCCCGACATCGGTGCCGATCCCGGATCTGACCCGTACCGATCTGCTGATCGTGATGGGCGCCAATCCGGTGGTGTCGCACGGTAGCTTTCTGACCGCGCCGCGGATCAAAGACCGGATGCACGACATCGTCAAGCGCGGCGGCCGCGTCGTGGTCATCGATCCGCGGCGGACCGAGACCGCGGCGATGTTCGAGTGGTGCGGCATCGTGCCCGACACCGACTCGCTGCTGCTGTTGTCGTTGCTGCAGGTGCTTTTCGCCGAGGGCCTCGCCGACGTCGACCACCTCGCGGCGTCCGCCGACGGAGTCGAATGGCTGCGCGCCCAGGTGCAGCGGTTCACCCCCGAGTCGACCGCGGCCACGACCGGGATCGACGCCGACGTGGTCCGCGGGCTGGCCCGTGACCTCGCGTCGACGCCGCGGGCCGCGATCTACGGCCGGCTGGGGACCTGCGTCGGCCGCTACGGCACGTTGACGTCGTATCTGATCGACGTGGTGAACCTGGTCGCGGGCAACCTCGACCGCCCCGGGGGGTCGGTGTTCGGCGGCCTCGGCCTGCCCGCCGAACAGTGGGTCAACACCGCGATGGGGGCGGTGCTGCGCAGAACCTACCGGCGCCGGCGCTCGCGGATCGGCGGGGTGCCCGCGCTGATCGGTTCCGAACCGGCGGCGCTGATGGCCAAGGAGATCCTCACCCCGGGGCAGCGGCAGATCCGGGCGCTGTTCATCAGCGCGGGAAACCCGGTGCTCTCGGTGCCCAACGGTGACGAACTGGAATCGGCGCTGGGCTCACTGGAGCTGTCGGTGGCGCTGGACTTCTACCTGACCGAGACCACCGCGCAGTGCGACTACGTCCTGCCGGTGACCACGATGTACGAGCGCGACGACTTCCCGCTGACGTTCCAGCTTTTCCAGGCCACGCCGTTCCGGCAGGCCACCGAGGCCGTGGTGGCGCCCGTCGGGCAGTCCCGGCCGGAGTCACAGATCGTCGGTGAGCTGATCGGGCGGCTGTCCGGTCGGGTGCCGGCGTTCACGGCGCTGACCGCGATGGGCACGGTGATGAGCCGCGTCGGCGTCGGCGTGACGGCGCGGCGGTTCGCCGACGGCATCATCCGGGTCGCTGGAGGCGGCGACCGGTTCGGGCTGCGGCGCGGCGGGCTGACGTTCGACCGGCTGACCCGGGAACATCCCCACGGCAAGATCCTCGACCCGCATCTGGGCACCGGCCGCCTGCGGCGGGTGATCGGTTACCCGAACCGTCGGATCCAGCTGCGTCACAACGCCATCGCCGAGCAGATCGCGACGCTGTCGGGCCAGCAGTACCCGGCTGACTATCCGCTACGGATGATCGGTATGCGCGAAACCCGTTCGGAGAACTCGTGGATGCACAACGCGCCGTTGTTGATGCGTGGCGAGCGCGGTCACCATGGCTTGATGAACGCCGATGACGCCGCCGAGCTGGGCGTCGAAGACGGTGCGCACGTGCAGGTCACTTCGCCCTACGGGCAGATCACCGTGCCGGTGAAGCTGACCAAGGATCTCACGGCAGGGGTGGTGGCGCTGCCGCACGGCTGGGGACACAAGGGCACCGGCGGGTGGCAGCTGGCCAACAAGGCCGGCGGCGCCAACGTCAACCAGCTGACGTCCAGCGATCCCGCCGACGTCGAGCCGCTCAGCGGAATGGCGTGGTTGACCGGCGTCCCCGTGCGTGTCGAACCGGTCTAGCGACCTCAGGCGATGGCGCCGCTGTCCTTGAGCGCCTCGATGCGGTCCCAGTCCATCCCGAGCTCCATCAGCACGATCTCGGTGTGCTCGGACGCCTGCGGCGCACGCGACGTCTCCAGCGGTTCGTGGTTGAACTGCACCGGACCGCGCACCACTTTGAACGGCTTGCCGCCGTCGGCGGCCTCCACCTCGACGACCATGTCGTTGGCCAGTGCCTGCTCATCGGTGCCCAGGTCGATCAGACTCTGGAACGGCGCCCACTGGCCCTTCATCGTCTTCAGATGCTGGCGCCAGTACTCGAACGGCTTGCTGCGAATCGACTCGGCGATCAGCCGGGCCGCCTCCTCGGAGTTCTGGATCAACGGCATGACGTCGTTGAACCGCGGATCGTCCGCGAGCTCCGGCAAGCCGAGGTGCTCGAAGGCGTCCCGGATGTAACCGGTCGGGCTCACGATGCACAGGTTGATGGTGCCGCCGTCGGCGGTCAGGTAATTCGCCATGAACGGATTGACCGCGCTGACCGAATCCGGCATCAGCGAGCGCATCGTCTCGCCGGTTTCCATGCCCTGGGTGACGCTGGCCCCGGCTGCCCACCACGCGGTCGAGAGCAACGACACGTCGATCTCGACGGCCTCACCGGTGCGCTCGCGGTGGAAGAGGGCCGCCGAGATACCGCCGGCGATGTTCATGCCGCCGATCGAGTCGCCGAACGCCGGAATGCCCTGCGAGAGTGCGCCACCGATCTCCTCCGGCGTCAACGCGTGCCCGACACCACTGCGAGTCCAGAACGCGGTGCCGTCGAAGCCGCCGGTGTCTCGTTCGGGTCCCTTGTCGCCGTAGGCGCTGCCGCGGGCGTAGATGATGTTCGGGTTCGCCGCGCGGATGTGCTCGACGTCGAACTTGTTCTTCTGCCGCTGAGCCGGCATGTAGTTGGTGAGGAACACGTCGGCGGTCCGGGCGAGTTCGTAGAGCACTTCCTGCCCCTCCGGGGTGGACACGTCGATTCCCACGCTGCGCTTGCCCCGGTTCGGATGCTCGATCAACGGGTGACGATCCGGGTCGAGTTGAAAGCCGCCCATGTTGATGAAGCCACGCTGGGTGTCACCCCGCACCGGATGTTCCACCTTGATCACGTCGGCGCCCCAGTCGGCCAGGACGGCGCCGGCAGCCGGGACGAACGTGAACTGTGCAACCTCGAGGACGCGGACGCCCTCCATCACCTTGATCAAACCCGTGGCCTTCCTGACGACGTTGTCGAACGGTAGACGGGAGTCTAACCCAGCCTCGATACTGTAACCTTTACCGTTGCGCGTCCGAGATGCGGTCGCGCTGCCCCGCGACCAAAAGGTGCCCGATGAGCGACGCCGTCACCGAGACCGGCCCGACCAGCGAAACCAGTATCGACATCGGTCGCCGCGCCGGTGCGCGGGCCGAACGGCGGATGCTCATCGCCGGTGCACTCGTCGACGCTGCCTCGGGTGCGGAATTCGACAACGTCAGCCCGGCGACCGGGGAGGTGCTGGGTACCGCGGCCGCGGCCGGGGCTGTCGACATGGAGCGGGCCATCGATGCTGCCCGGTCGGCCTTCGACACGACGGACTGGTCGACGAACCCCACACTGCGGCGCCGCTGCCTCGAGCAGCTTCAGGCGGCGCTGGAATCCGAAAAGGAGCTGCTGCGCGAGGAACTGGTCGCTGAGACCGGATGCCCGGTGATGACCACACAGTCCGCACAACTCGACTGGCCGCTGGCCGAGTCGTTGCGCTATCCGGCTCGGTTGATCGACAGCTTCGAGTGGGAGCGCCTCCTCGACGGAGGTGGCCTGTTCGGCGAACGCAACATCCGCGTGGTGGTCAAGGAGCCGGTCGGCGTCGTCGCGGCGATCACGCCGTCGAACTTCCCGATCGAGGTCATCCTCAACAAACTGGGCCCGGCGCTGGCGACCGGCAACACCGTGATCCTCAAACCCGACCCCCACACGCCGTGGAACGCCACCCGGCTGGGCCGCCTCATCGCCGAGCGCACCGACATCCCGCCCGGTGTGGTCAACGTCGTCACCACGCCGTCGAACGACGTGGCCGGTCAGCTCGGCACCGACCCCCGCGTGGACCTGGTGTCGTTCACCGGCTCCACCACCGTCGGCAAGCTGCTGATGCGTCAGGGCGCGGACACGATGAAGCGGATGTTCCTCGAGTTGGGCGGCAAGTCGGCGGCGATCGTGCTCGACGACGCCAATCCCGCAGTGATCGTGCCGACCGCGATCGGGGTGTGTGTGCACGCCGGGCAGGCATGCGCGGCGACCAGCCGGATGCTGGTGCACCGCTCGCTCTATGAGCAGGCCGTCGCCGATATCACCCTGGCGTATCAGCATGTGCCGGTGGGTGATCCGGTCGACCCCGCAACTCTGGTGGGACCGGTGGTCAGCGCCGCGCAGAAAGACCGGGTGCTCCGCGCGCTCGACGGCGCCCTTCGCGACGGGGCGGAGATCACCGTCGGCGGAGGGTCGGTCGACGGGTTGCCGGAGCACCTGATGCACGGCCACTTCGTGGCGCCCACCGTGGTGACCGGAGTGCCCAGCAGTGCCGCCATCGCGCAGCAGGAGATCTTCGGGCCCGTGCTGGTGGTGCTGCCGTTCGACGATGACGACGAGGCCGTGCGGATCGCCAACGACAGCGCGTTCGGGCTGGCCGGCGCGGTGATGTCGCGCTCGGAGGAGCGGGGCATGCAGATCGCCCGCCGCGTGCGCACCGGTGCGTTCGGCGTCAACGGCGGCATGTTCTACGGCGCCGATGCCCCCTTCGGCGGTTATAAGAGCAGCGGTGTCGGACGGCAGTGCGGCATCGAGGGTTTCGGACAGTATCTCGAGACCAAGACGATCGCACGCCGGGAGCGCCGGCGCAGTTGAGCCCTGTCCGTGAAAGTGAGGCCAAGGCTGCGATCTGGCGGAAAACGCAGCCGGGAACACTATTCCGCGGGGCGGAAGGTGACTGGCAGAACGGTGGGGGACCGGAACGGCTGGCCGTGGATGTGCGGATCGCCGTCGGTGGCCAGCGTGATGTCGGTCAGTCGGGTCAGCAGGCATTCGACGGCCACCCGAGTCTCCATCCGCGCGAGGTGCAGGCCCATGCAGGTGTGCTCACCGGCGGCGAACGAGATGTGCGGCGTCCTAGGGCGGAAGATGTCGAACTCTTCGGGTCGATCCCATCGCTTCTCGTCGCGGTTGGCCGATCCGATGCACACGTCGATGACCGATCCGGCGGGGATCGGCATCCCGTCGAGTTCGGTGTCGTCGGTCGCGAAGCGCTGGACGGTCGTCAGCGGTGTCTCGTAGCGCAGCCCCTCTTCGATCGCTGCGCCGATGAGGCTGTGGTCGGCGTTGACCGCGTCGAACTGGTCGCGGTGGGTCAGCAACAGGTACAACAGGTTTCCCGATGACCGGTAGGTGGTCTCCAGGCCGGCCGGCAACAGCAGCCGCAAGAACGAGTAGATCGCCTCGTCGGTGAGCTTCTCACCGTCGATCTCCGCGGCCACCAGATCGCCGATGATGTCGTCGGTCGGGGTGCGGCGGCGCTGCTCGATCTGGGCCAGGAAGTAGTCCTTCAGCGCCGCCGACGCCTCGAAGGCCCGTTGGTACTTGACCGTGTAGCTGATCAGTTCCTCGGCGCGCCGGCGGAACCACGGCAGGTCGTCTTCGGGCAGTCCGAGCAGCCGGGAGATGACGCGGGTCGGGAACTCGAAGGTGAAGTCGTGCACCAGGTCTGCTCGGCCCGCATCGATGAACTCGTCGATGAGTCCATCGACCACCGGCCGGACGATCTCGGGCTCCCACCGCGCCAGCGACCGCGTCTTGAAGGCCGCCGAGACGAGATTGCGGTGCGCCCAGTGCGGTTTGCCTTCCATGGCCAGAATGGTCGGCCCGATGAACAGACCGATGGTCGAGTCATAGATCTGGGAGTTGAAGATCCTGCTGTCGCGGAAAACCCGGTTGACCGCGTCGAAGGACACCGCGGCATAGAGGTTTTCGGGTTTGAGTGACGCCGGTGTCTTGGACCAGTCCATGACCGACCCGCGGAACACCCCGCCTTCGGCGCGTCGACGGGCGAACATCGGGTAGGGGTCGCGCAGGTCGATGGGTAGCTCGACTGCGACATCCGGCACCGGAGTCTCCATATAATTACTGTAACGCTTACAGTAGGGCGTGTACAGGAGTTGCGCGGCGACTCAGCGCGTGGCGGCGGCGCGCAATTGGGTCGCCGCATCTCCGATCGCGGGTCCGGCGTGGCCGGGCCACGCCGCGGCGGGGTCAAGCTCGGCCAGTTTGAGGATCGACTCCCGGGCGAGTGCCGTGTCGACGTTGTACGCGCAATGCGGCGGCCGGGGTTCGCAGCGGCGTCCGGTTTCGGTGTCGAGGGTGAAGAAGCAGTCGCTGACCAACGCCGTCCGGTCCGACGCGCGCCAGAGTCCGATCAGGCCCGGGGTGTGGCCGGGCAGGTGGAGCACTTCGAAGTCGGCAATCCGATCGCCGTCGGACAGTGTTTCCGAGATCTGCACCGGCCCTCCGTCCAGCATCCATTTCAGCGGAGTGCTCAACACGCGGGTACGTCGGCGCACCAGGGCGAGGTTCACGTTGTGCGCGCCACCGTCACCTTCTGCATCGGCCCGTTCATCGCGATGGCACAGCACGGGCACTCCGAGCGCCGGCGCCGCACCGCGGTGGTCGAAGTGCGCATGTCCCAGCACAATTCGCGTCAGGCCGCCCAGGCTGTGCGCGGCAGCGGCGATCCGGCGCGCCATCGGCTTGACTCCGGCGTCGAATGCCAGGACACCGGACCCGTCGCGGACCAGGTACACGTTCATGGTGTTCGGGGCGAAGCCACCGCGGACCAGCCAGACGCCGTCGGCGATGCGCTGCGGAGCCCGGGAGCCGAGACGCGGATGCTTTCCGATCCCACCTGCCGAGCACTCGATGAAATCACCCTCCCCAGCCGTGCAGCCGCCCGCCCGTGCATCCATACTGCACTCAAAACTGTAATACTTACAGTAGTTCGCAATACACTGGTTGTGCCCGCACACGGGCAGCGCTGGGAGGAGTCGGCAGTGGGTTCAGGCGTGCGTCGGATCGTCGTGGTCGGTGCGGGATCGGGTATCGGAGCGGCAACGGCGCGGTGGTTCTCCGGGCGCGGCGATCACGTGTTGGCCGTCGACGCTCGACCTCGCACCGAGAGCGTGGCCGCCGAGTGGCTGGTGTGCGACCTGCGCGACGCCGACCAGGTCGCGCAGACCCTCGCGACCATCGGCGACGGATGGGATGTGTTGGCACATGTGGCCGGCATTCCGGGCACGGCCGAGGCCGCCGACGTGTTGTCGGTCAATTATCTCGGCGCCCGAAGGATGCTCGACGGCATGTTGTCCCGGATGAACCGGGGCGGCGCCATGGTCGCCGTGGCCTCGACCGCGGCTCTCGGCTGGGAGAGCAACCTCGAGTTGCTCTCCACCCTGCTTGCGGTCGAGGACGACGCCGCGCTGAGTCACTGGCTCACCACCCAGGATCCGGCGATGGCCTATTACCTGTCCAAACAGGCGCTGGTGCTCTACGCCAAGCGACTGAGCGGCATCGCATGGCGAGAGTACGGCGTGCGAGTCAACACCGTCAGTCCCGGCCCGACCGAGACGCCGATCCTCGGCGAGTTCGAGCGGTCGATGGGTAAAGAAATGCTCGACGGCGTGCGCGCGACCATCGGGCGCCACGGCACGGTCGACGACATGGCGCCCGCCATCGGTTTCCTCGCCTCACCGGAGGCGCGCTGGATCAACGGCCAGGACATCCAGGTCGACGGCGGCTTCAACGCCACGCTGATGTATCCCATGCCGGCCAAGGCCGGCGCGTGAGCGCCGCGACTGCTGCGCTGACCCGCGCGGACAAGATCCTCTGCGCGGTCTACGGCGTGACCGCGCTCGTCGCGCTGGTCGCGACGTGGTGGCACAACGTCGCGTTCATCCTCAGCGGTCAGGGCCGCAGCATCACGGACTTCATCGCGGCGGCCTACGCGAACCACGCGGCCGCATCACTGACCAACGACGTGGTCCTGGTGGCCGTCGCCGCGGCCGTGTTCATGGTCGTCGAGGCGCGCCGGCTCGGAATCGCGCATGTATGGGCCTATCTCGTGATGAGCGTATTCATCGCCATCAGCGTGGCGTTTCCGGTGTTCCTGATCGTCCGCCAGGTCGTGCTCGCCCGTGGCCGACCTAGTGGGAGTTGACGGTGGCTGATCCGATGACTGCGCTCTTGGAGCGCCAGCGCGCATCGTTCCTCGCCGACGGGCTTCCCGACCTGGCGTTGCGACGCAACAGGATCGACCGATTGTTGGCGCTGGTTCTGGACCACGCCGACGAGTTCGTCGAGGCCATGTCCGCCGATTACGGCACCCGGCCGCGGGACGGTTCCCTGTTCACCGAGATCCTCGGCATGATCTCGGTGATCGAGCACACAAGGACCCACGTCAAGAAGTGGATGCGGCCAACCACGGTGCTGCCGTCGGGGCGGTTGTTAGCGGTGAAGGGCGAAGTGCAGCCGACCCCGAAGGGGGTCGTCGGCATCATCGGTCCGTGGAACTTTCCGCTCAACCTCGTTGTGCTGCCCGCATCCGCGGCGTTCGCGGCGGGCAACCGCGTCATGATCAAGATGTCGGACGTGACGCCGCGCACCGCGGCGCTGATGGCGGCGCTGGCGCCGGAGTACTTCGACCCGGCCGAACTGGCCATCGTCACCGGCGATGTCGACGTGGCTGCCGCCTTCTCGGCCCTGCCGTTCGACCACCTGTTCTTCACCGGCTCGCCGTCGGTCGGTGCGCTGGTGGCGCAGGCCGCTGCGGAGAACCTGGTGCCGGTGACACTGGAGCTGGGCGGCAAGAACCCCGTCGTCGTCGGCCCTGCTGCCGACATCGGTCGGGCCGCGTCCCGAATTGCGCAGGGCCGCATGATCAACGGGGGACAGGTGTGCGTGTGCCCGGACTACGTCTTCGTCCCCGCCGAACACCTGGAGAAGTTCTGCGCCGTCGTCCGCGACACCTGGCGCGCGATGTTCGGCTCGATCGTCGACAACCCCGACTACTGCTCGGTGGTCAACCGGGCCAACTTCGATCGGGTCACGGGGTTGATCGAGGATGCACGTGACAAAGGGGCGTGCGTGGAGGCGGTGATCCCGCCCCGGGAGCACCTGCCCGATCCGGCCACCCGGAAGATCGCCCCGACGCTGGTGCGCGGCGTCGACGAGACCATGCGGTTGGCCACCGAGGAGACGTTCGGTCCGGTGCTCACCGTGCGTCCGTACCGGAACCTGCGCGAGGTCGTCGACTACGTCAACGCGCGTCCGTCCCCGTTGGTCGCGTACTGGTTCGGTCCCGACGACGAGGATTTCCGCGGGTTCGTGCGTCGCACCCGCACCGGGGGTGTGGCGCGCAACGACTTCGGCGCGCAAATGATCCCGTCGGCCGCCCCGTTCGGCGGGGTGGGACGGAGCGGGATGGGCGCCTACCACGGCAAGGCCGGGTTCGACGCCTTCACCCACCACCGGTCGGTGGTGGGCAGCGATCTGCCGTTCACGGTCACCGGCCGCGCCGCCCCGCCGTTCTCGCGGGCGACGCGGTGGATGACCGCACTGGCGCTGCGCAGCGCCCGCAACCGCACGCGCCGCCGGCTGACGTGAATCAGCCGCCGCTGATCGCCTGTTCGCGCGCCCACCGGTAGTCGGCCTTGCCGGCCGGACTGCGCTCGATGACCGGCCGGAACACCACCGCCTTGGGCAGCTTGTAGCGTGCGATGACCTGGCTCGCGTGCTCGATCAATTCCTCGGCGGAGATCTGTGCGCCGTCGGCCAGCGCGACCACGGCCACCACCTCCTGCCCCCAACGCTCGCTCGGGCGGCCCGCGACGACCACGTCGGCGACTGCCGGATGGGAGGCCACCGCCGATTCCACCTCCTCGGCGAAGATCTTCTCGCCGCCGGAGTTGATGGTCACCGAGTCGCGGCCGAGCAGTTCGATCGATCCGTCGGCGAGATGGCGGGCCCGGTCGCCGGGCACGGAGTACCGCACGCCGTCGATCACCGGGAACGTCGCCGCGGTCTTGGTCGCGTCACCCTTGTAGCCCAGGGGCACGTAGCCGCGTTGTGCCAGCCAGCCGATGCCGTCGTGCCCGGGGGACAGCATCGCGCTGAGATCCTCTGCGGCGACGTAGGTGTCGGGTCCGGCATTGAACTTCCCCGTCGACACCGCCCCCGGCGCCGACATGTGCGTCATCTGGGCCCCGGTTTCCGAGGAGCCCACGCCGTCGACGACCATCAGGTTCTCTTTGGCGTCGATCAGCCGCTGTTTGGCCGTCGGAGTGAGTTGTGCGCCGCCGTTGGCGACGACGGCCAGCGAGGACAGGTCGGCGCTGGTGCGCTCGAACGCCTCTGCCAGCGGTCGCGCCATCGCATCCCCGACGACCGTGACAGCGAGGGGTTTCTCGCGCTCGATGGTCGCGATGACGTCGTCGACGTCGAGGTGGCTGGTGACCGCCGAGAACACCACGGTCTGGCCGGTGTTCATCGCGGTGAACACGGCCCACTGTGCAGCACCGTGCATCAGTGGCGGCAGGATCAGCAGGGAGGTTCCCGGGGACTCGGCGCAGCGCTGGGCGATCTCGTCGTAGGTCGACACCAGTTCGCCGGTGTAGAGGCTGCGCCCGCCGAACGAGGCCATGAAGATGTCGTGCGCACGCCACAACACGCCCTTGGGCATGCCGGTGGTTCCGCCGGTGTACAGCACGTACAGATCATCGGGCGACGGCGTGACCGGCGGCGGATCGGCCGGTCCCTGAGCCACGATCGAGTCGTAATCCACGGCGCCGGGCAACAATTCGTTGCCGGAGTCGTCGGCGATCTGGATCAGCACCCGCAGCTGCGGGAGGTCCGGCAACACCTCGGCCAGCCGGGGCGCGAACGCGGAGTGATACAGCAACACGGTGGCACCCGAGTCGGCCAGCAGGTACTGCAGCTCGCTCTTGACGTAGCGGTAGTTGACGTTGAACGGCGCGACGCGGGCCCGCCACGCGCCCAGCATGCCCTCGACGTACTCGGGCCCGTTGTGGGCGTAGATGCCCAGCAGGTCCTGCCCGACCTCGTGGCCGCCCAGCTGCGAGCGTTCGGTGTGGCAGCCCAGCCCCTGGTCGTGGAGGAAGCGTGCCAACCGGTTGGACCGCTCGACGACCTGGGCATAGGTCAGGCGGCGATCCCCCTGGACGATGAACTCGCGGTCGCCGATGACCGCCGCGATGGCGTCCGCGGCCGCAGGAACGGTGAACTGGGTCGTCTCAGACATACGGCCTCTCAGCGCTGGGGCGGAACAATCATTGAGGACTCTATCCTTCGAGTGTGCGGGCCGTCACTGCCGCTGGCCCATGCCGTCCTCACGCGGTGCCGGCGGGCGGTACCTCGTAGAACTGCTGAGCCCACCTGCGCATCGCCATGTAGGGCTTGGCGTCGACCTTCGCCAGCGGCGGATTCTCCACGTACTTCTGGTAACGCCAGATGTCGCAGTCCTCCCACACGGTCTTCAGGAACTGCTTCTCGACCTTGGCGCGCACCTCGGCCGGCGGGACGTCCGACGTCTCGCCCGGCACTTTGGGCCACCAGATCGAATAGAACATGTCCGAGACCTCGTCGTCGACCGGGGTGCAGGCGAAGATCAGCCGGTGGTTCGAGGAGCCCTCGAACGCGCTCATCGCGAAGCCGAGGCCGGAGAAATGGCTGTGGATGCGCAGTGCCATCGTGTCGGGGTCCTCGCTGCGGGCGTCGGGCCACCCGGTCAGGAAGCGCCACTCCTGGTCCACGTGCTCCCAGTGCAGACACACCGGGGTCACGGTGGCGCCGTGCACGTACCGGAAGTGCGAACTGTCCGGGCCGTTCTCGGCCACGATCTGCGGGTGCACCGGGATCGCGTCGGCGCGGCTGGAGAACTCCGGATAGGGCCGGTAATAGGCGTTGGCGTCGGTCTCGAACTGGGGGAACTTGTGAAAGATGTCGGGGAGCTCCCACTGCGGTTCCTTACCGTGCGGTTGGTACCACATGAAGATGCAGCCGTACTGCTCCTTGACCGGGTAGGAGCGCAGTCGCAGGCCGCGGTTGGGGCGGTCCGGCTGGTACGGGATGTAGGTGTTGGCCCCGTCGGGACCCCAGCGCCAGCCGTGGAACGGGCATTCCACGCAGTCGCCGACCACCTTGCCGCCATGTCCGATGTGGGCGCCGAGATGCTTGCAGTGTGCTTCGAGCACATGCAGTTCGCCGGACTCGTCGCGGTAGGCGGTCAGATCCTCGCCGAAGTACTTCAGCGCCTTGACATCGCCGACCTCGAACTCGGCCGACCACCCGATCATGAACCAGCCGGTGACCTTCCATGTGAACGGAACTTTCACGACATCTCCTTCGAAAGGGCCGGGGGCGCCGGCGAGGTGGCGGCCAGCGTGCGGCGGCGGATCACGGCCGAACCGAACGCGTCGATGAACTCCCGCGCGGCCCGCGGAGACCGGCCGTCGGCGCGGATCAGTGCCCAGGTCGCGCCGGCGGCGGCGAGTGCTTCGAGTGTCTCGAGCGTGCGGGCCGTCCCGGCGGCGTCGCCGACGTCGACCGCCGGGCAGATCACCTGCACATCCAGCGTGCGCGGATCGCGGCCGGCAGCGGCCATCCGGTCCCGCAGCCGCGTCACCGACCGGGAGAAGGCGTCGACGTCGGGAATCGCCGTCGTGCGCATCGTGGCGGCCAGCACCTCGGGAGCGATGATCGGCATCCACCCGGTGCCGTACTCGACCACGCGGCGCTGCGCTGCTGCGCCGTTGCCGCCGATCCAGATCGGGGGATGGGGCCGCTGTGCCGGCCGCTGCAGCCAGACCGGTCCCACCGTGGCGAACCCGCGGCCGCGCACCGGGGTGTCGGGATCCACCCAGATGCTCCACAGGGCCGCCAGTGCCTCGTCGAACAACGCTGCGCGGTCGGAGAATTCGACACCGAGCGCGGCGAACTCCGAGCGCAGGTAACCGGCGCCCAGCCCGGCGATGAGCCGGCCCCCGGACAGTCGGTCCAGCGTGGTCAGCGCCTTGGCGGCGAGGTAGGGGTTGCGGTACGGCAGCACGAACAGGTTGGTCATCAGGCTGATCCGTGTGGTCACGGCCGCCATGAAGCTCAGCGCCGCGACCGGGTCGAGGGTGTCGTGCCCTCCGTGGGCGCGCCACTTCATCGACGGGGCGGGGTGGTCGCTCAACGCCACCGCGTCGAAACCGGCCGCTTCGGCGGCGGTCACCACATCGGCGATCACCCCCGGACGGCCGAAGTCGGCGCTGGCGGCCGGCAGGTCGCCGGGATACTCCAAGGTGTATCGCATTGCCTCCGCCTCCGGCGTCGCAGTGGCTCGATCGCCGAATCCGTCCCATGCTCGGCGCCACTACTGTAATAGTTACAGTATCAATCGCAAAGCGACGCCGGCCACGAGCGGGCAAGGAAGAGTGACAGTGCCGCCGACGACTGCCGAACCGACCGGTCCCGACCAGTGCGACCCTTTCGACGTCATCGTCGTAGGCGCCGGGTTCTCCGGGCTTTATGCGTTGCACCGGCTGCGGGACCTGGGTTGTCGGGTGCGGGTGCTGGAGAAAGCCGACAGCGTCGGCGGCACCTGGCTGGTCAATCGCTATCCCGGCGCCCGATGCGACATCGAGAGCATCGAGTACTCCTATTCCTTCTCCGACGACATTCAGCAGGAGTGGGTCTGGACCGAGACGATGCCGGCGCAGCCGGAGATCGAGGCCTACCTGAATTTCGTCGCCGACCGCCTCGACCTGCGCCGTGACATCACCTTCGGTGCGGAGGTGGTGTCGATGACCTTCGACGAGCCGGGCGCCACCTGGAGGCTCGCGCTGGCGTCGGGGGAGACGGTCGCCGCGCGCTACGTCGTCGCGGCCACCGGCATCCTGTCGACCCCGCTGGAACCGGCCATCCCCGGCATGGACGACTTCACCGGAACCTCGCTGCACAGCAGCCGCTGGCCCCGCGACGGCGTCGACCTCGCAGGTCGGCGCGTCGGGGTCATCGGGACCGGCTCCACCGGCGTGCAGCTGATCCCGGTGGTGGCACGAGAAGCCGCCACCCTCACCGTGTTCCAGCGCTCACCGGCCTACACCCTGCCGTGGGAGGTCCGGGCTTTCGAGCCCGGCGAGCTTGACGACCTGAAAGCGCGCTACCCGGAGATCCGGGCCGCCCAGCGTGCGCACCCCGTCGGGGCAGCACGGCTCAGCGCGTTCTCAGTGATGCTGGAGATGCTCACCAAACCTCCGGTAAAGACGGCGACGCGAGAAGAGCAACTCCGCGCGGTCGACGAGGGTGGCGTGATGGGTGCGCTGAACTGGGGCGACGTGTTCTTCGACATCGAAGCCAACCGCATGGCCACCCGCCTCTACGGGGAGGCGGTGGCGCGCATCGTCAAGGATCCCGCGACTGCGCGGGCCCTGACCCCCAGCCATCCGTTCGGCTGCAAACGGCCCATCATCGATCAGGGATACTACGAGACCTTCAACCGCGACAACGTGACCCTCGTGGATCTGCGCGAGGATCCCATCGTTGCGGTGCGGCCCGACGGCATCGAGACGCAGCGCGGCCTGCATGAGCTCGACGTCATCGTCTATGCCACCGGATTCGACGCGATGACCGGCGCCTTGACGCGCATCGACGTGCGCGGCCGGGGCGGGAGGTCGTTGCGGGATTTCTGGTCCGACGAGGGGCCGCTGAGCTACCTGGGCCTGGCGGTGGCGGGCTTTCCCAATCTGTTCATCATCCAGGGGCCCGGCAGCCCCTCGGCGGCAACCAATTTCGTCGCCGCGTTGGAACAGCACGTGGAATGGATCGGTGATTGCGTCCGTTACCTGCGCGAGCACGGATTCCGCACCATCGAAGCGCAACCCGACGCGCAGCGCGAGTGGATCGAGCATGCCACCGCGCTGGTCGAGCCCACGGTGCTGGTGCATCCGTCGTGTCACTCCTGGTACAACGGCGCCAATGTGCCGGGCAAGAAGCGCATGTACATGGGCTACACCGCCGGCATCCCGGAGTACCGCCGCCGGTGCGACGAGATCGCCGCTGCCGGCTACACCGGGTTCACGCTGGCATGAAGGCGCCCGAGCGGGTCTGGCGGGTCACGGCCGATTTCGCCGGGGTGCTGCCTCGGGCGCACACCGCGCTCACCGCGTCCGGGGATTGGAACGCGTGGTCCCTGTCCGGCGCCCGCCAACTCGGTGAGGTGGTGCTCGACCAACTGGCGTTGACCGGCCTGACGCTGACCGCGCCGCCGCCGCGGCTCGAGCGCACCGCCGTGTCGTGCGCTCGGATCGTTGAGCAACTCGCCGGGGACAGCGTGGCCGAGGTGCACGCCGAACCGAACCCGTTGCGCGTCAGGTCACGTCGGCGCCGCCGGTTCGGTCGGCACAGCTACGAACAGGTCACGTTCGACCACGACCCCCTGCTGCCGGAGCCGTTGGCCGCCGAGGGCTTCGGCGGCCCGTCGACCGCCGTGCTGCACCTGTGCCGCGACGACGACCGGCCGCGGCCCTGGCTGGTGTGGGTGCATGGCGCCGGACAGGGCCAGCCCATCGACCTGCTGGTCTCGCGGGCCCGCCGACTCCAGGACGAGCTCGGCTTCAACATCGCGCTGCCGGTGCAGCCGGGCTGCGGCGTACGGCAGTCCCACTGGCCGCGCTATCCGGGCATGGATCCGGTGGCCAATGTCGCCGGGATGATGCGCGCGGTGTCGGAGGTGCGCGCCGTGGTGCGTTGGCTGCGACCGCAGGCCGAGGCCACCGTCGTCTCGGGGGTCTCCATGGGCAGCCCGGTGGCCGGGCTGGTGGCCCACCTCGAGCCGGTCGACGCCGTGGCGGTCTACACACCGATCGCCGGACTCAACGCGATGATCGCAGCCCATCTCGGGCGGTGGGGCCCGTCGGTGCGCGACACCGTCGGGGTTCTGCAATCCGGCGCCGCCGAGAAGATGATGACGGTGGTGGACTATCAGTCGGTCACGCCGAGCGCGCCGCCGGAGCGCCGGTTGGTCGTCGGCGCGTGGTATGACCAGATGGCGCATCGGGAGACCGCCCAGTCACTGCACGAGCGCTGGGGTGGCCGATTGCATTGGCACCGCGGAAGTCACGTCGGGCATCTGTTCGCGCCGGGGGTGCAGCGGGCCGGCGAGGAGCTGCTACGTGCGGTCAGTCGAAATGCCGCTGACCGTACGAGTCGATGATCCGGTCCCGGGCCGCCTGCAGTTCGGTCGGCAGGTGGTGGTCCTCGGCGACCACCACCCATTGGTACGCGATGCCGAACACCGCAGCGGTGATGTCACGCACCGCGGCGTCGACGTCGATGTCGGCGCGGACCGATCCGTCGACGATGCCGTTGCGCAGGCCGGCATCGACCTTGACCGCCCCGCTGCGTAACTGTGCGCGGACCCGGTCGCGCAGTGGTGAGGTGGTCTTGACCGCCTCGAAGGTCGCCACGAACATCGCTTTGAGCAGTGCGGGATCAGTGCCGTAGATCTCCTCGATGCGGTCGAAGTGGGCAAGCACCTGGGCCATCCCGTCACTGCCGGGGTCGGGGTCGGGGTTGAGCCGCTTGACGTACTCGCCGAGGAACTCCTCGAGGATCGCGTCCTTGCTGCCGTACCGCGCATGGACCATCGCCCTGCTGTACCCGGCGCGCCGCCCGATCTCGGCGGCCGTCGTTGCCTCCCAGCCTTTTTCGACGATCAGATCCGCGGCGGCCCGCAGCATGCGCCGGTTCGACGTCTCGACGCGCTGGGACTGGCGCAGGCCGCGCACGGGCGAAGGCACGCTTGCATGTTAAACCGTCGGCAACTAACTTAGTTGTTCAGCGTCAAATTATCCTGGGGAGGTCGATCGGTGACCATCGGGCACGCCGAGGTCCCCTCGGGGATCGGGGAGGTCACCGCCGAATGGCTCACCGCGGCCCTCCGGTCTGACAGCGGTCTGTCGAACGCGTTGCAGGTCAACGAGGTTCGGGCACAGCGTATCGCCGCGGACTCCGGCTTCTCGTCGCTGTTGTACCGCTTGAGCCTGGACGGAAGCCCTGAGGTACCGGCCACGCTGATCGCAAAACTGCCGGCCGACTCGGACGCGCGCGGCGCGATGGATCTGCTGGGCGGGTACCGGCGCGAAGTCGCCTTCTACCGTGAGGTGGCCACCCAGGCGCCGATGGACACCCCTGCGGTCTTCAGCGCCCGGATGGCCGCTGAGTCGGCAGACTTCGTCCTGTTGCTCGAAGATCTGCAAACGTGGGAGAACGCCGATCATCTGGCCGGTTTGTCGCTCGATCGGGCCCGGGTGGCCATCGCGCAACTGGCAGGTCTGCACGCGTGGTCGGTGCAGCCGGCCAATGTGACGTCGTTGCAGAGCTTTCCGAGCTTGGACGCACCGGTGGTCCGTGATCTGCTGCTACCGGCATTCGGTCCCGGGTGGCAGGTGTACCGCGAGCACACCACGGCCGCGATCCCGCGCCCCGTCGCGCGCTTCGCCGAACGTTTCGCCGAATGCGCCGGGGAGGCGCTGTCGGTGCTCGCCGAGCACACGATGCTGCTGCACGGCGACATCCGGGCCGACAACATGTTCTTCGACGGTGACCGGCTCAAGGTCGTCGACTTCCAGTTCGCCGCGACGGGCTGCGGCATCGCCGACATCGCGTATCTGGTCAGCCAGGGCCTGCGCACCGAGGTCCGCCGCGGGCACGACGAAGCGCTGGTCCACGAGTATCTGCAACAACTCGCGGCACGCGGCGTGACGGAGTATCCGTTCGACGACGCCTGGCGACGTTACCGTTACGCCGTCGTCTACTTCATGGTGCTGCCCGTCATCACCCTGCTCGGCTGGGATGCGCTGCCGGTGCGGTCACGGGCGTTGTGCCTCGAGCTGACCGACCGGGCGGTCGCGGCGATCACCGACGTCGGCGCGCTGGAGGTCTTCGCATGAGCCGATCCGCGCGCGAGGTGGTCGAACTGTACAACCTCGTGGTGTGGAACCGGCGCGACTTCTCCTTGGCGGCGGAATTGATGGGCGACAGCGTCATTCGCCACGATGTGGGGGAGTCGACGACGCTGACCCACCAGCAGGCCGTCGCGCGCATCGTCGATCACTGGGCGATGTTCGAGACCATTCGCTTCGACCTGAACCTGGTCGTGGCCGGTGACGACGGCGAGCACGTCGCGATCGTCTACCAATCCCCGATGACGCTCAAGGACGGCAGCGAAATGACCATCAGCAGCATGGAGATCTTCCGCGTGGTCGAGGGCAGGATCACCGAAGTGTGGAATTGCGGCTACAAGCAAGGAGTTTGGGCGTGACAGAGAAAACCCTCGACGAATTGGGCTTCTACCTGCTGGCCGGCGCCGGCGGTGAGGGCCCCGCCACGCTGATGGACGAAGCCCGCCGCGGCGAAGAGCTCGGCTTCGGAACCGGGTTCATCTCCGAGCGCTGGAACGTCAAGGAGGCGTCGTCGCTGACCGGCGCCGCGCTGGCGGTGACCAGCAGGATGCAGATCGCGACCGCGGCCACCAACCACAACACCCGCCATCCGCTGATCACGGGGTCGTGGGCCACCACCATGCACCGACTGTCCGGGGGGCGTTTCACGCTGGGCATCGGACGCGGTATCGGGGCGATCTACAACGCCTTCGGAATCCCGAGCGTGACCACCGCGCAGATGGAGGATTTTGCGCAGGTGATGCGCAAGCTCTGGCACGGCGAGCTGATCTTCAACCACGACGGACCGCTCGGCAAGTACCAGGTGCTGTTCCTCGACCCGGACTTCCGGGAGGACATCCGGCTGGCCATCGTCGCGTTCGGACCCCAGACCCTGGCGCTGGGCGGGCGGGAGTTCGACGACGTCATCCTGCACACCTACTTCACCCCGGACACGCTGCAGCGCGCGGTCCGCACCGTCAAGGAGGCCGCCGAACAGGCGGGCCGGGACCCGGCCCGCGTGCGCGTCTGGTCCTGCTTCGCGACCGTCGGCGACCACTTGCCCGAGGAAGTCCGGCTGAAGAAGACCGTGGCCCGGCTGGCGACCTATCTGCAGGGCTACGGCGACTTGCTGGTCCGGACCAATGGCTGGGATCCCGCCGTGCTGCAACGCTTCCGGGACGACGCGGTGGTGCAGTCGGTCGGTGGCGGGATCGACCACAAGGCCACGACGGAGCAGATCGAGCACATCGCCACGCTGATTCCCGACGAATGGCTCGAGCCGGCGGCCACCGGTTCTCCGCAGCAGTGCGCCGACCGGGTGCGCAAGGAATTCGATTACGGCGCCGACGCGGTGATCATGCACGGCGCCACTCCCGACGAACTCGCGCCGGTCGTCGCCGCCTACCGCGCCTCGTCGTCGTGATTTCGGCGTGATTGTCGTCGCCCAGCGTCGATAAACACGCCGAAATCGCGGAGGATCAGGGGGTGATGACGGTGCGGGTCACCGGTTGGGCCGCGGCCTGGCGGCTGGAGAGCCCCCGCTCGAGCGCGTCGAGCAGCACGTCGCGGGTCTCCTCGGGGTGGATCAAATCGTCGAAGCCGAGATGGCCCGCCGACCGGAACGACGCGTCGACCTCGGCCTGCCGCAGCTTGGCCTCGATGTCCTCGGTGGCGTGCGAGGCGCGGCTCAGCGCCGCCGCGCTCATCGCCCCCATCGTCGCCCCGGGGTAGGCGAACGTGGCGCTCTGGTTGTCGAAGCCCAGCAACGACATCACCATCGAGCCGAAGCCGTACGCCTTGCGCAGTGTCACATGCAGTTTCAGCGTGGTGGCGGCGGTCTGGGCGGCGAACATCCGGGCACCGCTGCGCAACACGCCCGTCTTCTCCGAGCGGCTGCCCGGCAGCATGCCCGGGTTGTCGGCCAGGAACACGATCGGCAGATGGAACGCGTCGGCGACCATGATGAAATGTGCGGCCTTGTCCGCGGCATCGGCGTCGATGGACCCGGCGAGCACCTTGGGCTGATTGGCCACCACGGCGACCGGATGCCCGCCGAGATGGGCGAGCGCGGTGATCATCGCGGGACCGAACTTCGGCTGCACCTCGAACCAGTCGCTGTCGTCGAAGACGACGTCGAGGACGGCGCGCATGTCGTAGACCTGGCGATTGCCGCGCGGCACGATGTCCAGCAGTTCCGGGGTCGTCCGTCGTGCCGTGGCCTCGCCGGCCGGCAGCGACGCCGGATACGACCACGCGCTGGACGGAAAATAGGACAGGTAGCGGCGGATGTCGTCGAGCACTGCCGCGTCGTCCTGGCCGAGGTTGTGGATCACCCCACTGGCCAGCGCCACCGCCGGCCCGCCCAGGTCCTCTTTGGTGATCTCCTCGCCGGTCGACTCCTTGACCACCGGGGGCCCCGCGGTGAAGATCGCGCCCTGGCCGGTCATGATCGTCCAGTCACACACCGGCGCGACCAACGCACCGTGTCCGGCTGACGGCCCGAACAGTCCGCTGACCGTGGGCACCTTGCCCGAGCACTGAGCCTGGGCCAGCAGGTCGGTGGGAGTGCGCCCGTAGTGTTCGCCGCTGGGCCGGAAACCCGCGCCCTCCAGCAGCATCACCATCGGAACCCGGTCGCGCAGCGCGAGTTCGGCCAGCCGGTACCGCTTGGCGTTGCCGCCGGGACCGATACTGCCGGCCAGGGTGGTGAAGTCCTCCGCTCCGACGAGCACCGGCCGGCCGTCGATGCGTCCGGAGCCCGTGACGATGCCGTCGGCGGCGATGTCGCCGCCGACCAATGTGCCGAACTCCCGGAACGAACCCGCGTCGAGCAGGTGGTCGATGCGGCCGCGCGCGTCGAGCTTGCCTTTGCCGTGGTGTTTGGCCAGCCGCTCGTCGCCGCCCATGGCCCGGGAACGGGCACGGCGGCGCGCGAGTTCGTCGAGTGTGTCCTGCCAATCCTCGGCACTGGCCATGCCCAGACTCCTGTTCTCCGGCGGCGCGCGACGTTGCGGCGTTGACCCTACTGAATTGCTTACTGTAGCTTCGTTCAGCATGGGTGCTGAAGGCGGCCTGAAGGTGGACGCCGCCGTCGTCAGTCAGTTGTCCCAGGTTCCGGTTGCAGCCAGAGCGCTGGAACGTCGCGGGTACGACGGGTGCTGGACGGCCGAGATCAACCACGATCCGTTCCTGCCGCTGACGCTGGCCGCCGAACACACCCACAGCATCGAACTCGGCACCAGCATCGCCGTCGCGTTCGCGCGCAACCCGATGACCGTGGCCCAGATCGGTTGGGATCTGCAGGACTACTCGCACGGCCGGTTCATCCTCGGGCTGGGGTCGCAGATCAGGCCCCACATCGAGAAACGGTTCAGCATGCCGTGGAGTAAGCCGGTGGCCCGGATGCGGGAGTTCGTCGAGGCGCTGCGCGCGATCTGGGCATGCTGGAACGACGGCACCCGGCTGGACTTCGACGGCGAGTTCTACACCCACAAGCTGATGACGCCGATGTTCGTGCCCCCCGGGCAACCGCACGGTGACCCGCGCGTGTTCGTCGCCGCGGTCGGGGACCGGATGACCCAGATGTGTGGCGAGGTCGCCGACGGCCTGCTGGCGCACGCCTTCTCGACACAGCGCTACATGCGTGAGGTCACCATCCCGACCTTGATGCAGGGGGTGGAGCAGGCCGGACGGCGACGCGGTGACATCGAGGTGGCCAGCCCGCTGTTCGTGGTGACCGGTCACGACGAGCAGGGACTGGCCGATGCGGCGGCGGCCGCCCGCAAGCAGATCGCGTTCTATGCGTCGACGCCGGCCTATCGCAACGTGCTGGAACTGCACGGCTGGGGTGACCTGCAGACCGAGCTGCACCGGCTCTCCCTGACGGGCGACTGGGACACCATGGGCTCGCTGATCGATGACACCACCCTCGGGGAGTTCGCGGTCGTCGGGTTGGTCGACGACATCGCCGGCAGGATCCGCAGCCGGTGCGACGGTCTGATCGACCGGGTCCTGGTGGGTTTTCCGGCATCCATCGACGAGGCGACGGTTGTCGACCTGGTCACCGATTTGCGCACGGGCGCATGACGAAGGAGACACCATGAGCGTTCGAATAGCCGATGAGGCAGCCAGGGTCTTCGCTGACCCGACGGCCTACGCCGACGAATCGAGATTGCATGCGGCGCTGGCCCATCTGCGCGCCCACGCGCCGGTGTCCTGGGTGGACGTGCCCGGCTACAACCCGTTCTGGGCGATCACCAAGCACGCCGACATCATGGCCGTCGAGCGCGACAACACGGTCTTCACCAACTCACCGCGGCCGGTGCTGACCACCGCCGAGGGCGATGCCCAGCACGCGTCGATGGGCATCAGCACGCTGATCCACCTCGACGACCCTCAGCACCGCAAGGTGCGGGCGATCGGCGCGGACTGGTTCCGGCCCAAGGCGATGCGCGCGTTGAAGGTCCGGGTCGACGAACTGGCCAAGACCTTCGTCGACCAGATGGCCGAGCGCGGCGGGCAGTGCGACTTCGTCTCCGAGGTCGCCGTCAACTTCCCGCTGTTCGTGATCATGTCGCTGCTCGGGATTCCGGAATCGGACTTCCCCCGCATGCTGACCTACACCCAGGAGCTCTTCGGCAACGACGACGCCGAGTTCCAGCGTGGCGAGAGCATGGAGGAGCGCGGCCTGGCGCTGTTCGACATGTTCAACTACTTCAACGAGATCACCGCCGCGCGGCGCGCCCATCCCACCGAGGATCTCGCGTCGGCGATCGCCAACGCCCGCATCGACGGTGAACCGCTGTCCGACATCGACACCGTGTCGTACTACCTCATTGTCGCCACCGCCGGGCACGACACCACCAGCGCGACCATCTCCGGCGGGCTGCAGGCCCTGATCGAGAACCCTGACCAGCTGCGCAGGCTCCAGCAGCACCCCGACCTGATGCCGCTGGCGGTCGAGGAGATGATCCGCTGGGTCACACCGGTCAAGGAGTTCATGCGCACCGCCCAGCAGGACACCGAGGTCCGCGGCGTGAAAATCGCTGCCGGCGAATCGGTTCTGCTGTCCTACCCGTCGGGCAACCGGGACGAGGACATCTTCTCCGACCCGTTCAATTTCGACATCGGCCGAGATCCCAACAAGCACATCGCGTTCGGCTACGGAGTGCACTTCTGCCTCGGTGCGGCGCTGGCCCGCATGGAGATCAACAGCTTCTTCAGCGAGCTGCTGCCCCGCCTGGCATCGGTCGAACTGGCCGGCAGGCCCGAGCACACCGCCACCATCTTCGTCGGCGGACTCAAGCACCTGCCGATCCGCTACACGATGTCGGGTTAGGCCCAATACCGTTCAGTTAAGACTACATGGGTGTAGTTTGTTGGTATGCCTCGCGCGGGTTGGCGGAAGCCTGAATCGGATCGTCGGTTGTCGGATCTGGTGTCTGTGGGTGTCCTGACGAGGGTGTTCCCGCCGGCGATGGTTGATGAGGTGATCGAGGCGACGGGGCGTACTCAGGTGCGTCATCGTGCACTGCCGGCACGGGTGATGGCGTATTTCGCCATCGGCATGGGCCTGTACTCCGATGGCTCCTACGAGGATGTGTTATCCCAGCTCACGGATGGTTTAGCGTGGGCTTCCGGGTGGCGTGAGCAGTATCAGTTGCCGGGGAAGTCGGCCATTTTCCAGGCGCGGGAGCGATTGGGGTCCCAGCCGTTGGCTGCGTTGTTCGCGAGGGTCGCTCGTCCGTTGGGCGCGGCGGATACGCCGGGGACGTGGGTGGCCGGACGCAGGGTGGTCGCGATCGACGGGACGTGCCTGGATGTGGCGGATAGCCCGGTCAATGAGGAGTTCTTCGGGCGTCCGGGGGTGAACAAGGGTGAGAAGTCGGCGTTTCCGCAGGCGCGGTTGTTGGCGGTCGCCGAGTGCGGCACTCATGCGATCTTCGCGGCCACGATCGGCGCCTACCGCGACGCGGAGTCCACGATGGTCGAGCACGTGCTCGATGCACTGACACCGGAAATGCTCGTGCTGGCTGATCGTGGATTCTTCTCATACGCGTTGTGGCGTAACGCTTCCGATACCGGAGCCGATCTGCTGTGGCGCGTGAGCACCGGACGCAACGGCCCGACCCCCACTCACGTCGAGGATCTCGCCGACGGTTCGTGGCTGGCCCACCTGCGCGCGGCCAAGGACCGACACGGCGAGCCAATGCTGGCTCGCGTCATCGACTACACCGTCGACGACGGCCGCGACAACCCGTGGCCTACCGGTTGCTCACCACGCTGACCGACCCGGACACCGCACCCGCGGTCGAGTTGGCGGCCGCGTACGCCCAGCGCTGGGAGATCGAGAGCGTCTTCGACGAACTCAAGACCCACCAGCGTGGGTCGAAGGTGGTGCTGCGGTCGAAGTCGCCCGACCTCGTCCTGCAGGAGATCTGGGGATACCTGTGCTGCCACTACGCGATTCGCTCGTTGATGAGCCAAGCCGCACACCACAGCGGACACGACCCGGACCGACTCAGCTTCACCGCCGCGTTGCGCGTCGTGCGCCAATCCGTCGCCCATCAGGGCGCTTTTTCCCCCTAACCGGCGCCGATCCGCCGACCCTCACTGGCAGGCGTTCCTCCGTCGCCTCCTCGACCGCATCAACCCGGCACGCCGCACACGGTCAGCTCCCCGCGTGATCAAACGCAAAATGCCCAAGTGGCATGTCAAAAGATCAGCGCACCAACACTGGCCACAACCCGAACACCCACCCAGCGTCACCGTCATCAGCCACTAACTGAACGGTATTGGGGTTAGGCCCCCGAGTTGCCGCGGGCCGCGGCGTGCAACGCGTCGCCGCGGCTGCCCTTGTCGTGATGCGACAGGGCGCGGATGGAGACGTCGTGTCCTTCGGCGGCTTGGCGCAGGGCGCCGACGGTGGCTTGGTCTTTGGGGATGTGGGTGAACGGGTCCCAGTGATACCAGCGCATCGCGTTCTGGTAGGTCATCTTGTTGATCTCGGCGTCGGGGACGTTGTTGGCGGTGAGGACCTCGTCGAGTTGTTCGGGCGCCCCGGGCCACATCGAATCGCTGTGCGGGTAGTCGGCCTCCCAGCAGATGTTGTCGACCCCGATCTGATGGCGCGTGCTGACCCCGACCGGATCGGCGATGAAACAGGTCAGGAAATGCTCCCGGAACACCTCTGAAGGCAGCTTGCCGCCGAAATCCTGACCCGTCCACGTCGAATGCATCTCATAGGTGCGATCCACCCGCTCCAGGAAATACGGAATCCAACCCGTCCCGCCCTCGCTCAGCGCGATCTTCAGATCCGGGTACTCCTTGATCGGACGCGACCACAACAGATCCGCCGCGGCCTGCACGATGTTCATCGGCTGCAACGTGATCATCACATCCATCGGCGCATCCGGCGCGGTGATCGCCAACCGCCCCGACGACCCGATATGCACATTGAGCACCGTGTCGGTATCGACGAGCGCATCCCACATCGGCTTCCAATGCTCGAAATCATGGAAACTGGGATACCCCATCGCCGCCGGATTCTCGGTGAACGTCAACGAATGCACCCCACGGGCGGCATTACGCCGAATCTCGGCCGCACACGCCTGCGGATCCCAGATCACCGGCAACGTCATCGGAATGAACCGCCCCGGATAGGCCCCACACCACTCCTCGACATGCCAATCGTTGTAGGCCTGCACCAACGCCAGGCTGAACTCCTGATCCTCGGTGGCGAACAACCGCCCCGCGAACCCCGGAAACGACGGAAAACACATCGACCCCAAAATCCCGCCGGCGTTCATGTCCTTGACCCGCTCATCGACCTGCCAACACCCCGGCCGAATCTCATCCAACCCCTGCGGCTCCAGCCCGTACTCCTCCTTCGGCCGCCCCGCCACCGCATTGAGCGCCACATTCGGAATCACCACATCCCGAAACTGCCACGTATCCGAACCATCCTCGTTGTGCACCAACCGCGGCGCCTCATCCAGATACTTCCTCGGCAAATGATTGGCGAACATATCCGGCGGCTCAACGATGTGATCATCCACGCTGATCAAAATCATCTCGTCTTTATGCATGGCGGCTCTCCTGTTGGTGCTTACCGTATGGCCGACAGTTTAGCGCGGGATCAGCAGCACCGCGCCGCCGGATTGGCGTCGGTTTCGGCGTGCCGATGGCGCCAGTACTCGCGTTCGGACATCACCGCCTCGCCGGCGTGCGCTCGCGCGCGGTGTTCGACGTAGCGCTGATAGTGGTTGTCGCCCATCAGTGTTTTGCAGTACCAGCCGAGTGCCCGGACGGCCCGGACCGCGCCGCCAACGACCGACTGGGCAATGCGTCCCATCGCTTCTGCACCTCCTTCTCGGCTGTGGTCATCACCATGCCGGACGGCGAGAAGATCCGCGACGGTATCGGCTCCTCTTCGGTCAGCGGACGGCCGCGGCCCCGTATGGCGTGGGAAGCCGCGATCACCCCGGCGGTGAAGACGATGATCACCAGCACGGCGAACACGATCGACAACGTTCCCTGGATGAAGGTGTTGCGGATCACCGCGTCGAGCTGGCCGGCGTCCTTCGCGGCGCCGAAGCTCATGGCACCGGCATCGCGGGCGTTGCGGTATTGGAAGTGCTGCGTCCAGTAGCCGACTCTGGGGTCGCCGGAGAAGATCTTCTGCCACGACGCGGTCATGGTCACCACGAGGTCCCAGATCAGCGGGATGCCGGGAATCCAGGCCCACTTGAGCAGGCCGCGTTTGATGATCACCACCGTGACCACGGTCAGTGCGATCGCGGCCAGCAACTGGTTGGCGATGCCGAACAGCGGGAAGAGCGTGTTGATGCCGCCCAGCGGGTCGGTCACGCCCATCAGCAGGATGCTGCCCCACGCAGCGACCACCACCACGCTGCAGCTCCATGCACCGACGCGCCAGCTCGGGTTGCGCAGCTTCCGTAGCGGCCCACCGAGATTCCCGAGACCGTCGGACAGCATGAACCGCGCGACGCGGGTGCCGGCGTCGACCGTGGTCAGGATGAACAGTGCCTCGAACATGATCGCGAAGTGGTACCAAAACGCTTTGAGCGCCTGCCCGCCGAAGACCTGGTGGAGCACCTCGGACATGCCGAAGGCCAGCGTCGGCGCTCCTCCGGTGCGCGAGATGATCGACTCCTCACCGACACTGCGGGCCGCGTCATCGATCTCCTGCGGGGTGATGGCCGCACCGGAGAGGCCGAGCCCGTTGACGTAGTCGGCTGCCGATTGGGCGGTGGTGCCGGTCGACGCCGACGGCGCGTTCATCACGAAGTAGAGGTGCTGGTTCAGGATCGCCGCGGTGATCAACGCCATGATCGCCACGAACGACTCGGTCAGCATGCCGCCGTACCCGATGAGCCGCATCTGACTCTCTTTTTCCAGCAGCTTCGGTGTGGTCCCCGACGAAATGAGCGCGTGAAAGCCCGACAGCGCCCCGCATGCGATCGTGATGAACAGGAACGGGAACAGCGATCCGGCGAAGACCGGACCGGAGCCGCTGGCGGCGAACTGCGAGATCGCCGGTGCCTCCATCACCGGCCGGGCGATCAGGATGCCGACCGCCAGTAGCCCGATCGTGCCGACCTTCATGAAGGTCGACAGGTAGTCGCGCGGGGCGAGAAGGAACCACACCGGCAGGACGGATGCCGCCAGCCCGTAGATGATCAGGCACCACGACAGGGACACCTTCGAGAGGGTGAACCATTCGACACCCCAATCGGTTTCGGCGACCCAGCCACCGGATGCGACTGCCAACAGCAGCAGGACCATGCCGATGAGGGAGACCTCGGAGACCCGGCCGGGGCGCAGGAACCGCAGATACAAACCCATGAAGATCGCGATGGGAATGGTCATCGCGATCGAGAAGACGCCCCAGGGGCTTTCGGCCAGCGCGTTGACCACCACCAGGGCCAGCACGGCCAGCAGGATCACCATGATGACCAGGACGCCGACGATGGCCGCGATGCCGCCGACCAGGCCGAGTTCGTCGCGGGCCATCTGGCCCAGCGATCGGCCCCGGCGCCGCACCGAGATCGAGAGCACCAGGTAGTCCTGCACGCAACCGGCCACCACCGCGCCGATGATGATCCAGATCGTGCCCGGCAAATAACCCATCTGCATCGCCAGCACAGGTCCGACCAGCGGCCCGGCCCCGGCGATCGCGGCGAAGTGGTGGCCGTAGAGCACCCGCCGGTCGGTCGGCATGTAATCGGTGCCGTTTTCGAAAACCTCAGCCGGAGTGGCGTATTCGTCGCGAGGTCGAACTACCTTCAGTTCGATCAGCCGAGCGTAGAACCGGAATCCGATCACGTACGTGCAGATCGCGGCGAGCACGAACCAGACGGCGTTGACGGTCTCGCCCCGGAAGAACGCGATGACCGCCCACGCGGTGGCGCCGAGCAGTGCGATGACGGCGAAAAGGATCTTGTGCTTGGTGGTGATGGGGGACCGGTCGATGATCGCCACCGGTGGCAGGTCCTTGTCGGTGCGGACATAGGTGATGTCGCCGACGGTCTCTTCGATGCGCTCGGATGGTGTGGCAGTGGGTGTGGCCACGCTGACTCCCTGTCGGTTCGACTGTCTGGCTGACTGTCATATACCGGGATCGATCCTTGCATCGGAGTCCGCGGGGCTGGGCCGAAACAGCATTTTCGGCGGTCATGAAGCGCGACCGTCAGTTGGCCTTCTCGTAGAGCGCCCGCACGGTGTCGATGGTGTCGGCCTCGGTTGCGGGCTTGTCGTGGCGGTAGCGGATGACGCGCGCGAACCGCAGGGCCATCCCGCCCGGGTAGCGCGAGGACGTCTGGATACCGTCGAAGGCGATCTCGACGACCTGTTCGGGCCGAACCGTCACGACGTAACCGTCGGTGGGGCCGGCGGCCAGTGCGAGGAAGCGCTCGGTCTGCCACGCCAGCATCTCGTCGGTCATGCCCTTGAACGTCTTGCCCAGCATTACGAAGTCGCCGGTGCGCGGGTCGCGGGCGCCCAGATGAATGTTGGACAGCTTGCCGGAGCGCCGCCCAGAGCCCCACTCGACGGCCAGGACAACGAGGTCGAAGGTGTGCACCGGCTTGACTTTCAACCAGCCGGCCCCGCGCCGGCCGGCCTCGTACGGCGCGGTCGGCGACTTCGCCATGACCCCTTCGTGCCCGGCCGCCAGCGTCGCATCCAGAAAAAGCTGTGCGGCCGCGGGATCAGAGGTCAGCAACCGGTCGACGCGCTGGCCGGCCGGGACGACCGCGTCGAGTGCGGACAGGCGCTGCTTAGCCGGACGGTCGAGCAGATCGGCGCCGTCGACGTGCAGCAGGTCGAAGAAGAACACCGACAGCCGTGGGGCCTGGGCCTCGGCGGCACCGCCGCGGCGGCCGAAGCGCGACGCGGTCACCTGGAATCGGTGCGGTCGCCCGTCGGGCCGCAGCGCGATGGCTTCGGCGTCGGCGATGACCTCGGTGACCGGCAGCGCCAGCACCGCATCGACCACCTCGGGCAGCCGAGCGGTGACGTCGTCGAGGCTGCGAGTGTAAATCGACACCGACTGTCCGGCCCGGTGGATCTGCACCCGCGCGCCGTCGAGCTTGGCCTCCAGAACTGCTGTCCCACCGAGCCGTTCGAGCGCATCGCCCACACCGGTGGCCGTCTGCGCCAGCATCGGTCCGACCGGCCTGCCGACCTGCAGGGTGAACTGCTCGAGGGCGGCTTCCCCACCCGTGAGCGCCGCCGTGGCGACGGCGGGCAGGGCGCCGCCGAGCATCGCGGCGCGACGGACCGCGGGCGCCGGGACTCCTGAGGCGGCGGCGACGGCGTCGACCATCACGCCGATCAGGGCGCCCTGGCGTAACTCGCCGGTGAGCAGGCGACGCAGAAACGTCTGCTCGATCTCGGTGGCCCGGCCGAAGAGGTCGGCCAGCAACTCGGCACGACGCCTCTGCGAGCCGCGGCCGGATACGGCGCCGATCTCTCCGAAACGGCGATCGACGCCCAGCACCGTCAGTGACGGCTCGCCGGCCGGCGCGGGAAGGGACCGCAGACTGGCCCATCCGACACCGATCTGGCGCTGCGTCAGTTCACCGGAAAGCCAGGACACGACGACCGTGACCGCCCTCGGATCCGGGTGGGCGCCGGCACGGTCCAGCACGCCGGCGATGTGCGCGGCCTTGGCCAGCCGTGACGACGACGCGGCGACGTCGGCCGACACGGAGGCCACGTCGAGGAGCAACACCGCGTCACCGGACCGCGAACGTGATGGTGTGCCAGCCGGTGGCGCCGTCGGGGACGGGGTCGACGCGCTCGGAGGTCTGGGTGTAGCCGGTGTTGTCGGTGGCGCGCACCGAGATCGTGTGCAGTCCGGGGTCGCGGGCCTCCCAGTCGAAGCTCCACATCCGCCAGGTCTGCCCGGAATAGCCGTCGCCCAGCGTCGCGGGCTGCCACGGACCGTCGTCGATGCGGACCTCCACGGTGCGGATGCCGCGGTTCTGGGCCCAGGCGACGCCGCCGAACACCGTCGGGCCGACGGGTACGTCCTGTCCGGCGCGGGGGACGTCCACCCGGGAGGCGGTCTTGATCGGGCCACGCTCGGCCCACCCCAACCGCGTCCAGTACGCCTGCGCACGGTCGAAGCGGGTCACTTCCAGATCGACCACCCACTTCGTCGCCGACACATAGCCGTACAGTCCCGGCACCACCAAACGGGCCGGATAGCCGTGCTCGACCGGCAGGGGCTCGCCGTTCATGCCCACGGCCAGCAGCGCGTCTGCGCCGGTCAACGCGTCGATCGGCGTGCCCGCGGTCCAGCCGTCCACCGACTGCGACAGCACCATGTCGGCGTCCTCGGAGACACCGGCCCGGGCCAGCAGGTCCCGCACCCGGTAGCCGGTCCACACCGCGTTCGACACGAGGTCGCCGCCCACCGGGTTGGAGACACAGGTCAGGGTGACCACTTCCTCGACAACCTCGAACTCGTCGAGATCGTCGAAGCGGTAGGTGATCTCACGGTCGACCATCCCGTGGATGCGCAGTTGCCAGTCGGCGCGGCTGAGCTGAGGCACCGTCAGCGCGGTGTCGATGCGGTAGAAGTCGGCGTTGCTGGTCACGAAGGACGGCAGTTGCACACCGGCGGGCTGCACCGACGGCGGGATCGGGGCTGCGGGCTCGTCCACCGCCGGCAGCGCAAACGCCTCGCGGTCCCCGGTGACCGCCGTCGTCAGACGGGTGAGCACCACTCCGGCGACCCCGCTGACGGTGCCTGCCGCCAGAAAGCCCAGCCCCAGCAGTGACGCCCGCCGCCCAGCATCGGGGGCGTCCGGCTCGACGCGCCTCGGCGAGGTCAGGTAGCGGAGGACGGCAACGCCGCAGGCGGCGCCGATCAGCGTGGGAAGAACATCGACCGCGGTGGAGTTCGGACGGGACAGTACCGCCGCGCAGCCCAGTACCGCGGCCGCGACGATCATCGCGCTGCCGACGGGGCGGCGAGGCCTCTCGGCCGCGCCCGCGACCGCCGCGAGGAGCGCGACGACGATCAGCACCGCGATTGTCAGCACGGACTTGTTCGCGGTCCCGAGGGTCTGGATCGCCCATTCCTTGACCGGGCCCGGGGTCAGTTCGATCACCGATGAGCCCACCGCGGTGCGGACGTCGGCCTCGGGCCCGAACGCCACGGCGGTCAGCCCGGCCACCCCGACCGCCGTGGCGGCTGCGGCGACTCCGCCGAGAACTCGCGCGCCGAGCGTGGTCATGGCCGCCAAACTACCGCCGCGGGGAACCCGAAGGCCTTACAGAACGATGATCGGCTAGGTTGCTTTACGATTCGAGCACTTTTTGGAAAGGGGATAGGCGTGGAGATCTCGGGCAAGAAGGCCATCATCGTCGGCGGAGCCTCCGGCTTCGGCAAGGCGACGGCCGAGCTGTTGGCGCAACGCGGCGCGGATGTCGCGGTGTTGGACCGTCCACAGTCGAAGGGCAAGGAAGTCGCCGATGCGATCGGCGGAAAGTTCTTCGAGGTGGACGTCACCGACTTCGAGGGCACCGAGAAAGTCCTGCAGCAGGCGATCGACGCGCTGGGCGGCCAGTTGCACATCATCGTCACCACGGCCGGTGGCGGCGCAGCCGAGCGCACCGTCAAGAAGGACGGCCCACACAGCCTGGAGTCCTTCCGCAAGTCCGTTGACCTGAACCTCATCGGCACCTTCAACATCAGCCGCCTGGCCGGATGGCAGATGAGCCAGCAGGATCTCGTCGACGACGAGCAGGAAGAGCGCGGCGTCATCATCAACACCGCCTCGATCGCCGCCTTCGAGGGGCAGATCGGCCAGGTCGCCTACACCGCCTCCAAAGCCGCCATCGCCGGCATGTGCCTGACGATGGCCCGCGACATGGGCAGCCTCGGCATCCGTGCGCTGGCCATCGCGCCCAGCCTGTTCGCCACCGGCCTGACCGAGGGCATCCCCGACGAGTTCGCCAAGGCGCTGACCAAGGACGCCGCGTTCCCGAAGCGTCTCGGCAAGCCCGAGGAGTACGCCAAGCTGGTGACCGCCATCGTCGAGAACCCCATGCTCAACGGGCAGTGCCTGCGGCTGGACGCCGGCCAGCGGTTCGCCCCGAAGTAGGCATCGTCCGGCGCGTCGGCCCGCCGGCGCGCCGGATTGCTTGCTGTGCAGCCGCTTTCGTACCGTTGCCCGGTTCGGCGCCGCCGCCCTCCGGGGACCTGACACCATGTCGGAATGCCCGTCGACGTGATGCTCAGTGAGTCCGACCAGCACGCATTGCAGGGGTGGGTGCGCCGTATCGGCCTCGGGTCCACGGTCTCGGAGGTGGTGCCGCTGACCGGCGGATCACAGAACATCGTGGTGCGCCTGCTCGTCGACGGGCGGCCGATGGTGTTGCGGCGCCCGCCCGAACATCCACGGCCGACCAGCGACAACACCATGCGCCGCGAGATCGCCGTGCTGACGACGCTGAAGGGCACCACCGTGCCGCACCCGGCGTTCATCGCCGGGTGTGAAGACCTCGACGTGCTCGGCGTGGTGTTCTACCTGATGGAGGCCGTCGACGGATTCAACCCCGGCACCGAGGTCGACGACGCCTACGTGCGCAGTCCCGAGATGCGCCACCAGGTGGGGTTGTCCTACGCCGCCAGCCTGGCCCAGTTGGGGGAGGTGCCCTGGGAGGGCAGCCCCCTCGCCGAGATCAAGCGGCCGGGATCGTTTCTGGCGCGCCAGGTTCCGCAGTTCATGCGGTTGCTGGAGAGCTACCGCCATGACAACTATGCACCCGAGTCCTTTCCGTCGGTGCACGCGCTGGCCGACTGGTTGGAGAGCCGCCGGCCCCCCGACGCCGAACCCGGAATCATGCACGGCGACGCACACCTGAACAACGTGTTGCTGCGCCGCGACACCCCCGAACTGGCCGCGTTCATCGACTGGGAGATGTGCACCGTCGGAGACCCGCTGCTGGACCTGGGCTGGATGCTGATCTGCTGGCCGGATGAACCGAACCCGATCGACGCCGGATCGGCCCTGGCCGCGCTGGGAGGGCTGGCGACCCGCGCCGAACTGCTGGAGGCCTACCGGCAGACCAGCGGACGGTCCATCGCGCACGTCGACTGGTATCTCGCGATGGCCTGCTTCAAGCTGGCGATCGTCATCGAGGGCACCTGGTCGCGCTACCTGGCCGGACAGGCGAGCTCCGAAGCGGGGCAGCGGCTGCACACCTCGGCGCAGAACCTCGTCGAGCTGGGCGCGCGGGTGGCCCGCGGGGACAACCCGTTCCTCTGACCGGTCACCGGTAGGCGTCCCAGCCCAGCTGCAGCGTCAGCGCCAGCCCGGCCAGCCCGATCGCGATGCGCAGCGACCGCTGCGGTGCGTGCCGGACGACCACCGGCCCCAACCGCGAACCGACCAGACAACCCAGGCCCAGCACGATCGCCGCGTCCCAGCGCACCGGCGCGGCCACGGCGAATATCCCCGCGGCCACGGTGTTGGCGATTCCCAGCACAACATTCTTGGTGGCGTTGGCGTCGGCCAGATGCGTCCGGCCCGCGCGCAGTAACAGCGCCAGCAGCAGCACGCCCGCGGCGGCGCCGAAGTATCCGCCGTAGATGCAGATGGCCATGATCGCCGCGCCCTGCAGAAGCGTGGTCACGCGGCGACGACGCGGACTGGTGACGCGGGCGGGATGGACACGCACCGGCACCAGGATCGCCGCCGACGCGAAGCCGAGCAGGACCGGCACGATTCGTTCAAATCCCTCTGCCGGCGTCGACAACAGCAGGATGGCGCCGACCGCGCCGCCGGCCAGGGCGGCCGGGATGAGACGTTTCACGTCGGCGGTCTGGCGGGCCAGCTCGGGCCGCGAACCCGCGATCGAGCCGACCGCGTTGAAGACCAGCGCGGTGGTGTTGGTGACGTTGGCGGTCACCGGCGGCAGACCGAACAGCAGCAGCGCCGGATAGGTCGCCACCGAGGCCAGCCCGGCGATGCTGCCGGTCAGACCGCCCAGGATGCCCGCACCGACCAGGAGCAGCGCCTGCGACCACGACATCTGCGCCATTGTGTCAACGACGGCTGCGTGCCCGCGCAGCCCGCCGCGGCGGCGCCGAAAAGCATTTGCGCCCGACGTGTAGACCGGCTTAGGATCGCGGACGTGCCGAGACGACTCGTAGTAGCCACCCGCAGCGGGGTCTGATCCTGACCGACCCCTCGCTGTGGGTCGTCGCTACTTCGTCGGTCACCTTCTCTCGATCCGCAAGGCCGGCACCATGACTTCTCAACTCGCATCTTCTGCGGTGTGTTTCGCCGCCCACATCGACGCTCCGATGCCCCGCGCGCTGCGCGAACACGCCGCGCGCCGTTCCTTCGCGGACTTCGTCGACGAGTACGCGCCGTCGGCCGGGCCGGTGAAGCTGGGGCAGTGGACATGCGTGGACGCGGAGCGTCCCGCCGGGCGGCTGGGCCCGCAGGCGCGCAACTATCAGGCCACGCTGGCCGTCGGAGACCGGATCAGCACCTCACGCGCGGCGGCGTGCGGACCCGTCGCCGCGCTGACCGAGATGTTGCACGATTGCGGTGTCGCGGTGGAGATGACGGCCTTTCATCAGCTTCCGGCCGGCGCGCATACCGCGACGTTCATCCAGGGCAGCCGCGACGGCCGCGCCGAGTGGGCGCTGGGTTGGTGCCAGGACCCGACCAGTTCGGCGCTCAATGCCGTGATCGCCTGCGCCAACCGACTGCTGACCTGACGGCCGAGAGCCCGCCGGAACGCATGTTCCGACGGGCCCCAGGGCGATTGCGGTGCGGCTGATCAGTGCAGCGGGCGCAGCACGATCGGCATGCCGTCGATCGGCACCGACATGCCGCCGTGGTCGTAGCGCGGCGTGTAGTTCGGGTCCACCAACTCGAGCCGGTACTTGCGCAGCAGCCGGTGCATGACGGTCTTGATCTCGAGCTGGCCGAACACCATGCCGATGCACTTGTGGGCACCGCCGCCGAACGGCGCGAACGCGTACCGGTGCTTCTTGTGCTCATTGCGCGGCTCGGAGAACCGCTTCGGGTCGAACTTCTCCGGGTCGGTCCACAGCTCGGGCAGCCGGTGGTTCAGCGCGGGCCACGTCATGATGTTGGTCCCGGCCGGGATGTAGTAGCCCAGCAGGTCGGTGTCGCGCACCGCCTGGCGGAAGTTGAACGGCAGCGGCGTCATCATCCGCAAGGCCTCGTTGATCACCAGGTCGTAGGTCTCGAGCTTCTCGAGGGCCTCGATGTCCAGCGGGCCGTCCCCGATCCGCGCCGACTCGTCGCGGCAGCGGTCCTGCCACTCGGGGTTGGCGGCCAGGTGGTAGGCCATGGTCGTCATCGTCGAGGTCGACGTGTCGTGGGCCGCCATCATCAGGAAGATCATGTGGCTGACGACATCCTTGTCGGTGAAGCTGCCGCCGTCCTCGTCGCGAGCATGACACAGCACGCTGAACATGTCGGTGCTCTCCGAGGCGCGCTTCTCGGCGATGCGTTCGTTGAAGTAGTTCTCCAGCGTCTTACGGGCCTGAATGCCGCGCCACCAGGTCAGCGGCGGCACCGGCTTGCGCACGATCGCATTGCCGGCCCGGGTGGTGGTGGTGAACGCCTCGTTGACGGTGGTGACCAGCTCGGTGTCGGTGCCGGCCTGGTGGCCCATGAACACGACCGACGCGATGTCGAGCGTGAGCTCCTTGACGGCTGGATGGAACAGGAAGCGGGGGTCATCGGCGACCCAGTCGTTGGCCACGACCGCCGACGCCACCGAGTCGATGTGCTCGACGTATCCGGCCAGCCGGGTGCGGGTGAACGCCTCCTGCATGATGCGGCGGTGGTAGAGGTGGTCGTCGAAGTCGCGCAGCATCAGCCCGCCCTCGAAGAACGGCCCGATCACCGGGTCCCACGCGCGCTGGGAGAAGTCCTTGTTGCGATTGGTGAACACCGCCTGCGTGGCGTCGGGGCCCAGCGCCGCGACGGCCGGCAACACCTGAGAGCCCGAATAGTAGATCGGTCCGTAGCGGCGGTACTGGTGCAGGATGAAGTCCGGGCCGCCGCGGAACATCTCGATCATGTGGGCGATCACCGGCAGACCGTTGTCGCCCTTGACCGCCTTGAGGCCGCTGCCGGGGGGCGGGTCGGCGAGCGTGATCTCCTTGAATTCGGTCTCGAGGAGCTTCTTCTCCAGAGCTCCCATCCCCGGGATGGTGACCGGTGTCGGCTTGAGTCGTCGTTTTGCCTGGTCAATCCAGTAGTCTCGGGTGCTGATCGTCGCCATTGAACGCTCCTGAACAGAAGTGCTTGTGGTGGATGTCACCTTTACCCCATCCTGGTAGGGGGACTTGACGCATGTCAAGTTTGAAGTGAGCCAAATGCGAATGAAAAGGTCTTCAGTCATGACCGCCGAACCGACACCCTCTGCTGCGGAGGACCGGCGCAGCCGGGGCGACCGGCAGCGCGACGCGATCGTCGCCGCCGTACGCGAACTGCTCGAGGAGCGTTCGTTCGCCGAACTGTCGGTCAGCGCGATCAGCGAGCGGGCCGGGGTGGCCCGCTCCGGGTTCTACTTCTACTTCGAGTCCAAGTACGCGGTGCTGGCAGTGATCCTCGACGACGCGCGCGACGAGCTCACCGAGCTGACCCACGACTTCGCGCCGCGCGAACCGGGGGAGACCCCGTCGGAGTTCGCCACCCGCATGGTCGGGAGCGCCGCCAAGGTCTACGCCAGCAACAACCCCGTGATGCAGGCCTGCGCGGTCGCCCGTAACACCGATGCGCAGATCCGCACGATGATGGACGACTTCGGCGACAAGATCATCGACCGTATCGTCGCGCTGGTCCAGCAGGACGAGGGCGCACGGCCGATCACCGGCGATCTGCCGGCCCTGATCCGCACCCTCGCGGCGACCACCACGATGACGCTGCTGCATGACAGCTCGTTCATCGGCCGCGACACCGACATCGCCCGGGCGGTCGAGATCGTCGAGCGGCTCTGGCTCTATGCGCTTTGGGGCGGCGGCGACCTGCGCAGCTGATCTGCTGACGAGGTCGCATCCGGGCCGCCGGTAGGGTTGGCTTCCATGGCCCGACGCAGCGGACCCCGCAGACCTCTCCGCGACGGCTACGCCGGTAAGCGGTGCCTCATCACCGGCGCGGCCAGCGGCATCGGCCGCGCGACCGCGCTGCAGCTGGCCGAACAGGGCGCCGAGCTGTACCTGACCGACCGAGACGCCGACGGACTGGCCGACACCGTCTCCGACGCCCGCGCGCTGGGCGGCACCGTCGCCGCTCATCGGGCCCTGGACATCAGCGACTACGCCGCGGTGACCGAGTTCGCCGCCGACATCCACGCCGAGCATCCCGCCATGGATGTCGTGATGAACGTCGCCGGGATCTCGGCGTGGGGGACCGTGTCCACGCTGACCCATCAGCACTGGAAGTCGCTGATCGACGTGAACCTGATGGGCCCGATTCACGTCATCGAGGCGTTCGTGCCGCCGATGGTCGCCGCCCGGCGTGGCGGTCAGCTGGTCAACGTGTCCTCGGCCGCGGGGCTGGTCGCGCTGCCCTGGCACTCCGCGTACTCGGCCAGCAAGTACGGCCTGCGCGGGCTCTCGGAGGTGTTGCGGTTCGACCTGGCGCGTCACCGAATCGGTGTCTCGGTGGCGGTGCCCGGTGCGGTGAAGACCCCGCTGGTGCAGACCGTGGCCATTGCCGGAGTCGATCGCGAGGACCCGCGCGTGCAGTTCTGGACGCGCCGTTTCGGTGGGCACGCGGTGTCCCCGGAGGTGGCCGCGGCCAAGATCCTGCGCGGCGCGGCCCGCAATCGCTACCTGATCTACACCTCGCCCGACATCCGGGCGCTGTATTTGTTCAAGCGCACCATGTGGCTGCCCTACAGCGTCGCGATGAAGCAGGTCAACGTAGTGTTCACCCGGGCGCTGCGTCCGAAACGAAAGGCGCGCTGAGTCTTAACGGGAGCCCCAGTCCCAGCGCGGGGTGGCGAGCAGACCTTGACCGGCTATCGTGGTCTCGCCCCAGTCTTTGACCAGCTCGATCTCCCAGGCGTCGGCGTCGGATCCGAGGGGACCGGCGCCCAGCGCGCTGCGCAGCGCCGCCGAGTGGGTGACGACGACGACCTGGGTACGGGTCGCCGCCGCGATGATCATCTGCGCCAGCGGCGTGACGAGTTCGGGATGCAATGACGTCTCGGGTTCGTTGAGCACCATCAGCGACGGCGGTTCCGGGCTCAGCAGCGCCGCGGTCCACAGCAGAAAACGCAGTGTGCCATCGGACAATTCGGCGCTGCGCAGCGGGCGCAGCATGCCGCGCTGATGCAGCAGCAGGTCGAACAGCCCGTCGTTGACCGACACCGACACCGTCGCACCGTCGAGTGCGGAGTCGACCGCACCCGCCAGATCTTCGGTGCCGGTCTCCAGGATGGTCTGGACCGCCGCGGCGAGGTCGGCGCCGTCGTTGGCCAGCACCGGGGTGCGGGTGCCGACCTGCGGACGGCGTGCCGGTGCGTCACCGTCGGCGCGGAAACCGTCGTAGAACCGCCAGTCGCGCAGGCGTTCTCGCACCACAGCGAGCTCGGGCGCCGCACCCGCCCAGTCGTTGAGCACACTGCGGTGCGTCGCCAGGTTTCGGGCGAGCTCGTCGAACCGGCCGGGAGTCTCGCCGGCGACCTCGACGTGCGCCCGGACGCGGCGCACCAGCGTCGCCGCGGGCCGCGCGACCGCGCCGGCGAAGATGATCTCCCGCTTGATCTCCGGGTCACGGTAAAACGCGGTATTACCGTTCTGGGGGAGGCCCAGGTCGATCAGATAGCCGAAATCGTCACTGGCATAGCCCAGTTCGATCGAGACGCTGCGGGTACGCCGGCCGCCTTCGGCGACTCCGGTGCGACGCGCTCCCGCCAGGTTCTCGGGGCCGGCCCACAACGCCGACTCCACGCCGCCCTCCCGCGCGAGCGAGGAGATGACCTCACCGCGACCGCAGTCGGCGAGCAGTCGCAACGCGCGGTACAGCGAGGACTTGCCTGCACCGTTGGCGCCGGTGAACACCGTCAGCCGCCGCAGCGGCACCACGACATCGCGCAGCGAACGGTAGCCGCGGATCGCCACTGTCTCGAGCATGGTCCGACGCTAGCGGCCGGCGCCGACAACGTCGGTTCCGGTCGCCGCCGCCGGGGTCGCGAGCTCCAGCCGTACGCCCAGCAGCCGCACCGGGCGGTCCAGATCGAACAGGCTCAGCAGCTCGCATGCAGTGGTCACGATGATCTCGGCATCGGTCCCGGGGGTGGCGAGCTTGCGGATCTTGGTACGGGTGAAGAACGTCTTGGTACGCACGGTGACCGCGACGCGGGTGACGATGCGTTGCTGTTCGACCACTTCGGTGAGGGTCCGGCGGGCCAGTTCGGTGACCGCCCGGGCCATCTCCTGCGGATCGGTCAGGTCCTCGGGGAAGGTCACGACGTGGCTGCGGGAGCGCGGGATCCACGGCTGTGCGCTGACGGTGCTGTCGCCGCCGCCTTTGGCCAGCAGTAGGATCCACAGCCCGGTGGTCGGCCCGAACGCCTCGGTGAGCACCTGCGCATCGGTGGCGGCCAACTCTGCGATGCTGTTGATCCCCATGGTGGCAAGCCTTTTCGCAGTTTTCGGCCCCACTCCCCATAGGTGCGAGACCGGGTGTTCCCCCATGGTCGCCATCCAGTTGTCCTCCGTGAGGACGTGGATGCCCGCCGGTTTGGCGAAACCGGTGGCGACCTTGGCGCGCTGCTTGTTGTCGCTGATGCCGACCGAACACGACAGGCCGGTCTGGGTGCCGATGACCGCCCGGATGCGTTGTGCCAGTGCGATGGCGTCGGGCAGCGTCGGCACCTGCGCGCCAACATACGCCTCGTCCCAACCCCACACCTCCACCGGATGGCCCAGATCGCGCAGCAATCCCATCACCTCCTCCGATGCAGCGTCGTAGGCCGCGGAGTCCGAGGGTAGGAAGGTGGCTTCGGGGCAGCGCCGGACCGCGGCGCGCAGCGGCATCCCGGCCCGCACGCCGTGGGCGCGTGCCTCATAGGACGCGCAGGTGACCACTTTCCGCGGTTCGTTCGGGTCTCCGCTGCCGCCGACGATGACGGGTTGTCCGACCAGTTCCGGTCGGCGGCGCAGTTCCACCGCGGCCAGGAACTGGTCGAGGTCGACGTGCAGAATCCACCCGCCGGTCTGTTCGGTCATGTCCCGCACAACTTGCGCGCCACTGCTTCCCACGCGTCACCGAGATCCTCCAGGGTGCGTCCGCGCTCGGAGGTCTGGTGGTGGACGTAGTCGGCGTCGAGTAGGGCCAGCAGCGCCGCGGCCTGGGCGTCGAGGTCACCGGTGGTGTCCGCGGCTTCGAGCAACACCCGGATATGGCTGTGGTGCAGTGTGTTCGGTGCGTTGAACCGCGTCTGCGGATCGCGACCGACATCGGAGAGCAACGCGAAGTGCGAGTCGACGAACGACAGCCGCGCGCGGCCGTAGGCCAGCAGGCGATCGAGGGGAGGGGCGCCCGGGCCCAACGGGGGCGGCCCGAACAGGAGCGCGTGCTGATGGGCCCTCTCGTCGTCGTCGAGCAGCACGATCATCAACCCGGCCCGGCTGCCGAAGCGCCGGAACAGCGTGCCCTTGCCGACCCCGGCTGCGGCCGCGATGTCGTCGGTGGTCACCGCCTCGGCGCCGCGCTCGGCGACGAGGCGGCGGGCGGCCTCGAGGATGCGGCCGCGGTTGCGTGCCGCATCGCCGCGCTCGGGCGGGCCCGGATCGATCACCGGCAGCGTGACGGGACGCGCAGACGCACTCACCTCGGCCACTGTAATCCAGCCGGAATAATTCGGACTGCGGTCCGGTTATCTCGGGCGACGACCCGTCAACTCGAGAAGGAGATGCGAATGCCGGACAACACCGTTCTGGTCCTGGTGGGTAGCTTGCGCGCCGCGTCGGTGAACCGCCAGCTCGCCGAGCTCGCCGTGGAGAGCGCCCCCGCCGGCACCACCTTCGAGCTGTTCGACCGGCTCGGCGAGCTCCCGTTCTACAACGAGGACATCGACAACGATGTTGTCCCGGAACCGGTGGCGGCGCTGCGTGCCGCCGCGGCCCGGGCGGGCGGCGCGCTGGTCGTCACACCTGAGTACAACGGCAGCATCCCCGGTGTGCTCAAGAACGCGATCGACTGGCTGTCTCGGCCGTGGGGCAACGGTGCGCTCAACGACAAGCCGCTGGTGGTCATCGGCGCCGCACTGGGTCGCTACGGCGGCCGCTGGGCGCACGACGAGACCCGCAAGTCGTTCGGCATCGCCGGTCCGCGCGTGGTCGAGGACCTCACGCTGTCGATCCCGACCGGCACCCTCGATGGCAAGCACCCCCGCGAGAACGCCGAGGTCGTCGAGGGCCTCAACGGCGTGATCGGGAAGCTGGTCAGCGAGATCGGCTGACGGCCGCTCGTTGCGGCCGAGCCCCGGGGCCGGGTTGCCGCCGGCCCCGGGGATCGCTTGCTGCTGGCCTGTCGACCGTGGCGGAGGCCGTCGGCGTGTCCAGAGCCGGACTTTGCTGGCCCGGCGGCGGGGGCTCTCGGTCGTTTGCTGAGGGCGGTGGCGGAGGCGCCGGGGCGGTGCGGCGATGTCGGTGGGTGCTGCTACACCTGACATAAGCCCGGCGACACGGTCGATTGTGACGTGCGACACGCCGGGGCGGTGGACGGCGAAAGGCTTACGACCTGGGAATTTCAAAAATGTCATTCAGAACATCTTGTATCCCTTCGTAATGTCGGACACTAGGTGTAGTGTTTCGACCACCGAAGGACCCCCAAGATATGGAGTCCGGACGAGCCTGAAGAATCCGGATCTGTCGGCCCGCCGATCACCCGGAGTGTGGGCCGGACGGCGTGGAATTTTGATGGTCCCCGGGTCGCTGAACTCCAGCGAAACGCAGTAGTCACGATGTTGCCAGCTCGCTCTCTCCACCCTCGGATCACCCTCAGACAGCCTCACGACAGGAGCCGATCGCAGATGACTCAGCCAGCACCCGTCACCGTGTACACGAAGCCGGCCTGCGTGCAGTGCAACGCCACCTACAAGGCGCTCGACAAACTGGGCGTCGCTTATGAGGTCATCGACATCTCGGTCGACGACGAGGCGCGTGACTACGTGATGGCGCTGGGCTACCTGCAGGCCCCGGTCGTGGTGGCCGGTGCCGAGCACTGGTCGGGCTTCCGCCCCGACCGCATCAAGTCGCTGGCCGGCGCCGCCGCGGTCACCGCTTAGATCATCCGCCGACCCGACAGAGAGGAGACGACAGTGGGCAACCTCGTCTACTTCTCCAGCGTGTCGGAGAACACCCATCGTTTCGTACAGAAGCTCGAGCTTCCTGCCATCCGCATCCCGTTGAAGGAACGGATCCAGGTCGACGAACCCTATGTGCTGGTCGTCCCCACCTACGGTGGCGGGCACGCCAATGGTCCTGATCCTGACCGTGGGGGTTATGTCCCCAAGCAGGTGATCGCCTTCCTGAACGACGAACACAACCGGTCGTTGATCCGCGGCGTCATCGCCGCGGGCAACACCAACTTCGGCGCCGAATTCGGCTATGCGGGGGTCGTCATCTCCCGCAAGTGCGGCGTCCCCTTTCTGTACCGCTTCGAATTGATGGGCACCACGGACGACGTCTTCGCCGTACGCCAGGGCCTGACCGATTTTTGGGCCGACGCCCGGAAGGAAGAGACGTGCCACCAACCGTCACAGCTGCAGAACCTGTAACCACAGGCACCCACGCGCTCCCGGGGGAGACCGACTACCACGCGTTGAACGCGATGCTGAATCTGTACGACGCCGACGGCAAGATTCAGTTCGACAAGGACGTGCTGGCCGCCCGGGAGTACTTCCTGCAGCACGTTAACCAGAACACCGTCTTCTTCCACAGCCAGGACGAGAAGCTCGACTACCTGATCGAGAAGGAGTACTACGAGCGCGAGGTGCTCGATCAGTACTCCCGCAACTTCGTCAAGACGCTGCTCGATCGCGCCTACGCCAAGAAGTTCCGGTTCCCGACCTTCCTGGGCGCGTTCAAGTACTACACGTCCTACACACTCAAGACGTTCGACGGGAAGCGCTACCTGGAGCGGTTCGAGGACCGCGTGGTCATGGTGGCGCTGACGTTGGCCTCCGGTGACACCGCACTGGCCGAGAAGCTTGTCGACGAGATCATCGACGGCCGCTTCCAGCCGGCCACCCCGACGTTCCTGAACTCGGGCAAGAAGCAGCGCGGCGAGCCGGTGAGCTGCTTCCTGCTGCGCATCGAGGACAACATGGAGTCCATCGGTCGCTCCATCAACTCGGCCTTGCAGCTGTCCAAGCGCGGCGGCGGGGTGGCGTTGCTGCTGAGCAACATTCGTGAGCACGGCGCACCGATCAAGAACATCGAGAACCAGAGCTCGGGCGTCATCCCGATCATGAAGCTGCTCGAGGATTCCTTCTCGTATGCCAACCAGCTCGGCGCGCGGCAAGGGGCGGGCGCGGTGTATCTGCACGCCCACCATCCCGACATCTACCGCTTCCTCGACACCAAGCGGGAGAACGCCGACGAGAAGATCCGCATCAAGACCCTGAGCCTGGGGGTGGTGATTCCCGACATCACCTTCGAGCTGGCCAAGAAGAACGAGGACATGTACCTGTTCTCGCCGTATGACGTCGAGCGCGTCTACGGGGTGCCGTTCGCCGACATCTCGGTCACCGAGAAGTACTACGAGATGGTCGACGACAGCCGGATCCGCAAGACGAAGATCAAGGCGCGCGAGTTCTTCCAGACCCTGGCCGAGCTGCAGTTCGAGTCCGGCTACCCGTACATCATGTACGAGGACACGGTCAACAGAGCCAACCCGATCGAGGGCAAGATCACCCACTCCAACCTGTGCTCGGAGATTCTTCAGGTCTCCACGCCGTCGGAGTTCAACGACGATCTGTCCTACAAGAAGATCGGTAAGGACATCTCCTGCAACCTCGGTTCGCTGAACATTGCCAAGGCGATGGACTCACCGGACTTCGCGCAGACCGTGGAGGTGGCCATCCGGGCGCTGACCGCGGTGAGCGACCAGACCCACATCACCTCGGTGCCGTCGATCGAGCAGGGCAACAACGACTCGCACGCCATCGGGCTCGGGCAGATGAACCTGCACGGCTACCTGGCCCGCGAGCGGATCTTCTACGGCTCCGACGAAGGCATCGACTTCACCAACATCTACTTCTACTGCGTGCTCTACCACGCGTTGTGTGCATCGAATCGCATTGCGATCGAACGCGGTTCGCACTTCGCCGGCTTCGAGCGGTCGAAGTACGCCAGCGGTGAGTTCTTCGACAAGTACACCGATCAGGTGTGGGAGCCCAAGACCGGCAGGGTCCGCCAGCTCTTCGCCGACGCCGGTATCCGCATCCCGACCCAGGAGGACTGGAAGCGGCTCAAGGAGTCGGTGCAAAAGCACGGTATCTACAACCAGAACCTGCAGGCCGTGCCGCCCACCGGGTCGATCTCCTACATCAACAACTCGACCAGCTCGATCCACCCGGTGGCCAGCAAGATCGAGATCCGCAAGGAAGGCAAGATCGGCCGGGTCTACTACCCGGCGCCGTACCTGACCAACGACAACCTGGAGTACTACCAGGACGCATACGAGATCGGGTACGAGAAGATCATCGACACCTATGCCGCGGCGACCCAGCACGTGGACCAGGGGTTGAGCCTGACGTTGTTCTTCAAGGACACCGCGACCACCCGCGATGTGAACAGAGCTCAGATCTACGCCTGGCGCAAGGGCATCAAGACGCTGTATTACATCCGGCTACGCCAGATGGCGCTGGAGGGCACTGAGGTGGAGGGTTGCGTCAGCTGCATGTTGTGACGACCGGTCCCTGACGGTACGGAGGTCCGGCACTTGGCCGGACCTCCTGCGTCGGTGTCGGAGCCGTTACGCGCGAAGGTGATGTGATGTCGACAGCCACTGAGGCGATGCTTGTTGCGGCGCTGGTCTTCGGCATCGTCGCCGCACTGTTCGTCGCGATCTACGCGTGGGAGAAGTGGGTCAAGGACAGTCCGTTGGAGCGGCGCCTCGACGACTTCTTCGACCGGCTCACCGAGAAGTTCTTCCGTTGATGTCCCGAAATGAAAGGAACTGCCATGGCAGCCACGTCGTGGAAAGACATCCCTCCGGCGGGCAAGGCAACGATCGTCGTCGTGGCCGTGCTCGACGCGGGCCTGCGGGCGTGGGCGCTGCGTGATCTCGCCGACCGCAACGCCGCTCAGGTCAACGGTCCACGGTGGCTGTGGCGGGCCGCGCTGGGCGTCGTCTCATCGGCCGGCATCTTGCCGGCTGTGTACCTCCTGCGTGGACGCGCTCGGGGGACTGCTTCGGTAGTCCCCGAGAAGTAACGACGCTGATCAGGCGCCGTGGTCGAGCGCGGAGGCCCGGTCCGACTGCGCCCTTCTGATGCGGGCGCAGCGGTTTGCGTATGAAACCGCACAGCGGGCTGCCGCACGCCCGGCTGCCCGCATGCCCCGCTGCCGGAGGGGTCAGCCCTCGCGAGCCTTCTCGGCCCGCACGGCCTTCAGCCGTCGCTCCTCGCGGAGCACGCTCTGGTAGCTCTCGCGCTCGGCGACCAGCCAGTCCGGCTTGTCGTCGAGGAGCGCAGTGATCTGCTCGGTGGTCAGCGCCTCGGTGATCCCGCCGCGCGCCAGCCCGGCGATCGACACGCCCAGCTTGGCCGCCACCAGATTCTTCGGGTGGGGGCCGCTCTTGCGGAGGTCCTTGAGCCATTGCGGCGGGTCGGCTTGTAGCGTCTCGAGTTCGGAGCGGGTGATCGGGTTGGCCTGAAACTCTGCCGGTGTCGCGGGCAGGTACACGTCCAGCTTCTTCGCCGCGGTGGCGGGTTTCATGGACTGCGCGTTCGGCCTGCTCATCAGCTCAGGGTATCGGTAGCCTGAAGCGATGGCTTCGTCGTCGCTCGCGCTGGGTTACATCCCGGGCGCGACGCCCGCGAAGTGGGCGCGGATCTGGGCGCAGCGCCACCCCGACGTGCCGCTACAGCTGTGCAGCCTGAACGCGGGCGACGCCGCCGACGCCGCGCGCGCCGGCACGGTCGACATCGCGTTGCTGCGTCTGCCGGCGGACACGTCCGGGCTGGCCGTGATCCCGCTCTACGAGGAGACCACGGTGGTTGTGGTGCCGACCGACCACCTGCTCAGCGCCGCCGACGCGGTCACCGCCACCGACCTCGACGGGGAGCCCAGACTGATCCCGCGCGACGACGCCGTCGTCTGGGCCGACGCGCCCGGCGTCGTCGTCGGGCACCGGCCCGAGAACACCGAGCAGGCAACGGAACTCGTCGCCGCCGGGGTGGGCGTTCTCATCGTCCCGCAGTCACTGGCGCGGCTGCACCACCGCAGAGACCTCACCTATCGCCAGATCACCGATGCGCCCACCTGCCCCGTGGCGCTCGCCTTACCGGAGGGGCCGCAGTCGGCGCTCGTCGAGGAGTTCATCGGTATCGTGCGCGGGCGCAAGCCCGGGTCGTCGCGAGGACAGACGCCGCCCGCACCGAAACGCACCGCGCGAGAGAAGGCCTTGGCCAAGCAGGCTGCGCGGGCCGCCGCGGGTAAGGTGGCCCGCACCCCCGGTAGGGCCAAGCGCGCCCGACGGTGAGCACTCAGATCGTCAGGGTGCCGTCGTCGTTGATCGTCCAGAAGGGGTTCATCGCCACCTCCCACACGTGGCCGTCCGGGTCGGCGAAGTAGCCGGAATAGCCGCCCCAGAACACCTTCTCGGCCGGTTTGAGGATCTGCGCCCCGGCCGCCTCGGCCTGCGCGAGCACCGCGTCGACGTCGCGTTCGCTGCGCTCGTTGATCGCGATCGTGACGCCGCTGAACCGGCCGTCGATCGGATGGCGGGCGTCGTGGGCAAGGTCGTCGCGGCCGAACAACGCCAGCGCGATGCCGGGCAACTGGTAGAAGACCACGCCCTCGGGTGCGTCCTTGGGTATCCAGCCCAGACCCTGCTCGTAGAACCGCCGCGACCGTTCGAGATCGTCGACACCCAAAGTGATCAGGCTGACTCGTTGCTCCATGGGGGCACCGTAGCGCCGCGTGCCGACAGTGCACAGATTCGCACTCGTAGCAACGGAGCGTGCATTAGCCTGACCCCATCGTCAGTATCACCGCGGGGGCCGGCGCGTGTCACGAATTTTCCTCAGTCATTCCAGCCGTGACGCGCGCCAGGCCGTCGCTCTCAAACAGTGGCTGGTCGAGCAGACGCCGCCGCTGGCCAACGAGATCTTCCTCGATGTCGACCCCGCCTCCGGCTTGCGAACCGGCACCCGCTGGAAGGATGCGCTGCGACAGGCGAACGCCCGGTGCGAGGCCGTCGTCTGCCTACTGTCGACCAACTGGGAAGCGTCGCACGAGTGCAAGGTCGAGTACCGCACCGCGGAGAACCTGAACAAGCAAATCTTCGTCGCCCGGCTGCAACCGTCGACGGGTGACGATCTGACGTCGGAATGGCAGCGTTGCGACCTGTTCGGTGACGGTCCGGTCACCGCGGTCGATATCGGCGGCGGTCCGCCGGTCGAGTTCTCCACCGCTGGTCTGTACCGGCTGCGCGACGGTATCCGCGGTGCCGGCATCGGCGCAGAGTCGTTCGTGTGGCCGCCGCCGGACGATCCCGACCGCGCGCCCTATCGCGGCTGGGAGCCGCTCGAGGAGTCCGACGCGGCGGTGTTCTTCGGGCGTGACGCGCAGATCGTCCGAGCTCTCGACACCATGCGCGGCATGCGCGTGGCCGCGATCGACGCCTTGCTGGTGATACTGGGGCCGTCGGGAAGCGGCAAGTCCTCGTTTCTCCGCGCCGGCCTGTTACCTCGGTTGCGACGTGAAGACCGGCGGTTCGTCCTGATGGACATCGTGCGCCCGGAGCGCAACGCGCTGACGGGGACGTCGGGCTTCGCCGCCGCCCTGGCCGGCACGCGGCGACAGTTCGACCTGCCCGCAGCGGCGCTCGGCGACATCAAGCAGCGGTGCGCAGTCGGCGACGTCGACGCGGTGGCGGGATGGATGTCCGAGATCCGCCAGGCCGCGGCGCGGCGCCTGCTCGACCGCGACACCGGCGAGGCCGCCGTGTCCGCACCGACGTTGGTGCTCCCGCTGGACCAGGCCGAGGAACTGTTCGGCGCCGACACCGGTCCCTCTGCCGAGGGTTTCCTGCGGCTGCTCGCCGGCGTCGCCGAGATCATGAACGCCGATGACCTCGGACTGGTCGTCACGGCGACCATCCGCACCGATCGCTACGAGGTCATGCAGACCCACCCCGCCCTCGCGGGACTCGGGACGGTGTTGTTCGACGAACTCAAGCCGATGCCACCGACCCAATTCAAGGAGGTGATCACCGGCCCGGCCGCGCGGGCCACCGAATCCGGCCGTCCGCTGCAGGTCGCCCCCGACCTGGTGGACCGCTTGCTGGCCGACTCCGCAGAGGGCGCCGACACCCTGCCGATACTGGCGCTGACGCTGTCCCGGCTCTACGTCGACTACGGCGGCACCGGCGAGCTCACCCTGAGAAGCTACGAAAACCTGGGCGGCATGCGCCGGGTGGTGCAGACCGAGATCGACGAAGTGCTCTCCCGCGATCCGCAGCAGCGCGCTGCCGAACTGTCGGCCCTGCGCGCGGCGTTCATCCCATGGCTGGCGACGATCAACGCCGACAGCGATCAACCGATGCGGCGTGTCGCCCGCTGGGCGGACCTTCCGGCCGAGAGCCGGCCGCTGATCGACGCGCTCGTCGCGAAACGTCTGATGGTCAAGGACAACCGGGACGGCCAGGTGGTCGTCGAGGTCGCCCTGGAAAGCCTGCTGCGCCAATGGGACGAGCTCGCCGGCTGGCTACGCGACGAGCGCAAGGACCTCAAGGACGCCGACGATCTCGAACGCGCCGCGGCCGCCTGGTCCGGGAACGACCACAACCCCTCGTGGCTCTTGGAGGGCAGCCGACTGGCCGAGGCGATCCGCTTGGCCAACGAGCCGGGTTTTCGCGAGCGACTGGCCTCGACGCATCCGTTCCTCGACGCCTCGCATCAGCGGGAACAGCAGCGCCGCGCCGCCGAGGAACAGCAGCGCCGCGCCGAGCTGACCGCAGCGCAGGAGCGTGCCCAACACGCCCAGGAGCGACAGGCCACCGCGGAAGCTCATGCGGCGACGCTGCGGCGCCGTTCGACGGTGCTGCGTGCGGTGCTCGCCGGTACCGCCGTGGTGGCCGTCGTGGCCGTGGTGACGTCGATCGTCGCGGTGCTCGCCCGCGGTCAGGCCCAGCACAGGTTCCAGCAGGCCACCGCGGTCCGGCTGGTGTCGGAGGCCGACGGAATCCTCGCCGGCTCCCGGTTCGGCAGCGACGAGCAGGCGTTCCAACAAATTCTCGCCGCACGGGTACTCGATCAGCAGATCGGTGACGACGCGGTGTACCGGGCGGTGGTCAGCCGGGACGACACGGTCCGCATCATGCGGACATCCACCCCGATGGACGCGGTGGCCGTCAGTCCCGACGGTCGCCTCATCGCTGCCGGAGGGCGCGACGACGGTGTGCGGGTCTGGAATCTCGACAGTGGCGAGCTGATCGCCGAGCGCCTCGGTCAGCACCGGGACGACGTGCTGGCGCTGGCGTTCAGTCCCGACGGCGCGACGCTGGCCAGTGCGGGCAGGGACACCGTGTTGCTCTGGGCCGTCGACGATCTCGGGGCGACCCCACGCGAGGTGAAGGGCCGCACCGGGGCGGTGGGGGCGGTGGCGTTCAGCCCTGACGGTCGCCGCATCGCCACCGGCGGCTGGGACGGCAACCTGCAGATGTGGGACGGCCGGTCGGGCGCCGCCATCGGTGCACCGCTGCCCGCGCACGCGGACGGGATCTACGCCCTGGCGTTCAGTCCCGACGGGCGGCAACTGGCCACAGGCTCGGGCGACGAGAGCGTCCGGTTATGGGATGTCGAGTCGAGCCGGGAGATCGGTGCGCCGCTCACCGGGCACTTCGCGTCCGTGCGGTCAGTGGCCTTCAGTCGCGACGGGAAGTTCCTGGCGTCGGGCAGCCTCGACGGCACAGTGCGCATCTGGGACGTCGCGGCCGGGACGCTGGCGGCGCTGCCGCTGACCGACCATCGGGACGGCGTCTTCAGCGTGGCCTTCAGCCCGGACGGATCCGTTCTCGCCTCGGGCGGCGGGGACAACGCCGTCCGCCTGTGGGACACCCAGAGTTTCACGCCGCTGGGAGAACCCCTGATGGGCCACCAGTTCGAGGTTTTCGGCGTGGCGTTCGCGCCCGACGGTCACCGGCTGGTCAGCTCCAGCTACGACCAGTCGGTGCGGCTGTGGGACATCCAGCATCTGATCCCAGCCCAGCAACGGGGCGTATGGAGTGTCGCGGTGAGCCCGGACGGATCCCGGATCGTCAGCGGGGGTCTCGACGGGACGGTGCGCTTCTGGGACGCGGCCACCGGACGCGGCGTCGGCGCTCCGCTCACCGGACACGAGAACAGCGTGGGTCCGGTGGCTTTCAGTCCCGGCGGCGATCGGGTGGTGTCCGGATCCGACGACCGGACGTTGCGGATCTGGGACGCCGAAAGCGGCCGGCCCATCGGCGGCCCGCTGGTGGGCCACACCGGCGCCCTGTACAGCGCGGCGTTCAGCCCCGATGGCACGCGCATCGTCTCCGGTGCCGACGACCGAACGGTGCGCCTGTGGGACGCGCGCACCGGTGAGCAGATCGGTGCTCCGCTGACAGGCCACACCGGTGCCGTCCTGACCACGGTGTTCAGTCCGGACGGCGGTCGTGTCGCGTCGGGAAGTGCGGACCAGACCATCCGGCTGTGGGACACCACGACCGGTGAACAGATCGGGGACACCATCGGTGGGGCCATCGACTGGGTCAACAGCATCGTCTACACCGCCGACGGAGACCGCTTCGTCAGCGGCACCGGGGACGGCCAGCTCAGGGTCTGGGACGCCGGCACGGGACAGCAGGTCGGGGAGCCCCTGCGGGGGCACACCGACTCGGTGATGTCGGTCGCGATCTCGGGAACGTCGCTCGCCTCGGGAAGCGCCGACCGCACTGTGCGGCAATGGGATTTGGCCTCGCTTCGGCCCGTCGGCGAGCCGCTGACCGGACACAGCCAAGCGGCTCGCAGCGTGGCAATCGACCACGAACGTGGTCTCATCGTCTCGGGAAGCGCAGACGGGACGGTCCGCCTGTGGCCCACGCGCGGCACAGCGGAGGAGCTGTGCGCGAAGCTGACGTCGAACATGAGCCGACAACAGTGGGACCAGTGGGTGTCGCCCGAGATCGACTACGTCGCGACATGTCCGGGACTTCCGACGCTGTGAACGTCAGAACGCGCGACGAGCACCTGTTCGGGGAGGGCCCCAAACGGCTGCTGGCTCTCGACGGTGGGGGCGTCCGCGGTGCGCTCACCTTGGGCTACCTGGCCCGCATCGAGACCATTCTGCGCGACCGGCATGGCGGCGACCCGGAATTCCGGTTGTGCGACTACTTCGATCTGATCGGCGGGACATCAACCGGTTCCATCATCGCGACCGCGCTCGCGATGGGCTTCGCAGTGGACGACCTCGTGGTCCTGTACCGCTCGCTGGGGGACAAGGTATTCGACAAGGGGATCCTGCGGTTCGGACTGCTCGGGGCGAAGTTCCCGAAAGAGCCGTTGCTGGATGCGCTGGACCGGCACTTCGGTGATGCCACGCTGGGCGGAGATGAGCTGCGGACCGGTCTGATGGTGATGACCAAGCGGCTGGATACCGGAAGCCCGTGGCTGTTGCACAACAACCCCCGCGGAAAGTACTTCGACGGTGACGGGGAAAGCTATCCCAATCGAGATCTCCTGCTACGCAACGTCGTCAGGGCAAGCACTGCTGCCCCCCACTATTTCGAGCCGGAGATGCTGCGCCTGGCTCCCGAGGTCGCGGGTGCTTTCGTCGACGGAGGCGTCAGCCCGTACAACAACCCGGCGCTGCAGATGCTGATGCTCGCCACGTGCAGCGGTTACGGCCTGAATTGGGCCTTCGGTGCCGACAACCTGCTGCTGGTGTCGGCAGGTACGGGGATGCGGCCGCTGCAGATGCCGGCCGCCGAGGTCATGAAGATGCCGGCGGTGCTGCTCGCCGCGCAATCGATGCTGTCGATCATGGCCGACGCGAACTGGCTGGGTCAGGCGGTACTGCAGTGGATCTCGACCAGTCCGACATCGTGGCAGATCGACGGGGAGGTCGGCGATCTGCGCGCCGACCGGTTGGGTGGCGGGCCCGACATGATCACTTATCAGCGATACGAGGTGGTGCTGGAACCCACCTGGCTGCGGGCGACCCTGGGGTGGCATCTCGACGAGTCCCAGTGCGATGCGCTCTACGCGATGGACAATCCGCGAAACCTATCCCAGCTGTCTCGTCTCGGGGTGGCGGCGGCGGCCAAACAGGTTGCGCCCGATCATTTCCCGCGAGTGTTCGACCTGTCCTGATCGGCACGCTCGTAGCGGCGCTGAAATTCGTCGTGGGGTACCGCCCAGACATCGCCATGATCACCCTGCACGATCCAGGATCTCGACGGAGCGGTGATGGCCCCCTCCAGAGTGTGGACGGTCTCCCCGTCGCGGGCCGGTCTGGCCAGTACCGTTCCCAGCCGGCGCCATCGCCGCCCGCCGAGATGCCGGTGTGTCGCGTGGAAGATGTCGTCGCGCACCGACCATGAGTCCCCGCCCGACTCGTCGCGCACCTCCCAGTCGCCGGGCTCGGCAGTCATGGTGGACCCGTCGTGCGCGGTCCATGTCCACGCCGTCGGTCGCTGCTCGGCCACCACGGCCCCCGTTCTGCGGAACGGCAGCCAGTCGGCGTTCGAAGCGGGTCGTGAGCGATAGCCCAGTTCCCGGAGTTTGGTCAGCGTGGCGGCCAAGCTGCGCAGCGCGGCGTCGAGCAGCGTCGGATCCGCCGCGATGTGCGACCAGTCGACGAGCTTGTCGTGCACCTTGGCGTCATCGTCGCGCTGCGGACCGTATCGCCAACCGTGCTTGCGGTAGAAGCGGCACCAGTCCTCATGCTCGGCTCGCGCCATCGCTTCCGCGGTGGTCTTCTCGAAACCCAGCGCGTGCAACTGGTCCTGTGCCGGCAGTTCCCGCAGCTGAGCGGTGGTGACGCCATCGAACGGCTCGCCCCACGTGTTCCAGGTGTGGCCGCCGATCTTCTCCACCATCCACAATGCGTTGCGCACCTGGCGGCGATTGGATTCGCGGTAGAACTCGTCGAGCTGGCGCCACGGGACTGCTGCCGGGCCTACGGTGGCTGATTCGGCGACGTACCGATTGTGGATCAACGCGGCGGCGCGCTCCCATGCGTCGTGCGCCTGGCCGCCGGGCAGGTCGAGGCTGAGCCGGTAGGTGAACAGACGCCCGACCACCGGAACGCGCTCGTGGGTGGCGTCGGCCCTCGGATCGTGGACGTGGATCACGGTGTGGGGCAGCCGGGCTGCGATCCGGGTGGCGGTGCCGACGTCGGGACCTGACTCCACCAGAATCAGAGCGGTGGCCGCAGGGTCCCCCCTCCGCGCCATGTCGATCAGCGAAGCGGCGGTCGGGTCCTCGTCGACGGCGACGATGTCGCGCGCTCGGTCGGGGTGCCCCAGCTGGGCCGACGCGAACTCGTAGTCCTGGCGATACTCGGATGCGTCGGCAGCGACCACGTGCAGCGCGGGAAGCCGGCCCTCGCCGCTGTATTCGAGTTCCAGTCGTCGGGTGAGCATGTCGGCGCACAGCGCGGTGGTGAGCCGGGACGAGCCGCATACCAACAACCGGTCGACCTGCGGGCCGGCGACGATCCGGTCGAGCAGGCGACGTGCGGTCACCTCGTAGACCCCGACGGTGTCGGCGGCCCACCGGTTGTGGACGCCGCCGAAGTGCTGGGCCCGCCACGCCGCAGCTTGCCAAGGATCGTCGATCCGCACGACCAGCGGGATGCGCTGGCGCTGCCCGCCGCCGTGCGCGGTGATCGAGCGCAACCGCAACAGGTTGGTCGACGGATCGGGTCCCAGCAGGTAGAGCCGGTCGAGTTTATGCCAGATCGGCACGGTGACAAGCGATTCCGGTGCATCGACATCCAGGGCCAGCACGCGCGCGCCCACCGCCCTCGCGCGTGCGGCAGGCGCGCCGTCAGCGCTGTCGGTGATCACGACCAGAGCGCTCGCCCGGCGCAACGTACGCGCGGCGGCGGCGACGAGCGGTGCGGCGTCGTCGTCGAGACCGACCACCGCGGTCACGGACCGGGCCATGCGGGTGCGTAGTCGGTCGAATCGTGATCGGAACAGCGCGATGCCGACACCGAGGACAGACGTGAACAGCGCGGCCAGCGCGGAGATCTGGGCGACGTTCAGCGCGACCGGCATGGGCGATGGACAGGTGCCGCCGGCCAGCGCACGCGCCGGATCGCCGCCCTTGACCAGGGCCGCCGTCCACAGCAACGGGGTGAAGAAGTCGGGGTGGGACTCGTCCTGACATCGCCAGTACGAGGCGACGCCCAACACTGCGGTGGCCACGGCCAGACCACCGACGATCGCCACCGGTGCCTCCGACCGCCCGCGGTCGGAACCCCGCGTCATCGCAACGCCCAGCGCGATCATCGCCCCGACCACGATCGCGATGGTGACCGCCGAGTTGGGTGCACCGAACCAGCGCACCCCGGCCGGCAACCGTTCGCGCACCGCGGGCCACGCCGCGATCACAGCCAGATAGCCGATCAGACCGGCGGTCAGCAGCGACAGGCTGGTGCGCGCACCGCCGATCCCCACCGCCGGGCCTTTCGCGATGCGCACCGTCGGATTCTATGGGCTTCGACGACGCCGACGTGGCAGGTCGGGCCGGTCGCTCAGAAGGTGTGCTGCGGCCCCTGGGCCTTCTTGTAGAGCGCCTTGAGCATCCGGTCGCGGAAGGCGGCCTTGTCGATCAACTTCACCCCGGCGGCGGCCAGCCGGGGCTGGCCGATCAGCTTGTGCATGTAGCGGCCGCGCCGGTACTCCCTGCCCCAGGCGGCTTCCATCCGCTGCGCATAGTTGGTGAAGTCGTCGGGGCCGCCGTTCTCCAGCGCCATCATCGCGCATTCCCCTGCAGCCAAACCGGATTCGAGCGCCTTGGAGATCCCGGCACCCGAGGCGGGCTTGCCTGCGCCCAGGGAATCGCCGGTGAACAGCACCCCAGGCCGCCACGGCGGCCACGCGGTGAAGCCCATCGGCAGCCGCCACGCCCGCACACTCTTGTTCTTCTTCAGTTCCTCGATCGGCGGCAGATCCCACTCGGCCGGCAGGGTGCGCAGGAAGTCGCCGAGGAACTGGGTGGCGTTGATGGACTGCCAGTTCTTGTAGCTGTTGACGTAGCCCAGCCCGATGTTGAACATGCCGTCGCCCATCGGGAACACCCAGCCGTACCCGGGCAGCTGGTCGCCCTGGAACAGCAGCTTGAGGTAGATGTCCAGCGAGTCCGAATCCGGCCGGTTGGCGTGCATCTCGGATCGGATGGCGATCGCGGAGTAGCCGTTGTACTCCGAGTCGATCTTGAGCGCGCGCTTGATGGGCGAGTAGGCGCCGTCGGCGGCGATCACCGCGTCGCCCAGCACCGTCTCGCCGCTCTTGAGCTTCACGCCGACGACCCGGCCGCTGGCGTCGAGCTCGGGTCCGGCGACCTCCGCGCCCTGGCGGATTTCCGCGCCCGCGGACTCGGCGTGCTTGAGCAGCACGGTGTCGAGGTGGGTCCGGCTGACAGTGTGTCCGTGGTCGGGCATGCCCGGTCGCTTCGGGAACGACAGCTCCCAGCGGCTGGGGCTGAACACCGTCACCCGGTTCACCCGGTGATAGGTGGCGACCTCGTCAGCCAACCCCATCTTCTGCAGATAGCTGACCGCGCGCGCGGTCAGGCCGTCGCCGCAGGGCTTGTCGCGCGGGAACTGGGCCTTGTCCAGCACCACCACTTTCGCGCCGGTTTGCGCGGCCTGCCACGCCGCGGCGGAGCCCGAAGGGCCTCCACCGGCAATGACCAGGTCGTATCGCTGCGTCATAAATCTCGTCTCGTTGCGCGGTTGTCGCCCGAGATAGTACCCAAACCAGCTGCAGACCTCCCGGCGAAGCGATCACCGTCACCAACAGCACACCCCGGTCCGACCACCGCCGGTCTTGGCAGGTCAGCGACGGTGGAACGGGTACAGTGAGCCGGGTGCGACGAGGGTCGAGGACGCGCTCCGCTGACGAACCGGGTGTCAAGGTCGACGCCCGCAGTGAGCGCTGGCGCGAACACCGGAAGAAGGTGCGCTCCGAGATCGTCGACGCCGCGTTCCGCGCGATCGATCGGCAGGGGCCCGACGTGTCGCTGCGCGAGATCGCGGAGGAGGCCGGCACCGCCAAACCCAAGATCTACCGGCACTTCACCGACAAAGCCGACCTGTTCCAGGCCATCGGGCAACGCATGCGCGACATGCTGTGGTCGGCGATCTTCCCGTCCATCGACATCTCGACCGACCCGGCGCGCGCCGTCGTGCACCGTGCGGTCGAACAGTACGTGCGGCTGGTCGACGAACACCCCAACGTGGTGCGCTTCCTGATGCAGGGCCGGTTCGCCGAGCAGAGCGAGTCGGCGATGCGCGCGGTCAACGAGGGCCGCGGCATCACGCTGGCCATGGCCGACATGTTCAAGAACGAGCTCAGCGACATGGAGCTCGACTACGCGGCCTTCGAACTCGCCGGATTCGCGACGTTCGGCGCGGCGGCGTCGGCCACTGACTGGTGGCTCGGTTCCGAACCGGACAGCCCGCGGCGGTTACCGTCGGCGAAATTCGTCGACTACCTGACCACCATCATGATCGGATCGATCAACGGGACCTGCGAGGTGCTGGGCATCCGGATCGACCCGGAGCTGCCGCTGCACGAAGGGGTGCGCCGGTCCGAAGAGGTCGCCTGACCTGAAACACGGTACCGGCGTTCCCAGGTACAGTCGGGGGCATGACCGTCGCGGAGCAGGCCGACCGCACCCCCGCCGCCACCGTCCCGGTGCGCACCCGGACCGTGATCATCGGATCGGGGTTCTCCGGGCTGGGCATGGCCATCGAGCTGCAGCGGCGCGGGGTCGACTTCGTCATCCTGGAGAAGGCCGACGAGATCGGCGGCACCTGGCGGGACAACACCTATCCGGGATGTGCCTGTGACATCCCGTCGCACATGTACTCGTTCTCGTTCGAACCCAAGCCCGACTGGACCCACATGTGGTCCTTCCAGCCCGAGATCCAGGACTACCTGCTCGGCGTCACGGAGAAGTACGGGCTGCGCCGCTACATCCGCTTCGGCGCCCACGTCGACCGCGCCCAGTGGGACGACGCCGAACAACGCTGGCATGTCTTCACCACCGGCGGCGACGAGTTCGTCGCGCAGTTCGTGGTGTCGGGCGCCGGTGGACTGCACATCCCGTTGATCCCGGAGTTCGAGGGGCTCGACGACTACCTGGCCGCCGGCAACGCCGCTTTCCACTCCGCGCAGTGGGACCACGACGTGGCCATCGCCGGCAAACGCGTGGCGGTGATCGGGACCGGGGCCAGCGCCATCCAGATCGTGCCCGAGATCGTCGGCGACGTTGCGGAGTTGTACCTGTACCAGCGCACGCCCGCCTGGGTGATGCCCCGGCCCAACAACCCCATCCCGGAGCGCATGCAGCAGGTGTTCGCCAACGTGCCCGGCACGCGGCCCGCGATGCGCGCGGCCATCTACTGGCTGCACGAGGCCGTCGGTTTCGCGATGACGCAACAACCCCGGCTACTCAAGCTCGGCGAGCTGGCCGGCAAATGGAACATCCGCCGCTCGGTCAAAGACCCGCAGCTGCGCCGCAAGCTCACCCCCGACTACCGCGCCGGCTGCAAACGCATCCTCAACTCCGACACCTACTACCGCGGCGTCGCCGACCCGAAAACCGAGGTCGTCACCGAGCACATCATGCGGTTCACCCCGCGCGGCATCGTCACCGCCGACGCGCAGGGGCACGAGACCGAACGCGCCGTCGACGTCGTCGTGTTCGCAACCGGATTCCACGTCACCGACTCCTACACCTACGTCGACATCAAGGGACCCGGGGGAGAGGATCTGGTCGACCGGTGGAACCGCGAGGGTATCGAGGCGCTGCGCGGCATCACCGTCGCCGGCATGCCGAATCTGTTCTTCCTGCTCGGTCCCAACACCGCGCTGGGGCACAACTCCGTGGTGTTCATGATCGAAAGCCAGATCCGCTACGCCGCGCAGGCCATCGCCGCGGTGGATCGCGCCGGCGCGCAGGCGCTGACCCCCACCCGCGCCGCGCAGGACCGCTACAACGCCGAGCTGCAGCGGCAGTTGGCGCCCACGGTGTGGAGCACCGGCGGCTGCCACAGCTGGTACCTCGACGAACACGGCGTCAACCGCACCTTGTGGAGCGGGATGACCTGGCAGTACTGGCTGGCGACCCGGCGGTTCAAAGCCTCGGAGTACAGCTTCTGCTGAACTTCGGGTGATCCTCACCGCGACACGCCAACACAAGATGTTGCGTCGTCGCACGTTTGTCGCCCCCACAAGTTGTAGTGTCGGAGCCGGCGAGTAGAACTGGCTGCACCACCGAAAAAAGCAGTGTCGAACTCGAAGAACAATCGGCGAAATGGGGTTCTGGTGTCCGAAGGAATCAAACTGATCGACCGCGTTTCTGCGATCAACTGGAACCGCCTGCAGGACGACAAAGACGCCGAGGTGTGGCACCGGCTCACCGGCAACTTCTGGCTGCCCGAGAAGGTGCCGGTGTCCAACGACATCCAGTCCTGGAACACCCTCAACGACCACGAAAAGCAGCTCACCATGCGGGTGTTCACCGGCCTGACACTGCTGGACACCATCCAGGGCACCGTCGGCGCGGTCAGCCTGATCCCCGATGCCGTGACCCCGCACGAGGAAGCGGTGCTGACCAACATCGCGTTCATGGAGTCGGTGCACGCCAAGAGCTACAGCAACATCTTCTCCACGCTGTGCTCGACCGCCGAGATCGACGACGCGTTCCGCTGGTCGGAGGAGAACCCCAACCTGCAGCGCAAGGCGTCGATCGTGATGCAGTACTACAAGGGCGACGAGCCGCTCAAGCGCAAGGTGGCCTCGACCCTGCTGGAGAGCTTCCTGTTCTACTCCGGGTTCTACCTGCCGATGTACTGGAGCAGCCGGGCCAAGCTGACCAACACCGCCGACATGATCCGGCTGATCATCCGCGACGAGGCCGTGCACGGCTACTACATCGGCTACAAGTACCAGCGCGGGCTCGCCCTTGTCGACGAGGCCAAGAAGCAGGAGCTCAAGGACTACACCTACGAGTTGCTGTTCGAGCTCTACGACAACGAGGTCGAGTACACCCAGGACCTCTACGACGGCGTGGGCCTGACCGAGGACGTCAAGAAGTTTCTGCGCTACAACGCCAACAAGGCGCTGATGAACCTGGGCTACGAGGCCCTGTTCCCGCGCGACGAGACCGATGTCAACCCGGCGATCCTGTCCGCGCTCAGCCCCAACGCCGACGAGAACCACGACTTCTTCTCCGGCTCGGGGTCCAGCTACGTGATCGGCAAGGCCGTCAACACCGAAGACGAGGACTGGGACTTCTGATGTGCGTGGCCAGCTTCTGTGAGTGGCCCGCATAGCCGCTCGGTGGCTGCTGGGTCTTTCTATTTCGCGAATTGCGGATAGTTGTCGCGCAACCAGGTCCTTGTAACGAACGTTTGAGGATTCTGTGCGTCGCCTTGCTCGTTGGACACCCAGGTGGTGCTGCCGCCCGCCGTGTCGCTCTGGGTTGCGATCACCCTGTTGGCGCCCTTGACGAATTCGCCCTCGAAGTAAGGTCCGAGCACCCACTCCAGCGTGGTGGTGTAGGTGGAGGTCGCTGTCTGTTGCGACTGAGCCGCTATCTTGGCGGCCTCGTCTTCCATCCATTGCGCGAGAGCGGCGTCATAGTCGTAGTTTTCGTCGGTCTCGTCTGTGGCGGTGGGTGCGCTGGTCGTGGCAGGCGGTGTCGCATTTCCGTCGGTGGTGGTGGTTCCGTCGGTGGTGGTGTTTCCGTCGGCAGTCGTGTTCCCCGCGATGCGAAGCGTTCCGCCCCAGGAAGCGACATAGCCCGTGTTGCAGCCACCCTCTATCCCTTCGGCCTGCACCCCGATCGTGTGAGGCCCCGGCGTGACCGGGATCTCGTATCCGCCGTCACTCTCTCCAGGCCCGACGCGGTTGGACCCCCACTCGTCACCATCGAAGATGATGTGGGCGATCATGTCGGAGCAGTGACTCTGGCTGGCGGTGAATTCGACCAGGATCGAGCGTTCTTCGTCCACCGTGAAAAAATCGACGCTGGGAATCGGTGTGCACCATTGTGTCTGGGGCTGGTCGCAGTCCGACACCTCGATGTACTGCGTGATGTCGACGGCCGATGCCGGGGCTGCAAACGAGACTGCGGCAACGCCGGCCGCCACAATGCCGATGGCGGTCCGCTTGGAGAACACAACGGCGCAGGAGCTGACTCTCGACGATCTCGGCATCGCATGAACCTGGTTTCACGAGGCTATCTGGGCACTTGCAGTCAACCCCTGCCACCCCATATCGCGTAGAGCACAACTGATCCACTCTTGAGGTCCAAAGTCCCTAATCGAGCAAACGTGACGCAGGGAAGCCATCTACCGTGCGCCGCGCCCATGGGGCGCCGCTGCCATCGTCATGATCGCCGTCGGAGCCGCCGCCCGTCGGGTGAGGGCCGGAGCAAACCGGCGTCGACTGCGCGCGGGCTGTCTTCTGTCATCGTGCGGCAAGGCCGCAACACCGACGACGAGGACTGGCACTTCTGAGCGGCTCCGCCGACCCGGCAGGTGCCGACGAGCAATAGCTCGAAAAGACGACCGCCGGAGCTCGCCGACGCGAAGAATGGGATTGGCCTGCTACCGGAAGAGGACGCATGACCGCCACGCCCGTCGACCCGCCGTCGCCCGACGATTTTCGCCGCAAGCTGGCCCACGTCGACCGCGAGTTCGCCGACGCTCGCCGCTACTTGTCGGCATTGCATGCCGACGACACCGAGGCGCTCGGTGCGTTGATGGCGGAGATCCACCACGAAGGACGCGCGATGAAGGTGCTGGCTGCGATGGCGGTGCAGGCCCTTGACTTCGCCGAGTTGTCCGAAGATCGACTCGGCGGCGATGTCCAGAAGTGGCTCGACGAGTCGACGATGCCTCAGGACAGCGCCGAAAACGAGCGCGACCAGTCCGAGCTCGGTGGCGAGGCATGAGCCGCCGCGGTCCCCGTCGGCGTACCGGCTACCGCAGCGGTGACGTGTCGATGACGAAGCGGTAGCGCACGTCGCTGGCGAGTACGCGGTCGTAGGCCTCGTTGATGTAATCCGGTGTGATGACTTCGATTTCGGGCGTGACGTCGTGTTCGGCGCAGAAGTCGAGCATCTCCTGGGTCTCGGCGATGCCGCCGATCAACGAGCCGGCGATCCGGCGGCGGCCGAAGATCAACGCGCCGGCGGGCACCGACATCGGGTGTTCGGGCATGCCCAGTTCGACGAGGGTGCCGTCGAGCTTGAGCAGCTTGAGGTAGCGCTCCAGGTCGAGGTTGGCCGAGACGGTGTTGAGGATCAGGTCGAAGCGGCCCCGCAGCTCCTTGAACGTGTCGGGGTCGCTGGTCGCCCGATAGTCACCGGCGCCCAGGCGCAGCCCGTCCTCCATCTTCTTCAGCGACTGGCTCAGCACCGTCACCTCGGCGCCCATCGCGACGGCCAGCTTGACCGCGACGTGGCCCAGCCCGCCCAGGCCGATCACCGCGACATGCTTGCCCGGGCCGGCGTCCCAGTGCCGCAGCGGCGAGTAGGTGGTGATGCCGGCGCACAGCAGCGGCGCGGCCTTGTCCAGCGGGAGGGCGTCCGGGATGCGCAGCACGTAGTTCTCGTCCACCACGATCGCGCCGCTGTATCCGCCCTGGGTGGGCTCACCGTCGCGGCCCACCGAGTTGTACGTGCCGACCATGCCCGGGTTGTCGCAGTACTGCTCCTCGCCTGCGCGGCACTGCGGGCACTCGCGGCACGAGTCGACGAAACAGCCGACGCCGACCCGGTCACCCACGGCGTATCGGGTCACCTCGGAGCCGACCGCGGTGACCACGCCGGCGATCTCGTGCCCCGGCACCACCGGGTACTTCGCACCACCCCATTCGCCGCGCACGGTGTGGATGTCGGAGTGGCAGATGCCCGCGAAATGAATGTCGAAGGCCACGTCATGGGGCCCGACCGCACGACGGGTGATGGTGGTGGGCGTCAACGGTTCGGTCGGGGAGGTGGCGGCGTAGGCCGATACGGTGGTCATTCACATCCTGTTCGTCGTCGTTCACAGTGCGCATCAATGCGAAGTCGCGGCGACGCCGCGAAACGCTCAAACAACACACAACCCACCCGCCGGCGGTCTTAATCCGCGATTCCGGTGTGATCTGTGTCAGTTGATCGGCGCGTTGAGCCAGCGCAGATCGGCGAGGATCCCGCGCGCGGCCACGATCCCGTCGCCGGCTTGCCAGACCTCGTTGTTGACCGCGAACACCCGAGAATCCCGGTTGGCGGACAACCGTTTCCACGCGTCGCCGCGCATCACCTCGACGGCCCGGTCCTTGGCCTCGGCGGTGGCGAACGACACATACACGATGTCGCCGTCGACCACCGACAGGTCGGATCCGTCGCTGAGATCGGCGTCGGAGATCTCGAGGAAGGGTTTGTCGGAGAACCGTTGCGTCACCGGGCGATCCACCCCGGTGGCGGCCAGCACGCTACCGGGAAAGTTGTCGGTGCCGAACACGCGCAACGTGGTGTCGGTGAATTGCACCACCGAGGCCTGGAAGTGGGTCGCGTCGTTGTCGACGCCGGTGCGGGCGGCCGCCCGGTCGAAGTCGTCGATCAGGCGGTTGGCGGCGTCGACGCGGCCGACGGCGGCGCCGACCGCGCGCAGGTTGTCCTTCCACACGGCGCCGGGTGGGGCGGTCAGCACCGTCGGGGCGATGTCGGCCAGGTCGGGAAACTGCCCGGCCACCTGCTCCACCGACCCGAGGATCAGGTCGGGGCCGGCGTCGCGGATCGCGGCGATGTCGGGCTCGCTGCGGTGTCCGACCGCGGGCAGGTCGTGGATCGTCGTCCCCAGGTAGGCCGGCTGGTCGTCGTGTCCGTCGGGCAGGGCCGCAGCCACGATGCGCGACTGCAGTCCCAGCGCGCACAGGGTGTCGAGGTGGTCGCCGGAGAGCACCACGATGCGCTGCGGGTCGGCCGGCACCAGGGTCGTCTCGGGCACCGGTGGGGTGACGCCGTGGGCGGCCGCGTTACTCACTTCGCGCTGCGGCGGTCCGTCATCGAGCGGGGCGGGTTCCGCGGCACAGGACTCGTCGGGCCGGCGGTCGTTGCCCAGGACCCCGGCGTCGGCGATGCGGGTGGTGCTCGTCACCACCGATCCATCCGCGGTCGTCACCGAATCGTCACCGCTTCCGCAACCACTGGCCGCCACCACGACCAGGCCGGCGGCCAGCGCGACAGCCCGCTGCAGCACCCCTGCCCGCGATCCGGTCCCCAGCACGTCGCCGACGGTAACACCTGTCCGTAGCGGCTGGTCAGATCCTGTCGGAGGACTCGTCGTAGGCTGAGTACGACCGTTTGTAGGACCACCCACTGCGCGTCCGGGAACAGAAGCTAGGATTCGTAGTCGATGCAGGAAGGCCGGGCGTCCCGGCGAAGTGCTCCGGACCCGGGGCATACGAAAGGTTGGAGGACCTGTTGGTAGCCGAAGCGCCCCCAATCGGTGAACTCGAGGCTCGGCGTCCGTTCCCGGCGCGGCTCGGCCCCAAGGGCAATCTGATCTACAAGCTGATCACGACGACCGATCACAAGCTGATCGGCATCATGTACTGCGTCGCCTGCTTCATCTTCTTCTTCATCGGCGGGCTGATGGCGCTGTTCATCCGCACCGAGCTTGCCGTGCCGGGTCTGCAGTTCCTGTCCAACGAGCAGTACAACCAGCTGTTCACCATGCACGGCACGGTGATGCTGCTGTTCTATGCGACCCCGATCGTGTTCGGGTTCGCCAACCTGGTGCTGCCGCTGCAGATCGGCGCCCCCGACGTGGCGTTCCCCCGGCTGAACGCGTTCTCGTTCTGGCTGTTCCTGTTCGGCGCGCTGATCGCGCTGGCCGGGTTCATCACCCCCGGCGGGGCGGCGGACTTCGGCTGGACGGCCTACTCGCCGCTGACCGATGCCGTGCACTCGCCCGGTGCCGGAGGGGACCTGTGGATCATGGGCCTGGCCGTCGGCGGTCTGGGCACCATCCTGGGCGGGGTCAACATGATCACCACCGTGGTGTGCATGCGCGCGCCCGGCATGACGATGTTCCGGATGCCGATCTTCACCTGGAACATCCTGGTGACCTCGATCCTGGTGCTGATCGCGTTCCCGATCCTGACCGCGGCGCTGTTCGGGCTGGCCGCCGACCGTCACCTCGGCGCGCACGTCTACGACCCGGCCAACGGCGGGGTGTTGCTGTGGCAGCACCTGTTCTGGTTCTTCGGCCACCCCGAGGTGTACATCATCGCGCTGCCGTTCTTCGGCATCGTCAGCGAGATCTTCCCGGTGTTCAGCCGCAAACCGATCTTCGGCTACACCACGCTGATCTACGCCACCCTGGGCATCGCCGCGCTGTCGGTCGCGGTGTGGGCACACCACATGTACGCCACCGGTGCGGTGCTGCTGCCGTTCTTCTCGTTCATGACGTTCCTGATCGCCGTCCCGACCGGGATCAAGTTCTTCAACTGGATCGGCACCATGTGGAAGGGCCAGTTGACGTTCGAGACACCGATGCTGTTCTCCATCGGCTTCCTGGCGACGTTCCTGCTCGGTGGTCTGTCCGGGGTGCTGCTGGCCAGCCCGCCGCTGGACTTCCACGTCACCGACAGCTACTTCGTCATCGCGCACTTCCACTACGTGCTGTTCGGCACCATCGTGTTCGCCACCTATGCGGGGATCTACTTCTGGTTCCCGAAGATGACAGGCCGGCTGCTCGACGAGCGGTTGGGCAAGCTGCACTTCTGGTTGACGTTCATCGGGTTCCACACCACGTTCCTGGTGCAGCACTGGGTCGGCGATGAAGGCATGCCGCGCCGCTACGCCGACTACCTGCCCAGCGACGGCTTCACCACGCTGAACATCGTGTCGACCATCGGGGCGTTCATCCTGGGTCTGTCGACGCTGCCGTTCGTGTGGAACATCTTCAAGAGCTGGCGCTACGGCGAACCGGTCACCGTCGACGATCCGTGGGGTTACGGCAACTCGCTGGAGTGGGCGACCAGTTGCCCGCCGCCGCGGCACAACTTCACCGAGCTGCCCCGGATCCGTTCCGAGCGCCCGGCGTTCGAGCTGCACTATCCGCACATGATCGAGCGGATGCGCGCCGAAGCCCACGTCGGCCGTGCCCACGGGCCCGAGGACGGCGACGTGACACGGCTCGACGACGAGAACGTCCGTACCTGACCCGTCGACGGTGAGCGCATCCGAAGCGTCGTCTGACCGCCCCTCGGCGCGCGACCGCTCGTCGCTGTTGATCACGGTGACCGGCCGTGATCAGCCGGGCGTCACCTCGGCCTTGTTCGAGGTGCTCTCGCGGCACCGCGTCGACCTGCTCAACGTCGAACAGGTGGTCATCCGCGGACGGCTGACGCTGGGTGTGCTCGTCGCGGCCCGCGTCGAGGTGGCGGCCAGCCCGGCGCTGCGCGACGAGGTGACGGCCGCCATCCGCGGGGTGGGTCTAGACGTCAGCATCGAGAGCAGCGACGGCCTGCCGGTGATGCAGGGTCCGTCCACCCACACCATCGTCGTGCTCGGCCGTCCGATCACCGCCGGCGCGTTCGGGGTGGTGGCGCGCGAGGCCGCAGCGCTCGGGGTCAACATCGACTTCATCCGCGGCGTCTCCGATTACCCGGTGACCGGGCTGGAGCTACGGGTGTCGGTGCCGCCGGGGGTGTTCAGCGAGTTGCAGCGGGTGCTTGCGCGGGTCGCCGTCGAGGAGAGCGTCGACATCGCGATCGAGGACTACAGCCTGTCCCGGCGGGCCAAACGGCTCATCGTATTCGACGTGGACTCGACCCTGATCCAGGGCGAGGTGATCGAGATGCTGGCCGCCCATGCCGGCGCGGAGGCCGCGGTCGCCGAGGTCACCGAGGCCGCGATGCGCGGCGAACTCGACTTCGCCGAGTCGCTGCACCGCCGGGTCGCCACGCTGGCGGGTCTGCCCGCCGAGGTGCTCGACCGGGTGGCCGAGCAGATCGAGCTGACGCCGGGCGCGCGCACGACGCTGCGGACCCTGCGTCGCCTCGGGTACCACTGCGGCATCGTTTCCGGTGGCTTCCGGCAGGTCATCGAGCCGTTGGCGCACGATTTGATGATGGATTTCGTCGCGGCCAACGAGCTCGAGGTGATCGACGGGAAGCTGACCGGCCGGGTGATCGGCGAGGTTGTCGACCGCCCCGGAAAGGCCAAGGCGCTGCGTGACTTCGCGCAGCAGGCCGGAGTGCCGATGGAACAGACGGTGGCCGTCGGTGACGGCGCCAACGACATCGACATGCTGTCCGCCGCCGGGCTCGGCGTGGCGTTCAACGCCAAACCGGCCCTGCGTGAAGTGGCCGACGCGTCGTTGAGCCACCCGTACCTCGACACCGTGCTGTTCGTGCTCGGGATCACCCGCGGCGAGATCGAAGCCGCCGACGCCCTCGACGGCATGGTGCGCCGGGTCGACATCCCCGACTGAGAATCGGCGTCACACCACCACGGTGACGGGCTCCGGCGGGGCGGCGCCGGTGATGCTGTGCCACGCTCTGGCCAGCAATGTGACGGCCTCGTCGAGGTGCTCCTCCGGCAGCGCATAGGGCAGGCGGACGAAGCGCTCCAGCGTGCCGTCGACTCCGAACCGGGGACCGGCGGGCACCTGCAGGCCGATCCGTGATGCCGCCGCCGACAACGCCGTGCTCATCGGGGCCGGCAGGCGCACCCACAGCGACAATCCGCCGGCACCCGGGCCGGGTTGCCAGTCGGGCAGACGCTGGGCCAGCAGGTCTCGCAGAAACTCCCGGCGACTCCGCAGCATGGCGCGCCGCTCCGGCAGCACCTCGTCGGCCATCGCGAGAAGCTTTGCCGCAGTGAGTTGTTCGAGAATGGCGGTGCCCATGTCCACCGTCGGGCGGATCTTGGTCAGCGTGGCGATGGTGCTGCGCTCGGCCCGGATCCATCCCACCCGCAGTCCACCCCAGAACGATTTCGACATCGAACCGACGGTGAGCACGAGGTCGCGGCGTGCCGTCAGCTCGGTGACCAGAGGCGGGGGCGACGGTTCGTCGAGCCACATGTCGCTCATCGTCTCGTCGACGATGGTCCGCGTGCGGCTGTCGGCGATCAGTCGGGCCAGTTGTCGGCGATCATCGCCGGCCAGCGTGTGCCCGGTGGGATTGTGGTTGTCCGGGATCAGGTAGGCCAGATCGGGGGCCAGTTGGGCGATGGTGGTCTGCATCGCGGCGAGATCCCACCCGTCGTCGATCATCGGCACCGGCAGGGTCTGGGCGCCCGACGCGGCGATCGCCGCCAGCGCCCCGTGATAGGTCGGCTGCTCGACCAGCACCCGGCCGCCCGGGTGAACGTAGGTCCGCAGGATCAGGTTGATCGCGTGCAGCGCCCCGGTGGTCACCATGATCTCGTCGGGGTCGGTGGCCAGGCCCCGTTGGCAGTACCTTTCGGCGATGGCCGCCCGCAGCGGCGTGATTCCGACCAGTTCGTGACCCATGCCCTGCAGGTAGGGCGCGATCTCGGTGGCGGCCTGGGCGTAGGCGGCCAGCACCGCCGACGCCGGGGCCGACAGCGCGGCCGCGGACAGGCCGGCGGTGGGCATCGTGGGCAGCGCGTCCGCACCGCCGGCCGGCGCCGGCAGTGCGGTGGTACTCCGCGCGCCGCGCCGCGCGACGAGGTAGCCGTCCTCGCGCAACGCGCTGTAGGCGGCGGTGACGGTGGTGCGGGAGACGTGCAGACCCTCGGCCAGCGCGCGTTCGCTCGGCAGGCGGGCGCCCACCGGCAGCCGGCCGTCGACGATGAGTAGGCGCAGCGCGTCGGCGAGCCCGTGATACACCGGGCCCGTGCGGTTCGACGTCCGCCAGTTACCGAGTTCGCGGACGACGAGGTCCACTTCAAGGGATCGGAGCGGAGCGGCGGCGGTCATCTGAGCCAGTATCCGACAACTGGCTATTGAAGGGCAAGCCACTTCCGGCTGATGATGGCCAGCATGTCGAACTGGATTTCTCGGCTGGCTCATCGTCTGGCCGACCTCTACCACCTGCCGCCGGTCGACGGGGGAACCGGCGACTGCGATCCGGAGACTCGCCGTATGCGTAGTGAACTCGACGCGATCCGCATGCGCTTCCCTGACCACGCGTAGCGACGCATCGGTCGAGCGGTGGATTCTCGGCGCCGCTGCGCCGATGATGAACACCACGATGACCCACGATGGGGAACCGACCGCTTCCGACGCCGTCGCAGAGCTGGCCGCCGACGCGATGGCCCTGTGTGCCGATCGCCGCCGCGCGATCCTGGGCATCGCGGGCAGCCCGGGGGCAGGCAAGTCGACATTGGCCGCGCTGCTGTGCCGCCACGTCGCCCGGGCGTGGGGCAGGGACGCGATCGCCTCGGTGCCGATGGACGGCTTCCACCTCGCGGACGCGCAACTGCACCGGTTGGGCCTGCGCAACCGCAAGGGCGCCCCGGAGACCTTCGATGCGTACGGATACGCCCACCTGCTCGGCCGCATCCGCTACGAGGGCGACGTGGAGGTCTACGCGCCGGGCTTCGACCGGCAGCTCGAGCAGCCGCTGGCGGGCGCGGTCGCGGTCCCGGCGGCGACGCGGCTGGTGGTCACCGAGGGCAACTACCTGCTGCACGCGGATCTGCCGTGGCGGCGCGCCCGAGCGGTGATGGACTGCGTCTGGTTCGTCACCGCCGAGCACCGCACCCGGCTCGACCGGTTGGTCGCGCGGCACGTCGCGTTCGGCAAGACCGCCCAAGAGGCGCGGGACTGGGTGGCCGCCGTCGACGAACGCAACGCCGAGTTGGTGTCGGCCACGGCCGGCGCGGCCGACCGCGTCGTCGTCAACGGTGTCCACGGGTGGTCGGTCTCGCCCTGACACCGCACGGGCGAGCTCAGCTGACGGCCTCCCTGAACGCCAGACCTTCCTGCGCTGCCCGGACCGTGTCGGCCACGTCCTGGACCGGATAGAGCTGATACTCGACCAACGGGCCGAACTTGGCCGTCGTCACGGCCAGGTCGTCGGGGTTGTCCGTCTCGACCACAGCGAAAGTGCCGCCGCCGTCGAGCCGTCCGACGAACTGATGGAATGTCGTGCCGTCCGGAGGGCTCCATTTCGAATAGAGGTCGAGCAGTCGCTTGGTGGAAGCTTCGTTCTCCGCCGCAGATCCGCTGTTGCGGAACGTCATCGCAATTACGTACTTCATCGTCGTCCCCTTCTCGCCGACGGGCGTCCCCAACCGGACGCGGGTTCGTCGCGCACGTTGATGCTGACCCCCGACGGCCGGCGCCGGCGGCGGAATGGGCCAACCCGAACGGTGCTGGTTCACCTCGAAACAATCAGCGCGACAAACATTTTGTTGCTCCGCGCCCGGGTGGATCCGCCACCGCACGGGGATCTGTTCGTAGCCAGCGGGGTACCGCGCGGGGATGGTCCTCCGCTGCGGTCATCCCCATAGCTGGATGGTCCGAATCGCCCGGGGTGCTCAGACAAAACGATTGGGCACAGGGTGGGCGACGGCCCGCCCGCGCGCGTTCGGCCCCGATCTCCGGGCGCTGCGGCGGGTGGTCGGTCGCGCCCTGACTACGATGGCCGGGTGGCAGTCGACAGGTCTGAGAACGAGGCAGAGACGACCGACCCCGACCTGCTGATCGACTTCACCGACGTCACGCTGCGCCGTAACGGCAGGCTCATGGTCGGCCCCGTGTCGTGGTCGGTGGAGCTGGACGAGCGCTGGGTCATCGTCGGTCCGAACGGCGCAGGTAAGACGTCGTTGCTGCGGATCGCCGCCGCTATGGAACACCCGTCGTCGGGGACGGCCTGGGTGCTGGGGGAGCGGCTGGGCCGGGTGGACATGTCCGAGCTGCGCTCCCGCATCGGCCTGAGCAGCGCCGCGCTGGCGCAGCGGGTGCCCGACGACGAGATCGTGCGCGACCTGGTGGTGTCGGCCGGGTACTCGGTGCTGGGACGGTGGCGCGAGCGGTACGAGGACCTGGATTACCACCGCGCCCTGGACATGCTCGAGAGTGTCGGGGCCGAACACCTGGCCGATCGCACCTACGGCACGTTGTCGGAGGGTGAGCGCAAGAGGGTGATGATCGCCCGGGCGCTGATGACCGACCCCGAGCTGCTGCTGCTCGACGAACCCGCCGCCGGACTGGACCTCGGCGGCCGGGAAGAGCTCGTGGCCCGGCTGAGCGATCTGGCCGACGACCCCGATGCCCCCGCGATGGTGCTGGTGACCCATCATGTCGAGGAGATCCCGCCGGGGTTCTCCCACTGCCTGCTCCTGTCCGAGGGCACGGTCGTCGCCGCGGGCCTGCTCCGCGACGTGCTGACCGCGGAGAACCTGTCCCAGGCGTTCGGCCAGTCCATCTCGCTGGATTTCCTCGACGGCCGCTACTTCGCGCGCCGCACCCGCATCCGTGCGGCACACCGACGCCGGGCCTGACGGCCAGACTGCAGAGGAGCAGACATGACCGCCCCACTCGACCCCGCGGCCGAGGCCCCGCTGGTGCCGCGGCCCGCCGCGACCGTGATGCTGATCCGCGACGAGACCACCGGCTCCGCTGACGGCCTCGAGGTGTTCCTGATGCGCCGCCATTCGGCGATGGACTTCGTCGCCGGGGTGATGGTGTTTCCCGGCGGCGGCGTCGACGACCGGGACCGCGACGCCGACGTCGCCTGGCACGGACCCGACCGCAACTGGTGGGCGCACCGCTTCGGCATCGATGCCGGACTCGCCGCGGCGCTGGTCTGCGCCGCGGCCAGGGAGACCTTCGAGGAGTCCGGGGTGCTCTTCGCCGGGGCCGCCGACGACCCGGATCTGCTCGTCGACGACGCGTCGGTGTACCGCGAACAGCGCGCTGCACTGGAGAACAAGTCGCTGTCGTTCGGCGAGTTCCTGCGCTCGGAGAACCTGATGCTGCGTGCCGATCTACTGCGACCGTGGGCGAACTGGGTGACGCCGAAAGAGGAACGCACCCGCCGCTATGACACGTACTTCTTCGTCGGGGCACTGCCCCAGGGCCAGCGGGCCGACGGCGACAACACCGAGACCGACAAAGCGGGCTGGGTCACGCCGCAGGCCGCGCTCGACGATTTCGCCGAGGGCCGCACGTTCCTGCTGCCGCCGACCTGGACGCAACTCGACGCGCTCAACGGTCGCACAGTCGGGGAGGTGCTGGCCGTCGAGCGGCAGATCGTCGCGATCGAGCCGTCGCTGGCCGCCGAGAAGAACGGCAACTGGGAGATCGAGTTCTTCAACAGCGACCGCTACAACCAGGCCCGCAACCGGCGCGCACCCCAGGGATACACCGACGGGGCCCCGCTCGCGTGACCGAGTTCGTCAGCGTGGTGCCCGCGGCGGGCGACGTCCCCGACGGGCTGGCCACGCTGTTGTGGTCGCGGCCGCCCACCAACGCCCTCACCCGGCAGGTGTACCGGGAGATCTCCGCCGCCGTCGCCGACCTCGACCGGCGGGACGACGTCACCGCCGTGGTGCTCTTCGGTGGCCACGAGATCTTCTCCGCCGGTGACGACATGCCGGAGCTGCGGACGTTGAATCCCGCGGAGGCGGACCTGGCGGCGCGGGTACGCCGGGACGCCGTCGAGGCGCTTGCCGCGCTGTCCAAGCCCACCGTCGCCGCGATCACCGGCTACGCCCTCGGTGCGGGCATGACGCTGGCCCTGGCCGCGGACTGGCGCGTCAGCGGCGACAACGTCAAGTTCGGGGCGACGGAAATCCTCGCCGGGCTGGCCCCCGGCCCGGTCGGCAGCCGGCGCCTGGCCGAGACGATCGGGCAAAGCAAGGCCAAAGACCTGGTGTTCAGCGGGCGGTTCGTCGACGCCCGGGAGGCACTCGCGCTCGGGCTCGTCGACGAACTGGTGGCACCGGACACGGTCTACGACGCGGCGGTGGCCTGGGCAGCGCGCCTCCTGGAGTACCCCTCACGGGTACTGGCCGCGGCCAAGGCAGCGTTCGGTGCCCAGGACGTGCTCGCCGCCGGCCCGCCCGGCCCCGGACGTTAGGCTGCCCTGCATGACGGAAACGAAGGAAACCGGCGCCCACCCTGAGGTCGCCCTCCCGGCTCCGCAGCCGCACGCCACCCAGGAGCAGGTCGAGGCCGCGATGCACGACTCGAAGCTGGCCCAGGTGCTCTACCACGACTGGGAGGCCGAGACCTACGACGACAAGTGGTCGATCTCCTACGACCAGCGGTGCGTGGACTACGCCCGGGGCCGGTTCGACGCTGCGGTGCCCGAGGACGTCCAGCGAGAGCTGCCCTATGACCGGGCGCTCGAGCTCGGGTGCGGTACCGGCTTTTTTCTGCTCAACCTCATCCAGGCCGGGGTGGCGCGGCGCGGGTCGGTGACCGATCTGTCGCCGGGCATGGTCAAGGTCGCCACCCGCAACGGACAGTCCCTCGGTCTCGACATCGACGGCCGCGTCGCCGATGCCGAGGGGATCCCCTACGACGACAACACGTTCGACCTGGTCGTCGGGCATGCCGTGCTCCACCACATCCCCGACGTGGAGCTCTCACTGCGCGAGGTGGTTCGGGTGCTCAAGCCCGGGGGACGCTTCGTGTTCGCCGGCGAGCCCACGACCGTCGGTAACCGCTATGCGCGTGAATTGTCCACGCTGACATGGCGCCTCACGACGAACGTGACCAAGTTGCCGGTGCTGGCCGGCTGGCGCCGCCCGCAGGAAGAGCTCGACGAGTCCTCACGCGCCGCGGCGCTCGAGGCCGTCGTCGACCTGCACACCTTCGACCCGGCCGACCTCGAGCGCATGGCGGCCAATGCCGGCGCGGTCGAGGTCCGCACGGCCAGTGAGGAATTCACCGCGGCGATGCTCGGATGGCCGGTCCGCACCTTCGAGGCCGCGGTGCCGCCCGGCCGGTTGGGCTGGGGTTGGGCGAAATTCGCGTTCAACAGCTGGACCACTTTGTCGTGGGTCGACGCCAACCTCTGGCGCCGGGTGGTGCCGAAGGGCTGGTTCTACAACGTGATGATCACCGGGGTCAAGCCGTCGTAGAGTTCACCCTCGAGGACGTGCGATACCTCGGCAGCCGGACCGGCCGCGAGGCACTGGTACAGGTCGGTGCCCGGGCGCTGAGCACATCGACGTTGATCGCCGACATCGCCGCGCTACGAAGGGATTTCGGTGATCGGGCGGCGGTGCTGGTGGAGACGGTGCAACTGCGCCGCAGGGCCCTGGCCAAATTGCCCGGCTCCGCGCAGTGGCTGTTCACCGACGCCGCGCTGCAGCAGGCCACCGCCGCGACGGTGGCGGCACACCGCGCCCGTCGCCTGGCCGGGCGGACGGTGCACGATGCCACCTGCTCGATCGGAGCCGAGCTCGCGGCCCTGAAAGATCACGCGGAATTCGTGCTGGGAACCGACATCGACGCGGTGCGGCTCGCGATGGCCCGGCACAACGTGGGTCCGTCGGTGCCGCTGTGCCGGGCCGATGCGCTGCGACCGGTCACCTCCGATGCCGTGATCGTGGCCGACCCGGCCCGCCGCGACGCGTCGGGCCGGCGGTTCGATCCTCGCGCCTATGCGCCGCCCCTCGACGATCTCCTCGAGGTCTTGCGTGGCCGGGACTTCGCGGTGAAGTGCGCTCCCGGAATCGATTTCACCGCCGTCGAGGCCATGGGATTCGACGGCGAGGTGGAGATCACGTCGATGCGCGGCAGCGTGCGTGAAGCGTGCCTGTGGTCGCGCGGACTCGGCGCCGGGGTGCGCCGCCGGGCGACCGTTCTGGACTCCGGCGAGCAGCTCACCGACGCCGATCCCGACGACTGCGGTGTCGCGCCCGCCGGACGGTGGCTGATCGATCCCGACGGGGCGGTGGTGCGCGCGGGACTGGTGCGCCATTATGCGGCGCGGCACGGGCTGTGGCAGATCGACCCCGACATCGCCTACCTGTCCGGAGACCGGTTACCGGCCGGCATGCGCGGTTTCGAGGTGCTCGAGCAACTGGCGTTCAGTGAACGTCACCTCCGGCAGGCGCTGTGGGCGCGCCGGGTCGGGGCCGTGGAGATCCTGGTGCGCGGCGTCGACGTGGACCCGGATGTGCTGCGCAAGCGGCTGCGGCTGCGCGGGCCCGAGCGAGCATCGGTGCTGATCACGCGGCTGGGGGCGAAAGCGTCAAGCCGGGCAACGGCATTCATATGTCGTCCGTCACGTTGATCGCTGACGTACCCTGGCGTCAGGTGCGCCGAAGTCCGATGCGGCGCCGAAGGTGAGGACGTCCATGCGCATTGTCGCCACAGCGTTGCTGACCGCCGGTGTCGTCGCCGGCTGGTTGGCCGCTCCGGCAGCCGCGGCCCAGCCGGCGTGCACACAGCTCGGGGGTGTCGTCGACGCCGACCAGATCTGCCGGGTGCACATGGAGCAACCCTCCTACCGGGTCGACTTCACCTTCCCCGTCGACTACCCCGATCAGCAGGCGCTGGCGGCGTACCTGACCCAGACCCGAGACGGTTTCGTCAACGTCGCGGACATGTCGGGGGCCTGGAACCTGCCCTACGTGCTCGACGGCCGGGGGACCGGTTATCGCAGCGGCCCCGATGACGCCGGCACGCGCAGCGTGGTCTTCGAGGTCTACGAGAACGTCGGCGGCGCCCATCCGCAGACCTGGTACAAGGCGTTCAACTGGGATGTGGTCAAGCAGGCGCCGATCACGTTCGACACGCTGTTCAAACCGGACACCCAGCCGCTCGAGGTGATCTATCCGATCGTGCAGTCCGAGGTGTCGCGCCAGCTCGGGGTGGACTCGCCGATCACACCGGCCGACGGCCTCGATCCGGCCAAGTACCAGGAATTCGTGCTGACCGACGATGAAGTGATCTTCTTCTTCGGTCAGGGCGAGGTGATGCCCGGTGCCGGTGGTGCTCTGCGTGCGGCCGTGCCGCGGTCGGCGATCGCCGACGTGCTGGCGCTGCCGCCGGTGGTCACGCCGTAGACGTCGGCGCCTTGTCCTTGCCGGCGGGCTTGTAGTTCTCCCAGAAGGCGGCGTTCTTGATGCCCAGAGCCACGGGGTCGAACGTCGGGTCCAGGCCCTGCTTCTTCTGCTTCTCGTAGTCCCAGAGGGCCTTGTAGGCGGGTTGCTGCAGGATGATGATGCCGATGATGTTCAGCCAGGCCATCAGGCCGACGCCGATGTCACCCAGCGTCCATGCCTCCGACGCCGTCGAGACCGCGCCGATCGTGACCGACACCAGGACCAGGGCCTGCAGCAGCATCGTCACGTTGGAACCCACGGTGCCGCGGATCAGCGGCACCTCGACGGTGGCCGCCTTGCCCAGCAGGAACCGCAGGTTCGTCTCGGCCATGTAGTAGTAGGCGATGATCGTGGTGATGCAGAAGAACATCAGCGACACCGCGATGAAGCTGGACCCCGCACCGCTCCACAGCGTGTCGAAGCCGGTCTGGGCGAACGCCGGCCCGACCTCGGCACCGGCCGGCAGGATGTCGCCGCCCTCGCGGATCACCGCCCCGTCGGCGCTCTCACCCTCGAAAACCCGGTACGCCCCGGTCGAGAGGATCAGGAACCCGGTCGCCGAGCAGATGAACAGCGTGTCGACGTAGACCGCGAACGCCTGCACCAGGCCCTGCTTGGCCGGATGGGACACCTCGGCGGCGGCCGCGGCGTGCGGGCCGGTGCCCTGGCCGGCCTCGTTGGAGTAGATGCCGCGCTTGACGCCCCACATGACCGCCGCGCCGATGATCGCGCCGAACGCCGCGTCGACGCCGAACGCACTCGAGAAGATCAGCGAGATGATGCCCGGAACCTCTCCCGCGTTGAGCAACACCACCACCAGCGCCAACAGGATGTAGACGGCGGCCATGAACGGCACCACGATCGAGGCGAACGTGGCGATCCGCTTGACGCCGCCGATGATCACGAAGGCCAGCACGATGACGGTGCCGACGGCCACCCACCATTTCGAGAACCCCCAGGCGGAGTTCATCGCCGAGGCCATCGAGTTGGACTGCACGCTGGGCAGCAGCAGACCCATCGCCAGAATGGTGACCGCGGCGAACACGTAGCCGTACACCTTCATCGCGCCGGCCGCCGCCGTGTGGGACAGCGCGGTGCTCAAGTAGTACGCCGGGCCGCCGCGGTATTCACCGGTGAGCCTGTCGCGTTGCTTGTAGATCTGGCCGAGCGTGCACTCCACGAACGACGTGGACGCGCCGAGGAACGCCACCGTCCACATCCAGAACAGGGCACCGGGCCCGCCGAACGCGATCGCGGTGGCGACACCGGCGATGTTGCCGGTTCCGACCCGTCCGGCCAGCGACATCGTCAGCGCCTGGAAGCTGGACACACCGGACGGCGACTTCTCGCCCCGGAGCATGAGGCGCACCATCTCCGGAACCTGGCGCACCTGGACGAACCGTGACCTGACCGAGAAGTAGATGCCGGCGGCCAGACACAGATAGACCAGGGTCTCGTGCCAGACCAGGTCATTGAGCGCACTGAGGAATTCCGACACCCGCGTCCCCTTGTTCGGTTGCTCGACATGCTCGGCCCATCTGAGTGTGCATGCTGGCACCCGCTCGCAAGATCGGTATTACCGACTCGTGACGCGTGTGTTGCGCTTCGCCGCGGTCAGGACGGAGCGAAGCCGTACACGCGGCCGTCGCTGGTGGCGGTCACGACGCGACCATCGTGGGCGACCGAGACGCCCACCGGCCACCCGGTGGCGCCCGGCAGGGGATAGGTGTCGATCTGCTCTCCGTCGTCGGGGTCCACGGTGGCCAGCGCCAGTCCGTCCGCGCCGTCCCGGACGACGACGTAGCCGACGCCGGCGAGGCTGGTGGTGGTCAGCGGCTCGACGTCATCGCGGGTCCAGGCGATCTCGGCGGCGTCGCCGTTGTCGCGCACCGCGGTCAGTTCGGCGCCCGGGCCGCCGCCGGCCACGACCAGTCCGTCGGGGGCGACCGCAGGCGGGGTCTGCGCCAGATAACCCAGCGGCACCGACCAGCGCGCGGTGCCGTCATCGCTGTTGAGCGCCCACAGCCGCTCGTCGCGCCCGTTGACGTAGACGGTGTCGCCGTCGGCGGAGAGCACGGGGCTGGCCAACGGGCCGCCGCCGACCGCGTCGCTGGTCCATTCGCGCGCCAGCAACGGTGTCTGCCCGGGCCGGTAGCGCAACCCGACCAGCACCGGCTCCGCGGCGCCGGGCTCCCACAGCGTCAGCACCACCAGCCGGGACGCATCGGAGTACGCGGGGGCGGCCGCGACCGGGCACCCCCGCCGGGCGGGCAGACAATCGGCGAGCCCGCGCTCGGAGTCGGTCGGATCCACACCGTCGACCAGATCCAGCGTCGTCCCGACCACAGTCCCGCGGTGGGCGTCGAAGACCAGCGCCTGGCCCAGGTGGGTGACCACCAGCAGATGCCCGGGATCGAGGATGCGCATCGTCGTCGGCATGCCGATCACCGGTCGCCGCCACCGGATCCACTGCGTCGGCGGGAACGCCAGGACCGCACCGGGCTGGCCGATGTAGACGTTGTCGAACCCGTCGAACAGCGGGCTGGACGCCGGACCGCCCTGCACCAAGCGGGTGCACCAGCGTTGCCGCGCCCGATTGTCGGCCTCCCAGACCATCAGCGAGCAGCCAGCCTCGGTCTGGGCGTTGAGCGCCAGGTAGTCGCTCGGGCTGAACGCGGCCTGTGCGCCCAGCTCACCTTTGACCGACCGGCTCCACTCCAGGCGCAGCCGTTCGGCTCCGCGCACCGGTGACCGGCTGCTGTTGGCGGCATCGGCGTATTGCGCAGCCCACGATTCGGCCGGCTTGGCCTCGACCCAGGAGTCGGCGCTACCGCAGCTTGCGACCGTTCCGGTGAGCAGCGTCGCCGCGGCCACCACGATGATTCGCCGGAGCACGGGATCCCTTCTGCTGTCCACGGAGCGGCTCTGCGTGTCGTTGTCGAGCCCACGTGAGGGTAACCGTTGTCGACCCTGCGGCTCGCGTAGGCTTTCCGGCCATGACGACGATGTGGGGAGCGCCGCTGCACAAGCGCTGGCGAGGCTCGCGTCTGCGGGACCCGCGGCAAGCCAAGTTCATCACGCCCGCCTCGCTGAAGTGGGTGGTGAGAAACCGCGCCTACACACCGTGGTACCTGGTGCGCTATTGGCGGCTGCTGAAATTCAAGCTGGCCAACCCGCACGTCATCACCCGGGGAATGGTGTTCTTGGGCAAGGGCGTGGAGATTCAGGCCACCCCGGAGCTGGCTCAGATGGAGATCGGCCGGTGGGTGCACATCGGCGACAAGAACACGATCCGCTGTCACGAGGGCTCGCTGCGCATCGGCGACAAGGTCGTGCTGGGTCGTGACAACGTCATCAACACCTATCTCGACATCGAGCTGGGTGACTCGGTGCTGATGGCCGACTGGTGTTACATCTGCGATTTCGACCACCGGATGGACAGCATCGAGCTGCCGATCAAGGATCAGGGCATCGTCAAGGGGCCGGTACGGATCGGACCCGACACGTGGGTCGGGGTGAAGGTCACGGTCCTGCGCAACACCTCGATCGGTCGCGGCTGCGTACTGGGCTCGCACGCGGTGGTGCGCGGCGAGATCCCGGATTTCTCGATCGCGGTGGGCGCGCCCGCCAAGGTGGTCAAGAACCGCAAGCTGTCCTGGGAGACCTCGGCGGCCCAGCGCGCCGAACTCGCGGCCGCACTGGCCGACATCGAACGGAAGAAAGCCGACCGCTGACAAGCGCTCATCTGTTTTGTTTGCTCTTCGCGCAAGCGCTCATCTGTTTTGTTTGCTCTTCGCGCAAGCGCTCATCTGTCTTGTTGGCTCTTCGCGCAAGCGCTCATCGGCCGGGCAGGGGGCGCTCCGCGATCGGACGCCGCGGCTGCGGCCGACGTTCGGCCCGCTTGGCGGCCAGATACACCTGAGCGGTCTCCGCGGCGACGGTGCCCCACGCGAATTCGGCGGTGAGCCGCTCCCGCGCGGCCACCGCGCGGCGCTGCGCCGCGTCGGGTTCGTCGAGCACGGCGCGGACCGCCGCGGTCAGCGCCGCCACATCCCCGGCCGGGTGCGACAGCCCGGTCACACCGTCGATGACGGCTTCACCGAGCCCGCCGGCCGACGAGGTGACCAACGGCAGGCCGGAGGCGGCGGCTTCCAGCGCGACGATGCCGAACGGCTCGTAGAGCGAGGGCAACACCGCCGCGTCGGCGCGGTGCAGCAGCTCGAGCAGCTGTGAATGATTCACTCGGCCAACGAAATTGGTGGCCTTGAGGACCTTGTGCGCACGGGCCTGCTGTTGCAGGAAGCCCAGCTGGGTCCCGTCGCCGGCCACCGTCAACGTGGTGCCGGGATGGGTGCGCCGGATCCGCGCGAGTGCGGCGATCGCGTCGTGCACACCCTTCTCGTACTCCAGGCGGCCGAAGTACAACAGCTCGGCAGGACCGGGGTGGGGCCGCCGCGGCGCGAAGGGCCATCCGTGCACGTCGATCCCATTGCGGATCACTGCGATCTCGCCCAGCTCAGGCCCGAACAGCGCGGTGATCTCGTCGCGCATCGACGCCGAGCACGTGATCAGCGAGTCGGAGTCGCGGATCAGCCATGACTCCAGCGCATGGACCTGGCGGCTCACCGCGCCGCTGACCCACCCGGAATGCCGGCCCGCCTCGGTCGCGTGGATGGTCGAAACCAAAGGCACGTCGAAGAATTGGGCCAGCGTGACCGCGGGATGGGCCACCAGCCAGTCGTGAGCGTGCACCACGTCGGGCCGCCAGTCGGACAAGCCGAGACCGGCACGGATCATGGCGTGCCCCATCGCCAGCGTCCAGGCCATCATGTCGGTGCCGAAGCTGAACTCGTGCGGGTCCTCCGCGGCGGCGACGACACGCACCCCCTCGCAGACCTCATCGGTGGTGGGGTGCGACATCGGGTCGGTGGCCGTGGGTCTGCGGCTGAGCACGACGACGTCGTGGCCCGCGCCGGCCAGCTCGGTGGCCAGGTGATGCACGTGGCGTCCCAGCCCGCCGATCACCACCGGCGGATACTCCCACGAGATCAGCAGGATCTTGAGCTTCATGCGACCGGCAGCCTGCGCGCATCCAGTGCGCCGAACAGTCCGTCGGCGCGGTTCCAGCCCTCGGCGAGCCGCCGGGCCTGCTCCTGGCGCCCGGCCGCGGCCGCCGCGGCGATCTCCCGCGTGGCGTGGGCGTGCAGGTGGGCGCGGTAGCGCGCGTAGTCGGCCGCCGAATCCTTGCTGATCATGAACGGCCAGTCGCTGGACACCGTCAGCAGCGTCTCCCGCAGTATCTGGTCGGCCACGGGGTTGCGCGGCGTCGGCGCGCCGACCGCCGCGGCCCGGGCGAGCGCCTTGTCCACGGTGGTCAGCGCGGTGTCGACGACCTCATTGTTCAGCTGGACCAGATCGGCGACCCTTTCTCCGGCCCACACCTGCCAGTCCTTGCCCGAACCCCACGAGCTCGGCGGCAGATCGACCCGGCCGCCGAGGTACCCGCCGCGGACCGCATCGGAGAGCGTGCCGACCCGCACACCGGCGGCCGGCAACGCGCGCAGCACTCGCGCCAGCCACTCCGGGCCCTCGTACCACCAGTGCCCGAACAGCTCGGTGTCGAACGCCGCGACCACGTGGGCCGGGCGCCCGATGCGCTCGCTCTCCGCGCGCATCCGCTTCCGCACCGTGTCGACGAAATCGGCGACATGTCCGTCGATGGCCGCGTCGGCGCGGTCAGGGTCATACGGCGCCTTGTCCGCGGAGGGCACCTGTCGACCGGTCACCCGCGCCGGCTTGAGGCCGGTCGCGTGGTCGTAGGTGTGGAAATCGCGATAGGCGGGATGACCGGGGTATCCGGATTTCGGCGACCACACGCGGTAGCTGACCTGCAGGTCACGGCCGAACGCGATGACGTCGGAGTCGGCGACCGGGCGGCCCAGCGCGGTGTCGCCGTGCAGCGACGGCCCGTCGACCATGAAATGGCCGACCCCGGCGGCCGCGTAGTCGGTCTCCATCCCCGGCGCGTAGGCGCACTCCGGTGCCCAGATGCCGCGTGGGGTGTGAGCGAATCGCGCTCCGGCGTCGGCGAGCCCCTCGCGCAGCGCGAATTCACGCAAGCGAGGATGCAGCAGCGGCTGGAACGGGTGGGCCAACGGCCCGCCCAGCAGCTCGATGACCTCACCGTCGATCAGCTCCCGCAGCACCGGGCTGGCACCGTGGCGCCAGTACGCATCGAACTCGACAAGCTCCCGCTCGGCTTCGGCATGCTCACGGGATCCGAAGCGGCGCAGTGCTTCCGGTGCTGACGCCGGCGACGGTCCCGAGGCGGTGCGCGTCGTGGCCGCCTCCAGTGCGCGCAGCTGCCAGTTGGCCAGCCAATGATGCATGCCCTGCAGGCAGTACGGGTCGTCGAGTTGGGCCGCGACCACCGGCGTGATGCCCAGGGTGAGCAGGTGGGTCCGGTTCTCGGCGGCCAGGGCCCGCAGCACCCGCACCAGCGGCAGATAGGACGCCGACCACGATTGGTAGAGCCATTCCTCACCGACCGGCCAGCGTCCGTGGTGGGCCAGCCAGGGCAGGTGGGTGTGCAGGACCAGGGTGAACAGCCCCGGGACGGCACCGTGTTCGGACGTCGTCACGGCCGCACCGCGATCGCGACCAGATCGAGGCTGTCATCAATGTCCCTGTCGGGTCCGCTCCCGGTCAGATCGAAATCGTCGATGTCCACCGAGGTCACGTCGGCCAGCAGGGCAGCGGGCCACGGGGCGTCGGCCAGCGCCCGGGAGATCTGCGCATCGATGATCGAGCCGCCGTGGCGGGCGTCGAGCTCGGCCAGCCGCGCGCCGTGGAACACCCCGAGCATCGACCGCACGGTCAACCCTGCCGACTCGAGCAGCTCGGTCAGTTCGGCGGCGTTGAGTTCACGGGTGTGGAACGGGTTGACCGGGGTGTCGCTGCCGGGGGTGAAGGTGATCCGATTGGGGGTCGACATCAGCAGCAGGCCCCCGGGGCGCAGCACGCGCCGGCATTCGGCGACGAACTGGCCCTGGTCCCACAGGTGCTCGATGACCTGGAAGTTGACCACGACGTCGACCGAGCTGTCGTCGAGCGGCAACTCCGCGAGATTTCCGTGCCGCATGTCCACGCGGGGATACCGCGCGCGGACGTGCGCCACCGCCGACTCGTCGTAATCCAGGCCGATCACCGAGCGCGCCACGTCGGCGATCAGGTCGGCGCCGTACCCCTCCCCGCAACCGGCCTCGAGCACGTCGCGGCCGCGGCAGCGGTCCACCAGCCGGCGGTAGACCACCTCGTGGCGACGGAACCAGTAGTTCTCCTCGGCGACGCCGGGAACGGTTCGCTCGCCGGTCAGGGCCATCGGGGCATCGACGGGGAGACCGGCCGGCCGGTCGCCGCGAGGACCATTGGCAACAGATGCGCTCATCGGAAGGCAGGCTAACCCGTAACTGTCCGATGACGAATAGTTCGCTTGTCTACGGGCTGACAGAACGCCGACGGCGACCAGTTATGGTGTTCTGGCGAACCGCTGCAAGTTACCCGCGGGTAACATGGTGGTGCTTGCTTCAAGCGTGGTATGGCAGGCCGGCTACCGGCCCCTTCGAGGAGGACGAACCAGAGCTATGACGAATATCGTGGTCCTGATCAAACAGGTCCCTGACACATGGTCCGAGCGCAAGCTGTCCGACGGCGACTACACGTTGGACCGTGAGGCCGCCGACGCGGTGCTCGACGAGATCAACGAGCGCGCCGTCGAGGAAGCGCTGCTGATCAAGGAGCGCGAGGGCGGCGACAGCACCGTCACCGTGTTGACCGCGGGCCCCGAGCGGGCCACCGAGGCCATCCGCAAGGCCCTGTCCATGGGCGCTGACAAGGCGGTCCACCTCGTCGACGAGGGCATGCACGGATCCGACATGGTGCAGACCGGCTGGGCGCTGGCCCGCGCGCTGGGCACCATCGAGGGCACTGAGCTCGTCATCGCCGGCAACGAGGCGACCGACGGCACCGGCGGCGCCGTCCCGGCGATCATCGCCGAGTACCTGGGCCTGCCGCAGCTGACCCACGTGCGCAAGCTGTCCGTGGAGAACGGCAAGGTCGTCGCCGAGCGGGAGACCGACGAGGGACTGTTCACCCTCGAGGCGTCGCTGCCCGCGGTGGTCAGCGTGAACGAGAAGATCAACGAGCCGCGCTTCCCGTCCTTCAAGGGCATCATGGCCGCCAAGAAGAAGGAAGTCACCAAGCTGACGCTCGCCGAGATCGGCGTCGAGGCCGACGAGGTCGGCGTGGCCAACGCCGGATCGAAGGTGCTCTCGTCGACTCCGAAGCCCCCGAAGACCGCGGGTGAGAAGGTCACCGACGAGGGCGACGGCGGCACCAAGATCGCCGAGTACCTGGTCGGTCAGAAAATCATCTAGCAGGTCATCCCTTCCGTACTTGAGAAACGAGAGACATCCGAATGGCTGAAGTACTCGTGCTCGTCGAGCACGCTGATGGTGCGCTGAAGAAGGTCACCAACGAACTCATCACCGCCGCCCGGGCCCTGGGCGAGCCGGCTGCCGTGGTGGTGGCCAAGCCCGGCACCGCCGAGGGGCTCACCGATGGGTTGAAGGCCGCGGGCGCGGCCAAGATCTACGTCGCCGAATCCGACGACGTGGAGAACTACCTGATCACCCCGTATGTCGACGTGCTGGCCGCGCTGGCCGAGTCGGCGTCGCCGGCCGCCGTGCTGCTGGCCGCCAACGCCGACGGCAAGGAGATCGCGGGACGGCTCGCCGCCCGCATCGGCTCCGGCCTGCTCTCCGACGTCGTCGACGTCAAGGAGGGCGGCAAGGGCATCCATTCGATCTTCGGCGGTGCCTTCACCGTCGAGGCCGAGGCGGTCGGGGACACCCCGATCATCACGGTGCGCGGCGGTGCGATCGACGCCGAGCCGGCCGACGGCGCCGGCGAGGTCGTCTCGGTCGAGGTGCCCGCCCAGGCCGAGAACGCCACCAAGATCACCGCGCGTGAGCCGGCTGTGGCCGGTGACCGTCCGGAGCTGACGGAAGCGACCGTCGTCGTGGCCGGTGGCCGCGGTGTCGGTAGCGCCGAGAACTTCAACGTCGTCGAGGAACTCGCCGACTCCCTCGGGGCCGCGGTCGGCGCCTCGCGTGCCGCGGTCGACTCCGGCTACTACCCGGGCCAGTTCCAGGTCGGCCAGACCGGCAAGACGGTCTCGCCGCAGCTCTACATCGCGCTGGGCATCTCCGGGGCGATCCAGCACCGTGCGGGCATGCAGACGTCGAAGACGATCATTGCGGTCAACAAGGACGAAGAGGCGCCGATCTTCGAGATCGCCGACCTCGGCATCGTGGGCGACCTGTTCAAGGTCACCCCGCAGTTGACCGAGGCCGTCAAGGCCCGCAAGGGCTGATCGACCTCCGGCCGGGTCGCCCCGGCCAGCGACGCAAAGTCGCCCGTTTCCTGCGGGAATCGGGCGATTTTGCGTCTGATCGCCGAACCACGGCGAGCAACTCGTCATCTGACGCTCACGGACACGTCACTCCCGTGATGCCGACCGGAGACCCCGCTGGGCCACCGTGCTGATCGTGAGCACCGCTTCTGTACTCATCCGATCCGACGACAGCCCGGCGCCGCAGTCCGCGGCACCACGCTATTCGCTGCTGCTGAGCACCGACGCCGACGCCATCGACGCCGCGCAACGTCTGCGCCACGACGTCTTCTCCACCGAACCCGGCTACGCCCTGCCCGCCGCCGCCGACGGCCGCGACGCCGACCGCTTCGACGAATACTGCGACCACCTGCTGGTGCGCGACGACACCACCGGACAGGTGGTCGGCTGCTACCGGATGCTGCCGCCCCCGGGCGCCATTGCCGCGGGCGGGCTGTACACCGCCACCGAGTTCGATGTCGCGGGCCTGGACCCGCTGCGCCCCGGACTGGTCGAGATGGGCCGCGCGGTGGTTCGGGCCGGCCACCGCAACGGTGCGGTGGTGCTACTGATGTGGACCGGGATCCTGGCCTACCTGGATCGCAGCGGCTACGACTACGTGGCCGGATGTGTGTCGGTGCCCGTGGTCGACCCGACGGGCGACCTGGCGCCCGGCAGCCAGCTGCGGGGAGTGCGCGACGTCGTGCGGCGCCGTCACGCCGCCGCGGCCTGCCACACCGTCTACCCGTACCGTCCCGTCGTCGTCGACGGGTGCGGGCTCGATGACATCACCCCACCGTCGCGGTGCAGCGTCCCGCCGCTGCTGCGCGGTTACCTGCGGCTGGGCGCGCAGGTGTGCGGCGAACCGGCCCACGACCCGGTCTTCGGGGTGGGCGACTTTCCCGCGCTGCTCGACAAACGCCGAGCCGATCTGCGTTATCTGCGCCGGTTGCGCTCGGCCGGGGCGGCCGCCGCGATCGCGGGCGGCGCGCGGTGAACGCCCCGCACGCCTGGCTGCCCCGGGCCACCTGCATGTCCGACTGCGTGGCGGGACCCCCGCCCGGGCGGGCCGCCCGGGTGCTGGCCCGGACGGTGTGCCGGAGCGTCCTGGTACTGCTGATGCTGCCGCTGATGCCGCTGCTGGCGGTACCGGTACCGGGTCGGCGGCGCTGGCAGCGCGGGTACTGCCGCGCCGTGTTGCGGTGCCTCGGCATCCGGATCACCGTGTTCGGCGGCCCGGTCCGCAACGTGTCGGGGGTCCTGGTGGTCGCCGGTCACGTGTCCTGGGTGGACGTCTTCGTCATCGGGGCGGTGCTGCCGGGCTCGTTCGTCGCCAAGTCGGAGATGCTGCAGTGGCCGGCGCTCGGCGCGGTGGCCCGCCTGGTCAAGGTCATTCCGATCGACCGCGCCAGTCTGCGCCGGTTGCCCGAGGTGGTGCGCACCGTCGCCGACCGGTTGCGTGCCGGCCACACGGTGGTGGCCTTCCCGGAGGGCACCACCTGGTGTGGCCGGGCACACGGACAGTTCCGGCCGGCGATGTTCCAGGCCGCGATCGACGCGCAGCGGGCCGTGCAGCCGCTGCGGCTGAGCTATCACCACCGCGACGGGGCCCTGTCCACGGCGGCCGCCTACATCGGTGACGACACGCTGTGGGCGTCGCTGCGCCGGATCGTCGCGGCCCGGGGCACCGAGGTGCGGGTCGGCGTCGAGTCCCTGCAGCTGCCCGGACAGGATCGACGTGAGCTGGCGGACCGCTGCCAGCGCGCCGTGCGGGACACCGGTGACGACCCGACCCCGGCGCGGCCGACCGAGCACCGTAGCCACCACACCCTGGCCGCCTGACCGGCGCCAGAGCTGCGGCGACTGAGGCCGGTCGCGCGGCGACGGCTATTCTGGAACGGTTATGTCTTCCCCCGCGCCGGTCTATCTCGACCACGCCGCCACCACGCCGATGCGTCCCGCCGCTATCGAGGCGATGGCGGCTGTGTTGGCCACGGTAGGCAATGCGTCGTCGTTGCACGGGTCGGGACGATCGGCACGGCGCCGCCTCGAAGAGTCCCGGGAGGAGCTGGCGCAGCTGCTGGGCGCCCGGCCCTCGGAGGTGATCTTCACCGCGGGCGGCACAGAAAGCGACAACCTCGCCGTCAAGGGCATCTACTGGGCACGCCGCGACGCCGACCCGCGCCGGCGCCGCATCGTCACGACCCCGGTGGAACACCACGCGGTGCTCGATGCGGTGCAGTGGCTGGTCGAGCACGAAGGCGCCGAGGTCACGTGGCTTCCGGTCGACGAGGTCGGGGCGGTGAGCGCCGAGTCGTTGCGCACGGCGCTCGATGATCCGGACGACGTGGCGCTGATCTCGGTGATGTGGGCCAACAACGAAGTCGGCACCGTGCTCCCGATTAGTGAACTAGCCGCTGTCGCAATGGAATTCGAAATACCTATGCACAGCGATGCGGTGCAGGCGGTGGGGCAGCTGCCGGTTGATTTCGCTGGAAGCGGGTTGTCGGCGATGAGTGTGACCGCGCACAAGTTCGGCGGACCGACCGGGGTGGGCGCGTTGTTGTTGCGCCGCGACGTCGGTTGCGTGCCGCAGCTGCACGGCGGAGGCCAGGAACGCGACGTGCGTTCGGGTACCCAGGACGTCGCGGGGGCCGCGGCGATGGCCGCGGCGGCCCGCGAGGCAGTCCGGACCATGGACGGCACCGCATTCCGGATTCGGGCACTGCGTGACCGCCTGGTCGACGGGGTGCTCGGGTCGATCGACGGGGTGCACCTCAACGGCGCCCGCGGCACGCGGCGACTGCCGGGCAACGCGCACTTCACCTTCGCTGGTTGTGAGGGCGACTCATTGCTGATGCTGCTCGACGCCAAGGGAATCGAATGCTCGACCGGCTCGGCGTGCACGGCCGGGGTGGCGCGACCCTCGCACGTGTTGATCGCGATGGGGGCGGAATCGGCCAGCGCACGCGGCTCGCTGCGCCTGTCCCTGGGACACACCAGCACCGACGCCGACGTCGACGCGGCGCTGGCGGTGCTGCCCGCGGCGGTGGAGCGAGCCCGCCAGGCAGCGCTGGCCAGTGCCGGGTTGCACTCCTCGCGCGAGCGCTCGTCGGACACATACTCCTCGCGCGAGCGCTCGTCGGACACATACTCCTCGCGCGAGCGCTCGTCGGTCGGAGGCGGCTGACATGCGGGTCCTGGTCGCGATGAGCGGCGGCGTCGACTCCTCGGTGGCCGCGGCCCGGATGGTCGACGCCGGCCATGACGTCACCGGTGTGCATCTGGCGCTGTCCTCCGCGCCCGGGACACTGCGCACCGGGTCGCGAGGCTGTTGCTCGAAGGAAGACGCGGGCGACGCGCGCCGAGTCGCCGATGTCCTCGGAATCCCGTTCTACGTCTGGGATTTCGCCGACCGCTTCAAAGAAGACGTCATCGACGACTTCGTCTCGTCGTATGCCCGGGGCGAGACGCCGAACCCCTGTGTGCGCTGTAACGAGCGAATCAAGTTCTCCGCGCTGGCCGCTCGCGCCCTGGCGCTGGACTTCGATGCGCTGGCGACCGGACACTACGCCCGGCTCTCCGGCGGCAGGTTGCGTCGCGCCGTCGACCACGACAAAGACCAGTCCTACGTCCTGGCGGTGCTGACCGCCGAGCAGCTGCGGCACGCCGTGTTCCCGATCGGGGACACCCCGAAGGGGCAGATCCGCCGGGAAGCGGCCGAGCGTGGGCTGGCGGTGGCCGAGAAGGCCGACAGCCACGACATCTGTTTCATTCCCTCGGGGGACACCCGTGCCTTCCTCGGAGCCCGCATCGGGGTCCGGCGCGGACCCGTGGTCGACGGTGCCGGGACGGTGCTCGCCGAACACGACGGGATACACGGATTCACCGTCGGTCAGCGCAAGGGCCTGGGCATCGCCGGCCCCGGACCCGATGGGCGCCCCCGCTACGTCACCGGCATCGACGCCCAGACCGGCACCGTCCGCGTCGGCGACGTCGCAGATCTCGACGTCACCACGCTGGTCGGCGACGCGCCCGTGGTCACCTCCGGTGTCGCGCCCACCGGCCCGGTGGAATGCCAGGTCCAGGTGCGCGCCCACGGCGGCGTCGTCGACGCCGTCGCCCACCTCTACGACGACCGGGTCGTGGTCGACCTCCGCGCCCCGCTGCGAGGCGTAGCGCCCGGGCAGACGCTGGTGCTCTACCGGCCGGACCCGGACGGGGACGAGGTGCTGGGCTCGGCGACGATCCGTTCGGCGCGCTAACCCGGGATGTTGGCCGCGATGTTCGCCATCACGATGTCGGGCACCGAGTCGGGAAACGCGCAGAACGTCACCTCGATCAGCACCGCCGATTTCACGAGGTAATCCCGGCCGCAGCCACCGGGGCGGGTCCGCACCGAGTCCGCGGTGGTGGTCACCTCTCCGACCATGGCCGGACCGGGACTGGTGTCGCCGCACTGCTGGATCAGCCCGACGAGCTGGCCGAATGCCCGGCGGGCGGTCTCGGCGTCGCGGTAGCCGGCGGCCGCCTGGGAGATGAGACCACCATCGGGCGGGTTCTGGTAGGTCGTCTTGTGGAACTCCTCGATCTCGCTGCCGAACACCTGCGTCTCGGCGAACACCCAACGGCATTGCGCCGGAACCTTTTCAGCGAGCGGATCGATGTCGAGCGGAGTTTTGCTCTGCATCCCGGGGACCGGCGTCAGGTCCGCGCCGGCGCCGGTGACCGCCTGCATCTGCGCCCGATCCAGCAGCACGGTGTCGACGTCGACCGGGGACTGTGAATCCTCGTCGGGGAGCGGCGCCGAGCGCACCGCCACGCCGTCGACCGTGTGGGCGCAGCTGACCGTCAGTGCCGCCGCCACGCCCAGCAGACAACCCGGCCACCAGGTGCGGCGGACCGACGTGCATCCCCGGGCCGTCATGACCTGACTTTAATGCGTCGCATATCGTCGGGCGAGTGAGTGTGTTCGCCACCGCCACCGGCATCGGGTCCTGGCCCGGAACGTCTGCGCGGGAGGCCGCCGAAGTCGTCGTCGGGGAACTGCACCGGCTGCCGCACCTGGTCGAATTGCCCGCCCGGGGCGTGGGCGCCGACCTCATCGGGCGAGCCGGTGCGCTGCTCGTCGACATCGGGATCGACGTCGTGCCGCGGGGTTACCGGATCGCCCCGGGGCGCAGCTCAGCGGTCCGGCGCGCGGTCAGCCTGCTCGACGAGGATCTCGACGCGCTCGAGGAGGCCTGGGAGAGCGCCGGTCTGCGCGGCGGCGACCGGGTGATCAAGGTGCAGGCGCCCGGGCCGGTGACGCTGGCAGCACACCTGGAACTGAGCAACGGCCACCGGGCCATTACCGATCCCGGGGCCCTGCGCGACGTGACGATGTCGCTGGCCGAAGGCGTGGACCGGCATCGCGCCACCGTCGCGCGCCGCCTGGGAGCCGCGGTCGCCGTACAGTTCGACGAACCCTCGCTTCCTGCCGCGGTGGCCGGCGCGCTGTCGGGAGTGACGCGTCTTAATCCGGTCGCGGCGCTGGAGGAGTCGGCGGTCACCGCCATGCTCGACACCTGCGCCGCCGCGGCGGGTCCCGACGTCGCGGTGCATTGTTGTGCAGCGGGTCTGCCATGGAAGGCATTGCGCGAGAGCACGATCACCGCCGTCTCGGTGGATGTCCAGGCCTTGGACGCCGGCGACCTCGACGGCATCGGCGAGTTCGTGGAGTCGGGCCGCACCGTCCTGCTGGGCGCGGTGGCGGCGACCGAGACCCTTGCGCGGCCCTCGGTCGAGATGATCGCGAAATCGGTGGCATCGATCACCGACCGACTGGGCTTCCCCCGCACGGTGTTACGCCACCGGATCGGTATCACGCCGGCGTGCGGCCTGGCCGCAGCCACCCAGGGGTGGGCACGCACGGCGATCGAACTGGCGCAGCGCACATCCGACGCGCTGCGCGACGAGCCCGACGCGGTCTGACGCCGCGTCGGCGGGTGTCACGTCGACCGCAGGTCCTTGCGCAGGATCTTGCCCGACGCCGATTTAGGGATGGCATCGATGAAAGCCACCTCGCGGACCTTCTTGTACGGCGCGACCTGTCCGGCGACGAACTCGATGACGTCTGCGGCGCTGAGCTCGCTGCCGGGCTGGGCGACGACGAACGCCTTCGGCACTTCCTCGCCGCTGTCGTCGGGCGCCCCGACGACAGCGGCATCGGCGATCTGCGGGTGGGTCAGCAACACCGCCTCCAGCTCGGCCGGAGGCACCTGGTAGCCCTTGTACTTGATCAGCTCTTTGAGCCGGTCGACGATGTAGACGCACCCGTGCGCATCCACCTGGGCGAGATCGCCGGTGTGCAGCCAGCCCTGGGCATCGATGATCGCCCGCGTGGCCTCCTCGTTGTTGAGATAGCCGGCCATCACGTTGGGCCCCTTGAACCACAACTCACCGGTCTTGCTCAAACCTTCTGCGGGAGGATGGATTTCGTCACCGGTTTCCGGGTCGACGATCTTGGAGGCGGCGTTGGAGACGGTCCACCCGACCGAGCTCAGTGGTGCGTCGACCTGCATGTCGTGCCGGCCGGCGTCGAAGGGGGTGATGTGGCTGACCGGGCTCAGTTCACTCATCCCGTAGCCCTGAACCACCTTGCAGCCCAGGCGTCGGGCCACCGCATGGCCGAGGTCGGCATCCAGCGGCGCGGCGCCGGACATCACCACCTTCAGCGAGGACAGGTCGTAGTCGTCGACCAGCGGGTGCTTGGCCAGTGCCACGGCGACCGGCGGCGCGATGAACGCGATGGTGGCCCGGTGCTCGGCGATGCCGGCCAGGAAGTCGCCCAGATCGAAAGCGGGCATGATCACCAGTTTCGCGCGGGCGTGCAGCGCGGCGTTGAGCAACACCGTCATCCCGTAGATGTGGAAGAACGGCAGCACTGCAAGCACCACGTCGTCGGGCGTCATGCCGTGCAGCGGGCGGATCTGGGCCACGTTGGCGACCAGGTTGCGGTGGGTCAGCATGACGCCCTTGGGATTGCCGGTGGTGCCGGAACTGTAGGGCAGCACCGCCAGATGCGAGGACGGGGCGAAGTCGACCGCCGGTGCCTGCGGCGCACCTGCGAGCAACTCCTCGGCGTTGGGGTGCCCGTCGGTGTCGCGGCCCGCGCCGTCTAGCACCACCAGGTTCTCGTCGGCGATACCTGCCGCAGCGGCACCTGACTTGGCCTGCTCCAGGAGCGGGGTGACGGTGACCAGCATGCGGGCCCCCGCGTCTTTCAGCTGTTTGGCGATGTCGTTGGCAGTGAACAACGCGTTGACCGTGGTCGCCGTCGCGCCCGAGCGCAGGATGCCGTGAAAGGCCACCGCGAACGCCGAGCTGTTCGGCGCGAGCAGACCGACCACTTCACCGACACCGACGCCCCGGGCGGCCAGCGCGCCGGCGAAGGTGTCGATGCGGCCGATCATCTCGCGGTAACTGGTGTGCCGCTTGGATTTCGTGTCGATCAGCGCGACGCGGTCGAGGTCGCTGTCCTCGATCCCGGTGAACAGGTAGTCGAAGATGCTGGCCGTCGGGATGTGGACTTCGGGGAAGGGGCTCGAGAAACTCATGATGGTCTGATCGAATCACGTCCGGCCGCCGCAGGGGTCAGCGTTGGTCGAGCTGCCTGATGGATTTCTTCGACGCAACCCTCCGGTAGGAGGCATCGACGAGCTCGGTGACTTCGCTCCAGTCGACTTCAGCGGCGTCCAGATCCAGCCCCAACCAGCCGAACGGTCCGAGGTAGGCCGGGAAGAAGAAGCGGCTGTCCTGCTCGAGTGCCGGCCGATCGCTCTCGTCGACCTTGACGAGCACACTGTGCGGATACTGACGGTGTGCGCCCGCCGTCCCGGTCTTGGCGCTGCCGCCGTAGACGGCGAACATCTTCGGCGCGCAGAACACCGGTCTGCCCCAGGAGACCTTCTCCGCGGCCCCGGGAAAGGCGAGCGCGACGGCGCGCAGTTCGGCCAGTCCGGGGTCGTCGTCGTCGAACATGAGAGGGTGCGCCCTCGGGTGCGCCCTGGAGTTCGCCATGGTGGCAGCCTACGCACGCGGTACGGGAGAGCCGGGGATCCGATGTCGGGGGGTTTCGATAGCCTGCCAGGGTGAGTCCCGAGGCGACCCCGGATCCCCAGGCAGTATTGGCCGACCAGGCCGATGACGCCCCTGACGCCGCGTTGCGCCGGCGCTGGCAGGAACTCGCCGACGAGGTCCGCGATCACCAGTTCCGCTACTACGTGCGCGACGCACCAATCATCTCCGACGCCGAGTTCGACGCACTGCTCGGGCAGTTGCAGGCACTCGAGGACGAGCATCCCGAGTTGCGGACACCGGATTCGCCGACCCAGCTGGTCGGGGGAGCGGGATTCGCGACTGACTTCACCCCCGCCGAGCACCTCGAGCGAATGTTGAGTCTGGACAACGTCTTCACTCCCGACGAGCTCGCGGGCTGGGCCACCCGGATCCAGGGTGAGATCGGCGCCGACGCGCACTATCTGTGCGAGCTGAAGATCGACGGCGTGGCGCTGTCGCTGGTCTACCGGGACGGCCGGCTGGAACGCGCCGCCACCCGCGGGGACGGGCGCACCGGCGAGGACGTCACGCTCAATGCGCGCACCATCGATGACATTCCTGAAAAGCTCAGCGAGGCAGCTGATTTCCCGATTCCCAAGGTGCTGGAAGTCCGCGGCGAGGTGTTCTTCCGGGTGGCCGATTTCGAGGATCTCAACGCCGGGCTGGTCGCCGAGGGAAAACCGCCGTTCGCCAACCCGCGCAACAGCGCGGCCGGGTCGTTGCGTCAGAAGAACCCCGCCGTGACCGCGCGCCGCCGGCTGCGGATGATCTGCCACGGGGTCGGGCGCACAGAAGGCGCCGGTGGCTCGCCGTTCGACTCCCTGCACGACGCCTACCGCGCGCTCGATGCGTGGGGCCTGCCGGTCTCCGACCACACCGTGCGCGTGCACGGCCTCGACGCGGTGACCGAGCGCATCGCCTACTGGGGTGAGCATCGCCACGAGGTCGACCATGAGATCGACGGCGTGGTGGTGAAAGTCGACGAGGTGGCGCTGCAGCGGCGGTTGGGTGCGACGTCGCGGGCCCCGCGGTGGGCGGTGGCCTACAAGTATCCGCCGGAGGAGGCGACCACCAAGCTGCTCGACATCCGCGTCAACGTCGGCCGCACCGGGCGCGTGACCCCGTTCGCGTACATGGAGCCGGTGAAGGTCGCCGGCTCCACCGTCGGGCTGGCGACGCTGCACAACGCCTCGGAGGTCAAACGCAAGGGCGTGCTGATCGGCGACACCGTGGTGATCCGCAAGGCCGGCGACGTCATCCCCGAGGTTCTCGGTCCGGTGGTGGACCTGCGCGACGGGTCGGAGCGGGAATTCGAGATGCCCACCCACTGCCCGGAATGCGGCACCGAACTCGCGCCGGCCAAGGAGGGTGACGCCGACATCCGCTGCCCCAATTCCCGCACCTGTCCCGCGCAGTTGCGTGAGCGCGTCTTCCACGTCGCCGGCCGCGGCGCGTTCGACATCGAGGGCCTGGGTTACGAGGCCGCGATCGCGCTGCTGCAGGCGCAGGTCATCACCGACGAGGGGGACCTGTTCACCCTGACCGAGGACGATCTGTTGCGCACCGACCTGTTCACCACGCAGAAGGGTGAGCTCTCGGCCAACGGCCGCCGGCTGCTGACCAACCTGAGCGCAGCGAGAAGCCAACCGCTGTGGCGGGTGCTGGTGGCGCTGTCGATACGGCATGTCGGACCCACCGCGGCGCGGGCGCTGGCTACCGAGTTCGGCAGCCTCGACGCGATCGTCGAGGCTTCCGAGGAACAACTGGCCGCCGTCGAGGGCGTGGGCCCCACCATCGCGGCGGCGGTGACCGACTGGTTCACCGTGGACTGGCACCGGGCGATCGTCGACAAGTGGCGGGCGGCCGGCGTGCGGATGGCCGACGAACGTGACGCCAGCATCGAACGCACTCTGGAGGGCCTGTCGATAGTCGTGACCGGTTCGTTGACCGGATTCAGCCGCGACGACGCGAAGGAGGCGATCATCGCGCGCGGCGGCAAGGCGGCCGGCTCGGTGTCGAAGAAGACGGCGTTCGTGGTCGCCGGTGACGCGCCCGGGTCCAAGTACGACAAGGCCGTCGAACTCGGCGTGCCGGTCCTCGACGAAGCGGGGTTCGTGCGTCTGCTCGACGGCGGCCCCGACGCGGTGGCGCCGCCCGCTACCTGATGATGGTCGCGATGATCCCGGTCAGATAACCCAGCCGCGCCACCTCGCTGGGCCGGAAGGCCGGACCGCCCGGACGCCCCAGCACCACCGCCGTATGCACATCACCCAGTGGCGCGGCAGCCAACGTGGTGTCCATGTCGCGCCACACCTGCGGCACCCAGGCCGCGGCGTCGTCCAGCGCCACCGGCCGTTCGATGGGCAGCCACGGGGTCTCGGCGGCCAGGGTTTCCGGTGCCCCGGCGCTGCCGACCACCCGGCGGGGTCCGCTGTCGGTCAGCGCGGTCACCGTGCACCAGCCGACCCGCAGGACCCTCGGAGCCTCGTCGACGAGCACCTGGAGCCGGGCCTGCCGCCCGTCGGCGGCGGCGACGTGATCGATGAGCTCCAGCTCGCGGTGCGCTTCCAGCAGCCCGGTATGCGGTCGGATGCTGTCGACGTAGACGCCTTTGAGCTGTTCGGCGGCGGTGATCAACATGTCCGGCATGGCCCCGGGCGCCAACTCGACCACCAGGTCGTCGACGGCGTAACCGGCCGCGCGCTCGACCACGTCCAGCGACAGGATGTCGGCGCCCGCGGTGCCCAGCGCCACGGCCAGCGAGCCCAGGCTGCCTGGCCTGTCCTCGAGCTCGACGCGCAGCAGATACGTTGGCACGGCCAACACTGTGTCACGGACCCGCGCAGGTCGGCGACTCGGCCGCGGTCGGGGCGAGCGTCGTGAACTAGGCTTCGTGGTCGTGTCACAGATCTCCCGAGACGAGGTTGCCCACCTGGCGCGGCTGGCTCGGCTCGCCCTGACAGACAGCGAGCTCGACAGCTTCGCCGGTCAGCTCGACGCCATCCTCGGCCATGTCAGCAAGATCCGGGCCGTCGATGTCACCGGCGTCGATGCCACCGACAATCCGCTCAAGGACGTCAACGTGTTTCGTCCCGATGACGTCGCGCCGGGCCTGGGCCAGCAGGAGGCGCTTGCGGAGGCGCCCCGCCCCGAGGAAGGCCGGTTCGCGGTGCCACGGATTCTGGGGGAACCCGAATGAGCGATCTGATCAGGTTCGACGGAGCCGAGTTGGGTGCCAAGATCGCCGCCAAAGAGGTGTCGTCGACAGAGGTGACGCAGGCCTGTCTCGACCAGATCGCCGCCACCGACGACCGCTTCCACGCATTTCTGCACGTCGCCGCCGAGCGGGCACTGGACGCCGCGGCCGCCGTCGACAAGGCAGTCGCCGCCGGTGAGAGGCCGGCCTCGCCGTTGGCCGGGGTTCCGCTGGCGCTCAAAGACGTCTTCACCACCACCGATATGCCGACCACGTGCGGATCGAAGATCCTCGAAGGCTGGACGTCGCCGTATGACGCCACCGTCACCGCACGGTTGCGCGCCGCGGGCATCCCGATCCTGGGCAAGACCAACATGGACGAGTTCGCGATGGGGTCGTCGACCGAGAACTCGGCCTACGGTCCCACCCGCAACCCGTGGGATGTCGACCGGGTGGCCGGCGGCTCCGGCGGGGGCAGCGCAGCGGCGCTGGCCGCGTTCCAGGCCCCGCTGGCCATCGGGTCGGACACCGGAGGTTCGATCCGCCAGCCCGCGGCACTCACCGCGACGGTCGGCGTGAAGCCGACATACGGCACGGTGTCCCGCTACGGCCTGATCGCATGCGCGTCGTCGCTGGACCAGGGCGGACCGTGCGCCCGCACCGTGCTCGACACCGCGATGCTGCACGCGGTGATCGCCGGTCACGACCCACGCGATTCGACGTCGGTCGACGCGCCGGTGCCCGACGTGGTCGCCGCCGCGCGGGCGGGCGCGGCCGGGGATCTGACCGGCGTGCGCGTCGGCGTGGTCAAGCAGCTGCGCAGCGGGGAGGGCTACCAGCCGGGGGTGCAGGCGTCGTTCACCGCCGCGGTCGAGCAACTGACCGCACTCGGTGCCGAGGTCACCGAAGTCGATTGCCCGCACTTCGACTATTCGCTGGCCGCCTACTACCTGATCCTGCCGTCGGAGGTGTCGTCGAACCTGGCCAAGTTCGACGGCATGCGGTACGGCCTGCGCGCCGGTGACGACGGCACCCGCAGCGCCGAGGAGGTGATGGCCCTCACCCGCGCCGCCGGATTCGGTCCGGAAGTCAAGCGGCGCATCATGATCGGCACCTACGCGCTGTCGGCCGGCTATTACGACGCCTACTACAACCAGGCCCAGAAGGTGCGCACGCTGATCGCGCGCGATCTGCAGACGGCCTACGAGAGCGTGGACGTGCTGGTGTCGCCGGCAACCCCCACCACCGCGTTCCGTCTCGGGGAGAAAGTCGACGACCCGCTGTCGATGTATCTGTTCGACCTGTGCACGCTGCCGTTGAACCTGGCCGGGCACTGCGGAATGTCGGTGCCGTCGGGCCTCAGCGAGGACGACGGGCTGCCCGTGGGCCTGCAGATCATGGCGCCGGCGCTGGCCGACGACCGGCTCTACCGCGTGGGCGCCGCCTACGAGGCCGCGCGCGGTCCGCTGCCGAGCGCACTCTGACAGGGGAGGATGGGACGCATGCGTATCGGAGTACTGACCGGTGGCGGTGACTGTCCCGGCCTCAACGCGGTGATCCGCGCCGTGGTGCGGACCTGCGACGTGCGGTACGGCTCGTCGGTGGTGGGGTTCCAGGACGGCTGGCGCGGCCTGCTGGAGAACCGTCGCATCCAGCTGCGCAACGACGACCGCAACGACCGGTTGCTGGCCAAGGGCGGAACCATGCTGGGCACCGCGCGGGTCAACCCCGACATACTGCGCGCCGGCCTGGACCAGATCAAGCAGACCCTCGAGGACAACGGCATCGACGTGTTGATCCCGATCGGTGGCGAGGGCACCTTGACCGCCGCGCACTGGCTCTCCGAGGAGAACGTGCCCGTGGTCGGGGTGCCCAAGACGATCGACAACGACATCGATTGCACCGACGTGACTTTCGGCCACGACACCGCGCTGACCGTCGCGACCGAGGCCATCGACCGGCTGCACAGCACCGCGGAGTCGCACCAACGGGTGATGCTCGTGGAGGTGATGGGACGCCACGCCGGCTGGATCGCGCTGAACGCCGGTCTGGCCTCGGGCGCGCACATGACGCTGATCCCCGAGCAGCCGTTCGACGTCGAGGAAGTGTGCCGCCTGGTCAAGGAGCGGTTCGTGCGCGGTGACTCCCACTTCATCTGCGTGGTCGCCGAAGGGGCCAAACCGGCCGAGGGGTCGATGCAGCTGCGCCAGGGCGGCATCGACGAGTTCGGGCACGAACGGTTCACCGGGGTCGCCCAGCAGCTGGCGATGGAAGTCGAGAAGCGGATCAACAAAGACGTCCGGGTGACCGTCCTGGGCCACGTGCAGCGCGGGGGTACCCCGACGGCCTACGACCGGGTGCTGGCCACCAGGTTCGGGGTCAACGCCGCCGACGCCGCGCACGCCGGCGAGTACGGAATGATGGTGTCGCTGCGTGGCCAGGACATCGGCCGGGTGCCGCTCGCGGATGCCGTGCGGGAGCTCAAGCTGGTGCCGCAGAGCCGTTACGACGACGCCGCCGAATTCTTCGGCTGAGCCCGCCCGGCCGGCGTCACGATGTGTACTCGAGGTAGGTCGCCATTCCGGCCTCGAGGTGATACTCGTTGTGGCAGTGCGAGATCCACTTTCCGGGGTTGTCGGTGTCGAAATCCACCTCGACGGTCGCCTCCGGCGGTACCAGCACCGTGTCCTTGCGTGCCCGCGGGCCGTCGGCGCCGACCACCTCGAAGGTGTGTCCGTGTAGGTGCATCGGGTGGAACATCATCGACTCGCTGACGAAGCGGAGGCGGACGCGTTCGCCGGGCCGCACCGGCAGCCCCGGGCCGGCGGGGTCGTAGACCTCGCCGTTGATCAGCCACCGGTAGCCCTCGACGGGCCCTGACAACCGCAGGTCCACGGTCCGGTCCGGCGCCTTTGCGGGCAGGGTGACCGCCTCGGTGGGGGTCAGCGTCGCGGTGTTCAACGGCACCTGTCGGGACAGCGTCGAGGCGAATGCCTGAACATCGGTCGCGTCGCCGGCCAGGGGCGCGCCGCCGACTTGCAGGTTCAGCTGGGCATATCCGTCTTTTCCGTAGGGCGCCGCGACGACGGGCACCGACGTGTCACCCAGTGTGACGATCGCGTCGGCGCGTTCGCCCATGCCGAGCAGCACCGAGTCGACCTGCCGGGGCATCACGGGGAAGCCGTCGGTGTGGGTCACCCGCAGGGGGACGCCGGGAATCCCGACCCGGAAGGCCGAGTCACCCCCGGCGTTGATGATGCGCAGTCGCACTCGTTGCCCGGACCGGTACCCGGCGACGACGGGATCGGCGGGCACGCGTCCGTTGATGAGGAAGTGGGGGTAGGTCACGTCGCCGCCGTCTGCGCCCAGCGGCGCCACCGGTGTGACGCCGGGGCCGCCGGGCTCCATCGGTTTCATCCCGGTGCGTTGCAGCGTCCGGAGCACCTCGTCGGGGTTGGTTCCCGTGCCGTCGAGCCAGTCGTCGACGATGAGGGTCAGCTCGTCGTCGTAATCGGCACCGTCGGCGGGGTCCTCGATGATCACCGGTGCATACAGGCCGCGGTCGAGTTGGGAGCCGTAATGCGGATGTGCCCAGTAGGTGCCGGCATCGGGTACGGAGAACTCGTAGCGAAACGATCCGCCGGGTTCGACGGGTTGCTGGGTCAGGACGGGCACGCCGTCCATCGCGTTCGGCACCGCCAGTCCGTGCCAGTGCACGGTGGACGGCTCGGGCAGGTTGTTGGTCAGGGTGATCTGTAGCGTCTGACCGCGGGTGAGCCGGATCTCCTCGGCGGGCAGTCGGCCGTTCCACACCCAGGTGGGCACGACGACGCCCCCGCCGAGGTCCACCTCGGACTGGGCGGCGGTCAAGACGGGGCCCTGTGCGGGGCCGGTGGAGCGGGAGCACGCGGAGACTGCGGCACTTCCGGCCAGGGTGGCGAGGGCGCCGGCGCGGAGGAACGTGCGCCGATCCAACGCCATGGCAGGATTCAATCACGAATAGGATTCCGGTATGACCGTTGCGGCAAACGCTGACCTGCTGGACTACGACGAGGTGGTCGCCGAATTCGAGCCCGTGATGGGCATGGAGGTCCACGTCGAGCTCTCCACGGCCACCAAGATGTTCTGCGGGTGCGCCAACCGGTTCGGAGCCGAGCCCAACACCCAGGTGTGCCCGGTCTGTCTGGGCCTGCCCGGCTCGTTGCCGGTGCTCAACCAGGCTGCCGTCGAGTCGGCGATCAGGATCGGGCTCGCGCTGAACTGCGAGATCGCCTCCTGGTGCCGATTCGCCAGGAAGAACTACTTCTATCCCGATCAGCCGAAGAACTACCAGATCTCCCAGTACGACGAGCCGATCGCGTTCGACGGTTATCTCGACGTCCCGCTCGACGACGGCACCACCTGGCGGGTGGAGATCGAGCGGGCCCACATGGAGGAAGACACCGGCAAGCTGACCCACCTGGGCAGTGACACCGGACGCATCGCCGGTGCGACCACCTCGCTGGCCGATTACAACCGGGCGGGCGTGCCCCTCATCGAGATCGTCACCAAGCCGATCGAAGGCACTGGCGAGCGCGCTCCGGAGATCGCCCGCGCGTACGTCACCGCGCTACGGGATCTGTTGCGCGCGTTGGACGTCTCCGACGTGCGGATGGATCAGGGCTCCATGCGCTGTGACTCCAATGTGTCGCTGCGCCCCATCGGCCGGGCCGAGTTCGGCACCCGCACCGAGACCAAGAACGTCAACTCGCTCAAGAGCGTCGAGGTGGCCGTCCGCTACGAGATGCGCCGCCAGGCCGCGATTCTGAAGTCCGGCGGTCAGGTGGTGCAAGAGACGCGCCACTTCCACGAGGACGGGCACACCTCCCCGGGCCGGAGCAAGGAGGAAGCGCAGGACTACCGCTACTTCCCCGAGCCCGACCTCGAGCCGGTGGCCCCCGGTCGGGAACTCGTCGAACGGCTGCGGGGGACCATCCCGGAGCTTCCCTGGCTGTCGCGCAAGCGCATTCAGCAGGAGTGGGGGATCTCCGACGAGGTGATGCGCGACCTGGTCAACATCGGAGCGCTCGACCTGATCGCCGCGACGGTCGAGCACGGTGCCTCCAGCGACGCCGCGCGCGCCTGGTGGGGAAACTTCCTGGTGCAGAAGGCCAACGAAGAGGGTGTGGCGGTATCCGACCTGCCCATCACGCCGGCGCAGGTGGCCGCGGTGGTCGGGCTCGTCGACGACGGCAAACTCTCCAACAAGCTGGCCCGGCAGGTCGTCGAAGGGGTGCTGGCCGGGGAGGGTGAGCCGGAGCAGGTGATGGCCGACCGCGGTCTGGCCGTGGTCCGCGACGACTCGCTGATCCAGGCCGCCGTCGACGATGCGCTGGCCGCCAACCCCGACGTCGTCGAGAAGATCCGCGGCGGCAAGGTGGCGGCCGCCGGGGCGATCGTCGGTGCGGTGATGAAGGCGACCAAGGGACAGGCCGACGCGGCCCGGGTACGCGAGCTGGTGATGGCCGCCTGCGGCCAGGGGTGACCCGCTCCGCCGGCACACCAGTGTGATGTCGGTCGTACCGCGCGAGGCCCGTCGTCCCGACGCCGCATCCCCGCCGCGCCCCGAATGCGGTTCATCGCCAACGCATTTCGACTATGTGCCGCCCACGTGAACCGCGGGCGTCACCGACCGGGGTGCATCCTTGCCCTAGCCGATCGGCTAGCTGAGCGCCTTGCCGATCGGCTAGGGTGGCCGTGACTCGTCAGCCAGGGAGGACCTCCACGATGCGCGTGCCGCCGCTGCCAGCCGACCAGTGGGACGATGAGAAAGTCCAAGCCGTCATCCGCACGGCCTGTGCACCCGACCGGCGCGAGCCGGGCGAGTCCGGCAACGCGATCGCCACCCTGGTCCAGCATCCCGACCTGGCGGGCGCCTATCTGCCGTTCTCGGCTTATCTGCTGACCGAGTCGACGCTGCCCCCGGCGTTGCGCGAGTTGGCGATCCTGCGGCTGGCGCACCGCGCCGACTGCGCCTACGAGTGGACCCACCATGTGCCGATGGGCCGAGCGGTCGGACTCACCGACGCCGACATCGACGCCGCGCGCGGCGCCGACGCCGCCACTGACCTGCATCGCCTGATCATCGCCGCTGTGGACCAATTGTTCGATCGCACAACGATCTCCGAGCAGACGTGGCAGGCGCTGACCGGGTTCCTCGAGCGTCGGGCGCTGATGGACCTGGTGTTCACCGTCGGCGGCTACCTCGCCCTGGCCATGGGCCTCAACAGCTTCGGGGTGCAGCCGGAGAGCGCGCAGTGGCGCGAAGACGCCCACCAGGCCCGACCGGCCGCCGAGCCCGGCCCCGCCTAGGTCTTCTCCTCGTTGGTCCGCGGGAACCCGCCGCCCTGCGGGAACAGGGGGAAAACCACGTCGTCGAGAGGTTGCGCATCCCCGGCGGTCTTGTTGATGGTCGCGCCCCACACATTGCCGTCCGGTGAGACCTCCAGCGCCCACGCGTGGCCGCGCTGGTCCTGGCGCACCACTTCTGGTTCGCCCGTCACCGCGCCGGTGTCCGGCGACAACCGCACCGCGACGGTCTGCTGGCTGTTGACCAGGTTCACCAACACGGTGCCGTCCGAGGCGGCGCACCCCGCGACCCCGGGCCGGTCCGGCCACGTCCACACCGTCGACACCTTCGAATCCTTGGTGATGCGCTGCAGGCGATCAGCCGTCGGCGTGCGGTCGGTGACGTAGAGCGACTCGTCGGAGGGGTCCTTGCACAGGCCGCCGGCCGCGCCGAGGCCCGACAACGCCGTGGTGAGCGGCGCCTGGTTCACCGTCGTCGGCTGCTCGATACGCAGTAGTTTGCCCGCCGTCGACCCCGGATCCGCGGCCTGCCCGGGGTCGCCGGCGTCGCCGGTCTGCACCAGCAGCGTGGTCGGGCTGGTGAAGATCAGCGAACCGGCGTTACCGGTCGGCCCCTTCGGGATGCCCGTCAGAATCGGCTTGGGCACGTCGCCGTCGGCGATGCGGATCACCCGGTTGTCGGTCGGGGTGCTGACGTAGGCGTACATCAGCCGGTCCTGGGCGTAGGTCGGCGACAGCACGATGTCCCACAGCCCGCCGTCACCGCTGCCGTCGACCGGGAGGACGGTCTTGACTTTCGGTTCGGCGCGAACCGAGATCTCCTTCACCGCCCCGGTGGTGCGTTCGGCGACCAGCGCCGACTGGCTGTCCGGCAGCATGATCAGCCCGCTGGTGCTCTCCAGGCAGCCCTGCATCACGCCCGGGGCCGGGCATTCCTTGGGGAACGGGACGGCCGGCAGCGGCGGGGGCGGGGGAGGCGACGACGTCGGTCCGGGCGCCAACTCGGGTTCGGTGGTGAAGGGCTGCGACTGCGCGGAATCAAAGCGTGCGCACCCGGCGCCGGCAAGCACGGCGGCGCACAACAGGACGGCGAATGCCCGCAACGGCCGGCGCTGACTCATGGCAGCCAGATTACGGATCGCTGAGCACGGCCCGCCACGCGCGCCCACCGGGAACGGCCTCGCGACCTGCGGGGCGGCCGGAAAACACGTGCTCAACGCGCCGGGCGATTTCCCGGCCCCGCGTCGAACTGCCCTTACCCTGGCAGTCGTGACCAGTCCTCACGATTCCGGACTCTGGCAGCGGCCCGACGACGCCGGCGGCCGTCCCGCGTCGGCCCGCCTGGTCGACCCTGAAGACGATCTGTCGTCGCACTATGGCGGCGACTTCGAGACCACCGCCATCCCGCGCTACGACGTGGCCAAGCCGGCCGACGCCCAGCCGTTCAGCCTGACCGGCGACCCGGATCCGCTGCCCTACGTGCAGCCGGGGGCCGGCCTGGGGGCCGGTGCCTACGGCACCCCGGCGACGCCGACCGAAGTGGCCGTCGACGAGTCCCGCCACGACGGCGATCGTCGGGGCACGCAGAACCTGGGCCTGCTGCTGCTGCGCGTCGCGGTCGGCGTGCTGCTGGTCGGCCACGGCCTGCAGAAGATGTTCGGGTGGTGGGGCGGTGAAGGCCTCAGCGGTTTTCGCGAGTATCTGACCGACGTCGGATTCCGCCACGCCGACATCCTCAGCTACGTCGCTGCCGGCGGTCAGATACTCGCCGGTGTCCTGCTGATCGTCGGCCTGTTCACCCCGGTGGCGGCCGCCGGCGCGCTGGCCTACCTGGTGACCGCGATTCTCGCCGAGGCGATGGACGCACACAACGAGGCCCGCTTGTCGTCGTTCTTGACCGACGGCCACGAGTACGAGGTGCTGTTGCTGCTCGTGGTCGCAGCGATGGTGCTGCTGGGACCGGGCCGCTACAGCATGGACCGGGGCCGCGGATGGGCGCGGCGCCCCTTCATCGGCTCCTTCGCCGCCCTGGTGCTCGGGATCGGGGCGGGCATCGGGATCTGGGTGCTGCTCAACGGCGCCAACCCGCTGGGCTGATCGTCACCGGACGGTCACTCGTAGGGGTTGGGCACCCGCCCGCCGGAGGCCAGGGTCAGTGACGGCAGCGTGTTGAACGTCACCGCCGGCAGCATGACTTCCGTGCCGTCGCGCAGCCGGGCCATCGCCCACACCTTCTTGCCGAAGCGCAACCCGTCGATGTCGTCCCACCGAATCCGCCGACTGCTCCACAGGCCGCGTGCGGTGACGCCCTCGCGGTCGGCGACGGTCCGGTACCGCACGATCGCCACTGACAGCAGGACCGGGATCACCAGCAGCAGCACCCCCCACGACGGCGTGGCCAGCACCACCGACAACAGGGCGAACGCCAGCAGCAGCACCGCCACATGGGCCATCTGGGAGATTTTGATGACGATCGGGGCATCCACCGACGGTTCAGCCATGAGGCCATCATCGCACCGGACGGATCGGTGCCCGCCGCGGTGCGGCCGGCCGGAGAGCCAGATTTGACCGCAGGCCTGGTCGGGGGCTACCGTCGTCTGCTATGCAGACCCCGGGCATGCTCGTAGTAATTGGGTTGCGCGTTGATTCCGCGCTAGCCCCAAGTCGGGCATAGCACAACCGGATCGACGCGCAACCCTCGTACAGCCGCTGGGCTGACGGGGGTTTTTTCGTTGCCCAGCACCGTCAGGATTCGCACGAGCAGGCCATCTCCGGCCAGAAGGATCAAGAGGACATCGTGAGCGCACCCACGACACGACCCCCCGAACAGTCGGCGACCCCGGCCAACGGGACTCACACACCGGGCACCCACAAGGTGAATGCCGAGAGCGGCTCCGGTTCCGCAGGGCAGCCCAGAAAGGTTGCTCCGCAACAACTCACCGGCGCACAGGCGGTGGTCCGATCGCTGGAAGAACTCGGCGTCGACGTGATCTTCGGCATCCCCGGCGGGGCGGTGCTGCCGGTCTATGACCCGCTGTTCGACTCGCAACGGCTGCGGCACGTGCTGGTCCGCCACGAACAGGGTGGCGGCCACGCCGCCAGCGGCTACGCCCATGCCACGGGCCGGGTCGGGGTGTGCATGGCCACCTCGGGTCCGGGCGCGACGAACCTGGTGACACCGCTCGCCGATGCCTACATGGACTCGATCCCGGTGGTCGCGATCACCGGTCAGGTCGGTCGCGGGCTGATCGGCACCGACGCCTTCCAGGAAGCCGACATCTCCGGCATCACGATGCCGATCACCAAACACAACTTCCTGGTCCGCGACGGCGACGACATCGCGCGGGTGATCGCCGAGGCGTTCCACATCGCCGCCAGCGGCCGGCCCGGGCCGGTGCTGGTCGACATTCCCAAGGACGTGCTGCAGGGGGAGTGCACCTTCAGCTGGCCGCCGCAGTTCGAGCTGCCCGGCTACAAGCCCAACACCAAGCCGCACAACCGGCAGATCCGCGAGGCCGCGAAGCTCATCGCCGCCGCCCGCAAGCCGGTGCTCTATGTCGGCGGCGGTGTGATCCGCGGGGAAGCCTCCGAGCAACTGCTCGACCTGGCCGAACTGACCGGGATCCCGGTGGTCACCACGCTGATGGCGCGCGGCGCGTTCCCGGACAGCCATCCGCAGAACCTGGGGATGCCCGGCATGCACGGCACGGTCTCGGCGGTGGCCGCACTGCAGCGCAGCGACCTGCTGATCGCGCTGGGCACCCGCTTCGACGACCGGGTGACCGGCAAGCTCGATTCGTTCGCACCCGAGGCCAAGGTCATCCACGCCGACATCGACCCGGCCGAGATCGGCAAGAACCGGCATGCCGACGTCCCGATCGTGGGCGATGTGAAGGCCGTGATCACGGACCTGATCGAGGCCCTGCGCCGGGACGGCGCGATCGGGTCGATGCAGATCGACACCTGGTGGGAGTACCTGCGCGGCCTGCAGGAGACCTACCCGCTGAGCTACGGTCCGCAGAGTGACGGCAGCCTGAGCCCGGAGTACGTCATCGAGACGCTGGGCAAGATGGCCGGGTCCGATGCGATCTACGTCGCCGGCGTCGGACAGCATCAGATGTGGGCGGCCCAGTTCATCTCCTACGAGAAGCCCAAGACCTGGCTGAACTCGGGCGGATTGGGCACCATGGGCTTCGCCGTGCCCGCGGCCATGGGCGCGAAGATGGGCTGCCCGGACACCGAGGTGTGGGCCATCGACGGCGACGGCTGCTTCCAGATGACCAATCAGGAGCTGGCCACGTGCGCCATCGAGGGCGTGCCGATCAAGGTGGCGCTGATCAACAACGGCAACCTGGGCATGGTGCGCCAGTGGCAGACGCTGTTCTACGAACAGCGCTACAGCCAGACCGACCTTTCCACCCACAGCCGCCGTATCCCGGACTTCGTCAAACTCGCGGAGGCACTCGGTTGTGTCGGGTTGCGGTGCGAGCGTGCCGAAGACGTCGCCGACGTCATCAGCCAGGCCCGCGCGATCAATGACCGGCCGGTGGTGGTGGAGTTCATCGTTGGCGCCGACGCGCAGGTCTGGCCCATGGTGGCCGCCGGCACCAGCAACGACGAGATTCAAGCGGCACGAGGGATCAGGCCGCTGTTCGACGACCCGGAAGAGGGCCACGCATGAGCACCACCTCCGCCCCGCGGCGCACACACACGCTGTCGGTGCTCGTCGAGGACAAACCCGGCGTGCTCGCCCGGGTGGCTTCGCTGTTCTCCCGACGCGGCTACAACATCACCTCGCTGGCCGTCGGGGCCACCGAGCAGAAGGACCTGTCCCGGATGACGATCGTCGTCGATGTCGAGGAGTCACCGCTCGAGCAGATCACCAAGCAGCTCAATAAGCTCATCAACGTGATCAAGATCGTCGAGCAGGAGGACGACAACTCCGTCTCCCGCGAACTCGCGCTGATCAAGGTCCGCACCGACGCGGTGACCCGCGGACAGGTCATCGAAGCGGTGAACCTGTTCCGGGCCAAGGTCGTCGACGTGTCCAACGAGTCGCTGACCATCGAAGCCACCGGCACACCCGGCAAGCTCGAAGCTTTGCTCCGGGTGCTCGAGCCGTACGGTATCCGTGAGATCGTGCAGTCCGGTGTGGTGTCCCTCTCGCGCGGCCCGCGCGGAATCACCACCAAGTAACGCCGGGAGCGGGCGCTCCCGACAGCTGTGAACCACAAGACAAGAAAGAAGATTCACGAATATGGCAGTTGAGATGTTCTATGACGACGACGCGGACCTGTCGATCATCCAGGGCCGCAAGGTCGGCGTCATCGGCTACGGCAGCCAGGGCCACGCGCACTCGTTGAGCCTGCGCGACTCCGGCGTCCAGGTGAAGGTCGGTCTCAAGGAGGGCTCCAAGTCCCGCGACAAGGTCACCGAGCAGGGTCTGGAGGTCGACACCCCCGCCGAGGTCGCCAAGTGGGCCGACGTGATCATGCTGCTGGCACCCGATACCGCGCAGGCCGAGATCTTCGCCAACGACATCGAGCCCAACCTCGAAGACGGCAACGCGCTGTTCTTCGGTCACGGCCTGAACATCCACTTCAACCTGATCAAGCCGCCGGCCAACGTCACCATCGGCATGGTCGCGCCGAAGGGCCCCGGCCACCTGGTGCGCCGGCAGTTCGTCGACGGCAAGGGTGTGCCCTGCCTGATCGCCGTGGACCAGGATCCCAAGGGTGAGGGTCAGGCGCTGGCGCTGTCCTACGCCAAGGGCATCGGGGGCACGCGCGCGGGCGTCATCAAGACGACGTTCAAGGACGAGACCGAGACCGACCTGTTCGGTGAGCAGGCCGTGTTGTGCGGCGGCACCGAGGAACTGGTCAAGACCGGCTTCGACGTGATGGTGGAGGCCGGCTACGCGCCCGAACTCGCCTACTTCGAGGTACTGCACGAGCTGAAGCTGATCGTCGACCTGATGTACGAGGGCGGCATCGCGCGGATGAACTACTCGGTCTCCGACACCGCCGAATTCGGTGGTTACCTGTCGGGCCCGCGGGTGATCGACGCCGACACCAAGAAGCGGATGCAGCAGATCCTGTCCGAGATCCAGGACGGCACCTTCGTCAAGCGGCTGGTCGCCAACGTCGAGGGCGGCAACAAGGAACTCGAGGACCTGCGCAAGCGCAACGCCGAACACCCGATCGAGGTGACCGGAAAGAAGCTGCGCGATCTGATGAGCTGGGTGGACCGGCCGATCACCGAAACCGCGTAACCCGCTGCCGCGGAAGCGCATTCCCGGTCGTGATCGCCCCGCTGATCGCGACCGGGAATGCTATTCCGCGAGCGGGCAGTACCCCCAATACCGCGGGGGCCGGCAGGGGATCTCAGGGGGCGAGGCCGGGCATCTGCTTGATGCCGAACTCCCGGCGCAGCGCCGAGCGCGCCGCGAAATAGCCCGCCATGCCGTGCACCCCGCTGCCGGGCGGCACGGCCGACGAGCACAGGTAGGCCTTGTCGATCGGGGTCGACCATGGGTTCCACCGCAGCGCCGGGCCGGTGACCGCGCTGAACATGTTCGCCCCGCCCACCCCGATGTCGCCGCCGACCAGATTGGCGTTGTGATCGGACATGTGGGCCGCGGGCACACTGCGCACACCCACCACCAGGTCGCGGAAGCCCGGCGCGAAACGCTCGAACACGCCGATGACGGTGTCTGCGATGTCGACGGTCGACCCCGACGGCACATGCGCGTAGGTCCACAGCGGCCGTCGGCCCTGCGCATCGATGCGGCCGGGATCGCTCAGATGCGGCAGCGCGGCCAGAATCATCGGCCAGTCGGCATGGCGCCCCGCGGCGACCTCGCGTTCGGCGCACGCCATGGTGGCCCTGTCCCCGCCGAGGTGCAGCGTCGGCACCTGCGCCAGGCGGCTGTCCCGCCACGGAATCTCCCCGGACAGCACGAAATCGACCTTCGCGACGCCGGGGCCGTAGCGGTAGCGCCGCAGCGTCCGCGCGTAACCCGCGGGGACGGCATCGCCGTAGATGCGCAGCAGCGCGGTCGGCGCGGTGTCGTAGAGCACCACCCCCTCCGGCGGGCTGGTGACCTCTTCCCCGACCACGAGCTCGCCGCCGTGGCGGCGCAGGTCGGCGACCAGTGCGTCGGGGATGGCCTGCGAGCCGCCGACGGGGATCGGCCAGCCGGCGGCGTGGGCCAGCGAGGCCAGCATCAGTCCGGCGCCGGCGCTCACCAGCGACGGCATCTGCGAAATCGCATGTGCGGCAACCCCACTGAACAGTGCCCGGGCGTCTGCACCGCGCAGGGCGTTCCAGGCCGGGCTGCCCTGGAGCAGAATGCGCGGCGCGAAGTGCAGCGCCGCGGTGATGCTCGGAGGGATCGACCGCTTGTCCCCGAGGATCAGGCCGACGACGCCGTCGCTGTCGTCGGCCAGCGGGCCGAGTAGGCGTCGCCACGACGCGCCGTCCTCGAGCTCGGCGCAGGTGCGGTCCAGGTCGCGGTAGGCGATCGCGGCGGGCCGGCCCGGCAGCGGGTTGGCGTAGGAGATCTCGGGGGCGGCCAGCGTCACCCCGCGGGCCGGCAGATCGAATTCGGCGAAGAACGGAGACGCCAGCCCCAGCGGGTGCACCGCCGAACAGACGTCGTGGGTCACCCCGCCGAACTCCGGGTCGGGCAGGGTGCGTGCCCCACCGCCGAGCGTGGGCTGGGCCTCGATCACCCGGACCGCCAGACCGGCCCGTGCGCAGACCACCGCAGCTGCCAACCCGTTGGGGCCGCTTCCGACGACCGTGACGTCGACATCCATGCCCGGTCGGTCCCCTGTCCTCGCGTCGGTCGGTCGCAGCGCCCGCTCCTGCCCTCACCGTCGAAAGTACCGCCCTTTAGGCTGGGCGGGTGAGTCTGCCTGTTGTATTGATCGCCGACAAGCTGGCCCCTTCCACGGTGGAAGCCCTGGGGGACCAGGTCGAAGTCCGCTGGGTCGACGGCCCTGATCGGGAGAAGCTGTTGGCCGCGGTGGCCGACGCGGACGCGCTGCTGGTGCGTTCGGCGACCACCGTCGACGCCGAGGTACTGGCCGCGGCGCCCAAGCTGAAGATCGTGGCGCGGGCCGGCGTCGGCCTGGACAACGTCGATGTCGACGCTGCCACGGCGCGCGGTGTGCTGGTGGTCAACGCGCCGACGTCGAACATCCACAGCGCCGCCGAACATGCGCTGGCGCTGCTGCTGTCCACCGCCCGCCAGATCCCCGCCGCCGACGCGACGCTGCGTGAGCACACCTGGAAGCGGTCGTCGTTCATGGGGACCGAGATCTACGGCAAGACCGTCGGCGTGGTGGGGCTGGGCCGCATCGGCCAACTGGTCGCCCAGCGGCTGGCCGGGTTCGGCGCCCACGTCACCGCCTACGACCCCTACGTGTCGCACGCCCGGGCGGGACAGCTGGGCATCGAGTTGCTCTCGCTCGACGAGCTGCTCTCGCGCGCCGACTTCATCTCCGTGCATCTGCCCAAGACCAAGGAGACCGCCGGTCTCATCGACCGCGATGCGCTGGCCAAGACCAAACCCGGCGTGATCATCGTCAACGCGGCACGGGGCGGCCTGATCGACGAGCAGGCACTGGCCGACGCGATCGCCGACGGGCACGTCCGCGGCGCGGGTCTGGACGTGTTCGCCACCGAGCCGTGCACCGACAGCCCGCTGTTCGAACTGCCCCAGGTCGTCGTGACACCCCACCTGGGCGCATCGACCGCCGAGGCCCAGGACCGGGCCGGCACCGACGTCGCGGCCAGCGTGAAGCTGGCCCTGGCCGGTGATTTCGTGCCCGACGCGGTCAACGTCGCCGGCGGCGCGGTGGGCGAGGAGGTCGCGCCGTGGCTGGAACTGGCCCGCAAGCTGGGCCTGCTGGCCGGCGTGCTGTCGAGTGAGGCTCCGGTCTCGTTGTCGGTCCGGGTCTGCGGCGAGCTCGCCTCCGAAGAGGTCGAGGTGCTCAAGCTCTCGGCGCTGCGCGGCTTGTTCTCCGCCGTGATCGAGCACCCGGTCACGTTCGTCAACGCGCCCGCCATCGCGGCGGAGCGGGGGGTCGAGGCGTCGATCACCGCCGTCACCGAAAGCCCGAACCACCGCAGCGTGGTCGACGTCCGGGCGGTCAGCGCCGACGGCGGCTCGGTCAACGTCTCGGGCACCCTCTCCGGGCCTCAGCTGGTCGAGAAGATCGTGCAGATCAACAGCCGCAACTTCGACCTGCGCGCCGAAGGCGTCAACCTGATCATCAACTACGACGATCAGCCCGGCGCCCTGGGCAAGATCGGCACCCTGCTCGGCGGCGCCGGGGTCAACATCCATGCCGCCCAACTGAGCCAGGACGCCGACGGGGCCGGCGCCACCATCATGCTGCGCCTCGACCGCGACGTACCCGCCGACGTCCTGGCCGGTATCGGCCACGACGTGCATGCCGCAACCCTGGAAGTGGTCGACCTGTCATGACACAGACGTTGAGGCTGGGCGTCATCGCCGGCGACGGCATCGGGCCGGAGGTCATCGGCGAAGCCCTCAAGGTGCTCGACGCCGTGCTCCCGGACGTCGACAAAACCGAGTACGAGCTCGGGGCACGCCAGTACCACCGGACCGGAGAGGTACTGCCCGAGTCGGTCCTCGAGGAACTCAAGGGCCACGACGCGATCCTGCTCGGCGCGATCGGTGACCCGTCGGTGCCCAGCGGTGTGCTTGAGCGCGGGTTGTTGCTCCGTATCCGATTCGAACTCGACCACCACATCAACCTGCGGCCGGGTCGCCTCTATCCGGGTGTGGCCAGTCCGCTGGCCGGCAATCCGGAGATCGATTTCGTGGTCGTCCGGGAAGGCACCGAGGGGCCCTACACCGGAAACGGGGGGGCCATCCGGGTCGGCACCCCGCACGAGGTCGCCACCGAGGTCAGCGTCAACACCGCCTACGGCGTGCGCAGAGTCGTGCAGGACGCGTTCGGCCGGACCATGCAAAGGCGTAAGCACCTGACGCTGGTGCACAAGAACAATGTGCTCGCCTACGCCGGGTCGCTGTGGTGGCGCACCGTGCAGGCCGTGGCCGCCGAGTACCCCGACGTCGAGGTGGCCTATCAGCACGTCGACGCCGCGACCATTCACATGGTCACCGACCCGGGCCGATTCGACGTCATCGTGACCGACAATCTGTTCGGCGACATCATCACCGATCTGGCGGCTGCAGTGTGCGGCGGTATCGGACTGGCCGCCAGCGGCAACATCGATGCCACGCTGACCAATCCGTCGATGTTCGAACCGGTCCACGGCAGCGCGCCCGACATCGCCGGGCAGGGCATCGCCGATCCTACCGCCGCGGTCATGTCGGTGTCGCTGTTGTTGTCCCACATCGGCGAGATCGACAAGGCCGCCCGCGTCGACCGGGCCGTCGCCGAGCACCTGGCCACCCGCGGGCAGGAAACCTTGTCCACCACGCAGATCGGCGAACGCATCCTGAGCAAGCTCTAGAGATCCTCGGAGATGGCGCCGCTGACACGGCAGTGTCTGCTGTTCGCTGTCGGGTCGTCGCTGTTCGCGCTGGCCACGATGCCGGGATTCCCATCCTGGGCCGGCGCCGGGGCGGCCAACGCCGCCTGCTTCGTCGGGTCGTGGTTCTTCACCACCGCTGCAGGTCTGCAGCTGGCGGCGGCGGATCGGCACAGGCGGCCCGAATGGTACTCAGCAGCAACGCAGTTCGTCGGCACGCTGCTGTTCAATCTGAGTACCGGCGCGGCGGTGTGGGCGCATGTGGTCACCGAGCAACGTCGCTACGTGTGGACCCCCGACGCCACCGGATCGCTGGCGTTCCTGATCAGCGGGGTCCTGGCGATGGCGGCGGTGATCGCCACGTCCGGGCTAGTCGCGGTGCGGTCACGTGCCTGGTTGGCCGCGGCGCTGAACCTGATGGGGTGCCTGGCCTTCGGTGTCTCGGCGACCGGAGCGTTCATCCGGGAAAGCGGTGTGACCGCCGACGAACGGCTGGCCAACCTCGGCACCTTCGTCGGTGCGCTGTGCTTTCTCGCGGCCGCGTTGACGAGTCTGCCGCGATCGTCGCGCCGGTGAACGCGCGGTGGTCAGTGCCGGCGTACCGGCACCGCCGGAACCGCCAGCAGCGGGAACAGCGCACAGACCGCGAACGCGACTGAGAACCCGGCGATTCCGATCAATCCGCCGAACAGCGGTGGCGCGATTCCCTGGGTCAACAGCTGGCTGGTGTTCTGGGTGCCCAGCGCACGGCCACTCCAGAACGGCCCGGCGAACTCGGCGATCGCGGTGAAGGCCAGCCCGTTGTCCGACACCGTGATCACCGAGGCGACCACCATCACCGCGACGCTGACCGGAGAGTCGAACCAGTCGCTGACCGCGAGCAGGCCCATGGCCAAAGCCGCGGCCATCGCGATCGTCCGGATCGGTCGCAGGCGGGCGTCGAGCACGTCGCCACGGCGGCGCAGGACGCTGTCCGACCATCGGCCGGCGGTGATTCGTCCGCCGGCTCCGAGGAACTGGGCCGCCATGACCAGCGCACCGGCGGATCCGGGCGACCATCCGCGCTCGGCGATCAGCCACACCAGCGTGAACGTCCAGATCAACACCTGGGGGACGACCAGCAGCACCGAGGTGACGTGGATGCGCCACAGCAGCGACGACCCGCGGTACGGGTTGGTGAGGTCACTGTCGGCGGCCTCGGCGCGCGGCGGCCGTGGCGGATCGATCACCATCACCGCGCACATCACCGCGGCGGCCGCGCACACCACGGCCGGGAACAGCAGCGCGGCAGCGACTCCGGAGAACTCGGCCAGCCGCGGGATCACCAGGGCGCCGACCCCGACACCCAACGGCTGTGCCGTCTGCCGAATGCCCATGACCAGGCCGCGGCGTTGCGCGTCGAACCACCCGACGACCAGTCGTGCGCTGGCGGTGTTGCTGCTGGCGGCGGCCATGCCGCCCAGGAACAGGAAGACGCCGATGGTGACCAGCGAGTCTGCCGCGGCCGCGGCGAAACCGGCCGCGGCGGTCAGCGCCGAGCCCAGCGTCAGCACCAGGCGTTCGCCGACCCGGTCCACGACGTACCCCCAGGCGATCAGCGTCGTCACCATGCCCAGACTCGGGAGCGAGGACATCAGCCCCGCCGCAGCCAGGTCCAGCCCGCGTTCGTCATGCAGGGTCGGAATCAGGAACGCCACCCCGTTGATGAACACGTTGGCGCACAGCGTCGCCAGCAGAGCGACCACCAGCATGACCCAGCGCCGCAGCGAACCGACCGCCAGCGTGGACATGCGGCCATGGTTCCACAAGCTTCCCATGATGTTGAATACCGGTCTCAAGATATGAGATGTCGAGGAAGCAGCGGCCACCACGCCAGGGCGTCACCGGACGGGCACTAGGCTGACTCCATGCGTCTCGGCCGAATAGCCAGCCCCGACGGGGTCGCCTTCGTCGCCATCGAGGGCCCACCCGACGATCCCACACAGGCGATCGCGCGCGAGATCGCCGAGCATCCCTTCGGCACCCCCACGTTCACCGGCCGGCAGTGGCCGTTGGCCGATGTCCGGCTGCTGGCGCCGATCCTGGCCAGCAAGGTGATCTGCATGGGCAAGAACTACGCCGCCCACATCGAGGAAATGGGCGGCGGCACGTTCGACGACCCCATCATCTTCCTCAAGCCCAACACTGCGATCATCGGACCCAACACCGCGATCCAGCTTCCCGCCGACGCGCACCCGGTGCACTTCGAAGGCGAGCTGGCCGCCGTCATCGGCCGGCCCTGCAAGGACGTACCGGCCGCACGGGCGGCGGAGAACATCCTGGGTTACACCATTGCCAACGATGTGTCGGCGCGCGACCAGCAACAGCAGGACGGGCAGTGGATGCGGGCCAAGGGACATGACACCTTCTGCCCGGTCGGACCGTGGATCGTCACCGATGTAGATCCCGACGACCTGGAGATTCGCACCGAGGTCAACGGAGAGGTCAAGCAGCGCAGCCGAACCTCGCTGATGATCCACGACGTCGGCGCCATCGTCGAATGGGTCTCGGCGGTGATGACGTTGTTGCCCGGAGACCTCATCCTGACCGGGACTCCGGAAGGCGTCGGTCCGCTGGAACACGGCGACCAGGTCAGCATCACCGTCGAAGGTATTGGCACTCTGACCAATCCCGTTGTGCGCAAAGGAAAATCGTGACCGTACGGGTGAGATTCTGTCCGTCTCCGACCGGCATCCCGCACGTCGGCCTGATCCGGACTGCGTTGTTCAACTGGGCCTACGCCCGCCACACCGGGGGCTCGTTCGTGTTCCGCATCGAGGACACCGACGCCCAGCGGGACAGCGAGGAGAGTTACCTGGCGCTGCTCGACGCATTGCGCTGGCTGGGCCTGGACTGGGACGAGGGGCCCGAAGTGGGCGGGCCCTACGGCCCGTACCGGCAGTCCCAACGCCGGGACATCTATGCCGACGTGATCACGCGTCTGCTGGACAGCGGCGAGGCCTACGAGGCGTTCTCGACTGCAGAAGAGGTCGAAGCCCGGCATGTGGCGGCCGGCCGAAACCCGAAGTTGGGCTACGACAACCACGACCGTGACCTCACCGACGAGCAGCGCGCCGAGTTCCGCGCGCAGGGCCGTACGCCGGTGGTGCGGCTGCGCATGCCCGACACGGACCTGACTTGGCACGACCTGGTGCGTGGGGAGACCACCTTCCCGGCCGGATCGATACCCGATTTCGCGCTGACCCGCGGCACCGGTGAGCCGCTCTACACCCTGGTCAACCCGGTCGACGACGCCATGATGAAGATCACACACGTGCTGCGCGGCGAGGATCTGCTGCCCTCCACGCCCCGGCAACTGGCGCTGTACGCCGCGCTGACCAGGATCGGCGTCGCAGAGGCCACACCGCAGTTCGCCCACCTGCCGTCGGTGCTCGGCGAGGGCAACAAGAAGCTGTCCAAGCGCGACCCGCAGTCCAACCTCTTCCTACACCGCGACCGCGGCTTCATCCCCGAGGGGCTGCTGAATTACCTTGCGCTGCTCGGCTGGTCCATCGCCGATGACCGCGACGTGTTCAGCCTCGAAGAGATGGTGACCGCGTTCGACGTCGCCGACGTCAACTCGAATCCGGCCAGGTTCGATCAGAAGAAGGCCGACGCGCTCAACGCCGAGCACATCCGGCTGTTGACCGAAGACGAGTTCTGTCGCCGGCTCGCCGCGCACTTCACCGCGCACGGCTGGCACACCGGGCTCGACGACGCGGGCTTCGCCGAAGCATGCCGATTGGTGCAGACCCGCATCGTCGTGCTCTCCGACGCGTGGGACCTGCTCAAGTTCCTCAACGACAGTGAGTTCACCCTGGATGAGAAGTCGGCCGGCAAGGAACTGCGCGCCGCCTCGGTACCGGTGCTGACGGCTGCTCTGGCGGCCGTGGAGACGCTCGCGGACTGGGATGCCGCCCACCTCGAAGAGGCGCTCAAAGCTGCCCTTGTCGACGATTTGGAGCTCAAACCGCGTAAGGCGTTCGGTCCGGTCCGGGTGGCGGTCACCGGATCCTCGGTGAGCCCTCCGCTGTTCGAATCCATGGAGCTGCTCGGCCGGCAGCGCAGCATCGTCCGGCTGCAGGCCGGCCGGGACCACGCGGCGGCCGCGGCGCCGGGGGAGGCGTGAAAAAGCACCCTGCAATCTTTGGTAGTCTGCTCGTCGGCCCGTCAAAAGGCGCACCGCGGTCCCGCTGCGGTGTGCCGGGTCGAAAAAGGGCCTGTGACCAGCGGTGACAGGCGCCTATTGGGGTATGGTGTAATTGGCAACACAGCTGATTCTGGTTCAGCCATTCTAGGTTCGAGTCCTGGTACCCCAGCGACTACGGTGATTAGGTCAGCAATCTCACCTTCGGCTATGCTGACCCACCGAAGTACAGTTCTGGCCCCCGTCGTCTAGCGGCCTAGGACGCCGCCCTCTCACGGCGGTAGCGTGGGTTCGAATCCCATCGGGGGTACGCATACGGCTCCGGTCCTCATCGAGGATGCGGAGCCGTCTTCATTGGTGTCGGCGCAGGTGTCGCGATGCTCACAGCCGCCGTGTCAGCGCGTCGGCGGCGGCGACGAGGTCGGCCGCCCACCGCGCGCCCGGCCGCCGCCCCATGCGGTCGATCGGACCCGACACCGACACGGCTGCGATCACCGCTCCGCGGGCGTCGCGCACCGGCGCCGAGACACTGGCCACCCCGGGTTCGCGCTCCGCGGCGCTCTGGGCCCAGCCGCGCCTGCGGACCTCGGCCAGGGTCCGGTCGGTGAACTTCGCGGCGGGCAGCACCGCCTGCTGGGTGGTGGCGTCAGCGAAGGCGAGTAGGACCTTGGCCCCCGAACCCGCCGTCATCGGCAGCCGGGTGCCGACCGGGACGGTGTCACGAAGCCCCGCAGGCGGTTCCAGCGCCGCGACGCAGATCCGTGACGTGCCCTCCCGGCGGTACAGCTGCACGCTCTCGCCGGTCAGCTCCCGCAGCCGGGGCAGGACCACCGCGCCGGCGGACAGCAACGGATCCCGGACGTGAGCTGCGAGTTCGGTCACCGCCGGGCCCAGCCGCCACTGGCCGTCGGCGTCGCGGGCCAGCAGCCGGTGGGTCTCCAGTCCCACCGCCAACCGGTGCGCCGTCGCGCGGGGCAGGCCGGTCCGCTCGCACAGATCGCCGAGGCCGCACGGCGACTCGGCCACCGCGTGCAACACCCCGACCGCTTTGTCCAGCACGCCGATGCCGCTATCCTGTCCCATAGAGAGATATTAGCGTCCCAGAATGTGAGATCGTCAAGATGACTGCAGCAGCCACCCCCCGCACCCTCGCCGAAAAGGTGTGGAGCGATCACGTGGTCGTATCCGGCGCCGGTGAGGGCGCCGCACGGGAACCGGACCTGATCTACATCGACCTGCATCTGGTCCACGAGGTCACCAGCCCGCAGGCTTTCGACGGATTGCGGTTGGCCGGTCGGCAGGTGCGGCGCCCGGATCTGACCATCGCGACCGAAGATCACAACGTGCCGACCATCGACATCGACAAGCCGATCGCCGACCCGGTCTCCCGCACACAGGTGGAGACACTTCGGCGCAACTGTGCGGAGTTCGGTATCCGGTTGCATCCCATGGGTGACGCCGAACAGGGCATCGTGCACATCATCGGACCGCAACTGGGTTTGACCCAGCCGGGCATGACGGTGGTCTGCGGTGACAGTCACACCTCCACCCACGGCGCCTTCGGGGCCCTGGCCATGGGCATCGGCACTTCCGAGGTCGAGCATGTTCTTGCCACACAGACACTTCCGCTGCGCCCGTTCAAGACGATGGCGGTCAACGTCGACGGGACGCTGCCGCCCGGCGTCAGCGCCAAGGACATCATCTTGGCCGTCATTGCCAAGATCGGTACCGGCGGGGGCCAGGGCTACGTCATCGAATACCGCGGCAGTGCGATCGAATCGCTGTCGATGGAGGGCCGGATGACGATCTGCAACATGAGCATCGAGGCCGGCGCCCGGGCCGGCATGGTGGCCCCCGACGACACCACCTTCGAGTTCCTGCGGGGCCGTCCGCACGCACCCACCGGACCCGACTGGGACGCCGCGGTGGCCGCGTGGCGGCAGCTGCGCACCGATCCCGGTGCCGAATTCGACACCGAGGTGTACCTCGACGCCTCCACGCTCAGCCCGTTCGTGACGTGGGGGACCAACCCCGGTCAGGGGGTGCCGCTGGCCGGCGCCGTTCCCGACCCGGACATGATGGCCGATGAGGGGGAGCGCCAGGCCGCGGAAAAAGCGTTGGCATACATGGGGCTTCAGGCGGGTACCCCGATGCGCGATATTCCCGTCGATGCGGTGTTCGTCGGCTCGTGCACCAACGGCCGGATCGAGGATCTGCGGGTGGTGGCCGAGGTGCTGCGCGGCCGCACGGTGGCCGACGGTGTGCGCATGCTCGTCGTGCCGGGCTCCATGCGCGTACGGGCCCAGGCCGAGGAGGAAGGGCTCGGCGAGATCTTCCGGGCCGCGGGGGCGGAGTGGCGCCAGGCCGGGTGTTCCATGTGCCTGGGGATGAATCCCGATCAGCTCGCCCCGGAAGAGCGTTGCGCGTCGACGTCGAACCGCAATTTCGAGGGCAGGCAAGGCAAAGGCGGCCGCACCCACCTGGTCTCACCCGCGGTGGCCGCGGCCACCGCGGTGCGGGGAACCCTGTCCTCGCCGGCGGATCTGACACCAGCGGCCGTGGCGCCGCAGACAGGAGAACTGTGATGGAGGCCTTCACGACGCACACCGGGATCGGCGTGCCCCTGCGGCGCTCGAACGTCGACACCGATCAGATCATCCCGGCCGTGTACCTGAAGCGGGTGACCCGAACGGGATTCGAGGACGGACTGTTCGCCGGGTGGCGCTCCGACCCGTCGTTCGTGCTCAATCAGCCGCCCTTCGACCGGGGTTCGGTATTGGTGGCGGGGCCCGATTTCGGCACCGGGTCGTCCCGGGAACACGCCGTATGGGCGCTGATGGACTTCGGCTTCCGGGTGGTCATCTCTTCGCGCTTCGCCGACATCTTCCGGGGCAATGCCGGCAAGGCCGGCCTGTTGGCCGCCGAAGTCGGTCAGGACGACGTGGAAATCCTGTGGAAGTACATCGAGCAGCACCCGGGTGCGGAAATCACTGTAAATCTTCAAGATCGAACAATTGCCGCCGGAACCATCCTGGTGCCGTTCAATATTGACGACTACACCGCCTGGCGATTGCTCGAAGGGCTCGACGATATAGGCCTTACGCTGCGGAAATTGCCCGAAATCGAGGCCTACGAGCGGCGTCGTCCGAGCTGGAAGCCCCGCACCCAGCCAGCCTGAACGGAGGCGTCGAACGGGCGCCTGACGCCGAAATCGCCCGGCTGCGATCCCCTTTTCGCGGCCTCCGGTAGGACAGTTTGCGCGGCAAGCGGATTGAAAAAAGTTCGCTGGCACGGCTTGAAATTGCGCGTGGCTCTTGGAAATCAGCAGCCAATGGGTTTACCGTGTCCACTAGTCGGTCCAAGGAGGACCACTGTTATCCGGAGGTTTTGCATGAATAAAGCAGAGCTCATCGACGTACTCACGGAGAAATTGGGCTCGGATCGTCGGCAGGCCACTGCCGCGGTGGAGAACGTCGTCGACACCATCGTGCGCGCTGTGCACAAGGGCGACAGCGTGACCATCACCGGCTTCGGTGTTTTCGAGCAGCGCCGTCGTGCCGCCCGAGTCGCCCGTAACCCGCGTACCGGTGAGACGGTGAAGGTCAAGCCGACATCGGTTCCGGCGTTCCGGCCCGGCGCTCAGTTCAAGGCTGTCGTTTCGGGCGCCCAGAAGCTTCCGGCCGAGGGCCCCGCGGTCAAGCGCGGCGTCACCGCCGGCAGCACTGCGCGCAAGGCGGCCAAGAAGTCTCCGGCCAAGAAGGCTCCGGCCAAGAAGGCCGCGGCGAAGAAGGCTCCGGCGAAGAAGGCTCCGGCCAAGAAGGCTCCGGCCAAGAAGGCGGCCACCAAGACCGCGGCCAAGAAGGCTCCGGCCAAGAAGGCAGCCACCAAGACCGCGGCCAAGAAGGCTCCGGCCAAGAAGGCAGCCACCAAGACCGCGGCCAAGAAGGCCCCGGCCAAGAAGGCAGCCACCAAGACCGCGGCCAAGAAGGCCCCGGCCAAGAAGACCGCCGCGAAGAAGGCTCCGGCCAAGCGCGGTCGCCGGTAGTCGACGGTTTCACCTCACGCGCCGCGGGTCACCGACCCGCGGCGCGTTGGTGTCCGGGCACGTCAGCGGACGGTGTACCGGCGCGAAAGGACCAGCGGTGTCACTTTTTCGGCGCCAACGGGCTGCCGAGGTGGTCGGCGGCGACCAGACGGCCGTCGACCAGCGACAGCACCCACGTGCTGCCTTTGCGGTTGCGTGACTTGTCCGGCCGGACGCCGTCGCGTTCGCACCACCACGCGATGAGATCCGGTATCACCTTGCCCTGGGTACAGATCACCGGCGTCTGAGCGCTGTCGGCGATCTCGAGCAGCCGGTGGTGGGCGGCTTTCGGCTTGTCGGCGTACGCCTCTTCGGTCAGGGTCGACTCGTCCTGCACGATCGCACCGAGTTCCTCGGCCAGCGGAGCCAGCGTCTGCCGGCACCGAACGCGGTCGGCGGCGAACAGATCCTGCGCGCCGAACGCCAGCAGCAATCCGACGAGTGACTCGGCCTGCGCTCGACCGTGCTTGTCCAGTGGGCGGTTACGGTCATCACCGCGATACCTCGACTTGCTGCCCGCGGTGGCGTGGCGGACGACCAGCACCGTCTTGGTGTCAGCGGGCAGCTTGGCGAACCGCCGCAACACCTTGCGGTCGTGCGGGTAGCCCAGCTGATCCATGGCCTGGCGTACCGGCAACCACTTGAGCTCGTCGACTTCGTGATTGACGGTGAAGTCGCCGCCGACCGCGCGGGCGGCCCAGTACCGGACCTTCTTGACGCCTTCCTCGATCGGGTAGCTCACCGATGCCAGGCGCCGACCCAGCTGGGACTGAAATCCCGTCTCCTCGGCGATCTCGCGCACCGCGGTGACCGGCTCGGTCTCACCGGGATCCACCTTGCCCTTGGGCAGCGACCAGTCGTCATAGCGGGGGCGATGGATGATCGCCACCTCGGGTTCGCCCGAGCCGTCCTGCGGCCGCCAGAGCACGGCGCCGGCGGCGAGCACGATGTTCCTCACTGCCACAGGGTCCTTGGACACCTCAGCGCCGACCTTCCGTCACGGCTGGCGGTGACGCTTCATCATCGACACCTGGTGGTCCTGCACGGTGTGGCCCTCCTGTGGGGATGCGGTCCAGTGCCCATCGGCTCCCAGTTCCCAGCAGCGGGTGCTGGGGTCCATCGCCGATTCGAAGACGTCGTCCAGCTGGCCGGCCAGTCGCGGATCCTTCACCTGCGCCATGACTTCGACACGACGGTCCAGATTACGGTGCATCATGTCGGCGCTGCCGATCCAGTATTCCTCGATGGCGCGGAAGTGAATGATTCGCGAATGTTCGAGGAACCGGCCCAGAATGGAGCGCACCGTGATGTTCTCCGAATAATCGTCGGCCCCCGGGCGCAGCGCACAAATGCCGCGCACCACGACCTCCACGCGCACACCCGCCTGCGAGGCCCGGTAGAGCGCGTCGATGACCTGCTCGTCGACCAACGCGTTGGCTTTCAGCCGGATCCGGCCGTCGGCCCCGTCGCGAGTTGCGGCGATCTCGCGTTCGATCCGCTCGATGATGCCTCTGCGCACGCCGTACGGGGCAACCAGAAGATTGCGGTAGGAGTCCTTGCGGGAGTACCCGGTCAACGAGTTGAACAGGTCGGTCAGGTCGGCGCCGATGTCGGGGGCGGCGGTGAGCAGACCGATGTCCTCGTACAACCGCGCGGTCTTGGGGTTGTAGTTGCCGGTGCCGACGTGGCAGTAGCGACGGATCATCGAGCCTTCGCGCCGAACCACCAGACAGGTTTTGCAGTGTGTCTTCAAGCCGATCAGGCCGTAGACCACATGCACGCCCGCCTGTTCCAGCGCCCGGGCCCACTTGATGTTGGCCTGCTCGTCGAACCTGGCTTTGATCTCCACCAGGGCGACGACCTGCTTGCCGGCCTCGGCTGCGTCGATCAACGCGTTGACGATCGGCGAGTCCCCGGACGTGCGATACAGGGTCTGTTTGATCGCCAGGACATTGGGGTCGGCGGCGGCCTGCTCGATGAACCGTTGCACGGTGGTGGAGAACGAGTCGTACGGGTGGTGGACCAGGACGTCCCCGTCGCGCAGCGCAGCGAAAATGCTCTTCGGCGTCTCGCGCTCACCGAAGGCCGGCGGCGTCGCGGGCACGAACGGCGGATCCTTCAGTGCCGGCCGGTCCACGCCGTAGATCTGCCACAGCGACGAGAGGTCCAGTAACCCTGCGACTTCGACGACGTCGCCGGGGGCCACGTCGAGCTCGCGCAGCAGCAACTCGAGCATGCTCTCGGTCATGTCGTCGGAGACCTCCAGGCGCACCGGCGAGCCGAACCGCCGGCGTGCCAGTTCCCGCTCGAGGGCCTGCAGGAGATCCTCGTCGCGGTCCTCTTCCACCTCGAAGTCGGCGTTGCGGGTGATCCGGAAGGCGTGGTGTTCGACGATCTCCAGGCCCGGGAACAGCACCGGCAGGAACGCCGCGATCAATTCCTCCATCGGCAGGAAGCGGACCTGGTGGCCGCCGCCCGGACGGGCCGCGAGTTCGACGAAGCGGTCGACGTTGTCAGGCACCTTGATCCGGGCGAAGTGCTGACCGCCGTCGTCGGGATGTTTGACGGTGATCGCCAGGTTCAGGCTCAGGCCGCTGACGAACGGGAACGGGTGCGCGGGGTCGACGGCCAGCGGGGTCAACACCGGGAAGACCTGTTCGTGGAAGTACGTCGACAGCCGGGCGCGCTCGGCTTCGTCGAGTTCGGCCCACGTGACAATAATGATTCCCTCGTCGGCCAACGCGGGCCGTACCGAGTCGAGGAACACGTGGGCGTGGCGGCTGGCGATCTGCTGGGTGCGCTCGCTGATCCGCCGCAGTTGCTCGCGCGGCGACAGACCGTCAGCCGAACGGACCGACAGGCCCATCTCGTCGCGGCGCTTCAGGCCGGCGACGCGCACCATGTAGAACTCGTCGAGGTTGGACGCGAAGATCGCCAGGAACTTCGCGCGCTCGAGCAGGGGCAGCGACGGGTCGGCCGCCAGGGCGAGCACGCGGGAGTTGAAGTCCAGCCAGCTCAGTTCCCGGTTCAGATACCGGTCCTCGGGCAGCGGGTTCTCGACGGTGGGTGGCGTCGCCGCCGGTGGTGCCTCGGGCGTCGAAGCGGTCGCGGCCGGCAGGGCCTCCGCCACCTCCCCATTCGCCGTCCGGGTCTGAGCTTCGGTCATGGCCTCGATGATTCCCTATCCACACCGGGTCGGGCTACCGCGAGCAAAGATGTCCGTCAGACGTTCACCGTTGCGCTGCGATGGCCTTGGCGGTGGCCGGGCCGATGCCGAGGGCCTGGGCGGCCAGGAGATCCTCCGGGGTGTCGATGTCGCAGCGCAGTCCCGGCCATGGACCGTCGAGTTCCAGCGCCCCCGAACGCCGATGCCGGCGCGCGGAATCGGCGCCGAACCGCGGATCCAGTGGCGCGGCGAACGCCAACAGCGCCGACGTCCCGCCGCCGTGCCGGTCGGCGACGAAACTGCGCCGTGCGTGTCGGCCGGCAGCGATCGCCTCGGCCAGTTCATAGGGCTGAAGTGCCGGCAGGTCACCTTGCAGCGCAACAATATTCGGCCCGTCTCCGGCCATCAGGACCGCCGCGGCGGTCAATGCGTTGTTGAGCGGGTCGGCGTGGCCGTCGGGGGTCGGATCCGCCAGCGCGCGGGCGCCGCTGTGCTCGGCGGCCTCGGCTGCGACGCGGTCGGGGGTGACCACCACCACCGAGCGCACCGCGGGCACGGCCACCGCTGCGGAGATGGTGTCGACGAGCATCGCGAGCACCACGTCTTCGCGGGCCGCCGCCGAAAACATCGGCGCCAGCCGCGTCTTGGCCGCCGTGAGCCGCTTCACCGCGATCACCACGCCGACGTCGGCTCGGTGAGATCGCGGGCGGGCGGCCGTCGGGGAGTCGGTGCCGCTCACGATCGCCATCCTGCCAGCCGCGGCCGGCCGGTTACGCTGAAGCCGTGGTGGAAGCGGCGGTGATGGGAGCCGGGGCGTGGGGGAGCGCTCTGGCCAAGGTGTTGGCAGATGCGGGGAACAACGTCACTCTCTGGGCGCGCCGGCCCGAGCTCGCCGACGAGATCAACGCCACCCACCGCAACTCGGGTTATCTCGACGTGGAGTTGCCGGCAGCCATCCGCGCCACCAGCGACCCCGCCGAGGCGCTCGACGGGGCCTGCACCGTACTGCTGGGAGTACCGGCCCAGACACTGCGGGACAACCTCAGCCACTGGACGAAGTGGATCGGCGCCGACGCCACGCTGGTCAGCCTTGCCAAAGGTATCGAACTGGACACCCTGATGCGGATGAGCCAGGTGATCGTCCAGGTGACCGGCGCCGATCCGGGCCGGGTGGCCGTGGTCAGCGGACCGAATCTGGCCAGCGAGATCGCCGAGGAGCAGCCTGCGGCCACGGTGGTCGCCTGTTCGGATTCGGGCCGTGCGGTGACGCTGCAGCGGGCGCTGTCCACGCACTACCTGCGGCCGTACACCAACTCCGATGTCATCGGCGCCGAGATCGGTGGCGCATGCAAGAACGTCATCGCGCTGGCGTGCGGGATGGCCGCCGGGGCCGGGCTGGGGGAGAACACCGCGGCAGCCATCATCACCCGCGGCCTGGCCGAGATCATGCGGCTGGGAATCGCGTTGGGGGCCAAGCCGGCGACCCTGGCCGGGCTCGCCGGGATCGGTGACCTGGTGGCCACCTGCATGTCGCCGCACTCGCGCAACCGCTCCTTCGGGGTACGACTGGGCGGCGGGGGCACCATGCAGGCCGCACTGGACGCGACCGGAGGACACGTCGCCGAGGGGGTCACCTCCTGCGTCTCGGTGCTGGCGCTGGCGTCGAGCTATGACGTCGAGATGCCGTTGACCGAGGCGGTACACCGGGTGTGTCACAAAGGGCTTTCGGTCGACGAGGCGGTTGCGCTGCTGCTGGGTCGATCGACCAAGCCGGAGTGACCTGTGCAGGGCACCTACGGCGATTCCACCCGCAGCGTCAAAGCCACCGACACCGAACGACTCCCGGGTTCGCCGGTGGCGCCCTACCCGGTGCCGGCCGCGGCCTATCATCTCGACCCCGCCGAGGACGACGCGCAGGACACCTACGGACGTCGCTCCAATCCCACCTGGCGGCAGCTGGAATCCGCCCTTGCTCAGCTCGAGAATTCCTCTGACGCAATCGCTTTCGGATCCGGTATGGCCGCGCTCACGGCGGCGCTGCGCGTCGCGGTCGCGCCGGGTGCCACGGTGGTGGTGCCGGCCGACGGCTACTACCAGGTGCGCGCCTACGCCCGCGAGTACTTCACGCCACGCGGAGTGACTGTCGTCGAAGCGCGTTGCGAGCAGATGTGCGATGCCGCCGGCAGCGCCGACGTCGTCCTGGCCGAGACGCCGTCCAACCCCCGGCTCGACGTGGTGGACCTGCATCGGCTGGCCATGACGTGCCGGGCGCGTGGAGCCACGTTGATCGTCGACAACACCACCGCGACCCCGCTGGGACAGCAGCCCCTGTCGCTGGGCGCCGATCTGGTGGTCGCCAGCGCCACCAAAGCGCTGGCCGGCCATCACGACCTGCTCGCCGGGTACGCGGCGGGCAACCATCCCGACCTGATGGAGCGGCTCCGGACCGAACGGCTCCACGCCGGACCGGTGCTCGGTGCGCTCGAGGCGTGGCTGCTGCTGCGCAGCCTGGCCACGTTCGGTCTGCGATTCGACCGGCAGTGCCAGAACGCCGCCGCGGTGGCAGTGATGCTGCGCACCCACCCGGCGGTGCGAGCGGTGCGTTACCCCGGGATACCGGAGGATCCCGCGCATCCGGTGGCGGCGGTCCAGATGCGCCGCTTCGGCGGGATCGTCGCGGTGGAGTTGGCCGATGCACGCACCGTGCACGCGCTGGTCGAGCGGAGTGCGCTCCTGGTCGCGTCGACGAGTTTCGGCGGCATCCACAGCTCGGTGGACCGGAGGGCCCGGTGGGGTGACGCGGTGCCCGACGGCTTCGCCCGCATCTCGCTGGGCATCGAGGACACCGAGGATCTACTCGCCGACCTCGAACAGGCGCTACCGCGGACGTGAGTCGTTCCGACCCGCTGCGCGCCGGCACCGGTGGGCCCGGACGGTAGCCTCTCTAGGTTGTGACTGCCCGCACCCGCGTTGCCGTCGTCTACGGCGGACGGAGTTCTGAACACGCGATCTCGTGTGTGTCGGCCGGCAGCATCCTGCGCAACCTCGATCCGCACCGGTTCGAGGTGGTGGCGGTGGGTATCTCCGCGGCCGGTTCCTGGGTGCTGACCGACGGCCGGCCCGAGACCCTGGCGATCACCGACGGCACGCTGCCGTCGGTCAACTCGTCGTCGGGCACCGAGTTGACCTTCGCCGCGGACCCACAACGACGAGGACAGCTGCTGTCGCTGGCCGACGGCGCCGGCGATGTGCTCGCCTCGGTCGACGTGGTGTTCCCGGTACTGCACGGGCCGTACGGAGAGGACGGCACCATCCAGGGTCTGCTGGAGCTGGCCGGGGTGCCCTACGTCGGAGCCGGGGTGCTGGCCAGCGCGGTGGGCATGGACAAGGAGTTCACCAAGAAGGTGCTGGCAGCCGACGGCCTACCGGTCGGAGACCACGTGGTTCTGCGGCCCGGGCGGGGCGACCTGTCTTTCGAAGAGCGGGAACGGCTCGGGCTGCCGGTGTTCGTCAAACCCGCCCGCGGCGGATCGTCGATCGGCGTCAGCCGCGTCACCGGGTGGGACTCGCTCATCCCCGCCGTCGAGCTCGCCCGTCGCCACGACCCGAAGGTCATCGTCGAGGCCGCCATCGGAGGTCGGGAGCTCGAATGCGGTGTCCTCGAATTCCCGGACGGCCGCGTCGAGGCGAGCACACTCGGCGAGATCCGGGTGGCGGGAGTGCGCGGGCGCGAGGACGGGTTCTACGACTTCGAGACGAAGTACCTCGCCGACGCCGCCGAACTCGACGTCCCGGCCAAGGTCGACGACACCGTCGCCGAGGAGATCCGGGCGCTGTCGGTCCGCGCGTTCACCGCCATCGACTGCCAGGGGCTGGCCCGCGTCGACTTCTTCCTGACTCCCGAAGGCCCCGTGATCAACGAGATCAACACGATGCCGGGCTTCACCACGATCTCGATGTACCCGCAGATGTGGGCGGCCAGCGGGGTGGACTACCCGACGCTGCTGTCGACCATGGTGGACACCGCGATCGCGCGCGGCACCGGCCTGCGGTGAGCGGGCGCTCAGCGGGCCGGGGCCGGATCGATCGGCCGCGCGGGCAATGACTGTGTGATCACGGTCGATAGCGCCTGGATCGGTGCCGGCCCCGATCCCGCCGGCAGCGTCAGGGCGATGTAGACCGGCCGGTCCACCGCGAACCACGTGGTCCGACCGTCCGCCGAGCCGGCGTCGCTGACCCGCAGCCACGACACCGCGTCGACCATCTGCAGGGGGGCGCCGACCACGAACTCGCCCGGACGCGACAACCCGCAGCGCAGGATCACCGCCTCCCCGCCGTCGGGCAGCTGCCATGCCGCCGTACCCACCGGGGCCGGTTCGACAAGCTCCGCGCGCCGATAGTCACCCAGCCGCTCGGGCAGTGCGTCGACCAGCGCCCGGCACTCCGGTCCGTCGGACCGTGGCGCGGGCAGGGCCGCGACCGACACCGGCGCGGGCCCGTCAGGGCGCTGCAGCACCGCGGCGACCGCGAGAACGCCGACTACGGCGCCGACGGCGACGATCAGCGCGGCGATCAGCATCCCCCGCGACGGTCCGTCTCCGGAGCGGCTGTCCATCCGTTTCTCCTATGTCAAGCCGCTGCCGTTTGGCAAGGCTTGTGATGGTTGTTGTGATCGGTGTGGAGGTGTCCGTAGACGACGCGGGCCAGGCGGCGCTTGAGGCAGCGCAGGGCTTCGGGTGTGGAGTCGCCTGTGGTGAGGCGGCGTCGGTAGTAGGTCTGGCCGACGCCGTCGAGGCGGATCTGGGTGACCGCGATGCGGTGTAGTGCGGCGTTGAGTTGGCGGTTGCCTGACCGGGTCATCCGAACACGTCCACGGGTGTTTCCCGACCACACCGGCACCGGCGCCACCCCGGCATGGCGGGCGAAGGCCGCTTCACTTTGAACCGGGTGACTCCGGCGGTCTCGCCGACCAGCTTGGCTGCGGTCAGCTCGCCACAGCCAGGCATGGCCAGCAGCGCCGGGGCCACGGCGCGCACCCGCGCGCCGATGCGTGTGGCCAACGTGTTGATCGTCTCGGTCAGGCGGGTGATGTCGGCCAGCTCGTCGCGGGCCAACTCGGCGACGATCCCGGTCTGGGTGTCCAACCACTGACCAAGCAGGCGGCGATGTTTGGCCAGGTCCAGCGACCGCGGTTTGGGTGCGTGTCCGGGGTCGAGTTCGTGGACCCGCCACAACAACCGGTTGATCGTCGCGGTGCGTTGGGCGACAAGGACTTCCCGGCGATCCACCAGCAGCTTGAGCTCGCGCGAGATCTCGTCATGCGAGGCGATCGGAAGATCGGGCTCACGCAGGAAACCCGCGCGACTGCAAGTGCGTCGATCGGGTCGGACTTGCCGCGGGTACGGGCCGAGGCCCTGCTCTGGGCCATCAACTTCGGGGGGACCCGCACCACCTTCTGGCCCAGGGCCAACAGATCGCGTTCCAGACGCGCCGACAGATGCCGGCAGTCCTCGATCGCCCAGACGACATCGTCGCCGAACCGTTGCCGGGCCCACATCACCATCTCGGCATGCCCAGCGGTGATCGCGGTGACGGTCTTCTCAGCGAGCTTGCGGCCCACCTCGTCGACGGCGACGAAGGTGTGGGTGCGCTTGTGTACATCGGCTCCAACAACAACCATGGTGGTTGCCTCCTTCACTGTGAGGTGACGGTTGGGCCGGTCGGCGGACAAACCTCAGTGGGGGCGATGCCACGCTCCTATCAAGTCACGCCGGCCGGTCCTTCACACCTGATGCCGACAAAACGCATGCACACCAACCCGAAGGCGGCACAAACCCTACGAGCCAGACACCAGGTGCAAAGGATCCAACCACCGCACTAAGCGGCGACCCCACCCTGACACTGAGCCAAACCCTAGAGGTGCGCTCCGGTGGCGATGGGACAGGTCAGGGTGCGGGTGATTCCGCTGACCCCGGCCACCGCGGGCACCACCGTCTTGGTCAGCTCGGTCAGCGTGGCGGCCCCGACCCGCGCGACGACGTCATAAGGGCCTGTCACGGACTCGGCCGAGAGCACCCCGGTGAGTCCGGCGACCTGCTCGGCGACGACCTCGGCGCGGCCGACCTCGGTCTGGATCAGAACGAAAGCCTCGACCACGCCGTCATTCCCTTCGTCCGGCTGCATAGACTCCACGCCGCAGGGCCCAAACCTACCGCAGGAGCGCGCGGCCTTCAGGCCACGAAGCCGACCCGAGGAGCGACATGGCGGCCGACGAAACCGATTCGACGCTGGCCGAATCAGGGGAGTTCGCCGTCATCGACCGGCTGGTCAGGGGGCGGTCCCAACCGGCGTCGGTCACCGTCGGTCCGGGAGACGACGCGGCCGTGGTGGCCGCTCCGGACGGCCGGACGGTGCTGTGCACCGACATGCTGGTGCAGGACCGGCATTTCCGGCTGGACTGGTCCTCACCGCACGACGTCGGACGAAAAGCCATCGCGCAGAACGCCGCTGACATCGAAGCGATGGGCGCGCGCCCGACGGCCTATGTCGTCGGGTTCGCCGCGCCGGCCGACACCCGCACCGCCGATGCGGTCGGGCTGGCCGACGGGATGTGGCAGGAGGCGGACTCGACCGGTGCCGGCGTGGTCGGCGGCGACATGGTGCGGGCCCCGCTGTGGGTGATCTCGGTGGCCGCGCTCGGTGACCTCGAAGGGCGCCGACCGGTGCTGCGCAGCGGTGCCGAACCCGGCCAGCGCGTGGCCGTCTGCGGAGAGCTGGGCCGGTCCGCCGCCGGATATGCTTTGTGGGACAACGGAATCAAGGGATTCGACGGCCTACGTCGGCGTCACCTCGTGCCGGAACCGCCCTACGGGCAGGGGCGGGTGGCCGCGCAGGCGGGCGCCACATCGATGATCGACGTCTCCGACGGACTGCTCGCCGACCTCGCCCACATCGCCACCGCGTCCGGTGTGTACATCGACCTGGCCGGCACCGCGCTGGCCGGCGACGTCGACGCGGTCGCCGACGCGGCCCGGGCGCTGGGCAGTGACCCGTGGCAGTGGGTGCTCGGGGGTGGGGAGGATCACGCTCTGGTCGCCACGTTCACGGCGGCGCCACCGCCGGGGTGGCGGGTGATCGGCGAGGTGGCACAGGCCGACGGTGCGCCCCGGGTCACCGTCGACGGCGCCGAGTGGGGTGGGGCGGCGGGCTGGCAGTCGTACTGACCGCTAAGTTGGCCTCTCGTGACCGCTCGACCTCTCACCGAATTGATCGATCCCGCCTGGGCGCGGGAGCTCGCCCCCGTCGAAGCTCAGGTCGCGACGATGGGCGAGTTTCTGCGCACGGAGCTGGCCGCAGGGCACCGCTATCTGCCTGCAGGCCCGAACGTGCTGCGGGCGTTCACCTTTCCGTTCGACGATGTCCGGGTGCTGATCGTCGGCCAGGACCCGTACCCCACCCCTGGGCACGCGGTCGGTTTGAGTTTCTCGGTGGCGCCCGACGTGCGTCCGCTGCCGCGCAGCCTCGACAACATCTTCACCGAATACTGCGCGGACCTCGGCTACGACAAGCCGGCCAACGGTGATCTGACCCCGTGGGCGCATCAGGGGGTGATGTTGTTGAACCGGGTTCTCACGGTGCGGCCGGGCACCCCCGCGTCGCACCGCGGTAAGGGCTGGGAAACCGTCACCGAGTGCGCGATCCGCGCATTGGTGGCGCGGGAGCAGCCGCTGGTGGCCGTGCTCTGGGGACGGGACGCTGCCACCTTGAAGCCGATGCTCGGGGACACGCTGACGATCGAGTCGCCGCATCCTTCGCCGTTGTCGGCGTCCCGGGGTTTCTTCGGGTCGCGCCCGTTCAGCCGCGCCAACAGTCTGCTCGAGCAGATGGGGGCCGACACGGTCGATTGGCGCCTGCCCTGACGGCGCGCAGCGCGGGATCCGCCACTGAGGGGCCCGGACGGATCCCGCCGCGCCGGGGTCAGCCGACCGGGCTGGTGGTCACCTCGGGCAGGTCGATGTCCGGGGAGGGAACGTCGACACTCGGTGACGGGATCTCGATGGTGTTCTCGCCCTCGGTGGTGGGCGCGGGTTCGGTCGTCTCGGGCGGAGTCGTCTCCGTCGTGGTCTCGGTCGTCTGAGTGGTTTCGGTCTCGGTGGTCTCCGTGTCGGTGGTTCCGGAGTCACCACAGGCGGCGAGCAGGCCGGTGGCGGCCAGCGCCCCGGACGCAGTGATCAGCGCAGACCGCAGATTTCTACTGTTCCTCATGCTGTGTGGCCGTATCCTTCCCGGCCGGGCCGTGTGCCCAGCCTCAGGATGGCCCGTACCCGAGCAGCCCACAGCGAAACGTGGCGCCCCGGCGTACCGCGGGCACCGACGGCGTCAGCCGCGCGAGACCTTGCCCGCCTTGAGGCAGGAGGTGCACACGTTGATGCGCTGCTTGTTGCCGCCGGGGCGGGCCACGGCGCGCACCGACTGGATGTTCGGGTTCCACCGACGGCTGGTCCGGCGATGGGAGTGCGACACCGACTTGCCGAAGCCGGGGCCCTTCCCGCAGATCTCGCACACGGCAGCCATATGTGAAACTCCTCGAGTCAGTCTTGGGGTCCGGGTCCGTCTGGCCACCGGTTGCGGCGGCGCGACCCGACAACCCGACCAGAATACCGGCTCGGCCGCGGGAGCCAAAATTCGCGGCCCGGCATCCACACCGCCGACCTCGGGTCTTCGGCGGTGTCGGCGCGACTGACTAGGCTGACGCCCACGACGGCGTCGATGGGTGTTGTGGAGGTGGGATGTCGGCTCGGCGGCTCGATGCGTCCACGCTGCGACGTTGGGCCCATACCGCGGTATCCGAACTGATCAGCCACACCGACGAGATCAATCTGCTCAACGTGTTCCCGGTGGCCGATGCCGACACCGGGACGAACATGCTGTTCACCATGCGCGCCGCCTGGGCGCAGGCCGACAGCCGCGAGGCCGTCGACGACGTCGCGGCCGTGGCTGCCGCGATGGCCGACGGGGCGTTGCGCGGCGCCCGGGGCAACTCCGGGGTCATCCTGTCGCAGATCCTGCGCGCAGTGGCCGACGTCACCGGCTCGGTGGCCGCCGACCGCGACGGCGTCCTGGCCGACATCGACGGACCGGTCGTGGCCGCCGCGCTGCGGCACGCGGTGACTCTGGTGGTGACGTCGATGGGCGAAGCGGTGCCGGGCACCATCGTGTCGGTGTTGCAGGCCGCGGCCGCCGCCGCCGAAGACGCCGCAGGAGCGCAGGCCGATTTGCGCGACGTGGTCGGGTCGGCGGCGGCGGCCGCCGCCGACGCACTCGAGCGCACCCCCAGCCAGCTCGCCGTGCTCGCCGAGGCGGGGGTGGTCGATGCCGGCGGACGCGGACTGTTGGTGTTGCTCGATGCGTTGAGCACGACGCTGACCGGGCACGCCCCGCCGCGGCGGGTCTACGAACCGGCGCGGACCGGCTCCGCGGGTGCGGCGGGCCCGGTGGCGACCCCGCAGTTCGAGGTGATGTATCTGCTCACCGGATGCGACGCCGCCGGTGTCGAGCGGTTGCGCGCCCGCCTCGACGACCTCGGCGAGTCGGTGGCGATCGCCGCCTCCGGCCCCGGCGGCAGCGATCGCGCGGACCGCTACTCGGTGCACGTCCACGCCGACGACGCCGGTGCCGCGGTCGAGGCGGGGCTGGCGGTCGGAAGCCCCAGCAACATCCAGATCACCTCGCTGCACGGCGGCCGGCCCGCAACCGGAGCATGGAGCCGCGAGCGTGCAGTGCTGGCACTCGTCGACGGAGACGGCGCCGAAGAGCTGTTCGGCAAGGAGGGCGCCCAGGTATTGCGCCACGATCCCGACGCCCCGATCAGCGCCCACCGACTGTTGCACGCCCTCGTCAACACCGGTGCGGCCCAGGTGATGGTGCTGCCCAACGGCTACGTGGCCGCCGAGGAGCTGCTGGCCGGCTGGGCGGTGGCCTCAGAGTGGGGGATCGCCATGGTCCCGGTGCCGACCGGATCGATGGTGCAGGGCCTGGCAGCGCTGGCGGTGCACGAACCCGAGCGTCCCCTGGTCGACGACGGGTACACCATGGCGCGGGCCGCCGGCGGGGCGCGGTACGCGTCGGTACGGGCCGCCACCGAGGAGGCGCTGACCTGGGCGGGCAGCTGCAAACCCGGCGACGGACTGGGCATCGCCGGCGACGAGGTGGTGATCGTCGGCGACGATCTGGTCGCCGCGGGTGCCGGGTTGATCGACCTGATGCTGGCCGCGGGTGGTGAGCTGGTCACGGTCCTCCTGGGGGCCGACGTCGACCCGGGCGTCGGCGATGCGCTCGCCGAGCACGTCCACCGGCAGCATCCAGGCACCGAATTCGTGCGCTTTCCCACCGGACACCGCGGCGACGCGCTGCTGATCGGGGTGGAGTGACATGGCGGCGCCGGGGGACCGCCTCGATCTGGTGATCGGTAAGAAGGCCGCCGATCAGCTTGCCGAACATCTCGACCTGCACACCGTCAGCGACCTGCTGCGGTACTTCCCGCGCAAGTACAGCGATGCGATGACCGTGCGCGGGCACGGCGAGGACCTCGACCTCTCCGAGGGCGAACACGTCACCTTCATCGACGTCATCACCAAAGCCGAACGCAAGTACACCAGGCGCAGCCCGAGCCGGGAGTTTCTCGTGGTCACCCTCGGCGACCGGCGCCCGAAGGTCACCGCGACGTTCTTCAATCCGCGCTTCCTCAAAGGCACCCTCGTAGAGGGCGCCAAGGTGATGCTCTCCGGGGTCGTCGGCTACTACCGCGGCGTGCTGCAGCTGACCCATCCGGCGTTCCTGGTGCTCGAATCACCCGAGGGTCGCACCGGCGGGACGAAATCGCTGGCGGCCATCGCGTCGGCCGCCGGGGTGACCGGTGACGCGTTGCTCGCCGAGTTCGAGCGCGAGTTCTTCCCGATCTACCCGGCCAGCGCGAAGGTGCAGACGTGGGATATCTACGCGTGCGTGCGGCAACTGCTCGCGGTGTTGGATCCGGTCGCCGAACCGTTGCCGGAATCGTTTGTGCGCGAACACGATCTGATGAGTGAGAACGACGCGTTGCGTGCCGTGCACCTGGCCGAGACCCAGCGCGAGCGGGCCCGGGCGATCGACCGGCTGACCTACGACGAGGCGATCGGTCTGCAGTGGGGTCTGGTGGTGCGCCGGCACGGCGAGCTCAGCGGCACCGGTCCGGTCGCCGCGCGTCGCGGGGACGGCCTGGCTGCGGCGATGACCGCGCAGCTGCCGTTCGAGTTGACGGCCGGGCAGCGCGAGGTGCTCGATGTGTTGTCCGCGGAGATGGCCGCGGCCCGTCCGATGAACCGCATGCTCCAGGGCGAGGTCGGCTCCGGGAAGACCATCGTGTCCCTGCTGGCGATGCTGCAGATGATCGATGCGGGCTACCAGTGCGCGTTGCTGGCCCCGACCGAAGTCCTTGCCGCCCAGCACGCCCAGTCCATCCGGGCCATGCTGGGTCCGCTCGGGATGGCAGGCCAGCTCGGCGGGGCCGACGACGGAACGCAGGTGGCGCTGTTGACCGGGTCGATGCCGGCGGCGCAGAAACGCGAGGTGCGCGCGCTCGTTTCGGCCGGGGCGGCCGGCATAGTGATCGGCACGCACGCGCTGCTGCAGGACGCGGTGGAGTTCGCCAACCTGGGCATGGTGGTCGTCGACGAACAGCACCGGTTCGGCGTGGCGCAACGAGATCGCCTGCGCGCCAAGGCTCCCGCCGGGATCACGCCGCATCTGCTGGTGATGACGGCCACCCCGATTCCGCGGACGGTTGCGCTGACGGTCTACGGCGACCTCGAGACCTCCACGCTGCGGGAGCTGCCGCGGGGCCGCCAGCCCATCGCCACCAACACCATCTTCGTGCGCGAGAAGCCGGCGTGGCTCGACCGGGCGTGGGCGCGGATCGCCGAGGAGGTGCGTGCCGGCCGCCAGGCCTACGTCGTGGCGTCGCGTATCGACGAAGCCGACAAGCCCGGCGGCGGGGACCCCGACAAGGACGTCGAGAAGGCCAAGGACGGCGCCGATGAACCTGCGGAGCAGGGGCCGCCGCCGATCACCGTCGTCGAGTTGTTCGCCCGTCTGCAGCGGGGCCCGCTGGCCGGTCTACGGCTGGGGCTGATGCACGGCCGCCTGGCCGGCGAGGAGAAGGACGCCGTGATGGCCGCGTTCCGCGCCGGCGAGATCGACGTGCTGGTGTGCACGACGGTCATCGAGGTCGGCGTGGACGTGCCCAATGCCACGGTCATGGTGGTGATGGACGCCGACCGGTTCGGCATCAGCCAGCTCCATCAGCTGCGGGGCCGGATCGGGCGCGGCCGGCACCCCAGCCTCTGCCTGTTGGCGACCAACCTGCCCGAGTCGTCGCGGGCCGGTCAGCGGCTGCAGGCGGTCGCCGGCACCCTGGACGGCTTCGCGCTTGCCGATCTGGACCTGCAGGAACGCAGCGAAGGCGACGTGCTGGGCTATCACCAGTCCGGCCGGCCCATCACGCTGCGCTTCCTGTCGTTGGCCCAGCACCTCGACATCATCCTGGCCGCGCGCGAGCTCTGTGAGACGGTCTACGCGTCCGATCCCGACGATCCCGGCATGGCGGCGTTGTCGGCGCCGTTCACCGCCACCGACCGCGTGCAGTTCCTGGACATGTCATGAGCCGCAAGCACGTGCTGTGGCTCGCGGTGGCGGCGATCCTGTCGGTCCTGGTGGCCTACCAGGTCACCTCCGCCACGAACCCGCCCGCCGAGTATCTCGCCGATGCCGATGTGCCGACCGTCGCGCCCGGGGTGGACGTCTTGGCCGGAATCGCGCAGATCGACGCGCGGCCGCGTCGCGGCGACTACCGCCGCGACGCATTCGGCGACTCGTGGACCGACGACACCAGCGCTCCGGGTGGACACAACGGGTGTGACACCCGCAACGACATCCTGGACCGGGACCTGATCGACAAGACCTACGTGGCGATCTCGCGTTGTCCGACCGCGGTGGCCACCGGCGTGCTGCGGGATCCGTACACCAGCGCCACCGTGCCGTTCGTGCGGGGCGCACAGACCGGCGCGTCGGTCCAGATCGACCACATCGTGCCGCTGGCTTACGCCTGGGATCTGGGGGCCGGCGACTGGACCGACGAGATGCGCACCCGGTTCGCCAACGATCCGGCCAATCTGCTGGCCGTGGACGGACCCACCAATCAGGACAAGGGCGACAAGGAACCCGCGGTGTGGATGCCGCCGAATGCGGCGTTCCACTGCCAGTACGCCATGCAGTACATCGCGGTCCTGCGCGGTTACCGGCTGCCGGTGGACGCGCCGTCGTCGCAGGCGCTCAGGGCAGCCGCGCAGACGTGTCCGGCGGGGTGACGGTGCCGACGGTCACCCCGGCTGCCTCCTCCATCGGTTTGATCACGCAGGTGAAATCCGCGTCGGGTCCCTGGCTGGCCTGGGTGGCCGCCCAGATGCCGGCCACGAGCTCGGCGACCTCGACCGGCGCGCCGAGCGCCCGGGCTTCGGTGAGGTAGAGCGCGACGTCCTTGGCCATCAACCCGGTCGCGAACCCGTAGTCGAAGGTGCGCGGCAGCACCGCCCGGGGGAACTTGTCGCGGCTGGCGTGGGTTCCGCCGGAACCGGCGTTGAGGACCTCGATCATCACCTCGGGGTCCAGCCCGGACTTCACGCCCATCACCATCACCTCAGCCGTCGCGGCCAGGGTGGTGGCGGCCATCAGGTTGTTGACCAGTTTCATGGTCTGTGCGGCGCCGGGCTTCTCCGAGACGAAGATGGCCTTTCCGATCGCCGCGTACACGTCTGCCAGAGCGTCGAATTCGGTGCGCGGCCCGGACACCATCACCGCCAGCGTGCCGGCTTCGGCGCCGTGGATACCGCCGCTGACCGGACTGTCCAGAGCGGCCACACCACCCGCGGCCAACATGTCGTGATTGCGTTGCGCCGCAAGCTGTCCCACGGTCGACAGGTCGACGAACCGCCGGATCCGCTGCGCGGCGGCAAGTTCGGCGGCCACCGCGGTGCAGACCTGTGGTGTCGGCAGGCTGGCCAAGACGGTGTCGGCGCGATCGCCCACGTCGCGTACCGAGGCCGCCACGGACGCGCCCGCGGCGGCCGCGCGGTCCAGCGCCTCCCGGTGCGTGTCGAAGGCCACCACCCGGTGACCGGCGGTGAGCAGCCGTCGCATCATCGGCAGCCCCATGTTGCCCAGCCCGACGAACCCGACGACGCCGCCGGTCACCGGGCGTCCACCTCGGCGAACACCTCACGCGCCAGCCGGAAGCTGTCGACCGCAGCCGGAATCCCGGCGTAGACCCCGACCTGCAGGAAGACCTCACGAATCTCTTCGCGGGTGACCCCGTTGGTCAGGGCTGCGCGGACGTGGGTGCGCAGCTCGTGCGGACGGTTGAGCACCGCCAGCATGGCCAGGTTCAGCATGCTGCGCGTCTTGTGGGTCAGGCCGTCGCGGCCCCACACCGCGCCCCAGCAGTACTCGGTGACCAGATCCTGCAGCGGCCCCGAGAAGTCGTCGGCCTGGGCGGCGGCCTTCTCGACATACTCGGCGCCGAGCACCGCGCTGCGGATCGCGCGTCCCGTCTCGTAGGTGTGCTCGTCCACCGGGGCCTCCGTTCGATCGACAGTTCCGAGGACCGAAGCTACCGTCGACGCCGTCTCGGCTACCCGGTGTAGGTGTCCGGGTCGGGACGGAAGCGGGTGCCGTCGTCGAGGCCGTTGAGCGCGGTCATCTGCTCCTCGGTGAGCTCGAAGTCGAACACCTCGAGGTTGGCCTTGATGCGCTCCGGTGACGACGAGCGGGGGATGACGGCGTTCCCGAGCTGCAGGCTCCAGCGGATCAGGACCTGCGCCGCGGTCTTGCCGTGCGCCTCGGCGACGCCGGCGACGGTGGGGTGATCGAGCAGGCGGCCGACCCCGAGCGGGCCGTAGGCCTGGGTGACGATTCCTTGCTCGGCGTTGACCGCACGCAGGTCGGCCTGGTTGAGCAGCGGGTGCAGCTCGATCTGGTTGACCGCGGGGGTGAAGAACGACAAGTTGATGATGTCGTCGAGGTGGTGGGCGTGGAAATTGCACACTCCGATGGACCGGGTGTCGCCGAGTTCCTTGGCCTTCATCAGCCCGCCCCAGCTGTCGATGTACTTGCCCTGCTCACCGGCCGGCCAGTGGATGAGATAGAGGTCGACGTAGTCCAGACCGAGCCGCTCCAGGCTCGCCTTCAGCGCGTCGCGGGAGGCGCTGAACCCCAGATCCTGCGGTGACAGCTTGGTGGTGACGAAGATTTCCTCCCGAGCCACGCCGGAGGCTTTGATCGCGCGGCCGACGGCGGCCTCGTTGCCGTACGCCTCCGCGGTGTCGATCAGGCGGTAACCGGCTTCGAGCGCGGCCGTGACGGCGCGTTCGGTGTCGGATTCCGACAGCTCACCGACGCCGAGGCCGATCACCGGCATCGTGTGGTCGTCGTTGAGAGTCACGGTGGGAATCGCAGCCGCCGAAGTCATGTCACCTTCTTCTCTGAAGTGGAATGCTCGCGATGACTATATTGCCGCCACTCATACCCACCTAATCAGCGCGCGGTACCCGCCACGCCGTAGGCTGACGCCGACCGTGCGCCCGGCGCGGCCGCTCGCCGCAGGCCCGCTGCCGGACGGCACGCGCGACGACCGGATTCGGGAGGGAACGCCATGACCGCCGCGGAACAGATCAGCGTCGGACCGTCCGCAGTCAAGCTCTCGGTCAAAGACACCGTCACCAACAAGATCGCCGGGTTGACCCTGCGCGGGATGCCTTACATTCCGCACGGCCTCAAGCGCCTGGCGCTCGGTGGGCGCGCGGTGGTCATCGACGGCAACACCCTCGACACCACCATGCAGCTGATGCTGGCCGGACAGAAGGCGATGGGCATCGACGGCTTGGTCGCCGACGACGACCCGGTGCTCTCACGGGCCCAGCTGGAGGTGCTGGCCGCCGGCTACCGGCAGCAGATCCCGGTGCCCGGGGTGAGCGAGTTGACCGTCGACGGTGCGCACGGGCCGCGCGCGGCCCGCCACTACCGAACCGACGAACCGGATGCTCCGCTGCTGGTGTTCTTCCACGGCGGCGGCCACGTCATCGGCAGCATCGACTCACACGACGACCTGTGCCGGGAGATCTGTCGCACTGGACGCGTCCACGTCCTGTCCGTGGACTACCGGCTGGCCCCGGAACACAAGGCGCCCGCCGGCGCCGAGGATGCCTACGCCGCGTATCTGTGGGCTGTCGAACACGCGGCCGGGCTGGGTGCCGATCCGAAGCGCATCGCCGTCGGCGGCGACAGCGCCGGCGCGAACCTGTCGGCGCTGGTGGCGCTGCGCGCGCGCGACGAGGACGCCCCCCGCCCCGCCTTGCAGCTGCTGTTCTACCCGGTCACCGACTACGTCGGGCACACCCGGTCGAAGACCCTCTTCGCGCACGGGTTCTTCCTGACCCAGCACGACATCGACTGGTTCACCGGTCACTTCCTCGACGGATCCGAACTGGCCGCCGACGATCCGCGGGTGTCCCCGCTGCTGGCCGACGACCACTCGGGCCTGGCCCCGGCGCTGCTGATCACCGCGGGCTTCGATCCGCTGCGCGACGAGGGCCGCAGCTACGCCGACGCGCTGCGCCGGGCGGGCACCCCGGTCGACTTCCGGGAGTACGGCTCGCTGGTCCACGGGTTCGCCAACTTCTTCCCGCTGGGCGGGGGCAGCGCCACCGCGATGGCCGAGATCATCTCGGCGCTGCGCGCGCATCTGGCCCACGCCGGATAGGGGCGGCCGCGCGCGCCGGTACGCTGTGCATCGTGGCGACCAAACCCAAGAAGAACGCACGGTATGACCTGAAGGCAGCCGACCGGAAACGCAATCTGTTCGTCCAGATCGGTCTGACCTCGGTCGTGGTCCTCTTCGCCGTCGCGCTGGTCCTCTACATCGTGATGTCGGCCGACGACAAACCCACCGCCGGCGAGTCGAAGTCGATCCGGGTGGCGTCCAACAGCGTCATCACCAAGGAAGGCACCGACGAGCCGAAGGCCGTGGTGTCGATGTACGAAGACTTCCTGTGCCCACACTGCGGCGCGTTCGAGCAGCAGTTCGGCCCGACGATCAACAAGCTCGTCGACGCCGGCGTGATCGCCGCCGACTACTACATGGTCGGCATCCTGGACCGGCCGCAGAACAAGAATTACCCGTCGCGAGCCGGTGGCGCGGCCTACTGCGTCGCCGACGAGTCCGTCGACGCGTTCCGCCGCTTCCACGCCGCGCTCTACGCCCAGCAACCCGGCGAGATGGGCAGCAACTACCCCGACAACGCGCGGCTGATCGAGGTGGCCCGGCAGGCCGGCGCGGCTGGCACGGTCCCCGAGTGCATCAACAACGGCACCTACGTGGACATGGTCCGCGGTCTGGCCGCAGCCACCGGCATCCAGTCGACCCCGACCGTGCGCATCAACGGTGAGGACTATCAGTACAGCACCCCCGACGCGCTGGTCGCCAAGATCCGGGAGATCGTCGGCGACGTGCCCGGCCTCGAGGCTGCCCCGCCGGCAGCGGATCCGGTCCCCGCATCATGACCGTCACCGCGACCGACAGCGGCTCCGCGACCGGTTCGACGGTCGAGGAGCCGACGCCGGCCGCGGTCGGGCGCACCAGCGCGCTGGCGGTACTCGTCGCCGGGGTCCTGGGGTTGGCGTCGGCGCTGACCCTGACGATCGAGCGCATCGAGTTGCTGATCAACCCCGACTACATTCCGTCGTGCAGCATCAACCCGGTGCTGTCGTGCGGGTCGGTGATGATCACGCCGCAGGCCTCGCTGTTCGGCTTCCCCAACCCGCTGATCGGCATCGTGGCCTTCACGGTCGTGGTGGTCACCGGGGTGCTGGCGCTGGCGAAGGTGCAGCTGCCCCGCTGGTACTGGGCCGGCCTGGCCGCGGGCACCCTGCTGGGCGCGGTCTTCGTGCACTGGCTGATCTTCCAGAGCCTGTACCGGATCGGCGCGCTATGCCCGTACTGCATGGTCGTCTGGGCGGTGACCATTCCGCTGCTGGTCGTGGTGACGAGCCTCGCGGTGCGCCCGCAGATGTCGGGCAACCCGGTGCTGCGGACACTGCACACCTGGCGGTGGTCGCTGGTCGCGCTGTGGTTCACCGCCGTGCTGCTGCTGATCCTCGAGCGATTCTGGACCTACTGGTCGACTCTGATTTGATGACGATGGGGCGACGGTTAAGGTGAACCGTGGCCGGTCGGATCTCGAAAGTCCTCGTCGCCAATCGCGGTGAGATTGCCATTCGCGCGTTCCGCGCCGCCTTCGAGATGGGGATCGCGACAGTCGCGGTCTATCCGTACGAAGACCGCAATTCCCTGCACCGCCTCAAGGCCGACGAGTCCTATCAGATCGGCGAGACCGGGCATCCGGTGCGGGCCTATCTGTCTGTCGACGAGATCATGCGGGTCGCCACCGAAGCCGGAGCCGACGCCGTCTACCCCGGGTACGGCTTCATGTCGGAGAACCCGCAACTGGCCGCAGCCTGCGCCGCGGCCGGCATCACCTTCGTCGGGCCGGGCGCCGACGTCCTCGAACTGACCGGCAACAAATCCCGGGCCATCGAGGCCGCACGCGCGGCCGGCCTTCCGGTGCTGGCGTCGTCGGAACCGTCGTCCTCGGTCGACGAGCTCATGGCGGCGGCCGAGACGATGGAGTTCCCGCTGTTCGTCAAAGCGGTGTCCGGTGGTGGCGGCCGCGGTATGCGCCGGGTCGCCGAGCGCGCCACACTGGCCGAAGCCATCGAGGCCGCCAGCCGGGAGGCCGAATCGGCGTTCGGCGACCCGACGGTCTACCTCGAACAGGCGGTGCTGCGCCCCCGCCACATCGAGGTGCAGATCCTCGCCGACACCGCCGGCGACGTGATGCACCTGTTCGAGCGGGACTGCAGCGTGCAGCGCCGGCACCAGAAGGTCATCGAGCTGGCGCCGGCACCGAACCTGCCGGCGGAGTTGCGCACCAGGATCTGCGACGACGCCGTCGCCTTCGCCCGGCAGATCGGCTACACCTGTGCCGGCACCGTGGAGTTCCTGCTCGACGAGCGCGGCCATCACGTCTTCATCGAGTGCAATCCGCGCATCCAGGTCGAGCACACCGTCACCGAGGAGATCACCGACGTCGACCTGGTCGCCGCCCAGCTGCGCATCGCCTCCGGTGAAACGCTGGCGGACCTCGGGCTCAGCCAGGACATGCTGACCATCCGCGGGGCGGCCATGCAGTGCCGCATCACCACCGAAGACCCGGCCAACGGGTTCCGCCCCGACACCGGCCGCATCACCGCCTACCGCTCTCCGGGCGGCGCCGGTATCCGGCTCGACGGCGGCGCGCACCTGGGCGCCGAGATCGGTGCCCACTTCGACTCCATGCTCGTCAAACTCACGTGCCGCGGGCGAGATTTCGGTGCCGCGGTCGCCCGCGCGCATCGTGCGCTGGCAGAGTTCCGGGTGCGCGGAGTGTCGACCAACATTCCGTTCCTGCAGGCTGTCATCGACGATCCGGACTTCCGGGCCGGAAAGGTCGACACCTCGTTCATCGACGACCGGCCCTACCTGCTGACGGCCCGCACGACCGCCGACCGCGGCACCAAGATCCTGACCTACCTGGCCGACGTCACGGTCAACCAGCCGCACGGACCGCGACCGTCGTCGGTCTACCCGCAGGACAAGCTGCCCGACATCGACCTCGACACCATGCCACCGCGCGGGAGCAAGCACCTGCTCTCCGAGGTCGGCCCGGAGGCCTTCGCACGCTGGATGCGCGAATCCCGCTCGGTCGGGGTCACCGACACCACCTTCCGCGACGCCCACCAGTCGTTGCTGGCCACCCGTGTCCGCACCTCGGGCCTGCTGACGGTGGCGCCCTACATCGCGCGCCTGACACCGCAGCTGTTGTCGATCGAGTGCTGGGGCGGAGCGACCTACGATGTGGCGCTGCGCTTCCTGAAGGAAGATCCCTGGGAGCGGCTGGCCGCCCTGCGCGAAGCGGTGCCCAACATCTGTCTGCAGATGCTGCTGAGAGGCCGCAACACCGTCGGCTACACGCCGTATCCGGAATCGGTGACCCACGCGTTCGTCCAGGAAGCCACGGCGACGGGAATCGACATCTACCGCATCTTCGACGCGCTCAACAACGTCGACTCGATGCGTCCGGCCATCGATGCGGTGCGCGAAACCGGCAGCGCGGTCGCCGAAGTCGCGATGAGCTACACCGGCGATCTGTCGGACCCCGCGGAAACGCTGTACACGCTGGACTACTACCTCAAGCTCGCCGAGCAGATCGTCGAGGCCGGTGCCCACGTGCTCGCGATCAAGGACATGGCCGGGCTGCTGCGGGCGCCGGCCGCGGCGACTCTGGTCAGCGCGCTGCGCAGCCGTTTCGACCTGCCGGTCCACGTGCACACCCACGACACCCCGGGTGGTCAGCTGGCCACCTACCTGGCGGCCTGGCAGGCCGGGGCCAGTGCCGTCGATGGGGCGGCGGCACCGCTGGCAGGTACCACCAGCCAGCCGGCCCTGAGCTCGATCGTGGCCGCGGCCGCGCACACCGAGTACGACACCGGGCTGTCGCTGCCGGCGGTGTGTGAACTGGAGCCCTACTGGGAAGCGCTGCGGAAGGTGTACGCCCCGTTCGACGTCGCCGCGGCCGGTCCGCCGACCCCGACCGGGAGGGTGTACCGGCACGAGATTCCGGGCGGGCAGCTTTCGAATCTGCGACAGCAGGCGATCGCGCTGGGGCTCGGCGACCGTTTCGAGGACATCGAGGCGGCCTACGCCGGCGCCGACCGCATCCTCGGTCGCCTGGTGAAGGTGACGCCGTCGTCGAAGGTCGTCGGCGACCTGGCGCTGGCTCTGGTCGGTGCAGGCGTCACCGCAGACGAATTCGCCGCGGAACCCGACCGTTTCGACATTCCCGACTCGGTGATCGGCTTCCTGCGGGGTGAACTGGGCGATCCGCCGGGCGGCTGGCCCGAACCGCTGCGCAGCAAGGCGCTGGCCGGCCGGGCGCCGGCGAAACCGCCGACGGAGTTGAGCGCCGAGGACGAGAATCTGCTGTCGCAGACCGGACCGAAGCGGCAGGCCACCCTGAACCGCCTGCTGTTCCCCGGCCCCACCAAGGAGTTCGAGGCCCACCGCGAGTCCTACGGCGACACGTCGAGCCTGTCGGCCAACCAGTTCTTCTACGGGCTGCGCCACGGCGACGAGCACCGGGTGACCCTCGAGCGGGGCGTCGAGCTGATCATCGGTCTCGAGGCGATCTCCGACGCCGACGAGCGCGGCATGCGCACGGTGATGTGCATCATCAACGGTCAGCTGCGCCCCGTGGTGGTCCGCGACCGCAACGTGGTCAGCGAGGTACCGGCTGCCGAGAAGGCCGATCGCAAGAATCCCGACCACGTGGCCGCACCTTTCGCCGGAGTGGTGAGTATCAGTGTTGCCGAGGGGGATTCGGTGGCCGCCGGGCAGACCATCGCGACCATCGAGGCGATGAAGATGGAGGCGGCGATCACCGCGCCCAAGGCGGGCACCGTCGAACGCGTCGCCGTGGCGGGCGCCGCCGCCGCGGTCGAGGGTGGCGACCTGCTGGTGGTGGTGAGCTGAGCCGAATCGTCGCCGGCGCCTTCGGGGGACGACGAATCACGGTGCCGCAGCACAAATCCGGGCGCGGCACCCGGCCCACCACCGACCGGGTGCGCGAATCACTGTTCAACCTGCTCTCGGCGCGTATCGACTTCACCGGGCTGCGGGTACTCGACCTCTACGCGGGCAGCGGCGCGCTGGGGCTCGAGGCGGCCTCGCGAGGCGCGGCCTCGGTCCTGTTCGTCGAAGCGGATTCCCGGGCCGCGGCGGTGATCGAGCGCAACGTCGCTGCGTTGGGCGCCGACGGTGCGGTGGTGCGGCGCGGCGCGGTGAGCACCGTGCTGGCCACCGCGACGGCCCAACCGGCGGACCTGGTGCTCGCCGACCCGCCCTACGAGCTGTCCAATGCCGAGGTGGAGGCGATGCTGGGCGCGCTGACCGACCACGGATGGACATCACCGGGAAGCATCGTGGTCGTCGAGCGGCCCGCCGGCGGTGCGGAACTGGCCTGGCCTCCGGCATGGGCGAGGTGGAAGTCCCGTCGCTACGGCGACACCCGGGTCGAAATGGCGCAGCGCCGCTGACTCCACCGCGCCCCGGCGCGCGGCTGCTAGCGTCGTGGCCCATGAGCGGAGCGGTGTGCCCCGGATCGTTCGACCCGGTGACTCTCGGACACATCGACGTCATCGAACGTGCCGCCGCGCAGTTCGATGAGGTCCTCGTCGCGGTCCTGGTCAATCCGAACAAGAAGGGCATGTTCAGCACCGAAGAGCGGTTGGCGATGATCGAGGAGTCGACAGCTCATCTGCCCAACGTGCGGGCCGAGTCGGGGCAGGGCCTGGTCGTCGACTTCGCCCGGGCGCGCGGGCTGACCGCGATCGTCAAGGGGCTGCGCAGCGGCACCGACTTCGAGTACGAACTGCAGATGGCGCAGATGAACAAGCACGTCGCCGGTGTCGACACGTTCTTCGTCGCCACCGCGCCGGGCTACTCGTTCGTGTCGTCGTCGTTGGCCAAGGAGGTCGCCACCCTCGGCGGCGACGTCTCCGACCTGCTGCCCGGTCCCGTCAATGCGCGGCTGCAGGACAAACTGCGCGGTTAGCGCCTTTACCGCCGTGCGGTTCGGACTGACATAATGTCGGGAACAGACCACAGCGTGCACCGGTAGCGGAGTAGAGGGCGACACACCGGGGCGGGAAAGCCCAGTCACAGCCGTAACACCAGGCACACTAGTCACTAACAACTACGCCTGGAGGGTGTCACCGTGTACCGAGTTTTCGAAGCGCTCGACGAGTTGGGTGCCATCGTCGAAGAAGCCCGCGGAGTGCCGATGACGGCCGGCTGCGTGGTGCCCCGCGGCGACGTCCTGGAACTGATCGACGACATCAAGGACGCCATCCCGGGCGAACTGGACGACGCCCAGGACGTCCTCGACGCCAGGGACACCCTGCTGCGTGAGGCCAAGGACCACGCCGAGTCCACGGTGTCGACGGCCAACGCCGAGGCCGACTCGATGGTCAACCACGCCCGGGCCGAGGCGGACCGGCTGCTGGCCGACGCCAAGGCGCAGGCCGACCGGATGGTGGCCGAGGCGCGGACCCACAGTGAGCGCATGGTCGCCGAGGCGCGCGAGGAGGCCGCCCGCATCGCGGCGACCGCCAAGCGGGAGTACGAAGCGAGCACCGGCCGGGCCAAGTCCGAGGCCGACCGGCTGATCGAGAGTGGAAACCTCGCGTACGAGAAGGCTGTTCAAGAAGGCATCAAGGAGCAGCAGCGGCTGGTGTCGCAGACCGAGGTGGTGGCCACCGCGACCGCCGAGGCCACCCGGATGATCGACACCGCCCACGCAGAGGCCGACCGGCTGCGCGGTGAGTGCGACATCTACGTCGACAGCAAGCTTGCCGAGTTCGAGGAGTTCCTCAACGGCACGCTGCGCTCGGTCGGCCGGGGCCGGCACCAGTTGCGCACCGCCGCGGGCACCCACGACTACGTCTCACGCTGACCGCGCGCCCGGCCTGACCGCCGCTGACCCCGGTCGGCGCCTCACCGTACGATGACGCACATGGCGAGGCACGCGCGCGCGGCGGCTCGGGGGTCACGGTCGCCGCTGGTGATCGATGTTTCACGGCTCGGTCGGCGGCCGGGCTCGATGATGACGGTGCAGACCACGGTGCCGAGCCCGGTCCGGATCGGGCTGGAACTCATCGCCGTCGACAAGGACGCACCTCTGCAGCTGGACCTGCGACTGGAATCGGTGTCGGAGGGCGTGCTGGTGTCGGGGACGGTGTCGGCGCCGACGACCGGCGAATGTGCGCGCTGCCTGACGGCGCTGCGCGGTGATGTCGCAATCGACCTGACCGAGCTGTTCGCCTACCCGGCCAGCGCCACCGACGAGACCACCGAGGACGACGAGCTGCCGCGGGTCACCTCCGACGGCGGCGCTGACACGGTGAACCTGGAGCAGTCGGTCATCGACGCGATCGGGCTGGTGCTGCCGTTCTCGCCGGTATGCGACCCCGACTGTGCCGGCTTGTGCCCCGAGTGCGGCGTGCCGTTGGCGACAGCCGAGCCGGGCCACCACCACGACACGATCGACCCGCGGTGGGCGAAACTGGCCGCCCTGCGCGAGCAGATCGGCGACGACTCGTGACGATGGACCGCGCGCCCCTGCTCAAGGCGCTCGGCGTCGACCTGCCCGACGACCTGCTCACCATCGCGTTGACCCACCGCAGCTACTCCTACGAGAACGGAGGTCTGCCCACCAACGAGCGCCTTGAGTTCCTCGGCGACTCGGTGCTCGGGCTGACCATCACCGAGGAGCTCTACCACCGCCATCCCGACCGTTCCGAGGGCGATTTGGCCAAGCTGCGCGCCAGCATCGTCAACACCCAGGCGCTGGCCGACGTCGGCCGCAACCTCTGTGAGCACGGCTTGGGCGCCTATCTGTTGCTGGGCAAGGGCGAGGAGAACTCCGGCGGCGCCGACAAGTCGAGCATCCTGGCTGACGGCGTCGAATCTCTGCTGGGCGCGATCTATCTGGAGCACGGGGCGGTCGTCGCCAAGGAGGTCATCCTGCGGCTCTTCGCAACGCTGCTCGACACGGCCCCGACGCTGGGGGCGGGCCTGGACTGGAAGAGCAGCCTGCAGGAGCTCACGGCGTCGCGCGGTCTGGGGGTGCCGACCTATCTGGTCACCTCCACCGGTCCCGACCACGACAAGGAGTTCACCGCCACCGTCGTCGTCGCCGAGGCGGAGCGCGGCACCGGTGTCGGCAGGACCAAGAAGGAAGCCGAACTCAAAGCCGCCGCGGCCGCGTGGAACGCGCTCAACGACGCGTGACTGGCGGGCCTGCACACGATGCCTGAACTTCCCGAGGTCGAGGTCGTCCGCCGGGGCCTGGACCGCCACGTGATCGGCAGGACGATCACGGCCGTGCGGGTGCACCATCCACGGGCGGTGCGCCGCCACGATGCCGGCCCGGCCGACCTGACCGCGCGCCTGCTGGACACGACGATCACCGGAACCGGCCGGCGGGGCAAGTATCTGTGGCTGACCCTCGGGCCGGACGCCGCGCTGGTCGTGCATCTGGGGATGAGCGGACAGATGCTGCTGGGCCCGGTCCCGAACGAGAACCACCTGCGCATCGCCACGCTGCTCGACGACGGCACGACGATGAGCTTCGTCGACCAGCGCACCTTCGGCGGTTGGGTGATCGCCGACATGGTGACCGTCGACGGCACCCCGGTCCCGGTGCCGGTGGCCCACATCGCCCGCGATCCGCTGGACCCGTTGTTCGACCGGGAGGCGGTCGTGAAGGTGTTGCGCGGCAAGCATTCCGAGATCAAACGCCAGCTGCTGGACCAGACCGTCGTCTCCGGTATCGGCAACATCTACGCCGACGAAGCGCTGTGGCGGGCGAAGGTCAACGGGGCGCGGCGGGCTTCGGCGCTGTCGCGGCCCAAGCTGCGGGAGTTGCTCGACGCCGCCGCGGCGGTGATGACCGACGCGCTGGGGCAGGGCGGCACCTCGTTCGACGCGCTCTATGTCAATGTCAACGGCGAGTCCGGTTACTTCGACCGGTCGCTGGACGCCTATGGCCGCGCGGGTGAGCCGTGCCGGCGCTGTGGAGCAGTGATGCGCCGCGACAAGTTCATGAACCGCTCGTCGTTCTACTGCCCGCGCTGCCAACCGCGCCCCCGCACCTGAGTACCCCGGCGGACGAGTATTCCGGGCTGCGATCCGGCCGTCCCCACGACCGGGAATTCTGTTCCGCGGGGAGTCGAACCCAGCGGAGGTTGTAGAAAAGAGCCATGACCGAACTGTGGGTGGAGCGCACCGGGGTGCGTCGCTATACGGGGCGCAGCTCGCGCGGCGCGGAGGTGCTGGTGGGCTCGGAGAGTGTCGAGGGGGTGTTCACCCCGGGCGAGCTGCTCAAGATCGCGTTGGCCGCCTGCAGCGGAATGGCCAGCGACCACCCGCTGCGGCGCCGTCTCGGCGAGGATTACCGGGCCACCGTGCGGGTCGCCGGTGCCGCCGACCGGGAGCAGGAGCGCTACCCGCACATCGACGAGGTGCTCGAACTGGACCTGTCATCACTCGACCCGCAGGAACGCGCACGGCTGCTCACCGTGGTCGAGCGCGCCGTCGACCAGGTGTGCACCGTGGGACGCACGTTGAAAAGCGGTACGGAAGTGACATTTGAGGTTAAAGATGTTGGCCGACAGTGACGTCCGCCTGGACGCGTGGGTGCACGGACATGTGCAGGGAGTGGGTTTCCGCTGGTGGACGCGCTCGCGCGCGCTCGAACTGGGGCTGACCGGGTTCGCGGCCAACAAACCCGACGGTCGCGTCCACGTGGTCGCCCAGGGGCCCCGAAGTGCTTGTGAGCAGCTACTGGACCTCCTGACCACCGGCGGGTCACCGGGTCGGGTCGACAAGGTGATCACCGACTGGTCCGAACCGGCCGACGCGATCGCGGGCTTCACCGAGCGCTGACGAACTCGGCGGTAGGGTTTGACGTCATGCATCTGAAGAGTCTGACGCTGAAGGGCTTCAAGTCCTTCGCCTCGCCGACGACTCTGCGGTTCGAGCCCGGCATCACCTGCGTGGTCGGCCCCAACGGTTCGGGGAAGTCCAACGTCGTCGATGCGCTGACCTGGGTGATGGGGGAGCAGGGCGCCAAGACCCTGCGCGGCGGCAAGATGGAGGACGTCATCTTCGCCGGGACGTCCTCGCGCGCGCCGTTGGGCCGCGCCGAGGTGACGCTGACGATCGACAACTCGGACAACGCGCTGCCGATCGAGTACTCCGAGGTGTCGATCACCCGGCGGGTGTTCCGCGACGGTGCGAGCGAATACGAAATCAACGGCAGCAGTTGCCGATTGATGGATGTGCAGGAGCTGCTGTCCGATTCGGGCATCGGCCGGGAGATGCATGTGATCGTCGGTCAGGGCAAGCTGGCCGAGATCCTGGAGTCCCGGCCCGAGGACCGCCGCGCCTTCATCGAAGAGGCTGCCGGCGTGCTCAAACACCGCAAACGCAAGGAAAAGGCGGTCCGCAAGCTCGATTCGATGTCGGCCAACCTCGCCCGGCTGACCGACCTGACCACCGAACTGCGCCGCCAGCTCAAGCCGCTGGGCCGGCAGGCGGAGATGGCCCGCCGCGCCCAGACCATTCAGGCCGACCTGCGCGACGCCCGGCTGCGGCTGGCCGCCGATGACCTGGTGGCCCGCCGAGCCGAGTTCGACGACAGCAACCAGGCCGAGACCGCGCTGCGCACCGAGCACGACCAGCTCAGCGAACGCCTGCAGGCCCGCACCGCCGAGCTGGAAGCCCACGAGGCCGCGGTCGAGGACCTCTCCGAACGCGCAGATGCCGCACAGCAGCGGTGGTTCCGGCTCTCCGCGCTGGCCGAGCGGGTGGGCGCCACGGTACGGATCGCCAGCGAACGCGCCCAGCATCTGGATGCCGAGCCGGAACGCTCTGGTGGACCCGACCCCGATGATCTGGAGGCGCAGGCCGACGCGGTCGCCGAGCAGGAGCGCCAACTGCTCCAGGAACTCGCCGAGTCCCGCGAGCGCCTGGACGCCGCCCGCGCCGAACTGGCCGAACGCGAGCAGGCGGCCGCGGAGGCCGAACGCGCCCACATGGCCGCCGCGCGGGCCGAGGCGGATCGCCGAGAAGGGTTGGCGCGGCTGTCGGGGCAGGTCGACACCATGCGCACCCGGGTGGAGTCGATCGACGAAACCGTTGCGCGGCTGTCGGCCGGGATCGACGAGGCCGCCCAGCGCGCCCAACATACCCAGGCCGAATTCGAAACCGTGCAGGGCCGCGTCGGCGAGCTCGATGCCGGCGAGGTCGGCCTCGACGAGCACCACGACCGCACGGTCACCGCGCTGCGCCTGGCCGACGAGCGCGTCTCCGAGCTGCAGGGCGCCGAGCGTGCGGCCGAACGGCGGGTGGCCTCCCTGCAGGCCCGCATCGACGCCCTGTCGGTCGGCTTGGAGCGCAGGGACGGCGCGGCGTGGCTGCAGGAGAACCTGGACAGCGCAAGGCTTTTCGGATCGATAGCGAACCTGGTGAAAGTGCGCCCCGGGCACGAGGCGGCCATCGCCGCGGTCCTCGGCGCAGCCGCCGACGCGCTGGCGGCCGAGGACAGCGGCGCCGCACGGGACGCGCTGGCCGCGCTGAAGTCCTCCGACGGTGGCCGGGCCACGCTGGTGCTCGGCGACTGGCCGGAACTCAGCACACCGGCGCCGTCCGGGGCGTTGCCCGCTGCGGCGCAGTGGGCCATCGATCTGGTCGACCCCGCGCCACGGGTGCGCGGCGCGATCACTGCGCTGCTTACCGGCGTGGCTGTGGTTCACGACCTCGGCCAGGCGCTGGAACTCGTTGCTGCACAACCACATCTGCGTGCTGTCACCGCCGAGGGCGACCTGGTGGGCGGCGGCTGGGTCAGCGGCGGTTCCGATCGCAAGCCCAGCACGTTGGAGATCACGTCGGAGGTCGACAAGGCGCGGACCGAACTCGTCGACGCCGAGCGCCAGGCCGCCGAACTGTCGGCGGCGCTGGCCGGGGCGCTCGATGAGCAGCGCGCCCGGCAGGACGCCGCCGAACATGCTCTGGCCGCCCTCAACGAGTCCGACGCGGCGATCTCGGCGATCTATGAGCAACTCGGCCGGCTCGGGCAGGAAGCGCGGGCCGCCGACGACGACTGGCAGCGGCTGATCAAACAGCGCGAGGAGCTCGAAGCGGGCCGCGACCGCACCGTCACCGAACTGCGCGAGCTCGAGCAGCGGCTGCTCAACGCGCAGCAGGAGCCGATGTTCGAAGCCGAGCCGGTCGACCGGCAGGAGAGGGGCGCGGCCGCGGAGGCCGCGCGGGCCGCCGAGGTGGAAGCGCGGCTGGCGGTGCGCACCGCCGAGGAGCGCGCCAACGCTGTACGCGGACGGGCGGATTCGCTGCGCCGGGCGGCGACCGCCGAGCGGGAGGCGCGGGTCCGCGCCCAGCAGGCACGCGAGGCCCGGGCGCGGGCGGCGGCAGTGGCGGCCGCCGTGGCCGACTCCGGGCGGCTGGTCGCTGCCCGGCTGACCGCCGCGGTGGCGGTGGCCTCACAGATCCGCGACGAGGTGGCCGCCGAACGCCAGGTGCGCGCCGGCGCGCTGAGCGCTGCCCGCGAGGAGGTCAACGACCTGACGACGCGGGTCGGCGCGCTGACCGACGCACTGCACCGTGACGAGGTAGCCAAAGCGCAAGCCGCCCTGCGGATCGAGCAACTCGAAGAGCAGGTGCTCGAGCAGTTCGGCATGGCTGTCGACGATCTGATCGCCGAGTACGGGCCCGCGGTCCCGCTGCCGCCGACGGAGCTGGAGATGGCCGAGTACGAGCAGGCGCGCGAGCGGGGGGAGCAGGTCACCGCCCCCGCTCCGATGCCGTTCGACCGCGCGGCTCAGGAACGCCGTGCCAAGCGCGCCGAACGCGAACTCAAGGAACTCGGCCGGGTGAACCCACTGGCGCTCGAAGAGTTCGCTGCGCTCGAAGAGCGGTACAACTTCCTGTCCACCCAGCTCGAGGACGTCAAGGGGGCCCGCAGGGACCTACTGGACGTGATCGCCGAGGTCGACACCCGCATCCTGCAGGTGTTCACCGAGGCCTACTCCGACGTGGAACGGGAGTTCTCCCAGGTGTTCTCGACGCTGTTCCCGGGCGGCGAGGGCAGGTTGCTGCTCACCGACCCCGGAGACATGCTCACCACCGGCATCGAGGTGGAGGCCCGCCCGCCGGGCAAGAAGATCAAACGCCTGTCGCTGCTGTCCGGCGGGGAGAAGTCGCTGACAGCGGTGGCCATGCTGGTGGCGATCTTCCGCGCCCGGCCGTCCCCGTTCTACGTGATGGACGAGGTCGAGGCCGCGCTCGACGACGTCAACCTCCGGCGCCTGATCAGCCTGTTCGAGCAGCTGCGGGAGCGTTCGCAGCTGATCGTCATCACGCATCAGAAGCCGACGATGGAGGTCGCCGACGCGCTGTACGGCGTGACGATGCGTGGTGACGGCATCACCACGGTGATCTCGCAGCGGTTACGCGGCCACGAATTGGTGGCCAGCCCGTCCTGACCCGCCGAGGTCAGTCGATCTCGACCACGCCGTGGCGGCGCAGCTCGGCGAGATCGGCGGCGCCGCATCCGTGCAGACAGACCAGGAGCTCGTAGAGAAAGTCCTGCAGCCAGTCGACCACCGCGGCCACCGACTCGATCGCAGGCGCGAGCAGCGGCCGGGCGACGGCGACCACCGTGGCGCCCATCGCGAGGGCCTTGGCCGCGTCCATTCCGGTGCGGATGCCCCCGGAGGCCACCAGGGGCATCGCGGGCAGGGCGCGGTGCACCTCGCAGAGCGCCTGGGCGGTGGGGATGCCCCATTCGGCCAGCGCCGGGTAGCGCACCTCGCCGTAGCGGACGTATTGCTCGATGCGGGCCCACGAGGTGCCGCCGGCCCCGGCGACGTCGACGGCGGCGATCGGGAAACCGGCCAGTTCGGCGGCGGCCGCGGCACCGAAGCCGTGGCCGACCTCCTTGACCATGACCGGGCAGCCGATCTCGCCGATCACCTCCCGCAGGCGGCCCAGTGAGCCGGAGAAGTCGGTGTCGCCGTTGTGCTGCATCGCCTCCTGCAGCGGGTTGGTGTGCACGGCCAGCGCGTCGGCGCCCACTCTGCCCAGGGCACCGGTCAGGCCGGGCACCGCCGCGCGATTCAGCTGGGCCATGCCGATGTTGCCGATCAGCAGCACATCGGGGGCGGCCTCGCGGACGTCGAAGCTGACCCCGGCCGCGGTGTCGTCGATCATCACCCGCTGCGAGCCCAGCATCATGCCGAGGCCGAGCTGCTGCGCGGCGGCGGCCAGGTTGCGGTTGATGATCCCGGACAGTTCCGCTCCGCCGGTCATCGCGCCGATCAGCACCGGGGCTCGCAGCCGGCGCCCCAGGAACTCGGTGCCGAGATCGATGGCCTCGAGGTCGGTCTGGGTCAGCGCGTTGTACGGCAGCCGGTAGCGCTCGAATCCGGTGGTCACGGTCTGGTAGTCGACCGGTTCGGTCAGGCACACGTCGATGTGGCGGCGTTTGCGGTGGGCGAGGGACGCCACGGGGTCGAAGGTCATCGCGGGCGGCCCTGCGACAATGGCGGGGTGACTGAGAGTATCGGGCTGGGCCTGTGGATCGCCATCGCGGTCATCGCTGTACTGCTGATCGTTGCGCTCGTCGTCGGCCTGATGCGGTACCGGCGCCGCCGCATCAGCTTGAAGGCTCCAGACACCGCCACTCCCGTCGATCGTTCCGGCGGCTACACCGCATCGTCGGGCATCTCATTCACCTCGTCGGCACCGGCTCAAACCCCACCGTCCGCGCCGCCGGCACCGGAGCGCATCGACACCACCGGTCTGCCCGCCATCGGCGATGATGCCACCATTCCCCGGGACGCACCGAAACGTCCGATCGCCGACGTCCGACTTCCCGAGCCGCCGGCCCCGCGCGCCGCCCCGCCGGCCCCGCCATCCGCGCCGGAACCCGTGGCCGAGCCCGCGCCGGAACCCGAGCCCGCGCCGGAACCCGAGCCCGCGTCGGAGTCCGCCGAGCCCGTGGTCGCGGCCACCGAGGCCGTCGCGCCCGACGTCGAGTCCATCGCCCCGACAGAGGGGCGGCTGGACCGGCTGCGGGGCCGGCTGGCCCGGTCGCAGAACACGCTCGGCCGCAGCATGCTCGGCCTTCTCGGCGGCGGTGACCTCGACGAAGACTCCTGGGAGGAGGTCGAGGACACCCTGTTGATCGCCGACCTCGGGCCGGTGGTCACCGAGTCGGTGGTTACCGCGCTGCGCAGCCGGATGGCCAGCAGCCGGGTGCGCACCGAGGCCGACGCCCGGGCGGTGTTGCGCGAGGTGTTGATCGCCGAGTTGCGCCCCGACCTGGACCGGTCCATCCGCGCGCTGCCACACCAGGACAAGCCGTCCGTGCTGTTGGTGGTCGGGGTCAACGGCACCGGCAAGACCACCACGGTGGGCAAGCTGGCCCGGGTGCTGGTCGCCGACGGACGCCGGGTGGTCCTCGGTGCCGCCGACACGTTCCGCGCCGCAGCCGCCGACCAACTCCAGACGTGGGCGGCCCGGGTGGGCGCCCAGGTGGTCCGCGGCCCCGAGGGCGCCGACCCCGCGTCGGTGGCGTTCGACGCCGTCGACACCGGTATCGCCTCCGGGGCCGACGTCGTCGTCATCGACACCGCCGGCCGTCTGCACACCAAAACCGGCCTGATGGACGAACTGGGCAAGGTCAAGCGCGTGGTGGGCAAGCGCACCGCAGTCGACGAGGTCCTGCTGGTACTCGACGCGACGATCGGCCAGAACAGCCTGCCGCAGGCGCGGGTCTTCGCCGAGGTCGTGGACATCACCGGGGTGGTGCTGACCAAACTCGACGGCACCGCCAAGGGTGGAATCGTGTTCCGGGTGCAACAGGAGCTCGGCGTGCCGGTGAAGCTGGTGGGACTCGGCGAGGGGCCCGACGATCTCGCTCCGTTCGAGCCGGCGGCCTTCGTCGACGCCCTGCTCGGGTGAGCGAGCGGCGCCCGCCACACGCCGCCGACAGCGCGCACGCGACGCGGCGCTGTGATGGACGGACCGGCGGCGATGTGCGGGCCGTACGGACGAAACACGAGCGTAACGACTTCCGCGCGTCCGTTCACCCAGGCGAAACACTCCTGAATCACCGGGGAAACGCGCTGCACAGAGTCTCTTCGGGAGGCCGATCCGCGTCGGCCGTCATCCCAAGGAGGTTCACACAAAGTGGCATTCGGCTTACATGATGTGGTCTCGGCCCTGCCGGACGACCAGTTCCTGCCGTTCGGGCCTGAGGGCCTGAGCGCAGGAGACACGGCGTGGGTGCTCACATCCGCCGCGCTGGTACTGCTCATGACACCCGGTTTGGCGTTCTTCTACGGCGGCCTGTCCCGGCAGAAGTCCGTCCTCAACATGATGATGATGTCGTTCGGCTCCATGGGCCTGGTCAGCGTCATCTACGTGTTGTGGGGCTACTCGATGTCGTTCGCGTCGGCACACACCGGCGAGAGCGACATCCTCGGCATCTTCGACAACCCCTTCGCACTCTTCGGCGTCAGTCAGCTCACCGAGGTCCGGGAGGTCGACGGTGTCGACACCTTCGTGCTCGGCGGCTTCGGAACCGTGCCCGCCATCGTCTGGGTGGCATTCCAGCTGACCTTCGCCGTCATCACGGTCGCGCTGATCAGCGGTGCGGTCGCCGAGCGGATGAAATTCGGCACCTGGCTGCTGTTCGGCGGCATCTGGGTCACCCTGGTGTATTTCCCTCTGGCCCACATGGTCTGGGGTGGCGGCCTGCTGTCGGGGTCGGAATCGGGGATCGCGGCCAAGCTGTTCGGCGTCGATGACGAAGGCGTGGCCAACGTTTCACCGATCGACTTCGCCGGCGGCACCGTCGTGCACATCAACGCCGGTATGGCCGCCCTGGTGCTGGCGCTCCTGCTGGGCAAGCGCACCGGTTTCGGCCGGACCGCGTTCCGCCCGCACAACATCCCGTTCGTGATGCTCGGTGCCGCGCTGCTGTGGTTCGGCTGGTTCGGCTTCAACGTCGGCTCCGAAGGCGCCGCCGACATGCTCGCCGGTGCGGTGTGGGTCAACACGACCGCCGCGACCGCGGCCGCGATGCTGGCCTGGTTGCTCGTCGAGCGTATCCGCGACGGGCACGCCACCAGCGTCGGTGCAGCCTCGGGCATCGTCGCCGGGCTGGTGGCCATCACGCCGGCGTGCGGATCGCTGAGCGCCATCGGCTCGTTGATCCTGGGTGCGGTGGCAGGTGTGCTGTCGGCGCTGGCCATCTCGCTGAAGTACAAGTTCGGTTACGACGATTCGCTCGACGTGGTCGGCGTGCACCTGGTCGCCGGCCTGTGGGGCACCGTGGCCATCGGCTTCCTGGCCACTGAAACCGGGCTGTTCTACGGTGGGGGGATCGAGCAACTCATCGTGCAGATCGTCATCGCCGCAGTCGCTGTCGTGTTCACCGGTGTGATGACCGCGATCATCGCGTTCATCGTCAAGCCCCTGGGATGGCGGGTGTCCAAGGAAGACGAGGACACTGGTATCGATGAGACCGAACATGCCGAAACGGCTTACGAGCTCGCCTGAGCGGCGACAATTTCCTCGGAAGGGATCGACTACATGAAGCTGATTACCGCGATCGTCAAGCCGTTCACGCTGGAGGATGTCAAGACCGGTCTCGAACAGACGGGCATTCTCGGAATGACCGTCAGCGAAGTCCAGGGCTACGGTCGCCAGAAGGGGCACACCGAGGTGTACCGGGGGGCGGAGTACTCCGTCGACTTCGTCCCGAAGGTGCGCGTGGAGGTCGTCGTCGAGGACGCCGCCGTCGACAAGGTGGTGGACGTGATCGTCCAGGCAGCGCGCACCGGCAAGATCGGCGACGGCAAGGTCTGGGTCAGTCCCGTCGAGACCGTCGTCCGGGTACGCACGGGCGAGCGGGGGGCCGACGCGCTGTAGATGACGCTCACCGATTGAGAACTCGTCTCCCGGCAGCACCGCCGACGGAGCGCTGGATCGTCAAGTGCCGGGAGGACACCTCATGAGCAAGCACACACAGCCCGCTGCCGGGCCCCCGCACTGGGAGCGCCCGGCGGCGGGTTCTTCCCGTCCTGCAACCGATCTCACCGCGGCAGCCCAACAACTACTCACCGGCAGCAATCGCCAGCTCGACGCCGCGGCGCTGCGCCGCGCGTTGCTCGACCTCTTCGACTTCTGGCTGACCACCAAGGCGGCCGAGATCGGGATCACCGCGACCAGCGGGTTCGCCATCATCGCCACGGGCGGGCTGGGGCGCGGTGAGCTTCTCCCGTACTCCGACCTCGACCTGATGCTGCTGCATGACAACATGCCGCCCGACGTGGTCGGAGAGGTCGCCGAGCTGCTCTGGTACCCGTTGTGGGACGCCAATATTCGACTCGATCACAGCGTCCGCACGGTGCCCGAGGCGCTCAAGGTCGCCGGTGAGGACATCGCGGTCGGCCTGGCCATGCTCGATGCGCGCCACATCGCCGGCGACGCCGACCTGTCGGCACTGCTGATCGGCGGGGCCCGCCGCCAGTGGCGCACCGGGATCGCCTCACGGTTCGACGAGCTCGTCGAGCACACCCGTGCCCGCTGGCAGCGCAGCGGCGAGATCGCGCACCGCGCCGAGCCGGATCTCAAATGCGGCAGGGGAGGCCTGCGCGACGTGCAGCTGCTCAACGCGCTGGCCATCGCCCAGCTCGCCGACGTCTATCCCAGCCGGTCGCTGGCATCGCCGACCGAATCGCTTGGAGAGGCCCATCTTTCGTTGCTCAACGTGCGCACCGAGCTGCACCGGGTCGCCGGTCGGGGCCGGGAACTGCTGTTGGCCCAGCACGCCGACGAGATCGGTGCGGCGCTACGGATCGGGGACCGCTTCGATCTGGCCCGCATGCTCTCCGATGCCGCCCGCACCGTCAGCTACTACGTCGACGCCGGAATTCGCACCGCGGCCAACGCGCTGCCGCGGCGCGGACTGGCGGTGTTGCGCCGGCCGGTGCGGCGCCCGCTCGACGAGGGCGTGATCGAGTTCAACGGCGAGGTCATCCTGGCCCGCGACGCCCGCCCCGAGCGCGACCCCGGACTGATCCTGCGGGTGGCCGCGGCGTCGGCGGTGACCGGACTGCCGATGGCGTCGTCGACGCTGAGCCGGCTGGTGGAGACGGCGCCGGAGTTGCGCGCCCCGTGGCCCCGACAGGCGCTCAAGGACCTGTTGGTGATGCTGGGCGCCGGGCCGTCGGTGGTCGCCACCATCGAGGCGCTCGACCGCACCGGTCTGTGGGGCCGGCTCTTCCCGGAGTGGGGCGCGGTACGCGACCTGCCGCCCCGCGACGTCGTGCACATCTGGACCGTGGACCGTCATCTGGTCGAAACCGTATCCCGCGCAAGTGCTTTGACCACCAGGGTGTCGCGGCCGGATCTGTTGGTCCTGGGGGCGCTGGTGCACGACATCGGGAAGGGGCGCGGCGGCGACCACAGCATCATCGGCGCGGAGCTCGCCACGCAGATCGGTAATCGCCTGGGCCTGTGGCCGTCGGACATCGACATTCTCTCCGCGCTGGTGCGCCACCATCTGTTGTTGGCGCATACCGCCACCCGCCGTGACCTACAGGACCCGCGCACCATCGCCACTGTCGTCGACGCGCTCGGCGGGGACCGCACGGTGCTCGAGCTGTTGCACGCGCTGGCCGAGGCCGACTCCCTGGCCACCGGGCCCGGGGTGTGGGGTGACTGGAAGGCGTCGCTGATCGGTGATCTGGTCCGGCGCTGCCGATTGGTGATGGCCGGCGAACCCCTGCCCGAACCCGACCCCATCGATCCGCGCTTCGTCGCCATGGCCGCCGGGTCCGGGGTGCACGTCGAGCTCGTCGCCACCGACACGCCGCACATCTATCAGGTCACGATGATCGCCCCGGACCGCCGCGGCGTGCTGTCCAAAGCCGCCGGCGTGCTGGCCCTGAACTCGCTGCGGGTTCATTCGGCCTCGGTCAACGGATGCCACGGGGCGGCGGTGAACACCTTCGTGGTCTCCCCGCACTTCGGCAGTCCGCCGGCCGCCGAGCTGCTGCGGCAACAGCTCATCCTGGCCATCGACGGAGAGTTCGACGTGGTGGGCGCACTGGAGAAGAAGGGCGCCGATGCGACCACGGCCGGGCGGGTCGGCGAGGTGCGCCCGGCGGTGCCGGCCGACGCGCCGGTGGCCCCGCCACGGGTGCTGTGGCACGGCGGGGCCGGTACCGCCCAGCTGATCGCCGAGGTCCGGGCCGCCGATCGGGCAGGTCTGCTGTCGGCGCTGACCGCGGTCTTCGAACGGGCCGGCGTCGACATCGCCTGGGCAAAGGTGACCACCCTGGGTTCGGCGGTGGTCGACGTTTTCGGCCTCGTCCTGCCCGAGGGGTGGGCCGGGGGAGCATCGGCGGAGTCGCAGCGCCCGCACCTGGAGCGTCAGCTCCTGGCGGTACTGCCGGCTCCGCCGCCCAAGCCGGTGCAAGAGGCCGGCTGAGCCGGCCGGGCGGGCGGCGGTCGGACACCGTTCGCGGTGAGGGCATGCGCCGCCAAGTAGGCTTGCCACGTGTTTGAATCCCTGTCCGACCGGTTGACCGGTGCCCTGTCGGGGCTGCGGAACAAGGGCCGGTTGACCGACGCCGACATCGACGCCACCGCCCGCGAGATCCGGCTGGCCCTGCTGGAGGCCGACGTGTCGCTGCCGGTGGTCCGGCAGTTCGTCGCCCGCATCAAGGACCGCGCCAAGGGCGCCGAGGTGTCAGCAGCGCTGAACCCGGCGCAGCAGGTCATCAAGATCGTCAACGAGGAACTCATCGGCATCCTCGGCGGCGAGACCCGTCAGCTGGCGTTCGCCCGCACCCCGCCGACGGTGATCATGCTGGCCGGTCTGCAGGGCTCCGGTAAGACCACGTTGGCCGGGAAGCTGGCCAGGTGGTTGAAGTCGCAGGGGCACACCCCGTTGCTGGTGGCCTGCGACCTGCAGCGGCCGGGCGCGGTCAATCAGCTCCAGATCGTCGGTGAGCGCGCCGGCGTGCACGTCTTCGCGCCCCACCCCGGCACGGCGCCCGGCGCCGAAGAGGTCAAGGGCACCGCCGACCCCGTCGCGGTGGCCTCGGCCGGTCTTGCCGAGGCGAAATCCAAGATGTACGACGTAGTGATCGTCGACACCGCGGGCCGGCTGGGCATCGACGAGGAGCTGATGAGTCAGGCCGCGGCGATCCGCGCGGCGGTCGACCCCGACGAAGTGCTGTTCGTCCTCGACGCGATGATCGGACAGGACGCCGTCAGCACCGCCGACGCGTTCCGCGAGGGCGTCGGATTCACCGGCGTGGTGCTGACCAAGCTCGACGGCGACGCCCGCGGCGGTGCGGCGTTGTCGGTGCGCGAGGTCACCGGTGTGCCGATCCTGTTCGCCTCGGCCGGGGAGAAGCTCGAGGACTTCGACGTCTTCCATCCCGACCGGATGGCCAGCCGCATCCTGGGCATGGGGGACGTGCTCACGCTGATCGAGCAGGCCGAGCAGCATTTCGACGCGGCACAGGCCGAGGCCACCGCCGCCAAGATCGGCAGCGGAGAGCTCACGCTGGAGGACTTCCTCGAGCAGATGCTGGCGATCCGCAAGATGGGTCCGATCGGCAACCTGCTCGGGATGCTGCCCGGTGCCGGGCAGATGAAGGACGCGCTGGCCGCCGTCGACGACAGTCAACTCGACCGGGTCCAGGCGATCATCCGCGGCATGACGCCCGCCGAGCGGGCCGACCCGAAGATCATCAACGCGTCGCGGCGGCTGCGCATCGCCAACGGCTCCGGGGCGACGGTCTCGGAGGTCAACCAGCTCGTCGACCGCTTCTTCGAAGCCCGCAAGATGATGTCGCAGATGGCCGGCCAGATGGGGATGCCGTTCGGCCGGAAGAACAACCGCAAGGCCGCCAAGGGCAAGAACAAGAAGAAGAAGGGCGGCAAGGGCCCGACCCCGCCGAAGGTGCGCAACCCGCTCGGTGCCGGAATGGCCGGCATGCCCCCGGGCTTCCCCGACCTGTCGAACATGCCCAAGGGGCTCGACGAGCTGCCGCCGGGTCTGGCCGACATCGATCTGTCGAAGCTGAAGTTCCCGAAGAACTGATGGCGGCGCCCCTGCACGTCCGGGGCCGTGGTCTGCCCGACGGTGAACCCGTCGAATGGTGGGTCGTCAACGGCACGTTGAGCGCTGAACCGGCGGCCGGTGCGGAGACGATCTTCGGCGCGGACGGATATGACGGCTGGATCCTGCCGGGTCTGGTCGACGCCCACTGCCACGTCGGGCTGGGGCCGCAGGGCCAGATCCCGGTGGACGAGGCGGTCGAGCAGGCCGAAACCGAACGCGCCTTCGGCGCGCTGCTGCTGCGCGATGCGGGCTCGCCGACCGACACGCGCGACTTCGACGACCGTCCGGAGTTGCCGCGCATCATCCGGGCCGGCCGCCACCTGGCGCGGCCGAAGCGCTATCAGCGCGGCTTCGCGATCGAACTGGAGGACCCCTGGCAGCTGCCCAAGGCGGTGGCCACCCAGGCCCGCTGGGGCGACGGCTGGGTCAAGCTGGTCGGGGACTGGATCGACCGGGACACCGGTGATCTGGCGCCGCTGTGGCCGGACGACGTGCTCGAGGCGGCGATCGGCGCCGCGCACGCCAACGGCGCGCGCGTCACCGCCCACGTGTTCAGCGAAGACGCGCTGCCCGGCTTGATCACAGCGGGCATCGACTGCATCGAACACGGCACCGGGTTGACCGAGGACACCGTGGACCTGATGGTCGAACACGGAACCGCGCTGGTTCCGACACTGATCAACATTGAGAACTTTCCCGGCATCGCCGACGCGGCGCACCGGTACCCGCGCTATCAGCAGCACATGCGTGCGCTGTACCGGAGTTGCCGGGAGCGGATCGCCGCAGCGCGTGAGGCGGGCGTCCCGATCTATGCCGGGTCGGACGCGGGCAGCGCGGTCGCCCACGGCCGCATCGCCGACGAGGTCGAAGCCCTCAAGGAAATCGGCATGTCCGCCACCGAAGCGCTCGGCGCCGCCTGCTGGGATGCCCGCGAGTGGTTGCGTCGTCCCGGTCTGCGGCACGGCGCCTCCGCCGACCTGGTCTGCTACGACGAGGACCCGCGGGCGGGGGCGGCGGTGCTGGCTAACCCGGCGATGGTGATCCTGCGCGGAGTCGTCTACTAGTTGCGTAACCCCACGGCGGTTTCGGGCCCCGATTCCGCCACCGTGTTACGTAACCGACCCTCAGGGCTGCGCGAAGCCCCAATCCAACAGCCGAATCGCATGCCCGTACAGGTCGCCGGTGCCGTACATCTGCACGACGACCAGGCGCCGGCTTCCCCGCTGTGCGGCGCCGACGTAGGTCTTGCGGGCCAGGTTGGTGTAACCGGTCTTGCCGCCGAGATCGCCGGGGTAGCGCGTGAGCAGTTCGTTCTGGTTGTGCAGGGTCCGGCCCGGGAACTGCGCCGACGGGGACCGCATGATCTGGGCGATCAACGGATACTTCAACGCCGCGCGCATGATCACCGCGAGATCGTGCGGGGTGGTCGCGGATTCCCAACCCGGACCGTCCAGGCCCGACGGTGAGGACGCCTTGGTCGCGCGGGCACCGACCAACGCGGCTTTACGGTTCATCGCGGCCAACGCCACCGGCTGTCCGCCGAGCATGTCGGCCAGCATGTTCGCCGCGTCGTTACCGGAGACCATAAGGATCGCCGCGACCAATTGGGCTGTGGTGTAAGCCTGTCCGGGTTTGAGTCCGACGCAGGAACATTCCACTTTGGTATGGGATTCGTTGGCGCGGGCGAAGCTCTCCGGAGACAGACGGTCGAGCACGGCCATGGCGAGCAGCACCTTGATCGTGCTGGCCGGTGCGTAGCTGCCGTACGGGTCGCGGCTGGCCAGCACCCGGCCGGTGTCCATGTCGGCGAGCAGCCACGCTTTGGCCGGACCTTCGGGAACCGGTTGCGCCGCAGCCGCTTCAGGCTGCGCCACCGCGGTCGCGCCGGAGGGCAGCAGGGCGGTCACCAGGGCCGCGCACAGGGCGAGCGCCAACCCCGCGAACCGTCTTCGCACACTTGGCGACGGTAACCACTGCCGGACTCGATCCGTACGCGATCAGGTCTCCATTGGATATCGACGCCGCGCGCCGGCTTCTCGTGCCTAGAGTCGGCTCACTCGGGCGTTGGGGCCCAGCGCGAAACCCCAGTCGAACAGGCTCGCCGCCTGATCCCAATACGTCGGTGCACCCTCGACGTTGACGCCGTACATCAGCGCCACCACCAGGTGCCTGCCGTTACGCTGCGCACCGCCGACGAAGGTCTTGCGGGCGAGGTCGGTGTAGCCGGTCTTGCCGCCGAAGGTGCCCGGGTAGCGGTGCAGCAGTTCGTCCTGGTTGACCAGCACCCGGTCCCCGGCCGCGGTCGGGAAGACTGCCGTGGGCTGTGCGGTGATCTGCGCGAACACCGGGTTGGCCATGGCGGCGCGGAAGATGACGGCCAGGTCGCGGGGCGAGGACCAGATGTCGATTCCGGGGCCGTCCAGTCCGGACGGCGAGCCGGCCCGGGTCGCGTGCGCGCCGAGGGCGGCGGCCTTGGCGTTCATCTTGGCCAGCGCCACGTCCCGCCCGCCGAGCATCGTCGCGAGGCTGTTGGCCGCGTCGTTGCCCGACACCAGCAGCAGCGCCTCGAGCAGCTGCCGGGTGGTGTAGGTCATCCCGGGAGTCACACCGGCGCAGTTGCATTCGACCTCGGTGTCGGCCTGGTTGGCCACCATGGTGGCATCCAGCGGGAGCTCGTCGAGGACGGTCTGGGCCAGGAGGACCTTGATGGTGCTCGCCGGCGCGTACCGGCCGTCCTGGTTGCGGCCGGCCAGAATCGCCCCGGTGTCCATGTCGGCCAGGACCCAGGCCTGCGCCGGGCCGTCGGGCACCGGCACCGAGCCCGCCGGCTGACTGATGCCCGCGGGTACCGCGGTCGCGATGGGGGAGCTGACGGTGGCTGCGCCCGCGACCAGGCTGATCGCGACACCCGCACACGCCAAGAGCCGTGACGTCATGACGGTCGAGTGTAAGCGCGGCGCCGACCGGTCGCCCATCGTGTTCAATCGTGCGGGTGATGACTCTGACGGAGATCTCCGACCGGCTGGAGATCCAGCAGTTGCTGATCGACTACTCCACGGCCATCGACTCGCGTCGCTTCGACGACCTCGACGCGGTGTTCACCGGCGACGCCTACATCGATTACCGCGTTTCCGGCGGCATCGACGGCCGATTCCCCGAGGTGAAGGCATGGTTGAAAGACGTGCTGCCGAACTTTCCCGCCTACTACCACATGCTGGGCAACGTCGACGTGCGGTTGGACGGCGACCGCGCCACCTCGCGCGCGATCTGCTTCAACCCGATGGTGCTCGGTGGCGAACAGGGGCAGGTCTACTTTGTCGGGATCTGGTACGTCGACGAGTTCGTGCGCACCGAGCACGGCTGGCGGATGAGCCGGCGGGTCGAGGAGAAGTGCTTCGACAAGATCGTCTAGCCCCGCGGCGCGGAGCGCACCAGTCGCCGGGCCAGCACACCCGCGACCTTCTTGATGCGATCGGACAGATAAACCGAGAACAGCACGTTGAAGATGTCCTCACGGATGCGGGTCAACGTGGAACTGGTGAATTGCCAACGTCCGTCGCGTTTCTCGTAGGTCTCGTGGTAATGGCCGTAGCCGCGGAGGTTGACTCCCGGCGCCAGCCGGACCACATCCTCGAGGGCCCAGACCGCGCGGGCGGTCGTGGCCGAGGTGACCTCGATCTCGGGCGCGTGCACCTGGTGCACCGTGGCGCGGTCGCCCAGGCTGTGCCGAGTGAACGCGACGAACTCGTCGGCGCCCACGATCAGCTTTCCGCCTGCCGGCGAGGTGTCGCTGCGGAAGTCGTCGACGAACAGCGTGCGCCATTGGCTCCACTGCTTGGTGTCCAGCAGACGGCAGTACCGGGCCTTGAGCTGTTTGATCGCCTCGATGTCGGACCACGGAGTGCTCATCTCGGTCACGGGTGCAGCCTACGGTGACGCTTTCGGTTCCGGCCCTCGGACGTGTTCGGCAAGCCTGCGTTCACAGCGATCGTGTAGTGATGACCGACATGACCGCCGCGCTCACGGAGTCCCAGCTCAAATCGGTCGAACAGGCTCTGGAGGAATTGGACCTGGCGGCTCTGACCGCCGCGCTGCGGCCGCTCTCGGCGGTCCAGATCGTCGCGCTGCTGGGGCGCTCGGACCGTCGGCAGCGGGCGGTGCTTTACCGCGTGCTGCCGAAGGACCAGGCGTTGGAGGTGTTCGAGCGGCTCGACCCGAGCCTGCAGAGCGACCTGGTCGGCGGCCTGCAGGACGACACGGTCGCGGCGCTGTTTGCCGACCTCGACCCCGATGACCGCGTGGAGTTGCTCGACGAACTGCCCGCAACCGTCGCGGCCCGGCTGCTGCGGGGGCTCCCGGCTCGCGAACGCGACCTCACCGCCGGGATGCTCGGCTACCCGCACGCCGCGATCGGACGGCGGATGAGCCCGGAGTTCGTCTCCGTGCGCGCGACGATGACGGCCGCGCAGGCGCTGTCCCGGGTCTCCGAACGACTCGGCGACGCCGAAACGATCTACACGCTGCCGGTCGTCGAAGACGAGCGTGTCCTCGTCGGCGTGGTCAGCTTGCGCCGGCTGCTGGCCGCCGCGCCGGAGACTGCGGTCGGCGACGTGATGTCCGAACCGCACTGGGCCCGGGCCACCGAGAGCGCCGAGGCCGCGGCCCGCCGCTGCGCTGATCTGAAGGTGCTCGCGCTGCCGGTCGTGGACAACGAGACTCGGTTGGTGGGGATCCTCACCGTCGACGACGCGTTGCGGATCCTGGAGTCCGCCGAGTCCGAGGACCAGGCTCGCATCGCGGGCACGGAACCGCTGCGCCGGCCCTACCTCACCGCGTCCGTGGTCAGTCTGGTCCGGTCGCGGGTGGTCTGGCTGCTGGTGCTGGCGATCGGTGCCACCCTGACCGTCCAGGTGCTCGAGGTCTTCGAGTCGACGCTGGCCGAGGTGGTCACCCTCGCGTTGTTCGTGCCGCTGCTCATCGGCACCGGTGGAAACACCGGTAACCAGGCGGCCACCACCGTCACCCGTGCGCTGGCACTCGGTGATGTCGGACCCCGTGACCTCGGGAAAGTGCTCCTCCGCGAGTTGCGGGTGGGGCTGGCGCTGGGGCTGCTGCTCGGCGCGTTGGCCTACACGGTGACCAGCCTGATCTACCAGCCCGCCATCGGCGCGGTGATCGGGTTGACCCTGGTCAGCCTGTGCACCATGGCGGCGGCTGTCGGAGGTGCGATGCCGTTGATCGCCCGCGCGGTGCGCGTCGACCCGGCGGTGTTCTCCAACCCGTTCATCTCCACCTTCGTCGATGCGACCGGACTGTTGATCTACTTCCTGATCGCCAAGGCGGTACTGGGAATCTGACCTGCGATTTCCGGTGCGGGCGGCGGTTCTGGCACAATAGGCCGCTGTCCACGTGCGGCTTCCTGTCCAGGATGGGCCGTACGGCGGTCACACACGTAAGGCAAAACCGGATCGGGCAACCCGCCCGCATCGCTGAATTGCAGCGTGGCAACGCAGTAGGAGTAGTCGTTCATGGCTGTCAAGATCAAGCTCACCCGGCTTGGCAAGATCCGCAATCCGCAGTACCGCATCATCGTCGCCGACGCCCGCACCCGCCGCGACGGGCGCGCCATCGAGGTGATCGGCCGGTACCACCCGAAGGAAGAGCCCAGCCTGATCGAGCTCGACTCCGAGCGTGCCCAGTACTGGCTCGGCGTGGGTGCCCAGCCGACCGAGCCTGTGTTGGCGCTGCTCAAGATCACCGGTGATTGGCAGAAGTTCAAGGGCCTCCCGGGTGCCGAGGGCACGCTGAAGGTCAAGGAACCCAAGCCGTCGAAGCTGGATCTGTTCAACGCCGCGCTCGCCGAGGCCGACGGTGGTGCCACCACCGAGGCGACCACCCCGAAGAAGAAAAAGGCCCCCGCAGCTAAGAAGGCGGCCTCCGACATCGAGGCGACCGCCGACCCGGCCGGTAACGCCGACCAGTCCGAGCCCGCCGCCGAAGGCGCGGACGCGACCGTCGCCGGTGCCACGGAGGGCTCGGGCGAGTCGGCGCCGGCCGAGAGCTGAGCCCGCGATGAGCTCTGTCGTCGTCGACGCCGTCGAGCACCTGGTCCGCGGCATCGTCGACAACCCCGACGATGTGCGTGTCGACATGGTGACCAACCGCCGTGGCCGGACGGTCGAGGTCCACGTGCACCCCGACGATCTCGGCAAGGTCATCGGACGCGGTGGGCGTACCGCAACCGCGCTGCGCACCCTGGTCGCCGGGATCGGTGGCCGCGGCATCCGCGTCGACGTGGTCGACACCGACCGGTAGAGCACGGGCGGCACCCGCACAGCGCAGATCGGACGGGCCGGAATGGAGTTGGTGATCGGACGCGTCGTCAAGGCGCACGGCGTCACCGGTGAGGTTGCCGTCGAGATCCGCACCGACGACCCGGAGGATCGCTTCGTGGCCGGAGCGACCCTGCGGGGCCGGTCCGCCAAGGGGGGCGCTCAGCGCGACTATGTGATCGACTCGGTGCGCGCGCACGGCGGTCGGCTGCTGATGCGCCTGACCGGGGTGGCCGACCGCGAAGCCGCCGACCGATTGCGCGGCACCGTGTTCGTGGTGGATGCCGCCCACCTCCCCCCGATCGAAGACCCCGACGAGTTCTACGACCATCAGCTCGAAGGGCTGACGGTCTGGACCGTCGCCGGGGACAGGGTCGGCACCGTGACGGAGGTATTGCACACCGCCGCAGGAGAACTGCTCGCGGTGCGGGCGGCCGCCGGTAACGAGGTACTGGTCCCGTTCGTGTCGGCGATCGTGACCTCGGTGTCGCTGGCGGATCAGAAGGTGACGATCGATCCACCCGAGGGCCTGCTCGAACTCTAGAGAGGCGAAGCTGTGCGGATAGACGTCGTCACGATCTTCCCCGAATTCCTGCAACCACTGCGACAGGCGTTGCCCGGCAAGGCGATCGAGGCGGGCATCATCGACCTGGCCGTGCACGACCTACGGGACTGGACGCACGACGTGCACCGCTCGGTCGACGATTCGCCCTACGGCGGCGGCCCGGGGATGGTGATGAAGGCCCCCGTATGGGGGGAGGCTCTCGACGACATCTGTACTGCCGAAACGCTTCTGGTGGTGCCGTCACCGGCCGGTCGGCTGTTCCGGCAGTCGGTGGCGCAACGCTGGAGCAGCGAAAGGCACCTGGTGTTCGCCTGCGGCCGCTACGAGGGAATCGACCAGCGGGTGATCGATGACGCCGCACGGCGGATGCGTGTCGAGGAGGTGTCGATCGGTGACTATGTGCTCCCCGGCGGTGAGTCCGCAGCGGTGGTGATGATCGAAGCCGTGGCGCGGTTGTTGCCGGATGTGCTCGGCAATCCCGCCTCGCATCAAGACGATTCGCATTCGGAGTCGGTGGGTGGCCTGCTGGAAGGGCCGAGCTACACGCGCCCGGCGAGCTGGCGCGGCCTCGACGTGCCCGAGGTGCTGCTGTCCGGCGATCATGCCCGCATCGCCGCGTGGCGCCGCGAGCAGGGCCGTCGGCGCACCCAGGAGCGCCGACCCGACCTGCTGGGCTAGATCTGTCCCTCCGGGAACGGTGTCAGATCTGTCCCTCCGGGAACAGGGTCCGGACCGCGTCGGTCAACGTCCGGCGCGCGGTCTCGGCGTCGCCGGGCTGCATGGCGGCGATGGCCATGACGTAGCGACGGTCGGCGCCGATGACACCGGTGGACAGATGCATCCAGTCGGCGCCGATGCAGCACATCCAGCCTTGCTTGACGGCGACGCGCTCGCGGGGAAGCCCTTCGGGGATACCGAAGCGCTGCGGGTACACCCCGCCGGGCACCATCCCGTCGGGCGCGGTCGGCGTCGAGGCCGCGAGGTTGTCGAGGATGATCCTGGCTTGCTCGGCAGGCAGACCGCCGGACCCGGCCAGCAGCTTGTCGTAGTAGCTGACCAGGTCGGTCACGGTGCTGACGGTGTTGAACCAGCGTCCGTTGCCCGGCCGCTGAGTCGACGACAGCCCGTAGCGTGCGACGACCCGATCGATGATCGCGGAACCTCCGCTGCGGTTCCAGAACACCTCGGCGGCGCTGTCGTCGGAGGCGCGCAGCATCACGTCGAGGGCCTGCCGATCCTGTGGCGACAGTGTCGTGGTGCCCTCGGCAACCTGTAGCAGCAGGTCGTCGGCGATGAACAGCTTGACCACCGAGGCGATTGCGATGGTGCGATCGTTTCTGTTGGTCACCAACTGGCCGGTGTTGCGGTCGAGCACCGCGACGGTCAGGTCAGCGCCGGAGTCGGCGGCCTGCGCGGTGGCCTGCGCCGTCCGGTCGGCGAGACCGGCGAAGGCGAACGCCGGCTCGTCGGGCGGTCGTTCCGGCAGCGGGGCCATGGTGCCCAGCGGGGCCACCACCGTCAGCGGAGCGGCTGTCGGCACCGGAGGTGCACCGTCGACCTGTGCGTGACATCCGCCGAGCGTGAGCGCGGCGACGGTCAGGGCAGCGGTGGTTGTGACCAGCCTGTGCGGCCGCCAACGCATGGGTTGCCTCCGTCTTCTTCGCCATCCGCACCCGTTCGCGGGGCTGTTATCGCCCGATACCCCGTGTCTACCAGGCTAGACGCAACAGACTCGGCGTGCTCGACGACCGGCGGCGGCGGATTTCGGGGTTCGGGCCTCCGTCTGGCACAATTGGGCAGTTGTCTGTGCACGGCCGGAAACGGGTGAACCCCGCTCTGCTGCACGACCGCACCCCAGACGCCCGAACAAACTACGGCTGTAGCGCGTCACCACGACGTCGCCCGGAGCCGCGATCAGCAAGGAAGTGTCACCGATGAACACGCTCGATTTCGTCGACCAGACGTCGTTGCGCGACGATGTGCCCGATTTCGGCCCCGGCGACACGCTCAACGTCCACGTGAAGGTCATCGAGGGCTCCAAGGAGCGCATTCAGGTCTTCAAGGGCGTGGTCATCCGCCGGCAGGGCGGCGGCGTGCGGGAGACCTTCACCGTGCGCAAGGAGAGCTACGGCGTCGGTGTCGAGCGCACGTTCCCCGTGCACTCGCCCAACATCGACCACATCGACGTCGTCACCCGCGGTGACGTCCGCCGCGCCAAGCTGTACTACCTGCGCGAGTTGCGTGGCAAGAAGGCGAAGATCAAGGAAAAGCGCTGATCTGCCCGCCGGCCGGGTACCCGGTGCGTGCTGGCTAGTCTGATCTTGTGAGCGGACCCCCCACGCCCGACGACCCCCAGCCCGAGCACACCTCCGAGGCGGACGCCGCAGCGGAGGACGGCAAGAAGTCGGACAAGAAAAAGGGCGGCGCGCTGCGCGAAGCCGCGATCTTGATCACCATCGCGGTGGTCCTGTACTACGTCATGCTGACGTTCATCGCCCGTCCGTACCTGATCCCGTCGGAGTCGATGGAGCCGACGCTGCACGGGTGTGACGGCTGCGTCGGGGACCGGATCATGGTCGACAAGCTCAGCTACAACTTCACCTCGCCGCGCCCCGGCGACGTGGTCGTGTTCAAGGGGCCGCCGAACTGGAACATCGGCTACCAGTCGATCCGATCGGACAATCCGGCGCTGCGCTGGGTGCAGAACGCGCTGTCGGTGGTCGGGTTCGTCCCACCCGACGAGAACAACCTCGTCAAGAGGATCATCGCGGTGGGCGGTCAGACGGTGCAGTGTCGTCTCGACACCGGATTGACCGTGGACGGCAAGCCGCTCGATGAGCCCTATCTGGACACCGAGACGCTCAATGCCGACCCTGCGGTCTACCCGTGCCTGGGCAACGAGTTCGGCCCGGTCAAGGTCCCCGAGGGCAGGTTGTGGGTGATGGGGGACAACCGCACGCACTCGGCGGATTCGCGGAGCCACTGCGCGAACGAACCCGACGACGCACAACGCGGCCTGATCTGTACGGGGGACCCGGTCCCCGGCACCATCCCGGTGGAGAATGTGATCGGCAAGGCACAGTTCATCGCCTGGCCCCCGTCGCGGTGGGGTGGGGTGAGCTCGTTCAACCCGCAGACCTGAACAGGAGGCCTCGGACGTGCGTGCTGCGTGGCCACCCCGGACGGTGATCCGCAAAGCCTCGGGACTGCGCACCCTGGAGTCGGCGCTCTACCGCGCCGGGCTCGGCCCGGTGGCCGGTGTCGACGAGGTCGGACGGGGTGCGTGTGCGGGTCCGCTGGTGGTGGCCGCCTGCGTGCTCGGCCCCAATCGGCTCGACAGCCTGTCGGCGCTCGATGACTCGAAGAAGCTCGGCGAAGCCGAACGTGAGCGGTTGTTCCCGCTGATCAAGCGGTATGCGTTGGCCTATCACGTGGTGTACATCCCGTCGGTGGAGGTGGACCGCCGCGGCGTGCACGTGGCCAACATCGAAGGGATGCGGCGGGCGGTCGCCGGCCTTGCGGTGCGCCCCGGCTATGTCCTGTCCGACGGCTTCCGGGTGCCGGGTCTGCCGATGCCGTCGCTGCCCGTCGTCGGCGGTGATGCGGCGGCGGCGTGTATCGCCGCGGCCAGTGTTCTGGCCAAGGTGAGCCGGGACCGGCTGATGGTGGCGATGGAGGACGAGCACCCGGGGTACGGGTTCGCCGAGCACAAGGGCTACAGCACACGTGCCCACAGCGCGGCGCTGGCGGCGCTCGGGCCGTCACGTCAGCACCGCTATTCCTTCATCAACGTGCGGCGGCTGGTCACCTGCGATCGCGAAGTGGGTTCGTCGACCCAGTGGGAATGGGAACCCGGAGAACATGGCGAACTCGCGTGCGGGAAGATGAGCGCAATGGGCCCGATGGACTCCGACCTACATGAAGGACAGCTGAGCCGATGAGTGCCGAAGATCTCGAGAAGTACGAAACCGAGATGGAGCTCTCGCTGTACCGGGAGTACAAGGACATCGTCGGGCAGTTCAGCTATGTCGTCGAAACCGAACGTCGCTTCTACCTGGCCAACAGTGTGGAGCTGCTACCCCACAACGCCGACGGCGAGGTGTATTTCGAGCTGCGCCTCGGCGATGCGTGGGTGTGGGACATGTACCGGCCGGCACGTTTCGTCAAGCAGGTCCGGGTCATCACCTTCAAAGACGTCAACATCGAAGAGGTCGAGAAGCCCGAGCTGCGGCTGCCCGAGTAGTCACCCGATCCGGGTCAGCGTGAACGGCATCCGCACGTTGAGCGACCGGTTCACCCCGCACGCGCCGCTGGGGCCGATCGTCTGATCCCAGCCGCTGAGCCGGTCGTGGCGGTCCGGGGCGTCCAGCCGTGCCGCCCAGAATGTGAAGGTCTGCTCGCCTGGCGCGGTGCTGCCGTCCGGACACCGCTGCCACCCCTCGATGACGTGGGCGGCCTTCCAGCGCTGACTCTGATACACCAGTTCGGCGGTCCAGCCCTGATCGCTGATCACGGTGCCGGTGCAGTCCTGGAAGGTGGTGCACGACGACGTGACCGTCCAGGTGGCCACGACGTCAGGCTGGTAGACCATGATCTCGTTGGTCGTGGCCCACAACCCGTCGGAGCGCGCGGTGAACGTGCCGTTGAGCGCGACGTCGGGGGAGGCCTGAGCAGCGCCGCCCAGATGCGTGGCTGCCCCGGCGAACAGGCACGACGCGAGGATCAGGGCACGGTGGGCCATACCAGGTCCTCCCAGCTGTCGGCGGGCGCCACCAGATCGGTCTGCTGCACGGCCCTGCCGTCGTCGGTGGCGACCCGACCGGTTTGCGGGTCGTAGGTGGCGACCGCGACCGGCGAGGGTGGGGGCGCTTCGGGCGGCATCGGAGTGCCGGCCGGCGGGCTGAACAGCCGCTCGTCGCGCGTGACCCGGTCATCGGGTGCGACGCCCTGCCCGATGAGGTTGGGATCGAACGGGTACGGTCCCAGCGCGTGCTGACGGGCGGCCAGCGGCTGGAAACCTCGGTCGCTACGGCACAACTCGACGGTCGGCGCGCGCTTGCCGGGAACATCCATACACGGAAGGTTGCGCACTCCGCGCACCGCGATCGGGGAGTCCTGCGGCAGTTTGCAGTACAGACCGTCGGGCGTGTCGATGGTGGTGGTGTCCGCCGGTGACCGCCACGACGACGGCGGGAGAAACCCGACGGTGCACGCGGGAGGGTCGTCGACCGAGATCCGGAAGTCCCCGACCGGGATGCCGGTGGCGTTGTTGGAGCCGACCGCGGACTGGTAGAACGCCGAAGCCGGCGGCAGGAGCACCAGGAGCTGCTCGAGCCCGGGTCGATAGGTCAGTCCCACCTGGCCCAGCGACGTCAGGTTGGCCAACAGCACCGGCAGAGTCGGCCGCACCTGCTCGAGGAGCTGCGAGACTTCCTGCGCTGCAGGGGATCCCGACTCGATGATGGTACGGATCTCCGGGTCGCGGGCCACCAGCTGGGCGCTGAGCGCGGCCAGCCGGGCCGACCAGGTCGCCAGCGCGTCGGCGCCGGCGACCTGGCCGTCGAGCACCGGGGCGCTGTCCTCGATCAGCGCCGAGGTGCGATCGGCCACGCTGTCGGTGTCAGCGGCGATCCGCGAGGTGGACTCGGTCAGTGTCTGCAGGTCGTAGCCCGCCCCGTGGAACGCGGTGAACGACTCGTCGAGCAACCTGTCGAGTTTGTCCTTCGGGATGCTGGTCACCAGCGCGCTGAGATTCCGCATCATGGGCGCGACCTGCTGCGGGACGGTCACCGCCGACGTGGGGATCACCGCGCCGTCTTCGAGGTAAGGCCCAGAGTCGGTGCGGGGCTGCAGATCGACGTACTGTTCGCCGACGGCTGACACGCTGCGCACCTCGGCCTGCAGATCGGCCGGCACCCGGGGCGAATCCGCCAAAGACAGCGTGGCGAGGGCGCCGTCGCGATGGACGTCGACGGCGGTCACCTTGCCGATCTGCACGCCCCGGTAGGTGACATTGGCGAAACGGTACAGCCCGCCGGCCTCGGGTAGCTGCAACGCGATCTCGAGGCGTCCGACCCCGAGCAGCGTCGGCACGCGGATGTACTGCACGACCATCACCGAGATCCCGACGATCGACGCGATCGCGAACAGCGTCAACTGAATCCGCACCATCCCGGTGAGCATCAGCCGCCACCCGTCGGCAACCGGTCGGGTCCCATCACCCCGGGCGGCGGCGCCACCGCCTGGCCCTGGGCGTTCTTCGAATAAAACGTGTCATAGCCGGGGTCGCCCGGTGCGGGCACCAGCGGGGCGTTCTCGTCACCGAACGAGGTCCCGGCCAGCAGGCCCCGCTTGAAGCGGCCCAGCGTCAGGTCGACGGTGACGAACAGGTTCATGTAGTCACCGCGCACGCCGCGGTCGATGATGTTCTGGTTTAACGGAAACGTCAGCGCATAACCCAGCCCCGTGCCGATGTCAGGTCCGACGTCGGACAGGGCGCGGAAGACCGGTTCCAGGTGTGCGAGGTTGGCCACCAGATCGGTTTCGACCGAGTGGATCACGGTGGCCGCGGTGTCGCTGAACCGGCGCAGCGCGTCGAGCGCCTCGATCAAGCGGGGCCGCTGGCGCAGCAGCGCTTCCAGCGCGGGCGGAATGTCGCGAAGTGCTCTGCTGACCACGTCGCGCTGGGCGTTCACGGTCGCGGCGAACCGATCGAGTTCGGTGATCGTGGCCAGGATGTCGGCGGTCTGAGCCGACAGCACGCCGACAAAGGTGTCGAGTCTGCCCAGCAGCTCGCGAATGTCGCTCTGACGGCCGGTGAAGACGTCGTTGAAGGAATGCACGACGTCGCCGATCTGGCCCAGGCCACCGGCGTTGACCACCGTCGACAGCGCGGCCAGCGTCTGTTCGGTGGAGGGGTAGGTCGACGATCGGTCCAGACCGATGGTGGCGCCGGAGGCCAACACACCGGCGGGGCGCTCGCCGCCGGGCGGGGCGAGTTCGAGGTGCATCGAGCCGAGCAGACTGGTCTGTCCCACCGTGGCGATCGCGTTCGCCGGGATCTCGACGCCGCGCTGCACTCGGATCGTCACCTCGGCGTGCCGCCCCGCGATCCCGATGCTGCGAATGCTACCGACCACCACGTCATCGACCAGCACCGGCGAATTGCTTTCGAGGGTACCGACGTTGGCGAGCTCGACGGTGAATATGGACGCACCGTCCTCCCGTCCGACCGTGCCGGGCAGCGGTAGCGAGTTCACCCCCTCAAAGGCGCATGCCGTCGCGGCGAGCATCGTTACCATGGCCAGCGCAGCGGCGCGCCGCGCCGTGTGGAGTGGCTTCACGGGGCCGGCCTTTCGGCGGGCAGCAGCATCTGCGGCAGTGTGGGCGGTGCGGCCTGATACGCCGAATCTTGCGGGGCGATCGCTGCGGGCTCGGAGCGGGTTCCGGGACCGCCGGGCCGAAGGTCGGGCTCGCTGTAGATCAGCTTGCTCTCCGACGGCACCGGGGTCAGCAGTGGGTTCACCGGGAACGGCAGGTAATTGAAGTTCACGGTGTCCAGCCCGGGACCCAGGTACTGGGCGCACAGCTTGGCGCTCTCGGGGGCGGTCACGTTGGCCAGCGCGCCGAGCATTCCGCAGAAGAAAGCGGTCGGGTCAGCCATGTTGTTGAGCACGAACACTCCGCTGGCACCTCCGGTGCGCGGGTCCATCATGTTGTAGGCGTTGGCCATCGCCGAAGGGGCGACGTGGAGCACCTGCTCGAGGTCGGCGCGGTGATCGACCAGGTTCTGGGTGACGTTGACCAGGCGGGCGACCTGTTCCCCCGCGTGGTCCCGGGTGCCCGCGACGAAGTGTTGCACCTCGCCGACGGCTTCGGCGAGGTTGGTCAGCGCGGAATCCAGATCGCTGCGGCTCCCGTCCAGGACGCTCGTGAGCGTGGCCAGCCGCTCCTGGAACTGCACGATCTGTGCGTTGCTGTCTCGCAGCACCGCCACGAAAGTCTGCAGGTTGGTGATGATCTCGGTGATGTCACCGCTACCGTCGGCGATGACCCTGCTGATCCCGGCGAGTTGTGCTATGGCGGCGCGCAGCGTGTGCCCGTTGCCGTCCATCGCGTCGGCGGCGCTGTCGATGAATCGGCCCACCGAACCCGTCGTGGAATCACCGGCGGGGCCGAGGTCGGCGGCCAGCCGGTCGAGTTGTTCTTTGACCTCGTCCCACTCCACGGGCACCGCGGTGCGTTCGCGGGGGATCACCGCGCCCGGACCGAGTGCCGGTCCGGTGCTCCCGCCGGCGGTGAGCTGGACGTAACGTGCCGACACCAGGTTCTGGGCGACCACAACAGCTTTCGCATCCGCGGCCACCCGCACCCCGTGGTCGATCTCGAGTGTGAAGACCGCCTGTGTGCCGTCGGCTCGGATCGACGCGATGCTGCCGACCTGCACACCCGCAATGCGGACGTCGTCACCGGGATAGATCGCGTTCGCGTTGGCGAACACCGCGGTGATCGTGGTGGCCGGGAACAGCCGCGCCACGGTGACGAAACCGACCGATCCGATCAGCAGCGCGCCGAGGGCCGCGGCGGTCCATCTGGTCAGCAGCGTCGGGCTCATCGCGGCGGCCTCTGGGGGATGCCGTTGCGCGGGAACGGCAGCTCGGCGCGCGGGCCCGCGTTGTCGGGCGGTTGGCCGGCGTTGACACCGCGCCGGAAACCGAAGGCGTAGTCCAGGAACGGCTGCAGGATGGGAGGAAGGTCGAGGTTGGGGATGTAGGCCGAATAGTACGGTCCACTGGCGACCGTCTCGCCGAGAGTGACCTGGTACTTGGCCAGCCGCGGCAGCGCCAGCGCGATGTTGTCGCGCTGGCGTTCGAGCATCTCCAGCACGGTGTTCAGCTTCTCCAGTGTCGGTGCGAGTTCAGCCTCGTTGTCGCGTGCCAGCCCGGTGACCTCGCGGGCCATCGCCGACGTGTAGGCGAGCAGTTCGGCGATCGTCTGGCGCCGTTCGTTGAGCGTCCCCACCAGGTCATTGGCGTCGAGGATCAACGCTCCCACCTCCGCGCTGCGGTCGGCGAGCACCTCGGTGACGTCACGGCCGCTGTTGAACAGCCCGGCGAGGGCGGTGTTGCGGGAGTTGAGCGCCTCCGAGATCCGGGTCAGCCCGTCGAAAGTGGGACCCAGGTGCGGCGCGATCTGATCGATGGTGTCGGACAACGTGTTCAGGGCCTCGTTGAGGCGGGCGGTGTCGGTGTCGGTGGTGTTGGTGGTCAGCTCGCCGATCGCGTCAGTCAGCGTGTACGGCGACGAGGTGCGGTTGCGTGGGATGATCTCCATCGGAGACAGCGTGTCGTCGCCGGAGGACTCCAGCACCAGCACCCGCTGGCCCAGCAGCGTGCCGGTGCGGATGTGCGCGGTGGTCTGCGATCCCAGTGGGGTGCGGCTGTCGACGGTGAAGGTGACCCGCGCGTCGGGGTCCTGCAGCGACACCGCGGTCACCTTTCCGAGCGTCATCCCCGAGACCGTCACGTCGTTGCCCACCGCCAGGCCGCTCAGGTCGGCGAACACCGCCTGATACCGGATGGTGGTGGCCCACCCGATGATCCGTTCGGGCGCCAGGCCGACCGCGATCACCAGCGTGATGAGCACGACGCCGATGAAGCCCGCCCGGATTGTGCCTGCGCGCCGATACTTCACCATCAGTTCTCCGCGCACCTTCCGTTGTCCTGCCGGAACACCGGGAACACCGCAGTGCGCCCCTGCAGGTCTGTGACCCGAACACCGAGTGAGCAGATGTAGTAGTTGACGAAGCTGCCGTAGGAGCCGATGCGGACCAACTTGCGGTAGTTGTCCGGCGCTTTGGCGATGGCGGTCTCGACACGGTCCAGCTTGCTTTCCAGGTGGGGCGCCAACCGGTGGAGCTGGTCGACGGAACCGGCCAGCGGGGCGCGGGTCTCGGCCAGCAGATCCGACAGTGCTGCGGTGCCGGCCGACAGTGAGTCGATGGCGGCGCCGATCGGCTCACGCTCGGCCGACATTTCTCCGACCAGCGTGTGTAGCCGCTGCAGCGCAGTGGAGAACTGGTCACGCTGACCGCCGAGCGTGGCCAGCGTCGTCTGCAGATTGTCGACCAGTTGCTCGATCACCTGGTTCTTGTCGGCGAGCGCATTCGAGAACGACGACGTCTGGGACAGCAGGGATTCCATGGTGCCGCCCTGCCCCTGCACAATCTGGATCAGTGACGCGCTGAGCGCGTTGACATCTTGTGCGTTGAGGCCCTTGATCACGGGTTCCAACCCGCCCAGCAGCAGGTCGAGGTCCAGCGCCGGGGCGGTCCGCCCGATCGGGATCTGCGCACCCGGCGGCAGAATCTTCGTCGATCCTTCGTCGTCGACGAGCTCGAGGAACCGGTCGCCGACCAGGTTGAGGTAGCGGACCAGCACGCGGGTACCGGTGGTCAGTGCCACCGAGCGGTCGGCGTCGAAGGTGACCACGACGGTCTTGTCGGGCTGCATGGACAGGCTCTTGACGGTGCCGATCCGGACGCCGGCGAACCGGACCGATTCCCCGGTGCGCAGGTTCGAGACATCGTCGAAGACCGCCGAATACGTGTGGGTCGACCCGGACCGGTACTGCCCGAAAACAGCGAACAGGCAGCCGGTCAGCAACATCATCACGGTGACGAACGCGGCGAGCTTCGGAACCACCGTCCGGCCCCGGGTCATCCGGGTTGTCCGATCTGTGCGCTGTTGCGCGGCGGCCCGTCAATCGGCCCGAACATGATCTGTTTGAGCAGATCGGAGTTCACGATCGGCCCCCGGTTTCCGTACTTCCACGGGTTGGCGCCGGTGTCGGCGATGACGAACGGGGGAGCCTTGCCGTACGGGATCTTCGGAAGGTCGGTGCATTGGGGGCCTCCGGTCGCGGCCACTTTGGGCAGATCCGACGGGTAGCGGTACCGGTCCTGCCCCCAGAAGAAACCCGCGAGCACCTCGACGCCCGGGACGTCGAGTGGTGGGTTGTTCGCCATCACGGTGAGCGACCCGAGCCCGCAGGTCAGCGCCCGATGGTAGTCGGCGACCAACTCCGTGGTCGGCGCCAGCAGGCCCAGCACGTCGGACAACGGTCGACCGTTGTCCTCGAGCACCTGGGTGCCGAGATTGCCGAGACCGATCGCACTGACCAGGAGAGCGTCCAGGTCGTCTTCGGTCTCGACGATGCTGGTGCCGATCCTGGCCGCGCTGTCGACCACCGACAGCAGATCCGGCGCTGCGTCCGCGTAGGCGGCGAACACGGCGGGCGCGGTCGCCAGATCGCGCCGGAGCGCCTCGAGGTGCGGATTGATCTGCGCCAGTGCGGAGTTGAGGTCCGAGAGACTCTGCCCGATCATGTCGCCGCGGCCCCTCATCGCCGCGGCGATCGCGCCGAGGGTGTGGTTGAGCTTTTCGGGCTGGACGGTCGACAGAACCGAGACCAACTGTTCGAACAGCGTGTTGACCTCGATCATGACCCGGTCGGCGGTGAGAACCTGTCCCGAGTGCACGGCGCGCGGCGCGGGATGTGGGGGTGGGACCAGTCGGACCACCTTGGCGCCGAACACCGTCGTCGAGGCGATGTCGACGCCGACATCCTCCGGGATCAGCTCGCGGCGCGCCGGCTCGATAGCCAGGTGCAACGCCGCCGTCCCGTCGGCCAGATAGTCGATCGAATCGACCTTACCGACCTGGACGCCATGGAGCTGCACCTTGGCATCGGGATTCATCACCAGACCTGCGCGAGGTGAGATCACGGTGAGGGCAACAGCTTCGGAGAACCCGTCCTGGAAGAGCACGGCCGAGACGGTGGTGACCACCGCGACGGCTGCGATGGAGATCAGCCCGGCGAGCGGGCGCACCAGTGCCGACCTCACGTGTTGTTTGGCCGGATCGCGATGGATCCGATGCCGCCGGTGGACCACACGACGACGCGATATGTCTTGGAAGTCATTCGTCTCTTCCGGATGTGCGGGAACAGCGCCCGATCGCAGCATTTCTGTCGAGGGCGTCAAAAGTGCCGGGCGCGCGCGGTGGTTCGCGTCGGACGGCAGCGCAGTCGGTACGGAATCGTCGGTCCCTCAGGCGGACGGGGGAGGGATGCCCGTCAGTCCATTTCGCGGGCGCGCCCCATGCGCCGGCGCGGTGCCGGCTGTCCTGCGGTGGGTCATCACGTGCTTCCTCGGATCGGTCGCGAGGTAGTGAACCTAACGTTTGCTCCGGAAAGCTAACAGTTACGCCGGAAGTCGGTCAATACCGCTGAAGCGAATTGCGAGAACAAAAGTTAGGTTACGTTGGCGACGCAGCTGAGACACGGCCCGCTCCGCAGGCCGGTGGAAGGATGACGTGGCAGGACCTGTGACGCCCTTACGCACCGTGGTGTGGTCGACCGGTGGAGTGGGGTGCAATGCGATCGGCGCGATCACCCGCCGGCCGGACCTAGACCTGGTGGGGGTGTGGGTGCACGCGCCGGAGAAGGTCGGTCGGGACGTCGGGACACTGTGTGGAGGCGAACCGATCGGTGTCACCGCCACCGGCGACGTCGACGACCTGATCGGGCTGCGGCCCGACTGCGTGGTGTACGCCGCGAGCGGACCCGAGCGCGATGCCGCCGCCGTGCCGGACTACGTCCGGCTGCTTGAAGCGGGAATCAACGTGGTCACAACAAGTTCCACCGGACTCATCTATCCGCCCTCCTACTATGCGCCGCAGTGGCGAGCTGCGCTGGACGCGGCGGCGAAAGCCGGCCGAGCATCGCTGTACGCATCCGGCATCTTTCCCGGCTTCGGTTCCGACCAGCTGGCTCTGCTGCTGTCGACGTTGTCGAAGACGATCACCCGCGTCACCGTCACCGAGGTGGCCCTCAACGACCATTACCCGGTGGCCGAGGTGATGACGGACGCGATGGGCTTCGCCCGTCCGCTGGACTTCGAGCCGTTGCTCAAGACCCCTGGTTTCATCGCAATGGCCTGGAGTGCACCGATTCTCCTGATGGCCGAAGCTCTCGGCGTCCAGGTCTCGGAGGTTCGGGGCACCCTCGACCGACAGACCGCCGACCGCGACATCGAGGTCGCGTTCGGAACGGTGCCCGCCGGCACGTGCGGTGCGGTGCGCACCCGCGCCGCCGGTGTCGTCGACGGTCGCGAGGCGATCGTCGTCGAACACATCATCAGGATGGCCCGTGACGTGGCGCCGGACTGGCCGGCCTCGGAGTTCGACGCGACCTACCGGGTGGACATCGACGGGGAGCCCGAGGTGCACTGCTGGATGGCGCTCGGTGCGGCCGAAGGGCACGGAGCCGGCCGTGCGGCCATGACCGCCACCGCGATGCGCGTGGTCAACGCCATCCCGTTCGTCGTCGATGCCCCACCCGGGCTGCTCAGTTCGCTGGATCTGCCGAATACGCTGCCGCGGCACGTTTTCGGGTGAGATCTCAGCCCCTCCGGCGGCCGGTGCGGGAGTCGATTCGACCTGACCGCAGCAGGCGACGCGGGAGCCGAACGGGATTGACGCGTCGATCACCGTCTGGCTAGGTTCTAGAACAAAGATTTGGTTGGAAGCGGCACTTGCTATCCGGAGAGGCTCGATGATGACATCGCGCACCGTAGTGGTCACCGGCGCCTCCCGTGGGCTGGGCCTGGCCTCGGCAGCCCACCTGCACCGGGCCGGCTGGACCGTCGTCGCGGCGATGCGGTCCGTCGACGAGGGCATGGCGCGATTGCGGGATGCAACCGGCGCCGGTGCGGCCGATCGTCGCCTCATCGGGGTGCGCCTCGATCTGACCGATGCCGAATCGATCTCCGGAGCGGTTAAGGACATCGAGCAAGCAGTCGGCGCGCCCTACGCGCTGGTGCACAACGCCGGAATCTCGGCAGCCGGGATGGTCGAGGAGACGCCGGTGTCGCTGTGGGAGAGGATGTTCGCCACCAATGTGTTCGGTCCCGTGGCGTTGACCAGAGCGCTGCTGCCGTCGATGCGGGCGGCGGGTGCCGGACGCATCGTGCTGGTGTCGAGCCAGGGAGGGGTGCGGGGGATGCCGGCGACAGCGCCGTACTCGGCAGTGAAGGGGGCGCTGGAACGGTGGGGGGAATCGATGGCGGGCGAGGTCGCGTCGTTCGGGATCGGCGTGAGCGTGTTGGTCACCGGCACCTATGACACCGACATCATCACCGACGCCGGGACGACGGACTGCCGGGTGCTCGACGGTCCGTACGCCCGGCACCACCAGACGATGGACCGGCGGGGCCGGGCGGCAATGCGATACGCCGCTCGCTCACCGGAGGCGTTCGCGGTCGGGCTGGAAAAGGCACTGCAGTCGAACAAGCCCTTCGACCGGCGTGCGGTCGGCCCGGACGCCCGCATGCTGATGGTGGCCAGCCGCCTACTGCCGCCGTCGGCGCTGCATCACATGGTGCGGGTGATGATGGGAATTCCGAGGTTCGGTGCGATCCGGCCCGTGCCGGCCACGGCCACGCGGCTACCCGCGGACAGCGACCCCGCGTAACACGGTGTCGCGCGCCAGGATCAACGCGTTGCGGGTGCCGACCTGCCGCAGGATGTTCTCGGGTATCCACTGCTCGCCGATGATGCAGCGGGCGAGCATGTCGGCGGTGGGGCTGTCGATGTGGATCTCGCCGGCCTTGATGCCCTCGGACAGCAGCGCTTTCATCTGACGGATCCGGGTGGTGAACGACCACGCCGGGTTCGCCGAGTCAGGCGGAGAGTGGCGCAACCACGCCAGCTGGATGCGGAATTCGTCGGGGAACTGATCAAGGGCGTTGATGTTCAACCAGCTCAGCGCATCCAGCTTCTCCACCGTGCTGGAATCGGCGCGGACGATCTGCGTCCACGCACCACCGACCTTGCGACCGAACTCCAGCATGATCGACATCAGCAACTCGTCCTTGGAGCCGATGATCCGGTACACGGTGCCGGTGCCCAGACCGGCGGCGGAGGCGATGTCGCGGATGGTGGTCATCTCGTAACCCCGCCGACCGAACTCGGCGCGGGCGACGGCGCGCAGATGAGCGACCTTCAGGTCCGCGTCGTCCTCTTCGTCGACCCAGCTGTTGATGATCGAATCCGCGGCAGCGAATGCCGCCGACGCGTCGAGATCGGTGTCGGACGGCGGATCGGTGGCCAACCCCTGCAGTGCGATCCGGCATTTGAGCTTGGCCAGATCGTCGGTGCGCGCTTTGTGCCGGATCACGTCGAGACCGACGTGCAGCATGCTCTGGCAGAGGCGGTCGGCAAGGGTGGGCAGGTCGACATCGGGACGGATGTCCCCGCTCCAGCGGCCCGCGCGTAACGCCTGCAGCATCGCGGCTTCGATCTTCGTCGGTTGTCGGGAGGTCAGCTCGATGAGCTCGGGATCGTTGCTCGGGCCCTCGTAGAACGACATCTGCAACGCGGCGCGGTGCTCGACCGCGCAGCGGGCGATCGCGCATCCGAGGGCGGTGATCTGCTCAGCCACAGGGGCGGGGTCAGCGGCGTCGAGACGCTGCAGTGCGAGTTCACCGACCCGGTCGAGGTCCGCGTGGTAGAGCCGGATCAGCTCGATCAGGATGGCTTCTTTGGACTCGAAGTGATGATAGAGGCTCCCGGCGAGAATGCCTGCCCCATCTGCGATCTGCTGCAACGAGCTGCGCAGCCCGGTCGCGGCGATCACCGAATTGGCCGTCTTGAGAATCTCGGCACGCCGGGTCAGGTCGGTCGGTGGCGGACCGGTGACCGCCGCGAGCTTGGTGGAGTTGGTCTTGACCGCGCGACGACCGCGTCTGGAATTACGCCCTGCGGCATCGGCAGCGGCCATCGCTAGCGCCTCTCCTTCGTCTGTGCCGACATGGGCCCGCGGCCGATCCTACCGGCCGGTGCGGGGATTCCCGGGGCACGTCAGCTCCGCGGTTCCGGGAAACTCACCTCGGCGTTGTCGGGCATCGCGCTGATCCCGCGTCGGTCGCACACCTGCAGCACCTCGTCGACGATGGAATCCGGCACGATGAAGTCGGCGGTCGACGACACTTCCGCGAGGTGCTCCGCGATGTCCTCGGCAGTGGGGTCACTGTCGGCGTCGGCCAGCCAGCCCTGGCCGAGCCCGGTGAAGACCCGGGCATAGCGTCCGGCGCATGCCGAATAGTTGTGATGGGTCAATGCACAGGCTCTGCTTGCCAGGAAGGTCACCAGTGGCACCACGAGCTCCGGCCGAATGGCGCGCATGAAGCCGGACTCGGCAAGGAACTTCTCGTCGCCGACAGTCTCGGTGACCATCCGGGAGAACCCGGTCGGCAGCACGGTGTTGGAGGCAATCCCATACGCGGCGCCTTCGATCGCGATCACATTGGACAAGCCGACCAGACCGGTCTTGGCTGCGGCGTAATGCGCTTCCATCGGTTGGCCGAAGTTGCCCGCCGAGGACGAGATGAAGACGAAACGGCCGTAATTCTGGTTCATCATCACCCGGTAGGCCGGTTGGCTGAGGTGGAAGCCGCCGTCGAGATGCACCCGGAGCATCCGGCGCCACTCCTCGGTGTCGAGTCGGTGGAACGGGACGCTGGTGAAGATGCCCGCGTTGCTGACCACGACGTCGAGGCGGCCGTACTCGGCCATCGCCCGGTCGATGACGGCCCGGCCGCCGTCGGGGGTGTCCACCGAGTCATACGACGCTGTCGCCTGTCCTCCGGCGGTCCGGATCTCCTCGACCACCGCGTCGGCGACGGTGGTGTCGCGCCCGGTGCCCTGCATGGTGCCGCCGATGTCGTTGACGACGACCGCCGCGCCCCGGCGCGCGAGGTCGAGCGCGTAGAGCCGCCCCAGTCCACGTCCGGCGCCGGTGACCACCGCAACCTGTCCGGCGAAGTCGATCATGTTGCTTCCCCGTCTATTTCGCGAAGATCGGGATGCCGAACGGTTGGTCGGCACGAGATCGGCCGACCGCCGTCCAGCGACCTGATGGCATTGACTCCGGTCGAGCCGAACTCTACGGTGGAACAGATATTTGGTCAACACGCTGTTCGGCTGGGTGCGGAGGTGCGCGGGTGTCCAACGGTGGTGGCGGCAACCGGTATCCCGGGTTGGGTCTGCTGGCGTCTGCGCTCGCCGGCCGTCCCGTCGCGGTGGATGTGGCCGATCCGGGGAGGCCGTCGTGGACGGACGGTCAGACGGTGTTCGTCGACCCGTCGGCGCCGTCGCACGCACGGGTCGAGGCCGTCGCGGTGCAGGCGTCGTTGATCGCGGCCGGCAGCCTGGATCCGGACGTGATGAGCGCCCTGGTGCGGCATCGGCGACTCGCACAGCGCTACCTGGCCATCGAGGGACACCGCGCGCTGCTGGCCAACGCGGCCCTGCTGCCGGGCAGTCTCGTCGCCATGGCCGACCGCAGCATCGGGGAACACAGCGACTCGGCGGCGGCCTCGCTGCGGATCGCCCGACAGGATGGGGCGATGCCCGGCCCGCCGAAAGCCTTCGGCGCCATCGCAGCCAAGAAGGTCCTCGCGGTCAGTGCTGCGGCGGCCAAGCACGCCGATCCGCAAGGGGCGGGGCATGTGCCACGACGCCAGGAACGGCACGAGCTCACCGAACTCGACGAGGACCAGGTCGACGACACCGACGATCCCGATCTGTTCTCCAGCCCGGTGGGCGGCGGGGGGACCATCGGCAAGTGGCTCAAGAAGTTGTTGTCCTCGGCGCGCAAGACCGGCGGCAACGGCGCGGGCCCGCCCGGCGCGGACACTCCGACACACCGCACAAACTCGACCACCCGCGGACTGCACGCGGTGTCGTCGCTGGCGTCGGTGGCGTCCGAGCAGGTCGACGACATCAAGACCGAGGGTCTGAAGTATCCGGAGTGGAACGCCGAGCGCAAGACCTACCGACCGGACTGGTGCACGGTTCGCGAAGTGGATCCGGAGATCAAGGCCAGCGCCACCCAGCAGATCGAGGACGCGATCAGCGTGCGTCGCCCGCTGGCCCGCCTCGGAATGGGGCTGCACCGACGCCACCGGCAACCGCAGGGCGACGACATCGACATCGACGCAGCACTGGAGGCGCGCGTTGAGGTGCGGGCCGGATCGGCCCCTGACGAGGCCGTCTACCTTGACAGCCTGCGGCGCCGGCGCGACCTCTCGGTGCTGCTGCTGCTCGACATATCCGGGTCGGCCGCCGAGCCGGGAACGGTCGGACGCACGGTGCACCAGCAACAGCGCACCGCGGCGGCCCATCTGATGGTGGCGCTGCACGACCTCGGGGACCGGGTGTCGCTGTACGCGTACTACTCGCAAGGCCGTTCCGCGGTGAGCATGGTGCCGGTCAAGCGCTTCGACGAACACCTCGACGCCCAGGTGTTGCGGCGCCTCAACAGCCTCGAGCCCGGGGCGTACTCCCGCCTCGGTGCGGCCATCCGGCACGGCGCCGCGGTATTGGAGGACCGGGGCGGCACGTCACGAAGACTGCTGGTGGTGCTTTCCGACGGTCTGGCCTACGACCACGGCTACGAACGGGCCTACGGCGCCGCGGACGCCCGGCGCGCACTGACCGAGGCGCGCCGCCGGGGGACCGGTTGTGTGTGTCTGACCATCGGTGCCAGTACCGATACCGCAGCGCTGCGCAGGGTCTTCGGCAGCACCGCGCATGCCACGATCTCCCATCCCGACCAACTCGCCGGAGTGATCGGACCGATGTTCCGTTCCGCGGTACGGTCAGCCGAGGTGCGCCGGCGTGTGTCGTGATGGCAAGTCGCAGAATGCACTTGGCGCGCGACCAGCGGCGCGGACGACGCCCGGCCACATGCTTGAAACAAACATCTGTTCCGGTTAGGCTGCGTTCCATGCACAGCGGCACGGGAGCGCAACGAGAGGTGTGTCGATGACCATCGAGTCCGGGTTCGCCCATACGAACGGCGCCGCCGCACAGGCCACCGCATCGCGTCCGTACTACACGCCGGTCGGCAATGAGGAGACGGTGTTCAAGGCCGCGTACCGCCAGGGTCTGTCGATCGTGCTGAAGGGGCCCACCGGGTGCGGCAAGACGCGCTTCGTCGAGGCCATGGCACACGATCTCGGCCGGCCGCTGATCACCGTTGCGTGCCACGACGACCTCACCACCGCGGACCTGGTGGGCCGATACCTGCTGCGCGGCGACGAAACGGTGTGGGTGGACGGGCCGTTGACCCGGGCCGTGCGCGACGGTGCCATCTGCTATCTCGACGAGGTGGTCGAGGCCCGGCAGGACACCACTGTGGTGCTGCATCCGCTCGCCGACTACCGACGGCAGCTGCCGATCGAGCGACTCGGGGTCACCCTGGATGCGGCGCCGGGCTTCGGGCTGGTGATGTCCTACAACCCGGGTTATCAAAGTGTGCTCAAGGACCTGAAGGACTCGACGCGGCAACGAATGGTCGCCATCGAGTTCGGTTTCCCTGCCCCGGAGGTCGAGGAGGCGATCATCGCGCACGAAGCGGGCGTGGACGCCGGTACCGCCGCCGAGTTGGTGCGGTTCGGACAGGCGATCCGGCGGCTGGAGACCGGGGGGCTGCGAGAGGTCGCGTCGACGCGGGTGCTGATCGCGGCGGGGCGGCTGATCGCCGAAGGGCTGCCCGTCGCGGTGGCGGCCGAGGTGGCAGTCGCCGGGCCGCTGACCGATGACGTGGCGGTGGGTCGCGGCCTGCGCGAGCTGATCGAGGTCTACCTGGGGGAATCGGCGCCGGAGTGATTGACGCTGCACGGCGGCGCGGTTAGTGTCTGAACAAATATTAGGTTTTTTTAGTGGGTCGACAACTGTCGGTCGACACCGCGACGTGGAGGTCGGATGTCGTACGAGAGCACCGCTGAACCCATCAAGGTCGGCTACCTGATGGACTTCACCCTGCCTCCGGGTTTCCCCGACGAGTTGCGGGCGTCGTTCACCCGAACCTTCGACCTCGTCTTCGAGGAGGCCGTCGCCCAGCGTCTGATGGACCGTCCGGTGCAGATGATCTACCGCGAGGTCGAGGGCTTGCCCAAAGGTTCGGTCAAAGCAGTCATCGATGCCTACGGTGAACTCGTCGACGAGGGGTGCCTGGTGGTGTTCGGCCCCAACATCACCGACAACTGCGTGCCACTGCGGGAGGCGATCGAGGAGCGCTTCAAGGTGCCGGCCATCAGCGTCACGGGAACCGACGACTGGCTCGGTGAATGGACGTTCGCTTTCCCGCAGGGCTCGATGACCGACGAGCCGATCTTCCTCATCGATCTGGTGGCCAAACGCGGCCTCACAGAGGTCGGCGTGCTGGCCGAGCAGAGCCTGATCGGCGAGAGCTATCTGCGGAATCTGCGAAGCGCAGCAGCGCGCAAGGGAATTCGCATCGTCGCCGAAGTCTCGATCGCCCAGACCGCGCAGGACATCGATGCCGCGGTGCGGACACTGCACGAAGCCAAAGCCGAAGCGATCATCCACCTGGGCTTCGGCTTCGGGATCGTGTTCATCAACCCTGCGCTCGAAGCCGTCGAGTGGGACCCGCCGCGCTTCACCACCACGGCCTTCCAGAACGCCTGGGTCAACCCGATCATGTGGAACGCGTTCCTCGGCTGGGTCGGAGTCGACCAGTACGACGAGGGCAACAAGGTCGGCCAGGCATGGCTGGACCGCTACGCGCAGCGGTACGACGGCAGCCGCCCCGAGTACTGCGTGTCGGTCGTCAACCACGATGTCGCGGCGACCCTGGTTCGAGCCTTCACCGACGCGCACCCGCTGAGCCCCCGTGGGGTCAAGGAAGCCCTCGAGCGCGTCAAGATGATGCCTGCGGCCTCCGGCGCGCCGGGCACGCGGGTGTCCTTCGGCAAGTGGACGCGACGCGCGTGGATGGGCGCGGGTTATCTGGTGGCTCGGACCCTCGACGCCGACGGCGTCAACTCGCACCTGGTCGACCGCTTCGGAGAGGAAAGCTCATGACCGCAGAGAGGTCGGCGCCCCCGGTGACCGAGAACCGACCGGAGGCGGCGAAACCGGCGGGGAAGGGGCCGAACTGGGGGCGGTGGATCTCCGCGTTCGCGTTGTTGGCGTTCTTCAGCCTCTTCGTCGCGTTCGCGCGGACCGAGGTACACCCGCGAGTTGCCAACCCGAACGTGTCGGGCCGGCCGCGCCCGGTCGAGTTCCTGTTCGGCTGGGACGGCTGGCTGTGGGTGCATCAGATCGGCACCGTGATCCTGCTGGTGGTGCTGGTCGCGATATTCGTCCGGGGCTGGCGGCGCGACCCCGGCAGCCCGATCATGTTGATGTTCCTGTGCACCACGTTGATCGTGTGGCAGGACCCGATCATGAACTGGGCGCCCTTCGCGGTGTACAACCCCGAGCTGATCCACTGGCCGGAGAACTGGCCGCTGATCATGCTGTCCCCGACGGTCGAGCCGTTCATCGTGTTCGGGTACGTGGCGTTCTACTTCGCGCCGTTCTTCCCGGCGATCTGGATTCTGCGCAAATGGCAGGCCAAATACGGCCCCACGGCTTTCGTTTCGCGCCACCCGTTGGTCAGCCTCGGCCTGCTGGTGCTGGTCATCGGCTTCATCTTCGACGCGATTCTCGAGGTGAGCCTGGTGCGCACCGGTCTCTACATCTATTCGCAGGCCATCCCGTTCGGCACACTGTTTCCCGGCACCACCTTTCAGTTCCCGCTGATCTGGGAGTCGCTGGCGGTGACCTTCGTGATGATTCCCGCCGCGGTGCTGTGCTATCGCGACGACACCGGCAAGGCGGTCGCCGAAAAGCTGGCTGCGCGGGCGAAGCTCTTCCCCGGAAAGCCTGTGCTGGGCACCTTCCTGGTGATGTTCTTCATCATCAACGTCGCCTACTTCGCCTACGGGGCCTGGTTCGCGGCCATCAAGGCCAGCGGGCTGGCGACCGCGGTGGCCTGCCCGTGGCCGTACCCGGAGGCCAAAGTCTATGACCCGCAGGGCTATTACGAGAAGGAGGGCGCGCAGGGGCCGTTCTCGGTGGGCAAGTGGGCGACATGGCAGAGCGGTCTGCCCAACGGCCGGCCCGACGTCGAACCGCCCCCGCCAGGTGAGGGCGCATGTGCACCGGAGAACGCCGATGGCTGAGTCGCCGGCGGTCTACGAATCCAGGATGCTCATCGACGGCAAGCTCGTCGAAGGACAGGCCGGGACCTTCACCAACATCAATCCCGCCAACGAGGACGTGCTCGGCGAAGTGGCCGACGCGTCGCGGGCCGACATGGGCCGCGCCATCGACGCGGCCCGGCGCGCGTTCGACGGGACCGACTGGCCCACCGACCGCGCGTTGCGCAAGCAGTGCCTGCTGCAGTTGCACGACGCCATCGAGGCCGAGAAGGAAGAACTGCGCGAAGAGCTCATCCGCGAGGTCGGCGCGCCGCGGGCGGTCACCCACGGCCCCCAGCTCGACGCGCCGCTGGCCGACGGGCTGCGCTATCCCGCGCGGCTGATCGACACCTTCGGCTGGGAAACCGACCTCGGCGACACCGTGGTGTCGGTCACCGGCGTGAACACCACCCGCACGGTATGGCATGAGCCGGTCGGGGTGGTCGGCGCGATCGTGCCGTGGAATTTCCCGTTCGAGGTCAGCATCAACAAGCTCGGCCAGGCCCTGGCGACCGGGAACACCGTCATTCTCAAACCTGCGCCCGACACCCCGTTCAACGCCACCCGGCTGGGCCGGCTGATCGCCGAGAAGACCGACATCCCAGCGGGAGTCGTCAATGTGGTGACCGCGTCGGACCATCTGGTCGGTGAGGAACTGACGTTGTCCCCGAAGGTCGACATGATCTCGTTCACCGGCTCCACGGCGGTCGGCAAGCGGATCATGGAGAAGGGCGCGGCCACGATGAAGCGGCTGTTCCTCGAGCTCGGCGGCAAGTCGGCGACCATCGTGCTCGACGACGCCGACCTCAACACCGCCTGCCTGATGGGCATCGGGCCGCTGATGCACGCCGGGCAGGGGTGCGCGGCACCGACCCGGATGTTGCTGCCCCGCTCCCGCTACGACGAGGGCGTGGCGATCCTGCAGGGGATTTATGAGAACATCGCCGCCGGCGACCCGCAGGATCCGGCCACCCTGTGCGGGCCGGTCATCTCGGCCAGACAGCAGTCCCGCATCCTGGGGTACATCCGCAAGGGCGTCGAGGAAGGCGCCACCCTGCTGGTCGGCAGCCCGGAGCCGCCCCCGGAGTTCGACAAGGGGTTCTGGGTCAGCCCGACGTTGTTCACCGACGTCGACAACTCGATGACCATCGCGCGGGAAGAGATCTTCGGACCCGTGCTGGCCGTGATCCCGTACGAGGACGAGGACGACGCGGTGCGCATCGCCAACGACAGCGTCTACGGCCTGGCCGGCAACGTGGCCTCGGCCTCGCTGGAGCGGTCCCTGGCCGTGGCCCGCCGCCTGCGGGCGGGATTCATCGGGCTCAACGGCACCGCCGGTTACGGCGCCGACACCCCGTTCGGCGGCTACAAGGAAAGCGGGGTCGGCCGCCAGAACGGCGTCGCCGGCTTCCATCAGTACACGGAAGTGAAATCGGTCGCCTATCCGGCCCACTGACCAGCGTTTGCGGGAGGAAGCCTTGTCCCAGTTGTTCGATGACCTCGAAGACTTCGGAGCGTTCGACGACGCCATCTCCGGTGACGTCCGCGACCCCTACACCGAACTGGCCAGACTGCGCCGCGAGCAACCGGTGCAGCGGTTGGAGACCTCCGGAGCGCTGCCGCACGAGGAATCGCTGCCGATGTTCATCGTCTACCGGCACGAGGAGATCCAGCAGATGTTGCGCGACAACGAGACGTTCTCGTCGTCGAGCGTCATCGCGGCGTTCGGCCCGGTGCTCGGTGAGCGGGTGATGCTCGGCATGGACGAGCCGGTGCACGGCCGGCTGCGCGCCCTGGTCCAGAAGGCCTTCACCCAGAAAGCGCTGGCGCGCTGGGAGAACGAATTGGTCGGTCGCGTCGCGAACAGCCTGATCGACAAATTCGCCGACAACGGCAAAGCCGATCTGGTCAAAGAGTTCACCTTCGACTACCCGAGTCAGATCATCGCCGGGCTGCTGGGTCTCCCCGAGCAGGACTACCCTCAGTTCCAGCGGTGGTCGATCTCGCTGCTGAGCTGGCTGATGAACCCCGAACGGGGGCTGGCCGCGTCGGCCGCGCTGTGCGACTACTTCGCCCCGATCCTCGAGGCCCGGCGCGCAGAGCCGCGGGAGGACCTGATCAGCGCACTCGCCGCGGCCGAGATCGACGGCAACAAACTCGAAGACCAGGAGATCTACTCCTTCCTGCGGCTGCTGTTGCCGGCCGGCGTCGAGACGACCTATCGCTCGCTGGGCAGTCTGATCTTCGCGCTGCTGTCCGATCCGGTTCAGCTGCAGGTGATCCGCGACGACCGGACACTGCTGCCGCAGGCGATCGAGGAGGCGGTGCGGTGGGAGTCGCCACTGTTGACGATCACCCGCGTCGCCACGCGAGATACCCAACTGGGCGGGGTGTCGATCCCGGCGGGAGCGACGGTGATGCCGATGCTCGGTGCTGCCAACCGGCAGGAGGACCGCTACCCGGATCCGGACCGGTTCGACATCTTCCGCGCGCCCAAGTCCAACCTCGGCTGGGGGCACGGGGTGCACGTGTGCCTGGGTATGCACCTGGCCCGGCTGGAGATGCGCACAGCGGTCAACCTGTTGCTCGACCGGTTGCCGAACCTTCGGCTGGACCCCGACGGCGGCGATCCGCACATTCGCGGCCAGGTCTTCCGATCACCGACATCGCTTCCCGTGCTGTTCGACCGCCCCAGGAGTAACGCGTGACCGACCCCTCCACGTACGACGCCATCGACTACTTCACCGACGAGTCCCTGGTACCCGACCCATATCCTTACTTCGACCATCTGCGCGCGAAATGCCCTGTCACCCGGGCGACTCCGTTCGACGTGATGGTGGTAACCGGTTACGAGGAGGCGCTGTCGGTCTACAAGAATCCCGAGTTCTCGTCCTGCAATTCGGTGGCGGGCCCGTTCTCGGGCATGCCGTTCGGCCCCGGCGACAGCGACGATGTGTCCGCGCTGATCGAAGAGCATCGCGGCGCGGTCCCGATGGCCGAACACATCACCTCCCAGGATCCGCCACTGCACACCCGCACCCGCGGACTGATGAACAAACTGATCACTCCGAAACGCCTCAAGGAGAACGAGGACTTCATGTGGCGGCTGGCCGACCGGCAGCTCGACACATTCGTCGACCGCGGGCACGCGGAATTCCTCGCCGACTACGCAAAGCCGTTCTCTCTGTTGGTGATCGCCGACCTGCTGGGGGTGCCGGCCGAGGATCACGAGGAGTTCAAGGCCGCCTTCGCGCTGGAAACGGTCGGCGAACTGGGCAAGGAGGCGCCGACGACGCACAACCCGCTGCAGTGGCTCAACGACAAGTTCTACGCCTATATCGAGAATCGCCGGCGGGCCCCGCAGGAGGATGTGCTGACCGAGTTGGCGCAGGCGAAATATGAGGACGGGTCCACACCCGACATCGAAGATGTGATGAACCTGTCGACGTTCCTGTTCGCCGCGGGCACGGAGACGACGACGAAGCTGGTCAGTTCAGCGGTCCGATTCATCGCCGACAACCCGGGATTCGAGACGATGCTGCGCGACGACCGGAGCAAGATCCCCGCTTTCCTCGAAGAGACACTGCGGATGGAGAGTCCCGTCAAATCCCACTTCCGCATGGCGCGGACGACCACGTCGATAGGCGAGGTCGAGGTACCCGCCGGCACCACCGTGATGGTGCTGCCGGGCGCATGCAATCGGGACGCGCGCAAGTTCGCCGACCCCGACGAGTTCCGGCCCGACCGCCCCAATGTGCGTGAACAGATCGCGTTCATCCGGGGCGTGCACTCCTGCCCCGGGGCGCCGCTGGCGCGCGCCGAGGGCCGGATCTCGTTGAACCGGATCTTGGACCGGATGTCGGACATCACCATCTCGGAGGAACACCACGGTCCCGCCGCAGCGCGCAGCTACTCCTACGAGCCCACGTTCATCATGCGCGGGCTCGCCGAGTTGCACATCGAGTTCAAATCTGCGCCCTAACCGGTCAGCAGCGAAGGAGCACACATGACGGGAAAACTCGAGGGCAAGGTCGCGTTCATCACCGGAGCGGCCCGCGGGCAGGGTCGTGCGCATGCGGTGGCGATGGCCAGAGAAGGCGCCGACGTCATCGCGGTCGACATCTGCCGCGACATCCCCAGCAACCCCTACCCACTCGCGACGCCGGAGGACCTCGCCGAGACCGAACGCGCGGTGAAGGAGGCGGGCCGACGGGTGGTGGCCAGGGTCGCCGATGTCCGGGAACGCCACGAACTGCGCGAGGCCGCCGAGGCGGGCGTCGCCGATCTCGGCAAGATCGACATCGTCGTCGCCAACGCCGGAATCCTGCCGATGGCGATGGGCAACCCCGACCCGATGGGCTTCGTCGACGCGACCGACGTCGACCTACTCGGCGTGATGAACACGGTGGCCGTGGCGATCCCGCACCTGCCCGACGGCGCGTCGATCATCGTCACCGGATCGACCGCGGGCATGATCCGCGGCACCACCACCAGCCCCGACATGGGGCCCGGCGGCGCGGGCTACGGATGGAGCAAGCGCGTGGTGATCGAGTACGTCGAGGAGATGAGCCTGCATCTGGCGCCGAGGATGATCCGCGTCAATGCCATCCATCCGACCAACTGCAACACCCACCTGCTGCAGAACGAGGGCATGTACGGCGTGTTCCGGCCCGACCTCAAAATGGAGGGCAAGACTCCGACGCGCGAGGACGCCGAACCGCTGTTCAGCCTCTTCCAGGCGATGCCGATCCCGTACATCGAGCCCGACGACATGGCTCACCTGGGGGTGTTCCTGGCCAGTGACGACAGCCGCTACATCACCGGACAGCAGATTCGGGTGGATGCCGGTTCACTGTTGAAGTGGCCCAACGGACCCGGGGGATAGGGCAGCTCAACTGGGCCGATGGAGGAAGCCGTGCAGGACCGCCTGAACCAGTTCGTCGACGATCGCCTCGCGGGGTGGCGGTGCGCCGCCGAAGAAGGTGGACCGCAGCGCCACCATGCCGACGACCATGGCCACCGTCGAGTGCGCGGGCAGGTCCGGCTGGCGGGAGCGCTTGCCGCGCAAACGCATCCCTTCGGCACTGATCTCGCCGAGAACGTTGAGCACGCGGCGGATGTCGGCGATGCCGGCGGCCTCGAGCTCGTCGTCGCCGAGACCGTCGGCGGTGACCAGCGTGAGCACCAGGCCCTGGTGCTCGACGAGGACGTCGTAGAGCCGGCCGACGAACTGCCGGGCCAGCTCCTCCTCGTCGGTCTTTTCGGGGACCACCGACCGCCAGGTGTCGCGGAACTCGTCGAGGAAGGTGGTGAACGGGGTGACCAGGGCTTCGCGGAACAGACCCGCTTTGGAGCCGAAGTGGCGGAACAACAGATACTCGCTGACCCCGGCGGCCTCGGCGATCTCGCGGGTGGTGGTCGCCCGATAGTCCTTGCGCGCGAACAGGTCCCGGGCGGCGTCGAGCAGCAGCCGCCGCGCCTCGCCACGCGGTCGGCGGACGGCGTTCTGCTGGACAGACGGTTTTCGCGCAGGCACCGGATCTCACCATAGTCGGGTCTTGACTGCTCGCGTCTTAATAGTGTGCACTATTAAAAAGTCGCACGACGGAAGGCATCGATGTGGGCGCTCTCATCATGGTCGGCACGTTGACCGGTTTGGCCGTGCTCATCGTCGGTCTGGTGATCTACTTCGACCCCGAAGCGCGCGGGCCGCGGGGGACCGACGGCGAGGGAGAGCGCTGATGGACACAGCGCTGTCCCCTGCCTTGATCGCCGGACTGTCCTTCGCCTACCTCGGCGGGGCCCTCTTCCTGGCGTTCGGTGTCTACCTCAGCATTCGCCGTGGACGGCTGCATCCGCTGCTGCTGGTGTCCATCTCGGCGATCTCGTTCTCCTGGATCGAGGCGCCCTACGACTGGGCGGTCTATGCGCAGTTCCCGCCCGAACTGCCGAGGATGCCCTCGTGGTGGCCGTTGAACATGACCTGGGGAGGCGGGCTGCCGTCGTCGGTACCCATCGGCTACATCGCCTACTTCGTGCTGCCCGCGGTCATCGGCGCGGCGCTCGGCCGCCGGGCGATCACCCGGTTCGGGTGGCGCCGGCCCCAGACGCTGCTGGCGGTCGGCTTCGCGGTGGGGTTCTGCTGGGCGTTGCTGTTCAACGGATTCTTCGGCCCGCGGCTGGGGGTGTTCGTCTACGGCTACGTGATCGACGGTCTGGCGCTGTTCCAGGGCAGCAGGTACCAGTACCCGGTGTATGACGCGGTGGCGATGGGGCTGCAGATGATGGTCTTCACCTACCTTCTCGGTCGGGTCGACCGAGAAGGACGCAATGTCATCGAGGTGTGGTCGGACAGCCGGTCCTCGAGCAAGGTCGGGTCGTCGCTGTTGTCGGTGGCCGCCGTGGTCGTGGTCGGGCATCTGATGTACGGGGCGGTGTTCGCGCCGCATCTGGCCACCAAACTGGGCGGGTACGTGACGGAAGGTCCGACAGAGCAGTTGTGGCCGCCGACAGAGAACCAACCGAGGTAGGGATGAGCGCCATGCCGGCACACGAGACCGCCGAGTTGTACTACGACCCCTATGATTTCGCGATCGACGACGACCCGTACCCGGTGTGGCGCAGGATGCGGGAAGAAGCGCCGCTGTACTACAACGACAAGTACCGATTCTATGCGCTGAGCCGCTACGACGATGTCGTGAAGGCGCTGCCGGACTGGGAGACCTACCGGTCCGGTAAGGGCACCACCGCAGACATCCTGTTCAACGGGATCGACGTGCCACCGGGGATTCTGCTGTTCGAGGATCCGCCGCTGCACGATCTGCACCGCCGACTGTTGTCGCGGGTGTTCACGCCGCGCCGGATGCTGGCTGTGGAGGATCTGGTGCGCGGGTTCTGTTCCCGGGCGCTGGATCCGTTGCGCGACAGCGACGGTTGGGACTTCGTGGCCGATCTCGGTGCGATCATGCCGATGCGCACGATCGGGTATCTGCTCGGCATCCCGGAGGAGGGCCAGGAGCAGATCCGTCGGCGCACCGACCAGAACATCTCGGTCGGCGACGAGGTCGGCGACGTCAGTGCCACGGTGTTCGCGGAGTCGCTGGCACTGTTCGCCGAGTACATCGAGTGGCGGGCCGGCCACCCGTCCGACGACCTGATGACCGAGCTGCTCAACGCCGAGATCGAGGAGCCCGACGGGACGCGGCGGCAACTGGACCGCACCGAGGTGCTGGCCTACACCGCGATGATCGCCGGGGCGGGCGGCGAAACGACGGCTCGCTTGATCGGCTTCATGGGCGAGTTGCTCGCAAACCATCCCGACCAGCGGCGCGAACTGGTTGCCGACCCGACGTTGATTCCGCTGGCCGTCGAGGAGACGCTGCGTTTCGAGCCGCCCTCACCGGTGCAGGCACGCTATGTCGCCCGCGACGTCGAGCTCTACGGACAGACCGTCGCCGAAGGCTCGTTCATGCTTCTGCTCAACGGGTCCGCGAACCGCGACGACACCCACTACCCCGACCCGGACCGTTACAACATCCACCGCACGGGCGGGCATCTGAGCTTCGGTCAGGGCATCCACTTCTGCCTGGGGTCGGCGCTGGCCCGGCTGGAGGCCCGGGTCGCTTTCGAGGAGGTGCTCAAGCGCTGGAGCGACTGGGAAGTCGACTACGACAACGCCCGTCGCGCGCGGACCTCCAGCGTGCGGGGCTGGGCCCGGATGCCGGTCCGGACGCGCTGACCCCACCGCCGCACCAGCCCGGGCACTAGGGGCTTTCGTCCCTGGCGCGGGGTCACAAGGACTGCAGCGGACGGCGGTGCCGTTCGGGCACCATGGGCATATGAGCGGCGACGCGTCCGGTGTCCGCATGCCGGCCGGACCTGAGATCCACGAGACCCACACCGGTATCGTCGCACTGGTCGGGAACCGCGCCTACAAGGTGAAAAAGCCCGTGCGCACCGATTTCCTCGACTTCTCCGGTGTCGGGCAACGCGAGCGCGCGTGTGTTCAGGAGGTCGAGCTCAACCGCAGGCTCGCGCCGCAGGCGTATCTCGGTGTCGCGCACCTCAGCGACGTGGAGGGCGGGCCGGCCGAACCCGTCATCGTCATGCGCCGCTACGCCGACGAGCATCGGTTGAGCACCCGGGTCCGTCGGGGGCTGCCCGTCGAGGACGAGCTGCGGGCCGTTGCCGACACCTTGGCGCGATTTCACGCCGGCGCGGCCCGATCACCCGAGATCGACGCCGACGGCAGCCGCGCGGCGGTCGAGAAGCGGTGGCGCGACAACCTGACCGAACTGCACGGTTACGCTCCAACCCTGCTGCCCGGCGACGTCGTCGATCAGGTCGAGCGGCTGGTCGGCGAATTCCTCGCGGGGCGTGAGGCGTTGTTCGCCGAGCGGATCGCCGAGCGCCGCATCGTCGACGGCCACGCCGATCTGCTGGCCGACGACATCTTCTGGCAACCCGACGGGCCGGTGCTGCTGGACTGCCTGGAGTTCGACGCCGGACTGCGCCACGTCGACGGCATCGACGATGCCGCGTTCCTGGCGATGGATCTGGAATTCCTGGGGCGCGGCGACCTCGGCGCGCAGTTCCTCGAGCACTACCGACGCGCCGCCGACGATTCGGCGCCGGAAGCGCTGGGAGACTTCTACATCGCCTACCGGGCCGTGGTGCGCGCCAAGACCGACTGCATCCGCGCGCGGCAGGGTCGTGCCGAAGCGGTCGCCGACGCGCACCGGCATCTGCATCTGGCAGCCGAGCACCTGAGGGCCGGTGCGGTGCGGCTGATCCTGGTCGGGGGTGGCCCCGGCACCGGCAAGACCACCCTGGCCCGCGGGCTGGCCGGGCACCTGCGAGCTGAGGTCATCTCGACCGACGACGTGCGTCGCGATCTGCAGCGCGACGGCGTCATCGCCGGCGAGGCCGGTGCCCTGGGCTCCGGGTTGTACGGCCCTGAGCAGGTCGAGAAGGTCTACGACGCGGTACTCGACAGCGCCGCCGGCGAGCTCGGCAGAGGCCGGACGGTGATCCTCGACGGAACCTGGCGCGAGCCGCGGCACCGGGCCCGGGCCCGGGATCTGGCGGAGCGAATGCACTGTCCGAGCATCGAATTCGCGTGCACGCTGCCGCTGGCCGAAGCCGAGGCGCGGATCGCGGGCCGACGGCACACGACGTCGGACGCGACACCCGCCATCGCTGCCGCGCTTGCGGCGGGCAACGCCGAACACGACGGCGTCTGGGAGGGTGCCCACCGCCTGGACACCGGTCGACCTCTGGGCGACACCGTCGCCGAGGCACACGAAATCTGCTGTCTGGCAATTTGATCGGTAGGGAGAAGAGGCGGGCGATGAAGGCAATGGTGTACCACGGTCCGGGACGCAGGTCGTGGGAGGAGGTGCCCGATCCGGTGATCGGCGCGGCGACCGACGCCATCGTGCGCGTCGACGCTGTCACAATCTGCGGCACCGATCTGCACATCCTCAAAGGCGACGTGCCCGAGGTCACCGACGGGCGCATCCTCGGACACGAAGCCGTCGGCACCGTCGTCTCGGTCGGTGACGCCGTGCAGACGCTGTCGGTCGGCGACCGGGTGCTGGTCTCCTGCATCACCGCCTGCGGCAGGTGCCGATACTGCCGGGACGGCATGTACGGCCAGTGTCTTGGCGGTGGCGGATGGATTCTGGGCCACCTGATCGACGGCACCCAGGCCGAACTCGTCCGCGTGCCGTTCGCCGACACGTCCACCCACAAGGTGCCGGCGGGGGTCAGCGACGAACAGATGGTGATGCTGGCCGACATCCTGCCCACCTCCTACGAGGTGGGCGTGCGCAACGGCGCGGTGGCGCCCGGCGACACCGTGGTCATCGTCGGGGCCGGGCCGATCGGGCTGGCGGCGATCCTGACCGCACGGCTGTACAGCCCCAGCCACATCGTCGTGGTCGACCTCGCCGACTCCCGGCTGGAGGCCGCCCGCAGATTCGGCGCGGACGTGACGGTCAACGCGACGAAGCAGTCCCCGTCGACCGTCGTCAAGGAACTCACCGGCGGTCTCGGTGCCGATGTGGTGATGGAGGCCGTCGGGGTGCCGCAGACCTTCGAGCAGTGCGTGGAGCTGGTCCGCCCGGGCGGGCACGTCGCCAACATCGGCGTCCACGGGGCGCCGGCCACGTTGCACCTCGAAGACATCTGGATCAAGAACCTCACCATCACCACGGGCCTGGTCGACACCTACTCCACTCCGACGCTGATCGAGTTGGTGGCCAGTGCGCGGATCGACACCGCTCCGATGATCACGCACCGCTTCACCCTCGACGAGTTCGAGGACGCTTACGACATCTTCGCGGCGGCCGCCGAGACCGGCGCGCTCAAGGTCTTGCTGACCGCCGCCAAGTAGCCACGACACGGGATTGGGAGAGCATCGATGACGAACTCGAATCTGGTGCGCGATTTCGCGCACCTGCGGCTGAGTGACGCCGAGGACGCGGGGGGCAAGGGGGCCAACCTCGGTGAGATGATCGCCGCCGGGCTGCCGGTACCGCCCGGCTTCGTGCTGCTGCGGGACTGCTACCGGAACTCCATGCGTGCCGGCGGAGTGACCGACGAACTGAACGCCGCACACCGCGCGGCCATGGCGCAGGTCGGCAACCCGGACCGGCTGATCGAGATGTGCGAGCAGATGCAGACCCTGGTGTGGAAGGGCGGCATCGCCGACGAGGTGCGCGACCAGGTGCTGCGCGCCTACCGCGCACTCGGCGACAACGTGTCGGTGGCCGTGCGCTCCTCGGCCACCGGGGAGGACGGCAAGGATGCGTCCTTTGCCGGCATGAACGCCACGTTCACCAACATCAGCGGCGAGGACGACCTCATCGAAGCGGTCCAGCGGTGCTGGGCGTCGCTGTTCAGCCCGCGCGTGGTCACCTACCGGGCCAGCCGCAACTTCGGGTCCGACCCGGCGATGGCCGTGGTGGTGCAACAGATGATCGCCTCCGAACGCTCGGGGGTGGCCTTCACCGCCGATCCGAGCACCGGCGCCGAGGACCGGGTCGTGGTGGAGGCGGCGTTCGGGCAGGGCGAAGTGGTGGTGTCGGGGTCGGTGGAACCCGACACCTACATCGTGTCGAAGGAGCATCGCAAGATCCTCAGCACCCGATTGGGATACAAGTCGTTCAAAATCGTCCGAGGCGCGGACGGCAGCGACGCAACCATCGATCTCGGCGAGGAGGAGGCCACGGCGAAGGTGCTCAGCGACGCCGAGTTGCTGGAGATCGTGGACCTGGCCCTGGCCATCGAGAAGCACCACGGATGTGCCCAGGACACCGAGTGGGCCATCGCCGGCGGAAAGACCTGGTTCGTTCAGGCCCGGCCGGTGACCACGCTGCACCACGCCACGATGCCGGCTCCCGAGACCCATGACGTGGTGGCGCGCGGTCTACCGGCTGCGCCGGGCGAGGCGGCCGGCACCGTGCGGGTGCTGCTGACCCCGGAGGAGGGGTCCCGGCTCCGCGACGGTGAGGTCCTGGTGTCCCAGATGACCAATCCCGACTGGCTGCCCACCATGCGCCGGGCCGCGGCGCTGGTCACCGACACCGGCGGGATGACCTGTCACGCCGCCATCGTCGCCCGCGAGCTGGGCGTGCCGTGCATCGTCGGGGCGCGAACCGCCACCACCGACCTGAAGGACGGCATGCTGGTGACCGTCGACGGCACCCACGGCCGGGTGCTGACCGGTGACGCGGTCGCCCCGCGCAGACCTCGGCGGTGGACCGTCCCGCCGGCCCGCCGACCACCGTCGCGGCCGCCGAGGTGACCGCCACCAAGATCTACGTCAACCTCGCGATGGCCGACACCGCCGACGCCGTGGCCGCGCAGGACGTCGACGGTGTCGGGCTGCTGCGCGCGGAGTTCATGCTGACCGAGGCGTTGCAGAACCGGCACCCGCGGGAGTTGATCGCCCGCGGCGAGCAGGAGTCGATGGTGTCGGCGATGGTCGACGCGGTCGGCGGCATCGCTGCGGCGTTCGCGCCGCGTCCCGTCATCTATCGCACCACCGACTTCCGCACCAACGAGTTCCGCGGCCTCGAAGGCGGCGACGCCTACGAACCCGAGGAGCACAACCCGATGATCGGCTTCCGCGGCTGCTACCGCTACGTCAAGGAACCGGAGGTGTTCGCACTGGAGTTGGCCGCGCTGGCGCGGGTGCGTGAGCAGAACCCGAACCTGCACTTGATGATTCCGTTCGTGCGCACCAAGTGGGAACTCGAGGAGTGCCTGGAGCTGATCGACGCCAGCCCGCTGGGCAAGCAGCGTGGCCTGCACCGGTGGGTGATGGCCGAGGTGCCGTCGATCGCCTACTGGCTGCCCGAGTACGTGGGTATGGGCATCGACGGGGTCTCGATCGGGAGCAACGACCTGACCCAGTTGACGCTGGGCGTGGACCGGGATTCCGACATCTGCGCCGAACTGTTCGACGAGTCCGACGCCGCCGTGCTGGACGCGATCGGACGGATCGTGAGCACCGCGCGCCGGCTCGGGATCACGTCGTCGCTGTGCGGTCAGGCGCCCTCGACGAACCCGGCGTTCGCCGAGCATCTGGTGCGGATGGGCATCACGTCGGTGTCGGTCAACCCCGACGCCGCCGCGGCGGCCCGGCGTACGGTGTCAGCTGCCGAGCGCAGACTCCTGTTGGAGGCGGCGCGCAGCTAGCACCGACCACGGAGGAAATCGTCATGGCAGAGCACACCGGTGCGGTCGTCGTCGGGGTGGACGGTAGCGACGCGGCCATCGCGGCGACCCGGTGGGCGGGTGCGGTCGCCACCCGCGTGGGCGCGCCGCTGCACATCGTGCACGCGATGGTGGGTCTGGGCCGGGGCCTGAGCGAGGCGACGGCCGCGATCCAGGCCGCGATCGTGTCCTACCAGGCCGACACGGCGCCGATCTTCCTCAAAGACGCCGCCGACGCGGTCCGGTCCGACTTCCCCGACCTGGTCGTGTCGACGGCATCGTACCGCGAACCCGCCGACCAGGTGCTCACTGCGGCGAGCCGAGAGGCGCGACTGATCGTGTTGGGCGGCAACGAGATCAACACCGCGTCGCTGCTGCTGCTGGGCTCCACGACCCTGGCGGTGGCCGCGCACGCCCACTGCCCGGTGGTGGCGTGGCGTGGCGGGCAGACGGCGCTGAGCGGCCAGCCGGTGGTGGTCGGCACCGACGGCAGTCCCTCGGGGACCGCCGCGCTGGCGGCCGCGTTCGACGTCGCCGACCGGTTCGGCGTCGGGGTACGCGCGGTGCGCGGGTGGTCGGCACGTCTGCCGGCGGATGCGGTCGACGAAGAGCTGCACGAGGCGCTCCGTGCCGCGCAGCGGGCTGCGCTGGTGAGCGAGACCACGCGGATGTCGGAGCGGTATCCCGCCGTGGCGGTGGAGCCCATCGTCGAGGAGGCTCCGGCGGCCGAGGCGGTGCTCGGCCATTGCGGCGATGCGCAACTGGTGATCGTCGGTACGCGTGGCCGCAATGCGCTGGCCAGCACGCTGCTCGGCTCGACCAGCCTGAACCTGTTGCAGCACAGCACCGTTCCGGTGATGGTCTGTCGCGCGGAAACCGCTGCATGAGCGCTGCGATGTCAATGCTGGCGGCAGGGGCGCGTTGACTGCCAGACTGGGTCGATGCGTCCCACCCCGCAGTGTTGGCTGACCGACATGGACGGCGTGCTGGTCCGCGAGGAGCACGCGCTGCCCGGGGCGGCGGAGTTCCTGCAGCGGCTCGCCGAACTCGAGCGGCCGTTCCTGGTGCTGACCAACAACTCGATCTTCACCCCGCGGGACCTGGCCGCGCGGCTGGCCCGATCGGGGCTGACCGTTCCCGAGCGGGCGATCTGGACCTCGGCGCTGGCGACTGCGACGTTCCTGGCCGACCAGCAGCCCGGCGGGTCGGCCTACGTCATCGGCGAGGCCGGGTTGACCACCGCGCTGCACGAGGCCGGCTACACGATGACCGACATCGATCCCGACTTCGTGGTGCTCGGTGAGACCCGCACCTACTCCTTCGAGGCGATCACCAAAGCGGTCCGTCTGATCCTCGGCGGGGCCCGCTTCATCGCCACCAACCCGGACGTCACCGGGCCGTCGGCGGAGGGTCCGCTGCCGGCCACCGGCTCGGTCGCGGCGATGATCACCAAGGCCACCGGACGCGAACCGTACTTCGTGGGCAAGCCCAACCCGATGATGTTCCGCAGTGCTCTCAACCGCATCGAGGCGCACTCCGAGACCACGGTGATGGTCGGTGACCGGATGGACACCGACGTCGTCGCCGGCATCGAGGCCGGGCTGGAGACCATCCTGGTGCTCACCGGTTCGACCTCGATCGAGGATGTGGACCGGTACCCGTTTCGGCCCAGCCGGGTGCTGCCCTCGATCGCCGAAGCGATCGAACTGATCTGAACGCGCGCTTGCTAGCTTGATCGGGTGACCGAATCAGCGCCAGACCCGGCGCGGCCCCTGGCCGGAGTGCGGGTCGTCGAGATCTCCAGCTTCGTCGCAGTGCCACTGGCGGGGATGACCCTGGCGCAACTGGGTGCCGAGGTGCTGCGCGTCGACCCGGTCGGCGGTGCCGCGGACTACCGGCGCTGGCCGCTCACCGAGTCCGGAGACAGCATCTACTGGGCGGGCCTGAACAAGGGCAAACGGTCGCTGGCCGTCGACATGCGTGCGGAGAGCGGGCAGCAGCTGGTCACCCGACTGATCGCCGACGCCGGGGTGTTCATCACCAATGTCGCCGGGCGGCAATGGCATTCCTACGAGACGTTGCGCCGGACGCGGCCCGACCTGATCCACATCGAGGTCTCCGGGCGCCACGACGGCGGCACCGGCGTGGACTACACCGTCAACGCCGCCATCGGCTTCCCGTTGGTGACCGGACCGGCCGAGCTGACCACCCCGGTCAACCACGTACTGCCGGCCTGGGATGTCAGCTGCGGTCTGTACGCGGCGCTGTCGGTGGTCACCGCGCTGCGCCACCGCGACGCCACCGGGCACGGCCAGCAGATCAGCATCCCGCTGGAGAACGTCGCACTGGCCACCGCCGGCAACCTCAGCCTGTTGACCGAGGCCATGATCAACGGCACCGCGCGACAACGCATCGGCAACGCGGTGTACGGCACCTACGGACAGAACTTCACCAGCAGCGACGGGGTGTCCTACATGGTCGTCGCGCTGACCGGTCGGCACTTCCGCGACCTGACCGATCTCACCGGCACCGCCGGAGCCGTTGCCGCGCTGGCGGATTCCCTGGGCGCCGATTTCACCGACGAAGGCGAACGCTACCGGCACCGGGAGGCGCTGAGCGCACTGTTCGCCGAGTGGTTCAGCAGCCATACCGGCGCGGAGGTCGCTGCCGCCCTGTCGGCGACCTCGGTGCTGTGGGAGCGCTACCAGAGTTTCGCCGAAACGGCCGCCGATCCCCGGGTGACCGACAACCCGCTGTTCACCGAACTCGACCAGCCACGAGTGGGCCGCTACCTGGCGGCCGGGCTGCCCGTGTCGATCGACGGGTCGTACCCGCCCGCCGTCGCCGCTCCCGCGCTGGGCGACGACACCGCGGCTGTGCTGGGGGACTGGTTGTCGATGGACCGCGGCCGGATCGACGAGCTGTTCGATTCGGGCACCGTCGCGTGAGCACGCTTGCGGAGCTGCTCGAGGTCACCGACGTCGGCCGCGACACGTGGCGCGGACCGGCCAGCGGCCCGGCCGGCAAGCGGGCCTACGGCGGCCTGCTGGTGGCCCAGAGCCTGGCCGCGGCGTGGCGCACGGTCGACGACGTCAAGGCTCCCACTGCGCTGCACCTGCAGTTCCTGCGCGGCGGCGACGCCGGGCAACCGACCGACTACCAGGTGACGCGGGTCTACGACGGCCGTACGGCCGCGTCCCGGCGCGTCGATGCATTGCAAGACGGCCGACTGCTGACCACCGCGACGGTGTCGTTCTCGGCCGCGTTGCCGGGCCCGGAACACGGCTGGCGGGCCGCGGCGCCGGAAGACCCCGCCACCTTGCCGCAGACCGGTCCGCCCGGACCGGCGCCGTCGCTGCCGCTCGACGAACTCGACATCCGCATCGTCGACGACGCCGTGGGCACCGACGGATTCGTGCGCCGCATGTGGTGGCGCACCACAGCCGAGCTCCCGGCCGACCCGCGGGTGCACACGCTGGTAGCCGCCTATGTCACCGACGTCTACCTGATCGACCCGGCACTGCAGGTGCACGGACATTCCATGCGTGCCCGAAGTCACCGCAGCGGAACCACCGACTCGTCGATGTGGTTCCACCGCGCCGTCCACGCCGACCGGTGGAACCTGCTGGAGAGCCGGTCGCCGGCGGCAGCGCGCGGCCGCGGCGTCGTGACCGCCAGCCTGGTCGACGGCGATGGCGTGGTCGCCGCGACGTTGGTTCAGGAAGGACTCATCGCCGAGCGTGAGCCGGCTCCGGGGCCGTGATCGCGCGGCCCGACGTCGGACGCAGCCGTCGACGCAGCGCCGTCACCGCGGCGGTCACCGCCACTCCCGCCAGCAGCGACGCCAGCACCCCGATCACACGGTGTTCCCCGAAGAGCGGATAGACCTGATAGTGCGTCAGGTAGGTATACAGCGACGCCTCGGCCAGCACGCCCGCCACCACAGCGACCGGGGCGGGGCAGCGCAGCGTGGGTAGCCAGATCAGCAGCACCAGCCCGACCGCCACCAGCACTTCGCGCTCCGTGTGGTCGAAGTAGCCGATCAGGCCGACGAACAACGCGAGGGTCACGGCGACACGCGCCACCGTGCTCGACGCCTTGGCCGCGGCCCAGCCCAGCGCGAAGAACCAGAACGCCAGCACGGTGAACTTCGCGTCGAGATCCGACCCCGGGCCGAACCGTACGGCCAGGCCGACGGCGAGGAACACCGCCGCGACTGCGAACGGATACCGGCGTTCGATCCGGTCGGCGGCCGGCAGCCAGAACAGCACGGCCAGCGCCACCAGAATCCACACCAGCACCTCGACGAACCACAACCGGCCGGAGGTCATGCTGTCCGACGGCCCGAGGAACTTGTCGGCCAGCACCAGGTTGGTCAGGTGATAGTCGTCGGTGATGACGAGCGCGAGCGCGACCCAGACCATCGACGGGACCGCGATCCAGGCGATCGTGGTGCGCAGGTGCCGGATCCGGCGGCGCCGGGGCAGCGGGGTCAGACAGAAGCGGCCGAAGTTGTATCCGGCCACGCCGAGCAGAATGTGCGCGCCGCCCCACACCTCGAACAGTTCCGCGTGTGAGACGACGATGAGCACGATCGCGGCGGCGCGCAGCGCGACGCCGGTCTCCATGGTGGTGTCCCAGAACCGGCGGCGCGGCTTTCGTGGGGGCGGCAGTTGCTGCAAGTCCCGGATCGGCATCTGCGGCCAGTGCGCCGGCAGTTGACCGAGCATCCGCTCCAGGCGTACCGACATCGCCACATAGGACAGCGAGTTGCCGCCGAGGTCGACGAAGCTGGCTTCCTCGCCGATGTCGGCGGGGTCGAGGTGGAGCACCTCGCCGAACAGCGCGCGCAGATCGGTGTGGTCGCGGGGGGCGCGGGCGGGCTCGGCATCGCGGGCCAGCTTGCGCGCGGTCTGGTAGTCGGGCTTACCGGATGTCAGCATCGGCAGCTCGGTGACCGCGACAGCGTGCACGCCCTCGGTGGGGATCCCCGCCGCGGCCGCCGCTGATCGCCGCACCGTCGTGGCGTCGTGACCACCCGCGGCCACCACCGCCAGACCGTCGCCGTGGTCGACGCACAGCGCGGCCACCCCGTCGTCGCGCAGCCTGGTCTCCACCTGGTGCAGGTCGATACGCAGACCGTACATCTTCACGAAACGGCTTTTGCGCCCGACGATCTCGTAGAGACCGTCGGTGGTCTGCCGCGCCAGATCTCCGGTGCGCAACACGTCGACGGTCCGGCCCGTCGCCAGGTCGGCCGCGCACTGTGCGTAGCCCATCATCACATTCGGGCCGTGGTAGAGCAGCTCGCCGATCTCCTCGCCCGGCCAGTCCCGGCACGGTTCCAGCGAGAACGACCCGCCGGGGATCGGCACCCCGATCGCCTCAGGTCGCGTCAGCGCGAAATCTGGTGGCAGATAAGCCATCCGGGCGGTCGCCTCGGTGGCGCCGTACATGACGAACAGGTCCCAGCCGCGGCGCTGACCCTGCTCGGCGAAGCGGCGGACCCGCTCGGCGGGCATCCGTCCGCCGGCCTGGGTCAGGTAGCGCAGGTGCGGCAGGTCCATCGACGGGAAGTCGATGCGCTCGAGCAACTCGAAGGTATAAGGCACCCCGGCGAAGGTGCTGCCCCGGTGACGCCGGAACAGGGTCCAGAACTGCTCGTCGGTCACGGACAGATCCGTCAGGATCAACGCCGCGCCGGCCAGCAGGTGGCTGTGGATCACCGACAGGCCGTAACAGTAGGACATCGGCAACGTCGTGGCGGCCCGGTCCGTGGCGCGGATTCCGAGGTATTCGGCGATCGCGGCGGCGTTGGACATCAGATTGGCGTGGGAGAGCCGGACCAGCTTGGGCGACCCGGTGCTGCCCGAGGTGGACAGCAGCAGCGCGAGGTCGTCGTGGAGGTGGTGGGTCTCGGGCGAATGGGTGCGGACCCCGGCACCGTCGACGATCACGTTGGGCCGGTAGGTCTCGACGATGGCGCGGTGATCGCCACCGGCGGCCACCGGCAGGACGACATGGCCGCCGGCCAGCGCTCCGAGGTACCTGACCAGCGTCGCGATGTCGTTGAGTGTCTCGAGCAGGACCAGCCGGCGCCCCGTCCCCAACGTCCGGGCGAATTCGTCGACCCCGTCGGCGAGCTCGCCGTACGTGAGGTGCCGGTCCTCGGTGAGCACCGCGATCCGGTCACCGTGACCGCGCAGATGATCGACCAACGAGCTCACCGGAGTAAAGATACCCTCACCTCACCCGGTGGCCGGTTGTCACATCCGGTTGTAGCGGCTCCGGATGAAGCTGTAGACACCGAACGCGGCGATCCCGACTGCGGCCGCGACCAACAGGAACTTGCCGAACGGCGCGGCGGCGAGGGTCTTGACCGCGGCGTCGATGCCGCTGGCCTTCGACGGGTCGGCCTGCAGCGTAGCGATCACCACGAGCAGGCCGGCTCCGCCGAGCACCAGCCCCTTGGCCACGTAGCCGACGACGCCGGCGGCGGTGATGCCGGTCCCGCCGGACACCTGCAGCTCGTCGAGGAACTTCTGCGAGATGCCCTTGTACACGTGATAGGCGCCCACGGCGACCACCCCGGCACCGACCGCCAGCAGCAGTGCCTTGCCCCACCCCGACTGCATCAGCTGCGCCGAGATGCCGGAGTTCTGCCGGCTGTTCGACTGCCCGCTGCCCATCGCGAACTGCGCCGCAGAGAACGCGATCGCGAAGTTCACCACGGCCATTCCGACGGATTTGCCGCGCTTCCATGCCGGGTTGTCGCCCCGGCCGGCTTCATTGGGTTTTGATCCCATGACCGCTTCGGCCAGACGCCACAGCCCCAGCGCCACCAACCCGACCGCGACCACCCACAACATGATCGCGCCGCCGGTCTGGCTGCCCAGCGTGGCCAGCGCCCCGGACTGGTCCGCATTGCCGCCGCTGCCACCGACGAATGCCAGCCGGCCGATGATGTAGGCGATCAGCAGGTGCAGCACACCGCTGGCCGCGAAGCCGATGCGGGCGGTGTACTCGAAGCCCTTGTTGTTGGTGGCACGGTCGGCGGCGCCGTGCGCGGATCGCTGCAGCGACGATGCTGAAGGTCGGCTGGTCATCGGGTCCTCCTGGTCGGCGATGCTGCCGGGTACCCCGGTTTTGACGGCGATGAAACTGCGGTCTGGCTCAGGTGTGGACAATCCGGCGATTGGGGATAACTCGACGTTCGCGCCCGAGGTTGTCGGGCAGACGCGTCAGGGTGGCGTTCATGACGGGAACGCACACTCGCGGCGAGCTGGGGTCATGGGGTGAGCAGCTGGCTGTGGACTATCTGCAGCAGCACGGATTGCTGGTGCTTCAACGCAATTGGCGCTGCCGCTACGGTGAGCTCGACATCGTCGCCGCCGAGGCGGACGCGGTGGTGTTCGTGGAGGTGAAGACCCGGGCGGGTGAGCAGTACGGCCCGGCGGTCACCGCCGTCACGCCGGCCAAGGTGCGGCGGCTGCGACGGTTGGCCGGTCTGTGGCTGGCCGGTCAGGACCGCACCTGGGCGCGGGTGCGCATCGACGTCATCGCCATCCAGGTGGGCCGGCGCCGGGAGCCGGAGATCACCCACCTGCAGGCGGTGGCGTGATGGCGCTGGGTCGGGCCTTCTCGGTGGCGGTGTGCGGTGTCGACGGCGAGATCATCGAGATCGAGGCCGACATCAGCAGCGGCCTGCCCGGGGTGTATCTGGTCGGTCTGGGTGACACGGCGCTGCGGGAGTCGCGGGATCGGGTGCGCGCGGCCATCTCCAACTGCCACTTCGAGTGGCCGATGGCGCGGCTGACGCTGGCGCTGTCCCCGGCGACGCTGCCGAAGATGGGGTCGGTCTACGACCTGGCGCTGGCCCTCGTGGTGCTGGCCGCGCACGGCAAGAAGTCCTGGCCACACCTGGAGAAGACGGTGCTGCTCGGCGAGCTCGCGCTCGACGGACGGGTGCGGCCGGTCAAGGGCGTGTTGCCGGCCGTCCTGGCCGCGCGCGAGCACGGCTGGCGCGCGGCGGTGGTGCCGGTCGACAATCTCGCCGAAGCGAGCCTGGTCGACGGTATCGAGGTGTGGGGTGCGCACAGCCTGGGCCAGGTGCACGAGTGGTTGCGAGGAAAGGGTGATCTGCACGGACGGATCGAGAACCCGGCCCGGAGTCCGCAGGTGACGATGGACCTGGCTGACGTCGTGGGCCAACCACAGGCCCGCTTCGCGGTCGAGGTGGCTGCCGCCGGAGGACACAACCTGATGATGACCGGGCCGCCGGGGGTGGGAAAAACCATGCTGGCGCAACGACTCCCGGGCCTGCTGCCGTCACTGCCGCACAAGGAGTCCCTCGAGGTCACCGCCATCCATTCGGTGGCGGGACTGCTGACCGGCGACGCCCCGTTGATCACCAGGCCGCCGTTCGTCGCGCCGCACCACACTTCCAGCGTTGCCGCTCTCGTCGGCGGGGGATCCGGGATGGCGCGGCCGGGCGCGGTCAGCCGTGCTCACCGCGGGGTGCTCTTCCTCGACGAGTTCGCCGAGATCAACACCAGTGCCCTCGAGGCCCTGCGGACGCCGCTGGAAGACGGTCACATCCGGTTGGCGCGCCGCGACGGGGTGGCGACCTATCCGTGCCGGTTCCAGCTGGTGCTCGCTGCCAACCTGTGCCCGTGCGCGCCCCCCGATCCGCGGGACTGCCAGTGCGGGGCCGCTCAACGGCGTCGCTACCGCAGCAAGCTGTCGGGTCCGCTGCTCGATCGTGTGGATCTGCGCGTCGAGATGCACACCTCGCGGGCCGGGCCTTTCGTTGACGAAGCGGGGGAGTCCACATCGGCTGTGCGGGAACGTGTCTGGGCTGCCCGAGCGGCGGCGGAAGAACGGTGGCGGCCGTACGGTATCGCGACCAACGCCGAAGCCGGCGGGGCTCTTCTACGGCGGAAGTTCCGGTTGAGTGCCGAGGCGATGACCCCGGTGCGCACTGCCGTCGACCGCGGCGCGCTGAGCATCCGCGGGATGGACCGTACGCTGCGCGTCGCGTGGACACTCGCCGATCTCGGAGGGCGGACGTCGCCGACGAAACAGGACGTCGCCACGGCCCTGAGCTTCCGACAGGGGACGCACTGATGGACACCGCAGAACGTCGCGCCTGGGCCTACCTGTCCCGGGTGTGTGAGCCGCCCAATCCGAGGCTCGCCGCACTCGTGCACGCCGAGGGCCCGGTCGCGGCAGCGCAACGGATCCGCGCCCGCGACGTCGATGGCGAGCTGGCGCGGGCCACCGAGGCGCGTCACGAGATCGATTCCGCCGACGCTGATCTGGATGTGCTCGACCGGCTCGGCGGACGTCTGCTGACCCCCGGGGACGACGAATGGCCGCACCTGGCGCTCGCGTCGTTCGCCCGTCCGGCGCTGGCCGAACGGCCGTACGGGCATCCGCCACTGGTCTTGTGGGCGGTGGGCCCGTCTCATCTGGCCGATGTGACCGCGCGTGCGGCTGCGCTGGTCGGCACGCGGGCTGCCAGCGCCTACGGCGAGCACGTGACCTCGGAGTTCGCCGCGGGGCTGGTCGAACGCGACGTGGCGGTGATCTCCGGCGGCGCCTACGGCATCGACGGGGCGGCGCACCGCACGGCGCTGGCCTGTGACGGTGAGACGGTGGCGGTGCTGGCCGCCGGCATCGACGTGCCCTATCCGTCCGGGCATTCGGCGTTGCTGCACCGGATCGGCCGCAGCGGGCTGGTGCTGACCGAGTACCCGCCGGGGATGCGGCCCAGCCGCCGCCAGTTTCTGGCGCGCAATCGGTTGGTCGCCGCGCTGTCGGGTGCCACCGTGGTGCTGGAGGCGGGAGTGCGCAGCGGGGCGGCGAACACCGCCGCGTGGGCGCGCGCGCTGGGCCGTCAGGTGTGCGCGGTGCCGGGGCCGGTGACGTCGGCCAGCTCGGCGGGCTGTCACATCATGATCGCCAACCACACGGCTTGGCTGGTCACGCGTGCCGCCGAGGTGGTCGAAGCCGTCGGCCGCATCGGCGAGCTGGCGCCCGAACCGGACCGGCCGACCACTAGCCTCGACGACCTCGATGACACCGAACTCACCGTCTACGAGGCGTTGCCGCGGCGCGGCGCGCGCACGGTGGGTGAGATCGCCGTGCGGGCCGGTCTGCCGGTCTCCGAGGTGCTCGGCCCACTGGCCATGCTCGATCTGCGGGGTCTGGTGTCTCAGGAGGACGGCAACTGGAAGTTGGTGGCCGAACGGTGAGCTCGGAGGGCGGACCCTGCAGCGTGCACGGCGCTCGTATAGTCGCAGTGAAACGTCGTCGGCAGTGGAGGTTGAGCACGTGGCAGGACGTCCGGTCCACACCTTCGAAGTGGTGCGCACCGAGCAGATCGCGCCGCACATGGTGCGAGTCGTCCTCGGTGGCAACGGCTTTGACACCTTCGCGCCCAACGACTACACCGACGCCTACGTGAAATTGGTGTTCGTCGACGACGACCTCGACGTCAGCGGCCTCGATCAGCCGCTGACGCTGGACAGCTTCGACGCGCTGCCGCAGGGCAAACGGCCGGTGGTGCGCACCTACACCGTCCGTCGCGCCGACGCCGAGCGCCGCGAGCTGACCATCGACTTCGTCGTGCACGGCGAACACGGGGTCGCCGGGCCGTGGGCGGCCCACGCCGCCCCGGGCCGGCGGTTGTTCGTGATGGGGCCCAGCGGGGCGTTCGCCCCCGACCCGGCAGCCGACTGGTATCTGTTCGCCGGCGACGAGGCCGCGCTGCCGGCGATCAGCGCGTCGCTGGAAGCGTTGCCGCCCAACGCGATCGGACGCGTCTTCGTCGAGGTCGGCGGACCCGACGACGAGATCGAGCTGACCGCCCCGGACGGCGTCGAGGTGCGCTGGATCTACCGCGGCGGCCGGGCCGACCTGGTCGGCGACGAGATCGCCGGTGACCACGCCCCGCTGATCGCGGCGGTCACCGAGACCCCGTGGCTGCCCGGTCAGGCGCAGGTGTTCATCCACGGTGAGGCGCAGGCGGTGATGCACAACCTGCGGGCCTATATCCGCAAGGAGCGGGGGATCGAGGCGAAATGGGCGTCATCGATATCGGGGTACTGGCGTCGCGGACGCACCGAGGAGACCTTCCGGCAGTGGAAGCGGGAACTGGCCGAGGCGGAAGCCAAATAGCCCTGCCGGAGCCGGCGTCGATGGCAGGCTGACGCCATGACCTTCGGTAACTACCAGCTCGAGATCTACCTGCAGGGCCTGTCCGGGATCCTGCCGACGCTCCCGATGGACTACGCCGGCTGGGAAGCCAAGGCCGAAGTCGCGATGCCGCCGTCGGTCTGGTCCTACGTCGCCGGGGGCGCCGGCGACGAGCACACCCAGCGGGCCAACCGCACCGCGTTCGACCGGTGGGGGCTGATGCCCCGCATGCTGGTCGGCGCCACCGAGCGGGACCTGACCGTCGACCTGTTCGGCATGAGCCTGCCGTCACCGCTGTTCCTGGCACCCGTCGGCGTCATCGGCATCTGCGCGCAGGGCGGCCACGGCGACGTGGCCACCGCGCGCGCCGCCGCCCGCACCGGCGTGCCGATGATGGTCTCCACCCTGACCGAGGACCCGCTCGAAGACGTCGCCGCCGAGTTCGGCGACACCCCGGGGTTTTTCCAGCTCTACACCCCCAGTGACCGGGACCTGGCCGCCAACCTGGTCGCACGCGCCGAAGCGGCCGGATACCGGGCCATCGTCGTCACCCTCGACACCTGGATTCCCGGTTGGCGTCCGCGTGACCTGGCCACCTCGAATTTTCCGCAGCTGCGGGGCCGCTGCCTGGCCAACTACACCAGCGACCCGGTGTTCCGTGCCGGGCTGGCCCAACCTCCGGAGGAGAACATGCAGGCCGCCGTCCTGCAGTGGGTGCAACAGTTCGGAAACCCGCTGACCTGGGACGACCTGCCCTGGCTGCGGTCGCTGACCGACCTGCCGCTGGTGCTCAAGGGGATCTGCCACCCTGACGACGTCCGGCGCGCCAAAGACGGCGGGGTCGACGGCATCTACTGCTCCACCCACGGCGGCCGCCAGGCCAACGGCGGCCTGCCGGCGCTGGACTGCCTGCCGGGGGTGGTCGAGGCCGCGGACGGGTTGCCGGTGCTGTTCGACTCCGGTATCCGCAGCGGCGCCGACATCATCAAGGCGCTCGCGCTTGGGGCGACCGCGGTCGGCGTCGGCCGGCCCTACACCTACGGCCTGGCCATCGGCGGCGAGGACGGCGTGGTGCACGTGGTGCGGTCGCTGCTGGCCGAAGCAGACCTGATCATGGCCGTCGACGGCTACCGCAGCCTGGCCGAACTGACGCCCGACGTGTTGCGGCGCGTCGGCTGACCCGCGGCATCACCGTCTGCCACGGTGAGACCGTGGACGCAGTGCTCGACGAGTTCGACCAGTACCTGGCGCTGCAGCGGGGCCGCTCCGAGCACACCCGCCGGGCCTACCTCGGCGACCTGCGCTCGCTGCTGGCCTTCGTCGAGAACCGCAGCCCCGGCGCCGGACTGCAGGGGCTGACCCTGCCGCTGCTGCGATCGTGGCTGGCCACCCAGGCCGCCGCGGGCACCGCCCGGTCCACCCTGGCCCGCCGCACCTCGGCGGCCAAGACGTTCACCGCCTGGGCACTGCGCCGGGGACTGCTCAGCGACGACCCCGCGGCCCGGCTGCAGACGCCCGCGGCGCGCCGCACCCTGCCGGCGGTGCTGCGCCAGGATCAGGCGCTCGACGCCCTCGGCGCCGCGAAATCGGGTGCCCAGCAGAACGATCCACTCGCGCTGCGGGACCGGTTGATCGTGGAGATGCTCTACGCGACCGGTATCCGGGTCAGCGAGCTGTGCGGTCTGGACATCGATGACGTCGACCGGCCGCGGCGACTGCTGCGGGTGCTGGGCAAGGGCAACAAGCAGCGCACCGTGCCCTACGGCGGGCCCGGAGACGCGGCGCTGACCGCGTGGCTGAGCGAGGGGCGCCCCAAGCTGGCCACAGACCGGTCCGGGCCGGCGCTGCTGCTCGGCGCGCGCGGGGGACGGCTGGACCCGCGCCAGGCCCGCACCGTCGTGCACCAGACCGTGTCGGCCGTCGCGGGCGCCCCCGACATCGGCCCGCACGGGCTGCGGCACAGTGCGGCCACCCACCTGCTCGAAGGCGGAGCCGACCTGCGCGTGGTCCAGGAACTGCTCGGGCACTCGTCGTTGGCCACCACGCAGCTCTACACCCACGTCAGCGTGGCGCGGCTGCGCGCCGTGCACGACCAGGCCCATCCCCGGGCGTGAGCGCTCGGCTCACCGGACCGGCTTGAGCCGGATCCGGGTGCCCGCGAGCAACCCCACCGGATCCACGTAGTCGGCCCGCGCCGCCGGTCCCCACATCGCGCCCCAGTGCAGGCACGCCGCCACCGCGCAACCGGTGTGCCCGGCGGCCAGCGCTCCGAGCGGGGCGCCGGCCCCGACGGTCTGCCCGGCCCGCACCGACGGCCGCACCGGCTCGTAGCTGGTGCGCAGCCCGCCGGGATGGGCAAGCGACACCACGGGACGTCCGGCCAGCTCACCGGCGTAGACGACCACGCCCGCCGCGGCGGCGTGGACGGCCTGCCCCGGGGACCCGGCCAGGTCCACCCCGCGGTGCCCGCGCTGCCAGTTCGGCGACGGCGCATCGAACGCGCGGACCACCGCGGGGCGCGGACGCAGCGGCCAGGACAGGCGGGCGCCGTCGGCCCCGGCGGGGGCGGCCGCCAGCAACGCCAACACCACCCACATCGCCGCGACGCGCATCACCCCAGCTCAGCGCACCGCGTCCGGGCGGGACAAGAACGTACGCGCCGGCCTGTGGATGCTGTGCGCGCTGGTAAAAGCACCTGTTCCGAGCGTGTAAACTGCTACCCGCAGCTCGTTGGCTCGAGCTGACTTCGCGCGTCTGCGTCACGAGCCCACCGGTTCGTCACCTCGTATGCCGGGCGGTCCCGCTCCCGAGCGGGTCCGGCATCGAAGCAGTCGCCAGGGTCCGGCTCACCCGATGCCGGACGACAACCGACAACCAAAGAGGTATGGCCAATCATGGCTGTTGTAACCATGAAGCAGCTGCTTGACAGCGGCGCCCACTTCGGACACCAGACCCGGCGCTGGAACCCGAAGATGAAGCGGTTCATCTTCACCGACCGCAACGGCATCTACATCATCGATCTGCAGCAGACGCTGACCTACATCGACAAGGCGTACGAGTTCGTCAAGGAGACGGTCGCGCACGGCGGCTCGATCATGTTCGTCGGCACCAAGAAGCAGGCGCAGGAATCGATCGCCGAAGAGGCCACCCGCGTCGGCATGCCGTATGTGAACCAGCGCTGGCTGGGCGGCATGCTCACCAACTTCTCCACCGTGCACAAGCGTCTGCAGCGCCTCAAGGAACTCGAGGCCATGGAGCAGACCGGCGGGTTCGAGGGTCGCACCAAGAAGGAAATCCTGATGCTGACCCGCGAGAAGAACAAGCTCGAGCGGTCGCTGGGCGGTATCCGCGACATGCAGAAGGTGCCGTCGGCGATCTGGGTGGTCGACACCAACAAGGAGCACCTGGCGGTCGCCGAGGCCCGCAAGCTGAACATCCCGATCATCGCGATCCTCGACACCAACTGCGACCCGGACCTCGTCGACTACCCGATCCCGGGCAACGATGACGCGATCCGGTCGGCCGCGCTGCTGACCAAGGTGGTCGCGTCCGCGGTCGCCGAGGGCCTGCAGGCCCGTGCAGGTGCCGGCAAGGCCGCTGCCGATGACGCCGCCGAACCGCTGCCCGAGTGGGAGCAGGAACTGCTGGCCGGTGCCACCGCCGCGACCCCGGGCACCCCCGAGGCCGAGACGCACACCGAACCCACCCCCACCCCGAACCCGTAGGGAAAGGCTCAGATGGCTAACTACACCGCTGCCGACGTCAAGCGTCTCCGTGAGCTGACCGGTGCCGGAATGCTGGACTCGAAGAACGCGCTGGTCGACGCCGGCGGTGACTTCGACAAGGCAGTCGAACTGCTGCGCATCAAGGGCGCCAAGGACGTCGGCAAGCGCGCCGAGCGTGCCACCGCCGAAGGTCTGGTCGCCGCAAAGGACGGCGCTCTGATCGAGCTCAACTCCGAGACCGACTTCGTCGCCAAGAACGGCGAGTTCCAGGCGCTGGCCGATCAGATCGTCGCCGCGGCCGCCGCGGCGAAGGCCGCCGACGTCGACGCGCTCAAGTCCGTCAAGCTCGGCGACACCACCGTCGAGCAGGCGATCGCCGACCTGTCGGCCAAGATCGGCGAGAAGCTCGAACTGCGTCGGGCCACCTACTTCGACGGCACTGTCGAGACCTACCTGCACAAGCGGGCGGCCGACCTCCCGCCCGCGGTGGGTGTGCTCGTCGAGTACCAGGGCGACTCGACCGAGGCCGCGCATGCGGCGGCGCTGCAGATCGCCGCGCTGAAGGCCAAGTACCTGTCCCGTGAGGACGTTCCCGAGGACATCGTCGCCAACGAGCGGCGCATCGCCGAGGAGACCGCCCGCAACGAGGGCAAGCCCGAGCAGGCGCTGCCCAAGATCGTCGAGGGCCGCGTGACCGGTTTCTTCAAGGACGTCGTGCTGCTCGACCAGCCGTCGGTCTCGGACAACAAGAAGACCGTCAAGGCGCTGCTCGACGAGGCCGGTGTGACCGTGACCCGGTTTGCCCGGTTCGAGGTCGGACAGGCCTAGCAGCACCCGGATCGACACGACGCCCCCGGAGCCGCGGTTCCGGGGGCGTCGTGCATTCTGCGCCATGGTCGGCGACGGATTCCGCACGTCGATATCGAACCGACCCGGCCACGGCCGGTTCGCGCATCCTGGGTTTGCCTGAAGCGCTGCACCGGGGACATTGTCGGCTCCAGCCTCGCGGATCCGCCGATACCGAGTTTGCCTCAAGTCATCTGGACAAACACCAGCAAAGAACCCAGCAAATCCGGATGCCGTCCGATGGTCCGAGCCATGACCGATATTCGACGGTTTCGACAATTGACGGGTTAATCTCAGTGAATGGTCGGTACAGCCAAAGTTCTTGGTAAGGAATGACCGACACTGTTGAGTACCGCAGAGCGGCAAATCCGAACATCCGGAAGAGTATTGCGCGCGAAGTCCCTCTAGACCCCGACCCGGCACCATCCCAGCTAAAACGGCGGACGCCCTGGGAGTCGGTTGCCGGTCCGTTGATCGACCTGTCCACGGGCTCGGCCGCCGTGGCCATCGGCATGACCTGGGCGACACAGCTGGGCTACGACAGCCCGCCGATCTGGATGCTGTGGTGTTTCGCGCCGACCATCGTGGCGATGAGCGCGATGCGCGGCCTGTACCGGCGGTCACTGCAGCGCACGTTTCTCGACGAGCTGCCCACCATCGAGGCGGTCGCCGCGCTGGCGGCGGTCATGCTGCTCACCGGCATCGTGCTGAACACCAACCTGCCCGGTTCGGCCGACGACGCCGTGGCCCGGATGTGGGTGTGTGCGGCCGTCCTGCTACCGCTGGGCCGACTGTGGTGGTTCGCGCTGCGGCGAAAGTTGTTCCGCCGCAACACGCTGACCGCGCCCACTCTGATCGTCGGCAACGGGCGCATCGCCGCCAAAGTCGTCGACCGGCTCGCGATCACGCCGGAATACGGTCTGCGGCCGGTGGGCCTGGTCGACGACGAACTGCCATGGATGGGCGTCGACCGCGACAACCCGTCGAGCATCCCGTACCTGGGCAAGCTCGACGATCTCGACGACGTCATCACCCGCACCGGCGCGGAGTGCATGATCGTCGCGTTCTCCCGCACCCGGGACGAGGCGCTGGCCCGCGCAGTCCGAATCGCGCACGAGCGCGGGGTCGCGGTGTGGATCGTGCCGCGGATCTTCGACACCATCGGCGTGCACGCCCGCATCGACCACATCGGCGGTCTGCCGCTGATCGCGGCACCGCGCACCGACCCGCGGGGTTGGCAGTTCGTGGTCAAACACGTCTCCGACCGCGTGGTCGCCGCGGTCGGTCTGGCGATGATCTCGCCGCTGTTTCTCACCCTGATGCTGCTGGTCCGGTCGAGCTCGCCGGGCCCGGTGTTCTTCGGACAGCCCAGGGTGGGACGCGACGGCCGCGTGTTCCGGTGTCTGAAGTTCCGTTCCATGCGCCCGCCCGCAACCTCCGAGGCAGCCTTCGCGCCTGCCCCCGACTCCGCGCCCGGCGGCGTCGAGGGCGAGGACCGTCGCACCCGAATCGGCAGGATCCTGCGCGCCACCTCGATGGATGAACTGCCCCAGCTGATCAACGTCATCAGAGGCGAGATGAGCCTGGTCGGGCCCCGGCCGGAACGGCCCGAGTACGTCGACCTGTTCAACATGCAGATCGCCCGCTATGGCGACCGGCACCGGGTCAAGGCCGGGATGACCGGCTGGGCGCAGGTGCACGGCCTGCGCGGGCAGACCTCGATCGCCGACCGGGCCGAATGGGACAACTTCTACATCGAGAACTGGTCGCTGTGGCTGGACTGGAAGATCCTCACGATGACGGTGGGGGCGGTGCTGCACCGCGCAGAGTGACACCCGCCGCGACCGGCGCAACCCCGCGTCGACGGCGGTACGCTTTGGTACCGTCGGCGCATGGACCGGATTTCGGCGTTCCGCGACGACGCGCTGGGTGACCTCGACGCGGTGGGACTGGCGCAGGCGTTACGGGCGGGCGACGTGTCGCCGGCCGAGCTGATCGAGGCTGCCATCGCACGAGCCGAGGCGGTGAACCCCGCCCTGAACGGCCTGGCCTTCGAGGCGTTCGAGCGCGCCCGGGCCCGTGCCGCGCAGCGGAGCCGATTCGGCGGATTCTTCGACGGCGTGCCGTCGTTCCTCAAGGACAACGTCGCCGTTGCCGGGATGCCGACCATGAGTGGCACCGACGCCTGGCACCCCCGCCCGGTCGCGTCCCACGGTGATTTCGCGCGCTCCTATCTGGCAACCGGACTCGTGCCGTTGGGTAAGACCGCGCTCTCGGAGTTCGGATTCAGCGCCTCGGCTGAACACCCGCGGCTGGGTCCGGTGCGCAACCCGTGGAACCCCGAGCACACTGCAGGGGCGTCGTCGTCGGGATCGGGTGCCTTCGTCGCCGCTGGGGTGGTGCCGATCGCGCACGCCAACGACGGCGGCGGTTCCATCCGGATACCCGCAGCGTGCAACGGTCTGGTGGGTCTGAAACCGTCGCGAGGCCGGTTGCCGCTGGACAAGGACATGCGGCAGATGCCGCTGCGCATCGTGCACAACGGGGTGGTGACGCGCTCGGTGCGCGACACCGCGGCGTTCTACCGCGAGATGGAGAAGGTGACCGCCCACCCGAAGCTGCCGCCGATCGGCGACGTCACCGGTGCCAACCCGCGGCGGTTGCGCATTGCGGTGTGCACGAAATCAATCGAGCGCGAAGCCGGCCCAGAAGTCAGCCGGTTGACCATGGAGGTCGCCGAACTCCTCGAGAACCTCGGCCACCGCGTCACCGTGGTCGACAACCCGGTGCCGAAGCGCTTTGTCGACGATTTCCTGCTCTACTGGTCGTTTCTGGCGTTCGCACTGGTGCGCGGCGGGCGCCGCACCTTCGGGCCGACGTTCGACCCCGCGCGGCTGGACAACCTGACCCGGGGCCTGGAGTCCCACGCGGCACGCAACCTGCACCGGCTGCCGGCCGCCATCGCCCGGCTGGCACGGGTCCGCCGTGTCACCTCCCGGCTGCACGACGACCACGACGTCGTGTTGACCCCGACGCTGGCCGACGTCACCCCGCCCATCGGCCACCTCGATCCGACCGCGCCGTTCGAGCAGGTGATGGACCGGCTCACCGAATGGGTGGCGTTCACGCCGCTGCAGAACGCGACGGGGGAGCCGGCCATTTCGCTTCCGCTGGCCCGGTCCGAGTCCGGTCTGCCGGTCGGAATGATGTTCGCCGCGCAACTCGGCCACGACGCCCAGCTCCTGGAACTGGCCTACGAACTCGAGGACGCGCGGCCCTGGCCCACGGTCGCAGACTGACCGGGTCGCCGACGCCGGCCAACCGCGTGACGCGCTGGCGACCCCGGCGCCGTGTCGCGGCCACGATGAGGCAGGATGAGAGGGCCCGTCTGCGGCAGCGGGGACGGTGCACACGCCAGGACCGCGAAGGAGTCGGATGTCGGAGGACGCCAGCCCCCACGGTGCAGGATCGTCGTCACCGATCCGGCCCGCCTACACGCGGGTGCTGCTCAAGCTCGGTGGCGAGATGTTCGGGGGCGGCGCGGTCGGTCTCGATCCCGACGTGGTGGCGCAAGTCGCGCGCCAGATCGCCGAGGTGGTGCGCAGCGGCGTGCAGGTCGCCGTCGTCATTGGGGGCGGGAACTTCTTCCGCGGCGCGCAGCTGCAGCAAAGGGGCATGGAGCGTACCCGCAGCGACTACATGGGCATGCTCGGCACCGTCATGAACAGCCTTGCGCTGCAGGACTTCTTGGAGAAGGAAGGCATTCAGACCCGGGTGCAGACGGCCATCACGATGGGCCAGGTCGCCGAGCCCTACATTCCGTTGCGCGCGCAACGGCATCTGGAGAAGGGCCGGGTGGTGATCTTCGGCGCCGGGATGGGACTGCCGTACTTCTCCACCGACACCACCGCGGCCCAGCGCGCGCTGGAGATCGGCGCCGACGTGGTGTTGATGGCCAAGGCCGTCGACGGGGTGTTCACCAAGGATCCTCGCGTGCATGCCGATGCGGAACTGCTCATCGCTATCAGCCACCGCGAGGTCATCGACCGCGGTCTCAAGGTCGCCGATGCGACCGCGTTCAGCCTGTGCATGGACAATGGCATGCCGATCCTGGTGTTCAACCTGCTCGTCGACGGCAACATCGCGCGCGCCGTCGCGGGTGAGAAGATCGGCACACTGGTCACCACCTGACGGGTGGCGCCGGGCGAGACAGCGACGGGAGAAACGACAGTGATCGAGGAAACCCTCTTCGACGCCGAGGAGAAGATGGAGAAGGCCGTGTCGGTGGCGCGGGACGACCTCGCGTCGATCCGCACCGGACGCGCCAACCCCGCCATGTTCAACCGCATCCACGTGGACTACTACGGCGCGGCCACCCCGATCACGCAGCTGTCGAGCATCAACGTGCCTGAAGCCCGGCTGGTCGTCATCAAGCCCTACGAAGCCAACCAACTGCGCAGCATCGAGGATGCGATCCGCAACTCCGATCTGGGCGTGAACCCCAGCAACGACGGCAACGTGATCCGGGTCGCGATCCCGCAGTTGACCGAGGAACGTCGCCGCGAACTGGTCAAGCAGGCCAAGTCCAAGGGCGAGGACGCGAAGGTGTCGGTGCGCAACATCCGCCGCAAGGCGATGGAGGAACTGACCCGGATCAAGAAGGACGGGGACGCCGGCGAAGACGAGGTCACCCGCGCCGAGAAGGACCTCGACAAGACCACGCACCAGTACACGGCCCAGATCGACGAGCTGGTCAAGCACAAGGAAGGCGAGTTGCTGGAGGTCTGAACCCCACAGTGACCGATTTCCTGATGACTGAGCCCTCCTGATGCCCTCGTGAAGCGCTGATGAACCAGCCGGCCAACGAACCGCCGACGAACCCCCCTAAGACTTCGGGGCGCGCCGGGCGCAACCTGCCCGCGGCGATCGCCGTCGGCGTCGTGCTCGGCGGCGGTCTGATCGCGATTCTGCTCTTCGCGCCGTACCTGTGGCTCGCGCTCGTGGCGGCCGCGGTGGCCATCAGCACCTACGAGGTCGGTAGCCGCCTAGGGGAGGCCGGCTACCGGGTCCCGATGGTGCCGTTGCTCGTCGGCGGTCAAGCGACCCTATGGCTGACCTGGCCATTCGGCCCCGCCGGCGCGCTGGGCGGGTTCGCCGCCACGGTCGTGGTCTGCATGATCTGGCGCCTGGTCGGCCAGGGGCTCAACCACGCGCCGCAGAACTACTCCCGCGACATCGGCGCCACGGTGTTCCTCGCCACCTGGGTGCCGCTGTTCGCCAGCTTCGGCGCGTTGCTCGTCTACCCCGACGACGGCGCCAACCGGGTGTTCGCCCTGATGCTCGGGGTGGTGTTCTCCGACATCGGTGGCTACATCGCCGGCGTGCTGTTCGGCAAGCACACCATGGCCCCGGCGATCAGCCCGAAGAAGTCCTGGGAGGGACTGGCCGGTTCCTTGGTGTTCGGAGTGACAGCCTCGGTGCTGGCCGTGGTGTTCCTGCTGGACAAGCCGTGGTGGGCCGGTGTGGCGCTGGGCCTGATGCTGGTGATCACCGGCACCCTGGGGGACCTGGTCGAATCGCAGTTCAAACGCGACCTCGGCATCAAGGACATGAGCAACCTGCTGCCGGGTCACGGCGGCATGATGGACCGCATCGACGCCATGCTGCCGTCGGCGGTTGCGACCTGGATCGTGCTGACGCTGTTGGCCTGAGTGGGCACCGGCGGGGGATACTGGACGGCAGCCATGCCCAATCCACTTCCTCTGGTTTTCGACGCCCCCCGCCGCGCTCTGCCGCCGCGGCACTTCGCCGACCTCGACGACGCCGACCGTGCCGCCGCCGTGGCCGAGCTCGGGCTACCGGCGTTTCGTGGCAAGCAGCTGGCCAACCAATATTTCGGCCGGCTGATCGCCGACCCGGAGCAGATGACCGATCTGCCCGCCGCCGTGCGCGCGCACGTCGGCGCCACACTGTTCCCGGCGCTGCTGAGCCCCGACCGCGAGATCGAATGCGACGCGGGGCAGACCCGCAAGGTGTTGTGGCGAGCCGTCGACCAGACCACCTTCGAGTCGGTGCTGATGCGCTACCCGGACCGCAACACCGTGTGCATCTCGTCACAGGCCGGTTGCGGTATGGCCTGCCCGTTCTGCGCGACGGGCCAGGGCGGCCTGAAGCGCAACCTGTCGACCGCTGAGATCCTCGAGCAGGTCCGCTTAGCCGCCGCCGAACTGCGCGCCCGCGAGGGGGCGCGGCTGTCGAACATCGTCTTCATGGGCATGGGGGAGCCGCTGGCCAACTACAACCGGGTGGTCGCGGCGCTGCGGAGAATCACCGCCGCCGCGCCGGACGGATTCGGCATCTCCGCGCGTGCGGTGACCGTGTCGACCGTGGGTCTGGCACCGGCGATCCGCAAGCTGGCCGACGAGAAGCTCAACGTGACCCTCGCGGTGTCGCTGCACACCCCCGACGACGAGCTGCGCGACACCCTGGTTCCGGTCAACAACCGTTGGCGGGTCGACGAGGTCCTCGACGCCGCGCGCTATTACGCCGACGTCACCGGCCGCCGGGTGTCGATTGAGTATGCGCTGATCCGCGACGTCAACGACCAGCCGTGGCGAGCCGATCTGCTCGGCAAGAAGCTGCACACCACACTCGGTCCGCTGGTGCACGTCAACTTGATCCCGCTGAACCCCACACCGGGCAGCGAGTGGGACGCCAGTCCCAAACCGGTGGAGCGCGAGTTCGTCCGCAGGGTCCGGGCCAAGGGGGTGTCGTGCACGGTGCGCGACACCCGCGGCCGGGAGATCGCCGCGGCCTGCGGTCAGTTGGCCGCTCAGAGCTGACCGACCGCCGCCCCCGGTCTGTTGACGAACCACACGTTGTCCTCACGCAGGTGCCTGCTGCGCCAACCCTCGGGGGTGCGGACGAGGTCGTGGTGGTAGTAGCCGCCGCAGGTGCTCTGCTCGGCCATGCCGGGCAACTGCATCGGGTTGTAGAACATCGCGCGGACCGTGGCAGTTTCGCCATCGGCGCCGGCGCTGAAGTCGGTGATCTCGACGTTGGTGATGTAGTGCATCGTCCACGGAATCGGCTCGAACGCCGCGCGGAACAACTCGACGATCTCGTCCCGCGATCCCGGCGGGATGCCGGCCGATGAGTAGTCGATCACCGCGTCCTCGGTGAACACCGACCGGTACAACTCCCAGTCCTTGGTGTCCACGCCGCGGGCGTACCGGCTCAGCAGCGCCCGGATCTCCATCTCGTCGGTCAGCCGTGCCGCAGTGGTCATCCCGTCACCTCCAGTCGCAGGTCGCGGATCCGCCACCCTTCGGGGGTCCGCGTCATCTCGTCGTGCCAGCGCCCGCCGAAGAAGCTGATGTCCGACTTCCCAGGCAGCGCAACGGCGTTGAACCACATCGCCACCACATGGGCGGTCTGGCCGTCGAACCGGCTCTCTACGTTGGTGAGGTAGTGCATCCCCACGGTGATCGACTTCTGATGCCGGGTCAGGTAGGCGACCGCGTCGTCACAGGTGCCGACGAACAGACCCGCCGCCGAATAGTCCACCCGCGCATCGGCGGTGAACATCGACCGGTACAGCGCCCAGTCCTGGGAATCGACCGCGCGGCAGTACCGCGTCAGCAGGTTCTCGATCTCGAGAAGGTCGCCGACGCGCTGCGACATCACTGGTCTGGCATGCCGATGGTCTTGGCCTCCAGATACTCCTTGTAGCCCTCTTCACCGTTGCGGTAGCCCAGACCGGACTGTTTGGTGCCGCCGAACGGGCTGTTGATGCCGAAGTGGCTCTTGCCGTTGATGGTGACGTTGCCGGTGCGCATCCGGCAGGCCACCGCGAACGCGCGGTCGACGTCGGCGCTGGACACCTCACCGGAGAGGCCGTAGATGGTGTTGTTGGCGATGGCGATGGCCTCGTCGTCGGTGTCGTACGGCGTGACGGTGAGCACCGGGCCGAAGATCTCTTCCTGAGCCACCTGCGAATTCGGATCGACATCGGCCAGCAGCGTGGGCTGGGTGTAGTAACCGACCGGCAGGTTCTCCGGGACCCCGCCTCCGGTGACCAGGCGTGCGCCCGAATCGATACCCGACTTGATCAGTCCGAGCACCTTCTGGCGCTGGGCTTCGCTGATCTGCGGACCCTGCATGTTGCCCGGGGTCCACGGGTCGCCGACCGGGAAGTTCTCCATCATCGTCTTGAGCGTTTCGATGCCCTCGTCATAGCGGCTGCGCGGCAACAGGATCCGGCTGGGCAGGATGCAGGACTGCCCGCTCATCACACAGGCCATCATCGCCGCCATCGGGAGCGCGGCGCTGAAGTCGGCGTCGTCGAGCACGATGTGGGCCGACTTGCCACCCAACTCCAGCAGGGTCTTCTTCACCGTCGGCGCGCCTGCGGCCAGGATCGCACGGCCGGTGGCCGTGGACCCGGTGAAGGTGATCATGTCCACCTTCGGGTCCGCCGACAGCGCCGCACCGACCTCATTGGCGTTGGAGACCACCACGTTGAACACCCCGGCCGGGATGTCGGTCTCCTCGGCCACGATGCGGCCGTATTCGCTGCCCGACCACGGGGTGAGCTGTGCGGGCTTGAGAACCACGGTGTTGCCGGCCATCAGCGCGGGCACCGTCTCGGCGATGTTGAGGTAGAACGGCACGTTCCACGGCGTGATCGCCCCGACCACGCCGACCGCCTCGTAGTGGATCTTGCGGCGGGCCGGACCCAGTGGTGTGTCGTGCACGCCGTTGTCGACCAGATAGTCGAAGTTGCGGCCGTGTTCGGCCCAGTGCTTGACCTCCTCGATCGGGCTCTCGATCTGGCTGCCCGTCACCGACACCGGGCAGCCGACCTCGGTGATCAGGATGCGGCGCAGCCGTTCCTTGTTGCGCTCCAGCGCCTCGTGCAATTGAGTCAGGCAGTGATGGCGGAACTCCAGATCGCGCGACCAGTCGGTTTCGTCGAACGCCCGCCGGGCCGCGGCCACCGCCCGGCCCATGTCCTCGACGGTGCCGTCGGTGGCCTGTCCGGCGATCTGCTCGCTGGCCGGATGGATCACGTCGAACGTGGCGCCACTGCCGGTGGTCTGCAATTCCCCGTCGATCAGCATCCGCTCGTCGCCGGCCAGCACGCCCGTATCTGTCTGCGCAGTCGTCATGCTGCCTAGCTTTACAAGTTTTCAGCAGACTGTCACGCGTTTTCGGTTAGCTTGTCTTGATTCCGACTGCGTGGCGCAGCTGATCGAGGAATTGGTCGTCGTCATCGCTGCGCACGATGTAGTGGCAGACCGCGACGCGGATCGCGGTGGCAGCCTTGACCGCGCCGTTGGGCCCGGGCAGCAGCTTCTCCAATTGCGCGCGCATGGTGGGGATGATGCGGGAGAGCTGGGCGATGACGACCTCGGGTTCGATGTCGACCAGACGCACGCCCGAGTAGGACTGCTGGTAGGCGACGATGAACCGCATTGCGGCATCGACGCGCTCCGAACCGCGCAGCCCGGCGGTGGCCCGCGCGATGCCGGTCTGGAACATTTCGCGCTCGTAGACGCCGAACGCTTCGAGTAGGGCCTGTTTGTCGGCGAACCAGCGGTACAGCGTCGGCCGGGACACGCCGGCTTGCAGGGCGACCTCGGAGAGGCTGAGTTTGGTCTGGCCGCTGCGGGCGAGCACCTCGGCCGTCGCCTGCAGGATCCGATGCCGGGTGGAGGTGTCCTCAGTGGTGTCGGATCGATCGGATACGGGTTGGTTCACGGAGCCGGCCTTCGCTGTCGGGTCGGTGTCGATGGTAGAGCGTCCGAGCCCCCGCGGGCCGCGACCCGCGGGGCGAAGTCGGTCACAGCGCCTTCTCCAACAGCGCCACGGTCTCGAGATCGGCGAGCGCCTCCAGCGCGCGGTCCAGACCTTTCAACGCGATGGTCTCTTCCTGCATCCCGCCCATGCCCGCGGTGATCAGCGCCGCGACGTACGGGTACAGCGCGCCCTTGCGGTAGCGGTCCCACAACTCGTCGCGGGCGATCTCGGGCCCGCCACCAGCGGCCAGTGCCTGCCGGTACACGTCGAGTAGATCGCGCTGCACGGCGATCCGGTCCTGCGTCGTCATGCTCGTGACCAGGGTGTAGGCCAGCTCCCGGCTGGGATGGCCGCGCCGCACCGCCTGCCAGTCCAACAGCCCGGCCCGGCCGTCGCGGAAGTAGAGGTTGCCCGGGTGGGCGTCGCCGTGCATGACGGTGTGCGGTGGGGCGTCGATCAGTGCGGCCACCGCGCGGTAGTGGTCGTTGATGAACCGGCCACGATCCAGCGGCAGGTCCGTGCGTTCGGCCAGCCGCCGCGTCGACGACCGCAGCAGCGGCGCGGTGAGCAGCGACACGTCGTCCTCCGACGCGCTGTAGAGCCAACCGAGCGGTCCGTTGCCGCGCCGCGCGGGCAGCCGGTTCCAGAACGTGGCATGCACCGCAGCCAGGACCTCGACGACCTGCGCGGCCTGATCGACGGTGATCGGATGCAGCGTGTCCGGGAACTCACACTGCGTGGCCGCCAGATCCTCCAGCACGATGACGAAACGCCCTGTCCAGGAATCGAATCCGGCTCCATAGGCGCGCGGCACGTCGGTCAGCGCGGGGGCAAGCTGTTGATAGAAGCGCGTCTCGGTGTCGGCGAGGTTGCCCAGCTCGCCCATCAGGCGGATGGGCATCGTCGCGGCCGCCGTCTTGACGAAGACCGTGGGAGGAACACCGTGGCCGGTGAGCTCCAGGCGGGCGCGCGACGACGTGCCGGCATCGGCGTCGAGCACCGACACCGAACTCACCGCGCGCCCGGTCAGCGCGGACAGCGCCGCAGCGTCGAGGTCGGCGGCGGAGCGGGGTAGCGACCGCGCGCGTCCGATCAACGCGTCCGTACCGATCCGGCGGGCGGCCCGGGCCAGATGGGAGACCAGACCCGAGGCGGGTGCGATCCGATCGGCGAAAACTGACACCCCTGCCTCCTAGGCTCGACCGGTAGCCAGAACAGGCTTACAAAGTACCGTTACTTTGTAAAGTGCGCAGGAGAGTGATCGCAATGGCCGGTCCATTGGAAGGCGTCCGTGTCGTCGAGCTGGGTGTGTGGGTCGCCGGCCCGGCGGCGGCTGGGATCCTCGCCGACTGGGGTGCCGACGTCGTCAAGATCGAGCCGCCGGGCGGTGATCCGGCGCGGACCTTCGGTCGCATGCTCGGCATATCTGCCGCCGGCGGGGTCGAGTCGAGCGGCGAGTTGAACCCGCCGTTCGAATTGGACAACCGGGGCAAACGGGGCATCGTGCTGGACCTGGCCACCGACGAGGGGCGGGAGCACGCGCGCGATCTGCTCGCCGAGGCCGACGTCTTCCTGACCAACATCCGCGCGGGTGCGCTGCGCCGCGTCGGCTTGGACTTCGAGAAGGTCGCGGCGGCCAACCCGCGGTTGATCTACGGTTTGATCACCGGCTACGGCGCGACGGGCCCCGATGCCGACCGGCCCGCCTATGACGTGGCGGCGTTCTGGGCTCGCTCGGGCCTGGCTCACCTGCTCACCCGGCCCGACGATGTGCCGCCGTTCCAGCGCGGCGGCATGGGCGACCACATGGCCGGAATGACGCTGGCCGGTGCGGTGTGTGCGGCGCTGGTGGCGCGGGCACGCACCGGCACCGGGCAACTGGTCACCACCTCGCTGTACCGCCAGGGCGCCTACACGGTCAGCTTCGACCTCAACACCTTTCTGCTGACCGGGCATTCGATCGCGATCGGCCAACGGGAGACCATGGCCAACCCGTGCATGAACAACTACACCGCGGGAGACGGGAGGCGGTTCTGGCTCGTCGGACTACAGGGGGAGCGGCACTGGCCGGCACTGTGTGCCGCGGTGCAGCGACTCAGCTGGCTCACTGATGAGAGGTTCGCCACCGGCCGCGCGCGGGCGGCCAACGCCGCGGTGCTGATCGCCGAGTTGGACGCGATCTTCGCCGGCAAGTCGCTCGACGAGTGGGCCGAAACCTTCGCCGCCCAGCCAGATCTGTTCTGGTCGCCGATCAACTCGCTCGAAGACGTGATCGCCGATGAGCAGTTCCATGCGGCCGGAGGAGTGGTGTACGTGCCCGAGGGCGACGGTTCCAGCGTGCCGATGGTGGCCTCGCCGGCCGACTTCCACGGTACGCCTGTGCATATCGGCTCGGTCGCACCGACGCTGGGGCAACACACCGAAGAGGTGCTCGCCGAACTGGCTCAGCGCACGAACCGCTCGGCGTAGTATCACCCGGAGGGGTGCCTGACGCCGGCGGCGTGTCGCAGCTGGGCCAGGAAGTCGGCGCTGTCGTCACTGCGTACCAGGTACTGCGAGATCGCCACCCGTACCGCGGTGGCCGCCGACAACGCGGCGTCGGGGCCGGTGCACAAGCGCTGCAGACGATCTCGCATCAGCGGGAGCACCCGGGCCAATCGCCGGATGACCTGCTCGGGCTCCACGTCGACCATGCGCAGACCGGGGTAGGACAGTTGATACTCCACGATGATGCGCAGTGCGGCATCGAGTCGTTCGTGGGCGGGCAGCCCGCTGGTTGCCTCGGCGACCGCCTGCTCGTAGAGTCGGCGCTCCCACACGACGAACGCGTCGAGCAGCTCGCGCTTGTCGGCGAAATAGCGGTACAGCGTCGGCCTGGACACCCCGGCCTGGGCTGCGACATCTGACAGGGATAACTTGGCGGTTCCGTTGCGGCCCAGCACCTCTGCCGTTGCCGCCAGAATCCGCGCCCGGGTGGGATTGTCCGGGCTGTCGGCATCGGGCGGCCCGGGAACGGCACCCGACGATTGCGGCATGGACCTACTTTACAAAATATCGGTGAAATGTCACGCTATTCGGCGTCGATCGGAGGGCCCCATGAGAGTGTCAGTGGATCTGGGCAGATGTACCGGACACGGCATCTGCGAGACGATCGCCGACGAGGTTTTCGAGGTGCTCGACGAGGGTAGCGTGGTGATCCACCAACCCGAACGGCCCGAGCAGGACCGGGCGCGGATGCAACAGGCGGTCACCCAGTGCCCGGTCGCCGCGCTGCGGCTGACCGACTGAACTGCCTCGCGCACCACCCGCGCGGCGGAATAGCGTTCCCGGCTGTGGTCGAGGCGCGCTCCGCAACCGGGAATGCTATTCCGCGGGAGGATCTTTCGGCGGCCGTGGGCGAACCAGAACCGACTGCTGAATGGCTCCGACGGCGCCGCGTTCGTCGAACAGCGTGCCGATCGTGGCGCCGACCCCGTCGGGTCCGTAGTTGGTCTCGGCGCGGATGCCGACCCATTCGCCGTCCGGCATCCGGTGGATGTGCACCACGAGATCGGTGTTGAGGAATGTGTACTCGCGCGGATCGAGCTTGGTGCCGATCCCGTTGGCGTCGTCGGCCACGGCGAACAGCCTTTCCAGCGGGTTCATCGCCTCACCTTTGACCAGATCCACCTCGGGCCGGATCCACGACTCGCCGGCCCCGGATGCGAGCGGTTCGGTGAGCCAGCGCCAGTCCAGACTGTGGACGTAGTTGGGGTCCCAGTCCTTCTTCATGTCACGGCTTATCGCCTCGGCCACCGGACGCAGCGCCTCGGCCGAGGCGTGGGTGATCGCCGCGGTGTCGAGGGTCTGCAACCGCCATCCGCTCGCCCGCGCCACCGGGCGTGGCCGACCGTCGGGTCCCGGCGCGGCCATCTCGGCGCTGAACAACTCGATCTGCCTGCCCGAGCGTTCCCGCCGGGCCCGCACCCACAGGTCACCGTCGGCGGGCACCGGCCCGAGCAGGTCGACCAGCACCCGGCTCAGCCGGGTGTCGTCCCGCGGCTCGCAGCGCTGTAACGCCCGCACCAGCAGGGCCGACACCGGCGCGGCGTGCTGGATCGCCGCCGACCAGGTGCTGCGCACGAAGTCGGTGGCGTGGAACCGTTCGCCGTGCTCGCTGTCGGCGTCGAGGAGTTCGTAGTAGGAATCCGACATGGGGACCTTTCAGGGCTGCTCGGCGGCGGGGACGTCGACGGTGGTGGCGTCGATGCGGGACAGGGCGGTACCGCGGAGCCGCTCGGGATAGGCGTCGGCGGCCGACACCAGGAACAGCGTGCGTCCTTGCGGGCCGCCCAGAGCGCAGGCGATCGCGGCGCGTTGACCGATGTCGATGCGATCGGTGATCGTGGCGGCACCGGCGACGGAGACGATGCGCTGGAACTGGTGTGCCAGGGTCATCGCCGTCCACACGCCGCCCGCGGCGTCGAGGCAGAGTCCGTCGGGCGGGCCCTCCAGACCGTCGGCGAAAATGCGCCGGTCACATAGTGTTCGGTCGGGCGCGACGGTGAACGCCGTCAACCGGCGGCCGACCGATTCGGCGACGATCAACGTGGCCCCGTCCGGGGTCAGGGCCATCCCGTTCGGGAAATCCAGACCGTCGGCGACCACCGTGGCAGCGGCGGCGTGGCCGTCGCCCGGGTCGAGCCGGACGAGGACGCCGGCTGCGCGGGCCTGAGCACCGACATACGCGGTGCCGCCGCGGTCGATCACCATGTCGCCGAGGGAGGCCGGGACGAGGTCGCTCAGATCGGCGTAGACGTCGACGGACTCACCGTCATAACGCAGCACCTGCCGCCGTTCGGTAGACACGATGAGAAGCGAACCGTCGGGGCAGAAGCCCAGTCCTGACGGCGAATGACCGGGCAACGCAAGGGTGCTCAGGTGCCCGGCAAGAGTCACCGTGTGCACCGCTTCGCCGAGCATGTCGGAGAACCAGACCAGGTCCTCGAACCACCGCGGACCCTCGCCGAAGCAGAAACCCTCGGCCAGCGGGGTCAACGCCACCGGTGCCGGCCCCGTAACCCGAGAAGTCCCCGCACTTTACAAATCACGCGACAAGTGTCACGCTGCCTGGGTGCAGCTGTCAACCACCTGCCGCGCGCGCCGGATCGGGGTTCGGACATGAATATGAAGAAGTATCACAGCCACACCCTGCTGTACCTGCACGAGACCATCGACCTCGGCTCGGCGCGCAGCGACGAGTTCGTGGCCGAGTTCGACGCGACCTATCACCCGATGATGACCGAGCTGGGGGCGCGGTTGTTCTCGATCTGGGAGACCACGACCTACAACGGGCACTGGCCGCAGGCCACCGTCCTCTGGGAACTCGACTCCTTCGCAGACTATGCCCGCATCGGCCGCGCCCAGGCCGGCGGCGGCAGTCACGAGGCCGCCGCCGCGAAGTGGGCGACCTACCTGCGCGGCGCCGGCGCACGCGGCGAAGGCCGCATCATGTACGCCGGCCGCAGCAACCGGACACTGGCGCAACTGCGGGACGAGGATTTCCGGGCCGGCCTGGTGATCCAGGAGGTCATGCAGACCAAGCCCGGCCGCCAGGACGACTACATCCGTGAGCTCGAACGGCTCTACGTGCCCTGGTCGGAATCGACCGGGAAGCGCTGGCTCGGTTCGTTCATCACCACCTTCCGGTTCAACGAGGTGATCCACTACTGGGCTCTGGAGGGGGACTGGGACTGCTTCGAAAACCACTATCCGTCGTGGAAAGAACACCCGCCCGCGGAGATCGTCACCTGGATGAGCGTGGCCCCGGCGCTGCGCGACGGGTGGGAGGACTCCATCCTGGCCGCGCTGCCGCCGTCGCCGCTACGGTGACCGGGACGCTGCGATGACCGTGACAGAGCCCTTCACCTACGACCCGTTCGATCCGGCGGTGATGGCCGACCCGTTCCCGTTCTACCGCGTGCTGCGCGACCACCACCCGGTCTACTACGTACCCCGGTGGGACACCTACGCGCTGTCGCGCTTCGACGACATCTGGAAGGTGTTGGAGATCAACGACGGAACGTTCGTGGCATCGGAGGGCACGCTGCCGTCGGCGGCGGTGCTCGCCGAACGCAACGACGGTCCGGTGCCCGACCCGCCGCTGCACCCGATGGCATTTCACGCCAACTTCGATTCCCCGCTCTACGAAGAGGTGCGGCGGTGCACCGCGACGCCGTTCCGCCCCAGGAACATCGCCCGACTCACCGAGCGGATCCGGGTGCTCGCCAACGAGCGCCTCGACGAACTGCTGGCCCGGGGCCGATTCGACCTGACCCAGGACTACGGCGGTATCGTCGCGGCGTCGGTGGTCTGCGAACTGGTCGGTCTGCCAAGTGATCTGGCTGCCGAGGTGCTGGCGACCGTCAACGCGGGCAGTCTCGCGCAGCCCGGCAGCGGTGTCGAGGTGGCCAACGCCCGACCCGGTTACCTGGAGTACCTCACGCCGGTCGTGGCGCGCCGGCGCAGCGGCGACGACGCGCCGGTGCCCATTGTCGACAACCTGCTGTCCTACCGGCTGCCTGACGGTTCGGCGTTCTCCGACACCGAAGCCGCGGTGCAGATGCTCGGCGTGTTCATCGGCGGCACGGAGACGGTGCCGAAGATCGTCGCGCACGGCCTGTGGGAGCTGTTCTCCCGGCCTGATCAACTGGCCGCGGTGCGTTCCGACCTCGACGCCAACGTCGCAGTCGCCCGCGAGGAGATGATCCGGTTCTGCGCACCGGCACAGTGGTTCGCGCGCACCCTGCGCCGGCCGTTCACGCTGCACGGCACCACGATGACGCCGGGCCAGCGCATCATCACGCTCCTTGCCTCGGCGAACCGCGACGAGCGGGAGTACCGCGACCCCGAACAGTTCGTCTGGAACCGCCCGATCGAACGGCTGCTGGCCTTCGGCCGCGGCCAGCATTTCTGCCTCGGCGCACACCTGGCCCGGCTGGAGATCACCGTCATGGTGACCGAATGGCTCAAGCGCGTCGACGAATTCACCGTGCACACCGACAGCGCCCAGCGGCCGCCGTCGAGCTTCCAGTGGGGCTGGAACAGCATCCCGGTGGAGGTCGGTTGACGTGTGGTCCTACCGCCTCGTCGCCCCGTTCACCTTCGCCGAAACCATCGTCGAGCCACCGGACCCGCACGCGCTGACCGACGGGCAGGTGCTGCTGCGATTCCTGGCGGCCGGCATCTGCGGCAGCGACCTGCCGGCATTTCGCGGCACCCAGGGCAAACTCGCCTTCGACACCGGTCCGTGCGCGGCGGACAAGGACGGGTTCCCCATCCATGAGGTCGCCGGCGAGGTCGTCGCCAGCCGGCACGCCGCACACCGGCCGGGCGACCGCGTGGTCGGGTGGGCGTCGGGTTTCGACGGCCTGATGGAACAGGTGATCTCCGACGGGGACGGCTTGGCGCCCTACGACACCGCGCTCGACCCGGCCCGCGCGATCGGGCTGCAGCCCTTGGCCTGCGTGCTCTACGCCGTCGAACAACTCCCGGAGCTGACCGGTCGGCACGTCGCGGTGATCGGTCAGGGCTCGATCGGATTGCTGTTCAGCTACGTCGCCAAGGCTTGCGGCGCCGCGCACGTCACCGGCGTCGACCCCGTCGACCGGACCGCGATCGGTCCCGTGTTCGGTGTCGACACCGTGGTGCGCTCCACCAGCGACCGCTGGGTGGGCCACCTGAGTCGTGATGAACGCCCCGACGTGGTCATCGAGGCCGTCGGTCACCAGGTCGCCACGCTCGCCCACGCGATCGAGGCCGCCGCGTTCGGCGGCACCGTGTTCTACTTCGGTGTCCCCGACGACGACACCTACCCGATCAGCATGCGCACCATCCTGCGGAACAACCTGACCCTCAAAGCCGGCGTCACCCTGCAACGGCGCAGGATGCTCGCCGCCGCCGACGAATTCGCCCGCGCTCACCCGGGGTTGCTGGACCGTTACCTGACCCACACGTTCCCGGTCTCGCAGGTACAGCAGGCTTTCGAACTGGCCGGCCGGCCGGTGCCGGACCGCATCAAGATCGCGATCATGCCCTGATGGCCGCGACCAGCAGGCTGCAGCACGCGTTGCGAACCCGGGAGCAGGTGTGGGGTGGGTGGGTCGTCGGGCCGACCGAGACCGCCCCAGAGGAGTTCGCGGCCGCCGGCTACGACTACGTCGGATTCGACGTTCAGCATGGTTATCTCAGCGACGCCGACGTGGCGCGGATGCTGCGACGGCTCGAGCGGGTACCGATCGCGACGGTGGTGCGGCTGCCCGGCGCCGACGCGGCGCCGATCGGCAGGGTGCTGGACGCGGGGGCCGACGGCGTGATCATCGCGATGGTGGAATCCGCCGAGCAGGCCGCGGCCGCGGTGGCGGCGACGGTCTATCCACCCGCCGGTGTGCGCAGCTTCGGGCCGCTGCGTGCCGATCTCGGGCTAGACCCCGGTGAGCTGGCATCCCGGGTGTCGGTGTTCGCGATGGTGGAGACCGCGGCGGGGCTCGCGGCGATCGACGACATCTGCGCGGTGCCGGGACTGACGGGCATCTACGTCGGGCCCGCCGATCTGGCGATCTCGATGGGGCACCCACCTGTCGGCGCGTTGTCTCAACCGCAGATCCGGGACGCCATCGTCGACGTGGCCGGGCGCGCAACGGCGGCCGGATTGGTCGCCGGCATCCACGCCGGCGCCGGCGGAGCGGGGAACATGATGGCGCAAGCAGGCTTTCACATGGTGACCCTGGCGTCGGAATCGCAGGCGCTGCGCCGGGGCATCACCGCACACCTCGACGAGGCCCGCGGCGACACGTCGCGGCCGGATGCCGGTTCGCCGAAGGGGTATCGGTGACGGCCGCCGGGCGCGTCGCGCTGGTCACCGGCGCTGCCCGCGGACAAGGTGCGGCGATCGCCGAACGGCTGCTCGCCGACGGTTTCCGGGTCGCGGCGTGTGACGTGCTGGCCGATGAGTTGACCGCGACGGTGCGCCGGCTGAAATCTTCGTCGGTCGTGGGCATCCCGCTCGACGTGACCTCGGCTCCGCAGTGGCAGTCCGCGGTCGCCGCCGTCGTCGAGACGTTCGGCGGGCTCTCGGCGCTGGTCAACAACGCCGGCGTGCTGCACAGGGCGTCGCTGGCCGACGAGACCGCCGCCGGATTCGAAGGAAGCTGGCGGGTCAACTGTCTCGGACCGTTCCTCGGGATCCAGGCCGTGTTGCCCCAGTTGCGCCACACCGACGGGGCGTCGATCGTGAACACCTGCAGCACCGGCGCTCTGCGTCCGTTCCCGAACCACAGTGCCTACGGATCCTCGAAATGGGCGCTGCGCGGCCTCACCCAGGTGGCGGCGGCCGAACTCGCGGCCGATGGGATCCGGGTCAACGCCGTGCTACCCGGCCCGGTAGAGACGCCGATGCTCGATCCGGCGACCCAGAGCAGGCTGGCTCGGCACGCGTTGCTCGGTCGCATCGGCACGGCGAACGAGATCGCCGACGCCGTCGCGTTCCTGGTCTCCGATCAGGCGTCGTTCATCACCGGTTCCGAGCTCATCGTCGACGGTGGGCAGTCGCTGCAGATTGGATGAGAATTCCTATGGCGAAAGGGCTTTCAGTCGGTATCATCGGCGCCGGGCCGGGCGGCCTGGCGCTGGGGATCTTCTTGCGCAAGGCGGGATTCGACGACTTCACGATCTTCGACCGGGAAGACGGCGTCGGTGGCACATGGCGGATCAACACCTACCCGGGGTTGGCCTGCGATGTGAAATCCCATCTCTACTCTTACTCTTTCGACCTCAACCCCGGATGGTCGCGTCTGTGGTCGGGCCAGCGGGAGATCCTCGACTACTTCGAGCGGTGCGCGCAGCGGTACCGGCTGGGCTCCCATCTTGTGCTCGACACCGAGATCGTGTCGGCGCAGTGGGACGAGGCCGGCCGGACCTGGCAGCTGAACACCAGAGACGGCCGGCGCTACACCTTCGACGTGGTGGTGTCGGCCGTCGGCATGTTCACCCAACCGGTGATGCCGAGGCTGATCGAGGAAGAGCCGTTCACCGGCACCATCATGCACACTGCGCGCTGGGATCACTCGGTCGACCTGCGCGGTGCGCGAGTGGCGGTGCTGGGCACCGGATCCACGGCCGCCCAATTGGTACCGGAGGTGGCCAAACTCGCCGAACGGGTCTACTCGGTGCAGCGCTCGCCGACCTGGGTGCTGCCCAAACCCGACCGGGCCTACACCGAGCGCGAGAAGTGGCTGTTCGCGCACGTGCCGCTGGCGAAGAAGTTCTACCGGACCCGGCTGTGGCTGCGCAGCGAATCCAACATCTCGGTGATCGAGAACGGCAGCGACAAAACCCAGGAGTTCCGCAACATCGCGCTCAACGCGCTGGACAGGGCGATCCCGGACGAGGGCTTGCGGCAGCGGCTCACCCCGGACCACCCGTTGGGATGCAAGCGCCTGGTCTTCGCCACCGACTACCTGCAGACGTTGGCCGCGCCCCACGTGGAGGTGATCTCCAGCGCCGCAAGGGCACTGAGGTCACGATCGCTGGTCACCGAGGACGGCACCGAGCTCGACGTGGACGTGGTGCTGTGTGCGACCGGGTACGCCGCCGCCGACTACCTGGGCCAGATAGACGTCGTCGGCGCCGGGGGTGCGTCGCTGCGAACCACCTGGCAGGACGGCGCGTTCGCCTACCTCGGCATGACCGTGCCGGGATACCCGAACTTCTTCATGCTCTACGGGCCGAACACCAATGTCGGCTCCAACAGCGTGATCTTCATTCTCGAGGCCCAGGCGCACTACATCGTGCGGGCGCTCAAACACCTACGGCGCAGGAACAGAACCTACATCGAGGTACGCCCGGAGGTGACCACCCGCTACCTCGACAAGATCGACCGGTGGATGCAGGGCACCGTGTGGCTGACCCGCTGCAGCAATTACTTCCGCGCCGCCAACGGCCGAGTGGTCACCCAGTGGCCGCGCAGCGCGCGGGATTTCTGGACCAGAACACGGTTCTTCCGCCCCGGCGACTACACCTTCGCGCCACCCCCGACCCGCCCGGTCATCGAAGTGGGCGTCCAAGGCGCGGCGCGGCGGTGAGGCAGCCATGACGCGCGATTCCGTCGAACGACTGGACCCGGCACTGCGGCACTTGGCCGCGGCCCGCACCGACCTGTCGCCGCCGGTGCTCGGCGCGGTGCGCGACAGCTTGAATCAGCGCCGCGCCGAAGCCGCAATCAGCACCGACACCGTCGGCATCGAGGTCGAACAACGTGAGATCCTCGCCCCGCACGGCCACCGCATCGCGGTTCGGATCTACCGCGGCGGGCCACCACCCTCCCCGGCCGTGATCTACTGCCACTCGGGCGCTTTCGTGCTCGGCAACCTCGACACCGACCATCGCCAGTGCGTCGAGCTGGCCCGGCGCGCACGGGTCACCGTGTTCTCCCTGGAGTACCGGCTGGCGCCCGAGCACCCGTTCCCCGCGGCGATCGACGACGCCGCGTTCATCCTCGAGTGGGTGGTGGGCAGCGCGCTCGAGCTCGGAGTCGACGCCGCCGCGGTCGCGGTGGCCGGCAGCAGCGCGGGCGGTGCGCTGGCGGCGGGGCTGGCGCAGCGGTCCGCCGCCGGGCTGCTGCCGACGGTCGGGTACACCCTGCTGCACCAGCCGGTGCTCGATGACCGGGACACCCCGTCGAAGCACGAGTTCACCACCACGCCGGGGTTCGACGCCGACGCCGTGCGCTGGATGTGGCTGCACTATCTCGGCGACCGCGTCCCGGGCAGCGCGTCGGTCCCGGCGCGATCCGACGACCTCGCTGCTCTGCCGGCGACGATGATCACCTGTTCGGAACTCGACCCGTTGCGCGACGAGGCGATCGACTACGCACGGCGACTGATGCAGTCCGGCGTGACCACGCAGCTGCACGTGTTCGGCGGCACCTGTCACGGATTCGACTCGCTGCTGCCCGATTGGGAGGTCAGCACCCGGCTGTTCGAGTGGCAGGCCGCGGTGCTGCGTCAGGCGCTGCTGCCGGGCTGAGCCGCCAGCTCGCGGGCGACGGCGCGGTGGTACGCGTCGATGTTGGCCGGGTTGACGATCCGGAAGAAGCCGTCGGGCAGCGGTGACTCCCGGTACGCCTCGACGGTCATCGTCCGGCTGAACAGCGTCACGTCCTGCCCGGGCTGAGTGAACGCGTATTTCACGGTGATCCGGCCCGGCATCCCACCGCTGCCGTCGGCGTCATGCCCGAGGTTGCCGACCGAGTTGAACACCCACAGCCGCGGGCGCATCGCGATCGCGAGATGCCAGGTGAAGACGCGGTTGCCGTCCGGGCCGGTCTCGGTCCAGGTGTCACCGACCACCAGCGGCATCTTGTCGGGCACCTTGCCGACATGCGCGCTGCCCGGATAGGTCTTGGGCCAGTTGGCCGGGTTGGTCACGAAGTCGTAGATCTGTTCGGGCGTCTGCGTGAACGCGGTCTCCGATGTCGTCGTCACGATTCCCACGATGCTCCGATCCCCAGGGTCCACCGCCGCCGCGGACCGTCCGCACACTTTACAAAATCGGCTTGTGGTGTCACGCTTCGGGGTGCAGGTCACGGCCGCGCGGGAAGGGGCGACGCGAGATGAACTTCGCGACGGTGGAGCTCGCAGAACAGGATCGCGTCTTTGCGCAGGAGCTGCGCGCGTTCCTGGCCGCGGTGGTGACCGAGGACGTCATCGCCAGGGACCGGCGCAGCGGAGAGAACTTCGCCGAGGAGGTCCATCTGGCGCTGGGCGCCGCGGGGTATCTGGAACGGGATTTCCGCCCGGAGTCCGACGGTGGGTTCACCCCGGTCCAGCGCCGCATCTTCGAACTCGAGATCGGGCGCGCGCACACGCCGTGGTTTCACTGGGGCACCACCGCGATGGTGGCCAGCGCGGTCGACCGCTTCGGCTCCGATGACCTCAGGGACGAGATCCTGCCCCGGGTGCTGTCCGGGCACTACCGGCTGTGTCTTGGCTACACCGAACCCGAGGGCGGATCGGATGTGGCCACTTGCAGGACTCGAGCCGTCCGGGACGGATCGGGCTGGATCATCAACGGCGCGAAGATGTTCACGTCGAATGCGCACAACGCCCACTTCGTGTTCCTGATCACCAACACCGATCCGCAGGCGCACAAGCACCAGAGCCTGACCATGTTCCTGGTGCCTCTCGACGCGCCCGGGGTGGAGATCCAGCCGTTGCGCACCGTCGACGGCGACCGCACCAACATCACCTACTACAGCGATGTCCGCGTCGAGGACCGCTACCGGATCGGTCCGGTCAACGGCGGCTGGGCGGTGCTGCGCGAGGCGCTCAACGTCGAACACGGCACCGTCGAGCGGGACGACGGCGGGCTGCAGAAGCTGGCCACCATGACCGAACACGCGCTGCTGCTCGCCGAGGAGATCGATCGGGTCGCCGGGGAGGTGCCATCGGATGGCCGCCTTGCCGACGGCGCGGTCGGCTATCGCCTGGGGCGTGGCATCGCGCGTCTGGAAGCGGCGTTGAGCAGCCCGGGCATGTTCGGCCGGGTGGCGATCGCCCAGACGCTGCGCGACATCACCGGTGATCTGATGGATATCGGGGGCGTGGCGGCGGCGGTGCCGGACGGGTTGCGCGCCGAGTACCTGTTCCGGTTGGCCGGCCCCACCGGCATCTACGGCGGCACCCTGGAAGTGTTCCGCAACATGATCGCCCAGCATGCGCTGGGCCTGGGGCGTCCCGTCTACGCGGCGCCGAAACGCCCCTAGAGGTGCGGGATGACCTCACCGGCCAGCAACTCCAAGGTTTGGTCTGAGGCCCTATCGTGGGTGAACAACACCAGCTGCGCGAAACCCATTGCGACCAGCCCGGCCAGCCGGTCGGCCACCTGGCCGGGTGTCCCGATCAGCTCGGTGTCGTGCAGGCCGAACCCCGGTCCGCCAAAGCGCTTTTCGGCCAGGCTGCGCACCTGCGGAAGGGCCGCATCGTCGGGCGCGAGCGCCATGACCGCCTCGATCGACATCACGATGGAGTCCGGGTCGCGGCCGATCTGTTCGCAGGCGGACCGCAGCGCGGCGATCTTCTGCTCGATCTCGCCCAGCGCATAGGTCGGCACATTCCACACGTCGGCGTAGCGCGCCACCAGCGGCAGCGTGAACTTCTCGCCGGCCCCGCCGATCACGATCGGCGGGCGCGGGCGCTGCACCGGTCCGGGTTTGACCGGCATGTCGGTGACGGTGAAGTGCTCGCCGCGAAAGTCGATGTGCTCGTCGGCGAACGCCTGATGCAGGATCTGCAGCGTCTCGGCGAGCTGGGCGGAGCGCTCCGCGAACGTGCCCCACGGCAGGCCCGCCCGCTGGTGCTCGTCGGCGATCGAACCACTGCCCAGCCCCAGCGACAGCCGCCCACCGCAGATCTGATCCAGCGTCGCGGCCATCTTCGCCAGCGTGACGGGATGGCGGAACTGGTTGCACAACACCATGTGTCCCACCCGAAGCCGCCGAGTGCGGCTCAACAGCGCGGTGGCCAGCGTCCAGGCTTCCAGCGACGGAATGTCGGGCATGCCGGGCCCGTAGAGATGGTCGTAGAGCCACAACGAATCGATGCCGAGGTCCTCGCACCGCTGCGCGCGGTGCGCGACCTCCTCGAAGGAGAAACCCATCTGCGGGACGTAGACGCCGATCTCTGGCCGCTTCACATTCCTCCGCCCGGGCTGCGCTGTACTTTCGCTCGCCTGCATGGTAACGACATTCTCGGAATTGAAGAAGCCAGTTCTGAAACCGGGGTGCAAGGGAGCACGCAGGCATGAGATTCACCATCACCCATCCGATGCACAGTCACCCGTACAACCCGGAACTCGTCACCGGGGCCGGCATCGCGACCGTGGCGGCGGCCGCCGAGCGGGCAGGCTTCGCCGGATTCGGCTTCACCGACCACCCGGCGCCGACACAGCGCTGGCTGCAGGCCGGCGGCCACGACGCGCTCGACCCTTTCGTGGCGATGGGATTCGCTGCCGCACACACCACCACGATGCGGCTGATCCCGAACATCGTGGTGCTGCCCTACCGCAACCCGTTCATCGTCGCCAAGGCCGGCGCGACGCTGGACCTGATGTCCGACGGTCGCTTCACCCTCGCCGTCGGCGTCGGCTATCTGAAGCGCGAATTTCTGGCGCTGGGGGTCGATTTCGACCAGCGGGCCGAGCTTTTCGAGGAGGCTCTGCAGGTGATCCGCGACATCTGGACCACCGACGACCTCACCGTCGAGGGCCGACACTTCTCCGCGACCGGCATCACCGCCCATCCCAGACCGCTCGCCGCGCCGCATCCGCCGATCTGGATCGGCGGCAACACCGCCGCCGCACGCGCCCGGGTGGCTCGTTACGGCCAGGGCTGGTGCCCGTTCCGCGCCCCCGCGGCGCTGGCCGCGACCGCGCGCACCGCCGCGCTGGATTCCCACGACGAACTCGCCACCCGCGTCGAGGACCTGCGCCGCCGCCTCGAGGACGCCGGGCGCGACCCGCACGACATCGACATCGCCATCACCAACGACGTCGGCGGCAACCCGGGAGACGACGACTTCAACGCCGACGCATTCCTGGCCGGCGTCACCCGCCTGGCAGACCTGGGCGTGACCTGGATCCAGGTCGGCATCCCGGGTGACAGTCTCAGCCACACGCTCGAGGCGATCGAACAATTCGGGACCACGGTCATCGCCGCGCAGTGAACACGGAGTCCGTCATGCGGGGGCGGTTCGCCGCCGCCGCGCATGGTGGGCCGCTCTCCCCGTCAACCAAGCTCCGAAAGCGGTTGTGCCTCAGCGAGCTTGACCAGTGTCTTGCCGATGTTGACACCGGTGAACAGCCCGTTGAGAGCCTCGACACAGGACTCGATGCCGTCGAAGATGTGCTCGCGGTGCACCAGCAGCCCCTCGTCGTGCCAGCGTCGCAGGTCGGCGAACGCCTCGTCGAAGCGTCCCCACTCGTCCAGGGCGTTGAAGCCCTGCATCAGAGCCGTCTTGGACAGCAGGTTCACGTAGTTCGACGGTCCGGGATGGTCCCCGGTCAGATAGCTGGAGATCACGCCGCACAACACCACCCGGGCCTTGGGCGCCAACCGGCCGAGCACCGCGTTGAGGATCGGGCCACCGACGTTGTCGAAGTAGACATCCACCCCGCGCGGGCAATGCTGCTTGAGCGCGGCGGGCAGATCCTCGCCGCGGTAGTCGATGCACGCGTCGAAACCGAAGTCCTCCACCACGGCTCGGCACTTGCGGGCACCGCCGGCGATACCGACCACCCGGGCGCCCGCGATCCTGGCAATCTGGCCGGCCACCGAGCCCGTGGCGCCGGCCGCCGCCGACACCACCACCGTCTCACCCGGTTGGGGACGGCCGATGCCGGTCATCCCGAAATACGCGGTGGCGCCGGTCGGTCCGTAGATCGACATCACCGCGCGCTGGTCCACCTGGTCTGGCGGTCCGTCCACCGGGGTGGTGAAGATGTCGTCACGCACGGTGGTGTACTCCTGGAAACCGGTCAGGGTGGTGACGATGTCACCGACGGCGTAGGCGGGACAGCGCGATTGCACCACCTGGCCGATGCCCGCGGCGCGGATCACCTCACCGAGGCCGACCGGGGGGAGGTAGCCGGGCTGGTCGTCGAGCCAGGTCCGCACGGCGGCGTCGATGCCTACGTAGGTGGTGCGCACCAACGCTTCGCCGTCGGCGAGTTCGGGGGCCGGCACGGCGACCAGTTCGGTGTCGCCGGACGCGAGCAGCCCCTGGGGCCGGCGGCGCAACAGGATCTGGCGGTTCGTCAGCGTCGACACCCGGCCGAAGTTACCGAACGAAATCACCCCCGGTACCGGTTCTGTCGGAGTCGGGTTCGGCCCGGGGGAGTTCGGCCTCGACGTCGACGCGGGTCGCGTCGAAGCTCAGCAGCGATGCGATCGCCTGACTCTCCGGCAGCGGGTCCTGGTAGCTCCACGCCGCGTCTTCGACGACGTGACCATCGATCGTGGCGTGGTAATAGGTCGCGTAGCCCTTGTAATTGCAGTAGCTGGTGGTCGACGACGGCGCGAGCAGGTCGGTGCGGACCGCCGACGGCGCGACGTAGAGCCGGGGCGCCAGCGCCGTCTCGAAGAGGATGACCGTGTCAGTGGTGTCCACCAGCGTGGCACCGGCGACCGTCACCCGGAGTCGGCGGGTGGTGGGCCGGCAGTCGACCCGGTGATACGGGTTGGGCGGATAGTGGACCAGCTGCCGGCCCTCCTCGCACCAACGGTCCACCGCGTCCCACGGCACCGTCACGTACCCGGGCGCCTCCGGCACCGGGTCGGCGGGCAGGTCGCCGATGTCGTCGACCTGGAACGCGTACCGCAGCACGTCGCCGCGACGGTGCACCATCAGCGCGCGTTCTGTCTCGAGGACGCGCTGGTCGCCGCGGTAGGCCTCGATGCGACGGGGGTGCGGTTCGATATAGACCAGATCACCGCGCACCGGCGGGATCAACACCCCGGCGCGTTCGGCGCTCAGCGGGCCGTGCCCGACCACCAAGCTCATCGGACCTCCCGGTGCGCGACCGGTTCCGGGCAGCGTGCCATGTTCTCGGGCCTCTCGTAGCGCGGGGCCCACCGAGTCTACAAAGCGTGCTTTACACCCTGCGCCGGAACTGTCAGCACCGCGGCGTGACGGCAGCCTCCGCGCTAGCGTGCGGGAGAATCGCACGGTAAGTGGGTACCCGGCGTGCGGCAACGAGAACTGGGGGTGGCGGCAGTGAAACGTCTCAATGGTGTGGACGCCATGATGCTCTACAGCGAGACTCCTGAAATTCACATGCATACCCTCAAGATCGGCATTCTCGACGTCTCGCAGACCGGTGGCTTCGACTTCGAACTGTTCCGCAAGGCTGCCCTGCCACGGCTGCACGCGCTCGCGCCGCTGCGCTACCAATTGATCGACATTCCGGGCCGGATCCACCATCCGATGTGGGTGCAGAACGCCGAGATCGACGTCGACTACCACATCCGGCGCGCCCGGGTTCCGGCGCCCGGCGGCCGGCGCGAACTCGATCAGCTGATCGGCGAGATCGCCGGCACACCTCTGGACCGGGGTTATCCGCTGTGGGAGATGTACATCGCAGAAGGTATGGCGGACAACAAAATCGCCGTTATTCACAAAGTTCATCATGTGCTCGCCGACGGTGTCGCCTCGGCGAACCAGCTCGCGATGGTGATCCAAGGCGGCGACCCCGTGGTGTGCGGAGAGCTGCCCGCCGGTTCAGGGGAGTCCCGGGAGACCGCGCATCTGGTGCGGGCTGCCGTGCGCGACCACGCCCGGCAGATCCGGCGACTGCCCCGGTTGGTCAACGAGACCATCGCCGGAGTGTCGCGGGTGCGGCGGCAGGCCCGCGCGCGTGGCCGGCATCCGGACCTGGCCCGCAACTTCGCGCCGCCACCGTCGTTCATCAACCACGTTGTGTCCCCCGGACGGCGCTTCGCGACCGCTCCGCTGGCGCTCGCCGACGTCAAGCAGACCGCGCGGCACCTGCAGGTCACCCTCAACGACATCGTGCTCGCGACAGCCGCCGGCGCGCTGCGTCAACTGCAACTGCGGTACGACGAGAAAGCCGAGGCGCCGCTGATCGCCGGCGTCCCGGTCAGCTTCGACCCGTCGCCGGATCGGCTGACCGGCAACGAGTTCACCTACATGACGCCGTCGCTGCCGGTGCACATCGACGATCCGCTGGAGCGGGTGCGCCTGACCGCCACCGCGACGGCGATCGCCAAGGAGAACCATCACCTGCTCGGCGCCACGCTGCTCCCGTCCTGGTTGGCCTATCTGCCGCCGGCGCTGACCCCGAGCGTGTTCCGCAGCCAGGCGCGACGGGTGGAGTCGGCCATGGTGATGAACTTGACCATCTCCAACGTGCCGGGCCCCAAGGAGCGTGGGGTGTTCGAGGGCGCCACGATCGACGAGATCTATTCGGTGGGCCCGATTGTCGCGGGCAGCGGCATGAACCTCACGGTCTGGAGCTATGTGGACCAGCTGTCCATCTCGGTGCTCACCGACGACAGGACGCTGCGCGACCCGCACGAGGCCACCGACGCGATGATCACATCATTTGGTGAGATCCGGCGGGCCGCGGGCCTGTCCGATCAGGTGACGCCTGTCGAGACAGCGCTGCCGCTGGCGCCGGCGTCGTAACGTCCAACGAAGCGCGCGGCCAACGGAATACAGGCGGCGCGGACGCCGGCCGCGGCCACGTCGAGATCATATTGACGCTTTACAGATCTGCGGAGAACTGTCACGCTGAGTGGGTGCGCCGCCGGGTGGCGCGGCATGCTTCGGAGGAGGCGGACGGTGAGTACTGGCACGTTCGAAAGGCGCGCCGATGACGGCCGGGACGACGGCACGGTCGTGCGGTTCGACCGTACGGAGGCGGCAGCCCGGACGCTCGCGGAGCCCCGTCTGACCTACGACCTGACGGTCGTGGCGACCGACATTCCCGGCGTCGTCGCCTCGGCGGGCGGTTGGCTCTGCGACCGCGTCCGCGCGGGCTGGCAGGTCAGGGTCGTCGTTCCGGCAGGCCAGGATGTGGGCCCGCTGCAGATCATGGGGGTGGAGGCGGAGATCGGCCGGTCGGGGCTCGACGCGCTGGCCCAGCGCAGAGCCGCCGCATGGGCGGTGGACGCGGCGATCCTCGATGCCGACGCCGGAATCCGGGGCGAGGTGCAGCGCGCCGTCGAGCAGGGGTGCAGAGAGGTGACGGTCTGGGGCGGCTCGGCGCTGTGTGCGTCCGATCGCCGATTCACCGCAGTACGGCATCGGCTGAGCGCCGCCGCCCGCGCATTCAAGAAGTACGCGCAGGCGAGCGCGGGTTTGGGTACCGACGTGCCGCCCGTCGAGGACTTCCTCAGCGCTGCGCTGTGGTACGCCACCGACGGCGCCGATCTGGTGCCGGTCTCGGCGGACGGATAGCCGCCGGGTCTGCTCGAATCTAGTGGCGGTCGCGGTAGCGGTGCACCCACCAGCTGCGGGCCGTGAAGGCCAGCACGATGGCGGCGAACCCGACCATGAACCAGTCCTCGACACGGCCGGTGTGGTTGCCGTGGATCATCAGCAGCAGGAAACCGGCGGCGAGCAGACCACCGATCTGGAAGAACCGGGGGCTCTCCGAGGACCAGCCCCACTCCGCGGACGGCACTTCCTCGACGTCGACGCCGGTCCGGCGTTCCACCTCGGTGCTTGCCACAGCTGCTCCTCACGATCGGGCGGCATGTCTTGCGCTCATTCTGGCACAGCCCTACTACACGGCGCCGTAGTGCTGCCCGTTGCGCACTAGGCTGACCCGGATGTCAGGACAGCTGGCCGACAAGGTCGCCTTCATCACCGGGGCCGCACGCGGCCAGGGCCGTGCGCACGCCGTGCGGTTCGCCAGAGAGGGCGCCGACATCATCGCGGTGGACCTGTGCGGGCAGATCGACAGCGTGGCTTATCCGATGGCCACCCTCGAGGATCTGCAGGAGACGGTCCGAATGGTCGAGGCCACCGGGCGGCGCATCGTGGCCGAGCCGGCCGACGTCCGTGACCGCGACCGCTTGGCCGAGGTCGTGGCGCGCGGAGTCGAGCGGTTCGGCCGGCTGGACTTCGTGCTCGCCAACGCCGGCATCCTGCCTGCCGGGGGCCGGCAGGCGCACGACATCACGGCCTACACCGACGCGGTCGCCGTCATGCTCAACGGCGTCTATTTCACCGTCGAGGCGGCGCTGCCGGCCCTGCTGCGCAACCCGGACGGCGGTGCCGTCGTGATCACCAGCTCGGCGGCCGGCTTCAAACCCGTCAGTACGGAATTCGGCACCATGAACCACGGGGCCGCCGGATACACCGCTGCCAAGCACGGCGTGATCGGACTGATGCGGCACTTCGCGCGTTCGCTGGCCGAGAAGAACATCCGCGTCAACACGGTGCACCCCGGCGGCGTCGCGACGCCGATGGTGCTCAACGAGGCGCTGGCCGAATGGGTGGGTGAGTATCCGTCATTCGGCGAGTCGCAGCGCCCGCTGCTGAACCTGCCGATGATGACGCCCGACGACGTCAGCGACACCATGGTCTACCTGTGCGGTCCGGCGGGGCGCTACATCACCGGGGTGACGCTCCCGGTGGATGCCGGGCTGACGCTGAAATAGCTCAGCGCAGCGCGTTGTAGCGGCGCAGCGCCTCGGCCCGTTCCTGTTTGTGGTCGACGATCGGCTCCGGATAGTCGGCCGGGCGGTCGGCGCCGAGCCGGTGCACGTCGACGTCGTCGGGCAACCCGGCGAGCTCGTCGACCCAGCGCCGGACATAGGCGCCCGACGGATCGAATTTGGCCCCCTGCAAGGCAGGATTGAACACCCGGAAGTACGGCGCCGCATCGGTGCCGCTACCGGCCACCCACTGCCAACCGTGCTGGTTGTTCGCCAGATCCCCGTCGGCGAGCTGCTCGAGGAACCAGCGCGCGCCCCACTGCCACGGCAGGTGCAGATCCTTGACCAGAAACGACGCCACGACCATGCGCACCCGGTTGTGCAGGAAACCCGTCGCCGCCAGCTGACGCATCCCCGCGTCGACGATCGGGAAGCCGGTCCGGCCCGTTTTCCAGGCCTCGAACGCCTGCTCCGCGTCGCGGCCCTGATCGACCTCGATGGCATTGAAGGCCTCGTTGAAGTTCCACCACGCGCTATCCGGCCACTCGTGCAGCACCGACGCGTAGAAGTCACGGAATGCCAGCTCGCGCAGGTAAGCCTGCGCGCCTTTGCCGCGGCCGAGGTCCGCGGCCAACGTGCGGGGATGGATGCTGCCGAACTTCAGATGCGCCGACATCCGGCTGGTTCCCGGCACGTCGGGCCGGTTGCGTCGCTCGTCGTAGGACTTCAGGCCGTCGCGGGTGAACTGCTGCCACTGCCGGCGGGCGGCGGCTTCACCGGCGGGCACGTCGAGGTCGGCCCCCATGTCGGGCAGGCTGGTGACCCCGCGCAGACCCGGCACCTCGGCCGGGTCGATCCAGTTGGCCGACCTTGCCGAGGACTCCGCCGGAGGACGCCACCCATGGTCCCGCCACGCCGCGAAGTACGGCGTGAACACTTTGAACGCAGTCCCGTCAGCCTTGCGGACCCGCCCCGGTGCCACCAGGTACGGCGAGCCGGTGGCCACCAATTCCACGTCGCCCAACGCCTCGCGCACCTGGGCATCGCGGCGCGTCGCGAACGGGGTGAACTCCTCGGACATGTGCACCGACGACGCGCCGACCGCATCGGCGATGCGAGGAATCTCGCTGCCGGGGTCGCCCTCGACGATGAGCAGCCGGCCGTCGAGACCGGCGCGAAGCTCGGTCAGCGCCGCATAGAGGTACTGCAGCCGCCGCGCCCCGGCCGAGGCGACAAGCCGACGATCGAGCACGTAGCAGGCCAGGACGTCGCCGTCGCCGTCCGCGGCGGCCAGCAGGGCGGGATGATCGGCGAGCCGCAGATCGCGGCGGAACCACAACACGGTGGGCATGCATTGATGCTGCCCGCAAAGTCCGCTAAAGAAACTAGGGGACAGTCGGGCAGGCAGGCGGAAGGGGACACGCGCGGTGCGATTCTGGTCAGGGACTGCGTTCATGAAGACCACCGAGGCCGTCGCGGTGGCCCGGATGCTCGACGAGGCGGGCTACGACGGGATGGTGACGTCGGACCACATGATCTATCCGCGCCACCTGCAGTCGACCTACCCCGATTCCGGCAGCGGGACCCCGCCGTGGCCGCCGGAGACGCCGTGGCCGGACGCATGGGTGCTCACCGGGGCGATGGCGGCGGTCACCACACGCCTGCGCTTCTCCAACGCGGTCTACATCGCTCCCGCGCGTCCGCTGCTGGAGGTCGCCAAACAGGTCGCCACCGCCGCGGTGCTCTCTGAGGGACGGGTCTCGCTCGCCGTCGGGGTCGGCTGGATGCGCGAGGAGTACGCGCTGATGGGGCAGGACTTCCGCACCCGGGGCAGCCGCCTCGACGAGATGATCCCGGCGCTGCGGGCGCTGTGGCGCGGGGGGTGGGTGTCATGGCATGGCCGTCACTACGACGTGCCCGAGATGATGATCGAACCGCACCCGCCGTCACCGGTGCCGATTCTGGCCGGCGGCGAGTCCGAGGCCGCGCTGCGCAGAGCCGCCGGCCTGTGCGACGGGTGGGTCGGTTACGCCTACCGGTGGGACGAAGCCGTCGGTTATGCGCGTCGGCTGACCGAGCTCCGGCGCGAATTCGGGCGTGAGCACGAGCACTTCGAGATTCTGCTCGCCCTGCTGGAGCCGCCGACGCCCGAACTCTATCTGCGTGCGCGGGACGCGGGGATCACCGCGGTGATGTGCGCCCCGTGGATGGGCGCCGAATCGCGGTCCGGGGGCGGCGACGGCGGGGTGGAACGTTTCCGGGGACCGATCGAGCGGTTCGCCGAGACGGTCATCGCCAAAGTCCGGGCTTGACGGCGCAGGACCGAACCTGTTGTCTGCGTGATTATTTCAGGATACGGGGCCCAGGGGTCGGGGGCTGGTCTTCCCCGACCCCCGGGCGCGACTGCGGGCCAGGGGTCAGGCGGGTGGCATCAGTACCGAGTCGATCAAATAGACCGTGGCGTTGGCGGTCTGAACCCCGCCGCACACCACCGATGCGTCGTTGACCATCAGCTGGTCGCCGTGACCGGTCACGGTCACGTCGGCGCCCTGGACGGTGGTGTGCGTGCCGACCACTGCCGACGGGTCGGCCTGCCCCGGAACCACGTGGTAGGTGAGGATATTCGTCAACAGCGGCGCGTCGGTCTTGAGCGTTTCGATCGTGGCCGGGTCGAGCTTGGCGAACGCCTCGTCGGTGGGCGCGAACACGGTGAACTCGGCACCGTTGAGCGTGTCGACCAGGTTCACCTGGGGGTTGAGCTGGCCGGACACCGCCTGGGTGAGCGTGGTCAGCAGCGGGTTGTTCGACGCGGCCACCGTGAGCGGCGACGCAGCCATGCCCTGCACCGAGCCGGGGCCTTCGGGCACCTGTGCGACATAGGCGGCGCACCCGGGTCCGACGGGGGCGGCGCCGGCTGTGGTGGCTGTGCCCAGGGCCAAGCCGATGGCGGCTGCCGCCGCAAATCCGGCTCCCGCCAAAGCTTTTCCGTTGACAGACATATCCTCGAGTTCCTTTCGCCGCAGCGGGCCGCCGGTGGCAGCCGCCATGTCTTTGTCGTCCTACACCCATTCTTCGGATCCGGTCGCCGTCCGGATGGGTTGCCGGAGCAAAGTTTTCGCAAATCGTGTTGAGCCCGCGCAGGCACCGCACACGCGAAATCCCCCGCCACGGCTTCGCGTAGCGGGGGATTCCGGGGGTCCGACGGTCAGTTGGCCGGCGGCATCAGCACCGTGTCGATCATGTACACCGTGGCGTTGGCGGTCTGCACGCCGCCGCACACCAGGCGGGCGTCGTTGACCATGAGGCCCTCGCCCTCGCCGGTCACGTTCAGTGTCGCGCCCTGCACCGTGGCGTGCTCGCCGGGCACCTGGTCGGGTGCGGCCTGGCCGGGCACCACGTGGTAGGTCAGGATGCTGGTCAGCAGATCGGAGTCGGTCCGCAGCTGATCCACCGTGGCCGGATCGAGCTTCGCGAACGCGTCATCGGTCGGCGCGAACACGGTGAACTCGTCGCCGTTGAGGGTGTCCACCAGGTTGACGTCGGGGTTCAGCTGACCGGAGAGCGCCTGGGTCAGGGTGGTGAGCATCGGGTTGTTCGACGCCGCGACGGTCACGGGGTCCGCGGCCATTCCGGCCACCGAACCGGGTCCTTCGGGCACCTGCTCGGCGTAGGCCGCGCACCCGCTGCCGACCAGGTTGGCGGCCGGGTCGGCCATCGCGCTGGTGGTCGGCGCCGCCGGCGAAGTGGTGGTCTGCTCAGCCATCGTGGTGGTGGTGGCCGTGTCGGTGGCCTCGGTGGAGCTGTCGCTGGAGCAGGCGGCGGCCCCGAACATCGCCATGGCTGCCAGGCTCGCTGCGGCAACCGTCTTCCGGTGAACTGTGATCATCACTTTCCATCCCTTCGCGGACGGACTCCTTTGCCCGTCCTGTGCTGACACACGTGATTCCCCACCGCCGGCGCTGCGGATGGGTGCCCGACCGCCACGTCACAGTTGCGTCACTTTTGCCGCCGCCGGTGCCGTCCCGTGGGCGAGGTGCGGGGCGCGTGGTCGCGGCGCGGCACAATGAACGGGTGACGGCAGCCGAGCAGCGGGACAGAGTGCGGGTGCTGATCCTGGGCAGCACCGGATCGATAGGCACCCAGGCGCTCGACGTCATCGCCGACAACCCGGACCGTTTCGAGGTGGTGGGGCTGGCCGCCGGAGGCGGCAACGCCGAACTGCTGGCCCGCCAACGCCGCCAGACCGGGGTGACCGGCATCGCCGTGGCCGACCCGGCTGCGGCGGCCACCGTCGGCGATGTGCCGTTCACCGGCCCGCGGGCGGCGACCCGGCTCGTCGAGTCCGTCGCCGAGACCACGGGCGTCGACGTCGTGCTCAACGCGCTGGTCGGCGCGCTCGGGTTGGAACCCACCCTGGCCGCGCTGGCCACCGGCGCACGGTTGGCGCTGGCGAACAAGGAGTCTTTGGTGGCGGGGGGGCCGCTGGTGCTCAAGGCCGCGGCCCCGGGACAGATCGTGCCGGTGGATTCCGAGCATTCCGCGCTGGCGCAGTGCCTGCGCGGCGGCAGTGCCGAGGAGGTGGCCAAGCTGGTGTTGACCGCCTCCGGGGGGCCCTTCCGCGGCTGGACCGCCGAGCAGCTCGAGGACGTCACCCCGGAGCAGGCCGGGGCGCATCCGACTTGGTCGATGGGGCCGATGAACACCTTGAACTCGGCCTCGCTGGTGAACAAGGGCCTCGAGCTGATCGAGACCCATCTGCTGTTCGGTGTCGACTACGACCGCATCGACGTCGTCGTGCATCCGCAGTCGATCGTGCATTCGATGGTGACGTTCACCGACGGCTCGACGCTGGCACAGGCCAGCCCCCCGGACATGAAGCTGCCGATAGCGCTGGCGCTCGGCTGGCCGGCGCGGATCCCGGGGGCTGCCCCGGCATGCGACTTCAGCACCGCATCGACCTGGGAGTTCGAGCCCCTCGACCACGACGTCTTCCCCGCCGTGGAGCTGGCTCGCGAGGCCGGCCGGCGCGGCGGCTGCCTGACCGCGGTGTACAACGCGGCCAACGAGGAGGCCGCGCAAGCCTTCCTGGACGGTCGCATCCGGTTCCCGGCGATCGTGCGCAGCGTGGCATCGGTGCTGCGCGCTGCCGACCAGTGGGCCGCAGAACCCGCTACCGTGGATGAGGTGCTCGCCGCGCAGCACTGGGCTCGCGAGCGGGTCCGACGCGCGGTCGCGCGCGAAACCGCAGGTACATAATGCTCGAGAAGGTAGAGGCTGCCGCCCCATGATGTTCGCGATCGGCATCGTGCTGTTTGCACTGGCCATCCTGTTGTCGGTGGCGCTGCATGAGTGCGGTCACATGTGGGTGGCCCGCGCCACCGGGATGAAGGTGCGTCGCTACTTCGTCGGTTTCGGCCCGACACTGTGGTCCACCCACCGGCCCAACAAGCTCGGTCAGACGGAGTACGGCGTCAAGGCGGTTCCGCTGGGCGGCTTCTGCGACATCGCCGGCATGACCTCGGTCGAGGAACTCGCGCCCGACGAGCGGCCCTACGCGATGTACAAGCAGAAGACCTGGAAGCGGGTGGCGGTGCTCGGCGCCGGCCCGGGGATGAACTTCGTCATCGGGCTGGCGCTGATCTACATGATCGCGATCGTCTGGGGCCTGCCGAACCTGCACCAGCCCACCACCGCCATGGTGGGGGAGACCTCGTGCGTGAAATCGGAAGTGACGCAGGGAACCCTGGGTGACTGCATCACCCCCAGCCCGGCGGCCGCGGCCGGCATCGAGGCCGGCGACGTCGTCGTCCGGGTCGGGGACACCCCGGTGGCCACCTTCGACGAGATGGTCTCGGCGGTGCGCGCGCTCAACGGACCGACCGAGTTCACCGTGCAGCGTGAGCGTGACGGTCAGACCCGCGAGTTCACCACCACGGTCGACGTCACCCCCAGCCAGCGCTTCGTCGCAGGCGCCGACGGGGCGCCCCCGCAACCCACCGACGTCGGCACGATCGGCGTCACCGCCGCCAGTTTCGCGCCGACGCAGTACAACCCGCTCGCGGCGGTGCCCGCGACGTTCGCATTCACCGGTGACCTCGCGGTCGAACTCGGCAAGGCGCTGGCCAAGATCCCGACCAAGGTCGGTGCGCTGGTCGAATCCATCGGCGGCGGCGAACGCGACCCCGAGACGCCGATCAGCGTGGTCGGGGCCAGCATCATCGGCGGTGACACCGTCGACGCCGGGCTGTGGGTGGCGTTCTGGTTCTTCCTGGCGCAGCTGAACTTCGTGCTCGGTGCGATCAACCTGGTGCCGCTGCTGCCGTTCGACGGCGGCCACATCGCGATCGCGGTGTTCGAGAAGATCCGCAACCTGTTCCGGTCTGCACGCGGGATCCTGCCGGCCGCGCCGGTGAACTACCTGAAGCTGATGCCCGCCACCTACGTCGTGCTGGTGCTGGTGGCCGGCTACATGCTGCTGACCGTGACCGCCGACCTGGTCAACCCGATCAGGTTGTTCCAATGACACTTCCGACCACAAGGGGAACGCAGTAGATGACTTCCATCGGACTGGGGATGCCGCCGGCGCCACCGCCGGTGCTGGCTCCCCGCCGCAAGACCCGCCAGTTGATGGTGCGCGACGTCGGCGTCGGCAGTGATCACCCGATCTCGGTGCAGTCGATGTGCACCACCAAGACCCACGACATCAACGCCACGCTGCAGCAGATCGCCGAGCTGACCGCGTCTGGTTGCGACATCGTGCGGGTGGCCTGCCCGCGCCAGGAAGACGCCGACGCCCTACCGGTGATCGCCCAGAAGTCGAAGATCCCGGTGATCGCCGACATCCACTTCCAGCCCAAGTACATCTTCGCCGCGATCGAGGCCGGATGCGCGGCCGTACGTGTCAACCCGGGCAACATCAAGGAGTTCGACGGCCGGGTCAAGGAGGTGGCCAAGGCCGCCGGAGACGCCGGTATCCCCATCCGCATCGGGGTCAACGCCGGCTCGCTGGACAAGCGCTTCCTGGAGAAGTACGGCAAGGCCACCCCGGAGGCGCTGGTGGAGTCCGCGTTGTGGGAAGCCTCGCTGTTCGAGGAACACGGTTTCGGGGACATCAAGATCAGTGTCAAGCACAATGATCCGGTCGTCATGGTCGCGGCCTACGAACAACTCGCCGCGCAGTGCGACTACCCGCTGCACCTCGGAGTCACCGAGGCCGGGCCGGCGTTCCAGGGCACGATCAAGTCTGCCGTCGCATTCGGCGCGCTGCTCAGTAAGGGCATCGGTGACACCATCCGGGTGTCGCTGTCGGCGCCGCCCGCCGAAGAGGTGAAGGTGGGCAACCAGATCCTGGAGTCGCTGAACCTGCGGCCGCGCGGGCTGGAGATCGTGTCGTGCCCGTCGTGTGGCCGCGCCCAGGTCGACGTGTACACACTGGCCAACGAGGTGACCGCCGGGCTCGAGGGAATGGACGTCCCGCTGCGGGTCGCGGTGATGGGGTGCGTGGTCAACGGACCCGGCGAGGCCCGGGAGGCCGACCTCGGGGTGGCGTCCGGAAACGGCAAGGGGCAGATCTTCGTCAAAGGCGAGGTCATCAAGACCGTCCCGGAGGCGCAGATCGTCGAGACGCTGATCGAAGAGGCGCTGCGACTGGCCGAGGAAATGGGCGTGGAACCCAGTGGACAGGATGCGCCCGGTTCGCCGATCGTCACCGTAAGCTGAGGGGATAGCCGCCCGATCGGGCCGGCCGCCGGATTGTCGAGAAAGAGTCCACATGTCGGCTCCCCCGCTTTTTCGCCTCGTTGATGAGCGAAGGGTCTCGGTGGTACGCGACGCCCGGGACCTCGCGGCGGTGCGGCGGGTGCTCGACGAAGATCCCGTGGCGTCCTGCATGGTCGCGTCCCGGGTGGCCGAACACGGAATCGAGCCGGCCGCCATCGGCGGCGAACTGTGGACGCGCCGCCGAGCCTCGGAGTCCCTGTGCTTTGCTGGCGCCAACCTGATCCCCCTGCGGGGTGGCCCGGGTGACCTGAATGCGTTCGCCGACAAGGCAATGAGTACGGCACGGCGCTGTTCCTCGCTGGTGGGCCGGTCCGAGCTGGTGCTGCCGATGTGGCAGCGGCTGGAACCGGTCTGGGGGCCGGCCCGCGATGTGCGCGCACATCAACCGCTGATGGTGCTCGACACCGCGCCGGCCAGCGCCCTGGACCCCGCGGTGCGACCGGTGCGCATGGAGGAACTCGACGCCTACCTCGTCGCCGCCATCGACATGTTCATCGGCGAGGTCGGCATCGACCCGCGCACCGGCGACGGAGGTCGCGGATACCGGCGACGGGTCGCCGGACTGATCGCTGCCGGCCGCGCCTGGGCCCGCTTCGAGCGCGGACAGGTGGTGTTCAAAGCGGAGGTCGGCTCACAGTCGCCGGCCGTCGGTCAGATCCAGGGCGTGTGGGTGCACCCCGACTACCGGGGCCGCGGTCTGGGCACCGCGGGCACCGCCACGTTGGCCGCGGCGATCGTGGCCGGCGGCCGCATCGCGAGCCTGTACGTCAACAGCTTCAACACCGTGGCCCGCGCCACCTACGCGCGGGTGGGGTTCACCGAGGTCGCGTCGTTCGCCACCGTGCTGCTCGACTGAGATTTCTCCCGGACCGGCCACCACTTACGCTTCCCGACATGACCGACGACGCGCGTGCCGAACGCCGACTGATCGCCGACACGCTTGTCGCCGCGCTGGAGCGTCGCCACGAGGTCCTCGATGCCGTCGTCGCCTCCGAGGACTACGACGCGGCCATCGAGGCGCTGGCTGACCTGCTCGATGCCCCGCCCCCGGCAGCAGAGGCCGTGTTGCGGCTGTCATTCCACCGGCTGACCCGGGTGGCGCGCCGTCGCATCGCCGCCGAACTGGAGAACCTCGCCGACGACGAGCCTGCGGTGTCGATCAGCGCACCGACGCCGGGCCCCGCCCGCCGGTTGCAGCTGCGGCCGTTCCATCCCGACACCGACCGCGACGTGTTCGCCGCCCGCACCGCCGACGTGCGATCTGCCGGCGACGGCACCGCCAAGCCTGCGGGCGAGCTGGACGACGAGATCCGCGACGCGGTGGCCCGGGTCGCCGCCGAGGAGGCGGCGTGGTTCATCGCCGAGGTCGGCGCCACCAAGGTCGGCATGGTCTTCGGCGAACTGTCCGACGGTGAGATCGACGTACGGATCTGGATCCATCCTGCCCACCGCAAGCAGGGCTACGGCACCGCCGCGCTGCGCGCGTCCCGCTCGGAGCTGGCCGCATACTTCCCCGCGGTACCGCTGGTCGTGCGCGCGCCGGCCGCCGGCGGCTGAGCCCGCCGACCAGCGCGAGGGCAGCCGGCACCCCCGGTTGCCGTGGTCCGCGCGAAATACGTGCTGTCCCCGCGGTGCGCCTGCGCCGAAATCAGACCGTGACTTTTAACATCAGTCTCGATGGCAACACGAGTCTCATCCGTATCAGCAATCGCAGCAATCGTGGCGCTGGTCGTCACGCTGGCCGGGTGCACGCCACGCCCCGACGGCCCCGAGCCGGTGGCCGAGGAGTTCTTCGCCGCGCTGGCCACTGGTGACACGGGGGCTGCCGCCCAGCTCGCCGACCGGCCCGACCCGGCCAGAGCGGCGCTGAACGAAGCCTGGGCGGGGCTGCAGGCAACCGGGCTCGACGCCCAGATCCTGAGCTCGAAGTACGCCGAAGACACCGGCACCATCAACTACCGGTACACCTGGCATCTGCCCAGGAACCGGAGCTGGACCTATGACGGTGCGCTGAACATGGTGCGCGTCGGCGGCCGGTGGGAGGTGCGCTGGAGCGCGACCGGCCTGCATCCGCGGCTCGGGGAGAACCAGACCTTCGAGCTGCGCGCCCAGACCCCGCCGCGAGCCGCGGTGCACGAGCGCACCGGCACCAACGTGCTGGTTCCCGGGTTCCGCTACCACTTCGCCCTCGACGCCAGGGACGCCGGCGCGCAGCTGATGCCCACCGCGCGCGTCGTCGCCGACGTCCTGCGTCCTTTCACCGACGTGCTGGATCCGCAGCTCCTCGCCGAACAGGCCAGCTCGTCGGACGGCGCGCTCAGCCTCATCACGCTGCGCCAAGCCGACCATGATGCGGTCGTCGGCGCGCTGGCACCGCTGCCCGGCGTGGTGATCACCCCGCAACCGGACCTGGTGCCCACCGACGAGGAGTTCGCACCCGCGGTGATCAACGACGTCAAGAGCAGCGTGGCCGATCAGCTCGACGGCGAGCCCGGGTGGCGCGTGGTCACGGTCAACCAGAACGGGGTCGACGTCGACGTGCTGCACGAGGTGGCCGGCCAGCCGGCGCCGTCGGTGCGCATCACGCTGGACCGGTCGGTGCAGAACGCTGCCCAGAACGCCGTCGACACCACCGGAAAACAGGCCATGATCGTGGTGCTCAAACCGTCGACCGGCGAGATCCTGGCCGTGGCGCAGAACGCCGCGGCCGACCGGGACGGGCCGGTGGCGACCATGGGGCTCTACCCACCCGGGTCGACGTTCAAGATCGTCACCGCCGCGGCCGCGATGGAACGCGACATGGCCACGCCGAACACCCTGCTGGGCTGCCCGGGCCGGATGGACATCGGGCACCGTACGGTGCCCAACTACGGCGGCTTCGACCTCGGCACGGTTCCGATGTCGCGGGCGTTCGCGAGTTCCTGCAACACCACGTTCGCCGAGCTGGCCAGCCGGATGCCGCCGCGCGGGCTGACCCAGGCGGCTTCGCAGTACGGCATCGGGCCCGACTACAAGGTCGCCGGTCTGCGGACCGTGACCGGGTCGGTGCCGCCGACGGTGAATCTGACCGAACGCACCGAGGACGGTTTCGGTCAGGGCAAGGTGGTGGCCAGTCCGTTCGGGATGGCGCTGGCCGCGGCGACCGTCGCCGCCGGACGCACCCCGGTGCCGCGTCTGATCGAGGGGCGGGAGACGGAGGTCTCCGGCACGGCAGAACCCAGCCCCGAGGTGGTCGAGGGGCTGCGGCCGATGATGCGGTTGGTGGTGACCAACGGCACCGCCGAGGATCTGCAGGGCGCGGGGGATGTGCGCGGCAAGACCGGTGAGGCCGAGTTCGCCGGCGGGTCGCACTCCTGGTTCACCGGCTACCGGGGCGACATGGCCTTCTCGGCACTGATCGTGGGGGGCGGGAGTTCGGAGTACGCGGTGCGCATGCTCAAGGGCATGCTCGACGCGCTGCCGCCGGACTATCAGGCCTGATCGCGGCCCGCGCGCGGCGTACCGTGGAAGGGCCATGACTGCCGACCAGCACCGCCGCTACCCGCCCGAGGCGGTCGAGATGAGGATCTCCGACGCCGATCGCAACGGCACCCTGCGCCGTCTGCACAACGCGGTCGCGCTGGGCCTGATCGACATCGGGGAGTTCGAGGAGCGTTCGGCGATGGTGTCGCAGGCGCGGTTGCGCTCCGACCTCGACGCGCTGGTCGGCGACCTGCCCGGCCCCGGCGCGATCGTGACCTCCGCCGCCGACCGGGTGGAGTTGCGCGGGGTGCTGGGGTCGCTCAAGCGGCATGGCGAGTGGGTGGTGCCGTCCCGGCTGGCGCTGCACCGCCGAATGGGATCGGTCGACCTGGACCTGACCCGTGCCAAGTTCGCAGGTCCCATCGTCGTCATCGAGCTCGACATGAGGTTCGGCGGTCTCGAACTACGGCTGCCCGAAGGAGCCAGCGCATCCATCGATGATGTCGAGGTCAACGTCGGCAGCGCACATGACCACCGCAAGGACGCCCCCGCCGAAGGTAACCCGCACGTGATCCTGACCGGCAAGGTGGTGTTCGGGTCGGTCGACGTGCGCGGTCCCCGCAAGTCGTGGCGGGGCCGCGGGCCCCGGCTGCTGCGCGCGGACTGATCAGCGCGGGTCGAGGACGGCGAAGCTCAAGGTGGCCCGCGCAGCCAACCGGTCGCGGGCCGCGTCGGTGACGTCGACGGCGATCACCGAGAGCCGGCGACCGGCACGCACCACCGTCGCCTCCGCCCGTGCCGGGCCGTCGAGGATCGGCGCCAGGAAGTGGACCGTCATGTCCGCGGTCGTGACATCCTGCCCCGGGCCGACGTGGCGGTCGGCCAGCCGGCCGGCGGCGATGTCGATCAACGTCGCGACCAGCCCGCCCTGCAGGGCGCCCCGCCGATTGACCAGGTCCGGTCGGTTGGCCAGCTCGATGATCAGCCGTTCGTCGGTGTCCTCGACGTCACGGAAGTCCAGCTGGGCGAACAAATGTCCCGGGGTGACCTGCATGGGCGAACGCTAGCATTGCTACATGTCAGTTCGGACTGCCCTACGGCCCGGTGTGGTGTCGCCGACGCTACCGGTGCCCACGTCGATTCCCCGCCCGGAGTACGTCGGCAAGCCGACGGCCGCGGAGGGCTCGGAGCCGTGGGTGCAGACTCCCGAGGTGATCGAGAAGATGCGCATCGCGGGCCGCATCGCCGCCGGCGCGCTGGCCGAGGCCGGCAAGGCCGTCGCCCCCGGCGTCACCACCGATCACCTGGACCGGATCGCCCACGACTACATGGTCGACCACGGCGCCTACCCCTCGACGCTGGGCTACAAGGGCTTCCCGAAATCGTGCTGCACGTCGCTGAACGAGGTGATCTGCCACGGGATCCCCGACTCGACGGTCATCGAGGACGGGGACATCGTCAACATCGACGTCACTGCCTACATCCACGGCGTGCACGGCGACACCAACGCGACGTTCCTGGCCGGCGACGTCGCCGAGGAACACCGGTTGCTCGTCGAGCGCACCCGCGAGGCCACGGTGCGCGCGATCAAGGCGGTCAAACCCGGCCGGGCGTTGTCCGTCGTCGGCCGGGTCATCGAGGCCTACGCGAATCGATTCGGCTACAACGTCGTTCGGGACTTCACCGGTCACGGCATCGGGACCACCTTCCACAACGGACTGGTGGTGCTGCACTACGACCAGCCGTCGGTGCAGACGGTGCTGGAGCCCGGGATGACGTTCACGATCGAGCCGATGGTCAACCTCGGCAGCTTGGACTACGAGATCTGGGACGACGACTGGACCGTCGTCACCAAGGACAAGAAGTGGACCGCACAGTTCGAACACACGCTGGTGGTCACCGACTCGGGCGCTGAGATCCTGACGCCGGCGCCATGAGCTGGCGGGCCGCGGGCGCGGCGCTGGTGGTGGTGCTGACGGCAGGCTGCTCGGCAGCCATCAGCGGCACCCCGACCTGGCCGGGGGCCCGACTCGAGCGGGTCCTGCTGACCGAGACAGACTTCCCGCCGGGGGTGCGTTACGAGCGCGTGGTCAAGGAGGCCGGGCAACCGGACTCGGCGGGGATGCCGCCGGCGATGTTGTCACGGCCGCGCGGTTGCAGCGACGCGCTGACGCGCGACATCGCCGCGACCGCCGAGCGAGGGCCCGGCAGCGCCGCGGAGTACGTCGTCGCCTACGACGGCGCGCGGATGCTCGTCACGGTGCTGAGCTGGCCGTTGAACCTCGAACGGCTGGCAGCCACGGCGCTACGGTGTGCCGAGTTCCGGACGTTCTTCGACCCGAGCGACCCCGGCATCCCGATGACGACGACCAAGATCGACGGCCCTCGTCCCGGCGCCCTGGTCTACCAGCAGACCATGGTGCTGCCCGGGTCTTCGAGCAGCATCTTCTTCTCCTTCGAGAACATCGGCGCCACAGCGGTGTTCGGCATCGCGTTCCCGACCCCGGACCCGTCCATTCCGGTCAAAGGGACGCTGCCGCAGACCTTTCTGGACGTGATCGACAAGCAGGCACAGCGGGCGCAGACCGGGTGAGTGCGGGTCAACAGGAGGGAAACCGGCCCACTGCGGGCACTGCTGGCGGTAGCGTGACGCAATGCCCTCTCCCTTGGTCACCGTCGATGGCTTCGGCGTACCCGTCGAGGTCGCCGGACCGGAGAAGGGCTCGGTGGTGGTGATGCTCGGCGCGGCGCAGAAGGCGCCGGCGGCCTACGAGCCGGTGTGCCAGCGGTTGCACACCGCATCGCTGAAAACCGTGGTGGTCGGGCCCGATCCGCGGTTGACCGCCAAGTCGGTGGTCGGCATTCTCGACGCGCTGGATGTGCCGTGGGCGCTGTTGGTGGGAGACCGTTCGGGCGGCGAGTTGGCCTGGGAGCTGGCGGCGACGCGGCTGGACCGGTTCATCGGCCTGGTGGTCGTCGATCGCGGCCACCCGCGGGTGGCCGACCACACCGGCGCGGTACGCGACGAGCACTGCCCACCGGTCGAGCTGAACACCACCGCGCTGGTCAGCAACAGCGCCGCACGCGCGGTGGCGCGCGCCAGTCAACGCTTCGTCTACGGCGAGTACCGGGTGGTCGACCTGCTGGGCCGCCGCCAGGCCGCGGATTCCACGGCGCAGTTGGCCGCCGAGATCGTGCTCCGCACCAGTACCTGGTGAACTTATCGGGGGGGCGCCTCGTCGGGGGTCCATGCCTGCGGCAGCCCGGGCTGATTGGGGAACAGGAAGTCGACGAATGCCGCCGCGGTGGGCTGCGGCTCGTGGTTGGCCAGCCCGGGCCGCTCGTTGGCTTCGATGAACACGTATTCGGGTTTGGTCACGTCGGGCACCAGCAGGTCGATGCCGGTCACCGGAATCCCGATGGCCTGGGCCGCGGACACGCCCACGCGGCACAACTCGGGGTGCACGCTGGCGGTGACGTCGTGGATGGTGCCGCCCTGGTGCAGGTTCGCGGTCCGGCGCACGCGCAGGCGCGTTCCCTCGGGCAGCACGTCGTCGAGTGAGTAGCCCCCCTCCTTGACCGTGTTCTCGGTCACCGCGTCCATCGGGATCCGGGACTCGCCACCGGTCGCCGCGGCACGGCGCCGGCTCTGGGCCTCGATGAGCTCGGCGATGGTGTGGCGGCCGGTGCCGACCACTTCGGCGGGCATCCGCAGCGCGGCGGCGACGACCTTGCCGTCGATCACCACCAGCCGCAGATCGTCGCCGGGAGCGCGCTGTTCGATGAGGACCTCGGGGTGTTGCTCCCGGGCACGGGCCAGCGCCGCGTCGAGTTCGTCGGGACCGTCCACTCCCACCGTGATGCCTTTGCCCTGCTCGCCGCGGGTGGGTTTGACGACGACGTCGCCGACCTCTTCGAGGAAGTCGTGGTCGGCCTGGTCGAACGTCGCGAGCCGGCCCCTGGGCACCACGATGCCGGCGTCGGAGACGATGCGGCGGGTCAGTCGCTTGTCGTCACACCTGCTCATCGCGACGGCAGAGGTGTACTCCGACAACGACTCCCGCGTGATCACGCTGCGGCCGCCGTGGGACAGGCGCATCTCCCCGGCCTCGGCGTCGAGCACCTCCACCCAGATACCACGGCGCATGGCCTCGTCGGCGATGATGCGCGCGTAGGGGTTGAGGTCGTCGACGGTCTCCGGGGGATGGGTGAACAGCGGCTCGTTGATGGCGTTCTTGCGCTTGACCGCCATCACGGGCACGCGGATGAAACCGAGCTTCTCGTAGAGCGCGATCGCCGCGGCGTTGTCGTGGGTGACCGACAGGTCCATATAGGCGCGTCCGCGCTTCCGGTACAGCGACGCCAGCGCGCGTGTCAGCGCCGCTCCCACACCCGGCAACGCCGCCGTCGGGTCCACGGCCAGCGTCCACAGGCTCGAACCGTTCTCCGGATCTTGGAACAGCGACGTGTGGTCGACGCCGGTCACCGTGCCGATCACCGTCCCGTCCTCGGTGACCGCGACGAGGTAGTCGACCGAGGGCTGGTTGCGGTGGTTGTCCCAGATCACCTCGGTGGGCGCCGGCACCATGCCGCACCGCACGTACACGCGGTTGATCTCGTCGGCGTCGGCGCGGCTGTGCAGGGTGCGCACGGTGAATCCGTTGAGCTGAGGACTCCTGTCCTCGACGTCGGCGAAGCGCAACCGGTAGGTGTGGCTGGGGTCGATGAACAGCTCGGCCGGCGCCTTGGACACCAGCACGTGCGGTTCGCGCGCGTAGATGCAGATGTCGCGGCGGCCTTGGGCCTCCCCGCGCAGCACGCTGGCCAGGCGCTCCGGATCGGCGAAGGTCTGACCGAACAGCAAACGGCCCCAACCGAGTTCGAGAACCACGTCGTCGGCCATCGCGTCGACGAGGTCCGGTGGTGACGCGTCGTGCAGGGCCAGGGTGATGGCCTCGCTGGGCTCGGCGGCGGGATCGGTCATGCTGCCGGTCCGCTGATGCCGTGCCGCTGCAACCACATTTCCAGCAGGGCTAGCTGCCACAGCTCGTTGCCCCGCAACGGTGTCAGCCGCCCGTTGGGATCGGCCAGCAGTCGGTCCACGGCCTCTGGGCGGAACAGGCCGCGCTCCTTGGCCGCCGGCGCGTACAGCGCGTCGCGGACCAGGTCCAGGTACGGCCCTTCCAGGTGGGTCAGCGCCGGAACCGGGAAGTAACCCTTGGGCCGGTCGATGACCTCTGACGGGATCACCTGTCGCGCAGCCTGTTTGAGTACGCCTTTGCCCTCGTAGGCGGTCTTGAGCTCCGGTGGACAGGTGGCGGCGAGCTCGACGAGATCGTGGTCGAGGAAGGGCACCCGGCCCTCGAGGCCCCAGGCCATCGTCATGTTGTCGACGCGTTTGACGGGGTCGTCGACCAGCATGACCATCGTGTCCAGCCGCAACGCACGGTCGACGCCCGTCTGCGCTCCGGCCCGGGCGAAGTGCTCGGTGACGAACAGTTCGCTGGGATCCCCGTCCGTCGCGAAGGCCGGCGAAACCAGCGACGTGTATCCGGCGTGATCGCGGTCGAAGAACGCGGCGCGGTAGCTGGCGACCGACCCCTCCAGCGATGCGGCCGCGGGCTCGCCCATCGGGGGATACCAGTGGTAGCCGGCGAACACCTCGTCGGCGCCCTGGCCCGACTGGACCACCTTGACGTGCTTGGCCACCTCTTCGGAGAGGAGGTAGAACGCCACGCAGTCGTGGCTGACCATCGGCTCGCTCATCGCGCCGATCGCACCGTCGAGGGCCGGCAGCATCCGGTCGGTGCCGATGCGGATCTGATGATGGTCGGTACCGAAACGCTCGGCGACGATGTCGGAGTACTTGAACTCATCGCCCTGCACGCCGCCGACCGACTCGAACCCGATCGAGAACGTTTTCAGACCGACCTGGCCGGCTTCGGCGAGCAGTCCGACGATCAGGCTGGAGTCCACGCCGCCGGACAGCAGGCACCCGACGGGCACGTCGGCGACCAGCCGCCGCTTGACGGCCGACCGCAGGGACTCCAGCACCGCGTCCTGCCAGTCCTGTTCGGACCAGTCGGCGCGGTCGGCGCGGCGGCTGAAGTCGGGCTCCCAGTACGTGGTGGTGGTGCGGCTGCCGTCGGGTTCGATCGCGATCAGTGTGGCCGGCGGCACCTTGCTGACCCCGCGCAGGATCGTGCGCGGCGGCGGGACCACCGAGTGGAAGGTCAGATAGTGGTGCAGCGCGACGGGATCGATGCGGGTGTCGATGTCGCCGCCGGCGAGCAGCGCGGGCAGCGACGACGCGAACCGGACTCGGTTGGCGTTCTCGCTGACGTAGAGGGGTTTGATACCGAGCCGGTCGCGGCCCAGCAGCACCCGCCCGCTGTCGCGCTCGACGATGGCGAACGCGAACATCCCCTTGAGGTGGTCGACGAACCGGTCGCCCCAGTGGTGGTAGCCCTTGAGCAACACCTCGGTGTCGCTGTGGGAGAAGAATCGGTAGCCGTGCGCACTGAGCTGGTCGCGCAGCTCCTCATAGTTGTAGATGCAGCCGTTCCAGGCCACGGCCAGGCCGAGATCGGAATCGACCATCGGCTGGGCGCCGGCCTCGCTGAGGTCGATGATCTTGAGCCGCCGGTGACCCAGCGCCACCCGGCCCTGCGACCACGCTCCTGCGGCGTCCGGCCCCCGCGGGGCCATGACCTCGGCCATCTGCGTGACGGCGGTGATATCGGGCGTTCGTCCGTCAAGGCGTACCTCGCCGGTGGCTCCACACACCTGTTCGACCCTACTCTGAGACGACATTCGCTGACCACACCGTAGCCGGGGCGCAGCCCGCGGCGCTCGGGTTATTTACCCCGGCTTCAACGGGCCAAACACGGCCCTGATCATCAAGATCGAGATTCGCGTCACACCGTCGCCCCTTCGGCGCACATTCGTCTATTGGTCTGGCGCCCGACCTTTGCGCGTGGCAACCTGGTGGGTCCGAGCAGCGGGCTGCTCGTGGTCCGAGAGCAGCCCCCTGCTCGTGATCCTCCACCAGATACGAGGCAGGTAGTGATGAGCGCAGGCGCACGAGGGTTGCTGTCCCGGACCGAGCTCGAGGAACTGGTCACCGCCGGCGAGATCGACACGGTGATCGTCGGGTTCTGCGACATGCAGGGGCGTTTGACCGGCAAGCGCATCTCGGCCCGGCTGTTCGTCGAGGACGTCGTCGACCACGGCGCCGAATGCTGTAACTACCTGCTGGCGGTCGACGTCGACATGAACACCGTCGACGGATACGCGATCTCGAGTTGGGAGACCGGCTACGGCGACATGGTGATGACACCCGACCTGTCCACGTTGCGGCGGTTGCCGTGGCTGCCGGGCGCGGCATTGGTCCTGGCCGACCTGTCCTGGACCGACGGTCGTACCGTGACCCAGGCGCCGCGCAGCATCCTGCGCGCACAACTCGACCGGCTCGCCGAGCGCGACCTCGATGCGGTCGCCGCCACCGAACTGGAATTCATGGTCTTCGACACCGGTTTCCGGGAGGCCTGGGCGGCGGGCTACCGAAACCTCAAACCCGCCACCGACTACAACATCGACTACGCCGTGCACGCGTCGACCCGGATGGAGCCGCTGCTGCGCGACATTCGCCTCGGGATGGACGGCGCGGGCATGTTCTGCGAGGGCGTCAAGGGCGAATGCAACCTGGGCCAGCAGGAGATCGGGTTCCGCTACGACCACGCGCTGGTCACCTGCGACAACCACACGATCTACAAGAACGGCGCCAAGGAGATCGCCGACCAGCACGGCAAGAGCCTGACGTTCATGGCGAAATTCGACGAGAGCGAAGGCAACAGCTGCCATATCCACATCTCGTTCCGCGGGACCGACGGCGCCCCGGTGTTCGCCGACGACCGCGACGACCTCGGGATGTCGCCGATGTTCCGCAGTTTCATCGCCGGCCAACTGGCCACGTTGCGCGACTTCACGCTGTTCTACGCGCCGAACATCAACTCCTACAAGCGATTCGCCGAAGGCAGCTTCGCGCCGACCGCGGTGGCGTGGGGTCTGGACAACCGCACGTGCGCGTTGCGGGTGGTCGGGCACGGGCCCGGCATGCGCATGGAGAACCGCGCCCCCGGCGGCGACGTCAATCAGTACCTGGCGGTGTCGGCGCTGATCGCCGGCGGCCTGTACGGCATCGAAAACGAGTTGGAGCTGGGCGACCCCGTGGACGGCAACGCCTATACCAGCGGCGCCGACCGATTGCCCACCACGCTCAGCGAGGCCGTCGAGCTGTTCGAGAACTCGACCGTCGCTCGTGCGGCGTTTGGCGACGACGTCGTCGACCACTACGTCAACAACGCACGCGTGGAACTCAGGGCCTTCAACTCCGCCGTCACCGACTGGGAGAGGATCCGCGGTTTTGAGCGCCTTTGACCCCGGCGTGCGCCCGGTGATCGGGATGACCACCTACCTGCAGCAGGCGCAGACCGGCGTGTGGGACGTGCGGGCCAGCTTCCTGCCCGCGATCTACTTCGAGGGGGTCGGGCTGGCCGGCGGTACGGCGGTGCTGCTGCCGCCCCAGCCTGTCGATGACATCATCGCCGATCACCTTCTCGGCGGCCTCGACGCGCTGGTGATCACCGGCGGTCGTGATGTCGACCCGGCGACCTACGGCGTCGGGCGCCATGCCGCGACCGACGAGCCGGTGCCCGACAGCCAGACCCGGGACGCGTTCGAGTTCGCTTTGGTGCGGGCCGCATTGCGCCGCCGGATGCCGGTGCTGGGAATCTGCCGCGGCGCGCAGGTGCTCAACGTCGCTCTCGGCGGTACTCTGCACCAGCACCTGCCGGACGTGGTCGGTCACCCCCGCCACCAGCAAGGCAACGCGGTGTTCAGCACGTCGTCGATCTCGACGGTGCCCGGGACCAGGATCGCCGCGCTGGTCGGTCCCGACACCGATGCGCAGTGCTACCACCATCAGGCCATCGATCGGCTCGGCGACGGGCTGATCGTGTCGGCCGCCGATGCCGATGGAGTCATCGAGGCGGTCGAGACCGATCCGGCGCGCTACCCCGACCACTGGGTGGTGGCCGTGCAGTGGCATCCCGAGGAGCGCCTCGACGACCTGCGACTGTTCGCCGGACTGGTCGGTGCCGCCGCGGAATACGCCGCCCACAAGACACAGAAGGTGAGCCCATGACCACCACCGAGGTGATCAACCCCGCGACCGAGGAAGTGCTGCGCACCGTCGAGCTCTGCGACGAGGCCGCCGTCGACGATGCGGTCGCTCGCGCCGTCGATGCGCAACGGCGATGGGCGCGTTCGGCCCCTGCCGAGCGGGCCGCGGCGCTGCGCAGCTTCGCCGCGGTGGTCGACGCCCATGTCGAGGAGCTGGCCGCGCTGGAGGTCGCCAACTCCGGGCATCCGATCGGGAATGCCCGCTGGGAGGCGGGGCATGTGCGCGACGTCCTGCAGTACTACGCCGCCGCCCCGGAACGGTTGTCGGGCAGCCAGATTCCGGTCGCCGGCGGCTGGAACGTGACGTTCAACGAGCCGCTGGGCGTGGTCGGGGTGATCACGCCGTGGAACTTCCCGATGACGATCGCGTCGTGGGGGTTCGCCCCCGCGCTGGCCGCGGGCAACGCCGTGCTGGTCAAACCCGCCGAGTGGACGCCGCTGACCACTCTCCGGCTGGGTGAGCTCGCCGCGGAGGCCGGGCTGCCCGCCGGCCTGTTCCAGGTATTGCCCGGCCGGGGGTCGGTGGTGGGGGAGCGCTTCGTGACCCACCCCGGCGTCCGCAAAATCGTCTTCACCGGGTCGACCGAGGTGGGTACCCGCGTGATGGCCGGCGCCGCCCGACAGGTCAAGCGGGTGACCCTGGAGTTGGGCGGCAAGAGTGCCAACATCATCTTCGACGACTGTGACCTCGAGCGCGCTGCGGCCACCGCGCCGTACGGCGTGTTCGACAACGCCGGCCAGGACTGCTGTGCGCGCAGCAGGATCTTGGTGCAGCGCAACGTGTTCGACCGTTTCATGGAGTTGCTGGAGCCGGCGGTGCAGGGGGTCGCCGTCGGTGACCCGCGGGTCGAGGGCACCGAGATGGGTCCGCTGGTGTCGAAGAAGCACTGGGACACCGTGTCGTCGTATGTGCCCGATGACGCGCCGGTGGCCTTCCGCGGCGCGGCACCCTCGGGGCCCGGGTTCTGGTTTCCGCCGACCGTGCTGACCCCGGGGCGCGGTGACCGCACGGTCACCGAAGAGATCTTCGGTCCCGTCGTCGCGGTGTTGCCCTTCGACGACGAGGCCGACGCGATCGCGCTGGCCAACGACACCGCCTACGGGCTGTCGGGGTCGATCTGGACGGACAATGTGTCGCGCGCGCTACGGGTGTCGCGTGCCGTCGAGGCCGGAAACCTGTCGGTCAACTCGCACTCGTCGGTGCGCTACAGCACGCCGTTCGGCGGCTTCAAACAGTCCGGGCTCGGCCGTGAACTGGGACCGGATGCGCCGCTGTCGTTCACCGAGACCAAGAACGTGTTCCTCGCCGTCGAGGACGCCGTATCGGAGGAGTTGTGATGGATCTGACCCAACGTCTGGCGGGCAAGGTCGCCGTCATCACCGGAGGTGCCAGCGGGATCGGGCTGGCCAGCGCGCGGCGGATGCACGCCGAAGGCGCCACGATCGTGATCGGCGACATCGACCCGACCGCCGGTAAGAGCGTCGCCGACGACCTGAACGGCACCTTCGTCCCGGTGGACGTGTCCGACCAGGCGGCTGTTGACGCGCTGTTCGACACCGCCGCCGAGACGCACGGCTCGGTCGACATCGCGTTCAACAACGCCGGTATCGCGCCGCCGGAGGATGACCTGATCGAGAACACCGGCATCGAGGCCTGGCAGCGCGTGCAGGACATCAACCTCACGTCGGTCTTCTTCTGCTGCAAGGCCGCACTGCGGCACATGGTGCCCCAGCAGAAGGGGTCGATCGTCAACACCGCGTCGTTCGTCGCGGTGATGGGTTCGGCGACTTCGCAGATCTCCTACACCGCGTCCAAGGGCGGCGTGCTGGCGATGTCGCGCGAACTCGGCGTGCAGTACGCGCGCCAGGGCATCCGGGTCAACGCGCTGTGCCCGGGGCCGGTCAACACCCCGCTGCTGCAGGAGCTGTTCGCCAAGGATCCGGAACGCGCCGCGCGCCGTCTGGTGCACGTGCCGGTCGGCCGGTTCGCCGAGCCCGAGGAACTGGCCGCCGCGGTCGCATTTCTGGCCAGTGACGATGCCTCGTTCATCACCGCGTCGTCGTTTCTGGTCGACGGCGGCATCAGCGGCCACTACGTGACTCCGCTGTAGGGCGCGATGTCGGCGTCACCGGACTTCACCGATGCCAGTGCGGGCTTGCTGCGTCCGGACCGCCCGTTCAACGCGTTCGAAGACACCGTCGAGCGGCTGCTGCAGACCATCCGGCTCGGAATTCTGGCCCCCGGCGAGGCGCTCCCGCCGGAACGGGAGCTCGCGGCGCGCCTGGGCGTCAGCCGTGACACCGTGCGCGAGGCCATCAAATCCCTGGCCGAGGCCGGGTACCTGGTGTCGCGGCGGGGCCGTTACGGCGGCACTTTTCTCGCCGAGGTGCTGCCCGCCCCTCGCGGCGACGGCGTGCGGCACAGCCGCGCCGAGATCGACGACGTCCTCGGGTTGCGCGAGATCCTGGAGACCGGCGCCGTCCGGGCCGCGGCGACGCGGTCGCTGAGCATCGGCGAGCGGCAGGCGTTGCGGCGGCGGCTCGCCGATGTGCGCGGCGCGGCGCCCGAGGACTACCGCAGGCTGGACTCCCGGCTGCACCTGGCCATCGCCGAAGCCGCCGGGCTGCCGTCACTGGTGCCGCTGATCGCCCACAACCGGATGCGCCTCAACGAACTGCTGGACTGCATCCCGCTGTTGGTCCGCAACATCGCACACTCCGACGAGCAGCACGCGGCGATCGTGGCGGCGATTCTGGCCGGTGACGCCGACACCGCGGCGCAGACGATGACCGCGCACCTGTGGGGCACGGCGGCGCTGCTGCACGGCTTCCTGGACTGATCGCACGCGGGAGGACGCGTCGACCGACGCCGGCCGGGGGCTAAATTGACTCTCATGGAGGATGCGCAGCTTGTCGAACGGGCGGCGTCGGCGCTGGCCGAGGTCGACACATCAGGCTGGGCGCAGCGGTTCGACCTGGTTTCCGACCCGCACCGCCTGGAGATTCTGCTGTGTCTGCACCGCGCTCCGGATATCTGTGTCAGCGACCTGGCCGCGGCGCTGGGCCGATCGGAGAACGCCGTCTCCCAGGCGCTGCGCGTGCTGCGTCAACAGGGCTGGGTCAACAACACCCGCGCGGGTCGGTCGGTGACCTATCGGCTCGAGGACGAGACGGTCCATGACCTGCTGCACTGGATCGGGGCTCGGCACCACCACCATTAGCGCGCCGGGGAATTGGGGGTTGACCATGGCGGCTGATGTGCTGCATCGACGCCGCTCACGGCCAACCTCGCCCGGCCAGATTAACACGGATATGAATATCTGAACAGTCAGACAGATGTGCGGTGCCGGCTGCGGTGTGCCCGGGCTCAGGTCGGTTACGCGACGTCGGCAGCGACGGTGGGCAGCCGAATGTGAAACGACGTCACTGTCGGCCCGAGGTCGCGCCACGATGGTGTGATTGGTTCTGCGAGTCGACCACGGGGTTAACCCCCACGGGATTGTCCGGAAAACACTGTGCCGGGGAAGTGTCGGCAGCCATAGGTTGAAGACATGACCGCCGTACCGACATCGATGTCGACACCGGCAGCGTTGTGTGCAGCCTACCGCGTTCGACCCTTGCCCCCTCGCACCGGCGAATTGGGTGAAGGTTCTATGCGAATCGTCCAGTGTGGGTCAGCGTCCATGGCGTGTAAGCCAAGTCGGAGAATCGATGTGAAGGGTTCAGTGATGGCGCCACCGCAAGACGATATTCCGGAACGGTTCGAGCGTGACGTGCTGCCGCTCCTCGACCAGCTCTACCGTGCTGCCCGCCGGCATGCCAACAGTGCCGCCGACGCCGAGGATCTGGTGCAGGAGACCATCGTCAAGGCCTACCGCGGATTCCACCGGTTCGAAGACGGCACCAACGTCCGCGCCTGGCTGCTGAGGATCATGACCACGACTTGGATCACGTCCTACCGCAAAGCGCAGTGCCGGCCGAAAGAAGTTCTCGCCGAGGACATCACGGATATCCAGCTGGCCGGGCAGGCCCGTCACTCGTCCACCGGACTGCCGTCCGCTGAGATGACCGCGCTCGAAGCGCTGGGCGACGAGGAGGTCCGAGCTGCCCTCGATCGACTCCGTGAGGACCAACGCCTGGTGGTGTTCTACGCCGACGTGGAGGGTCTGTGCTACCGAGATATCGCCCTCGTTCTCGACATCCCGCTCGGCACCGTGATGTCACGCCTGTACCGGGGTCGCCGCGCACTGCGCGAGCTTCTCGTCGATGTTGCGATCAAACGCGGCTACCTACGCGCAGACCGAGCGGCCTGAATCCCGCCACCGCCGCTAGGAGGCGCGCCGGCCTAATGCCGCCGTGCCGGCGGCCAGGGCGGTTCACCGCACAGTTCCAGCAGCGCATTCTCGATGACTTCCGGCAGCGCCGGATGGATCCAGTACTGCCCGCGGGCCATGTCCTGGGCCGGCAGGTCGAACGCCATCGCCTGGATGATGGGCTGGATGATCGACGCGGCCTGATGGCCCATGATGTGGGCGCCCAGAAGCAGGCCCGAGTCGTCGTCGACGATCACCTTCGCGAAGCCGTGGGTCTCCTCCATCGCCCAGCCGTAGCCCACGTCGCTGTAGTCCTGAACCTTGGAGCGGATGCGGTAACCGGCTGCGCGGGCTTCGTTCTCGGTCAGGCCGACGGACGCGATCTGCGGTTCGGTGAACACCGCCGAGGGCACGTGCCGGTGATTGGCCCGCATCAACGCGTCGGTGTCGTCCCAGTCCTGCAGCAGGTTGTGCTTGACCACGCGGGCTTCGTGATTGGCGACATGCTTGAGCTGAAACGGCGAGCTGACGTCGCCGAGCGCGAAGACGTTGCGGGCTGTCGTGCGCTGGAACTCGTCGACGACGACCCGACCGTCCTGCACCGCGACCCCGGCATGGTGGGCGTCGAGTTGGTCGCCGTTGGGCACGCGCCCGGTGGCCACCAGCAGCGTGTCCGCGTGCAGGGTTGACCCGTCGTCGAGCTCGAGTGCCACCCCGGTGTCATCCGAGCGACCGCCGACGATGTTGCGCCTGCTGCGAATCTCCCACTTCTTGCCGGCGATGTCGGTGAACCGCTCACAGATCGTGTCGTCGGTGTGGCTGAGCATGGTGGTGCCGCGCAGGACGATGGTGACTCGAGTGCCCAGCGACGAGAACACGTGGGCGAATTCGGCCGCCACGTAGCCGCCGCCGACGATGACGATGTGTTCGGGCAGTTCCGAAATCCGCATGATGGTGTCGCTGGTGTGATGGGCGACCCCGCAGTCCGCGATCGCCGGCGGCACCGTCGCACGCGCGCCGGTGGCGATCACCACCTGCTCGGCGGTGAACTCGTCACCGTCCTCGGTGCGCAGCCGGTAGCCCGAAACCCCAGCGTTCCCTGCGAATTTGGTGTGGCTGGCGAAAACCTCGACGTTGGGTGAGGAGCGCCGGTAGTGCTCACCGCCGGAGGCCAGCGGATCGATACGGCCGAACACCCGCGAGACGATGTCGGGCCAGCGCACCCCGGCCAGCACGCCGTCGACGCCGAAGCGGCTCGAGTCGGCGACCTGGCTGGCCACCCCGGCCGAGTAGACGAACATCTTCGTCGGAAGGCATCCCACGTTCAGGCAGGTCCCGCCGAACGTGCCCTTCTCGCAGATCGCCACCCGTTTGTCGACGTACCGGTCATCGAGAAGGGTGTTGCCCGAACCAGTTCCGATGATCGCGATGTCGAAGTCAGCCATGCCCCTGGTTTCTCTCGGATGGTGTGGTGCCCGGCGTCTCGCCGAGATGATCGGTCAGATACCAGTCCAACCAGCGATCCAGCTCGGCGTAGGCCGCCGCCCGCGGTCCGGCCAGCGACAGAAACACGTCGTGCTTGGCGTCGACGATCGGTACGACGGTGCTGCGGTTGCCGATGCAGCCGGCCCAGCGGGCGATCTGGGCGACATCGAGCACCGCGTCACCTCGCTGGAGCATTTGCGCGTCGGCCACCTCGCGAACACTGTGGTCCGAGCGCAGGATCAGGTTGGGCACTCCGACGTCGAGCCCGCGGTGCACCCGCGCCTGGGCGCGGCGGACCGCGTCCAACCACCCGAAGGTGACGGGAAAGCCGCCGATCGGCTTCCAGGACAGGTCGTAGTCGAACTCGCCGGAATACTCCCGATGAAGTGACGTGCCGTACCCGCCCTCGCCGGGGCGACGCACCACCGACCGGGCCCGCAGCCGGCCCATCGCTCGCAGCGCTGCCGACGTCGGCGCCGACCGCAGCACGGCCGGCCCGTGCAGATCGAGAAACGGGCTGTTGAGCACCAGCCCGGACACTCCGAGTGCGGCGGTGCGCCCGGCGCGTCGCACGCGGTCCAGCCACAGCGACACCACCAGACCCCCGGCCGAGTGGCCGCAGACCAGGATGTCGGCCGCTGACGCCGCGGTGATCGCCTCGACGGCCAGCTCGAGCTCGACGTCGTAGCGGGCCAGATCGGTGGTGAAGTGCGGGGTCTGCCCGGCACGGTGCGACCGTCCGCACTTGTGCAGGTCAAGGGCGTAGCAGGCGAAGCCGCGGGCGGCGAAACGGTCAGCCAGCTCGGTGTGGAAGAAGTAGTCGGTGTACCCGTGCACCAGCAGGACCGCGTGGCGTGCCGACGGATCGGCGGCGCCGCGGCGGACCAGGGTGGCCTCCAGCTCACCCTCGCCGTCCGGATCGGGACCCAGCGCGAACGTCCGCTGCCAGTATCCGGTCAGCACATCGGGCTCCCAACCAGACACGACAGCCACCTTAATGGGAGGGTGGTCGGAAGGTTGGCCACCAGCGCGCCGGGATAACCTGAACACCGGTAAGCCGTGAGCAACGGGCCGCAACCACGAAGGACCACGAACAGGTGTCGGAAGCAGAGAAGACAGACGTCCTGCTGGTAGGGGCGGGCATCATGAGCGCGACCCTCGGCGCGTTGCTGCGGTTGGTCGAACCCAACTGGTCGATCACGTTGGTCGAGCGCCTCGACGGGGCGGCCGCCGAGAGCAGCGACGCGTGGAACAACGCCGGTACCGGCCACTCGGCACTGTGTGAGCTCAACTACACCCCCGCCCGACCGGACGGCTCGATCGACATCGCCAAAGCGGTCAACGTCAACGAGCAGTTTCAGGTGTCGCGACAATTCTGGGCCTACGCGGTGGAGAACGGCGTGATCCCCGACGTGCGCAGCTTCATCAACCCCATTCCGCATGTGAGCTTCGTCGCCGGCGAGGACAACGTCGGGTATCTGCGGCGCCGCTATGACGCGTTGGTGACCAACCCGCTGTTCGGCTCGATGGAGTTCATCGACGGTCCCGACGAGTTCGCCCGCCGACTGCCGTTGATGGCGGCGGGCCGCGACTTCTCCGAACCGGTGGCGCTGAACTGGACTCAGGACGGCACCGACGTCGATTTCGGGTCGCTGTCGCGTCAGCTCATCGGCTTCTGCGCCAAGCAGGGCATGGCGACGCTGTTCGGCCACGAGGTCCGCAATCTGAGCCAGAACTCCGACGGCAGCTGGACGGTCAAGGTCGTCAACCGGCGCACGGGCCGCAAGCGCACCATCAACGCCAGGTTCGTGTTCGTCGGCGCCGGCGGTGGCGCGTTGCCGCTGTTGCAGAAGGCCGGCATCGACGAGGCGAAGGGTTTCGGCGGCTTCCCCGTCGGCGGGCAGTGGTTGCGTAGCGGCAACCCCGAGCTCACGGCCGCCCATCAGGCCAAGGTGTACGGCTTGCCGCCGCTGGGGGCACCCCCGATGTCGGTGCCGCACCTCGACACTCGGGTGATCAACCGTAAGTCGTGGTTGTTGTTCGGCCCGTTCGCCGGCTGGTCGCCGAAGTTCCTCAAGCAGGGCAAGGTGACCGACCTGCCGTTCTCGGTCAAGCCCGACAACCTGGTGTCGATGCTGGGGGTGGGGCTCACCGAGATGGGTCTGCTGCGCTACCTCATCGGCCAACTGCTGCTCAGCGAGTCCGCGCGCGTCGAGTCCTTGCGTGAATTCGCACCCACGGCAAAGGATTCGGACTGGGAGCTGGACATCGCCGGGCAACGCGTGCAGGTGATCCGCAAGGCCAAGGGCAAGGGCGGGGTGCTCGAGTTCGGCACCACGGTGTTGGCCGCCGCCGACGGCACCATCGCCGGGCTGCTGGGCGCATCGCCCGGCGCTTCGACCGCGGTGCCGGCCATGCTCGACGTGATGCAGCGCTGTTTCGCCGACAGGTACCAGGGCTGGATGCCCACGCTCAAGGCCATGATCCCGTCGCTGGGTGTCCAATTGTCCGATGAGCCTCAGCTTTTCGAGGAGGTGTGGGCGCACGGCACCCGGGTGCTCAAGCTCGACCAGCCGGCCAGCGGCGTGCCCGACATCGCCGGCACGTCCACCGACGCCGGTACCGGGCACTCGACGACCGCGGCGACCGTTTGACCCCGCGGCTCGCCATGACCGTCGCGCTGCGCCGTAGCTGGGCCAAGGACCTGGATGCGGCGACGCTCTACGAACTCCTCAGACTGCGGGTCGAGGTCTTCGTCGTCGAGCAGGCCACGCCGTACCCCGAGCTCGACGGCCGGGACCTGCTCGCGGAGACACGCCACTTCTGGCTCGAGAGTCCGGACGGCACGGTGGTGTCCACCCTGCGGCTGATGGAGGAGCATGCGGGCGGGCGCAAGGCGTTCCGTGTGGGCCGGGTGTGCACCAAGCGTGATCACCGGGGACACGGGCACGCTGCACGGCTGCTGCAGGCCGCATTGGCCGAAGTCGGCGACCATCCCTGCCGCATCGACGCCCAGACCTACCTGACCGAGATGTACCACAGCCATGGATTCGTGCGCGACGGTGACGAATTCCTCGACGACGGGATACCCCACGTGCCGATGGTGAAGCCGTGACCGCCTCTGCGCCGCAGTCGCTTTACCCGTTCAGCGCGCTGGTCGGCCACGACCGGCTGCGGCTGGCGCTGTTGTTGTGTGCGGTGCGTCCCGACATCGGCGGGGTCCTGATCCGCGGCGAGAAGGGTACGGCGAAATCCACTGCGGTGCGCGCGCTGGCGCACGTGCTCGCCGCCGCGTCGGACGGCGACGCCGGCCAGCTGGTCGAGTTGCCGATCGGGGCCACCGAGGACCGTGTCGTCGGGTCGTTGGACCTGCAGAAGGTGCTCAGTGACGGCGAACACGCGTTCTCGCCGGGACTGTTGGCACGAGCCCACCGCGGCGTGCTCTACGTCGATGAGGTCAACCTGCTGCACGACCATCTCGTCGACGTCCTCCTCGACGCCGCGGCGATGGGCCGGGTGCACATCGAGCGCGACGGCGTGTCACACAGTCACGACGCCCGGTTCGTGCTGATCGGCACCATGAACCCCGAAGAGGGCGAGTTGCGTCCTCAATTGCTGGATCGCTTCGGCCTGACCGTCGACGTGGCGGCCTCGCGGGAGGTCGAGGTGCGCGCAGAGGTCATCCGGCAGCGCCTGGCCTATGAGGCGGACCCCGACGGATTCGCCGCGCGCTACGCCGACGCCGACGCCGAACTGGCCGCCCGAGTCGCCCACGCCCGTGCGCTGGTACCCGAGGTCGCGTTGCCCGACAGCGAGCTTCGGCGCATCGCGGCGGTGTGCGCCGCGTTCGACGTCGACGGCATGCGCGCCGATCTGGTGGTGGCCCGAACGGCCGTCGCACACGCGGCGTGGCGCGGGGCCCGCGAGGTCACCGAGGAGGACATCCGCGTCGCCGCCGAGTTCGCGCTGCCGCACCGGCGCCGTCGCGATCCGTTCGACGATCCCGGCCTCGATCAGGACCGCCTCGACGACGCGATGCAGCAGGCAGGGGAGTCGACGCAGGACGAGCCGCCGGACGAGCCGCCCGATCCGGACTTCGATCCGGACCCCGATCGTCCGGACGGTGGCGGCGAGAATCCCGAGCCGGCATCGGAAAATATTGCGGGGCAACAGAAATCAACCACACGGCCCAGTGCGCCCCCAGCCGCGGCGTTCCGCACCCGGTCGCTGGTGGTGCCGGGCGTCGGCGACGGTGCCCCGGGGCGCCGGTCACGCGCCCGCAATAGGACCGGCACCGTCGTCGCGGTGGCCACCGAGGCCGCCGATGGGCACGGCGTGCACGTCTTCGGGACCGTGCTGGCCGGCGTGACCCGTCAGCACGGGCCCGGTCCGGTGCGACTGGCGCCCGGCGACGTACGCCGAGCGGTCCGGGAAGGCCGTGAGGGCAATCTGGTGATCTTCGTCGTCGACGCGTCGGGGTCGATGGCCGCGCGCGATCGGATGTCGGCGGTCAGCGGGGCCACGATGTCGCTGCTGCGCGATGCCTACCAGCGCCGGGACAAGGTCGCGGTGATCAGCTTCCGGCAGCAGGACGCCCAGGTGTTGCTGCCGCCGACGAACTCGGTGTACGTCGCCAGTCGCCGGTTGTCACGTTTCGACACCGGTGGCCGGACCCCGCTGGCCCAGGGCCTGCTGGCCGCGCGCGACATGGTGGTGCGCGAGCGGGCCCGCGACCGGGCGCGGCGAAGCCTGGTGGTGGTGCTGACCGACGGCCGTGCCACGGGCGGCCCCGACCCGCTGGGGCGAACCCGCATCGCGGCGGGCCGGTTGGTGGCCGAGGGGGCGGCCGCGGTGGTCGTCGACTGCGAAACGTCCTTCGTCCGGCTGGGATTGGCCGACGAGCTGGCGCGTGCCCTGCACGCGCCCGCGGTGCGGCTGGATCAATTGCGCGCCGACGCCCTGACCGCGGTGGTGCGGGGGCAGGCCGGCCGCGGCGCGGCATGAGAAAGGTGGCGTGATGCCTCAGGGTCAACCGGTGACGGTCCCGCAGGACGGGCTGACGACCAGGGCGCGACGCAACGTACCGCTGCTGGCCGTGCACACCGGGCCGGGGAAAGGGAAGTCCACCGCGGCGTTCGGCATGGCGTTGCGCGCGTGGAACCAGGGCTTCGACATCGCGGTCTTCCAGTTCGTCAAGAGCGCGAAATGGAAGGTGGGCGAGGAGAGTGCGCTGCGCGAACTCGGTCGCGCCCACGACGAGCGCGGCGTGGGCGGACCCGTGCAGTGGCACAAGATGGGATCGGGATGGTCGTGGTCGCGCAAGGCCGGCAGCGAGGCCGACCACGCCGCGGCCGCCGCTGAGGGCTGGGCCGAGATCTCCCGCCGGCTCGCCGAGCAGCGCCACGACTTCTACGTCCTCGACGAGTTCACCTATCCGCTCAAATGGGGGTGGGTCGACGTCGACGAGGTGGTCGCGACACTGACGGCGCGGCCCGGCTCCCAGCATGTGGTGATCACCGGCCGCGATGCTCCGCAGGCGCTGGTCGATGCCGCGGACCTGGTGACCGAGATGACCAAGGTCAAGCATCCGATGGACGTGGGTCGCAAGGGCCAGAAAGGGATCGAGTGGTGAGCGCAGCGAACCACGACGGACGGGCCTGCCAGTGGTGAGCACCCCGGCGGTGGTGATCGCCGCGCCAGCGTCGGGCAGTGGGAAGACCACGGTCGCCACGGGGCTGATGGGGGCGTTGCGGCGGGCCGGGCACCGGGTGGCCCCGTTCAAGGTCGGGCCCGACTTCATCGATCCCGGTTACCACAGGCTGGCGGCCGGCCGGCCCAGCCGCAACCTCGACCCGGTGCTGCTCGGCGAGCACTTGATCGGCCCGCTCTACCGGCACGGCAGCGACGACGCCGACATCGCCGTCGTGGAGGGTGTGATGGGCCTGTTCGACGGGCGGATCAGCGAGGTCGCGAGCACCGGCGCCGCGCGTGGCTCCACGGCACATGTGGCCGGCTTGCTGGGCGCCCCGGTGGTGCTCGTCGTCGACGCCCGCGGCCAGAGCCACAGCATCGCGGCACTGCTGCACGGGTTCGCGACGTTCGACCGCGCGGTGCGCATCGCCGGGGTGATTCTCAACCGTGTCGGTTCCGCGCGGCATGACGCGGTGCTGCGGCAAGCCTGCGAGCAGGCGGGAGTGCCTGTGCTGGGCGCCATCCCGCGCACGGATGAACTCAGCGTGCCGTCACGACATCTCGGCCTGGTCACCGCGATCGAACACGGTGCCCGCGCCGAGTCCGCGATCGAGGCGATGACCGCGCTGGTGACCCGCCACGTCGATCTGCCGGCGGTGCTGGCGGCCGCGGCCAGCCGGGTCTCTGACCAGTGCTGGACGCCGGCGGCGCGCGCGCCGGTCACCGGCCCCGTGAGGATCGCGCTGGCGGCGGGACGGGCCTTCAGTTTCGGGTATGCCGAGCACGTCGAGATGCTGCGCGGCGCCGGCGCCGAGGTCGAGGAGTTCGATCCGCTGCGGGAGCCGTTACCCGCCGACACCGACGCGCTGGTGCTGCCCGGCGGCTTCCCGGAGGAGTTCGGCGCCGAACTGTCGGCCAATGAGACCGTGCGCCGGCAGATCGCGGCCCTGGCCGCGCGCGGCGGGCCGATCCACGCCGAGTGCGCAGGGCTGACCTATCTGGTCGACGACCTCGACGGCGCGCCGATGTGCGGGGTGATCGGCGGCTCGGCGCGGTTCACCGACCGGCTCACGCTCGGGTACCGGGACGCGGTCGCGGTGGCCGATTCGCCACTGCACGCCATCGGGCAGCGGGTGGTCGGTCACGAATTTCACCGCACCACAGTCGAATTCACGGCGCCGGTGCAACCGGCGTGGCGGCTGCGCGGGCCGGGCGGGCGCGTGCTCGACGACGGCGTCGTGCAGGACCGCGTGCACGCGGCGTATCTGCACACCCATCCGGCCGCTGCGCCGGACAGTGTCGCCGGCTTCGTGGCGGCGGCGGCAACCTCTAAGCTCGCCGGGTGACACGCTCCATGTCTACCGATGATGCCTACCTGGTCGGTCTGCGGCTCGCCGGCAAGAAGGTCGTCGTCGTCGGCGGGGGCACCGTGGCGCAGCGGCGGCTCCCGCTGCTGGTCGCCAGCGGCGCCGACGTCCACGTCATCACCAAGGCCGCGACCCCGGTCGTGGAGGCCATCGACGGAATCACGCTGACGCTGCGGCCCTTTCGTGACGGTGATCTCGAAGGGGCCTGGTATGTGATCGCCGCCACCGACGACCCGGACGTCAACGCTGCGATCGTGGCCGAGGCCGAGACCAGACGGGTGTTCTGCGTGCGGGCCGACATCGCGGTCGAAGGCACTGCCGTCACCCCGGCGACCTTCGACCACGAAGGGCTCAGCGTCGGTGTGCTCGCCGGCGGCGAACACCGGCGGTCCGCGGCGATCCGCACCGCGATCCGCGAGGCGCTGCAGCAGGGCCTGATCACCGAGAGCGCCGAGGACGCACCCGGCGTCGTCAAGGGCGGCGTCGCACTCGTGGGCGGCGGCCCGGGGGACCCGGAGTTGATGACCGTGCGCGGACGGCGGTTGCTGGCCCACGCCGACGTCGTGGTCGCCGACCGCCTGGCGCCGCAGGAACTGCTCGCCGAACTGTCGCCCGATATCGAGGTCATCGACGCCGCCAAGATTCCGTACGGCCGGGCCATGGCGCAGGCCGCGATCAACGAAGTGCTCATCGACCGGGCGCGCGCGGGCAAGTTCGTCGTGCGGCTCAAAGGCGGCGACCCGTTCGTCTTCGCGCGCGGTTATGAAGAGATCATCGCGTGTGCCGACGCGGGGATTCCGGTGAGTGTGGTGCCCGGTGTGACAAGTGCCATAGCGGTGCCCGCACTCGCCGGCGTTCCGGTCACGCACCGCGGTCTCAATCATGAGTTCGTGGTGGTCAGCGGCCATGTTGCGCCGGGGCACCCCGAATCGTTAGTGAATTGGGATGCGCTGGCCGCGATGAGCGGCACGATCGTTTTGCTGATGGCCGTCGAACGCATCGAGCTCTTCACCGAGGTTCTGCTCAAAGGCGGCAGACCAGCGGATACGCCGGTGCTGGTGGTGCAGCACGGCACCACCAGCGCGCAACGGACGTTGCGGGCGACGCTGTCGGACGCGCCGGAACGGATCCGCTCGGACGGCATCCGGCCACCCGCGATCATCGTGATAGGAGCAGTCGCAGGCTTCGGCGCTTAGAGGATTCTTAAGATTACTGTAGGGTAGCTCGTTATGACGGCTCTCAACGATGCGGAGCGTGCCGCCATCCACCGTGATGCTGAACGCAGGGACAAGCGGGGTTCGGACCGGACCTCGGGTCGGGCCCTGCCCGCGAAGATCTCGGGTTCGGGTGAGACGGCTGGTGGCCGCGGAGGCGACGGAGCACACGTAGGCAGGACCCCGGCATGGCTGCCCTCGCGGCGCTTCATCGCCGCGGTGATCGCGATCGGCGGTATGCAGCTGCTGGCCACGATGGACAGCACCATCGCCATCGTCGCGCTACCGAAGATCCAGGACGAGCTGAGTCTGTCCGATGCCGGCCGCAGCTGGGTGATCACCGCCTACGTGCTGACCTTCGGCGGTCTGATGCTGCTCGGTGGCCGCCTCGGCGACACCATCGGCCGCAAGCGCACCTTCATCGTCGGCGTCACCCTGTTCACGATCGCGTCGGTGCTGTGCGGAATCGCCTGGGACGAGGCCACGTTGGTCATCGCCCGGTTGCTGCAGGGCGTCGGCGCGGCGATCGCGTCGCCGACCGCACTGGCGCTGATCGCCACCACCTTCCCGAAGGGGCCGGCCCGCAACGCGGCCACCGCGGTGTTCGCCGCGATGACCGGCGTCGGCTCGGTGATGGGGCTGGTGGTCGGCGGTGCCCTGACCGAGGTCTCCTGGCGGCTGGCGTTCCTGGTGAACGTGCCGATCGGTCTGCTGATGATCTATCTGGCCCGCAAAACCCTGCGGGAGACCACCCGGGAGCGACTCAAGCTCGACGCGGCCGGTGCGCTGCTGGCGACGATGGGTTGTACCGCCGCGGTGTTCGCGTTCTCGATGGGTCCCGAAGCCGGGTGGTCCGCGCCGATCACGATCGGTTCGGCGGTCGCCGCGGTGGGCTGTTTGATCGCATTCCTGTGGGTCGAGCGGACCGCCGAGAACCCGGTCGTGCCCTTCGAGCTGTTCTACGACCGCAACCGGGTCGCCACGTTCGCCGCGGTCTTCCTGGCCGGCGGCGTGATGTTCACCCTGACGGTGCTGATCGGTCTCTACGTGCAGGACATCATGGGCTACAGCGCGCTGCGTGCGGGTGTGGGCTTCATCCCGTTCGTCATCGCGCTGGGCATCGGGTTGGGCCTGTCCTCGGCGCTGGTGTCGAAGTTCCCGCCGCGTCTGCTGGTGATCGGCGGCGGGGTGCTGGTGCTCGCGGCGATGATCTACGGCTCGACGCTGGACGCCAACATCCCGTACTTCCCGAACCTGGTCCTGCCCATCACGGTCGGCGGGCTGGGCATCGGCATGATCGTGGTGCCGCTGATGCTCTCGGCCATCGCCGGTGTCGGCTTCGACCAGATCGGCCCGGTGTCGGCGATCGCGCTGATGCTGCAGAACCTCGGCGGGCCCGTCGTGCTGGCGATCATCCAGGCGGTGATCACGTCGCGCACGCTGTACCTCGGCGGGACCAACGGCCCGGTCAAGGACATGAACCCCGCCCAATTGCACGCGCTCGACCAGGGCTATACCTACGGTCTGCTGTGGGTGGCCGCGGTCGCGGTGGTCGTCGGCGGCGTCGCGTTGTTCATCAAGTACACCGCCGAGCAGGTGGCCCACGCGCAGGAAGTCAAGGACGCGATCGACGCCGGAGAGCTCTAGCCGGCAGCGATTTCGGCGTGGTTGTCGTCGCTCAGCGACGAGAATCACGCCGAAGTCGCGGGGGCAGTAGGGGGCAGTAGGGTGGTCGCCTGTGATCACCCGCATGTCCGAGCTGTTCCTGCGCACTCTGCGCGACGATCCGGCCGACGCCGAAGTCCCCAGCCACAAGCTGCTCATTCGGGCGGGCTACGTCCGTCCGGTCGGCCCCGGCCTGTACAGCTGGCTGCCGCTCGGGCTCAAGGTGCTCCGCAAGATCGAGAAGATCGTGCGCGAGGAGATGGACGCCATCGGCGGCCAGGAGATCCTCTTCCCGGCATTGCTGCCCCGGGGCCCGTACGAGGCCACCAACCGCTGGACCGAGTACGGCGACAACCTGTTCCGGCTGCAGGACCGCCGCGCCAACGACTATCTCCTCGGCCCCACCCACGAGGAGATGTTCACGCTCACGGTCAAGGGCGAGTACTCCTCCTACAAGGACTTCCCGCTGCGGCTCTACCAGATTCAGAACAAGTACCGCGACGAAGCCCGTCCGCGGGCCGGGATCCTGCGCGGCCGTGAGTTCCTGATGAAGGATTCCTACTCCTTCGACGTCGACGACGAGGGGCTCGAGAAGGCCTACCGCGCGCACCGCGAGGCCTACCAGCGGATCTTCGACCGGCTCGAGGTCCGCTATGTCATCGTCTCGGCGGTGTCGGGTGCGATGGGCGGCAGCGCCTCGGAGGAGTTCCTCGCCGAGAGTGCGGTCGGTGAGGACACCTACGTGCGCTGCCTGGAGTCCGACTACGCCGCCAACGTCGAAGCGGTCGTCACGCTGGTTCCCGATCCGATTCCGGTCGACGGGCAGCCGCCGGCCACGGTGTACGACACCCCCGGGACACCGACGATCGCCACGCTGGTCGACTGGGCCAACGAGGCCGACCTGCCGCAGTTCGCCGGCCGGACCGTGACCGCCGCCGACACGCTCAAGAACGTCCTGGTGAAGGTCCGCGAGCCGGGTGGCGAGTGGGAGTTGCTGGCCGTCGGGGTGCCCGGCGATCGCGAGGTCGACGACAAGCGGCTCGGCGCGGCGCTGGAACCCGCCGAGTACGCGTTGCTCGACGACGCCGACTTCGCCCGGCATCCCTTCTTGGTCAAGGGGTATATCGGGCCGAAGGCGCTGCAGGCCAACGGTGTTCGCTACCTGGTCGATCCTCGCGTGGTGGACGGAACCTCATGGATCACCGGCGCCGACGAACAGGGCCGCCACGTCGTGGGCCTGGTCGCGGGCCGTGACTTCACGCCCGACGGCACCATCGAGGCCGCCGAGGTCCGGGAGGGGGACCCGTCGCCGGACGGTGCCGGTCCGCTGGTGGCCGCCCGCGGCATCGAGATCGGTCACGTCTTCCAGCTGGGTCGCAAGTACACCGACGCGTTCTCCGCCGACGTGCTCGGTGAGGACGGCAAACCGGTGCGGCTGACGATGGGCAGCTACGGCGTGGGCGTGTCGCGGCTGGTCGCGGTGATCGCCGAGCAGCAGCACGACGAGCTGGGGCTGCGCTGGCCGGGTTCGGTGGCGCCGTTCGGGGTCCACGTCGTGATCGCGAACAAGGACGCCGAGGCCCGGGCGGGGGCGACCGAGTTGGCCGGCGAGCTCGACCGGGTCGGGATCGAGGTGCTGCTCGACGACCGGCAGGCCTCTCCGGGGGTGAAGTTCAAGGACGCCGAACTGCTCGGAGTGCCCTGGATCGTGGTGGTCGGGCGCGGCTGGGCCGACGGCGTAGTCGAACTGCGCAACCGGTTCAGCGGCGAGAAACGCGACCTGCCGGTGGCCGACGCGGCCGCCGAGATCGCCGCCGCCGTCCGCTGAGCCGTTACTCGGTGCCGCCGGGGAACGCGACCGTGACCGGGGTGGTGCCCAGCACGGCGCGCCACCGCGCCGCGGTGACCGCGGTCTCGATCATCGCCGCGACGCCGAACGCCCGTACCGACTCGTCCGCCGCCTGTTCGACGACGGCCCGCCACGCGGTGGCGGTGTCCTGCTCGAGCCGCACGGCGAGCTGCGCGGCTCCGGTCGGATCGTCGACGTCCATCGGCAGTTCGTAGCCGGCGGCGGGCAGCGGAGCGGCCACCCCACGTTCCTCGAGCAGCGCGATGCCCTCCTCGCGGCGTCTCCGGTGCTCGACCATCGCGTCGGCGACCAGATAGTTGATCTCCGGCCGGGAGAACGCCGAGACCATCCCGTACGCGTAGATGGTGGCGTGTTCGGTGGCCACGGCGTCGAACAGCGAGCCGTCGGCGCTGTCGCTGGGCCGGGTCGGGACCGGCTCGGACGACGTCATCGTGGCCCTGCTGCCGGTTCGAGCGCGACGGTGTAGGCGGCCGTGCAGGCGGCGGCGATCGAGGCGAGCAGCCCGGCCCGATACCCGGACAGTGCGGCGGCCGCGGATGCGGAGGTGTCGGCCGACGAGCGCAGTGCACCGGCGACGTCTTTCGCCGTCGGCGGGGCAGGAGCCGGCGTGTTCGCCGCCGCCGACGTGGCGGTGGTGATGGTCACCGATGTCGTGGGTGCGGGTTGGCCGGTCATCCGGATGATCTCGTCGGACAACGCCTCGGCGTGCGCCGCCCGCTGGGCGGCGATCTCGGTGAGCGTGTCGGCGGTCGCGCCGCGCGCGGTAGCCGCAGCGTCGGCGGCCAGGGTGCTGTCGGCCCGGGCCCGGTCCAGGGCCGTGGTCAGGTCGTCGAGGTCGGGCGGTGGAGGGGCGGTGCTGCACCCCGCCGAGGTCAGCGCCGTCGCGCTGAGCAGCGCCAACCCTGCCGCGCCGGTCAGGACCCGTCGGCGGCTGACGATCGGCGGTTGGCTCGACACGTGCCACATATTGCCAGGCGGTCGGCTGCCGGTTGGCCGCAGCATCAGTTCCGGCAGGTGCCCCCGGTTGCTGGCGTATCGTAGGCAGCGGTTCGCGGGAGAGATGCCGCAGACCGGGTCGGTGACAATTCAACACGAGGAGCTCGCCGTGGCTGAGCGGTCTACGGGATTGCCGTCGCAGGGACAGGTGATCGAACTGCTCGAGGCGGCATTCGCGCGCGCCGGGTTCGACATCGAGGACGTTGCGATCGATCCTGCCGCCCGGCCACCCCGCATCACCGTCGTCACCGACAGCGACTCCGGTCTGGATCTCGATGCGATCGCCGAACTGTCCAAGACCGCCTCGGGCCTGCTCGATGAGCTTGACACCCCGGCCTACGTCCTGGAGGTGACGTCGCCCGGCGTCGACCGGCCGCTGACCACTCCCACCCATTACCGGCGCGCGCACGGGCGCAAGGTGGAGCTGACGTTGTCGGACGGGTCCACGCTGACCGGGCGACTGGGACCCGTCGCGGGCGAAGCGGTGCGGCTGGTGGTGCGCGAGGGCGCCCGCAGCCAGTACACGGTGCGTGACGTCGCACTCGAAAGTATTGCCAAAGCTGTTGTCCAGGTGGAGTTCTCGCCGCCCAATCCGCGTGAGCTGGAGCTGGCCGGCCAATCCGGAAAGGAGGGCTAGAGCGTGAACATCGACATGGCTGCCCTGCACGCGATCGAGGCGGACAAGGGGATCAGCGTCGACGTCGTCGTCGACACCATCAAGTCCGCGCTGCTGACCGCCTATCGGCACACCGACGGTCACGAGCCGGATGCGCGGATCGACATCGACCGCAAAACCGGGGTGGTCAAGGTGATGGCCCGGCAGACCGATGCCGACGGCAACGTGCTGCACGAGTGGGACGACACCCCGGAGGGCTTCGGCCGGATCGCGGCCACCACCGCCCGGCAGGTCATCCTGCAACGCTTGCGCGACGCCGAGAACGAGAAGAACTACGGCGAATTCTCCGCGCGGGAGGGCGACATCGTCGCCGGGGTCATCCAGCGCGACGCGCGGGCCAACGCCCGCGGGCTCGTGGTGGTGCGGATGGGCAGCGAGACCAAGGGCTCCGAGGGTGTCATCCCGGTCGCCGAGCAGGTGCCCGGCGAAAGCTACGAGCACGGCGACCGGCTGCGGTGTTATGTCGTCGGGGTCACCCGCGGCGCCCGCGAGCCGCTGATCACATTGTCGCGGACGCACCCCAACCTGGTGCGCAAGCTGTTCTCGCTGGAAGTGCCGGAGATCGCCGACGGGTCCGTCGAGATCGTCGCGGTGGCCCGGGAGGCGGGGCATCGCTCCAAGATCGCGGTCGCGTCGCGCATGCCCGGTCTCAACGCCAAAGGCGCTTGCATCGGCCCGATGGGCCAGCGCGTCCGCAACGTGATGAGCGAGTTGTCGGGCGAGAAGATCGACATCATCGACTTCGACGAGGACCCGGCACGCTTCGTCGCCAACGCGCTGTCGCCGGCCAAGGTGATCTCGGTGACCGTCATCGACGAGGCGACGCGGGCGGCGCGGGTCATCGTGCCTGACTTCCAGCTGTCCCTGGCCATCGGCAAGGAGGGCCAGAACGCGCGGCTGGCGGCCCGGTTGACCGGCTGGCGCATCGACATCCGCAGTGACGACGCGGACGCCGACGGCGAATCCGATCGCCGCCCGTCGCGGTCGGACGCCGCGCGCAACGTGCCGGGGGATCACTGAGCGGGAGCGAAGATCGAGTACTGAGCGGGAGCGAAGATCGAGTACTGAGCGGGAGCGAAGATCGAGTACTGAGCGGGAGCGAAGATCGAGTACTGAGCGGGAGCGAAGATCGAGTACTGAGCGGGAGCGAAGATCGAGTACTGAGCGGGAGCGAAGATCGAGTACTGAGCGGGAGCGAAGATCGAGTACTGAGCGGGAGCGAAGATCGAGTACTGAGCGGAGCGACGATCGGGGGCGAGGACGCCACGCCGATTCGGCCAATCGCACCGGTTTTCCTTCCGCCACCGGGGTGGCGGTAGACTCAGCTGTGATCCAGCGCGAGACATCGGCTCGGATGCGCAGAAGCACCGCCCACCCCTCCGGGGGACCAGTGCGGACGTGCATCGGGTGCCGGAAACGAGAGCTGGCCGTCGAACTGCTTCGGGTTGTCGTTGTCACCGACGGGAACGGTCCGGGGAATGGCCCCGGCACTGTGACCGTTGACGCAGCGAGGACACTGCCGGGGCGGGGTGCCTGGCTGCATCCCGATCCGCAGTGCCTGCACGCGGCGATTCGTCGGCGAGCATTCGGCCGAGCGCTGCGGATCACCGGTTCACCGGACATCACCGCGGTGATGGAGCACGTCGGCGCAGGTGCCGAGGCGCCCTGATCACCCGGCCGCAGAAGAACAGGTAGCGAAGAACATGAGCACACCGTGAAGTCCCGATGACCATGCGTCATAGCTAAACCGAGGCGCGGCGCCAACCACCGCTGTCGCCTCTCGAACAGGAGAAGTAGTGGCAGGTAAGGCCCGCGTGCACGAGTTGGCCAAAGAACTCGGTGTCACAAGCAAAGAAGTGCTCGTCCGACTCAGTGAACAGGGCGAATTCGTCAAATCGGCATCATCGACCGTCGAGGCGCCGGTAGCCCGGCGCCTTCGGGAGTCCTTCGGCGGCGGCAAGCCCGCCGAGAAGGCCCAGCCCAGCGGCAACGGCGCGCCCAAGCCGGCCGCGCCCGAGAAGAAGCCCGCGCCCAAGCCCGCGGCGCCGGCTGCCCAGCAGCCGGCCGCGGCTCCGCCGCCGCGGCCCGCCCCGGCTCCGCCCACGCCGGCCGCCGCCGCACCGCCGGCCGCGCCGGCTGCACCGTCGGCTCCCCGGCCCGGTCCGACTCCGGGCCCGCGTCCGGGACCGGCCGCACCCAAGCCGGGCGCGCCGAAGCCCGCCGCGCGTACGCCGCGCGTCGGCAACAACCCGTTCTCCACCCAGCAGCCCGTCGAGCGGCCGATCCCGAGGCCGCAGGGCCCCGGCGGCCCCCGGCCCGGTCCCGGTGGTCCTCGCCCGGGCGGCGGTCCGCGTCCCGGTGTCACGCCCGGCAACATGCCGCCGCGTCCGCCCGGTGCCCGTCCCGTCCCCGGTGGCGGCCCCCGTCCCGGCGGTGGTCCGCGTCCCGGTAGCGGCCCCCGTCCCGGTCCCGGTGGCGGCGGTCGCCCCGGCGGCGGCGGTGGTGGTGGCAACTACCGCGGCGGCGGTGGCGGTGCTCCCGCCGGCGGTGGTTTCCGCGGTCGTCCCGGCGGCGGTGGCCGTCCCGGCCAGCGCGGCGGTGCGGCCGGTGCGTTCGGTCGTCCCGGCGGCGCGCCCAAGCGGGGCCGCAAGTCGAAGCGGGCGAAACGCGCCGAATACGAGAACATGCAGGCGCCGGTCGTCGGCGGCGTCCGGTTGCCGCACGGCAACGGCGAGACCATCCGGCTGGCTCGTGGCGCCTCGTTGTCCGACTTCGCCGAGAAGATCGACGCCAACCCGGCATCGCTGGTGCAGGCGCTGTTCAACCTCGGTGAGATGGTCACCGCGACCCAGTCGGTGGGCGACGACATCCTCGAGCTGCTCGGCGGCGAGATGAACTACAAGGTCCAGGTCGTCTCCCCGGAGGACGAGGACCGCGAGCTGCTGCAGTCTTTTGACCTCTCCTACGGAGAAGATTCAGGAGACGAGGGCGATTTGGAGTTCCGGCCGCCGGTGGTCACCGTGATGGGTCACGTCGACCACGGCAAGACCCGACTGCTGGACACCATCCGCAACGCCACCGTCCGCGAGGGCGAGGCCGGCGGCATCACCCAGCACATCGGTGCCTACCAGGTGACCGTCGACCTCGACGGCAACGAAAGGCCGATCACCTTCATCGACACCCCCGGTCACGAGGCGTTCACCGCCATGCGTGCCCGCGGTGCGAAGGCCACCGACATCGCGATCCTGGTGGTCGCCGCCGACGACGGCGTCATGCCGCAGACGGTGGAGGCGGTCAACCACGCCCAGGCGGCCGAGGTGCCGATCGTGGTGGCGGTCAACAAGATCGACAAGGAAGGCGCCGACCCGGCCAAGATCCGCGGGCAACTCACCGAATACGGGTTGATCCCCGAGGAGTACGGCGGCGACACGATGTTCGTCGACATCTCGGCGAAGAACAACGTCAACATCGAGGCCCTGTTGGAGGCCGTGGTGCTGACCGCCGACGCGTCGCTGGACCTGCGGGCCAACCCCGACATGGAAGCCCAGGGTGTGGCGATCGAAGCGCACCTGGACCGCGGCCGCGGACCGGTGGCGACCGTGCTGATCCAGCGCGGCACGCTGCGCGTCGGCGACTCGGTGGTGGCCGGCGACGCCTACGGACGTGTCCGTCGCATGGTCGACGAGCACGGCGAGGACGTCGAAGAGGCCCTGCCCTCGCGTCCGGTGCAGGTCATCGGCTTCACGTCGGTGCCCGGCGCGGGTGACAACTTCCTGGTCGTCGACGAGGACCGGATCGCCCGTCAGATCGCCGACCGGCGCAGCGCGCGCAAGCGCAACGCGCTGGCCGCGCGCAGCCGCAAGCGGATCAGCCTGGAAGACCTGGATTCGGCGCTGAAGGAAACCAGCCAGCTGAACCTGATCCTCAAAGGCGACAACGCCGGTACGGTCGAGGCGCTCGAGGAGGCCCTGCTGGGCATCCAGGTCGACGACGAAGTGCAGCTTCGGGTCATCGACCGCGGCGTGGGTGGCGTCACCGAGACCAACGTCAACCTGGCGTCGGCCTCGGATGCGATCATCATCGGCTTCAACGTCCGCGCTGAGGGCAAGGCCACTGAGCTGGCCAACCGCGAGGGTGTCGAGATCCGGTACTACTCGATCATCTACCAGGCCATCGACGAGATCGAGGCCGCGCTCAAGGGCATGCTCAAGCCGGTCTACGAGGAGAAGGAGCTCGGCCGCGCCGAGATCCGCGCGATCTTCCGCTCCTCGAAGGTGGGCAATATCGCCGGCTGCCTGGTGCAGTCGGGGATCATGCGCCGCAACGCCAAGGCCCGGCTGCTCCGCGACAACGTGGTGGTCGCCGAGAACCTCACCGTGTCCTCGCTCAAGCGGGAGAAGGACGACGCCACCGAGGTGCGCGAGGGCTACGAATGCGGTCTGACGTTGACGTACTCCGACATCAAGGAAGGCGACGTCATCGAGACCTACGAGCTGGTCGAGAAGGAACGCGTTTAGTGACCGACGAGCGCTTGCGCGAGGAGCGTGTGACCGACGAGCGCTTGCGCGAGGAGAATGATGGCTGATCCCGCACGGGCGCGTCGGCTGGCCAAGCGGATCTCGACGATCGTCGCGTCGGCCATCGAGTACGAGATCAAAGATCCTCGGCTCGCCGGCGTGACGATCACCGACGCCAAGGTCACCAACGACCTGCACGACGCCACCCTGTACTACACGGTGCTGGGCAGTTCTCTGGACGACGAGCCCGACTACGCGGGTGCCGCCGCGGCGCTGGACAAGGCCACCGGGGTGTTGCGCTCCAAAGTGGGCGCAAGCCTCGGTGTCCGGTTCACGCCGACCCTGGCGTTCGCCCGGGACACGGTGCCCGACGCCGCGCACCGGATGGAGGAACTGCTGGCTCGGGCGCGGGCGGCGGATGAGGATTTGGCCAGAGTCCGTCAAGGCGCCAAGCCTGCGGGGGACGCCGACCCGTATCGTCAGGATCAGGCGGTGGGGACGTCACCCGACGGCGCGGCCGGCGGGGGAGACGAGGCAGGCCGGGGGCCGGATGCTGAGGACGCTGGTGACCGCGACAGATTCGAGGACTGACGCCTCGACCGCAGCTGGGCGGATCGATGCCCGTGACGCCGTGGACCTGCTGTCCTCGGCGCGATCCGTCAGCGTGGTCAGCCACGTGTACCCCGATGCGGACACCATCGGCGCCGGTCTGGCATTGGCGCTGGTACTCCACCAAGTCGGTAAAGACGTCCAGGTCAGCTTCGCGGCCCCCGACGAGCTGCCCGAATCGCTGCACTCCCTGCCCGGCGGCGACCTGCTGGTGCCGCCAGACAAGATCCGCCGCGATGCCGACCTGGTGGTCACGGTCGACATCCCGAGCGTCAATCGGCTGGGCACCCTGGCTGAGCTGGCCGGGCCCGGCCGCGCGGTGCTCGTCATCGACCATCACGCATCCAACACGCTGTTCGGGTCGGCCAACTTCGTCGACCCGTCGGCGGACTCGACCACGATGCTGGTGGCCGAGCTGCTCGATGCGTGGGACAAGCCCATCGACGTCGACGTGGCGCACTGTCTCTATGCGGGCCTGACCACCGATACCGGCTCGTTCCGGTGGGCCACTGCGCGCGCCCACCGGCTGGCGGCCCGGCTCATCGAGCTCGGCGTGGACAACGCCGGGATCAGCCGGACCCTGCTGGACACCCACCCGTTCGCGTGGTTGCCGATGCTTTCCCGGGTGTTGGGGTCGGCGCGCCTGGTGGCCGAGGCCGCCGCCGGCCAGGGCCTGGTCTATGCAGTCGTTCCGCACGACGAGTGGTCGGCGGCGCGCCCCGAGGAAGTCGAGAGCATTGTCGACATCGTCCGCACGACGCAGCAGGCCGAAGTTGCGGCGGTCTTCAAAGAGATTGCGCCGCAACAGTGGTCGGTGTCGATGCGGTCGAAGGCGCTGGACGTGTCCGCCGTCGGCGCGACCTTCGGCGGCGGCGGGCATCGGCTGGCAGCCGGGTACACCGCCACAGGAACGGCCGACGACGTCGTCGCGGCGCTGCGCAGTGCTCTGGGCTGATCGCGGTCCGGCGGCGCCTTGACCGATTCCACCTCGCCGGCGACCAGCCGACGGATCGCCGCGCTGGCGTTCCCGGCCCTCGGGGTGCTGGCCGCCGAGCCGCTGTATCTGTTGTTCGACCTCGCCGTGGTCGGCCGTCTGGGTGCGCTCAGCCTGGCCGGACTGGCGATCGGAGCGCTGATCATGGGGGTGCTCAGCTCACAGCTGACGTTCCTGTCCTACGGCACCACCGCGCGCGCGGCCCGCTTCTACGGCGCGGGCAACCGCACCGCCGCGGTGCAGGAGGGCGTGCAGGCGACCTGGCTGGCAATCGGAATCGGGACCGCCGTCGTCATCGCGGTCCAATTGACGGCCGTTCCGCTGGTCTCCGCGCTCGCCGCCGGCGGCGACATCGCCGATGCCGCGCTGCCCTGGGTGCGGATCGCCAGCCTGGCGGTACCCGCGATCCTGGTGGCGGCCGCGGGCAACGGATGGATGCGCGGCGTACAGGACACCGTGCGCCCGTTGCGCTACGTGGTCTTCGGCTTCGGGGTGTCGGCGGTGCTGTGCCCGCTGTTGGTGTACGGCTGGCTGGGTGCGCCCGAGCTCGGGCTGCCCGGTTCGGCGCTGGCCAACATCGTCGGGCAGTGGTTGGCGGCGCTGTTGTTCTTCCGGGCGCTGATCGTGGAGCGGGTCGCACTGCGGCCGCTGCCGTCGGTGCTGCGCGCCCAGGTGGTGATGGGCCGCGATCTCGTGTTGCGCACCCTGGCGTTCCAGGCGTGCTTCGTCTCGGCCGGGGCGGTGGCCGCGCGCTTCGGGGCCGCGGCGGTGGCCGCCCACCAGGTGGTGCTGCAGCTGTGGAATTTCCTTGCGCTGGTGCTCGATTCGCTGGCGATCGCGGCGCAGTCGCTGGTCGGCGCGGCACTGGGCGCCGGCCAGTTGCCCCACGCCAAGTCGGTGGCGTGGCGGGTGACGGTGTTCTCCGCTGCGGCCGCCGCGGTACTGGCCGCGATCTTCGCGCTCGGCGCGCCGGTGCTGCCGGCGATCTTCACCGACGACCGGACGGTGCTCGACGAGATCACGGTGCCGTGGTGGTTCCTGGTGGCGCAGTTGCCCGTGGCGGGCATCGTCTTCGCGGTGGACGGGGTCCTGCTCGGCGCCGGGGATGCGACCTTCATGCGCAACGCGACCGTGGCCAGCGCGTTGCTGGGCTTCCTGCCGCTGGTCTGGCTCTCTCTGGCGTTCGGCTGGGGTCTGCTGGGCATCTGGGCCGGGCTGAGCACGTTCATGGTGTTGCGCCTGATCTTCGTCGGCGCACGCGTGCTCTCGGGCCGGTGGCTGGTTCCGGGCACGGGCTGACCAGGAGCCCGGTCAGGGCCGGAACGCGCTGACCGCCCACACCTCTCGGCGACCCAGACGCTCGGAGTCCACGGCCACCTCGGTGAAGCCCGCGGTGCGGCACAGTTGCGCGAACGCCTGTGCCTGCGCGGCGGTCCAGCCGTGACTGGCGAACCCGGTGGCGTCGGGACTGACCTGCCGCTCGACCGCCAGCAGCCGGCCGCCGGGCGCGAGCACCCGGTGCGCTTCGGCCAGGCCGGCGCCCACATCGGGCCAGTGGTGCACCGTGGCCAGCGCCCACACGGCGGTCGCCGACGCGTCGGGCAACGGCAGCGCCTCGGCGCCGCCCTCGCGCAGCGTGACGCCGCTGCGGCGCGCGAACATCCGGCCCACCCGCAGCATCGACGCCGACGGTTCGACGCCGGTCGCGCGGGCGCCGCGGCGGGTCGCCTCCCGTGCCGCGGTGCCGGGGCCGCATCCGACATCGACGACGTGGTCATCGGCCGTCACCCCGGTCAGCTCGACGGCCAACCGGCCCGAACGCCGGCCGGTCACCGCGAAGACCAGCGCGCACAGGATTCCGAGGACGCCGCTGAAACCCGGGTGGTCCGCGTGATGGTTGACCACCGGGGCGGCGGGTTCGTCAGTCATGTCTCGACTGTGCCGGGTGGCACCGGGGGGCTGTCAACCGTCGATCAGCGGACCTGGGAACGACCCCGCTCGATCACCGCGCTTCGGCTTTCGGCGATGTCGTCGCCGGTCGCGCTGCTCATCCACTCTCGCGCCGCGGCCGCCTCCTGCCACAGCGCGGCGCCGTTGGCCGCCTCGTCGATCTGGTGATACGAGGCCAGCAGCGCGCGCACCGCCTTCTGGTTGTTGCCGACGATGGAGGAGGCGACCTGGCGGGCGGTGTCGAGGAGCTGGTCGTGCGGGACCACCTGGGTGACCAGCCCGCAGCGCAGCGCCTCGTCGGCCGACAGGTAGTCGCCGGTCATGCTCATCCGGCGGGCCATCCCGACGCCGACCTTCTGCGGCAGCCGTACCGACAGACCCCAGGTCGGCAACAGCCCGACCCGCGCGTGGGTATCGGCGAAGCGGGCTCGCTCGGACGCGATCAGGATGTCGCAGTACAGCGTCAGCTCCAGTCCGCCGGTCACAGCGGGTCCGTTGATCGCACCGATCACCGGCTTGGTCATCGGCGGCCACTTCGGCGAGATGTCAGGTAGTTCGGTGGTGTCGCCGAGTTCCTTGAGGTCCAGGCCGGCGCAGAACACCGGGTCGGCGCCGGTGAGGACCACCACGTCGACATCATCATCGGTCTGGGCCTGCCGCAGCGCGCCGAAGAACCGGGACCGCAGCGCGGCCGAGAGCGCGTTGCGCGCTTCGGGCCGGTTCAGCGTCAGTGTCCGGATGCGGTCGCGGGTCTCGATCAGCAGGATGTCGTCGTGGCTCATCCGCTCACCGTATCGGCCAGCGGTGGGCGGCCTATCGTGGATCCCATGTGCCGAAACATCACCGAGCTGCGCGGTCTGCAGCCGGCGGCCACCGACGAGGAGATCGAGGCCGCCGCGCGCCAGTACGTCCGCAAGGTCAGCGGCATCACCCGCCCTTCCGGTGCGAATGTCGACGCGTTCGAGGCCGCGGTCGCCGAGGTCACCGAGTCGACCCGGCGACTGCTGACCGGGCTGCAGCCGCGCAGACAGCCACCGAAAACCGTTCCGCCGCTGCGCCGTCCCGAGGTGCGCGCGCGGTTGAACATGGCATGACCACCCCGGCGCTCAAGGAGTGGAGCGCGGCGATCCACGCCCTCCTCGCCGGCAGGCAGACCGTGCTGCTGCGCAAGGGGGGCATCCACGAGAAGCGGTTCGAGGTGGCCGCCTCCCGTTTCCTGTTGTTTCCGACCGTCGCGCACAGCCACACCGAGCGGGTCCGGCCCGAGCACCGCGACCTGCTCGGGCCCGCAACCGCGGACAGCACCGACGATGCGATCGTGCTGCGGGCCGGCGCCCGCGTGGTCGCAGCAGTCGAGGTGCAGCGGCCGGCGAATCTGGCCGCGATCGCCGGCCGGCACATCTGGACCGAGGAGTCCGTGCGCACCGATCGGCTGGATTTCCGGCCGCGGCACCGATTGACCGCCCTGGTGGTGTCTGCCGCGCCGTTGGCGCCACCGGTGCGGCTGTGCCGAACCGCCGACTACCGCGGGTGCGCCAGTTGGGTGACACTGCCCGTCGACCCGGTGTGGGGCCCGCCGGTGGTCGCCGACGCCGACCTCGAGGACATCGCCGGGGAGCTGCGCGCCTCAGTCGGCTGACGGGGGGCGCGGGCCGGCGGGCAGGACCAGCCGGGTCGCCGCGCCGAGGTGCACCGTATGCCGCGCGGTCCGGTAGGTGGTTGCTTCGGCCACGGGTTCCCCGGTGCCGAGGTTGCGCAGAAATCGCGGGTGCGACCCGCCGGCGATGAGCACCCGGATCCGCGAGCCCTTCGGGAACGTCCACGCCACCGGGTCGAGCTCGATGCGCACGGTGCCGCTGTCGGGTGCTGATGCCAGATAGCCGTCGCTGATGTTGCGGGATTCGCCGTGCCGGTCGACCTGGCTGATCCGGACGAACAGGTCGTTGTGCGGGTTGGCGCACGAGTGCTCGACCTCCAGCGCGGGTGCGCCGACCACGAAGAGGTCGGCGGCCAGCGGCGCGCCGGTGAACGTCAGCACATCGGCACGGCGGGCGAGTTCGGTGTCGTCGCGGTAACCGCCGGCCGGCGACAGCAGCCGCCCACCCACCGTCGGTGTCGGGTCGGCCGGGTTGTAGACGAAGGTGGCCGTCTCGCCCGCGGCCGGCGCCGCGGGCGCGAGCCGTCCGCCGGGCTGCGGATGCAGCACCTGGGTGGGCATCACCGGCGGCCACTCGGCCATTTCCAGCCAGCCGTGCCCGGCGAGGTGTACGCGCACCGCGGCGCGCCGTTGCGGGGCCGCGTCCGCTAGGTGGGTCGCGAGCCAGTCCAGTGACTCCCGCAGCACCGTCGGTGCGGCCTTGGTCATCATGTCGCCGTGCGTCCACGGGCCGACGGTGAGCCCGGTGGGGACCCCGCGGCCGGTGAGCATGCGGTAGTGCTCGAGGGTCTGCTCGACGAACAGGTCCTGCCAGCCGCTGAGCAGCAGCACCGGCACCTCCGCGCGGTCGAGGAGATCGCGCAGATACAGCTTGGCCCAGAACGGGTCATCGGTGTCGGGGTGCTCGAGCCATGACTCGAACCACGGCGCGCCGTCACCGAGCAATGCGCGGCTGGCGGCCCCCAGCGGCAGCTCCAGCGACGCCTTGGTGACGCGGCGCTGGGCGCCGGCCTGGCGTACCAGTGTGCGCAGCCGGTTCGGGTCCTCCTGCCGTCCCACCAGATCGCTCCAGCCGAGGAAGTCGTTGAGGCCGAAGGATCCGGTGCCCCACCGCGGTCCGCTCACATCGTCGGGGCCGACGGTGATCACCGCGGCGCGCAGCTCGGGTGGCGGGTCGGTCAGCAACGCCCACTGGGTGAACCCGAGATAGGACAGGCCCATGGTGGCGAAAGTGCCGGTGAACCACGCCTGGTCGCGCAGCCAGGCTGCGGTGTCGGCGCCGTCGGCGACCTCGTTGACGAACGGGTCGAACTGTCCGTCGGAACCGAACGTGCCGCGCACACTCTGGATCACGACGTGATAGCCGCGCGCGGCGTACACCGATCCGAACAGCGCCGAGAACGGATATCCGCGACCGTAGGGGCCCCGCACCAGCAGGGTGCCCGCCGGCTTCGCGGTCTGCGGAGCGTAGTGGTCGGCGATCAGTTCGACACCGTCGCGCATCGGCACCCGCAGTGACTTCTCGACGTGGAAGTCGCAGGCCGGCGGCGGCAGATCCAGCACGCGGCTGAGGGTGTGGCGGGCCAGCCGCGAGATTCGGGAGCTCACCGCAGCAACATTACTGGCCGGTGGCGGGCCCTTCGCCGGCGTGGACGGCGGCGATGATCCGACCGGCCAGCCAGGTCAACGACTCCGCTGCGTCGGCCGGGGAGAGTTCCCATGCGTCGACCAGACGTTCGTAGGCGGGCAGGTTCCACAACACGTCGAGCAGACCCGCGACCGCGCGTTGGCGCTGCTCCGGCCAGTTGGATGCCTCCGCGCCAAGTGCGCGCAGCAACGCCCGGCGCCGACGTTCGTCGGCTCCGGCGAACACCGGATCGTCGGGCCGGCGCACGGTCCGCTCGACGGTGAAACGTCGCAGCGAGGCGAAGAACCGGTCCGTGATGTCGGTGAGGTTCGTGAGATCGACGGCCTCGTAGTCGATTCCGGCTTCGTCTTCCAGCCGGCGCATCACCGCGTCGTGCAGCTCGCGTTCGGTGGGGAAATGGCGGTAGACGGTGCGTTCACCGACGCCGGCCCGCTCGGCGACGGCGCGGAAGGTGAGAGCGCGCCAGTCCCAACTCCGGTACTGGTGTACCAGTTCACTGCCGGCGGTGACGATGCGTTCGCGCGTCTGTTCGGCCTGCCTGCGCCGCGTCGGGCTCTGGTAGGTCCGGGCCGTTTTCCTTGACGTCTCGTCCATATTAGTGGCAGTGTACTGTCTCGAATACTTCCGGAAGGAGGTGCAGCGTGGCATCGCCGGACGAGTTGATGCGGACCGCAAGGGATGAGACCGGTCTGGACGACTTCGGGGACGAGACCTTTCGGGAGGGTCTCGAGATCCTGGTGGTCGCACTGGCCCGGGAGGCTCGGCTCAACGACCGCGGTGCCGCGTATCTGTACCCGCGCATCATCGGTCATCTTCGGCAGCGATTGCTGGTCGAGGACTGGTATCACCGTCATCCCGAGATCGACGACGAACCGATCGACGCGCCGCTGTTCGGACTCGGCCTGCCGCGCACCGGTTCCACCGCGCTGTCGTTCCTGTTGGCCCAGGATCCCGCCGTGCGATACCTGCACAGCTGGGAGGCCGCCCGGCCCTGTCCTCCGCCGTCGACGGTCACCCCTCCCGACCCCCGCATCCCGACCGGCCACCGGGTGGTCGCCGGCAGCCGCCACCACGTTCCGACAGACCCGAACGGACCGGCGGAATGTCTGGATCTGATGGCGCTGACCTTCACCTCGCAGATCTTTCAGGCCTTCGCCCATATCCCCACCTATTCGGCTTGGCTGGTGCACCACGCGGACTTCACCGCTGCCTACGCCTACGAGAAGCGGGTGCTCAAGCTGCTGCAGTGGGGACAGCCCAGGCGACCTTGGCGGTTGAAGTCACCCGCCCACGTGCTGTCGCTGCACCATCTGGACCGGGTGTTCCCCGATGCCCGGTTCGTGATGACCCACCGCGATCCCACCGACGTACTGCTATCAGTAGCCGAGGTGTACGCCGACATCGTCGGCGGCTTCAGCGACCACCTCGACCGGAACTACCTGGGTTCACTCAATGTCGAACAATGGTCGATCGGGATGCAGCGGGCGGTGGAATTCCGCGAATCCGGCACCGACGATCGCTTTTTCGACATCGACTTCCGCGCAATGGCCGCAGACCCGGTCGCCGAGGTCCATTCGCTCTACGAATGGCTTGGCGAGCCCGTTGCGGACGCATTCGAGTCCGGCATGCGGTCGTGGTGGGCGCACAACGCGGCACGACGTGAGCCCAAGCCCGCCACGGACCCGTCGGACTTCGGGCTGGATCCCGAGCGGATCAGACCCCTGTTCGCCGACTACGTGGAACGTGCGACACGTTGGACCGATCGGTGAGAGAGGTGAACACTTCGCCATGGCCGTGGATTTGACCGGCGGCATCGAGCCGCAGCGCGAGCTGACCTTCGCCGCCCGTCCCGACGATCCCGAGATGCGCGACTCGGTCAGCTTCTGGGTGTTCGACGACCGCGGCGACCTCGGCCTGCCCCGGGTCGGCATCGAAGCCGTCGCCGAGAGCTGGGAGGCCCATGGGCTGCAGGTCAACCTGGCATTCCCGGACGGCCGGGTGTTCCGGATCCGCGACGACGGTCCTGCTGTGCCGGTGACCGGCGTCGACGGTGCACCGAGGGTGCTGGGGGCCGGTCCGCTGTCGTTCACCTGCGTGCGTGAACTCCACACGTGGACCATGGCTTTCGACGGAAAACTGGTACAGACCAGCGCGTCGGGCCTGGTGGCCGGACGCAAAAACGGACCCCTGGTCGACGTGCGGTTCGAGGTCGAGGCCACCATGGCCGCACCCCCGTGGATACAGGGGGCGTTGCAGCCCGACGCCGCGTCGTCGCTGAGGACCTCCATCACCGGAGATCTGATGGGCGGGCCCCGCTACGAACAACTCTTCCGGGCCACCGGGTCGTTGAGCGTCGGCGCCGAGCGGCACGCATTCACCGGCACCGGACTGCGCATCAAACGCCAGGGTGTGCGCAAGCTCGACGGGTTCTGGGGACACTGCTGGCAGTCGGCTCTGTTCCCCAGCGGCCGCGCGTTCGGCTACATCGCCTACCCGCCGAGGTCCGACGGCCGACCGACCTTCAACGAGGGGTACGTCTTCGACGGTGACGGCGCGCTCGTCCCGGCGCGGGTGGTCGAGGCGCCCTGGCTGAGACGGCTGCAGCCACTCGGCGAAGACGTCCCCGTCGTGTTGGAAACCGCGTCCGGCACGGTGCGCATCGATGGCCGTACCGTGCTGTCCACCCACGACATCACCGATCCGGCCTCCGTGCCGGCCGATCAACTCGCCAAGATGGCCAATTGGACCTTCCCGGCGTTACAGCAGGCCGGTGTCCGCTACACCTGGGATGGCGAGACCACCTACGGCATGCTCGAGCGGTCGATCCCGACCGACCAGCTGGAGCGGCCGTAGGGACCGGTCGGCATTCTCGGGAGGAATATCAGGAGTAGATGTAATGCGGGCTGAGCTCGTGGGCGCGCTGCAGGTTGGTCTGCATGCAGTCCGGATCGGGTTCGCTGTAGATGGGGGAGTAGAACAGCGACTGCTGGATCACGCCGTAGTCGGTCTTGAACGCGACCATGCAGGTGATCCACCAGCGGTTGTTCCAGTCGGTGGGCTTCATGATCCAGTACTGCGCGGCGCGGTGACCGTTGATGTCGAGTTCGACGGCGTCCGGAGGGAGGGTCTGTTCGTAGGTGCGCCACACGAACGCCTCGACCGCCATCTGATAGTTGCCCGCGTCGAACTTGCAGCGCAGGCTGTCCTCTGGAGTGGGCGGTGTGAACGCCAGGCCGATGCGCTGCACAACGTCGAGCGGGATGTCGCGGCACGGGTCGAAGGGGCTGGGGTCGACGGTCTCGATCACCGGGTACTTGATCGTCGTCAGCGGCGCGTCGGTGGATCGCAGTTGCACCGGCGCGACACCGGGACTTCCGGCCGGATCGGTCTGCCACACCACGATCACCGCCGCCAGCAACGCGCACAGCACCGAGAGCAGTCGCAGTTTGGCGATCATCGCCATCCCTTCATCGTGCGGCGGCGAACCGCCGGTGCGTGCACTCCTGCAGCGGAGTGTAACGGTCGGGAAATCCCCCGGGGACGGGAATCTAGAACAGGTTCTAGTTGCCCCGCCGGGCGCGGCTGTTCGCCCCAAGTAGGCTGGGGTGCCGTGACTGACGACCGACGCCCGACGTTGTGGGCGGTCAGTGACCTCCACACCGGGCACACCGGCAACAAGCCCGTCACCGAGTCGCTGTTTCCGTCCTCGCCCGACGACTGGTTGATCGTCGCCGGCGACGTCGCCGAACGCACCGACGAGATCCGCTGGGCGCTGGATCTGCTGCGCAAACGCTTCGCGAAGGTCATCTGGGTACCGGGCAACCACGAGCTGTGGACCACCAACCGCGACCCGATGCAGATCTTCGGCAAGGCGCGCTACGACTACCTGGTCGACATGTGCGACCAGATGGGCGTCGTCACTCCCGAGCACCCCTATCCGGTGTGGACCGAGGAGGGCGGCCCCGCGGCCATCGTGCCGATGTTCTTGCTCTACGACTACTCGTTCCTGCCCGCGGGCGCCGGAACGAAGGCCGAGGGCCTCGCGATCGCCAAGGAGCGCAACATCGTCGGCACCGACGAATACCTGCTCTCCGCCGAGCCGTATGCCACCCGCGATGCGTGGTGCCGCGAACGGATCGCCTACACCCGCGGCCGGCTCGAGGACCTCGACTGGATGATGCCGACCGTGCAGGTCAACCACTTCCCGATGGTGCGCGAACCGTGTGACGCGATGTTCTACCCGGAGTTCTCGCTGTGGTGCGGCACCACCGCCACCGCCGACTGGCACACCCGCTACAACGCGGTGTGCTCGGTCTACGGCCACCTGCACATCCCGCGGACCACCTGGTACGACGGGGTCCGGTTCGAGGAGGTGTCGGTGGGTTACCCGCGGGAGTGGCGGCGCCGCAAACCCTATCGCTGGCTGCGCCAGATCCTGCCGGACCCCAAATACGGTCCCGGCTACCTCAACGAGTTCGGCGGGCACTTCCAGATCACCCAGGAGATGCGCGACCACGCCGTCAAGATGCAGCAGCGCATCAAGGATCGGGCGTGATCGCCGCGCAGCTGCTGGCCGGGGTGCTGCCCGGTGAGATCGACGCGCTGGCCGCGGCCGAGATGTACTCCGACGCTCCCGAACTGGCGCCGCTGCCGGAGGAGGAACCCCTGATCGCCAAGTCGGTGGCCAAGCGGCGCAACGAGTTCATCACCGTGCGGCACTGCGCCCGTCAGGCGCTGGTGGACCTCGGCGAACAACCGGTCCCGATCCTCAAGGGCGAGAAGGGGGAGCCGCGATGGCCCGACGGTGTCGTCGGCAGCCTCACCCATTGTGAGGGCTACCGCGGTGCCGCGGTGGCCCGCCGTGAGCAGGTCCGTTCGGTGGGCATCGACGCCGAGCCGCATGACGTGCTGCCGCGCGGCGTCCTCGATTCGATCAGCCTGCCCGTCGAGCGCGCCGAGTTGGGGGCGTTGCCCGCCGGCGTGCACTGGGACCGGGTGTTGTTCTGCGCCAAGGAAGCGACCTACAAGGCGTGGTTTCCGCTGACCAGGCGCTGGCTTGGGTTCGAGGATGCGCACATCACCTTCACGACCGACACGTCCGGCCGGGCAGGACGCTTCACCTCGACGATCCTGATCGACCCGCAGGCGCTGTCGGGGCCGCCGCTGCTGACACTGACGGGCCGCTGGGCCGTCCGCAACGGGATCGCGCTGACGGCGATCGTGCTGTGAGCCGACGCGCGCCCGGGAAGTGCGCCCCGCCCCCGGGGCTGGTGATCGTCGACAAACCAGGCGGGATGACCAGCCACGACGTGGTCGGCCGGTGCCGGCGCCTGTTCGGCACCCGCAAGGTCGGCCATGCCGGCACGCTGGACCCGATGGCCACCGGGGTGCTCGTGGTCGGCATCGAGCGCGCCACCAAGATCCTCGGTCTGCTCACCGCCACCGACAAGTCCTACACCGCCACCATCCGGCTGGGTCAGACCACATCGACAGAGGACGCCGAAGGCGAAGTGCTGCAGACGGTTTCGACAGCGGGGGTCACCGATGAGCAGGTCACCGCGGCGGTGGGCGAACTGCGCGGCGAGATCGACCAGATCCCGTCGACGGTCAGCGCCGTCAAGGTCGGCGGCACCCGGTCCTACCAACTGGCCCGCGAAGGTCGCGCGGTGGAGTTGGCGGCACGCCGGGTACGCATCGACCGGTTCGACGTGCTCGCGGTGCGCCGCGCAGCAGCCACCGTCGACGTCGACGTGGCCGTGGACTGCTCGAGCGGCACCTATATCCGGGCCCTGGCCCGCGACGTCGGCGCAGCGCTGGGCGTCGGCGGCCACCTGACCGCGTTGCGGCGCACCCGCGTCGGGCGGTTCGGGCTGGAGCAGGCCCGCACGCTCGAGCAGCTGGGCGACAACGCCGAACTGAGCTACAGCCTCGACGAGGCCTGCCTGCTGTCGTTCCCCCGGCGCGACTTGACGGCGCAGGAGACCGAGGACGCCCGCCACGGCCGCCCCCTCGCACCGGCGGGGTTCACGGGCACCTACGCCGCCACCGCCGAGGACGGGCGCGTGATCGCGCTGTTGACCGACGGTGGGGTACGGACCACATCGGTGGTGGTGCTGCGTCCGGCGACGCTGTAGAGCGGCGTGCAACCATGGAGTGATGACTGAGATTCCCGCCGCAGGTTCGATCCAGATCTCCACGATCACCGGCGATCCGGTGGTCCGGGTGGCCGCCGACGCCACCGTCGCCGACGTGGCCAGCGCGATCGTCGACAACGAGGTGGGCGCGATCGTCGTGGGCGACGATCCCCGGCCCGAGGCGCTGGTCACCGAGCGTGACGTGGTGCGGGTGGTCGCCGCCGGCAAGGACCCGTCGTCGGTCCCGGCCGCCGAGGTCGCCAGCACCACCCTGATCTGGTGCGATGCCGATGACACGGTCGCCAAGGTCGCGACGCGGATGATGGACCGCTATATCCGGCACATCCTGGTGGAGCGCCGAGGTGACCTCGTCGGCATGGTCTCCGCGCGTGACCTGCTCGGGATCTACGCGGCCGACGCCGAGCAGAGTTCGCTGGACTGACGGGTCCGCGCGTTCAGCAGTAGAGCTCCTCGAAGCGTCTGATCGACTTGTCGATGTCGCCTTTGACCGCGCGCACGGCGGCCGCACCGATCGGCCCGAACAGCGGAGCGCCGCCCAGATCCATCCGGACGGTGAAGGTGCAGCCGTCACCCGCGGAGGCCACCGTCATCGCCAACTTGTAGCGGGTGCCGCCGACCCCCTCGCCGCTGATCTCCAGCGCCGACGGCGGGTCGAACCGGCGCACCGTCCACGTGACGCGGTTGCGCATGCCCTTCGCGCCGGCCACTCCGACCACCGTGGCGCCCACATCGAGATCCTCGGGCAGTTCGGAACGCCACCCCTGATGCATGGTCATCCAGTCGCCGAGGGTGGACAGATTCGACGCGTGCGTCCAGGCGTCTTCGGCCGGCAACGCCAGCGAGCGCTTCAACTCCAGCTTGGCCATCGGTGCACCTTATCTATGCGACAACCCAGATTGCCTCGGCGGCGGGACTGCCGAGCTCCACGGTGGTCTCCCCGGCGTCCGTACCGGCCGCCCCGTCGGGGGACTGCACGGTCACCGAGATCATGCCCGCGAAGTCGCGCCGGGCCACCACCCGCACCCGGCAATCCAGGGTGATGCCGACGGTGTCGAAGTAGCGCAGCATCTCCGGGTCGGCATCGGAGATGCGAGCCACCGTGCCCGCGTCACCGTCCTGACATGCCGACAGCTGCCGCGCCGGCGGCGTCGGGACCCGCCCGTCCGCGGCCGGAATCGGGTCACCGTGGGGATCGCGGGTCGGGTAGCCGAGTTTGGCGTCGATACGGTCGAGCATCCGGTCGGACACCGCGTGCTCGAGCACCTCGGCCTCGTCGTGCACCTCGTCCCAGCTATATCCGAGCTCACGGACCAGGAACGTCTCCATCAGCCGGTGCCGGCGCACCATCGCCAGCGCAGCGCGCCGCCCGGCCTCGGTCAGCGTGACCGCACCGTACTTCTCGTGGTCGACCAGGCCCTGGTCGGCGAGTTTGCGGACGGACTCCGACGCCGTGCTGGCCGACACCCCGATGCGTTCGGCGAGCAGCTTGGTGCTGACCTTCTCGTGCGACCACTCCTGGGCGGTCCAGATCGTTTTCAGATAGTCCTGGGCCACGGTCGAAAGGTCGGCCGGGTTCGCATCAGGACTCACACCTTGGAAGTTTAGGCAATCATCACCCAAACAGGTGGTGCTGCTGGGCCGATGTTGCGGCGGGGTCGTAGGCTAGCGGCGTGCAGCGCTGGCGGGGGCAAGATGAAATCCCCACCGACTGGGGCCGATGCGTCGTCACGATCGGAGTGTTCGACGGTGTCCATCGTGGACATCAGGAACTGATCAACCGCGCAGTCAAGGCCGGCCGGTCGAGGGGCGTACCGACGGTGCTGATGACGTTCGACCCGCACCCGATGGAAGTCGTCTTCCCCGGTAGCCACCCCGCGCAGCTGACCACGCTGACCCGCCGGGCCGAGCTGGTCGAAGAGCTGGGCATCGACGTGTTCCTGGTGGTGCCGTTCACCGCGGACTTCATGAAGCTGACCCCCGAGCGCTACATCCACGAGCTGCTCGTCGAACGGCTGCATGTGGTCGAGGTGGTGGTGGGGGAGAACTTCACGTTCGGCAAGAAGGCGGCCGGCACCGTCGACCTGCTGCGCAAGGCCGGCGAGCGGTTCGGCTTCGCGGTGGACTCCCTATCTCTGGTCGCCGAACACCACCGCGACGAAACGGTGACGTTCTCCTCGACATACATCCGCTCCTGCGTCGACGCCGGCGACATGGTCGCCGCGGCCGAGGCCCTGGGTCGCCCACACCGCGTCGAAGGTGTCGTGGTGCGCGGCGACGGCCGCGGCAAGGTGCTGGGCTTCCCGACGGCCAACGTGGCGCCGCCGATGTACTCGGCGATCCCGGCCGACGGCGTGTACGCGGCGTGGTTCACCGTCCTGGGGCACGGCCCGGTGGTCGGTACGGTCATTCCCGGCGAGCGCTACCAGGCCGCGGTGTCGGTCGGCACCAACCCGACGTTCTCCGGGCGCACCCGCACCGTCGAGGCGTTCGTGCTCGACACCACCGCCGACCTGTACGGCCAGCACGTGGCAGTCGACTTCGTGGCCCGGCTGCGCGGTCAGGAGAAGTTCGAGTCGGTGTCGGACCTGGTCACCGCGATGGGCGCGGACACCGAACGTGCCCGCACCATTCTGTCGGCGCACTGAGGAGCGGCGTCCGCGATTCGCGGACCGCGCGAACGCGCTGCTAAACTCCCAGCCGACCGGGCGCGTGCTGCAGTTCGCGGTGGCCGCGCCTTCTGGAGATTTCCCAGGCTTTCCCCGCGGACTGGAATAGATGGAGTTGTTTCGTGGCGCTCACCGCCGAACAGAAAAAAGAGATCCTCGGCCAGTACGGCCTGCATGACACCGACACCGGCTCGCCCGAGGCCCAGGTCGCGCTGCTGACCAAGCGGATCATCGACCTGACCGAGCACCTCAAGATGCACAAGCACGACCACCACTCGCGGCGTGGTCTGCTGCTGCTGGTCGGCCGTCGCCGCCGGCTGCTGAAGTACGTCGCGCAGGTCGACGTCGAGCGTTACCGCTCGCTGATCGAGCGCCTCGGTCTGCGTCGCTGACGCGACCTCCGTCGGGCGCCATGCCGACCCGCCTGGTCGCCGCGTCCGCGCTCGCGGCCGCCGCGGCCCTGATCATCGGGCCGGTCGCAGGGTGCACGCCGACGGCTGCCAAGGACGTCGCCGTCGGCGACTGCGTGCAGATGAGCGGTCCGCCCGACCGCGCCGAAACCACGCCCGCGCCGTGCGGTAGTGCGGAGTCGAACTACACGGTGGTCGCCGTCGTGTCCGGGGGCGGCACCGACATCCGCGGCTGCCCCTCCGACGTCGACTCCTCCTACTCGTCGCAGAACGCGTTCTCCGACCAGAGCACCACGATCTGCCTGGACGTCGACTGGGTGGTGGGCGGCTGCATGAGCGTCGACGCCGACAGCGGCCAGGGTCCGTACCGGGTGAACTGCGACGACGCGACGGCTCCCGGCCGGCAGCGCGCGACCGAGATCATGCGGGGCGTCGCGAACGTCGATCAGTGCGCCAGCGGGCAGGGCTACGCCTACGACGAACGCGACTTCACGGTCTGCGTCGAGGACGTGTCCTGACCTCAGCGTCTTCGCGAGCGTCTTCGGTGGGGATTTCCGATTGGGCCCCCACCTGGATGTACCATGGGAGCGTTCGCCAGCCGACCGGGCGCGAACGACCCGGGTGCGGTCCGGTGCCTATCCGCCGCATCGCTCCCGCGTGACACGAAGAGAGCCGCCTGATCGCGCGGTCTTCGGTAGTGGCTGCCGGAGGAGGACTCCGGCCGCTTCGACTGACGGCCGTCGCCGCATCCGGGCCGGGCTTCCCGGGACCAACGGGATGCCCGTGATCTTGTCGCATTCATGCGCGTGTTCACGCAAAACAGCTGAATGATGACCCAGAGAGGCCGCACGGACGTCTATGTCTGTAGTTGAAATTGAAGACGGTGTCTACGAATCCACCGCCACCATCGACAACGGGAGCTTCGGCACCCGCACCATCCGCTTCGAGACCGGCCGGCTGGCCCAGCAGGCCGCCGGCGCCGTCGTCGCCTACCTCGACGACGAGACCATGCTGCTGAGCGCGACCACCGCCGGCAAGGCCCCCAAGGAGCACTTCGACTTCTTCCCGCTGACGATCGACGTCGAGGAGCGGATGTATGCCGCGGGCCGGATCCCCGGTTCGTTCTTCCGCCGCGAGGGCCGGCCGTCCACCGATGCGATCCTGACCTGCCGCCTGATCGACCGGCCGCTGCGCCCGTCGTTCGTCAGCGGCCTGCGCAACGAGATCCAGGTCGTGGTCACCGTGCTGAGCCTCGACCCCAAGGATCTCTACGACGTGCTGGCGATCAACGCCGCGTCGGCGTCGACGCAGATCTCCGGCCTGCCGTTCTCCGGTCCCGTCGGTGGTGTGCGCGTCGCACTGATCGACGGCACCTGGGTCGCGTTCCCGACCGTCGAGCAGCTCGAGCGCGCGGTGTTCGACATGGTCGTGGCCGGCCGCAAAGTAGGCAGCGCCGGTGATTCCGACGTCGCGATCATGATGGTCGAGGCCGAGGCCACCGAGAACGTCATCGAACTGGTCGCCGGCGGCGCGGCCGCGCCGACCGAGACGGTGGTGGCCGAGGGTCTCGAAGCGGCCAAGCCGTTCATCGCGGCGCTGTGCGACGCCCAGGCCGAGCTGGCCGGGGCCGCCGGTAAGGAAACCGCGGAGTACCCGTTGTTCCCGGACTACGCCGAGGACGTGTACTACTCCGTCGCGTCGGTGGCCACCGACGCGCTGTCGGAGGCGCTGACCATCGCGGGCAAGAACGAACGCAACGACCGCACCGACGAGATCAAGGTCGAGGTCCTCGAGCGGCTGGCCGAGCAGTACGCCGGCCGGGAGAAGGAAATCGGCGCGGCCTACCGGGCGCTGACGAAAAAGCTCGTCCGCCAGCGCATCCTGACCGACCACTTCCGCATCGACGGCCGCGGCGTGACCGACATCCGGGCGCTCTCGGCCGAGGTCGCAGTCGTCCCGCGGGCGCACGGCAGCGCGCTGTTCGAGCGCGGCGAGACCCAGATCATGGGCGTCACCACGCTGGACATGATCAAGATGGCTCAGCAGATCGACTCGCTGGGGCCCGAGACCAGCAAGCGCTACATGCACCACTACAACTTCCCGCCGTACTCGACCGGTGAGACCGGCCGCGTGGGTTCGCCCAAGCGTCGCGAGATCGGCCACGGCGCGCTGGCCGAGCGTGCGCTGGTGCCGGTGCTGCCCAGCGTCGAGGAGTTCCCGTACGCGATTCGCCAGGTGTCGGAAGCGTTGGGCTCCAACGGGTCCACGTCGATGGGTTCGGTGTGTGCGTCCACGCTGTCGTTGCTCAATGCCGGTGTGCCGCTGAAGGCTCCGGTCGCGGGTATCGCGATGGGCCTGGTCTCCGACGACATTGAAGTTGAGGGTGGTGGCGTCGAAAGACGCTTCGTGACGCTGACCGACATCCTCGGTGCCGAGGACGCGTTCGGCGACATGGACTTCAAGTGCGCGGGCACCAAGGAGTTCGTCACCGCCCTGCAGCTCGACACCAAGCTCGACGGCATCCCGTCGCAGGTTCTGGCCGGTGCGCTCAGCCAGGCCAAGGACGCCCGCATCACCATCCTCGAGGTGATGGCCGAGGCGATCGACGAACCGGACGAGATGAGCCCCTACGCGCCGCGCATCACCACCATCAAGGTGCCGGTCGACAAGATCGGTGAGGTGATCGGGCCCAAGGGCAAGATGATCAACTCGATCACCGAGGAGACCGGCGCGCAGATCTCGATCGAGGACGACGGCACCGTGTTCGTCGGTGCGGCCGACGGGGTGTCGGCGCAGGCCGCGATCGACAAGATCAATGCGATCGCCAACCCGCAGCTGCCCAAGATCGGTGAGCGCTTCCTCGGCACGGTGGTCAAGACCACCGATTTTGGAGCCTTCGTGTCCCTATTGCCCGGTCGCGACGGCCTGGTCCACATCTCCAAGCTGGGCCGGGGCAAGCGCGTCAACAAGGTCGAGGACGTGGTGAAGGTCGGCGACAAGATTCGCGTCGAAATCGCCGACATCGACAACCGCGGCAAGATCTCGTTGGTTCTGGTGGACGAGAATGACGCCGCCGCAGCCGATGCCGCCGCAGCAACGAAGGATGGCGCAGCCGCACCCGCAGATGCCGCGACCACCGGCAGCTAGTCCGGCGTCGCTGCGCCGGGCACGGCGCAGCGACGCGGCGGACCGGACGGGGTTGCGTCGCACACAGTTGCCCGGCGGCCTGCGGGTGGTCACCGAGCATGTGCCATCGGTGCATTCGGCCTCGGTCGGGGTGTGGGTCGGCGTCGGTTCCCGCGACGAAGGTCGCAGTGTGGCCGGCGCCGCGCACTTCCTCGAACACCTGCTGTTCAAGGCGACTCCGTCGCGCACCGCGGTGCAGATCGCGCAGGAGATGGACGCGGTGGGCGGTGAGCTCAACGCGTTCACCTCACGCGAGCACACCTGCTACTACGCCCACGTGCTGGACTCCGACCTCGCGCTGGCCGTGGACATGGTGGCGGATGTGGTGCTGCGGGGCCGTTGCCTGGCCGACGATGTCGAGGTCGAACGCGACGTCGTGCTCGAAGAGATCGCGATGCGCGACGACGACCCCGAGGACACGTTGGGCGATGTGTTCCTGTCGGCGATGTTCGGCGAGCACCCCGTCGGCCGGCCGGTGATCGGCAGTGTCGACTCGGTGTCGGCGATGACGCGCGCGCAACTGCATTCGTTCCATGTGCGCCGCTACACCCCGGACCGGATGGTGGTGGCCGTCGCCGGCAACGTCGATCACGACGAGGTGGTGGGCTTGGTGCGGGAGCACTTCGGTCGGCACCTGGTGCGGGGCCAGTCCCCGGTGCCGCCGCGGCGGGGTGCCGGGCGGGTGCCGGGCCGTCCGACGCTGCAGGTGATACGCCGCGACGCCGAGCAGACCCACCTGTCGATGGGAGTGCGCACCCCGGGTCGGCACTGGGAGCATCGCTGGGCGTTGTCGGTGCTCAACACCGCACTCGGCGGGGGACTGAGTTCGCGCCTGTTCCAACAGATCCGGGAAACCCGTGGCTTGGCCTACTCGGTCTACTCGACGGTGGACACGTTCGCCGACAGCGGTGCCCTGTCGATCTACGCAGGCTGTCAGCCGGAGCGGTTCGACGAAGTCGTCCGGGTCACCACCGACGTGCTCTCGGATGTGGCACGCGACGGCCTGACCGCCGACGAGTGCCGGATCGCCAAAGGGTCGCTGCGCGGCGGACTGGTACTCGGCCTGGAGGACTCCGCCTCGCGGATGCACCGGATCGGCCGCAGCGAGCTCAACCACGGCGAACACCGAAGCATCGCCGAAACTCTGGACCGCATCGACGCCGTGACCGTCGAGGAGGTCAACGCCGTGGCCCGCCAGCTGCTCACCCGGCCCTTCGGTGCAGCGGTCCTGGGCCCGGTCCGCGCGAAGCGGTCGCTGCCGCGTCCGCTGCAGACGATCGCGGGCTGACAACGGATCTGCGGGTAGGCTCGCCCGCGATGATTCGAATCTCCCGAAGGCAGGTCCTGGTCGGCGGACTGTCGCTGGCCGCTCTCACCGCATGCGCGCCGCCGCGGGCGCGCGCCCAAGTGGGCGTCGAGCAGCGGTTCGAAGAACTGCAGCGTCGCGACAACGCGCTGATCGGTGTCCACGCGGTCAACCTGGATACCGGGAAGACCCTGTCGTTCGGCGACGATCGGATGCTGGCGATGTGCTCGACGTTCAAGGGGTATGCCGCGGCGGCGGTGCTGCAGCGCGCACACCGCGGCGAGTTGGCGCTCACCGATGCCGTCGCCGTCGAGGCTGCCGACCTGCGGCCGCACGCGCCGGCGACCGAGCCGAGGGTCGGCACGACAATGACACTGACCGAACTGTGCGTGGCCGCAGTGCAGCAGAGTGACAACACGGCCGCCAACCTGCTGTTGCGGACACTGGGCGGCCCGCAGGCGATCACCGAGTTCGCCCGCAGCATCGGCGACGACCGAACCCGCTTGGACCGCTGGGAGACCGAACTGAACTCGGCGATCCCCGGCGATCCCCGCGACACCACCACCCCTCGGGCCATCGGCACCGGGTACCGCAACCTGCTCACCGGTGACGCGCTCGCCCCGGGCGACCGTGCGCTCCTCGAGGAGTGGATGCGCGGCAACTGGACGTCGAGCATGCGCGCGGGCCTTCCGGACGGCTGGACGACCGCGGACAAGACCGGCAGCGGGGACTACGGCACCAGCAACGACGTCGGCGTCGCCTACGGACCCGCCGGGCAGCGGCTGCTGCTGTCGCTGATGGTGCGCTCGGCCGGAGAGGATCCCGACGCGCCGTCGCTGCGGCCGCTGATCGGTGAGCTGGCGGCGTTGGCGGTTGCCGAGCTAGACCACCGGCAGTGAGTGATCTCGATGCAGCACAAAGAAATACGGTGAGCTGCTGAAGCCGCGCATGTCCATCGCACCGAGCACGGTGTCGTCGTCGACACGCCGGAACACGTCATTGACGGGCAGCTGGTCGTAAACCATGGTCGCGGTGTCCACCCCGCGATAGCGGGTGGTGCGCAGCCGGGCTTTCGGGCCGCGGGCCTGCAGGACCGGGCGCAGCACGGTGATCATCCGGGCGAAGCGGATGCGTTGGAGCACGGGCAGCCGGGTCATCAGATCCAGGCCGGCGAAGGCCAGCGCCGGGTTCAGCGGCCACAGGGCGCGACCGTCCGCGGTCGGGAACAGCAGGGGATGGACGTGTTCGCCGTCGACGAACTGCTTACCCCACCAGCCGCTGGCGGCCAGCATCCCGTCGAGTCGATGACCGGTCGGCACCTCGGCACCATGCCAGGTGCCGATCATCGCACCGGTGCCGACCGCGGGCAGCGAGTCGAACAACGCCACGGCGTCGGTGGTGGTGGTCGGCGCATCGGCAAGCACGTCGGCGAGGAGGCCCATCCCACGAGGCTACGTCCGCACCGCGGTGAGGCAGACTGCCGGTGTGCGCCCCGACCGACCCTGCCCGTGCGGAAGCACGGCCGACTACGGCAGCTGTTGTCAGCCGTTGCACCTCGGTGAACGTCAGGCCGACACCGCCGAGCAGCTGATGCGGTCGCGGTACAGCGCGTACGTGGCGGGCGACGCCACCTATGTGTGGCGGACCTGGCATCCGCGCACGCGGCCTTCCGACGTCGACGACGACATCTCGGTGACTTGGACACGGCTGCAGATCGTCGACATCGCAGCCGGTGGGATCGACGACGACGTCGGCGAAGTCGAGTTCCTGGCGCATCACCGGCACGGGGTGCTGCACGAGCGCTCCCGCTTCGCCCGCCGCGCCGGCCGCTGGTTCTACCTCGACGGCGACATTCTCGACTGACCGCTAAGCCAGCACGTCGGCGGGATCGGTGAACGGAAGATCGAGATCGCGGGCCACCTCGTGGGACAGCAAGGCGCCCTCGTGGGTGGACAATCCGTGCGCCAGCGTGTTGTTGGTGCGGCAGGCCTGCCGCCAGCCCTTGTCGGCGAGCTCGAGCACGTAGGGCAACGTCGCGTTGGTCAGTGCGAAGGTCGACGTGCGCGGGACCGCTCCCGGCATGTTGGCCACGCAGTAGAAGACGGTGTCGTGCACCAGGTAGGTCGGCTCGTCGTGGGTGGTGGGTCGTGAGTCTTCGAAGCAGCCGCCCTGATCGATCGCGATGTCCACCAGCACGGCACCGGAATGCATGTGTGCCACCGTCGAATTCGATACCAGGGTGGGGGCTTTGGCCCCGGGCACCAAGACCGCGCCGATCACGAGGTCGGCCGACTTGACCGCGTCCTCGAGGTCCAGAGCCGAGGAATAGCGGGTTTCGATCCGACCGCCGAACTCCGCGTCGATGTCGCGCATCTTGGGGATGCTGACATCGAAAACCGTGACATGCGAGCCCATTCCGGCAGCCACCCGAGCGGCGTTGTAACCGGCGGTACCGCCCCCGATGACGACGACCTCGGCCGGTGCGACGCCGGGAACGCCGCCCATCAGGACGCCACGGCCACCCTCGTTGCGCATCAGATGGTAGGCCCCGACCTGGGCGGCCAGTCGTCCGGCCACCTCGCTCATCGGAGCCAGCAGGGGCAGCGACCCGTCGGCGTCCTGCACGGTTTCGTACGCGATGGCCGTGGTGCGGGAGGCCAGCAGCGCGTCGGTGCATGCCCTGGAGGCCGCCAGATGCAGGTAGGTGAACAGCGTCTGGCCAGCGCGCAGGTGCGAATACTCCGCCTCGATGGGCTCTTTGACCTTCAGCAGTAGGTCGGCTTCGGCCCAGACTTTTTCGGCCGTGTCGATGAGCTGGGCGCCGGCGCGTTTGAAGTCGGCATCCGAGATCGACGAGCCGTCCCCGGCGCCGGACTGGACGAGGACGTCATGGCCCCGCCGGACGAGTTCGGCCACCCCCGAGGGCGTGAGGGCGACGCGGTACTCGTTGTTCTTGATTTCGGTCGGGATCCCGACGCGCATGATGTCTCCTGGAGAAAATTTCCTGTTTGCATAAAATTCTGAAGAAATATCAATCATTCGGCAATAGAAACGGCGAATATTCGTTTATTGTGCCGTTGTGGACGCAGGATCATCGGCACAGGCCATCGCTCGCGCGGGTTCGCCGAAGGATGTTCGACCGGTTGCACTCGACGATGTCGACCGGCGCATCCTCGCTGCGCTTCATTCCGACGCCCGGCTACCCAACAACGCGTTGGCGCAGATGGTCGGGATTGCGCCGTCGACGTGTCACGCCAGGGTCCGTCGCCTTCAGGACGGCGGGGTCATCAGGGGCTTCTACACCGACATCGATCCGTCGGCGATCGGGCTGACCCTCGAAGCGATGATCTCGGTCAGCCTGCAGTCCAACGCGCGCGGTCGCATCCGCGACTTCATCCAGCAGATCCGGCGCAAGCCTCAGGTGATGGATGTCTACTTCCTCGCCGGCGCCGACGACTTCCTGCTGCATGTGGCCGCACGCGACACCGAAGATCTGCGCAGGTTCGTGGTCGACAACCTCAACGCCGACTCCGACGTCGCCGGCACGCAGACGTCGCTGATCTTCGAGCATCTGCGCGGCGCGTCACCGCTGTGAGTCAGGCGGGGGTGAGGGTGACGTTGTGCAGGGCGACAGCGACGTCGCTGGGCAGGATGTCGACGAACGTCGGCGCGTTGCGCACCGCCGCGCCGGTGGCGATGATGTTGCCCGGCGATGTTCCGGCGCAGGGGAACTCGCGGCAGCGCAGCCAGAACCCCGGCGGACTCTGATACGGCTGCATGCTCGGTGACTGGTCGACGCGATAACGGCCCGGTGCGATGAACGTCGTCGCCCAGCCCTCGCGCGGCTGCGTCGTCACGCCGAACACCCCGTTGCTGCCATAGGCCGGAGCGGCCGCGACCGGGGTCGCGGTCAACGTCGCGTTCAGCAGCGCGCCGGCCGCCAGGGCGGCCAATGACGTTGCCCGAAACGCGCTGCTGCTCATCGTCCCAGGCTATCCCGATTGCGGCGCGTCGTCCCCATCTTCGGCGAGCAGGTAGCGCTCAGGGTGGTGGTAGCCGTTGACGCGGTGTCGGCCTTTGTCGAGGTCGGGTGGCGGGTGCCATTCGGTTTGGTTCCTGGTGTTTTTGGCTGTCCGCCAGTCGGTGTGGTCGAGCATGCGGTGATCTGACGGGCAGGCCAGGGTCAGGTCGTCGACGTCGGTGTGGCCGCCGCGGGCGAAGTCGTTGGTGTGGTGGGCTTGACACCAGTAGCCCGGGGCGCTGCATCCGGGGCGGGTACAGCCACGGTCGCGGGCGTGCAGCACGATCCGCTGGGCGGTGTTGGCCAGCCGTTTGGAGCGCCCGAGGTAGAGGCTTTGCCCGGTGTGCTGGTCATACACATACAGGTAGTGATGAGCTGGGGCGGCCATCCGGATCAGATCACGCATCGGCAGCAGGCTGCCCCCGCCGGTGACCGCGACCCCGGCGCCTTTCTCCAACTCCTGCAACGTCGTCGAGACGATGACTGTGACCGGAAGCCCGTTGTGGGTGCCCAACTGTCCAGACTCCAGCGCTCGCCGCCCCACCGTTGTGAAGGCGTCGTGGTTGCGTTGGGCCTGAGTCCGGGAATCACGGACCTTCGCCGGAGCGGGCGGTCGAGCGGGCCACTCGGCGGTCGGCTCCACCGGGTCGTCGCCGTCCGTCTCGGGCGCCCCGTCGCCGGCTTCGCCGCCGGCGGTCTCGGGCGGGTCCACGGGTGGGTCCTGGGCGCCGGGCAGGTTGGCGCCGGGGGCGGCTTCTTTGGCGAAGATCACTTCCCAGATCGCCAGGGCTTCCGGTGAGAGGGTGCCCGAGATCGTGGCGGTGCCGTCGGCGCGCTGTTTACCGATTCGGATACCGCACCGGCGGGCGATCTCCTCTTCAGAGGGTTCGGCGCCGTCGGGGTCGATCATCACCAGCAGCATCGCGGCGGCCTCGGCCAGGTTCTCCGGATCCAGACCCGCACCCACGGCGGCGAGATGCCGGTCCGCCTCCGCACGGGTGCCCGCGTCTACATGGGCAGGCAGCTTCTTGTGGAACTTCGCGATCACCGCGACATGCTCCTCATCGAGGGAACCCGCAGCCTGGGCAGAAGCGGTGGCCTCCCACAACGGTGGTAGCGGCTGCCCGGTCAAAGCCCGCCGCGGCCCCAGCGCCGCGGCCCGGTCCAGCCGCCGCTGCGCCGCGGCGCTGCTGACCCGCAACGCCGTGGTCAGCACCCGTTTCCAGGATTTCTCGCCGAGCCGGAAGGGTTCGGTTTCCGCGGTCAGCCGCGCCAGGATCTGATGCTCGAGTGCCGGCACTGCGCGCAGCAGCGTGGTCAGCTCACTCAACAGATCGACCAGATTCCGGTGCGAGAGCTCATCGGCAGCCTTCCCCAACACGGCCAGCTGCTCGGCCATCACCCCCAGTGCCTCCGACACCACATCCATGACTAGAACACTAGTTCGAACCACCGACAGAAATCGGCTGCGCGCGACCGTTAGGGTGTGCCCATGCGAGTCGGAGTGCTGGGCGCCAAGGGCAAGGTGGGCGCGACGATGGTGGCCGGAGTCGAAGCCGCCGAGGATCTGACCTTCACCGTGGGTGTCGACGCCGACGATCCACTGGAGTCGCTGGTGCACGCACAGACCGAGGCGGTCATCGACTTCACCCACCCGAGCGTGGTGATGGACAATCTGAAGTTCCTGATCGACAACGGTATTCACGCCGTGGTCGGGACGACCGGTTTCACCGACGAGCGCCTCGACCAGGTGCGAACCTGGCTGGACTCCGCACCGAGCGTCGCGGTCCTGATCGCGCCCAATTTCGCGATCGGCGCGGTGCTGTCCATGCACTTCGCCCGGCAGGCGGCGCGGTTCTTCGAATCGGTCGAGGTCATCGAGCTGCATCATCCGCACAAAGCCGATGCGCCGTCGGGCACCGCCACCCGCACCGCGCGCCTCATCGCCGAAGCCCGAAAAGACCTGCCGCCCAACCCCGATGCCACCAGCACCGGGCTGGACGGCGCCCGCGGGGCCGACGTCGACGGGGTGCCGGTGCACTCGGTGCGGCTGGCCGGACTTGTCGCCCACCAGGAAGTGCTGTTCGGTACCGAGGGTGAGACGCTGACCATCCGCCACGACAGCATCGACCGCACGTCGTTCGTGCCCGGCGTGCTGCTCGCCGTGCGCAAGGTCGCACAGCGCCCCGGGTTGACGATCGGCATCGAGCCGCTGCTCGACCTGACATGAGCGCCGGGGCGCGCGCACTGCGCATTCAACTGCTGATCGGTTTCATGTGCGTCGCGCTCGTCGTCTACTTCGTGTTGCTCGGCCGGACCGCGGTTCTGCTGATCGCCTCCGGTGAGCCGGCGGCCATCGGGTTGGGGGCCGCGCTGTTGCTGCTGCCGGTCGTCGGCCTCTGGGCGATGGTGGCCACGCTGCGGGCCGGGCTCGCGCATCAGCGCCTGGCGCGCATCGTCGCCCGGGAGGGCCTGGAGCTCGACGTCAGCGACTTGCCGAGGAGACCGTCGGGGCGCATCCAGCGGGACGCGGCCGATGCGTTGTTCGACCGGGTGCGCGACGAGCTCGAAGCGGACCCCGACAATTGGCGCCGCTGGTATCGGTTGGCGCGGGCCTACGACTACGCCGGGGACAGGTCCCGCGCGCGGGAGGCGATGAAGAAGGCCGTGCAGATGGAGGAGGCCACGCGATGAGCAAGACCCTGCTGATCGTGCACCACACGCCGTCACCGCACTGCCAGGAGATGCTCGAGGCGGTCGTGGCCGGGGCGACCGACCCGGACATCGAAGGCGTCGAGGTGGTGCGGCGGCCGGCCCTGACGGTGTCGCCGGTCGACATGTTGAGTGCCGACGGCTTCATCCTGGGCACGCCGGTCAACCTCGGCTACATCTCCGGGGCTCTCAAGCACGCCTTCGACCAGTCGTATTACCAGCTTCTCGACACCACCCGAGGCCGGCCCTTCGGCGCGTACCTGCACGGCAACGAGGGCGCCGAGGGGGCAGAGCGCGCCCTCGACGCCATCACCACCGGATTGGGTTGGGGGCGGGTCGCCGAGACCGCGATCGTCTCGGGCAAGCCGACGGCAGCCGACCTCGAGACGTGCTGGAACCTCGGTGCGACCGTCGCCGCGACCCTCATGGGCGACCCGTGAGTGCCGCTGAAGAGCCCCGCACTTCGCGGCTCTTCAATGCCGCGAGCGACATCCTGCGCCGCCCGTCGATGCGCCGGGTCACTCGCACTCTGAGCGCCCTGCACTCGGCGGTATACCGGTGGACCGGGGGGAGGGCACAGAACCGGAAATATCCCACGATGCTGTTGGGCGTCGTGGGACGAAGGACCGGGAGACGCCGGACGGTGCCGGTCATCTACATCAAGGATGGCGACCGCTTCGTGGTCGCTGCAGCGTACTCCGGAAGTGACACCGATCCCGACTGGTGGCTGAACCTGCGGGCCAACCCGTTTGCCGAGGTGCAGGTCCAGAAGTCGACATTTCACGTCGAAGCCGCCCAGGCGGATGCGGCCGAACGCCCGGAGCTATGGCGCCGGCTGGTGCAGATGTACCCGTACTTCACGGACTATCAGAAGCGGACCTCCCGGGAGATTCCGGTGATCGTCTTGACCCCGGTGCTGCGACGGCGGCACCCTGGCCGCAACCCTGATGGATGACGGAGGACCCCATGCCTGGTATCGCCGAAATCGCCCTCGCCGGTGCGCCGGTCGCCGGAGGTGCGCTGTTGGGATTGGCGGCGGGAAACCTGCGGGGCCCCGACATCCGCGGCACCATCGCCAAGGACATGGACCTGCTGCAACGCCTACCCGAAGATCAGGTCGCGCGCCGTGCCGAGCTGCAGCGCGTCATCGACCTGCGCATTGACGGCCTGATCGCCGGCATCGACAAGAACCGGGAACTGCGCGAGCTGGCCATGTCCTACCGCGGCAACTGGCGCGACGTGGTGGTGTTCCTGTGCGCGATCCTGTTCACCATCGTGTGGTGGAACGTCGACCATGACCGGACCAACTGGCTGGTGATGTTCATCGTGATGATCATGTTGTCGGTGCTCGCGGGCGTCTACGCGGCGCGCGGCATCGCCGGCGGACTCTCGGGATATCTGCGGGCCCGACGATCCCGCTAACTGAGGTGAGCGGCGAAGAACGTGCGCATCGCGTCCCAGTGTCGTTCGGCCGCCGCGTCGTCGAAGGGCGCGTTGTCCGGGACCGCGAATCCGTGATGGGCGGTATACCACTCGATCGTGTGGTGCACTCCCGCGTCGCTGAGCGCCTTGTCCAGCGTCTCGGCATCCGTCTTGGTGAAAGCCCGGTCCTCCTGCGCGCCACCGACATACACCGCAGCGCGAATCTGCTCGGCGAGCAGGTGCGGACTGTCGGCATCCTCGGTCACCAGACCGCCGCCGTGAAACGACATCGCTGCCGCCACCCGCTGCGGGACCCGACCGGCCACGACCAGCGACGTCCGCCCACCCATGCAATAGCCCGTCGTGCCGAACGACTCGCCGCGCACCTCCGGCCGCGCGGCCAGGTAGTCGAACAACGCCTCGGCGTCGGCGGCCATGAACTCCGGCGTCACCTTCGAGATCATCGCGAACAGCCGCTGACGCTCCTTCGGGTCGCCGAACACCGTCGCCATCGAGAACGGCGCCCAGTCGCCGTCGCGGTAGTAGACGTCGGGGACCAGCACGGCATAGCCCAGGCCGGCGAGTCGGTCGGCCATCGTGCGGAACGTCTCGCGTGCGCCGCCGGCGTCCGGATACATGACGACGCCGGGCCAGGGACCCTCGCCGTCGGGTGTGTGCAGGCTGACCGGGCAGGAGCCGTCAGGGGTGGCCACGGCATCGGTGATCGTCGGCATGTGTTCCGTTCTACTCCTGCCCGCCGCACGTAAGCTGAGCGCGTGCCGATCGCCACCCCTTACGAGGACCTCCTGCGCCTGGTGCTCGACACCGGCGTCGCGAAGGCCGACCGGACCGGGACCGGAACCCGAAGTCTGTTCGGTCATCAGATGCGCTACGACCTCTCCGCCGGCTTCCCGTTGATCACGACCAAGAAGGTGCACACCAAGTCGGTGATCTACGAGCTGCTGTGGTTCCTGCGCGGTGACTCCAACGTCCGGTGGCTGCAGGAGCGCGGGGTGACGATCTGGGACGAATGGGCATCGCCCGCCGGTGATCTCGGCCCCGTCTACGGCGTGCAGTGGCGGTCGTGGCCGACCCCGGCGGGGGAGCACATAGACCAGATCAGTGCCGCTCTGGAGCTACTGAAGACCGACCCGGACTCCCGGCGCAACATCGTCTCGGCGTGGAATGTGGGCGAGATTCCGCAGATGGCCCTGCCGCCGTGTCACGCGTTCTTCCAGTTCTACGTCGCGGGCGGCAGGTTGTCCTGTCAGCTGTACCAGCGCAGCGCCGACCTGTTCCTCGGGGTACCGTTCAACATCGCCAGCTACGCGTTGCTCACCCACATGATGGCCGCACAGGCCGGTCTGACCGTGGGGGAGTTCATCTGGACCGGGGGGGACTGCCACATCTACGACAACCACGTCGAACAGGTCACCGAGCAGCTGTCGCGCGATCCGCGGCCATATCCGGAACTGATTCTGGCGCAACGCGATTCGATTTTCGATTACACCTACGACGATGTGGAGATCCGTAACTACGATCCGCACCCGGCGATCAAGGCCCCGGTGGCGGTGTGAACCTGGGATTGATCTGGGCGCAGTCGACATCGGGGGTCATCGGCCGGGACGGGGGGATTCCGTGGCGGCTCCCCGAGGACCTGGCGCGGTTCAAGGAACTCACGATGGGCCACACCGTGATCATGGGGCGGCTGACGTGGGAGTCGTTGCCGGCATCGGTGCGGCCGCTGCCCGGACGCCGCAACGTGGTGGTCAGCCGGCAGGATGACTACCACGCCGACGGTGCCGAGGTGGTGTCCGATCTGCAGGACGCGCCCCTGGATGACGCATGGGTGATCGGCGGCGCGCAGATCTACGGGCTCGCGCTGCCGATCGCGAGCCGCTGCGAGATCACCGAGATCGACATCGACATCCGCCGCGAGGACCTCGATGTGATGGCGCCGGCTCTCGACGAGACGTGGACCGGCACGGAAGGGCCCTGGCTCGACAGCTCCTCGGGGCTGCGCTACCGGTTCTACAGCCTCGTTCGGACGTGAAACTGACCGCTGCGCAGGCACGTCGCATCGCGGTCGCCGCACAGGGCTTCCACGAGAACAAGCCTGCGGCAGGGGTCACCCGCGGCCATCTGAAACGGTTGATCGCCCGGCTGCAGGTGCTGCAACTGGACTCGGTTTCGGTGACAGTGCGCGCACACTACGCGCCGGTGTTCAGTCGGCTCGGTCCCTACGATCGCGAGTTGCTCGACCGTGCCGCGTGGAGTCATTCGGCACGATCGCCGCGCCTGCTGGTCGAGTACTGGGCGCACGAGGCCGCATTGATGGCCGTCGACGACTGGCCGCTGCTGCGGTGGCGGATGCGCGAGTACACCCACGGCCGCTGGGGCACCGAGATCGTCAAGCGCAACGCCAAGCTCGCCGACGAGATCGTCGCCGCGGTCGCCGCGATCGGCCCGGCCACGGCGGGACAGATCGAGGCGTATCTGGAGGCGGAGCCGCGCGGGCGCAAGGGTCCGTGGTGGGACCGCAGCGACACCAAGTGGGTGGCCGAAGCCCTGTGGTCGTCGGGGGTGCTCACGACGGCCACCCGTGTCGGCTTCTCGCGGCACTACGACCTGACCGAGCGGGTGCTGCCCGCGCATGTGGTGGCGCGACAGGTCGACGAAGCCGACGCGGTGCGCGAACTGGCGCTGCGTGCGGCGACCGCGCTGGGTGTGGGCACCGAAGCCGACATCCGCGATTATTTCCGCCTGAGCGCGCGGCAGGTCAAACCCGCGATCGCGGACCTGGTGGCCGCCGGGGAGCTGGAGCAGGTACAGGTCACCGGTTGGAGCGCGCCCGCCTATCTGCGCACCGGACAACCCATCCCGCGCCGCGACCGCGGCACCGCGCTGCTGTGCCCGTTCGACCCGCTGATCTTCTTCCGGCCCCGAGTCGAGCGGTTGTTCGACTTCTTCTACCGGATCGAGATCTACACCCCGGCGCCGAAGCGGCAGTTCGGTTACTACGTGTGGCCGTTCCTGCTCGACGGTCGCCTCGCCGGCCGTGTCGACCTCAAGCGCACCGGCGACGCGCTGCACGTCGTCGGCGCCTTCGCCGAAGACGGTGTCGACAAGGCGCGCGTAGCCGGGGCACTGGCCGGTGAGCTGCGCTCGATGGCGGGCTGGCTCGAGGTCGGCGACGTGACGGTGGGCCAGCGCGGCGATTTGGTCGATCCTCTCGCCCGTTCACTGGTATGACATAGGCAGTGGTGGCGGTGCTCAGACGGTGGTGGAGGCAGGCCGATCAGTTCGACTGGTTCACGGCCTACCTGCACGATCGTGGACTTCAGCTGCGCTGGCGGATGGCCACTTTCGGGTTCACCGCGCTACTGGCAGTGCTTCCGATAGTGCTGCTCTACACCCCGGTGGGGCCCGACCGCACGTCGACCAGAGCGGTAGCGGTCGTTGCCGCCGCGTGCGGGGCTGGGGCGTCGATTCTCTGGCTCCGGCGGTGGCCGACCCGCAGCGAGTCCCTGGTCTTCAACGCGGTGTGCTCGGTGGGCATCGCCGCGACCTGTCTGGCGGTCTCGAATCCGTATCACGGCCTGATGGGCTGCGTAATGTTCGCGGCGGTGGGCGGATTCCTGGCCTACTTCCACGCTCCGAACCACATGCTGGCCAACCTCGCCGTCGCGATCGTGTGCTCAGGGATCACCGCGACGCGGCTTGTGATCGCCACCGGCGACGTGGCACTGACCGTCGCGGCGCTGCTGACGGTGCTGTCGCTCAACGTCGGAGTGCCGTTCGGTATTCAGTCGCTGGTCCACACCCTGCGCGTCGATCTGCGGAACTCCGACCGCGATGCGCTCACCGGGCTGCTCGACCGCCGCGGCTTCTACCGCGCCGTGTATGAGCTGGCGGCGAACCTGACCGCGCACGAATGCCTGAACGTGACGATGGTCGACCTGAATCAGTTCAAGAAGATCAACGACAACCACGGCCATGCGATCGGTGACCGGGTACTCGTCGAGGTCGCCGCAGTGCTGCGGCGAACGTTTCGCGCCGAGGCGGTTCTCGGGCGGCTCGGTGGCGAGGAATTCGTCGTCGCTGACACCGACGGCCCCTCTGCGCACGCGACCACCGTCGAGCGCGTCCGGGTCGGGATCGCCGACGTGGGCATCGGAGTCACCGCGAGCTTCGGCATCTGTTCGGCGCCCGGCGGCTTCGTGGCGGGACGGCGCAGTCCAGATGTCGTCGGACGCCTCCTCCGAATCGCCGACGAGGCGATGTACCGGGCGAAACGCGCCGGTGGAGACCGCGTGGAACATCGGCTTCTCGGCCCGGCCCAATCGAGCGGGACCGCGGGTGCTCCTCTGATTGACTGAGGCCATGGACTTCGTACGCACTCCCGAGGAACGCTTCGCCGATCTGCCCGGATTCGGCTTCAGCCCGCACTACGTCGAGATCGGCGGGCTGCGAGTGCACTATGTCGACGAAGGGCCGCGCGATGGGGCCACGGTGCTGCTCCTGCACGGGGAGCCCTCGTGGAGTTACCTGTACCGCACCATGATTCCGGTGCTCGTCGACGCCGGACTGCGCGCCGTCGCGATCGACCTGGTCGGCTTCGGGCGCAGCGACAAGCCCACCCGCCGGGAGGACTACACCTATCAGACGCACGTGGACTGGACCTGGGGTGCGATCGAGGCGATCGGCCTGTCCGCGATGACGCTGGTCTGCCAGGACTGGGGCGGGCTGATCGGACTGCGGCTGGTCGGGGAGCACTCCGACCGGTTCGCGCGCGTGGTGGCCGCCAACACCTTCCTGCCGACCGGCGACCAGCATCCCGGCGAGGCGTTTCTGGCCTGGCAGCGGTTCAGCCAGGAGACCCCGGAGTTCCCGGTCGGCAAGATCGTCGACGGCGGCTGCGTGTCGACGCTGTCGCCGGAGGTCATCGCCGCCTACGACGCGCCTTTCCCCGACGACTCGTTCAAGGCCGGGGCGAGGCAGTTCCCGATGCTGGTGCCGACCAGCCCCGACGACCCGGCCGCCGACGCCAACCGGGCGGCCTGGGAGGGCTTGCACCGGTTCGAGCGGCCGTTCCTGTGCGCCTTCTCCGATTCCGACCCGATCACCCGTGGCGCCGACGCCCCGCTGCGCAAGCTCATTCCGGGCGCTGCCGGGCAGGCGCACACGACGATCGTCGGTGGCGGGCATTTCCTGCAGGAGGACAAGGGGCCGGAGCTGGCCGCGGTGGTCACCGACTTCGTCGCCGGCAACCCGGTGTGACAGCGACGCTAGGCTAACGCGCCGTGGCCCGGATAGCGCCGCTGCGCGTGCAGCTGATCGCCAAGACGGAATTCGTCGCGCCGACCGACGTGCCGTGGAGCACCGACGCCGACGGCGGTCAGGCGCTCACCGAGTTCGCCGGCCGCGCGTGCTACCAGAGTTGGGACAAACCCAACCCGCGCACCGCCACCAACGAGTCCTACCTGCGCCACATCATCGACGTCGGGCACTTCTCGGTGCTCGAACATGCGTCGGTGTCGTTCTACATCACCGGGATCTCCCGTTCGTGCACCCACGAGCTCATCCGGCACCGGCACTTCTCGTACTCCCAGCTGTCGCAGCGGTACGTGCCCGAGCACGATTCCGAAGTGGTGGTGCCGCCCGGTGTGGAGGACGACCCCGCGCTGACGGAGATCTTCGCCGCCGCGGCCGACGCCAGCCGCGCCGCCTACGCCGAGTTGCTCGCGGCCCTGGAGGCCAAACTGGGCGACCAGCCCAACGCGGTGCTGCGCCGCAAACAGGCGCGCCAGGCCGCCCGTGCGGTGCTACCCAACGCCACCGAGACCCGCATCGTGGTCAGCGGGAACTACCGGGCCTGGCGCCACTTCATCGCCATGCGCGCCAGCGAACACGCCGACGTGGAGATCCGCCGGCTGGCCATCGAGTGTCTGCGGCGACTCACCGACGTCGCACCGGCGGTGTTCTCCGACTTCGAGATCACCGTTCTGGCCGACGGCAGCGAAGTGGCCACCAGCCCGCTGGCAACCGAGATCTGACCCGCTCAATGCATTCGTGGCAGGGCGGATCCACCAGGTAACCTATCGCCCGTGAGCACCAGCGGAATCGACGTCACTGCCCGATTGGGCACTTTGTTGACCGCGATGGTTACTCCGTTCAAGCCGGACGGAACGCTCGATCTGGAGACCGCTGCGCGCCTGGCCACGCGGCTGGTCGAGGCCGGCTGCGACGGCCTGGTGCTCTCGGGCACCACCGGCGAGTCGCCGACCACCACCGACGACGAGAAGATCGCGTTGTTGCGCACGGTGGTCGACACGGTCGGCGACCGCGCCCGGATCGTCGCTGGATGCGGTACCTACGACACCGCGCACAGCGTGCATCTGGCAAAGCGGTGCGCGGAGGCGGGCGCGCACGGGCTGCTGGTTGTCACGCCCTATTACTCGCGGCCGCCGCAGTCGGGCCTGCTGGCGCACTTCACCGCGGTGGCCGACGCCACCGACCTGCCGGTGATGCTCTACGACATCCCGCCGCGGTCGATCGTGCCGATCAACTGGGACACCATGCGCGAGCTGGCTCACCATCCCAACATCGTGGCGATCAAGGACGCGAAGGCTGACCTGCCTGGAGCCGCCCAGATCATGGCCGAGACCGGGCTGGCCTACTACTCCGGGGACGACGCGCTGAACCTGCCGTGGCTGGCCATGGGCGCGGTCGGGTTCGTCAGCGTCTGGGGGCACGTCGCCGCGAGCCAGTTGCGAGAGCTGTTGACCGCCTTCAACTCCGGCGACATCGCCACCGCCCGCAAGATCGCGGTCACGCTGACACCGCTCAACGCCGCGCAGCACCGACTGGGCGGCGTCACGCTGTCGAAGGCCGGCCTGCGACTGCAGGGCTTCGACGCCGGTGAGCCGCGCCTGCCGCAGATGCCGGCCGACGGTCAACAGCTGCGAGAACTGGCCGCCGACCTCCGTGCCGCGGCGGTGCTTCGGTAGTGGACACCGCGCTGACCCCACCCGGACCGCTGGACCCGGGCGGCCTGCGGGTGACCGCTCTGGGCGGAATCAACGAAATCGGCCGCAACATGACGGTTTTCGAGCACCTGGGGCGCTTGCTGATCGTCGACTGCGGCGTGCTGTTTCCCACCCATGACGAGCCCGGGGTGGACCTGATCCTGCCGGATCTGCGCCATATCGAGGGCCGCCTCGAGGACGTGGAGGCGCTGATCGTCACCCACGCCCACGAGGACCACATCGGCGCCATCCCGTTCCTGCTGAAGATGCGGCCCGACATCCCGATCGTCGGCTCCAAGTTCACACTCGCGCTGGTGACCGAGAAGTGCCGTGAGCATCGCATCAAGCCGGTGGTCGTCGAGGTGGCCGAGCGCCAGAGCAGCACCCACGGTGTCTTCGAATGCGAGTACTTCGCCGTCAACCACTCCATTCCCGGCTGCCTGGCCGTGGGTATCCACACCGGCGCGGGCACCGTGCTGCACACCGGCGACATCAAGCTCGACCAACTGCCCCTCGACGGCCGGCCGACGGATCTGCCCGGGATGTCGCGGCTCGGCGACGCCGGGGTGGACCTGTTCCTCTGCGACTCGACGAACTCGGAGATCCCCGGGGTGGGGCCGTCGGAAAGCGAGATCGGCCCGGCCCTGCACCGGCTGATCCGCGGCGCACAGGGGCGCGTGATCGTGGCCTGCTTCGCCTCCAACGTCGACCGGGTACAGCAGATCATCGACGCGGCGGTGGCGCTCGGACGCCGAGTGTCTTTCGTGGGCCGGTCGATGGTGCGCAACATGGGCATCGCCCGCGACCTCGGCTACCTGCGGGTGGCCGACCAAGATGTCCTCGACATCGGGGCCGCCGAGATGATGCCGGCCGACCGGGTCGTGCTGATCACCACCGGCACCCAGGGCGAGCCGATGGCGGCCCTGTCCCGGATGTCGCGCGGCGAGCACCGCAGCATCACACTGACCGACGGCGATCTGATCATCCTGTCGTCCTCGCTGATTCCGGGCAACGAGGAGGCCGTGTTCGGTGTGATGGACGCGCTGGCCAAGATCGGTGCCCGGGTGGTCACCAATCAGCAAGCACGCGTTCATGTTTCGGGACATGCCTACGCCGGCGAACTGCTGTTCCTCTACAACGGCGTGCGGCCCCGCAATGTGATGCCGGTGCACGGCACCTGGCGGATGCTGCGCGCCAACGCCGCGCTGGCCGCCCGCGCCGGCGTGCCCGAGGAGAACATCGTGCTGGCCGAGAACGGCGTCAGCGTCGATCTGGTCGCGGGCCGGGCCCGGATCGCGGGCGCGGTGTCGGTGGGCAAGATGTTCGTCGACGGGTTGATCACCGGAGACGTCGGCGATGCGACGCTGGGCGAACGACTGATCCTGTCGTCGGGGTTCGTCGCCGTGACGGTCGTCGTCCGGCGCGGCACCGGCAAGCCGGCCGCCCCGGCGTACCTGTATTCGCGCGGCTTCTCGGAGGACCCGAAGGCGCTGGAACCCGTGGCCCGCAAGGTCGAGACCGAGCTGGAGAACCTGGCCGCCCAGAACATCACCGACCCGACCCGGATCGCGCAAGCGGTGCGGCGCACCGTCGGCAAGTGGGTGGGGGAGACCTACCGGCGCCAGCCGATGATCGTGCCCACGGTCATCGAGATCTGACCGGCCTCACACCGCTTCGAGGCGGTAACCGAGGCCGCGCAGCGTCACGAACCGGTGGGCGCCGAGCTTGCGCCGCAGATACCGCACATACACGTCGACGACATTGGAGCCGGCCTCCTGGTTGTGCCCCCACACCAGGCGGAGCAGCTGCTCCCGGGTCAGCACCTGGCCGGGGTGGCGCAGGAAGGTCTCGGCCAGCGCGCACTCCCGCGCCGACAGATCGACGACGTAGTCGCCCACATGCGCGCGCCGGGTGCGCAGGTCCAGCCGCAACGTGCCGTACTTGAGCTCGGTGACGGGCCGCGGCCGGGCCGCGGCGAGGTGACGGCGCACCCGGGAGAGCAGTTCCTCGAAGCGGAACGGCTTGCCGAGGCAGTCGTCGGCGCCGCTGGCCATGCTGGCGGCGACGTCGGCCCGGCTGGTGCGCGACGACAGCATGATGACCGGGATCGAGCTGCCTTCCTGACGCAAGCGCCGCAACACGGTCAGGCCGTCCATCTTCGGCAGCCCGATGTCGAGGACCAACAGATCGACTTTGCCGCGGCGCGCCGAACTGTAGGCCGACGGGCCGTCGGCCACCACGGTCGCCGAGTGGCCGTGCGCCTGCAGGCCCCTCTTGACGAACGACGAGATCCGGGGCTCGTCTTCGGCGATCAAAATGGCAGCCATGGTTCCGTGCCCTCGCCCAGTGCGCCCATGACGTAACCCCCGGTGGACGGCGTGCTCGCAAAACCTGATCGTGCCGAGTGTGTCGTGGATCACCCGGCCGCCGATCCCAGCCTACGATATTGACGCGAGCGTTCACGCCGAACGACGGTCACCGGTCGCCGTCAGCGCTCCGCGAGCACGGTCCACTCGATCGCGGACGCGCTCAGCGTGCGGCCGGTGGGCCGGATATAGGTGTCGCGGTAGTAGCTGGGACCGACCTGCTCGCTGAGCCGCCATCCGTACTCGGCCAGCATGTCACCGACCTCTTCGGGCACCAGGCCCGACTTCCAGAGCTCGGTGCGCTGACGGAAGCGGCGGTAGAGCGCCTCCGCACCGTAGCGGTTCGTGCCGTCGATGAAGTCCTGGCGGACATAGGAGAACGCCAGCCGGCTGCCGGGCGCCAACGGGCGCAGCGCGTCGAGCGTCGCGGCCACCGCCTCGGCGCTGAGGTATTGCGTCACGCCCTCCCAGATGACGAAAGCGCGCTGGTCAGGTCGGTAGCCGTGCGACGTCAGCGCGCTTATCAGGTCGTCGTTCTCGAAATCGAGGCCCAGCAGGTGTATCGACGCGGGCACCGCACCGGTCACCCGGCGCAGCACCGTCGCCTTGTGTTCCATGACCTCGGGTCGGTCCACTTCGAAGACCGGCAGATCACCGTGGCGGGCGATGCGGCACCCGCGGGTGTCCAGGCCCGCGCCGAGCACGATCACGGCATCGGTCTCGTTGAGCGGATCCGACAGCCGCTCATCGATGAAACGTTTGCGGCACGCGATACTGGTGGCCACTCCCGGGGCCGCACGCTCCGAGGCCGACCGCACCGCGCGCCGCAGCCACCCGGCGCGCGCCAGCCGCACCAGCATCCGGGCCCGGCCGGGAAGAAACGATTCGGCCAAGTCGTCATCGACCAGGCGCCGGGCCGGCGGCTCGTGGTGCTCGATGGCCGCCAGCGTCATGGGCCCCACTGCCGTGCGCGCCGCCGCGTCTCGCGATCCGGTCATCGACTCACAGTTTGTTCACGAAACCCGCGTCGACCGGCAAGGTGACCCCGGTGACGTAGCGTGCGGCATCGGAGACCAGCCAGAACACCGCGTTGGCGATGTCCTCGACCTCCAGCGCCTGCACCGGGAGCGCGTTGCTCATGTCCGGCCCGCCGAGTTGCTGCTCCTGCGCCGCGCCTTCGAGCCAGGACCGGGTGAACTCGTTGTCGATCATCGGGGTGTTGACCCCGGCCGGGTGCACGGAGTTCACCCGAATGCTGTGCGAGGCCAGGAAGTTGGCATAGACCCGCATCAGCCCGACGATGCCGTGCTTGGCGGCGACGTAACCGACCGAGCCGGCCACCGGGGAACCCAGACCGACCAGGCCGGCCACCGAACTGGTCAGCACGATCGCACCACCGTTGCCGAACTTCATCATCGGCTTCATCGCCACATCGACGGTGTGGTAGACCCCGGTGAGGTTAACGTCGAGCACGTCCTGCCAGGCGTCGGACGCGGCCATCGGCGCGATGCCGGCGTTGGCGACCACGATGTCGAGGCGGTCGCCGAGCTTGGCCGTGCCGTCGCGCACCACGTCCTTGACCGCGTCGCGATCACGGACGTCGGCCTGGTGGGCGACGATGCGCGCGCCGGTGTCCTCGACCAGCTTGACCGTCTCGGCCAGGTCGTCGGGGGTGGCCAGCGGATAGGGCACCGAGTCGATCTGCGCGCACAGGTCCAGCGCGATGATGTCGGCGCCCTCGGAGGCCAACTTCACCGCATGCGCCCGACCCTGACCTCGGGCCGCGCCCGTGATGAACGCGACCTTGCCTGAGAGCTCACCCATGGATGCAGAGACTACGGCCGCAACTGGCCCTTGGCGGGGTCGCCGGCCACCACCGGCTGCAGCATCTTGATATCGGGTGCGCCGTCGAGGTGCTCACCGACGGTGCCGAACAGCGTGGCGATCGCAGGCGCGGTGCTGTGCGCTTGCAGCGCGTCGGCATCGGCCCACTGCTCGACGAAGACGAACGTGCCGTCGGCCTCGTGCAGCGCGTAGAGCTGGCAGCCGGGCTCGCTGTGCACGGCCTCGATGGCCTGCGTGCAGGCGTCCCGGACGATGTCGACGGATTCGGGTTTGGCCTTCATGGAGGCGACGACGACGACGGGCATGGCGGCTCCTCATTGAGCTAGAGCGGATGGGGGAGAGGCAGTGAACGTGAGTGAACAGATCACACCGTACTGTCTGCTCCCGACAGCGCGGCGAGGGTGTCGTTCCGACACCGGCTCGACACCGATTTGTGACTACTGAGGCTGATGGTGCATCTGAGGTAGTTGCGACTAGGCTGACGGGCATGGCTAGTAAGACCACGGCCCGCTCACCTGCCCGTTCGACCAGGTCAAAGGCCGGTTCAGGAGGCAGGGGCCGGGAACGCCGTCCGGCGCGACCGGCCGCGTCGCGCCGTAAGCCGCCGCGTCGCAACCCGTCGGTGGTCTCGGCGGCCGGCACGGCCGTCGGCCGCGGTGTCCGCGCCGGCTGGCTGATGCTGGCGCGCGGAGCGGGGAGCACCGCGCGCTCAGTGGGCCGGGCGCGCGACTTGGAGCCCGCCCACCGGCGCGACGGGCTGGCCCTGGCGATGCTGGGGCTGGCCGTGGTGATTGCCGCCAGTTCCTGGTACGACGCCGCCGGTCCGGTGGGCGCGTGGATCGACTCGTCGATCCGGGTGCTGATCGGCTCGGCGGTGGTGCTGGTCCCGGTCCTGCTCGCGGCGCTCGGGATTGTGTTGATGCGCTCCGAACCCGATCCCGACACCCGCCCGCGCCTGATCCTGGGCGCCACGATGATCGCGCTGCCGGTACTGGGGTTGTGGCACCTGTGGGCCGGCTCGCCGATGGAACCTGGAGCGCGCCGCGACGCCGCGGGGTTCGTCGGATTCGCCATCGGCGGTCCGCTGTCCGACGGCGTCACCGCGTGGATCGCCGCGCCGCTGCTGTTCATGGCCGCCGTCTTCGGACTGCTGCTGCTGACCGGCACCACCATCCGCGAGGTGCCCGAGACATTGCGGGACATGTTCAGCACGCGTTGGCGCGGTGATTACGACGACCACGACGACTACGACTACGACGAGAGCGATGACCACCACGCCGGTGATCTCGACTCGGCGAGCGGGGGCGTCGACGACTTCTCGGACGGCTACTACGACGCCGACCCCCGTGACGCCGCCCAGGCGTGGCCGTCGGCGTCTCAGCCGACCGAGCCCCTGATCGCGCCGGCGGGATCGCCGATGGACAACTACCCGCTCGACGAGGACGTCCCCGCGGTCAGCGAGCCTCCGGCGCCGCGCACGCGCAAGAAGGCCCGCAAGGAACCCGATCTCACCCTCGACCGCGTCGTCGAGGGCCCCTACACCCTGCCGTCACTGGACCTGTTGATCGCCGGTGAGCCGCCCAAGCGACTCACCTCGGCCAACCAGCAGATGACCGACAGCATCACCTCGGTGCTGCAGCAGTTCAAGGTGGACGCCGCCGTGACCGGCTGCACCCGCGGCCCGACGGTCACCCGCTACGAGGTCGAGCTGGGACCCGGCGTCAAGGTGGAGAAGATCACCGCGCTGCACCGCAACATCGCCTACGCGGTGGCCACCGAGAGCGTGCGCATGCTGGCGCCGATCCCGGGCAAGTCCGCGGTCGGTATCGAGGTGCCCAACACCGACCGGGAGATGGTGCGGTTGGCCGACGTGCTGACTGCGCCGGGGACCCGGCGCGACCACCACCCGCTGGTGATCGGGCTGGGCAAGGACATCGAGGGCGACTTCATCTCGGCCAACCTCGCCAAGATGCCGCACCTGCTGGTGGCGGGTTCGACCGGCTCTGGCAAATCCAGCTTCGTGAACTCGATGCTGGTGTCGCTGCTGGCCCGCGCCACACCCGAAGAGGTCAGGATGATCCTGATCGACCCGAAGATGGTCGAACTGACCCCCTACGAGGGCATCCCGCACCTGATCACGCCGATCATCACCGAGCCCAAGAAGGCCGCCGCCGCGCTGGCCTGGCTGGTCGAGGAGATGGAGCAGCGCTACCAGGACATGCAGGCCTCGCGGGTGCGGCACATCGACGTGTTCAACGAGAAGGTGCGCAGCGGGGAAATCACCGCGCCGCTGGGCAGCAACCGCGAATACAAGCCCTACCCGTACATCCTGGCGATCGTCGACGAGCTCGCCGATCTGATGATGACCGCGCCGCGCGACGTCGAGGACGCCATCGTGCGGATCACCCAGAAGGCGCGGGCGGCGGGCATCCACCTGGTGCTGGCCACCCAGCGCCCGTCGGTGGACGTGGTGACCGGTCTGATCAAGACGAACGTGCCGTCGCGGCTGGCGTTCGCGACGTCGTCGCTGACCGACAGCCGCGTCATCCTCGACCAGCCCGGCGCCGAGAAGCTGATCGGAATGGGCGACGGGCTGTTCCTGCCGATGGGGGCGGGCAAGCCGATCCGCCTGCAGGGCGCGTTCATCACCGACGAGGAGATCCAGGCGGTCGTCAACGCGACCAAGGATCAGGCCGAGCCCGAGTTCGTCGAGGGGGTGACCGCGGTCAAGGCCGGCGAACGCAAGGACGTCGACCCCGACATCGGCGACGACATGGATGTGTTCCTGCAAGCCGTCGAGCTGGTGGTGTCGAGCCAGTTCGGGTCCACCTCGATGCTGCAGCGCAAACTGCGCGTCGGCTTCGCCAAGGCGGGCCGGCTGATGGATCTGATGGAGACCCGCGGGATCGTCGGGCCGTCGGAGGGATCCAAGGCGCGCGAGGTGCTGGTCAAGCCCGACGAATTGGCGGGCACGCTGGCGCTGATCCGCGGCGGCTCAGACGCATCGGGCGCCGCAGCGGAGGACGAACCCGACTTCTGACGCGATGCGCCCCGCCGGCGTCAGAGGGTGAGCAGCATCCGGGTGTTGCCCAGGATGTTGGGTTTGACATAGGAGAGGTCGAGGAACTCGGCGACGCCGGTGTCATAGGAGCGGCACATCTCCTCGTAGACCTCTGCGGTCACCGGTGTGCCGTCGATCTCGACGAAGCCGTGGCGAGTGAAGAACTCCACCTCGAAGGTCAGCACGAAGATGCGTCGCAGGTGCAGTTCGGTCGCCACCGCCAGCAGCTGTTCGACGATCGCGTGGCCCACCCCGCGGCCGCGTGCCTTCGGGTGCACGGCGACGGTGCGTACCTCGCCGAGGTCGGACCAGAGCACGTGCAGCGCGCCGCAACCGATCACCTCGCCGGCGTCCTCGGCGACCCAGAACTCCTGGACGGACTCATACAGCGTCACCAGGTTTTTCTCGAGCAGGATCTTGCCGGCATAGATGTCGACGAGGGCTTTGACGGCGGGCACATCGGTGGTGCGGGCGCGGCGCACGACGACACCGTCGGCTGTTGCGTCCCCAGCTACGCTCACACACCGAAGGGTATCGGTATCGGCAACCAGTATTCTGTGTCGGTGCCGGGCCAACCACATACCGATCCGGTGGTCCCTCGCGCTCGGGTGGCGAACCTCGCCAACGCGCTGACCGGTGTACGGTTCGTGCTCGTTCCGGTCTTCCTGCTCGCGTTGTTCGCCGGTGATGGTCATGAAACAGCCTGGCGGGTAACCGCATTCGTCGTTTTCGTCACTGCCGTGGTCACCGACCACCTCGACGGCGCGCTGGCGCGCAGCTACGGCATGGTCACCGAGTTCGGCGCGCTGGCCGACCCGCTGGCCGACAAGGCGCTCATCGGCGCCGCACTGATCGGGCTGTCGATGCTCGGCGACCTGCCCTGGTGGGTGACCGCAGTGATTCTGGTCCGGGAACTCGGGGTGACCGCGCTGCGCTTCGTCGTGCTGCGCCGCGGGGTCATCCCGGCCAGCCGCGGCGGCAAGCTCAAGACCCTGGTGCAGGCGGTGGCGATCGGGCTGTTCGTGCTGCCCCTGTCCGGTGCCTGGCTGACCGGCGCCTGGGTGATCATGCTGGTGGCGGTCGTACTGACCGTGCTCACCGGCGTGGACTATTTCGTCTCTGCTCGGCGGGATGCGCGTGGACGATCCGCTGGTCACTGACGACGCGCGCGCCCTGGTCGCCGATCTGACGGTTCGCCGGCAGACCGTCGCGACGGCCGAATCTCTGACCGCCGGGCTGCTGTCGGCGACGCTGGCCGGAGTGCCGGGCGCCAGCGTGGTGCTGCGCGGCGGCCTCGTGACCTACACGGTCGAGACCAAGATCGCCCTGGCCGGGGTCCCCGCCAGCCTGCTCGACGAGGTCGGCCCCGTCGCGGAGCCGACCGCACGGGCCCTGGCCGTCGGCGCGATGCAGCGCTGCGGCGCGACCTGGGGTGTCGGCCTGACCGGCGTGGCCGGGCCCGAACCGCACGGCGGACATCCGGTCGGCACCGTCTACCTCGGCGTGGCGGGCCCGGTGGAGACCACCGTGGAGCACCTGCGGCTGCACGGCAGCCGCTGGGACATCCGGGTGGCGGCCGCGCAGGCCGCGATCCGGATGCTGCGCGCAGCGCTGGCAGAACGCTGACGCGTACCGGGAACCATCACCGCACCGCCGCGCGTTGGGATTCTTGAGGCACGAGAACCCCCCGTCGGATCCACAGACAAGGAGTGCGCGATGACTTCACTGCTGCGCGAGGTGATCGGCGACGTGCTGCGGCGCGCCCGAGTGGAACAGGGCCGCACGCTGCGCGAGGTGTCCGATACCGCGCGGGTCAGCCTCGGTTATCTGTCTGAGGTCGAGCGCGGGCGAAAGGAAGCGTCGAGCGAGTTGCTCGGCGCCATCTGCGGCGCGTTGGAGGTGCCCCTGTCGCGGGTGCTGACCGAGGCCGGTGACGAGATGGCGCTCGAGGAGTCGCGCGTCGCCCTGACCCGCGAGGATGCCGGCGCGGCCCACATCGACGCCGCCACCAAGGTCGTCATCCCGCACGAGGTGACCATGGCGGTGGCCTGACCCGGCAACCCGCAGCCGACAGGGGTGCGACGAGCTGTGTGGAGCAGATAAGTTGGGGTCAGTGCACGTGCTCAGCCCAGCGGGCAGTCCGACTACGAAGGCGGAATGAACTCATGGCCAATCCGTTCGTCAAGGCGTGGAAGTACCTCATGGCGCTGTTCAGCTCCAAGGTCGACGAATACGCCGATCCGAAGGTGCAGATCCAGCAGGCCATCGAAGAAGCGCAGCGCCAGCATCAGGCGCTGACCCAGCAGGCGGCCCAGGTGATCGGCAATCAACGTCAGCTGGAGATGCGGCTGAACCGTCAGCTTGCCGACATCGAGAAGTTGCAGGCCAACGTGCGGCAGGCGCTGACGCTGGCTGATCAGGCCGTCGCGGCCGGTGACGCCAACAAGGCCACCGAGTACAACAACGCCGCCGAGGCGTTCGCCGCGCAGCTGGTCACCGGTGAGCAGAGCGTCGAAGACCTCAAGACGCTGCATGACCAGGCGCTGCAGGCCGCTTCGCAGGCCAAGAAGGCCGTCGAGCAGAACGCGATGGTGCTGCAGCAGAAGATCGCCGAGCGCACGAAGCTGCTCAGCCAGCTCGAGCAGGCGAAGATGCAGGAACAGGTCAGTGCGTCATTGCGCTCGATGACCGAGATCGCCGCGCCCGGCAACACCCCCAGCCTCGACGAGATCCGCGACAAGATCGAGCGGCGGTACGCCAACGCGATGGGTTCGGCCGAGCTGGCGCAGAACTCGGTACAGGGCCGCATGATGGAGGTCCAGCAGGCCAGCGTGCAGATGGCCGGGCATTCCCGGCTGGAGCAGATCCGGGCGTCGATGCGCGGCGAGCAGCTGCCCTCCGGCGGCACCACGGCCCCCGGCCAGGCCGCCCCCAGTCAGACGCCGGCCACCCCGGCCGCCCCTCCGAATCCGGCACCGGAAAATCCGTTGTCGCAGTAACCCGCACAGGACCGAACAGTGGCTACACACGCCGGCAAACGCCATCCGGGACGCTCGCTGACCCAGCGCGGAATCGACACCGCGGCGGAGTGGTCGGGCCTGCTGGCCGACAAGCTCAACGCCGTGGCCGACCCACGCGCCAAGCTGCTGCGCAAACGCCGTTGGGCACTGCGGTTGGGCGTGTTCTTCGCGCTGTCGTCGGTGTTCTGGATCGGCGTCACCGCTCTGTTGGCGTCCTGGAGCACCCCGGTATGGGCGCTGTTCATCCCGTCGCCGATCGCGGTCGGCGCCGCGTTCCTGGCCACCCTGGCCCTGCTGCGCTATCGGTTTCTGCGTGGCGAACCGCTACCGCCGGCACGCACGAACGCCGCGCGCCGGCTGCCGCCCTGGGGTTCAGCGGCCCGCCAGCCTATGATGTCGCTCGCCGAATCGCAGCGGGGGTTGTACTCGCTGCTCGGCGTGCTCGAACGGGGCCGGATGCTGCCCGCTGACGAGCTGTGGGAGATCCGGGCGGCGGCCGAACAGACCGCGGCGACGATGGCCGCCACGGCTTCGGAGGTGGCCTCGATGGAGCGCACGGTCAAGGCCACCCCGCAGTCGCGTCCGCACCTGGCCCCGACGATCGCCGCGTTCGCCGCGCAACTGGACCGCGGCGCCCGCCAGTACACCGAGATGGTCTCTGCCGCTGCCCAATTGGTCTCGGCGACCAACTCCGGGGCATTGTCCAGCTCGCCGATGTCGCAGCGCCGCTACCGCGAACAACTCACCTCGGCCACCGACCGGTTGAGCGGCTGGGCGCAGGCCTTCGACGAGCTGGGCCGGCTCCGCGGCGCGTAACCCCGCGTTCTAGAAGGTGGGGCGCAGCGACGGGAAGACCGTTGCCGCGAGCGCCCGCAGCGGCGCCTTGACCAAGCAGTCGACGAGGTCGAAATAGTCTCGCCACAGCGTGATCTGGCCGTCGTGCACCTCGAACCGCCCGCACACCCAGAACTGCAGCCGCAGGGGACCGAACACGATGGCGTCGGTGCGTTCGGTCAACACCGTCTCACCCTCGGCGGCGATGCTGTGGAACTTCACCGCGAACCCCATGCGCCCTTCGGAGCGGCGCAGCAGTTTCATGATCCGGACGCGTCCGCGCAGCGACGGCAGGCCGACGTTCTGCCACAGCAGATCCGGCGCCGCCAGCGACTCGAACGTGTCGAGATCCGAGTCGGCGAGCGCGAACAAAAACGATTGGACGATGTCGGCGTTGTCGGATACCGCCACCGACGCAGCGGAGGGAGCCGGTGCGGGCGGATGGGAAGCCTGGTCGGTCATATCGCGTCAGCCTAGTGCCGCGGGCTGTGGCAGGGTAGCCCGCATGCGTGTAGCCGTGGTGGCGGGTCCCGACCCCGGACACGCGTTTCCGGCCCTGGCGCTGTGTGTGAAGTTCGCCGGCGCCGGGGACACTCCGACCCTGCTCACCGGCACTCGCTGGCTGGACCTCGCGCACGAGCACGGCGTCGATGCGGTGGAGCTGGCCGGCCTGGACCCGACCGCAGTCGACGACGACGCCGACGCCGGGGCCAAGATCCATCAGCGCGCAGCCCGGATGGCGCAGCTGAACCGGCAGGCCGTCGCCGACCTGCGTCCCGACCTGGTGGTGTCGGACTCGATCACGGTGTGCGGGGGACTGACCGCTGACCTGCTCGGAGTGCCCTGGGTCGAGTTGAACACCCATCCGCTGTACCGGCCGTCGAAAGGGTTGCCGCCGATCGGCAGTGGGCTGGCGCCGGGCAGGGGAGTGCGGGGCCGGTTACGCGACGCGGTGCTGCGGACGCTCAGCGCCCGCTCATGGCGCAAAGGACTGCGCCAGCGCGCCGAGGCGCGCGTGCAGATCGGGCTGCCGGCCCATGACCCAGGGCCGCTGCGCCGCCTGATCGCGACGTTGCCGGCGCTGGAGGTGCCGCGCCCGGACTGGCCCGCCGAGGCGGTGGTGGTCGGTCCGCTGCACTTCGAGCCGACCACCTCGGTGCTCGAGCTGCCGGCCGGTGAGGGACCGGTGGTGGTGGTGGCGCCGTCGACGGCCACCACCGGGGCCGGCGGGCTCGCCGAGTTGGCGTTGCGGACGCTGGTGCCGGGTCGGGTGTTGCCGGCCGGGTCGCGGGTGGTGGTCTCGCAGCTGGACGGGCTGGACGGCGAGGTGCCGTCATGGGCGGTGGTCGGTCTGGGCCGGCAGGACGAACTGCTGGCGGTGGCGGACCTGCTGATCTGTGGCGGTGGTCACGGCACGGTGGCCAAGGCGCTGCTTGCCGGGGTGCCGATGGTGGTGGTGCCCGGCGGCGGCGACCAGTGGGAGATCGCCAATCGTGTTGTGCGGCAAGGAAGTGCTGAACTCGTCAGGCCCTTGAGCGCCGATGCGCTGGCCGGTGCCGCGCGCAAGGTGCTGGGATCGCCGCGCTATCGGGCCGCCGCGCGCCGGGCCGGCGCGACGGTGGCCGAGGTCGCTGATCCGGTACGGGTGTGCCATGACGCCCTGCGCGGCACAGCGTAGTTTCGGGGCTGTGCGGCTGACGGAATTCCACGAACTGGTGGAGGGGCAGTTCGGCGCTATGCGGGCGTCGTCGATACTGGTCGACCACGTGCTCACCGACCTCGGCGGGCGGACGGCGGCGCAGGCGATCGAGGACGGAGTCGAACCCCGGCAGGTCTGGCGGGCGCTGTGCGCGGACTTCGACGTCCCGCGTGCGCAGTGGTGAGGACGGTCACGCGGGTCGCGGTACGGCCGCCAGCGTCGATTGACCGATCCACGTCGGCAACGCCCGCCGCACCTCGGTCGGCGCGTTGATCGTCACGGCCCCCTCGCGCAAGGCCTCGGACCAGGACACGTCGCCGCGCCAGATCTCGGTCAGCGTGCGCAAGCTCGTCGCGACGGTGGCCGTGGTGTCGAACCCCGGGTCGAAGTCGCAGACATCGGCCTGCCCGTCGGCGACGACGAGCCACCACGACGATGCCTTCGGGGGCGTTCCGGTCAATCTGAAATTCAGGACCGTGCGCGCCCGGGGCCACTCGTCGACCGGCACGGTGCGGCGCATGTCCCACAGCAGCAGGTGCGGATCGAGGTCGCGGTCACCGAGTTCGCCGATCCAGCGGACGCCCCACGCGCCCAGTGCATCCACCACATCGGCGAGCTCACGGCCGCACTCGGTCAGCGAGTAGGAGCTCCGGCCGCCGACGTCCCTGCGCTCGACGACGCCGGCACGCGTCAGCGTCTGCAGCCGCTTCGACAGCAAGGCAGGCGACATCTTCGGTACCCCGCGGCGAAGATCGTTGAAATGTCTACTGCCCAGGAGGAGTTCGCGCACCACCAGCATAGTCCAGCGTTCGTCGAGCAACTCCATGGCCTTGGCCACCGGACAGAACTGCTGATACGAGGACACCGCGGCGCTCCTTCCCGAGTCCTATTACACCGCTGAGCAGCCGATTTGACCAGTACACATGCAGAACTGCCGGCGGTACACATCTGTGACTGGATGGCAGCGCCCGGCGCGGAGGACCGTGTCTTGCAGCGCACCGCAAAGGAGAACGACATGAGCAGTGACACCGCCACCATCGACACCACGCTGGCCGCCAAGCACCGCGCGGTGTGGGCATCGGGTGACTATCCGGCGATCGCCGCCGACCTCGTCGCACCGCTGGGACCCCTCCTGGTGGAGGCGACCGGTATCGGACCCGGCGATCGGGTCCTCGACGTCGCCGCCGGAACCGGCAACGTGGCCATCCCGGCGGCGCAGACCGGAGCGTCCGTCGTGGCCAGCGACCTGACACCCGAACTGCTGGCGGCCGGTCAGCGGATCGCCGCCGACCGGGGCGTGGTCCTGGACTGGCGACAAGCCAACGCCGAAGAACTGCCGTTCGCGGACAACGAGTTCGACGTCGTAACCTCCGCCATCGGCGTGATGTTCGCGCCGCACCACCAGGCGGCGGCCGACGAACTCCTGCGGGTCTGCCGACCGGGCGGCCGCGTCGGACTCCTCAGCTGGACGCCGGAAGGGCTGGTCGGGCAGATGTTCGCGGCCATGAAGCCGTTCGTTGCCCAGCCGCCACCGGGCGTGCAGCCACCGCCGCTGTGGGGACGGGAGGACCATGTCCGTGAGCTGTTCGCCGGCCGGGTGCACGGCTTCGCCGCCCGCCGGGGAACGCTGGATGTCGACCGGTTCCGCAGCGGCGCCGCCTTCCGCGACTACTTCAAGAGCACCTACGGGCCGACGATCTCGGCCTACCGCGCCATCGCCGGCGACCCGGACCGGGTCGCCGCGCTGGACACCGCACTCGCCGAGCTCGGCGACCGGTTCCTGACCCGGCCGTCGGTGATGGCGTGGGAATACCTGATCATCACGGCCGTCAAATCCGAGCCCGGGACACGGCATGACCGTTCCTGAGTCGACGACGCCCCGGCGACGTGGACGCGCCCGGCACACCGTGTTCGGTGCGGCGGCAATCGCTGTGATACTGGGCGGGCTCGCGCAGCCGGCGATCGCGAATGCGCTGTGGGACATCGGGAAGTACGACTCCTGTCAGCGGGTGGCGGACGAGCTGCTTTCGCGCGGCAAAGCGTCCCCCGCGGAACATCTCGCCGACAGCTTGGTCTGCTGCGCGGAATCGGGCGGGGAGTGGAGCGCGGCCGCCGAGAAGTGCACGGCGCCTCCGCTGACCGGTCCGCCGGCGCAAAGCCCGGTCATCCAGGCGCCCGGGACCGGCACCGCGACGCAGAGTTCACCGGTCGGCGAGGCCCAGACGCCCGGGACGGGCGGGATGCCGCCGGCTCCGGTGGCACCGCAGCCGGCGGCCGACGCCCACCCGGCGCCTGCCTGCCGGTGGGGGATCTGCGGCCTCTGACCGGGTCACGACGGGCCGTCCGCGAGCTGCGGACCGAGCACACGGCGCAGGAATGCGACCTGGTCGGCCTTGGCGCGGGGGTCGTGGTAGATGTCGAAATGACCGTACGGGTAGCGGCGCAGTTGGCCGTGCGGCGCCCGGTGGACCGCCGTCACCGAGGGGCCCGGCGGGGTGACGACGTCCTCGTCGCAGACGCACAGCAACACCGGCATGTGGAGTTTCGCGGTTTTGCGTCCGGGGCGGTAGAACGGGAACCGGAGCATCAGGCGGGCGGCGAACTCATTGCGCCACAGGGAATTCGGCCCAAGAATCGCTTCGAATCCGACCTTGGCGTCGGGGGAGGTCATGGCGGCGACGGTGCCGGGTGCGCCGACGGCGGCCACGGTGCGGGGCGGCCGGCCGCGCCAGGCGCCGGCCTGGTCGCGCACGGCCGCGGCGAGGATGCGCGGGACGGTTCGCAGCGGTACCTCGCGCAGGCTGGCGACGGCGTCGGTGAACGGCGCCTGGGCGATGACCGCCGCGATCCGCGGATCCTGGGCCGCCACGGCGAGCACGTGCCCGCCGCTGAACGACGAACCCCACACCACGATCCGGTCCGGGTCGATGCCGTCGAGCCGGCGGGCCCACGCGATCACCGCGTGATAGTCGCGGTGCTGCTCGGCGATGTCGAGCAGTTGGCGCGGCTCGCCGGATGACGCGCCGAAGCACCGGTAGTCGAACAGCACGACGGCGCAGCCGGCCTCGCAGAATGCCTCGGCGTACTCGGCCAGCCCGTCGTCGCGGGTGCCGGTGAAGCCGTGCGCCATCACCACGCATGGCACGTCACCGCCGCTGACCTGCGGGCGGTACAGATAGGCGGCGATCTGCTCCCCGTGGGCGGGGATGCGGAGGTCTTGCCGGGTCATGCGGGAAAAGGTAGTCCGTCGGCGTGTCCACTTGTATCGAACACCTGTTCGTCTACTGTGGGTGGAGTTCGACCCATTGACTTGTCAGCCCGAACTTGTCGTAGCCCTGATCTAGCGTCGCGGCCAACCGACCGAGAACCGGTCAACAACGACTACCGGAAGAGGTATCACCATGGCACCACAGGCCCCTGATCGCGAGAAGGCCCTCGAGCTGGCGCTCGCGCAGATCGACAAGAACTTCGGCAAGGGCTCGGTGATGCGGCTCGGCGAAGAGGTGCGCCAGCCGATCTCGGTCATCCCCACCGGTTCGATCGCCCTCGACGTCGCTCTCGGTATCGGCGGGCTGCCGCGCGGCCGCGTCATCGAGATCTACGGCCCGGAGTCGTCGGGTAAGACCACCGTCGCGCTGCACGCGGTCGCCAACGCCCAGGCCGCGGGCGGCATCGCGGCGTTCATCGACGCCGAGCACGCGCTGGACCCGGAGTACGCCAAGAAGTTGGGTGTCGACACCGACGCGCTGCTGGTCTCCCAACCCGACACCGGTGAGCAGGCGCTCGAGATCGCCGACATGCTGATCCGCTCCGGCGCGCTCGACATCCTGGTCATCGATTCGGTGGCCGCACTCGTGCCGCGCGCCGAGATCGAAGGCGAGATGGGCGACAGCCACGTCGGCCTGCAGGCCCGCCTGATGAGCCAGGCGCTGCGCAAGATGACCGGCGCGCTGAGCAACTCGGGCACCACGGCGATCTTCATCAACCAGCTGCGCGAAAAAATCGGAGTGATGTTCGGCTCGCCCGAAACGACCACCGGTGGAAAGGCATTGAAGTTCTATGCCTCGGTGCGCATGGACGTACGCCGGATCGAGACCCTCAAGGACGGCACCGACGCCGTCGGCAACCGCACCCGCGTCAAGATCGTCAAGAACAAGGTGTCGCCGCCGTTCAAGCAGGCCGAGTTCGACATCCTCTACGGCCGGGGCATCAGCCGGGAAGGATCCCTCATCGACATGGGTGTCGAGCACGGCTTCATCCGCAAGTCCGGCTCGTGGTTCACCTACGAAGGGGAGCAGTTGGGGCAGGGCAAGGAGAACGCCCGCAACTTCCTGCTCGAGAACGTCGACGTGGCCAACGAGATCGAGAAGAAGATCAAAGAAAAGCTCGGTATCGGTGCCGTCGTGACGGACAACGATGACGTCCTTCCCGCTCCCGTCGACTTCTAGTGGCACGGGCTCGCCGGACGACCCCGTCCGGCGAGCCGAGCAGGCGCGGGCCGTGTGTCTGCGCCTGCTCACCGCCCGGGCGCGCACGAGAGCCGAATTGGAAGCGCAGCTGGCCAAACGCGGCTATCCCGACGACATCAGCACACCGGTTTTGGACCGGCTGACCGACGTCGGGCTGATCGACGACGAGGACTTCGCCGAGCAGTGGGTCCGGTCCCGGCGCGCCAATGCCGGAAAGGGTAAGCGCGCGCTGGCTGCCGAACTGCGCAACAAAGGCGTCGACGGCGAGGTCATCGACGCGGCACTGGCCGACATCGATGCCGGCGCCGAACGGGTCCGTGCCGAGCAGCTGGTCCGCGACAAATTGCGGCGCGAGAAACTCGGCGATCCGCAGGACCGTGATGCTCAGAACAAGGTCACACGCCGGCTGGTCGGGATGCTGGCCCGACGCGGCTACAGCCAGTCGCTCGCTGTGGACGTAGTGACGTCGGAGTTGGCGAACGAAAGGGAGCGACGCCGGGTCTGACGGGGGACCTAGCCGGACGTCCCGGTGGCCCGCGAGGCCGCCGTCATATCGGCGGTGAGACGGCCGGCCAGCAGATGCCGCAGCCCGATCAGAGCGGCCACACCGAGCAGCGCCGCCCACGACAGATCGGCGGTGAGGTGCAGCAGACCTGCCGCGGTGAAGAAGTCGAGCATCACGCGCAGTGCCAGAGTCGGCCGCAGGAACGTCGCCCATGCTGCCAGGGCCAGCAGGATGCCGGCCATCACCAGGCACCAGGCTGCGGCGTCGACCGGGCTCACGGCGCCCGCGACCTCCGCGCGGCTTCGATCTCGCGCTGCTCCTGAGCGATCTCCCGGTTGAGGAAGTAGTTCAGCAGCGTCCGGATCGCGGCGATCGCCGCGAGCTTGCCGATCTCCTCGAAGGACGGCGAGATCGCCGTGCGCAGCACGTCGGCGGCCAACTGGAATTCCAGCCCCAGCACCAGGAACCGGGCCAGCGTCAGCCGCACCGAGGAGAACGCCGCGATGTCGCGCCGTACCAACGCCACGGCGAATTTGACGGTGGCCACGACCGCGCCCACCATGATGACGACCGCGCCGCAGCCCTCGATGAGCCGGACCATCAGATCCACCATGCTGCGCAGCGCGGACTCCGACAGCAGCTCGAAGGCCAGTGTCGACTCCGTCATCGGTCTGCGTCGACCATGTCGATCAGGTGCCTCTGCTCTGGTCCCCGGCGGCTTCCATCGCCGCTTCGGCCGTGGGGTCCTCCCGACCCTTGCGGGACTGCCGGAGCCGGCGTTCGAGCCAGGTGGCAAACCACGACAAGGTGAAGTTCAGGCTGATCATCAGGAGCGCGATGACCATCAGTGCCGGGATGTAGTTGCCATAGGCCGAGCCGACCGCAGTGCCCTGACGCACCATCTCCACAAAGGTGATCTGGTAGCCGATTGCGGTGTCCTTGAGCACCACGACCAGCTGTGAGATCAACACCGGCAGCATCGAGGTGACCGCCTGCGGCAACAGGATCGCGCGCATCGTCTGTCCCCAGGTCAGGCCCAGCGCCGAGGCGGCCTCGGTCTGGCCGCGGGGCAGGGCCTTCACGCCGGCGCGCACGATCTCGGCGATCACCGCGCCGTTGTACAGCGTCAAGCCGGTGATCACGCCGGCAAGTGCCAACTGCCCGGACGGGAACACCGCGTAGAACGCGTAGAGGAAGTAGGCGAAGATCATCATGATCAGCACCGGCACGGCGCGGAAGAACTCGACGATCACCCCACACGGCCACCTGATGGCGGTGTGCGCCGACAAGCGCCCCACCCCGAGGACGAACCCGAGGATCAGCGCCAGCACGATCGACACCGCGGCCGCGGTCAGCGTGCCCTTCACGCCCGGAAGTACGTAGGTGGTCCACAGATTCGACGTCAGGAACGGCTCCCACTTGGCCGCGGTGAGTTGTCCGCGTTCCTGCAGTTTGCCGATCACCACCCAGGCCGCCAGCAGGACCACGACCACCGTGGCCGCCGAGATAAGCCGGTTGCGGACCCGCGCGCGGGGACCCGGGGCGTCGAACAGAACCGAGGATCCGGCGCTCACTACCGCACCACCGCCAATCTCTTGCCCAGCCAGCCGAAGAACAACCCTGTCGGCAGGGTGAGGATGACGAACCCGAGGGCGAAGATGCCGCCGACGACCATCACCGCCGCGGTGTCCTCGATCATCTCCTTCATCAGCAACGCCGCCTCGAAGACACCGATCGCCGAGGCGATGGTGGTGTTCTTCGTCAGTGCGATCAGCACCGAACCCAGCGGAATGATCACCGCGCGAAAGGCCTGCGGCAGCAGCACGATTCGCAGGTTCTGCGAGAAGGTCAACCCCAGCGACCGGGCCGCCTCGGCCTGACCCAGCGGCACCGTGTTGACTCCCGAGCGCACGGTCTCGCACACGAAAGCCGCGGTATAGACGGTCAAACCGAGGGCGGCCAGACGAAAGTTGCTGTCCTCGATGAACGTCGGGGACTGCCGGCCCGCCAGCGTGATGCCCAGCGTCTGGGACAACCCCAACGAGCAGAAGATGATGATCAGCGTCAACGGGGTGTTGCGCACGACGTTGACGTAGCTGGTGCCCAGCCAGTTCATCATCGGCACCGGTGAGAGCCGCATCGCCGCCAGCACCGTGCCCAGGATCAGCGCACCGACGCCGGAGAACACCGTCAGCTGAATCGTCGTCCAGAACGCCTCGAAGATCTGGTCCCGATACTCGCTGAAAATCTCCACGGGGCGCGCCTGTCTACCTGTCTAGTTGTCCAGCGGCGGCGGGCTGGGCGCGGTGATGCCGGCCGGGCCGAGGTTCTTGTCGAAGGCCTCTTTCCACGCACCGCTCTCCTGCATCTTGAGCAGCGCGTCGTTGATCTGGCTGCGCAGTTCGCTGTTGCCCTTCTCCAGGCCGATTCCGTAGCGCTCTTCGGAGAACTGCTCGCCGACGATCTTGAAGGCGCCGGGGTCTTGCGCGGCGTACCCGGCGAGAATGACCTCGTCGGTGGTGACGGCATCGACGGCCCCGTTCTTGAGGGCTTCGATGCACGCCGAATAGGTGTCGTACTGCTGCAGCTGCACCGCGTCGTACTCGTCCTTGATCTTCTGCGCCGGGGTCGAACCCGACACCGAGCACAGGATCTTGTTGTTCTGCAGGTCGGCGGGGCCGTTGATGTCATTGCTGTCCGAGCGCACCAGCAGACTCTGCCCGGTGATCAGGTAGGGGCCGGCGAAGTCCACCTTCTCCTTACGGGAGTCGGTGATCGAATACGTCGCGGCGATGAACTCCACCTGCCCGTTCTGGATCAGCGTCTCGCGCTGTGCCGACGGAGCTTCCTTCCACTCGATCTGCTCCGGTGTGTAGCCGAGTTCACCGGCGACATAGGTCGCGACGTCGACGTCGAATCCGCTCATCGTGCCGTCGGGATTGCGCATGCCCAGACCGGGCTGGTCGAACTTGGTGCCGATGACGATGCCGTCACCGCCACCGCCACCGCCACCGCCGCACGCGGTGGCGGCGAGAGGGAGTGCGGCGGCCAAGGCGACAGCGCCGAGGACACGCTTGGACAGCGAGGTCGAGAACATGACGGTGGTTTCCTTTCAGAGGCTCTGCGGATGGTCGGATCAGTGGTGAAGAATCTTGCCCAGGAATTCCTTGGCTCGGTCGGATCGCGGGTTGTCGAAGAACTCGACGGGCGGGGCGTCCTCGACGATCGCCCCGTCGGACATGAACACCACCCGGTTGGCGGCGCGACGGGCGAATCCCATCTCGTGGGTGACCACCACCATCGTCATGCCCTCACCGGCCAGCGACGCCATCACCGCCAATACCTCGTTGATCATCTCGGGGTCCAGCGCGCTGGTCGGTTCATCGAACAGCATCACCTTGGGGTTCATCGCCAGCGACCGGGCGATGGCGACGCGCTGCTGCTGCCCGCCGGAGAGCTGAGCGGGGTACTTGTCGGCCTGATTGGCCACGCCGACGCGGTCGAGCAGGGCCATCGCCTTCTCGCGGGCCGCCGCCTTCGACAGCTTGCGCACCTTCATCGGTGCCAGCGTGACGTTGTCCACGATCGTCTTGTGGGCGAACAAGTTGAACGACTGGAAGACCATCCCGACGTCGGACCGCAGCTGCGCCAGCCGGCGGCCCTCTTCCGGCAGCACCTCGCCGTCGATGGTGATGGTGCCCGAATCGATGGGCTCCAACCGGTTGATGGTGCGGCACAAGGTGGACTTGCCTGACCCGGACGGCCCCAGAACGACAACGACTTGGCCCTTGCCGACCTCGAGGTTGATGTCGCGGAGGACGTGGAGATCGCCGAAGTGCTTGTTGACCGCCTTCATCGAGATCATCGGCACATCAGGGGACTCCCTGGGGCTGTCCATGCGTGATGACCTTACCCAGGGAACGCCCAGCGTGCCGGGAACTGAGCAATCCGCGCAGATCACCCGGCCAAACCACGCGTTTCGGCCCGGATCGGCACGTCCGTAGGATGGGGCCGGTGACTTCCATGGTGACGCAGCAGACGTACGGGGCCGACCCCGCGCGCGACACGCGCACCTTCCAGGTCAGAACCTACGGCTGTCAGATGAACGTGCACGACTCCGAACGGCTTGCGGGCCTGTTGGAGGCGGCCGGTTACCGTCGCGCCGATGACGGCGCCGACGCCGACGTCGTGGTGTTCAACACCTGCGCGGTGCGGGAGAACGCTGACAACAAGTTGTACGGGAACCTCAGCCATCTGGCTCCGCGCAAGCAATCCGACCCGCGGATGCAGATCGCGGTCGGCGGGTGTCTTGCGCAGAAGGACCGGGACGCGGTCCTGAAGAAAGCGCCGTGGGTCGACGTGGTGTTCGGCACGCACAACATCGGCTCACTGCCCGCGTTGCTCGAACGCGCCCGGCACAATCGCGTCGCGCAGGTCGAAATCGCCGAGGCATTGCGGGAATTCCCGTCTGCGCTTCCTGCCAGTCGCGAATCATCTTATGCCGCCTGGGTTTCCATTTCGGTCGGCTGCAACAACACCTGTACGTTCTGCATCGTCCCGTCGTTGCGCGGTAAAGAGGTGGACCGCCGTCCGACCGATGTGCTGGCCGAGGTGCGGTCGCTCGTCGAGCAGGGGGTGTTGGAGGTCACCCTCCTGGGCCAGAACGTCAACGCCTACGGCGTCTCCTTCGCCGACGGGGATCAGCCGCGGGACCGGGGTGCGTTCGCGAAACTGCTGCGCGCCTGTGGCGACATCGACGGCCTCGAACGGCTGCGGTTCACCTCGCCGCATCCGGCGGAGTTCACCGATGACGTGATCGAGGCGATGGCCGATACGCCGAATGTGTGCCCGACCCTGCACATGCCGCTGCAGTCGGGCTCGGACCGCATCCTGCGGGCCATGCGGCGGTCCTACCGCGCCGACCGCTTCCTGGGCATCATCGACCGAGTGCGGGCGGCGATTCCGCACGCCGCCATCACCACCGACCTGATCGTCGGGTTTCCCGGCGAGACCGAAGCCGACTTCCAGGCGACACTCGACGTGGTGGCCGCGGCGCGATTCGCGAGCGCGTTCACCTTCCAATACTCGAAGCGGCCCGGCACCCCCGCGGCCGAGCTCGACGATCAGATCCCCAAATCCGTTGTCAGCGAACGTTATCAACGATTGATCGCACTACAGGAGAAGATCTCGCTGGACGAGAACGAGGCCCAGGTGGGCCGCACCGTGGAAGTGCTGGTCGCCACCGGGGAAGGCCGTAAGGACGCCAGCACCGCCCGGCTGTCCGGCCGCGCCCGAGACGGCAGGCTGGTGCACTTCGCGCCCGACGACCTGCGCGAGCAGATCCGGCCGGGCGACATCCTCACCACCACCGTCACCGGCGCCGCACCGCACCATCTGATCGCCGACGCCGGCGTCCTCAGCCACCGGCGCACCCGGGCAGGGGACGCGCACGCCGCCGGGCAGCGGCCGCGTACCGGCGTCGGTCTGGGTATGCCGGGAATCGGAGCGCCCGCACCGGCGGAGCCGGCGGCACCGGGGTGTGGGCTGTGAGCACCCCGAACGAACACGACGACTTCGAGTCCTACAAGGGCGACATCGAAGACGTCGAGCGCCGGGTCGCCGGGGAGTTCGACGCCGGCATCCGGGCGTTGGTCGTCGCGGTGCTGGTGTTCATCGTGTTGCTGTCGTTCCTGCTTCCGCACACCGGTGGGGCCAGGGGCTTCGACGTCCTGGCCTTCACCGAGGCGGCTGACCGCGAGGGCGTTGCGCTGCCCTCGCGGGTGTTCGCCGTCCTGGCCATCGTGTTCTCGGTCGGGTTCTCGATCCTCGCGCTGCTCACCCGCCGCTGGGCGGTGGCCTGGGTGGCGCTGGCGGGGTCGGCGGTGGCGTGTGTGATCGGGATGCTGGCCGTGTGGTCACGCCAGACCGCCGCCGAGCCGTATCCGGGGCCCGGCATCGGGCTCGTGATCGGCTGGCTGGCGGTGATTCTGCTGACCTTCCACTGGGCCCGCGTGGTGTGGACGCGGACCGCGCTGCAGATGGCCGCCGAAGAAGAGCGTCGCCAACGGGCGCGCGAAAACCAGGGCAAAGGGCTGCTGGATCTGGGCAAGGACGACCGTCCCGAGGATCCGGACCGGCCGGCCGGCTGATCCGGGCGGTCCGTCAGTTGCGTCGCTTACCCAGCGCCTCGACGGCGGCCTCGGCCCACTGACGCCACTGCTGGGCGCTCGCGCGCGCCTCCTCGGCGTCTTTCGTCCGGCCCGCGGCGTCGGCTTTGGCGGCCTGGCGTTCGAACTGCTCGGCACGGGCGCGGAACTGGTCGGCACGCGCCTGCGCCTCCGGGTCCACACCGCCGGTGGGGGCGTCGCGGATCTTCTTCTCCACGGCGCGCAGCCGGCGCTCGAGGTCGGCGGCGCGTTCGCGCGGCACCTTACCGATCGCATCCCACTTGTCGCCGATGGTGCGCAACGCGGCGCGCGCCGCGTCCAGGTCGGAGCTGTCGATCTTCTCGGCCTCGGCCAGCAGCGCCTCCTTGGCTGCGGCGTTGGCGCGGAACTCGGCGTCGCGTTCGGCTGACGCGGCGTTGCGGGCGGAGAAGAACGTGTCCTGGGCGGCCTTGAACCGCTGCCAGAGTGCATCGTCGACATCCTTGGCGGCGCGGCCGGCGGCCTTCCACTCGGCCAGCAGCTCCCGGAACAGCGCCGAGGTGGGCCCCCACTCGGTGGAGTCGCACAGCTCCTCAGCGCGCACGCACAGCGCCTCCTTGGCCTGCTTGGCGCCGGCGCGCTCCCGGTCGAGTTCGGCGAAATGCGATCCGCGCCGCCGGTTGAAGGTGTCGCGGGCCGCCGAATAGCGCTTCCACAGCGCGTCGTCGGTCTTGCGGTCCAGCCCGGTGATCGTCTTCCACTCGTCGAGGATCGCGCGCAGCCGGTCACCGGCGGCCTTCCACTGCGTGGAGTTGGCACCCAGCTCCTCGGCCTCGGCGGCCAGCGCCTCCTTGCGGGCGGTCTGGGCGGCGCGCTGCTCTTCGCGGCGCGCCTTCTCCTGCGCGCTGGCATGGTCGGCCCGTTCGACGATGTCGGCCAGCCGCGCCGCCAGTGCGTCGACATCGCCGAGCACGTGCGCGTCGGGCAGGCTCTCGGCCAGCGCCTTGGCCGCCGACCGGATCTTGCGGGCATCCCCGGACCCCGAGTCCAGACGGTTTTCCAGCAGCACCACCTCGGTGTGCAGGTCGTCGAAACGGCGGCCGAAGTGCGCGAACGCGGCCTCCGGGTCGCCGGCCTGCCACGACCCGATGCTGCGTTCACCTGCGGCGGTGATCAGCCACACGGTGCCGTCGGGATCGACGCGGCCGAAGCGGTGCGGGTCGCTGGACGGGACGGTGACCACCGGTGCCTTGGCCGCGGCAGGCCGCGGCATGGGCTTGGCGGCAGGCCGCGGGATGGGCCTGGCGGTGGGTCGCGGGATGGGCCTGGCGGCGGGCGGCGGGATGGGCTCGGCGTGCTGGTCGGCCTGCTGGTCGCCTTCGTGTGCTCCGCCCGGTTCGGTGGTCGTCATCTCCGTCACCTCATGCCCTTTCGCGCGATATCGCGCACGTGCCGCGCAGCGCGGCGCCCTACAGCCGTTCGTCCGCTATTGAAACAGGTACTCCGGCACTGCGCCCACGGCTTCGGCAGGCCCGCTCTCTAGGCTTCGGTGCGACAACCGGGAGGAGGCCGATGGCCACGGCCGATATCGCAGCGCTGCTCGCGCTCGCCGCCGCGTTCTTCGTCGCCGTCGGAGACGTCATCCACCAGAGGTCCGCGCAACAGGTCACCGACGAACCGGTCGGCCACGTGGCGCTGTTCGCCCAGCTCCTGCGTGACCGGCGCTGGTGGGTCGGCAGCGCGGTCGCCGCAGGAGGCTTCGCGTTGCAGGCCGCGGCGCTGGGGCTGGGGTCGGTGCTGCTGGTACAGGCGTTGCTGGTCACCTCGCTGCTGTTCGCGCTGCCTCTGCACGCCCGGCTCGACGACCGCCGGGTGTCGCGCTGGGAATGGGCGTGGGCCGCACTGCTGGCCGCCGCCGTGGGCGTGGTGGTGACGGTGGGCAATCCCACCGCCGGCCAGACGCGGGCGTCGGTGGAGGCCTGGCTGGAAGTGGCGGCGGTGCTGGGCCCGGTGCTGGTCCTGTGCCTGCTCGGGGCTCGGTGCGCGTCGGGGCCGGTCAGCGCGGTGCTGCTGGGGGTGGCCGCCGGAGCGCTGTGGGGGGTGTTCGCGGTGCTGACCAAAACGGTGGTGCACCGGCTCGATGTGACCAGCTGGGACGGGGTGGCCACGCTGCTGGCCACGCCCGAGCTCTACGCGTGGGTGCTGGTGGCCGTCGGCGGCACCATCCTGCAGCAGGCGGCGTTCCGGGCCGGCGCGCTGACCGCCTCGCTGCCGGCGATGACGATCACCGAGCCGATCGTGGCGTGCGGGCTGGGGGTCGCGGTGCTCTCCGAAACGTTGCGTCCCGGCGAGGCGGGCTGGTTCACGCTGGTCGTGGCGGTGGCCGTGATGGTCGTGGCGACCACCGCGTTGGCCCGCGGGGAGGCCGCCACCCACCAGCCGGCATGAACGGCTGCGGTTAACTGGTGACGTGCTGAGCGCCATCGCGATCGTCCCGTCGGCACCGGTCATGGTCGCCGAGCTGGCCGGAGCGGCCGCCGCGGAGACCGCCGACCTGCGGGATGCTGCGACTGCCGCCGCGGCGACGCTGGGCCGGCGCTGGATCGCGGTCGGCGCCGGCGAGGGCGACGGAGGGTACGGTCCGGCATCGCGCGGCACGTTCGCCGGGTACGGCGTGGACCTCCCGGTTGCCCTGTCACCGGCTCCGGTGGGTGGTGCGCCGACACCCCTGCCGCTGTGTGCGCTGATCGCCGGGTGGCTGCGCGGTGTGGCGGTTCCCGACGCCGAGGTCGAGGCCCACGTGCTGCGTGCCGATCAGGAGTGTGACGCCGCGCGCCGGCACGGGCAGGCGCTCCGCGCCGACCTCGACGGCCATCCCGAACCTGTCGGTGTACTGGTGGTCGCCGACGGCGCGAACACCCTCACACCCGCTGCGCCGGGCGGTCACGACCCGGATTCGATCTCGGTGCAGGCGGCCCTGGACGACGCGCTGGCCGCCGGCGACACGGCGGCGCTGCTGCGGCTGCCGAGCTCGATCGTCGGCCGGGTCGCCTACCAGGCACTGGCCGGGCTGGCCGGGCCCGGGCCCGCGTCGGTGCGGGAGCTGTACCGCGGCGCGCCGTACGGCGTCGGCTATTTCGTCGGTGTCTGGACCCCGTGACGGTGCGGCCGCTGGCCCTCGTCGGACCGACCGGAACCGGTAAGTCCGACCTGGCGCTCGCCGTCGCCGAGCGGGTGGGCCTGCCGGTCGAGGTGGTCAACGCCGACGCGATGCAGCTCTATCGCGGCATGGACATCGGTACCGCAAAGCTGCCGGTCGCCCAGCGCCGTGGGATTCCGCACCACCAGCTCGACGTGCTGGAGGTCACCGAGACCGCCAGCGTGGCCCGCTATCAGCAGGCCGCCGCCGCCGACATCGAGGCCGTCCTGGCCCGCGGGGCGCTGCCGATCGTCGTCGGCGGGTCCATGCTCTACGTCCAGTCGCTGCTGGACGACTGGGCGTTCCCGGCCACCGACCCGGCGGTGCGGGCCCGGTGGGAGGCCCGGCTGGCCGAGGTCGGTGTCGGCGAACTGCACCGCGAACTCGGCCGGGTCGACCCCGCGGCGGCCGCGTCGATCCTGCCCACCGACGGCCGGCGCATCGTGCGCGCGCTGGAAGTGGTCGAGCTGACCGGGCAACCGTTCGCTGCGTCGGCGCCGCGGATCGGACCGCCGCGGTGGGGCACCGTGATCATCGGATTGGATTGGCCCACTGAGGTTCTCGATCGGCGGCTGGCTCGGCGCACCGAGAAGATGTTCGCCGACGGGCTGGTCGAGGAGGTGCTCGGGCTGCTGCCGCGCGGGTTGCGCGGCGGGGTGACCGCATCCCGTGCGCTGGGTTACGCGCAGGTGCTCGCCGACCTCGATGCCGGCGGTGACGGCAGCGGTGCGCGCGAACCCACGTTCGTGGGGACCCGCCGCTACGTGCGCCGCCAGCGCTCCTGGTTCCGCCGCGACCACCGGGTCACCTGGCTCGACGGCGGCGCCGACGACGTGGCGGACGCGGCTGTTCGATGCTGGCGCGCCGTATCCTGACCAGGTGAAGTTCGCGAAGGGGCACGGCACGCAGAACGACTTCGTCGTGCTGCCCGACCTGCCGGCCGCGATCGACCTGGCGCCGTCCGCGGTGACCGCGTTGTGCGACCGCAGGCGCGGGCTGGGCGCCGACGGGGTCCTGCGGGTCACGACGGCCGGTGCCGCGCTGGCCGCCGGGGTATTGGCCCGGCTCCCCGACGGACTGGCCGCCGAGGACTGGTTCATGGACTACCGCAACGCCGACGGGTCCGTCGCGCAGATGTGCGGCAACGGGGTGCGGGTGTTCGCCCATTACCTGCACGCCAGCGGGTTGGAGAAACGTCGGGAGTTCGTCGTCGGGTCGTTGGCCGGGCCGCGCCCGGTGCTGTTGCACGACGCCGACGACCTGGCCGCCGACGTGACCGTCGAGATGGGCAAGGCCAACCGGTTCGGCTCCGGCCACGCCGTGGTCGGGGGTCGCCGGTTCGCCGGGGTGGCCGTCGACGTGGGCAACCCGCACCTGGCGTGTGTCGACGACACCCTCACCACCGACGAGTTGCGGGCCCTCGACGTGGCTGCCGCCGTGCAGTTCGACCACGCCCAGTTTCCCGAGGGCGTCAACATCGAGGTGCTGACCGCGCCGACCGACGGTGCGGTCTCGATGCGCGTCCACGAGCGGGGAGTGGGCGAGACGCGGTCGTGCGGTACCGGTACGGTCGCCGCGGCCGTAGCCGCGCTGGCCTACGCGCAGGCACAGACCGGGCAGGTGCGGGTACTCGTCCCCGGCGGGCAGGTGCAGGTCACGGTCACCGAAGCCACCAGCTTCCTGCGCGGGCCCTCGGAGCTGGTCGCGTACGGAGAGCTGTCACCGGAATGGTGGAGAGCCCACGGACGTTAATTGGGGTGCATGAAAAGTGATCTCCGTGCGAACCTTGATTCGCCTATGACATATCCCGAATCCCTCGAGACCCCGAGCGCCGGCGAGCTGGCCCTCGAAGACCGCACCGCCCTGCGCCGCGTCGCCGGACTGTCCACCGAGTTGTCCGACATCTCCGAGGTCGAGTACCGGCAGCTGCGACTCGAACGTGTCGTGCTGGTCGGTGTCTGGACCGACGGGAGCGCCGCCGACGCCGACGCCAGCCTGGCGGAGTTGGCGGCGCTGGCCGAGACCGCCGGCTCGGAGGTGCTCGAAGGCGTCATCCAGCGCCGCGACAAACCCGATCCGGCCACCTACATCGGTTCCGGTAAAGCCGCCGAACTCCGCGAAGTGGTGCTGGCCACCGGCGCCGACACCGTGATCTGTGACGGTGAACTCAGCCCCGCCCAGCTCAACGCGCTGGAGAAGGTGGTCAAGGTCAAAGTCATCGACCGCACCGCGCTGATCCTCGACATCTTCGCCCAGCACGCCACCAGCCGCGAGGGCAAAGCTCAAGTGTCGCTGGCGCAGATGGAGTACATGCTGCCGCGGCTGCGCGGCTGGGGTGAGTCGATGTCCCGGCAGGCCGGTGGACGCGCCGGCGGGGCCGGCGGCGGGGTGGGCACCCGCGGGCCGGGTGAGACGAAGATCGAGACCGATCGTCGGCGTATCCGCGAACGCATGGCCAAGTTGCGCCGAGACATCAAGGAAATGAAGAAGATCCGCGACACCCAGCGCAGCGGGCGGCGGCGCAGCGACGTGGCGTCGGTGGCCATCGTCGGCTACACCAACGCCGGCAAGTCCAGTCTGCTCAACGCGCTCACCGGCGCGGGGGTCCTGGTGGAGAACGCGCTGTTCGCCACCCTCGAACCCACAACGCGACGCGGACAATTCGACGACGGCCGGCCCTTCGTGCTGACCGACACCGTCGGGTTCGTCCGGCACCTGCCCACCCAGCTCGTCGAGGCGTTCCGGTCCACCCTGGAGGAGGTCGTCGATGCCGATCTGCTCGTGCACGTCGTCGACGGCTCCGATGTCAACCCACTGGCCCAGATCAATGCCGTGCGCCAGGTGGTCAACGACGTGGTTGCCGAGTACGGCATAGCCTCACCGCCGGAGTTGTTGGTGGTCAACAAGATAGACGCCGCCGACGGGCTGACGCTGGCGCAGCTGCGGCGCGCGCTGCCCGGCGCGGTCTTCGTATCCGCACGCACCGGCGACGGTCTGGACCGGCTACGGTCGCGGATGGCGGAACTGGTGGTGCCCACCGATGTCACCGTCGACGTCACGATCCCGTACGACCGGGGTGACCTGGTGGCCCGAATGCACACCGACGGGCGCGTCGACGCCACCGAGCACACCGCACAGGGCACCCGGATCAAGGCCCGCGTGCCGGTCGCCCTGGCAGCCGGGTTGAGCCCCTTCATCACGCACTGAACTGCACGAATGCGTGAGTCCGGCATTGCTGGGCTAACATGGTGGAGCGTCGGCCGCGGAAGACTCGACAACAAGCCCGCGTCAACACGCCGACCATGACCCATCGACTACGGCGGCCATCCCCCAGGGATGCCACCGCCAATGTGTGCGCATCACCGCTGAACTCTTCCTGTCGCGGCTGCTCGGGCACACAACGCCCGAAACGGCCCTGACAGAAAGAACTCATCATGACCACTGTGTCCTTCGCCGACCTCGGCGTGCCCGCACCCCTGGTGGCAGCGCTGACCGAGCGCGGAATCGCCGAACCCTTCCCGATCCAGACGGCCACGCTGCCGGACTCCCTGACGGGCCGTGACGTCCTCGGCCGGGGCAAGACCGGCAGCGGGAAGACGCTCGCCTTCGCGCTCCCGTTGGTCGCCGCGCTGACCGGCCGGCGCCGCCAACCCGCCCGCCCGTCGGGTCTTGTGCTCGCACCCACCCGCGAACTGGCCACCCAGATCACCGCGACGCTGGACCCGCTGGCCCGCGCGTGCGGCCTGCGGGTGACCACCATCTTCGGCGGGGTCTCGCAGAACCGGCAGGTGGAGGCGCTGCGGTCGGGCGTCGACATCGTGGTGGCATGCCCCGGACGTCTCGAGGACCTGATGCGGCAGAAGCTGATCAGCCTCGACGCCGTCGCGGTGACCGTGCTCGACGAAGCCGACCACATGGCCGACCTCGGCTTCCTGCCCGGCGTCACGCGCATTCTCGCGGCCACCCCCGCCGACGGTCAGCGTCTGCTGTTCTCTGCCACGCTGGACAACGGTGTCGACAAGCTGGTTCGCCGCTTCCTGCGGGACCCTGTGCTGCACTCCGTCGACGAGGTCGACGAAGCGCCGGTGCAGATGACCCACCACGTGTTCCACGTCGGCGGGGCGCAGGAGAAGAAGGCGTTGGTGCACCTGCTGGCGTCCGGGACCGGGCGACGAATCCTGTTCATGCGCACCAAACACCAGGCTCGCAAGCTGGCCAAGCAGCTCACCGAGGCGGGGGTTCCGTCGGTAGATCTGCACGGCAACCTGTCGCAACCGGCACGCGACCGCAATCTTGCCGCGTTCTCGGACGGTTCGGCGCGGGTGCTGGTGGCCACCGACATCGCCGCGCGCGGCGTGCACGTCGACGGTGTCGAGTTGGTGGTCCACGTGGACCCGCCCATGGAGCACAAGGCCTATCTGCACCGCTCGGGTCGTACGGCCCGCGCGGGCAGCGATGGCGATGTCGTCACGGTGGTGCTGCCCGAACAGCGTCGCGACACTCAACAGCTGCTGCGGCGCGCCGGAATCACCGTGCGCCCGAAAGAGGTCGACGCAGACTCCGCGGAAGTGCAGACGCTGGTCGGGGAGATCGCGCCCCGGCGTGCGCCGCAGGCCGTGGCCGCACCGGTGGCCCGGACCGCCGAGCGTCGCCGTCCCCCCGCCGGCCAGGCCCAGCGCCCGCGCCGGCGCCGGTCGCGTCGGCCCGCTCAGCGCTCCGCGACCACCGGCGCCTGAGTCATCCTGGGTCGGCGGCGGAGTGCGTCGAGGACACGCGCCGGTCACCGTCAGGTGACCGGCGCATATTCTTTCGATGAATCGGCGCGGGTCCTTGGTTATCGAGGCCTTCTCAAGCACAGTGAACGCACGCGGTAACTTCGCAGGACCGAGTCGCCGACCGCGGGGAGGATGAATGATCCGGCAGCCGATGCTGCGCCAACGTCTGGTCGGTCGTCTGACGATCGGCCTGTTGGGAATCGCCACGGCGTTCCTGCTGGCGCCAATCGCCACCGCCCAACCCGAGGTGGAGGCCGGCGGCGCGATCACCGCCGCGTGGGAGGCCACCGGCGGCGACGCCGGCCCGCTGGGGCCGCGCGCCGGCGACGTCTACCCCGTCGGGGACGGCTTCGCGCAGAACTTCGCGGCAGGCAAGATGTTCTTCACCCCTGCCACCGGGGCGCACTTCATGCAGGGCGCCATCCTGGAGAAGTACGAGTCGCTGGGCGGTCCCGCCGACAGTGACCTCGGGTTCCCGGAGATCGACGAAGGCCCCGGCCGGGCGCCCGGCAGCCGAAACAGCACCTTCAGCGCGCCCGACAATCCGGTGATCTTCTGGACCCCGGACACCGGTGCGCGCGTCGTCCGCGGCCCCATCAACGCCGCCTGGGACCGGCTCGGCGGATCGTCGGGGGTCCTGGGCGTGCCGGCAGAGGACGAGACCTACAGCGGCTCGGTGGTGCGGCAGCGGTTCACCGGCGGTGAGCTGTCCTACGACTGGAGCACCGAGGCCTTCACCACGGTGCCGCCCGAACTCGCCGATCAGCTGACCGACCTGGCGGTGCCGAACGACCCGATCTCGGCGATCAACGCCGCCCGCCGGGCGGCCGGAGGGCCGCTGGGTCCGTTGGGCGCCGCCGAGGGTGAGCCGTATCCGATCGGCGACGGCGGTCTGGGCCAGGACTTCTCCGGAGGCAAGATCTTCTACAGCCCCGAGACCGGCGCCAGCGTGGTGACGGGACAGGTACTCGAAAAGTACGAGAGCGTGGGCGGCCCCGAAGGCGATCTGGGGTTCCCGACCGCCAGCGAGGTCGACGGCGGAGTGACGCCGAGCCGGATGAGCACGTTCGCCGCTGAGGACAACCCGGTGATCTTCTGGACTCCGGACCATGGCGCCGTCATCGTGCGGGGCGCGATGAAGGCCGCCTGGGACAAACTAGGCGGCGCGGCAGGGGAGCTCGGTGCCCCAGTGGCCGACCAGACCCAGAACGGCGCGGTGATCAGCCAGCGGTTCAGCAACGGCGCGATCTCCTATGACACCGCGAACCAGACGTTCACCGCCGAGCCGGGCAACCTCACCAGCCAACTGGCCGGCCTCGAAGTGCCCGGCCAGCAGAACCAGGGCGCGCCGGCGGCGACCCAGGCCGCACCCCAGGACGATGAAGGCACCGGTCTGCAGTGGTCGCCGTGGTGGCTGCTCGCCATCGTGGCGCTGCTGGGCCTGCTCGGCGTGGTCGCTTTCCTGATCATGCGCAACCGCGGCCGCACCGCCGACGAGTCGTTCGGCACCCCTGACGCCGGCTACGGAGACGGCGCAGAATACGACCGCCCGCGCGAATCCTTCGCCGAACCTGGCGCCGCGTCGTTCGCCGCGCCGGCCGACGGCGAAGACGAGTTGTTCGGCGATCGCTATGCACGCGAAGGTCTGACCGCGGTGTCGACGGCCACTCCGCCGGATGTGCCGACATCCTCGGCGATCTCGGAGGAGGTCGCGCCGACGCCGCTGAGCTTCTGGGGGGTGCCCACCGCCCCGCCGGCACCTGCGGAGCCCGAAGACTCCGACCTCGGAGAGGACGAGAACCCCGACGCGGTGGACACGGCGCCGACTCGCGTTCCGACCGCGAGGGAAGTCGACGGTCTCGACCACTACGGCGATTTCGACCAGGTGGGCGGTGATGAGGAGCCGGCCCTCGAAGCCGACAGAGAACCTCTGGTGGTCGCAGAGCACACGCCCGAACCGCTTGTCGAGAGAGACGCAATGATCGATACCGGCCGCCACGCTCGCATCGACGACGACGAGCCGACTCCGGGAGGGACAGCGGTGCACATGCCGCTGGACGACCCGCACCAAGTGCCCGACGGCTATCCGGTCAAAGCCGACACCCGCTCGGGGCTGTATTGGATCCCCGAGGACGCCGAGTACGCCGACGCGCCGGCTGAACTCTGGTTCGCCAGTGAGGAAATGGCGATCACCAACGGCTTCGTGCGGAGCCGCTGAACAGCGAACGCCCGCACGCGTCACCGGCGATCAGATTTTGCGGATGACCGTGACGACCTTGCCGAGGATCGCGGCATCATTGCCGGGAATCGGGTCGAAGACGGGGTTGTGCGGCATCAGCCAGACCTGACCGCGGGTGCGCTTGAAGGTCTTGACCGTAGCTTCCCCGTCGATCATCGCAGCGACGATGTCGCCGTTGTCGGCAACATTCTGTTGGCGCACCACCACCCAGTCGCCGTCACAGATCGCCGCGTCCACCATCGAGTCGCCGACGACCTTGAGCAGGAACAGCGAACCTTCTCCGACGAGTTCGCGGGGGAGGGGGAAGACATCCTCGACGGCTTCCTCGGCCAGGATCGGACCGCCCGCGGCGATCCGGCCGAGGACCGGCACGAAGGTCGGCTCGGGCAGCACATCGGAGCCGGTGACGTCGGTGGCGGCCACGGTGGCCGCAACGCCGTCTTCCAGGCCGCGCACGTCGACGGCACGCGGACGGTTGGGATCGCGCCGCAGGAAGCCCTTGCGCTCGAGCGTGCGCAGCTGATGGGCCACCGACGAAGTCGACGTCAGCCCCACCGCGTCCCCGATCTCGCGGATGCTGGGCGGGTAGCCGCGCGTGGTCACGGAGGCCCGGATCACCTCGAGGATGGTGCGCTGACGCTCGGTCAGACCTGAGCCCTTGTCCCGTCGTGCGCCCGCCGCGGCGGTGGTCGTACCGGAGCCGGCGGTGCTGTCGCTGTCGTCGCTCATAGGCCCGAATGTAGCCCACGATCCGCCGTTGATCAAACATGTGTTCGACCGCGTGTCCGCTTCTGGCCGTCGCGATCTGCGGGAGCGGACTTGTCGGTGCCGACCGCTAGCCTCTGCAACAGTTCGATCACACGTTCTATCAATCGAACGTGTGATCGACTAAAGTTCGAACACAGTAGCGAATGCCGGGTAGCGATCAACGATCGGAAGGTGGGGCGAAGATGACTGTCATCTACACATACGAGGCAGGCCGTACGGAACGCCGGACGGAACACGACGTGCCGCGCCAGCGTGCGCAGGCCCGGGCGGCTCGTCCGGTGCGGGTGCCGGGCAGCACTCGTCCGTCGGGTTCTGCGCGGCCGCGCGTGGCACCCATGCGCTACCGCGGCGCGGGGGTGAGCGTGTCGCGTGCGCCCCACCGTCGCCGTCCCATCACCCCGGCCACGACCGTCGTCCTGGCGCTGGTCGCCGCGGCCATCACGGTGTGGCTGGGGCTGGTCGCCGAGGCCGGCGGTGTGGTCGGCCGGGAGGCGGCGGTGCCCAGTCGACTGGCGGTGGTGCAGGTGCAGGCAGGCGAGTCGCTGCAGCACGTGGCTCGCAGGGTCGCGCCGGAGGCGCCGGTGTCCGAAGTGGTCGCGAAGATCCGCGAGCTCAACGCGCTCGATACGGTGGCTGTCGGAGCCGGGCAGACGCTGATCGCGCCGATCGCCTGATCGCCGATGTCGAAACGCCATGTGCCGATCGGGCTCGCGACGGGTCGTCGCACCCGCGCGCAGGTAGGCTCGAGGTCGTTCGAAGCGGTTGTCTGTCGAAGCGGCGAAGGAGCGGGCATGCACTGTCCTTTCTGCCGTCATCCTGACTCCCGCGTTGTCGACTCCCGAGAAACCGACGAGGGCCAGGCAATCCGTCGTCGCCGGTCGTGTCCGGAATGCGGTCGACGATTCACCACCGTCGAGACCGCCGTGCTGGCCGTCGTGAAGCGCAGCGGGGTGACCGAACCGTTCAGCCGCGAGAAGGTCATCAAGGGTGTGCGGCGCGCCTGCCAGGGTCGGCAGGTCGACGACGATGCGCTCAACAAGTTGGCGCAGCAGGTCGAGGACGCGGTCCGCGCCACCGGCTCGCCGGAGGTGCCCAGCCACGAGGTCGGCCTGGCCATCCTGGGTCCGCTACGGGATCTCGACGAGGTCGCGTACCTGCGCTTCGCGTCGGTGTACCGCTCGTTCTCCTCGGCCGAGGATTTCGAGCGGGAGATCGAGGCGCTGCGCGCCCACCGTGAGGTTTCGGCCCAGGCGTAGCGACCCCGTGGTGTGTCAGTCGATCTGGCGCGTCTCGTCCTCGACCACACGGCCGGCGACCAGCACCCAGCCGTCGGGACTCCACGTGGTGTGGATGACTGACCCCTGCCCCTGGACGATGGTCAGGTCGCGGCTGAGGTACTCGGTGATTCGCACCGCGGCCGCACCGGTGGCTTCGTCCTCGCGAATCCCCAGATGCGGAGCGAACATCCGTGCGCGGATGGTGTCCTTGGCTTCGTCGAGCCACGTCCACAGATAATGCTCGGCCTCGTCGCTGTACTCGTCGGGGTCGGCGTCGAGCAGTGCGTCGACGGTGGCGATGTCGTGAATCGCGAAGTCTGGGGCCCACGCCGCGCGCACGCTGACCGAGGTCACCTCGTCGCGGTAGGTGACCTGCACGACCCCGGCGGGCACCTGCAATGTCTTGATGGGTCGGCCCCGGCTCTTGAGCCACCACGAGGCGCCCACGGTCGGGTGTCCGGCGAACGGCATCTCGGCGGTCGGCGTGTGGATGTGTGCCTGTGCAGAATGCAGGTGTTCGGCGGGCACCGTGACGAAAACGGTTTCGCTGAAACCCAATTGCGTGGCGATGCGCTGACGGTCATCGGGCTCGACGGTCGCGGAGTCGACCACACCAAGCGGGTTACCGAACCTGCCGTCCCGATCGGTGAACACCCGCAGGACCGTCACATCGATGGCCATGGGGCCGATGGTACGTCGCCGGATGTCCGGGCAGGTCAGGTTGCGCTGCGTTCGTCGGTGCCCAGCGCGTCGAGCACCGCGACGCGGGTACCGACGGGCCCGGTGATCGCCGCCTCGCGGATCCCGTCCCGGAGCAGGTCCCGGAGATAATCCTGGTCATAGACCGCCGGTTCGGTGGAATCGATGAAGTGCTCCACCACCTCGACGAAACGGTCCGGGTCGTCGTGAAACGGGAAGTGGCCCGAGTCCTCGAAGATCTCCAGTCGAGAGCCAGGCATCGCGGCGTGGGCGAGGTCGGCGTGCGCGACGGGGATCACCGAATCACAACGGCCCCAGACCAGTTGCACCGGAACGGACTGCGTCAAGTAGCACCGGTCGAGCATCGTGACCACTTGTCCGCGCCAGTCCACCACTGCGCGCAGAGTGCGGGCGAATGCCGAGGACGCGGTCGGTTCGGGCAGATCGGCCAAAATGCGCAACATGTTCGGGATGTCGCGGCCCAGACCGGTGGAACCGAACGCGGCACCGCCGAGGCGACCGAGCAGTTGCAGCGCAGGCAGGACCAGCGGCAACCGCAGCAACGCCAGAGCTTCGCTTCCCAGCGGTAGCGACGCGGCGCGTAGCGCGACGTTGACGTCCTTGGTAACCCCGCCGGCCCCGACGAGGACCAGTCGTTCCACCAATTGCGGGAACTGGTAGGCGAACTGCATGGCCACACCACCGCCGAGAGAGTGACCCACCACGGTCACGCGGTCGATATCGAGCACGCTGAGCAGGTCGCGCATCCCGTTGGCGTATGCCGCCACCGAGTAGTCCGCGCGCGGTTTGTCGGACCGGCCGTGACCCAGAAGATCGGGTGCGATCACCGTGAAGCGCTGCGCGAGCGCGCCCTGCACGGCGCTCCACGTCGTGGAATTGTCGCCGATGCCGTGGATCAACAGGATCGCCGGCCCGGTGCCCGCGATCCGGAACGCCCTGCGGTATCCGTGGATGGTCCGGTAGTCGAGCGTCGGTGTCAGGTCGCGCACGCGCCGCAGACGGGGTGGCTGTCCGGTCATCGCGGCCGGTCGTTCGTCGCGGTCACGTCGCCCCCCGTCGGGTCCGATCAGGGAGAATCGGTGGGATTTTCCCCGTCCTTGCGGTATTTGTCACCGGTCTGCTGGGCGAGGAATCGCTCGAACTCGGCGCCGAGTTCTTCTCCGCTGGGCAGTTCTTCGTCGTGGGCCAGGAGGGATCGGTTCTCCTGAGCGGCGACGAATGCATCGTACTGGCGCTCCAGAGCGTCCACCACTTGAGCAACCTCGGGACTCCCGGCCACCTGCTCGTTGATCTTCTCGTAGAGCTCGGCGGCGGCCTGTGCCAGTTCGCCGGTCGGGATGTCCAGCGAGGCTGATCGGGCGATTTCGGAGATCAGGCTCTCCGCGGCAGCCGGATAGTCGGTCTGGGCCAGGTAGTGCGGCACGTGCACGGTATAGCCGACGACTTCGTGGCCGTGCTGAGCCATCCGGAACTCCAGCAGGTTGGACACGCTGCTGGGCACCTGCACTTCACCGACCCACGGCTGGTGATCGGCGATGAGCTCTTTGTCGTTGGAGTGCGCGGTCATCGTGATCGGCCGGGTGTGGGGGACGGCCATCGGGATGGAGCCCAGTCCGATCACCCGACGCACGCCGAGGCGTTCCGACAGCAGCCGCACCGCGGTGATGAATCGCTCCCACCGCAGATCCGGTTCGAGACCGGCCAACAGCAGAAACGGTGTCCCGACGCTGTCGTGCAGTGCATACAGGTTCAGTTCGGGTTCTTCGTAACCCGTGAAGTGATCGGTTTTGAACGTCATCAGAGGACGCCGCGACCGGTAGTCGAGCAGGTCGTCGATGGCGAACGACGCCACCAGCTCGGTGTTCAGCGTGTTCTTCAGGTGTTGGGCGGCCAGCTTGATGGCGCGGCCCGCATCCGAGAAGCCCTCGAGGGCGTGGATGAGCACCGGTCCCCGGCCGTCAGGCGCGGTGAGCTGCGGGGACGGGAACTCCAGTTCGTACATGCCGGTCTGCTCAGGCTGATAGTGCTGGCTGGGATCTTCGTCATGATCACCCATGGTTCTCGCCTCCTCGCCCACTTAGCTGTGACGGCGGCACCGTCTCAGGTCTGGCGGTACCAGTGTCTCGCATGCGCTGCCTGGTCGTCTGGTATGTCGAACGTACACATGCCGGTGCGACATTCCCGCCGGGGTCCTGTGCGTTTACCCTGCATCGGCGGGGTGGAAACGGGTCGTGACGGCCCGGATCAGCCGGGCGGGCCGCGGAGCGCGGTGTTATCCCCAATGTCGGGTTCATCCCCAGTTCGCGCGCGCGGGCCCGGCGACGTCGCCGTGGCGTCGGAGCCGGTTGGGAAGTTTGCGCTATGACCACTTCTTCGCCGTCTGACTATCCGATCGACCGCCCTGGTTCCCTCATCGCGGCACTGCCTGCCGTGCTCGGATTCGTCCCCGAACGATCGCTCGTGCTCGTCACCGCCGCCGACGGTCAGATGGGGGCGGTGCTGCGTGCCGACCTCGATGACGAGCTGCTCGGCTCGCTGCCCCGACTGGCGGAGCTGGCCGCCATGTCCGGGGCCGAAATCGCCATCGGTGTCCTCGTCGACGAGGTCGGCGCCGGCTGCCTGGTGTGCGCCGACGAGCATCGCGAGCTGTCTCAGCTGCTGGACGCCGAGTTGCGGGAACGCGACGTCGATCTCTTCGCGGTGCACGTCGTCGAGCAGGTGGCCGCCGGTGCGCGGTGGCACTGCGCTGACGGCTGCGGCAGCTCGGGTGTGGTGGAGGACCCCCATGCCTCTCCGATCGCCGCGGCCGCCGTGCTCGACGGCCGCCGCCTCTATTCCCGGCGCGCTGAACTGGTGGACGTCGTCGCTGTCGCCGATCCGGTTCGGAGCGCCGCACTGGGTGCTGTCATCGTCGAGTCCGGCGCGATCGATCCGCAGCGCCCGCAGTCCCAGGCGCGCGCGGACATCGAGCACGCGCTGGAGTGTGCCGCCCAGATCGACGACGGACATGCTCTCAGCGACAAGGACTCGGCGCGCCTGGCGTGGGCGGTGACCGATCCGCGGGTGCGGGACACGCTCTATGCACTCGCCGTCGGCGACAAGGCCGGGGTCGCCGAGGCGCTGTGGGCCGATCTGTCACGCCGGCTGCCGGCGCCGTGGCGAGTGGAAGCACTGGTGTTGCTGGCCTTTTCGGCCTATGCGCGTGGCGACGGTCCGTTGGCCGGCATCGCGCTGGACGCGGCCCTGAGATGCGAACCGGAGCACACCATGGCGGGCATGCTCGATACTGCCCTGCAGTCCGGGATGCGACCCGAGCAGATCCGCGAATTGGCACGCACCGGGTACCGGCTGGCTCGGCAGCTGGGGGTACGGCTACCGCCGCGGCGCCTGTTCGGACGCCGCGCGGGCTGAACGGCTCAGACCTTTTCGACCTTCACGGCATGCGCCATGTCGTGAGGCAGTTCGACCTGCTCGTGGCCGGGGATGACGATCATGACCCCGCCGTGGTCGTTGAGCTGAACCGTCACGCGGGCGTTGGGCACAACGCCGGCGTCCTTGAGCCGGCTGATCAATTCGACATCGCCCTGGACGTGCTCGGTGAGTTGGCGAACCACCACGGCGACGGGCATACCCGCAGGCAGCTCGGTCAGGCGCACCAGGTTGAACGCTTCGTCGATGAGCTGGTCGCCAAGACCGAGTTCGGACAGTCCGGGAATCGGGTTACCGAACGGCGACGTGGTCGGGTTGTCGAGCACCTGCACCAGACGCCGCTCGACATCGACGCTCATCACGTGCTCCCAGCGGCAGGCCTCGGCGTGGACTTCCTCCCAGGGCAGCCCGATCACGTCGACGAGCAACCGTTCGGCCAGCCGGTGCTTGCGCATCACGGCCACCGCCAACGCCCGACCTTTGTCGGTGAGCTCGAGGTGCCGGTCGCCGGCGACGTGCAAGAGTCCGTCGCGCTCCATGCGGGAAACGGTCTGGCTGACGGTGGGGCCACTCTGTTCGAGACGCTCGGCGATGCGCGCGCGCAGTGGGATCACGCCCTCCTCTTCGAGGTCGTAGATCGTGCGCAGGTACATCTCGGTGGTATCGACTAGATCATTCATGGCACACCCTCCGTCCCGGGCGAGTCTACCGTTTCGCACACCTGAACAGCGCGCTTCGTGTGGCGACGCGCGCCACATCGCAGGTACAGCACGAGGGCCCGCCGATCGGCGGGCCCTCGTGATGAAAAAGGTCAACTCGCGTACGAGCGTAGGCGGTCGGCCCGCTCACCGTTGCGGAGCTTGGCCATCACTTCACGTTCGATCTGACGCACACGTTCGCGCGAGAGGCCGAACAACTTGCCGATCTGATCCAGCGTGCGGGGCTGGCCGTCGTCGAGCCCGAACCGCAGCCGGATCACCTGCTGCTCGCGCTCGTCGAGTGTCGCCAGCACGTAGCGGATGTCGGTGTGCAGCAACTCCGAGATCACCGCGTTCTCAGCCGACATGGCCTCGGCGTCCTCGATGAAGTCGCCCAGCGGAGCCTCCTCGTCACTGCCGACCGGCATGTCCAGGCTCACGGGGTCGCGGCTGTGCTCGAGCAGGTCGTTGATCTTCTCCACCGGAATGCCCGACTCCTCGGCCAGTTCCTCGTCGGTCGCCTCGCGGCCCAGGTGCTGGTGCATCTCCCGCTTGATCCGGGCCAGCTTGTTGACCTGTTCGACCAGGTGCACAGGCAGTCGGATGGTGCGGCTCTGATCGGCCATGCCGCGCGTGATGGCCTGCCGAATCCACCAGGTGGCATAGGTGGAGAACTTGAAACCCTTGGCGTAATCGAACTTCTCCATCGCGCGGATCAGACCCAGGTTGCCCTCCTGGATCAGATCCAGCAGCGGCATACCGCGACCGGTGTAGCGCTTGGCCAGCGAAACCACCAGGCGCAGGTTGGCCTCCAACAGGTGCCGCCGCGCCGCCTCGCCATCCCGCACGACCGCGGCCAGATCGCGTTTGCGGTTCTCACCCAGGCGTTTCCGCGTCTCGAGGAGATGCCGGGCATACAGCCCCGCCTCAATCCGCTTGGCCAACTCGACCTCATCGGCGGCCGTGAGCAACGCGGTCTTGCCGATTCCGTTCAGGTACACCCGCACCAGGTCTGCGGCTGGGCTCTGAGCGTCCAGGTCTTGGTCAACGCGGCTGGTGGTGGCATTTGCCATGACGGCCTCCTGATCGGGTGGAACATTCGAGACTTACAACGCCCTAGACGCGCATTGAGTTCCCGGCTTTGGAGGCCTTCACACGTTCTGATCTGCGGTTTTTCGCCGACGACCTGAGAATGTGCTGAGAAAGGGAAGAGAAGCGGCTCAGCTCGGACGATCGTCGCGGAATTCCGCGGTGCCCGATTGCGGCGTCTCGGTGACCGAGCGGCTGTAGATCGCCGGTTGCTCGGCAGTCGGAAACAGCGGGATCCGGCGCGGCGAGTCGTAGCGTCGCGGCTCCTCGGCCGTGCGCGGCGGCCTGTCGTTGGCGATCAACACCGCCATCCACGGCAGCGGAATCGCGGCGACGATGATGGCCAGCGAGATCAGCCCGTTGTGCCAGATGCCGTAGGCGACCGCGGCCAGGATCAGCGAGGGGATGCGGAACGACATCAACGTCAGGTACTTCCGTACTCGCTGACGGTGTTGCTCTTCGTAGGCGGGTGCGGCCCGGGTGATCAGGACCGGGCGTCCGTCGTCGTCGAAGTTCAGATCGTGGTCACGCACGCGTGACCCTGATCCGGTCGCGATGTCATGACTCCACTGTCGCATATTTGCAGCGGTGCGGACCCGCCGCATTTCTTACCGATCGACAGCCGGGCACAATAGGCGCATGGAGACCCAGACGATCGAGCGCACCGACACCGACGAACGCGTCGACGACGGGACCGACGATGACACCCCGAAGTTCTTCCACTATGTGAAGAAGGACAAGATCGCCGAGAGCGCGGTGATGGGCACCCACGTCGTCGCCTTGTGCGGTGAGGTGTTTCCGGTGACGCGCTCTGCGAAGCCCGGCTCGCCGGTGTGCCCGGACTGCAAGCGCATCTACGAGCAGCTCAAGAAGTAGCGCGACCGGTCCCTCCGCTGTCGTCGGAAACCGTGGCACCACGGCCCTCCAGCCAGTTGCGCAGCCGGTTGGCGTGGGTGTCGGGGGCCGGCCATTCCTCTTCGACCGCGGCGTTGAGTTCGGCGCCGATCATGATCGCGAAACCGAGGAAGAAGGCGAACAACAAGAACGCGATCGGAGTGGCCAGTGCGCCGTAGGTGTAGCCGGTGCTGGTGATCCAGGTCAGGTACAGCCGCAACCCCCACGTGGCGATCAGGAAGACCACGGCCGCCAGCACCGAGCCGAGGAGCAGGCGATGCGAGGGCAGGGGTCGGGGCAGCGAAACCCGGTACAGCACGTTCACCGCGACCAGCAGCCCGAGGAACAGCACGGGATACGTACCGAACTGCAGCGCGCGGTCCCAGCTGTCGGGGATGAACTCGGCGACCTTGCGCGGACCCAGGGCCAGAAACGGCGCCGCGAGGATCGCGCCGATCAGCATCACCACATACAGGCCCAGGGCGTAGAACCGCTGCCGCACCGGGTGCCGCAGTTCGGTCTGGCCGTGCGCCTCGGTGATCGAGTCGACGAACGCCGAAATCGCCGAGGAGCCCGCCCACAGCGAGATCACGAAACCGAGCGACACGACCTCCCCCCGGGCGCCCAGGATGATGTCGCGCACCGTGGGTTCGATGATCTCGACGACCACATTGGGGGAGAAGAACCGGTCGGCCAGGCTGATCAGCTGGCTCTCGATGGTCGGCAACGTATCCGGGCCGAACAGCGGAGCCACGTAGGCCAGGCTGCCGAGCATGCCCAGCAGCAGCGGCGGCAGCGACAGCGCGCACCAGAACGCAGCCTGAGCTGATTCCGAGAAGATGGAATCGTCCCAGCTTTTCGACAGTGTGCGGACGGTCAGGTGACGAAGGTGGTGACGGGATGACGACCGCTTCGCCTGCGCCGCTGACTGGTCACCCATGACCAGACCAGCATGGTCGATCGACGGCTAGGCCTCCACCGGGCTCACCTCGAGGACGGCGGCCATGGCGATCAACTTGGCCTCGTGCTCATTGGCGTGATGTTGGCAGAACAGCAGTTCCGCCCCCGACGGCAGCTTGGCGCGAACCCGTGCGGCGGCGCCGCAACGATCGCAGCGATCAGCCTTGGTCAGTTCGGGACTGGTCAGCGTTGCGGTCATGGCACCTCCATGGGGTGTAGCGACGTATCTCTTACTCTGTCAGACGTTTGGGCTTCCGGCGTTGTTCCCCGGGGGTTTACAGGTGTGTCGTGTTTCACCGGCAGCCGAATTGCGACAGGGACGGAACGGCAGTATGAACCAAACTCGCGCCGGGGGCGTGCTGGTGCACCTGTGCAGCACCGCCGACTGGGCGAAAGCACAGGAACGCGGCGTGCACCGGCCCGAGTCGCTGGCTTCGGTGGGATTCGTTCACCTGTCCACACCCGCTCAGGCGCATCTGCCCGCCAACCGCCTCTATGCCGGTCGCACAGACCTGCTGTTGTTGCGCGTCGACGCGGCACGGCTCACCTCTCCTGTTCGGTGGGAACCAGGGGTCCCGACCGATCCCGATGGCATGGTGTTCCCGCATTTGTACGGAGAACTGCCCATCCAAGCTGTGATCCGCGTCACTCCCTACCTGCCCGGCCGAGACGGGCTGTTCGGCCCGATCGCGCCGGCGTGACGCAGGGCATGTCCGCGGCGGTGTCGTGACTCAATACACTGCCCACCTGTGGGCATTCTTTCTGGCTTTGCACCCTGGATCGTCTACTGGGTTCTGGTCGGCAACGTACCTTTTGGTACGGCCGTCCTGGTCGCGCTCGCGGTGGCGGTCGCCGTATTCGTCGTCGCGCAGATTCGGAACGCGGCCGGACGGACCCTGGAAATCGGTGCGCTGGCAACGTTTCTGCTGCTGACCGTACTGACCTTCGTCGGTAGCCAGTCGTTTCTGGAGCGCTGGCTGCAGCCGCTGAGCAGCGCCGGCATTTTCCTGGTGGCGCTGGTGGGAGCGCTGATCGGCAAGCCGTTCGTGCGCGAGTTCGCCGAAGTGGGCCAGCCCAAAGAGGTGGTGGAGAGCGACGTGTTCGCGCGCATCACCGGTGTCCTGACCTGGATTTGGATCGCGGCATTCGCCGGCATGACGGTCTCGTCGGCGATCCCGCCCCTGGTGTACGGCGACGCGACCATCCTCGACACCCGAACGCCACTGTCCTTCATCTGTTACTGGGTGGTGCCGTTCTCGCTGTTGGGTGTCGCCGCTCTGCTGAGCCGCGTGCTTCCCGACCGGATGGTGCCCCCAGCCGAGGAGATCGTCCGCAAGACCACGTTCGTCGCGTTCGCCGAAGCCGAGATCGACCAATTGATCTATCTGGCCACCGAGCACGCCAACCGCGAAGCCGGTCCGGGCAAGGAAGCCTACGACGTCCGGATCGGCAGCAAGGGTGTGCCTCTGGTCGGCGACGAGACGCGGGAATCGTGGCCCTCGACGTACAAAGTGCGCGAACGCAAGCGCTGAACTTCGACGCGCCGACCCGCTGAGCCACGCCTGCGTTGACGGCATGGACAATTTGCCATGTTAAATTCCAGCAAGCGATGGTGCTCAGCGGAGGGGAGAGCAGCGCATGGCGCTTCGGCCGGAGGCAGGACAGGCGAACGACGGGCGCGCGATTCGGCACTGGCTTCTTGCCGGGACCGGCGGCGCAACCGTGATCGGGGTGGGTTTGCTTTTCGGCTTCGATCCCAGCCCGGCTGACATCAGCAGAGCCGAGATCGCGCTGGCGTCCGCCGATTCTGTGCTCGAGATCGAATCGGCAGCTCAGCCGGCATTCTGGTGGCTCGAGTCGGCGGGCGCCGGGAACACTCGGGACTCCGACTCCGCCGGACAGCTGACTTTCGCCGCGGCGCCCGCACGTCCGATGGTCGGCCCGGGGGGCTGGCTGATCGGCGACGGACTCGATGCCCCCGACGACTGCGAGGGTGCTGCCTGCCGGGGTGGCAACGGCGGGCTGTTGTTCGGAAACGGCGGCGACGGTGCACGGGGCGGCAATGGTGGCAACGGGGGCCTGTTTGGCGGTAATGGCGGTCGCGGTGGCGACGGCTTTCACCCCGGGCAGGACGGCGGCGACGGCGGCCGGGCCGGACTGTTCGCGACGACCGGCGACGGCGGCGACGGCGGACACGGCGCGGACGGCACCGTCGGGATCGCCGGCGGCCACGGCGGCGCCGGCGGGGCCGCGGGACGCTTGCACGGCAACGGCGGAAAAGGTGGCAACGGCGGCGCCGGGGGCGCGGGCTTCGACGGGGTGAACTTCGCCGGTCGCGGGCAGGCCGCCACCGGACTTCCGAACTATCTCGGCGACACCGGCGTGCCCTACTCCAACGACGTCGTCGACGATGTGCTGACCGGGCGCGACGGCGGGCGGGGTGCGGACGGTCGGCCGGGCTCGGACCAGGCCGGCGGCCGGGGCGGCAAGGGCCAGGGCACGACCTCATGGTTCAGCCCCCGCCACACCTGGACGATCGGCGGCGCCGGCGGCGACGGCGGCAACGGGGCCGGCTACGGCGCGGGCGGCGACGGTGGGGACGCCGGGCTGGCCCAGGACACCGGCCCGGGCGCCGGGGTGTTCGGCAACGCCGGTGGCAACGGCGGCGCCGGTGGCACCGGGGCCCGCGGCGGCAACGGCGGGGCCGGAGGCGACGTCAAGATCGGCCAGGGCCTCGGCTTCGGCGGCGTCGGCGGCGACGGCGGCGCCGGCGGAACCGGTGCGGCCGGCCTCAACGGCACCCCCGGCGGCAACGGCGGAGCGGGCGGCCGCGGTGGCCGCCTCACCGGCGACGGCGGCGCCGGCGGCCTCGGAGGTGCCGGCGGCACCGGTGGCGACGGCGCCGTGGGCGGTACCGGGGGTGATGGCGGCAGGGGCGGAGCCGATGTGTCCGACCCGGACGCGGGCCCGGTCGAGGCCGGTGCCGGCGGCAACGGCGGACGCGGCGGAGTCGGCGGTGTGGGCGGCGACGGTGGCATCGGCGGCACGGGCGGCCGCGGCGGCGCAGGAAGCGAACAGGGCGCTGCCGGCGCAGACGGTGACGACGGCGCGGTCGGTGGCGGAGGCCGTGGCGGCGCCGGCGGTCGCGGCGGTGACGGCGGGCCTTCGGGTGACGGCGCCGCAGGAACCTCGGGCGCGTCCGGCTCGTCGGGCAGCGGCCCGGCGGGCAGCCGTGGTGGCAGTGGCGGCGACGGAGGATCGGCCGGCAGCGGCGGCGGCAGCCGGTCCGGCGACGCGAGGTGAGCCGACCCGGCTGAACCGAAAGTCGTTCGGCTCAATGCTGTTCCGCTGCCCTCATGCGCGACGAGGGCAGCGGAGTCTCGTCAGTCCAGGTAGTCGCGCAGGACCTGCGAGCGGCTGGGGTGACGGAGCTTGCTCATGGTCTTGGACTCGATCTGGCGGATGCGCTCGCGCGTCACCCCGTAGACCTGGCCGATCTCGTCGAGTGTGCGGGGCTGGCCGTCGGTGAGGCCGAATCGCAGCCGCACCACGCCGGCCTCGCGTTCGGAGAGCGTCTCCAGCACCGACTGCAGCTGGTCCTGCAGCAGGGTGAAGGACACCGCATCGACGGCCACCACGGCCTCGCTGTCCTCGATGAAGTCGCCGAGCTGGCTGTCACCCTCGTCGCCGATCGTCTGGTCCAGCGAGATGGGCTCCCGAGCGTACTGCTGGATCTCCAGCACCTTCTCGGGTGTGATGTCCATCTCTTTGGCCAGCTCCTCAGGTGTGGGCTCGCGGCCCAGGTCCTGCAGCAGCTCGCGCTGGATGCGGCCCAGCTTGTTGATGACCTCGACCATGTGCACCGGGATACGGATGGTGCGGGCCTGATCGGCCATCGCGCGGGTGATCGCCTGCCGAATCCACCAGGTGGCGTAGGTCGAGAACTTGTAACCCTTGGTGTAGTCGAATTTCTCGACGGCGCGGATCAAACCCAGGTTGCCCTCCTGGATGAGGTCCAGGAACGCCATGCCGCGACCGGTGTAGCGCTTGGCCAACGACACCACCAGACGCAGGTTCGCTTCGAGCAGGTGGTTCTTGGCGCGGTCACCGTCGCGGCAGATCCACATCATGTCCCGGCGCTGCGCGGCGGGCAGCTTCTCGCCCTTCTCCGCGTACTCGGCCATGAGCTGGGTGGCATACAGGCCGGCTTCGATGCGTTTGGCGAGCTCCACCTCCTCCTCGGCGTTGAGCAGCGCGACCTTGCCGATCTGCTTGAGGTAGGCGCGGACCGAGTCGGCCGAGGCAGTGAGTTCGGCGTCCTTACGGGCCTGCCGCAGCGCTTCGGATTCCTCTTCGTCCCAGACGAAGTCGCCCGACGCCTTGTCCTTGTCCGACGGCTCGTCGATGTCGTCGTCGGCGTCGTCGGTCTTGGCCGCCGCGCCCGCCTTCGGCGTGGCGTCGGCGTCACCGTCGGCGGACTCTTCCTCGGAGCTGTCGCCGGCGTCGTCGACGTCGATGTCGGCGAGATCGATGTCGGTGTCCTCGGCCTCGAGGTCGTCACCGGGCTCGGCGTCGAGGTCCTCGGCGGCCCCACCAGCGAGGTCGTCGTCGGCGGCTTCCGGGGTCGCCGACGCGGTCGCTTTCTTGGCGCGGCCGCGCGATGCGGGTGCGTCGGCCGACTTGGCGGCACGCGACTTGGCGGATTTGGCCGGGGCGGCCTTGGCGGCCTTCTTCGCCGGCGCGGAACCGTTGGCCGATTTCGCCGGGGCAGCCTTCTTCGCTGGTGTCTTGGTGGCGGTGCGCTTCACCGGCTCGTCGGTTGCCGGGCTTGCCTTTGTCGCTGCCACGTACACCCTCTCGGTCGTGCGGTCTCGGGGCGCAGTCATGCGCCACCGAAATTGGGTCGGCTATGTCGATGTCGGCGTGATCTCAATCTCGGGATGCTCCGCCGCGGTGTGGGCTGGGCGGTCGCCGATGACCATTGTAACGACAGTGCGGGCCGGTCCGTGCCCGGCGGCGAAATCCGCGCGCCGCCTCGCACCGGCCTCCGTGCGGATTTGCCGGAGTTACCGCGCAGTAGCGGTGACGTCGGCCTCCGCGGCCATCGCAGCGCCGACGATGCCGGCGCTGTTCCGCAGCGCCGCGGCGACCACCGGCGTGCGGTTCTGCAGCAGCGGGATCCACTTGTCGGCCTTGCGGCTGATGCCTCCGCCGGCGATGAACAGATCTGGCCAGATCGCGTTCTCGATGGCCACCAGCACCCGGGTGACCTCTTTGGTCCACCGCTCGTAGGACCAGCCCTGCGCTTCCTTGACCGAGCTGGCCGCGCGGTGCTCGGCCTCCTTGCCGCCCACCTCGAGGTGGCCGAACTCGGTGTTGGGCAGCAGGGCGCCGTTGTGGATGACCGCCGAGCCGATCCCGGTGCCGAAGGTGAGCAGCACGATGACGCCGGTGTGGCCGCGCCCGGCGCCGTAGCGCTCCTCGGCGAGACCGGCGGCGTCGGCATCGTTGAGCACGGTGACGCGCTGGCCCGGCAGTGCATCCCCGATCACCTGTGCGGCGTGGCAGCCGATCCAGGCCTTGTCGACATTGGCGGCGGTGCGCACGATCCCGTCGGCCACCACTCCGGGGTAGGTGACCCCGAGCGGCCCGTCCCACCCGAAGTGCTCGACCACCTCGGCGATGGTGGCCGCGACCGCCTCGGGAGTGGCCGGTTGCGGGGTCAGCAGCTTGTACCGGTCACCGATCAACGACCCGGTGTCGAGGTCGACGATCCCGCCCTTGACCCCGCTGCCGCCGACGTCGATCCCGAACCCGCGGCGCGGTGCCGACCCTGTCGCCCCCATGCAAGCTCCTCTGCCGGTGTGTTGAGTGCCCGCCACACTATCGGCTCGGCTCGGCCGGCGGTGGCGGTCACGCATGCCGGTCCGGTGTGCTGCGATGGCTCCATGACCCCTCTGGACAGCCGACCGGATCTCTTGCGCGACGTGGCCGAGCAGTTGGCCACGGAGGCGGCTCAATTCGTCCTGCGGCGGCGTCAGGAGGTATTCGGCGACGATGTCCGACCGGCCTCCCGGGCAGCTGACGCCGTCCGCACGAAGAGCACGCCCACCGATCCGGTGACCGTCGTCGACACCGAGACCGAGCGGCTGCTGCGGACACGGATCAACGAACTCCGACCGGGGGAGCGGATTCTCGGCGAGGAGGAGGGCGGACCCGCGGGCGGCGACGGCGAACTGACGTGGGTGCTCGACCCCATCGACGGCACCGTGAACTTCCTCTACGGGATCGAGGCCTACGCGGTGTCGGTCGGCGTGCAGCGCGACGGCCTGTCGGTGGCCGGGGCGGTGGCCGACGTGGCCGGCGGCGCCATCTACTCCGCCGCGGCGGGCCGCGGTGCCCGGGTGCGCCGGCGCGGGATCAGCACCACCCTGCGGTGCAGCCGCGCCGATGACCTGGCGACCGCGCTGATCGGGACCGGTTTCTCGTATGAGCGTGCGCGTCGCGAGCGCCAGGGGCGCGTCGTCGCCGAACTGCTGCCGTCGGTGCGTGATCTGCGCCGGATCGGTTCGTGCGCGCTGGATCTGTGCATGGTCGCGGCGGGCCGGCTCGACGGCTACTACGAGGACGGCGTGCAGCGCTGGGACTGGGCCGCCGGCGCCTTGATCGCCGCGGAGGCCGGCGCCCGGCTGCGGCTGCCGTCCGACCCGACCGGTTCCGGTCTGGTGGTGGCCGCCGGGCCGGGCATCAGCGCCGACCTCCACGCTCTGCTGCAGCGGTGCGGCGTGACCGACACCGCGTGACCGGGGGTCAGCAGGTGCCGGTGTGGATCTTGCTCAGCAGCGACGGGTCCGCGGGCTGGGTTGCGTCGGGCAGCAGACTGGCCAGCACGGCTTCGATGTCGTCGCTGCGGGTCAGCTCTTCGAAGTCGGTGCCGATGGCCAGATCGACCGAGTCGTCGGTGCGCTGGTCCCGGTAGAGCTCGGTGCACGGGGCCACCAGCCAGACCGCGGCGGCCGCGGCCTGCCCGGCCGGGCCGAACCGGATCTGGCCCTGGCACTGCAGCCGCGCGGTCGCGTAGAGGGGATCGTTGGCCGCCTCGGGTTCGGCGAACCCCAGATCGCGCAGGGCGCCTGCCACCTCGGCCGCCTGACCGCCCTGCCCACTGGCGTTGAGCACCCGGATCCTGGTGTCGGCGAGTTTGGCCGGCATCACGTCGGTCATCGCCTGGCGGGACACCGGTTCCAGTTGGGGCATCTCGGCGTTGGGCTCGGCGGGGGCCGGGGGCGGATTGCAGGCCGCGGCTTCCCGGACGTCGGCGGGCCGGGACAGGGCGATCACCCACACCAGCACCGTGATGACCGCGAGCACGGCGAACAGCACCGCTGCGGGCATGAAGTTGCGGCGACGGAACGGCCGGCCGTGTTTGTCGAACGCCGTCCCGGCGGTGATTTGCGCGACCACGTTGAGCACTCTAGAGGGCCGGGCGCGAGGCCCCGACCGGCGTGAACGCGCGTAACCCGACTAATGTGAGGTAAATCACAGTGGATGGGGTGGAAATTCGGGCACGAATCGTTTTGCGGATGCGTTCGACGCTGGTACAAAGCAACGCTGCACAAGCTTCACGTGAGCTTCCAAGAGGGGACGAGGATGGCTACCGATTACGACGCCCCACGGCGCACCGAGACCGATGACGTTTCCGAGGATTCCCTCGAGGAACTGAAAGCGCGGCGCAACGAAGCTCAGTCGGCTGTCGTTGACGTCGACGAATCCGAGACGGCCGAATCCTTCGAGCTGCCCGGTGCCGATCTCTCCGGCGAGGAGCTCTCGGTGCGGGTGATTCCGAAACAGGCCGACGAATTCACCTGTTCGAGCTGCTTCCTGGTGCATCACCGCAGCCGGCTGGCCAGCGAGAAGAACGGGATGATGATCTGCTCGGATTGCGCGGCCTGACCCGAACATCTGCAGCGCGCTACTTCAGCGCCGCCAGCACCCGGTCCGGCCGTCTGGTGCTGATGAGCCAGTACGGGGTGGGGTCCTCGGGGTCGTCGAGCACCACCAGGACCATCGGGCCCACCCACGGGCGGTGCACCACGTAGGCGGCCGGATCCAGCTGCCGGCCCAACGCCGCGGACTTGGCGGTCGTGGGCACCTCGGCTGTGCGGGCCATCACCGATGCCGGCAGATGCGCGTCGCCCACCCACAGCTGGGTCTGGCCGGCGGTTTCGACGACACGCACGTCGAGGCGCCCCAGCCGCAGCAGGACCACAGCGGTCACCGCCCACAGCACGACGAAGGGCACCCAGTCGGGCAGGGCGGGAAGGCCCCGCTGGAACACCACCGCGATCAAGGCGGCCACACCCATCGCGGGCGGCCACCACCACCAGGGAACGCGCAGGCGCTCGCGGTAGCGCAGCGATTGCGTCGTGGCGCGCGTGTCGGACACGCGGCCAAGAGTAGTCTTTGACGTCGTGTCCACCTCTCTCGCGGTTGTTCGGCTGGATCGCGGCTTGCCGCTGCCCAGTCGTGCGCACGACGGTGATGCCGGCGTCGATCTGTTCAGCGCCGAAGACGTCGAGCTGGCGCCCGGGGCGCGGGCGCTGGTGTCGACCGGAATCGCTGTGGCGATACCGCATGGCATGGTCGGTCTCGTGCACCCCCGGTCCGGATTGGCTGCGCGCGCGGGTCTTTCGATCGTGAACAGTCCAGGCACCATCGACGCCGGTTACCGGGGTGAGGTCAAGGTGTCGTTGATCAACCTGGATCCGGTCACCCCGATCACGATCCGGCGCGGGGATCGCATCGCCCAGCTGCTGGTGCAGCGCGTAGAGCTGCCCGAGCTGGTCGAGGTGACATCGTTCGACGAGGCGGGGTTGTCCGGTACCACGCGCGGCGACGGTGGTCACGGGTCATCAGGGGGACACGCGAGCCTGTGAGAAGTGAGGAAAGCGCGAAATGGCAGCACTGAAACGACATCGCGACGGGGATGACGGCGCGCCGACGGCCCAGGAAGAGGCGGGCGAGGAGCTCGAAGGCCCGTTCGACATCGACGACTTCGACGACCCGGCGGTCGCCGCGGTGGCCCGCCTGGATCTGGGGTCGGTACTGATCCCGATGCCCGAGGGCGGCCAGGTTCAGGTGGAGCTGAGCGAGAGCGGCGTGCCCAGCGCGATCTGGGTGGTCACCCCGAACGGGCGGTTCACCATCGCGGCCTACGCGGCGCCCAAGTCGAGCGGGCTGTGGCGGGAAGTGGCCGCTGAACTGGCCGAGTCGCTGCGCAAGGACGTGTCGCGGGTCAGCATCGAGGACGGCCCGTGGGGCCGGGAGGTCGTGGGCACCGCCGGAGACGGTTCGACGGTCGTCCGCTTCATCGGGGTCGACGGGTACCGCTGGATGGTTCGCTGCGTGGTCAACGGACCCGCCGACCATATCGGCAAGCTCAGCGAACAGGCGCGAAATGCACTGGCCGACACCGTCGTTCGTCGTGGCGATACGCCGTTGCCGGTGCGCACCCCGCTGACCGTGCAACTGCCCGAGCCGATGGCCGCGCAACTGGCCGCGGCGCAGGAGCAGGCCGCCGCGCAGCAGGCGCAGGCCGCCGGTCAGCCTGTGCCGCCGCCCCAGGAGCAACAGCCGCCTCAGCCGGCTGCCCGCCAGGGCACGCTGGGGTCGGCGATGCAGCAGTTGCGCACCAGCATGGGCGGCTGAGGCGCGCAGCCGCGATCAGGCCGCGTCGCCGCCGTCGGCCTCGGCCAGGGCCGCCAGGCACTGCACCCCCAGGATCGCCGGATCGTCGCCGATCTGCTGGAGCGTCACGGTGCGCAGCGCCGCGTGCGGAGCCGCCGTCACCCACTCGACCCCGACCCGCAGCGGGTGCACCGCGTCATCGCTGGCCGACACCACCGCCAGGGGCACGCCGAGACCGTGCAGCTCTGCGGCGGTGGGGGCGGTGTAGCCGGCGGCCTCGTCCATCGCGTCGGGCAATGCGGGCCACTGCGCGGCCCACGACCGGGTGAGGTCGTCGGCCAACCACCGCGGGCTCGAGGCCCGCATCTGCGCGGTGGTGGCGGCCAGTCCGTCGCGGCGCAGCGCCTGGGCCGAATAGCGCGCCGCCTGTGCGGCGGGGGCGGGCTCCGGTGCGCCGGTCCACGCCGGCAGCGCCGCCAGCACCGCGACGGCCCGCGTCGGATTGGCCAGTGCCCACGCCAGCGCGACCGCGCCGCCGATCGACACCCCGCCCACCGCGATCGGTCCCGACCGCGCCGCCGCATGCGCCAGCGCGTCGAGGTACCCGGCGATCAGCCGGTGCGGCTGCGGTTTGGGCGTCACCACGTGCGCGCCGGCGGCCCGGAGAGGAGTCCGGAAGGCCCGGTCCACGAAGTCGTCATCGGAGCCGGTGCCGGGGAGAAGAACGGTGGTGACACCGCGCAGATCGACCGCCATGACCACGATCGTGCCCGGTCGGGAACCTCCCGGTGTGTCGACCCCACCCGTAGTTAGCATCTGGGAACCAACAGGTCTAGCGTGGCGTTTGTTGGGGTAATACCCCACAGCGGATTGACAGAAGGTCAGGAGAAGCCATGGCCACGGCCGAGGGTTACCTGCGACGGCTCACCCGCCGGTTGACCGAGGACCCGGAACAACTCGACGTCGAGGAGCTGTCCGAGGACGTCGCCCACACCGGCGCGCAGAAGGCGATCGATTGCCAGCGCGGCCAGGAGGTGACGATGATCGGCACGCTGCGCAGCGTGGAGTGCAACGGCAAGAGCTGCGCCGGTGGCGTCAAGGCCGAGCTGTTCGACGGCACCGACTCGGTGACGCTGGTCTGGCTCGGCCAGCGCCGCATCCCGGGCATCGAATCCGGACGGACACTGAAGGTGCACGGCCGGGTGGGCAAGCTCGACAACGGCGCCAAGGCGATCTACAACCCGCACTACGAGATTCAGAAGTGAGCGACCCGGACACCGAGCCGGGCACGCAGAGCTCCCCGCCGCGAGGTGCGGCGGTTCTCGAGCAGATGGGCGGCGTCAGCGGCCTGATCTACTCGTCGCTGCCCGTGGTCGTCTTCGTACCCGTCTCGTCGGCGTTCGGTCTGATGCCCGCGATCGGCGCCGCGATGGGCGTGGCGACGCTGATCCTGGTCTGGCGGCTGATCCGGCGCGAGTCGGCGCAGCCGGCCATCTCCGGCTTCTTCGCCGTCGGAATCAGCGCACTGATCGCCTACCTGGTAGGCGCGTCCAAGGGCTACTTCCTGCTCGGCATCTGGACCTCGTTGTTCTGGGCGGTCGTCTTCGCCGTCTCGGTGATGATCCGCAAGCCGATCGTCGGGTTCATCTGGGGGTGGGTCAACGCCGCCGCCCGGGACTGGCGTGAGGTCGGCGCCGCGGTACGCGCGTTCGACTTGGCGACCGTGGTGTGGGTGGTGGTGTTCGCGTCGCGGTTCGTGGTGCAGCGGCACCTCTACGACGCCGATCAGACGGGCTGGCTGGGTGTCGCGCGGATCGCGATGGGGTGGCCGCTGACCGCGGTGGCGGCGCTGGTGACCTACCTGGCCATCCGGTCCGCCCAGCGGGCGCTGCGCGAGCACCGCGCCGTCGACGACCGGGCCGTCGGCGATGACCGGCCCGACGAAGTGGTCAGCGAACAGGACTGAGGCCTCACCGACTCGGTGGGCGCTGCAACTGGGCGCGCAACTGGTCTTCGACCTCGGTGACCGCGACGAACAACAACTCATCGCCGCCCTCGAGTGGTTCGTCGGCTTCGGGCACGATGACCCGCGCTCCGCGCAGGATCGTCACCAGTGCTGCATCGCGTGGCAGTTCCAGTCGTTTGACCGGCTTGCCACCCCACGGCGTGTCGTCCGGCAGCGTGATCTCGACCAGATTCGCCTGGCCTTTGCGGAACTCCATGAGCCGCACCAGGTCACCGACGGACACCGCCTCCTCCACCAACGACGCGAGCATGCGCGGTGTGGAGACCGCGACGTCGACGCCCCAGGCCTCGTCGAAGAGCCACTCGTTGCGCGGGTCGTTGACCCGGGCGACGACCCGGGGCACCGCGAACTCGGTCTTGGAGAGCAGGCTGAGCACGACGTTGGCCTTGTCATCGCCGGTGGCGGCGATCACGACGTCGAACTGCTCGAGCTTCACCGACTCCAGCAGGCTGAGTTCGCAGGCGTCGCCGAGCCGCCAGTGCGCCGCGGGGATGGCCGTGACGTCGATGTGCTCGGGATTGCGCTCCAGCAGGGTGACCTCGTGCGCGTCGACGAGTTCCCGGGCGATCGAACGGCCGACGGCACCCGCGCCGGCGATGGCGACCTTCATCACTAGCCCTCCGGGTCCTCGCTGGGTGGCAGCGCCGCGATGGCCAGCGCCTCGGCGATGTGCCCGGAGATCGCGGCCAGATACACCTGGTCGCCGGACTGCACCACGGTCTTGGCGTCGGGCAGCAGGCCCCCGCCGAACCGGATCAGAAACGCGACCCGCCCCGACGTCGCCGCCTCCAGGTCAGAGATGCGCCGACCGACCCATCCTTCGTGCAGCGCCAGTTCGGTCACCCCGACGTTGCCGCTGGGGTCGCGCCATTTGGTGGTCTCGGTGTCACGCATGAGCACGTTGAGCAACCGGTCGGTGGTCCATGGCACCGTGGCCACCGTCGGGATACCAAGGCGCTCGTAGACCGCGGCGCGTTTGGCGTCGTAGATGCGCGCCACGACGCGCTGTACGCCGAACGTCTCCCGGGCCACCCGCGCGGAGATGATGTTGGAGTTGTCGCCGGAGGACACTGCGGCGAACGCGGACGCGCTCTCGATGCCCGCACGCACCAGAACGTCGCGGTCGAAACCCATGCCCAGCACGCGCTCACCCGAGAAGTCGGGGGAGAGCCGGTGGAAGGCCGTGCTGTCCCTGTCGATCACCGCGACGTCGTGACCGATCCTGGCCAGACCGTCGGCCAGCGACGCGCCGACGCGGCCACACCCCATCACCACTACGCGCACCTGCTGCGTCCTTCCCGGCCTGCGCCCGCGGCGCCGGCGAGCTGCTGGATACCTGTGCTCGAGTGCACGCTACAGCTTTGCGGCGGTCCGGGGTGGGCGGGCTTACTCTTGGCACTCGTGTCCAAGCTTTCGACCGTCGCGCGTCGGCTCGTCCTCGGCAGGCCGTTCCGCAGCGACCGGCTGTCGCACACCCTGCTGCCCAAGCGCATCGCGCTGCCCGTGTTTGCCTCCGACGCGCTGTCGTCGGTGGCCTACGCCCCCGAGGAGATCTTCCTGGTCCTCTCGGTGGCGGGGCTGGCGGCCTACTCGATGGCGCCGTGGATCGGGCTCGCGGTCGCCGCGGTCATGCTCATCGTGATCGCCAGCTACCGGCAGAACGTGCACGCCTACCCGTCGGGGGGCGGCGACTACGAGGTCGTCACCACCAACCTCGGGCCGACCGCCGGGTTGACCGTCGCCAGCGCGCTGCTCATCGACTACGTGCTGACGGTGGCGGTGTCGATGTCTTCGGCGATGTCGAACATCGGCTCGGCGGTGCCGTTCATCGGCGAGCACAAGGTCTGGTTCGCCGTGGTGGCGATCGTGGTGCTGGCCTCGTTGAACATGCGCGGCATCCGCGAGTCCGGCCGGGCGTTCGCCATCCCGACCTACGCCTTCATGATCGGCATGTTCGCCATGCTCGGCTGGGGGTTCTTCCAGATCTACGGGCTGGGCCACGAGTTGCGGGCCGAGTCGGCCGACTTCGAGATGCATGCCGAGCACGGCGACGTCCTCGGAATCGCGCTGGTCTTCCTCGTCGCCCGGGCGTTCTCGTCGGGCAGTGCGGCCCTGACCGGTGTGGAGGCGATCAGCAACGGGGTGCCCGCGTTCCAGAAGCCCAAGTCGCGCAACGCCGCGACCACGCTGCTGCTGCTCGGCGTCATCGCGATCACGCTGTTCATGGGCATGATCATGTTGGCCAAGGCCACCGGAGTGCAGATCGCCGAGCGGCCCCTCGAACAGCTGGACGGCGCGCCCGAAGACTATCGGCAGCGGACGCTGATCGCTCAACTCGCCGACGCGGTGTTCCACGACTTCCCGGTCGGACTGTTCCTGATCGCCGGGGTCACCGCGCTGATCCTGATGCTCGCCGCGAACACCGCGTTCAACGGCTTCCCGGTGCTCGGTTCGATCCTGGCGCAGGACCGCTTCCTGCCGCGTCAGCTGCACACCCGCGGCGACCGGCTGGCGTTCTCCAACGGCATCCTGTTCCTGGCCTTCGGGGCGATCGCGTTCGTCGTGGCATTCCAGGCCGAGGTCACCGCCCTGATCCAGCTCTACATCGTCGGGGTCTTCGTGTCGTTCACGCTGAGCCAGATCGGTATGGTGCGGCACTGGTCACGACTGCTGCGCATCGAAAACGATGCCGCGATGCGCAGCCGGATGATGCGGTCGCGGTTGATCAACACCATCGGCTTCCTGTGTACCGGCTCAGTGCTGATCATCGTCGTCGTCACGAAATTCGTCGCGGGCGCGTGGATCACGATCCTGGCGATGGGCGCACTCTTCGGCATGATGAAGCTGATCCACCGGCACTACGCGGCGGTCAGCCGCGAGCTCGAGTTCCGCGCCGAAGAAACCGAAGACGTCGTGCTGCCCAGCCGCAATCACGCGATCGTGCTGGTGTCCAACGTGCACCTGCCCACGCTGCGGGCGCTGGCCTATGCGCGCGCGACCCGGCCGGACACGCTCGAGGCCATCACGGTCAGTGTGGACGACGCCGAAACCAGGCAGCTGGTGCACAAATGGGAGAACAGCGACATCAGCGTGCCGCTGAAGGTGGTGGCCTCGCCGTACCGCGAGATCACCCGCCCGGTACTCGATTACGTCAAACGGGTCAGCAAGGAGTCCCCGCGTACGGTGGTCACCGTGTTCATCCCGGAGTACGTGGTCGGACACTGGTGGGAGCAGGTGCTGCACAACCAGAGTGCGTTGCGGCTCAAGGGCAGACTGCTGTTCGAGCCCAACGTGATGGTGACGTCGGTCCCCTGGCAGTTGTCCTCGTCGGAACGGCTGAAGAAGCTGGGTCCGCAGTCGGCGCCGGGGGACGCACGGAGAGGTTTCCTGGATTGAGCGGGGTCATCGCACCGGACGACCTGGTGCTGCACACCGACGCCGCCGCCAACGGCGGCAGCTGCGTGGCCCGCCACGACGGCCGGGTGGTCTTCGTGCGCTACGCACTGCCGGGGGAGACCGTACGGGCGCGCATCGTCGAGCAGCGCGCGTCCTACTGGACCGCCGAGGTGACCGAGGTGCTGGAGCCCGCTCCCGGACGGATCGACCCGATCTGCCCGATCGCCGGCCCCGGTCGCGCGGGCTGCTGTGATCTGGCGTTCGTCGAACCCGCGGTCGCGCGTCGCATCAAGGGTGCGGTGGTAGCCAATCAACTTGCCCGCCTTGGTGGTTACCGGTGGCGCGAGGAGGACGAGGCGACCGCCGAACCGCTCGGTGCGGGCGAGGCCGCGGGCTGGCGAACCAGGGTGCGACTGGCCACCTCGGCGGATGGCCGCGCGGGCTTTCACCGCTATCACAGTGCCGAATTGGTACACCGTCTGGACTGTGCGCAACTCCCGCACGGCATGCTTTCCGGGATCGCCGACGCCCACTGGCCGCCCGGGGCGGCGGTGCACGTGGCCGTCGACGACGACGGAGTGCGCCATATCGTGACGGCGGGCCGGCGCGGCGGCCGCAAGACCGCCGTCGTCGAAGGGGGATATGAGGCGGTGCAACGGGTGTCGGGACGTACCTGGCGGATCCCGGTCACCGCGTTCTGGCAGGCGCACCGCGAGGCGCCGGATCGCTACAGCCAGCTCGTCGCCGAGTGGGCCGGGCTGGCGGCAGGGATGACCGCGTGGGACCTCTACGGCGGCGCAGGTGTGTTCGCCGCGGCGCTGGCCGGTGCCGTCGGGGACAGCGGCCGGGTGATCAGTGTCGACACTTCGCGGGGCGCCTCCCGAGCCGCGCGCACCGCGCTGGCCGACCTGAGCTGTGTCACCGTGGTCAACGATTCGGTACGCCGCGCGCTGCGCACCTTCGGGCGCGGCGCCGACGTCGCGGTGCTCGACCCGCCGCGCACCGGTGCCGGTCGCGAGGTGATCGAGCAGTTGTCGGCGGCCAACGTGCCGCGAGTCGTTCACATCGGCTGCGAGGCAGCATCTTTCGCCCGCGACATCGGCCTGTACCGGTCGCAGGGATATGCGGTGGAGGCGCTGCGGGTGTTCGACTCGTTCCCGCTGACCCACCACGTCGAGTGCGTCGCCGTGCTGACCCGGGCGGCGCAGCGATGACGCGCGGGCTCGGCCCGGTGCGGCGGGCCTGGCTGGAGTTCGTGGGCCCGGAGACGACTCCGGTGGGTACCGCCACGACGTTGACGCTGGCCGGACTGGGTGGGGTGGCGGCAGTGCGCCGCGCCCGCGCGCGCCGGCTGACGGCGTCGAGGACGGCGCTGCTGGTGGTTGCCGCGGTGGACCTGTGGGGCGGCGCCTGGGCCAACAACACCGCCGCCTGCGCCCGCTGGTACGAGCGGCCCGGCCAGTCCGACGCCGACCACCTGCGCTTCGCGGTCGTGCATGTGCATCCGCTGGTTCTGGCGTGGGTCGACGGTGCGTCGCGCCGTGGCTGGGTGCACTCCGGGCTGCGATACGGCTACCTGCTGGGGGCCACCGCGGTGATCCGCCGGTTGCGCGCGCACCGAAGGCCGTTGGGGTGGGTGCTCACAGCCGCGGGGATCGCGCTGGACGCGGCGCTGGAGCCGTACCCGTCGGCGCGGTGGTTCGGCCCGGTGTTCTATCTCAAACTGCTGGCCGGTCACGCGGCGGCGGCCCGCTGGCCCGACGACGTGCTGGCCGGCGCGCCCCGGGACGTCGGGTGATCTCACCGCTCCTCGAGCACCGCCCGCAGGAATGTGCGGGTGCGTTCGTGCTCGGGATCGTTGAAGATCTTCGACGGCGGACCGTCTTCGACGATGACGCCGTTGTCGAACATCAGCACCCGGTCGGAAACGTCTCGGGCGAAGCGCATTTCGTGGGTGACGATCAACATGGTGATGTCGGTGTCCTCGGCGATGTCGCGCAGCACGTCGAGCACGTCGACGACGAGCTCGGGATCCAGTGCCGAGGTCACCTCGTCGAGCAGCAGGATGTCGGGCGACATCGCCAGCGCCCTGGCGATCGCCACCCGCTGTTGTTGCCCGCCTGACAGCCGGGTGGGGTGCGCGTCGACGAAGTCGGCCATGCCGACGCGGTCGAGGAGTTCGGTGCCGCGGGTGCGTGCTTCGTCCTTGCTCAGACCCAGCACCGACACCGGTGCCTCTATGACGTTCTCGATGACCGTCATGTTCGGGAACAGGTTGAACTGCTGGAACACCATGCCGATGCGGCGGCGCACCCGCCGCAGGTATTTCTCCGAGGCCGGCACCAACTTCTCGCCGCGCTGCTGGTGGGTCAGCGGCTGACCGTCGACCCAGATCACCCCGTCGGTGACCCGCTCCAGGGTCATCAGCAGCCGCAGGATCGTGGTCTTGCCGGAGCCGGACGGGCCGATCAGGGTGACGCGCTCCCCGGGCGCGACGGTGAAGTTCATCCCGTCGAGGACGGTCTTGTCACCGAATCGTTTGACCACGTCGGCGAATCGGACCATCGGGGTGGCCGGCTGCTCACTGGGCAAGGCGAATCTCCAGCTTTCTCATCAGGACCGAGGTGGGGTAACTCGCCGCCAGGAAGATCAGGCCGGCGATGGTGATGGGTTCGATGTAGCGGTAGTTCTGGCCACCGAACTGGTTGGCCACCGTGACCATCTCGGCCACTCCGATGACGATCAGGAACGGTGTCTCCTTGAACAGCGCGATCACCTGATTGCCCGTCGACGGCAGAACGCGGCGGATCACCTGCGGCAGGATCACGGCTCGCCAGGTTCGGTAGGGCGGCAGCGACAACGCGGTGGCGGCCTCCCACTGGCCCGGCGGGATGGCATCGATGCCGGCGCGGTAGACCTCCGACATGTAGCAGGCATAGTGCACGCCGAGCACCGCGATGCCGGTGATCAACGCGCTGGGCCGGATGCCGAGCACCGGGAGCCCGAAGTAGACGAAGAACAACTGGATCGGGATCGGGGTGCTGCGCACGAATTCAATCACCGCATACGCCGGCCAGCTGATCCAGCGGCTGTCGGCGCGACGCAGCAGCACCAGCGCCAACCCCGCCACGATGGCCACCGCCGACGCCGCCGCGGTGATCCCCAGGGTCAGCTTCAGGAACGCGGTGAGCAGTCCCGGCAGCACGTCTGCCGCGTAGTCCCAATCCCACAGGCTGCGTTCGCCGGTCACGCGGTGCCCACCGCCCCGGGTGCGCTGACGACGACGGCTTTCGGACCGCGGCCCACGCGGGCGGCCGTGCGCACCTCGACCCACCGCGTCGCCGCGACCAGGGCCTGGGCCAGCAGGAAGTACACCACCAGCGCGATGCTGAAGGCAGCCATGCTGCCGATCTCGAACTGCAGCTGTTTGACCTCGAAGGTCAGCTCGGTGATGCCGATCAGGTACAGCAGCGACGAGCTCTTGAGGATCTGGATCCACAGATTGCCGAACGGCGGGATCATCTCGGGCAACGCCTGCGGCAGGATGACCCGCCGCATCCGCTGGACCCGCCCCAGCCCCAGAGCGACGGTGGCCTCCCACTGCGGCGTCGGTACCGAAGCGATTGCGCCGCGGACGATTTCCGACCCGTAGGCCCCGAAGTTCAGCCCGAACGCGATGGTGGCGGCCGCCATCGGCTCGAACCTCAGCCCCAGCTGCGGCAGCACGAAGAAGATCCACAACAGCTGGATCACCAGCGACGTGCCGCGAAAGAACTCCACGATGGTGCGGGAGACGCCGCGCACGAGCATCGAACCCGACAGCGCCATCAGCCCGAACACGAACGAGACCAGCAATGCTGCCAGCGCGCCGAGCACCGTGTACAGCAGCGTCACCCAGGCGCCGTGTAAGAACAGCGGCGCGGCGTCACCGAGCTCGGTGAGCACCGGCTCAGCCTTGGCAGAGCTGTTCGGCCGTCAGTTCCGGGTCGGGACGCTCGGCCTCGGTGAACCCGTAGGGTTCGACGAGCTCGAGCCACTTGGGGCTCTGGATCAGCTCGGCAAGCTGTTCGTTGAACGCCTCACGCAACGCGGTGTCGTTCTGCCGGAACACCGCGGCGCCGGCACCGATCTGCTCCTCGCCGTCGATGACCGGCACGAACGCCTCACTGACCTCGACCGTGTTGTCGTCGGCGGCGAGTGCGCGCAGCGAGATGCTGGTCAGCGCGAACGCGTCCGCGCGACCGGACTTCACCGCATCCAGTCCGGCCTGCTGGTCGGCGACGATCTGCAGCCGGTCGTCGGGGATGCCCGAACCCTTGGCCTGGTCGACCTCGACGGCGCCGTTCATCACCGCGAGCCGGGCGTCGCCGTCGGCGACGGAGCTGTAATCGCTGAGCCCCTTGGGGTTTCCGGTCGGCACCAGCAGGGATGTGGTGGCCACATACACCGGGTTGCTGAAGGCGGCCTGCTCGCAGCGTTGCGGGGTGATGAACATGCCCGCGGTCACGACATCGACGCGCTCGGAATTGAGGGCCTGGATCAGCGAACCGAACTCGAAGAGATGTGGCTCCAGAGTGATTCCGCCGATCTGGTCGAAGATGTAGCCGTGAATCGCCGGGTCTTCGCCGACGAGTTGACCGTTCTCGCGGTAGGCATAGGGACGCTCGTTGGCGAAGCCGACGTTGATCTTCTTGTCGGCTTTGATGCGTTCGAGAGTGCTCCCTTCACCGGCCGGATTTCCGGTACCGGGTTCGGTGGTCGAGCAGGCCGCGGCGGCGACCAGGACGGCGGTCAAACCGCCGGCGATCGCGGCACGGCGCAGGACGGCGGCCAAACGGACGGTGGGCTTGGTCATCTCGGCTGTCATCTGGAGACCTCTTCTCGGAATCGTCGCGCCGACGACCACGGTCAGGTGCCGCGCCCGACGGCACGACAGTGCACGTCCACGCCAAGCACGGCGCCAAGCCGTAGTCCTACCGGTGCATCGACGTTATGGCGGTTACGCAGGAGAAGTCAAAGCCGCCGGGGCTTCGTGACCGCACCGTGACTCGTGTCGTAGCGTGCGGAGTTGACGAAAAAATCTATGGGGCAACGGTATTCGGTGCAGTGGTGGTGAGGACGAATCAGCGGTCCGGTCGCTTACTCTGGCGCCATCGCTCCAGGATTGGGGGGATCTCGGCGAGCAGGAAGTCGTAGAAGTCGCGCATCTGGGCCAGCCGTCGCCCGGCGACACTGTCCGGTCCGGAGACGCCGACTCCGGCGTCGGCGGCCGCGCGGAAGGCCGCGATCACCTCGTTCTGATTCGTGTAGTGCACCGCCCACGCGTCGTCGCGCAGCCGGTAGTGGTCGCGCCGGCTGCCGGGAACGGGAACGCGTTCGACCAGGCCGACCGACGTGAGCATCCTGAGGGCGCCCGACACCGCGCCCGCGCTGGCGTGGAGCTGCTCGCCCAGCTCGCCCATCGTCAACGTCGCGTGCTCGGTGAACAACAGGGCGGCCAGGACCCGCGCCATCATCCGCTGCAGGCCATGGCTACTGAGGACCAGCGCGAATTCCTCGGCGGCGCGGGCGGCTGCGTCAGCATCTCGGGAAGTGGCCACGCCTCAGCCTAATAGTCTTCAGAAATTTGTGAAAGTTCAGTACATTGATTGCGGTGCTCCGGGAAGTCTGGTCGGAAGTTCTGTCCGCACGCCGAGAAGGGCCACCGATGCAGGCTGACACACCCACGCCGACGGATGACGTCATCCGGGTCCGTGACCTCACCTATCGCTACCCGAAAGCCGATCAGGCGGCGGTGCGGGGCATGGATTTCGCCGTCGCGCGCGGCGAGATCTTCGGCTTCCTCGGCCCCAGCGGGGCCGGTAAATCGACCACACAGAAGCTCCTCGTCGGTCTGCTCCGCGGCCACGGCGGACATGCGCGGGTCTGGGGCAGGGACCCGCAGGAGTGGGGCCCGGACTACTACCAGCGCATCGGGGTGTCCTTCGAGCTGCCCAATCACTACCAGAAGCTGACCGGTGCGGAGAACCTGCGCTTCTTCGCGTCGCTGTACGACGTGCCCACCCGCGACCCGATGGAACTGCTCGACGCGGTCGGACTGCGCGAGCATGCGGACACGCGGGTCGGCAAGTACTCCAAGGGAATGCAGATGCGGCTGACCTTCGCGCGCGCGCTGATCAACGACCCCGAACTGCTCTTTCTCGACGAACCCACGTCCGGCCTGGACCCGGTGAACGCGCGCAACGTCAGGAGCATGGTGCTCGACCTGCGGGCTCGGGGTCGCACCGTCTTTCTGACCACCCACGACATGGCGACTGCCGACGAATTGTGTGACCGGGTGGCGTTCGTCGTCGACGGCCGGATCGTGGCGCTCGACGCCCCGTCGGAACTCAAGATCGCCCGCAGTCGGCGCCGGGTCCGCGTGGAGTACCGCAACAGCCAGGGCGGCCTCGACAGCGCTGAGTTCCCGATGGAGGGCCTGGCTGATGACCTGGAGTTCCACGCGATCCTGCGCAGGCGTCACGTCGAGACGATCCACAGCCGCGAAGCCAGCCTGGACGATGTTTTCGTCGAGGTCACCGGACGGCAGTTGGCATGACCCGGTTCCGGAGCGCGCTCACCCTCGAGGTGACGCTGCAGGCACGGCAGAAGTTCCTGCACGCGGGAATCTTCTCCGGGCTGATCTGGCTGGCGGTGTTGCTGCCGATGCCTGCCGGGTTGCGGCCGGCGGCAGAACCGTACGTGCTCGTCGGCGACATCGCGATCATCGGCTTCTTCTTCGTCGGCGGGACGGTGTTCTTCGAAAAGCAGGAGCGGACCATCGGGGCCATCGTCACGACGCCGCTGCGTTTCGCGGAGTACTTGTGGTCCAAACTGATCGTGCTGCTGTCGATCTCGGTGTTCGTCGCGATCGTGGTGGTCACCGTCGTCCATGGTCTCGACTACCGTCCGGCACCCCTGCTGGCCGGGGTGGTGTCCGGCACCCTGCTGATGCTGCTCGTCGGATTCATCACCTCGTTGCCGTTCGGGTCGGTCACCGATTGGTTCCTGGCCGCGGTGATCCCGTTGGCGGTGATGCTCGTGCCCCCGATCGTGCACTATTCCGGACTATGGCCGCATCCGGTGCTCTACCTCGCGCCGACCTTGGGCCCGTTGCAGATGTTCGGCACGGCGTTCGGCCAGTTCCAGCCCGAACCGTGGCAGGTGCTCTACGCGCTGGGTTATCCGAGCGTGTGCCTCATCGGCCTCTACGTCGCTGCCCGGGTGCTGTTCCGCCGATTCGTCGTCGACCGAGCGGGCTGACCGTGAGGGCGATCTCGGGTTCCGACTACACCAGGGCGCTCATCGCGTTCGGCCGCAACGACCTTCGCGGCACCTACCGGGACCCGCTGCTGATCATGCTGGTGGTCGCGCCCGTCATCTGGACCACTGCCGTGGCGGTATTGACCCCGTTGTCCACGCGGATGCTCGCGGAACGGTACAGCTTCGACCTGGTGCCGTACTACCCGCTGGTGATCACCGCGTTTCTGCTGCTGACCAGCATCATCATCGCGGGTGCGCTGGCCGCCTTCCTCGTGCTCGACGAAGTGGACGCCGGCACGTTGACCGCGCTGCGAGTCACTCCGGTCCCACTCCAGGTGTTCTTCGGCTACCGGGCCGCGACGGTCCTGGTCGTCACCACCGTCTACGTTGTGGCCACCTCGGCGTCGAGCGGCTTACTCCCCATGGGGCTGATCCCGACGATGATCCCGATCGGTCTGCTTGCCGGCCTGTCCGCGATCGTGACGCTGCTGCTCATCATCACGGTCGCCGGCAACAAGATCCAGGGGCTGGCCATGGTCCGCGCCCTCGGCATGCTGATCGCCGGCCTGCCCTGTCTACCGTGGTTCATCGACTCGGCGTGGCATCTGGCGTTCGGTGTGCTGCCCCCGTACTGGGCCGCCAAGGCGTTCTGGGTGGCCGCCGAGCACGGCACGTGGTGGCCGTATTTCATTGGGGGAGCGGTGTACAACGTCGCGGTCGCGTGGCCGCTGTTGCGCCGCTTCGTGGCGATGAACGGGTGAGCGGACGGTCAGGTCACCAGATCGCGTCGGTTGAAGCCCGCAACGCCCAGGGCGGCTGCCGCCGCGCCGAGAGCAATCATCACGCCGAGGGCCGTCAGATGCGGGGAATCCAATGGGACAGCCGTTGCATGGGTGAACGGCGACACGTTGGTGACCCATTGCGGAGCCCCGGTGCTCTGCGAGACGACCCCGACCAGGAACCCGCCCACCACCGGCACGGCCCCCCAGAGACCGACCATCGCCGGTGCCCATCCGGCGGCCAGTGCGGCAGCGCCCAGTGCCAGCCCGGCGATCGGTGCGGTGTTCAACGCGCCGGCCAGCGCGTCGACCGCTGTCAAGGGCGCGCCGGTAACCTCGGCCCCGATCCACATGGCCAGCGCCGCAATCGCGTGCAGCACCAGCACGCCCAGGAGAGCCGCAGTGATCTCGTTGCGGATCAATGTCATTCGCGAAACGTCGGTGGCGAGCAGGAGCGTCCATCGGCGGGCCCGTTCCTCGGCGACGAACGTGGCGAGCCGGGCCGCGGCGTACAAGCCGGTGGCCAGCGGCAGGATGTTGAACAACGCTGCCGCGAAACCACCGGCCGAGTCCAGGCCCACAAATCCGGCTGTCGAAGCCAGCTGCCCGAACCGCGGATTGTCGTCGAAGAACGCCAGGACCGACGCTGTCATCGCGCCGATCACGGCGAAATAGACGCCGATGCCCAGCCCCCAGCCGGCCAGCGGGCGGATCGCCCGGCGCACCGCGAACGCTGCGATCGATCCCAGCAGTGCCGTGTGGGGCCGGCGCCGGGTCCGCACCCGCAGCCACCCGCTGTCGAGGTCGCGGCGCGCCGCGGCCAGCGCCACCACCGCGGTCAACGTCGCGGTCGCGATCAACACCGCCAGCGGGACGGGGTCGTTGTCGGCGTATGGCGCGGCTCGGGCGACCAACCCGAACGGTGACAGCCACGCCAGCCACGACAACGGCGCGACACCGTCGGCGACCATCCGCAGCAGCAGGGCCGCCATCAGGCCGGCGACGGCCAGGCCGACGGCCGTGGCACGGTTGGTCGCCACCTGCGCGGTCAGCAGACCGAGGGCCGCGAACGCGGCGACGACTCCGAACATGCCCGTCGCGTAGACGACCGACCCGGACAGCTGGGTGTCGGCGGCCAGCATCGCGCCGGCCACCGCCACGCTGATCAGCAGCGCAGCCCCGGTCAACACGGCAAGGCAGCGGGCGGCCGCATCGATCGGGCGCACCGGCCCGGAGAGCAGCAGTTGCCACCGACCGGCATCCTCCTCGCCGCGCGTGATCCTGGTCGCGGCCAGCAGCACCCACACCGAGGCCAGCACCATCAACGGCGTCCCGGTCCGCCACACCGTGAAGCCACCGGGATCGTCGAGCGCCACCGCGGGGCCGAACAGCACCCGAATGGCCGGGTTCTCGACGAGCGCTCGCAGCGATCCCTGGTCCAGCGCACCCTGGAACGTCTCGCGGTACTGCAGGGCCACCACGGCCGACATCACCGCGCAGACCGCGGCGACGATGACCGCGCCAAGACGGATCTGGCGCAGCGCCAACCGCGCGACCGCCCGCTGCGGCCGCCACGCCACGGTGGTCACCGCGCCGCACCGCCGTAGTAGTCCAGGAATATCTCCTCGAGCGTGGGCTCCCGCATGCTGACCGCGACGACCTCGGCCGCCGCGAGCGCCCGCAACGCCGCCGCCGGCGGTCCGGCGACGTTGAACCGCAACCGGTTCCGGTCGAGCTGTTGCGTGTCGGTGACCCCGGCGGCGTCGTCGAGCGCCGGGGCGACGCCGCGGTACGTCACGTCGACCACGGTCCGGCGCAGACGTCGCAACTCCTCCACGCGGTCGACCTCGACCAGCCGACCTCCTCGCAGGATCGCGACCCGGTCGCAGACCGCCTCGACCTCGGCGAGCTGGTGGGAGCTGAGGAACACGGTCTGCCCCCGTTCCCGGGCCTGCTGGATACAGCGCCGGAACTCGCGCTCCATCAACGGGTCCAGACCGCTGGTGGGCTCGTCGAGCAACAGCAGCGGGGCGCGGGTGGCGAACGCCGCCACCAGCGCCACCTTCTGCCGGTTGCCCGTGGAGTACGTCTTGGCGGGGCGGTCGACATCCAGATCGAAGCGTCGGATCAGCTCGGCGCGGTAGGTGGTGTCGATGCCCGGTCCCAGAGCGGCCAGCAACTCGAGGATCTCGGCTCCCGTCAGCATCGGCCACAGCGCGACATCGGCCGGTACGTAGGCGAGGTGGCGATGGGCGCGACGCACGTCACCGGCGTCGACGCCGAACACCCGCGCGGTGCCGGAGGTCGGTCTGAGCAGTCCCAGCAGCAGCCGGATGGTCGTCGACTTTCCCGCACCGTTGGGTCCGAGGAATCCGAACACCTCGCCGGGCGTCACCGTCAGCGTCACGTCGTCGACGGCGACCAGGTCGCCGAAGCGTTTGGTCAGGGCCGCAGTGTGGACGGCGAATTCGGGTACAGGCGCCGATGCGTGCACGGGAACACCTCCATGGTCGGACCGCTCTCAGCCGACCCGTCTTCCCGGCGCACCACAGTGCAAAATACTCCGGCACGGGCTGCTGCGAAAGACCTGGACGTGCGCGCCGCCGACGATGGCTTAGGGTTGAGAACCGGTGTGCCGGGAAGTCTGGTCGGCGCCATCCGATCGCACCCAGAGGTATTGAGGCTCCACGTGACTGACAACCCTTCATCTTCGCGTCGGCTGTTCAGCCGGGGCTCGTGGGCGGAGACCAGCCGCGTCAGCACGATCCTGCGCAAGGAGACCGTCGGCGGTGTCATCCTGCTCGTCGCGGCCGCGGCTGCGCTGGTGTGGGCGAACTCGCCGTGGGCCGAGAGCTATTTCGCTCTGCGCGACCTGAAGGTCGGCGCCGAACCCTTCGGCCTGCACCTGCAGTTGACACTGGGCCACTGGGCGGCCGACGGACTGTTGGCCATCTTCTTCCTCGTGGTGGGGCTGGAACTCAAACGCGAGTTCGTCGCCGGCGACCTGCGGGACCCGCGCCGCGCCGCGCTGCCCATCGCCGCCGCGGTCGGCGGCATGGTGGTGCCGGCCCTGATCTTCGTCGCGGTCACCGCCCGGGTCGGTGACGGGGCGCTGCGCGGCTGGGCGATCCCGACCGCCACCGACATCGCCTTCGCCGTGGCCGTCCTGGCCGTCATCTCGACCCACCTGCCGTCGGCACTGCGCACCTTCCTGCTGACGCTGGCCGTGGTCGACGACCTGCTGGCGATCGTGGTGATCGCGGTGTTCTACACCGACGAGATCGAGGTGTGGGCGCTGGCCGCCATGTTGATCCCGCTGGCCGCGTTCGCGCTGGCCGTGCAGCGTGGGGTGCAGGCCTGGTGGGTGTTGATGCCACTCGGCGTGGCCACCTGGGTGTTGATGCACGAGTCGGGGGTCCACGCGACGGTGGCCGGGGTGTTGCTCGGGTTCGCGGTGCCGGTGCGGCGCTCGGCGACCCGGTCGACTGCAGCCGGCAAGGTACGCCACGAGGTCGGACTGGCCGAGCACTTCGAGCACCGGCTGCGGCCGCTGTCGGCCGGCCTGGCCATCCCGGTGTTCGCGTTCTTCGCCGCGGGAGTCAGCCTGGGCGGTCTGAGCGGCCTGTCCCGCTCGCTGACCGATCCGATCGCGCTGGGCATCATCGCGGGGCTGGTGCTGGGCAAGCCGATCGGCATTCTGGGCACCACCCGGGTGCTGGCGTCGCTGACCCGCGCCAAACTGGACAGCTCACTGCGCTGGATCGATGTGCTCGGCGTGTCCATGCTGGCCGGGATCGGGTTCACCGTCTCGCTGCTGATCGGCGACCTGGCCTACGGTCTGGGCTCAGATCGTGACGAATTGGTGAAGGTCGGCGTGTTGACCGGATCCCTGATCGCCGCCTTGGCGGCCTCGATTCTGTTGCTGTCCAGAAACGCCTCCTACCGGCGGATTCACCAGGTCGAGACCCTCGACGCCGATCACGACGGAGTGCCCGACGTCTACCAGACACGACAGGACTGACCCGTGCGCGGTGCGTAGACTGACGGGATGCTTGAACAGATCCGCGGTCCCGCCGATCTGCAACACCTCTCGCAGGCGCAACTGGAGCAGCTGGCCCGCGAGATTCGCGACTTTCTGATCCACAAGGTCGCGGCCACCGGCGGACATCTGGGACCCAACCTGGGCGTCGTGGAGTTGACGCTGGCGCTGCATCGCGTCTTCGACTCGCCCTACGACCCGATCCTGTTCGATACCGGCCATCAGGCCTATGTGCACAAGATGCTCACCGGCCGGTGCCCGGACTTCGAAACCCTGCGCAAGAAGGACGGCCTGTCCGGTTATCCCTCGCGGTCGGAGAGCGAACACGATTGGGTGGAGTCCAGCCACGCCAGCGCGTCGCTGTCCTACGCCGACGGGCTGGCCAAGGCGTTCGAGCTCAGCGGTCACCGCAACCGTCACGTGGTCGCGGTCGTCGGCGACGGTGCGCTGACCGGCGGCATGTGCTGGGAGGCGCTGAACAACATCGCCGCGTCGCGTCGGCCGGTGGTCATCGTCGTCAACGACAACGGTCGCAGCTATGCGCCGACGATCGGCGGCTTCGCCGAGCATCTGGCCGCGTTGCGGCTGCAGCCCGGCTATGAACGTGTCCTCGAGGAGGGCCGTAAGGCGGTGCGCGGGGTACCGGTCATCGGTGAGTTCTGCTATCAGTGCATGCACAGCATCAAGGCCGGCATCAAGGACGCGCTCTCTCCGCAGGTGATGTTCACCGACCTGGGCCTGAAGTACGTCGGCCCGATCGACGGCCACGACGAGCACGCCGTGGAGAGCGCGCTGCGGCACGCCCGCACGTTCAACGCCCCGGTGGTCGTGCACGTCGTCACCCGCAAGGGCATGGGCTACGCGCCGGCGGAGAACGACGTCGACGAGCAGATGCATGCGTGCGGTGTGATCGACCCGCAGACCGGCCTGGCCACCTCGGTGCCCGGCCCCGGATGGACGTCGACGTTCTCCGAGGCGCTGGTCCGGCTGGCCGCCAAGCGCCGCGACGTCGTCGCGATCACCGCGGCGATGCCGGGACCGACCGGCCTGAGCGCGTTCCGGGACCGGTTCCCGGACCGGTTCTTCGACGTGGGTATCGCCGAACAGCATGCGGTGACCTCGGCGGCCGGGCTGGCGATGGGCGGACTGCACCCGGTCGTGGCGGTGTACTCGACATTCCTCAACCGTGCGTTCGACCAGCTCATGATGGACGTGGCGCTGCACCGGCTGCCGGTGACTCTGGTCCTCGACCGCTCCGGGATCACCGGCCCCGACGGCGCCAGCCACAACGGGATGTGGGACCTGTCCATTCTCAACGTGGTGCCCGGGATGCGCGTGGCGGCGCCGCGCGACGGTGCCCGGCTGCGCGAGGAGCTCGCCGAAGCGCTGGACGTCGACGACGGGCCCACCGCGCTGCGTTTCCCCAAAGGCGATGTGGGCGAGGACATCCCCGCGCTGGAGCGGCGCGACGGGATCGACATCCTGGCCGTGCCCGACCGCGACTCGTCCGAGGACGTGTTGCTCGTGGCGGTCGGACCGTTCGCGGCCATGGCGTTGGCTATCGCGGAGCGGTTGCGCACTCACGGCATCGGTGTCACCGTGGTCGACCCGCGCTGGGTGCTGCCGGTACCGGACGGGATCGTCCCGCTGGCGGCGCGCCACAAGTTGGTGGTGACCCTCGAGGACAACGGTGTCCAGGGTGGCGTGGGCTCTGCGGTGTCGGGCGCGCTGCGTCGCGCCGAGGTCGACGTGCCCTGCCGCGACGCGGCGTTGCCGCAGCGGTTCTTCGACCACGCCTCCCGCGGCGAGGTGTTGAGCGAGGCCGGGCTGACCGAGCGCACCATCGCGCGCCACATCACCGGGTGGGTGGCCGCGCTGGGCACCGCGGTCACCGAACCCGCGGTCAGCGAACATCTGGACTGACGCCCTGGACCGGCCCCGCTGCTGCGGGCCACTAGGGTGGCGGTCATGGGATCGCTTGTCGCCGTTCGTGTTGCCTCGGTTCGCGTTGTCGCCGTCATCTCGCTGATCGCGGTGAGCCTGGCCGGCGCCGCGGTCTCGGCTGCGGCGGCGCCGCAGTGGTCGGGTCTGGACGCACGGCAATACGCCGGGCCGATTCCCGCCCCTGGTGGGTTGATTGAGGCGGTCCCGCTGGACCCCGCGCTGTCCGTCGCGGGCGCCGGCCCGGCGTACCGGATCCTGTATGCGACCGTCGATCAGCACGACCGCCCGGCGACCAGCACAGGTGCGGTGTTCGTCCCGAGAAGTGCTGCGCCGCCGGGCGGCTGGCCGGTGGTGGCCTGGGCGCACGGCACCGTCGGGCTGGGCGACGACTGCACCCCGTCGGCGCGGCCGCGCAGCGCCCGCGACAACGAGTACCTGACGCACTGGCTCGACCAGGGGTACGTGGTGGTGGCCAGTGACTACGCCGGTTTGGGTACGCCCGGGCTGATGAGCTACCTCAACAGCGTCACGACCGCCCGCGGGGTGACCGATGCGGTGCTGGCCGCCCACCACTTGGAGCTGCCGCTGGCGCCCGAGTGGGCTGTGGTGGGCCAGTCTCAGGGCGGCGCGGCCGCGGTGGCCACGGCGCGATGGGCCAGCGAGTTCAGCGCCGGTTCCGGGCTGCACTACCGCGGGGTGGTCGCCACCGGCACACCTGCCCGGGTCGAAGACCTGGTCAAGCAGGCCGGGCCGGACATGGCGGTGCCGCCCGAGCTGGGCCCGGTCGCCAATGCCTATGCGGCCTACATCATCGCCGCGTTGCGAGAGGCCCGCCCCGACCTGGGCCTCGACCAGGTGTTGTCCGCGGCCGGGCGGGCGGCGGCCGACCGTGCCGAAACCCTTTGTCTGGCCGAGCTTTCGGAGTCACTGTCTGACGCCACGGTGCCGGGCCTGTTCAGCGCGCCGGTAGCGTCGCTGCCGGGTGCCGCAGCGGCGATCGACGACTACATGGGCATCCCGTCCGATGGCTACGACCGCCCGCTGTTCCTCGGAGTCGGGTTGCGCGACCGCGATGTGCCGCCCAGCCTGACACTGTCGTTCAACGAGCGGCTGGTTGCCGATGGTCAGCAGGTCACGTTGCAGGTGTACCCGGACCAGGACCATGGCGGCACGGTGCTGGCGTCGCTACCCGATTCCACCCCGTTCCTGGCGGAGCAGCTGAGCTGAGGGCAGACTCGGATCATGGACGCAGAGCTGGCGCGGTGGCGCGACGCCGGGGAGTACTTCGACTATCTGGGTTTCGACATCTTCTATCGGCTGGCGGGACACCCCCTCGGCACCGGACCGCACCTGCTACTGATCCACGGCTACCCGTTCAACACCTTTGACTGGGCTCGGATCTGGGCCACCCTGACGCAGCGCTTCACGGTCATCGCGCCGGACCTGTTGGGGCTCGGCTTCTCCGCCAAACCCGTGGCGTACCGGTACACCGTGGGTGATCACGCCGACATGCACGAGGCGCTACTGGCGCATCTCGGGGTGCGCAGCGCCCATGTACTCGCCCACGACCTGGGCGACTCGGTCGGTCAAGAGTTGTTGGCGCGCAGGGAATTCGGCGAGCAGCAGTATGGCGCTTGGGATATCGAGTCGATCACCTGGCTCAATGGGGGCCTGATCAACGAGGCCTACACCCCTCGGGTGATGCAGAAGCTGATGTCGGGCACCGTGCTGGGAGACCTTCTCAGCCCGTTGCAGGGCAGTACGGTGTCACGGCGGGTGCTGGAGCCCACTATCAACGAGATGTTCGGCCCGCACACCAAGCCGACGCGTGAGATGCTCGAGACGCTTCACCAGATCCTGCAGTACAACGACGGAAAGCGGGTGCTGCACAAGGTGGGACGGTTTCTGGAGGACCGCACCGTCCACCGCAACCGGTGGGTGCGGGCCATGCGGCAGACCCCGGTGTCGATGCGGCTGATCGACGGCCCGGCCGACCCGAACTCGGGTGCGCACATGGCGCGCCGCTACGCCGAGGTAGTGCCCGACTCCGACGTCGTGATGCTGGCCGACCACATCGGGCACTGGCCTCAGATCGAAGCACCCGAGGCGGTGCTGGCGCACTTCCTCGACCACATCGACCGCGTCACGTCTGCGCGCTAGTCAACGCCTGCGCGAGCACCGGCACGGTCAACTCGCGCTGCCATGGGCGCGCCGAGCACGCCCGCAGGAACTCGTCCACCGCGGCTTCGGCATCGGCGACCGCGGTCCAGTCCCAGCACAGGCGGCGGACGACATCCGGCGACAACAGATTCTCGACGGGCACCGAAACCTGTTGCGCCAACTCGGTCAAGCCGGCTTTGGCGGCCTCCAGGCGCGCCGCGGCCTCCGGTTTGCGGCGGGCCCATCGCGACGCCGGCGGGGGACCGGTGGATGGCTCCTGCGCCGAGGGCGGCTCGGCTGATCGGGCCCGCGCCAACGCGTCGAGCCACACCTGCGCGCTGCGCCGCTGCCGCTGCCCGCCGAACACCGGCAGCGCGGTCAACTTCTCGACGCTGTCGGGGTCGACGGTCGCGGCGTTGATGATCGCGCTGTCGGGCAGGATGCGGCCGGGCGCGATGTCGCGGCGGCGGGCGATCTGATCACGGGTGCTCCACAGTTCGCGGACCGCGGCCAGCGCGCGCGGGTCGCGAACCTTGTGGATACCCGAGGTGCGGCGCCAGCGGTCCCGGCGAGTCGGAGCGGCCTCGAACGTGCGCAGAAACTCGAATTCCTGTCGCGCCCAGTCGGTTTTGCCCTGTTCCTCGAGCATCGAGGCGATCGCGTCGCGCAGTTCGGTGAGCACCTCGACGTCGAGCGCGGCGTAGTTCAGCCAGTCGTCGGGCAGCGGTCGCTTCGACCAGTCCGCCGCGCCGTGGCCCTTGGTCAGCGCCAGACCGAGCAAGCGCTGCACCATCGCCGCGAGGTTGACCCGGTCGAAGTTGGCAAGGCGTCCGGCGAGTTCGGTGTCATAGAGCGATGTCGGCCGGATCCCGACCTCAGCCAGACACGGCAGGTCCTGGTCGGCGGCGTGCAGCACCCATTCGTCGGTTTCGAGCACCGCGGCTACCGGGGCGAGGACCTCGACCGAGTCGCCGCCGTGGCTGACCGGATCGATCAGCACCGTGCCGGCGTTCTCGCGGCGGATCTGAATCAGGTAGGCACGGTTGGAGTACCGGAATCCCGAAGCGCGCTCGGCATCGACGGCGAACGGGCCCCGACCCGACGCGAGCAGGTCGGCGGCGCGGGCGATCTCACTCCGGCTCGCCGACACGGCGGGCACCCCGTCGCGGGGCGCCAGGAGTGGCGCGGCGTCGGTCTCGGTGGCGGAGTCCGATGATTCCAGGGCAGAACCCGCGGGGTCGATGTCGGGCATCGGCTCAGGCGCGAGTCCGGGAGTTCAGGTCGGTCACCCCGGATGGCGGGAGCCCGGCGGCGTGCTCGAGCACCTCGCAGAACGCCTGCACGTGCGGACCGAGGTCCAGGGTGGTCGCCGTCCACGACGCCCGCAACTCGAGCTGATGGGCCCGCGGCGGACCGGAGATGTCGCCGTAACGCACCGAGGTCGTCGCGGTGACGGTGCCGCCGAGGGCGGTGACCTGCTCGCCGTGCTGCCCGAGCGCGTCGGCCAGCCAGCTCCATGCGACTTCGGGCAGCAGCGGGTCGACGGCCTCGCTGGAGTCCAGGTCGGCCTGGATGTAGGCCACCAGCCGCATGGTGCCGTCCCAAGCGTCCGCACCTTCGGGGTCGTGCAGCAAGATGAGCCGGCCGAACGCGTCGCCTTCGGAACGTTCCGGAACGATCGCGGTCTCGGCGTGCTTGACCTCGGCGCCCAGCGCATAGCTGTACGGCGCGAGGCGCTGCGGCGGCCGGATCGGGCCGAGCTCGATCTCCGGCCGGACGGTGGTGGCATTCATGGCCGCCACCGCTTCACGGAATTGAGCCGGTTCGGCGGTGGTCACAGTGTCTGACGCTAGTCGATCGGCGCGCCTGTGGGCGCAGGCGCGCCGATCGACTCATGGCAGCATGGACAGCGATGAATACGCGCCGCGAGCTGCCCGAATCGCCGTACCTGGCTGCCGTCGCCGGCCGCAAACCCCACCGGGTGCCGGTGTGGATGATGCGGCAGGCAGGACGGTCCTTGCCGGAATATCGCGCCCTGCGGGCCAAGAACACCATGATGCAGGCCTGTTTCGACGCCGATTTGATCACCGAGATCACGTTGCAGCCGGTGCGTCGGCACGACGTCGATGCGGCGATCCTGTTCTCCGACATCGTGGTGCCGCTGCGGGCGGCCGGCATCGCATTGGACATCGTGCCCGACGTCGGACCCGTGATCGAGCGTCCGGTCCGCACCCTCGCCGACGTCGAGGCCATCACCGAGCTGCAGCGCGACCAGGTCGCGCCGGTGGCCGCGGCGGTCGGCCGGCTGACCACCGAGCTGGCCGATGTGCCGCTGATCGGCTTCGCCGGCGCGCCATTCACGCTGGCCTCCTACCTGGTCGAGGGCGGTCCCAGCCGTCACCACGAACACACCAAGGCCATGATGCTGGGCGCCCCCGAGCTCTGGCATGCACTGATGACCGCGCTGACCGACGTCACCATCGGATTCCTGCAGACCCAGCTCGATGCCGGTGTCGACGCGATCCAGGTGTTCGACTCGTGGGCGGGCACGCTGTCGCTGGCGGACTACCGCACCTACGTGCTGCCGCACAGCGCCCGAGTCTTCGCGGCGCTGGCCGGCTACGGCGTGCCGATGACGCATTTCGGCGTCGGTACCGCCGAGCTGCTCGGCGCGATGTCGGAGGCGGTGACCGGCCACGGCACACCCGCGGTGGTCGGGGTGGACTGGCGCACGTCGCTGACCGACGCCGCCGCCCGGGTGCAGCCCGGAGTCGCCCTGCAGGGCAACCTCGACCCCGTGGTGCTGCTGGCGGGCTGGCCGGTGGTGCAGCGCGCCGTGCGCGCCGTCGTCGACGACGGTCGCCGCGCGATGGACGCCGGCGCGGTCGGGCACGTGTTCAACCTCGGCCACGGGGTGTTGCCGGCCACCGACCCCGCAATCATCACCGACACCGTGGCCTTGGTGCACGAGTTGTGAGTCGTTCCTATTGCGTTGTCGGAGGCGGCATCTCGGGGTTGGTTGCCGCCTACCGGTTGCGGGTGGCTGCCGGTCCGCACGCATCGATCACGGTGCTCGACCCGGCCGATCGGCTGGGTGGGGTGCTGCGCACCGAACGTATCGCCGGTCAGCCGCTCGACGTCGGCGCCGAGGCCTTCGTCGCGCGGCGTCCCGAGGTGCCCGCGCTGCTCGGCGAGCTGGGACTCTCCGGAAAGCAGATCGCCACCACCGGGGCTCGACCGCTGATCTACTGCGGCGACCAGCTGCACCAGCTACCCAAGGACACCGTCAACGGCATCCCGTCGCGTCCAGCGGCGCTGACCGGGCTGGTGGACGACGCGACCATGCGGCAGATGCTCGACGAGCCGCGGCGGCCGATGTCCTGGCAACCTGGCGCCGACCCGTCGGTCGCGGACCTGGTGGGCGACCGCTTCGGCGAACAGGTGGTGATCCGTTCGGTGGACCCGCTGCTGGCCGGGGTCTACGCCGGTTCGGCCGCCACCATCGGCATCCGCGCTGCCGCGCCGACCGTCGCCGCGGCGCTCGACCACGGCGCGCGCAGCCTGACCGAAGCGGTCACCGCGGCACTGCCACCGCCGCTGCCCGGCTCGGTGTTCGGTGCCGTCGAGGGCGGCTATCAAGTGCTGCTCGACGAGTTGGTGCACCGTACCGCCGCCACCTGGGCGCAGGTGGCCGTGCGCGGCGTGCAGCGCGCCGGAACGGGGTGGGAGATCGTCGATGACGAGGGGGTGCGCCGGTCGGCGGACGCGGTGGTGCTCGCCGTCCCGGCGCCGCGGCTGCCCGGCCTGATCGCCGACATCGCGCCCGGCAGCGCCGCGGCGGCGCGCCGGATCCCGGTTGCGTCGTCGGCTGTGGTGGCATTGGCGCTGCCCGGCGGCACCCCGCTGCCGGAGCAGTCCGGGGTCTTGGTGGCGGGCCGGACCCGGCTGCATGCCAAGGCCGTCACGCTGTCGTCGCGCAAGTGGGGCCGGCGCGGCAATGTGGAGCTGGTGCGCCTGTCGTTCGGGCGGTTCGGCGACGATCTGGCGCGCAGTGTCGGCGACGACGAGCTGCTGACCTGGTCGGTGCAGGACCTGCAGACGCTGTTCGGGATATCCGTCGAGCCCGAGGACAGCCGGGTGACGCGCTGGATCGACGCGATGCCGCAGTACGGCCCCGGGCATGCCGATCTCGTCGCCGAAATCCGCGCGGGCCTACCTCCCACACTGGCGGTGGCCGGCGCCTACCTCGACGGCATCGGGGTACCGGCCTGCGTGGCCGCCGCCACCCGGGCCGTGGCCGGACTGCAGGTGACGCACTGACGCACGGGCAGCGCCGCCGCCGACTCCACGGCCGGCGGTGTTCAGCCTGCGTGGCACGATAGGAGCATGTCCAAGCTCGATTTCGACGCCCTCAATGCGACCATCCGGTACCTGATGTTCTCGGTGTTCTCGGTGACCCCCGGCGAGCTGGACCGGGACGACGACGCGCGCGCGGCGGTCGTCGACGAGACCGCAACGTTCCTCAAGCAGCAGGAAGACAAGGGCGTCGTGGTCCGCGGGCTCTACGACATCGCCGGCATGCGCGCCGACGCCGACTTCATGATCTGGACGCACGCCGACACCGTGGAGGCGTTGCAGGCCACCTATGCCGATTTCCGCCGCACCACAGCCCTGGGGCGGGCATCGACCCCGGTGTGGAGCAATGTCGCGCTGCACCGGCCCGCCGAGTTCAACAAGAGCCACATCCCGGCCTTTCTCGCCGGTGAGGAGCCCGGCGCCTACATCTGTGTGTATCCGTTCGTCCGATCGCTGGACTGGTACCTGCTACCCGACGAGGAACGCCGGCGGATGCTGGCCGAGCACGGGATGGCCGCGCGCGGATACAAGGACGTCCGGGCCAACACGGTGCCGGCGTTCGCGCTCGGCGACTACGAATGGCTGCTCGCGTTCGAGGCCCCGGAGTTGCACCGGATCGTCGACCTGATGCGCGATCTGCGCGCCACCGACGCGCGCCGGCACGTCCGTGAGGAGACCCCGTTTTTCACCGGTCCGCGGGTGTCGGTCGAGCAGTTGGTCACCGCGCTGCCGTAGCCCTTTGCTGCTGACTGCCTAACCCGGAACCGTCGTTTCGGGCCTGCAAAGTCGCAGAAACGACCATGATCCGGCTCCGTGTCGTAGAAACCTGCTACTGCGCCGCAAAATGGCAGGCGCCGGCAAATATGAGAGGCCGGGTTCGATCTGGTCTGGCTTGATCCCAACAGTTGCTAAGCTCCGGCCATGCCGAACCTGCGGGGGGTGGCGGCGGGCGCTGCGATCGGGGGCGCGGCTTTTTCGGTTTGGCTGCTCACCGATTGGGGTGGCCACGCTGTCATTCGTTGGGTCGACGACCTCGGACTGGTCGTCTTCTCGAGCTTCGCTGCGCTGTGCGCAGCCACCGCGGCCTCGCGCGCGCAGGGCAAGGACCGGCTGGCCTGGTGGGCGATGACGGCCGGGGTGGCCGCCTGGCTGGCCTCACAGCTGATCCGGACCTACATCCATTTCACGTCCGACTCCCATCCGTTCCCGTCGTGGGTCGACACCGGGTATGTGCTGTTTCTGGCCGGGGCCGGGCTGTGCCTGGTGTTCCTGCTGTCGACGACACCGCCGCAGACCCAGGTGCGGATGCTCCTCGACGGGGTGATCATCGGCGCGGCGCTGTTCGGTCTGGCGTGGGTGACGGTGCTGCAGACGGTGCACTCGGTGCGCGCGGGAAATCCGGCGGCGGTGGCGATGGCGCTGTCCTATCCGATCGTCGACATCGCGCTGATCACCGTCGCGGTGCTGATGCTGGTGCGCGCCCCGGCGGGCGGCCGCGCACATTTGGCCTGGCTGGCGGGCGGGCTGACCCTGATCGCCCTGTCGGACACCAGCTATGCGTATCTCACCGCGGTCGACGACCAGCACTTCCATGTCATCGCGATCGGGTGGGCGTGGGGCTTCGTCTGTATCGGCCTGGCGGCGCTGGTGACGTGCAGGCCGGCAGTCGGCGGCGTGACCCGCGCGTCTTCGGTGCCGCCGCGCCTGTCGGTGTGGCTGCCCTACCTGCCCGTGGTGCTCTCGGCGCTGCTCTGCACCCCGATGCTCGTCGACGGTCTGGGACCGGTCTTTGTCGCCGCGGCGGTGACGGTGATCGCGGTGCTGATCCGGCAGTTCCTCGTATTGGGTGAGAACCGTCGGCTGCTGGCCGAGGTCGCCGATCGGGCGGTGCACGACCCGCTCACCGGGCTGGCCAACCGCGCCGTGTTCTCCGATCGCCTGGCTCATGCGATGGCGCTGCACGACCGCCACGCGCTCGACGTCTCGGTGCTGGTGCTCGATCTCGACGACTTCCGGCTGGTCAACGAGAGCTTCGGGCACCGTGCGGGGGACATGGTGCTGGTCCGGGTCGCAGAACGGCTGGCCGGGACCGTGCGGGCCAGCGACACCCTGGCCCGCGTCGGCGGCGACGCGTTCGCCGTGATCATGATGGGGGATCCCGCCGCGGCCCGGGATATCGGCGAGGATGTGGTCGAGGCGTTCGACCGGCCGTTCCTCGTCGACGGTCAGGAGCTGCGGTTGCGGCCAGGAGTGGGGCTGGCAACCACGGCCTCCGGGCAGCGGTGTCCGTCGGCCGATGAGCTGTACAAGCGTGCCGAAGTTGCGCTGGAGGCCGCCAAGCACGCCCGCACGGGCCGGCTGGTCGTGCACACGCCGGGCATGGAGCCCGGACAATTGGTGCCCGCGCCCACCGGCTGCGACACGGGTGTGGGGTCTGCGCAGTTGCTCGCCGAGCTGCGCTCGGCGATCGAGCAGGGCGGGCTCAGCGTGGTGTACCAGCCGAAATTCGACCTGGCCACCGACGAAATCGTCGGACTCGAGGCGTTGATTCGCTGGCCGCACCCGCGTCGCGGGCTACTCGGGCCGGACCAGTTCCTTCCCCTGGTCCGACGTCACGGGTTGATGCGCTCGCTGACTTCGGTGGTGCTCACCGCGGCGCTCGATGACGCCGCGCGCTGGCATGCGCTGGGAATCGGTGTCCCCGTCGCGATCAACGTGTTCGCGCCGGCCATCACCGACCCGCACCTGTGCGACCAACTGACCGCGGCGCTCGACGAGCGGGCCCTGCCGCCGGACTGGTTGACCGTCGAGATCACCGAGGATCTGCTGCTGGACAACCTGGGCAAGACTCGGACGGTGTTCGAGACGTTGCGCGCCAAGGGAATTCGTGTGGCCATCGACGACTTCGGCAGCGGCTATTCGGCGCTGTGGTACCTCCGAGAATTCCCCGTCGACGAGGTCAAACTCGACCGGGAGTTCATCGCGCCGATCCTGACGCACCCCGCGTCGGCTGCGATCGCCCGCGCGGTCATCGGACTCGCGCATTCCCTGGGCATCACCCCGGTCGCCGAAGGGGTGGAGAACGCCGAAACCGCAGCGCGGCTTCGAGAATACGGCTGCAGAATCGCACAGGGCTTCCACTTCAGCGCGCCGCTGCCGGCTCCGGCGATCCAGGACCTATTGCTGCGGCAGCAGTCGGTCGACGGTCAGGAGCCGGCGGGCACCAGGCGCAGCGAAATCGAGTTGATGCAATAGCGCTTGTCGGTCGGTGTCGGGTAGCCCTCACCCTCGAACACGTGGCCGAGATGACTGTGGCAGTTGGCGCACAGCACCTCCACCCGGCGCATGCCCATCGAGTCGTCAGGGCGCAGCACCACCGCATCGGAATCGGTCGGGTCGAAGAACGACGGCCAGCCGCAGTGGGATTCGAACTTCTCGGTGCTGCGGAACAGTTCGGCGCCGCAGGCGCGGCACTGGTAGACGCCCTCGGTCTTGGTGTCGGTGTACTCGCCGGTGAAGGGCCGTTCGGTACCGGCCCGGCGCAGCACCGCGAACTCCTCTGTGGTCAGCCGTTCACGCCACTGATCGTCGCTGAGTACCAGCTTGGGACCTGTCGCTGTCATGCCCTCAGGCTACTCGGCGCGGCCACCGCGTCACGCGGCTCGGCGACCTCTTTCACCCACGGCGGATCGATGCCGTCCTCGAGGCGGCCCTCCTGTTTGGCATCGAGGTAACGGAACAGCAGCACCGAGAACACCACGATCACCAGCAGTGACCAGCCGTAGGTGATCTTGAGGTATTCCAGAGCGCGGCCGGTGGTCGGCCAGTGATACAGCAACCACCGGTCCATCGTGGTGAACCCGTAGATCGCCAGCCAGGCCACCCAGCTGCGGATCACCGAGTTGGGCAGCACGACGGTCATCAGGAACGGGAACAGCATCATCGAGTAGTAGCCCTGGCCCAGCGACAGCACCAGCCACGATGTCAACAGCAGCACACCCGACGACGTCAACATCCAGAACAGCGGGTCACGGGTGCGGTAGTAGCGGTACAGCAGCCACAGCGATGCCGCACCGAGCACGGCGAACGCCACCCGCAGCGTCATGATCAGCCACATCGGCAGGCCGTAGTAGACGCCGTTGCCCAGGATCGAGCTGTTGAAGTAGTCGCGCGTGGACAGGATGTAGGGCAGGGTGCGCGTCACGAAGCTCATCGGGTCGCTGATCAGCGGCCATGCGACGGCGTTGAACACCGCCGGCACGGCGAACGCGGTGACCAGCGCTCGCCACTGCCGGTTGAGTAAGGGCAGCAACAGCAGCGGGGCCAACAGCGGTTTGACCACCAGGGTCAATCCGATCGCCACCCCGGCCCACCATTCGTGACGACGTTCACCGGTGAGCAGCCAGCGGAAGAACAGCACCTCGAACAGCAGGATGGGTCCGTTGATGTTGCCGAACACCAGCGTGTTGGTGACGTTCTCGGTGCAGAACATGGCCAGGAGCAGCGCGGGCGCGGCCACCGAGGCCAACGTGAACTTGAACAGCCGCAGCAGGAAATACGCGGCCAGCAGGATCGCCAGCGTATTGAAGAAGATGAACCAGTATCGGGACGCCTCGACGGGCAGGTACCCGAACGGCGCCATCAGCAGCGTCCCGCCGGGCGGGTAGAGGTAGTGCGGGTCGACGTGGTTGAAGTTCTCGTTGTAGATGTCCCAGCCGAGCTTGAAGTTGACCACGGCGCGGTAGACGGGCGCGAAATCGTCGGTGATGTAGCCGTTGGTGGCGAGGACGTAGCTGCGGTGGATGATCGACAGGATCGCCAGCGGCCACAGGATCGACCGCAGGACCGAGGCGGTGGTCGGCGGTGAGGTGCGGGGCCGGAAGGCGGTCAGAACAAGATCGCGCACGTGCGCACCGTACACCGAGGCCGTGCCCCGACCGGTCACGCCGGGCAGTACGTGTCGGTCTCGGGGAGTTCTCCGCTGTCCAGGTAGGTCGTCACCGGCGGCACTGCGCACTCCGAGTACAGCACGGCCCCGTGGCCGATGCCCTGCCAGATCACCCGGCGGTTCGGCGAGCCCGCGTTGATCGCGGTGGCCGCGACCGCGGCCACCCCCTCGTTGCCGACGACCGGGTCGTTCTGCACCCCGAGCAGCAGCGTCGGAATCTCCAGCCCGGCGGGCTCCTTCGGGGTCGCGCCGCTGGGCCAGTGCAGGCACTTGACCATGTCCAGGGCTCCCACCGTGCCGAACTGCGGGTACTGCTTGCCCCACGCCACCACCAGTTCGCGAACCCGGTTGGGCGTCGGCCGGTTCAGCGCGTCGCTGCAGCCGTTGACGAACTGCCCGTCGCTGTGGCGCAGTGTCTCGGCCTGGTTGATCAGATTGTTCAGCCGGTTCGTGTTGCCCGACTGCGCGTCGGCGATGGCGAGCGCCAGTTCATTGGCCGCGTCGACCCGGCCGCCCCGTGGAAAGGCCAGCGCCACCGAGATGGCGTCGGCGACCGCGGCCGCGGACGCGCCGCCGGGTCCGTTGCCGGCGCGGGCGGCGGTGAGCAGTGCGTCGACGGCGGCCTTCGGGTCGGAGCCCAGCACGCAGTTGCTCGCCGCGCACTGATCGGCCCAGGCATCCAGCGCTGCCTGCTGGCCCCTGACGCGCTGCTCGGTGGCGGCCTCGTCGGCGATGCCCAGCGGCAGCGGCGAGTCCAATACCAGCCGGGCCACCTTGTTCGGGTGCGACCCGGCGTAAGCCAGCGCGACCTGCGCACCGTTGCCGATGCCGAGCAGCGCCAGCGCCGGGACGTCCCAGGTGGTGCGCAGGCGTTCGATGTCCTCTGCGGCGTGGGCGTTGTCGTAGGCCGAATCGCCGGGGGCGATGGTGTCGGTGCAGTTGGTGGTCGCGGTCATGGTGATCGTGCTCAGCGCGGCCACCGGGTCGTCCCCGCTCTGGAACTGCGCCTGCTCGAACATCTCCTGGCGGTCGAACATGTCGCGGCAGTCCAGCGCGCCGGACAACCCCATTCCGCGCCGGTCCACCGACACCACCGGGCGGCTGGCAAGCACATCGGCACCGGTACGCGCCAACCACCCGGGCAGCCGGACCGACGTCGGCACATCCGACCCGGTGGTCATCACGAGGGGGCCGGCGTCGGCGGGGGTCTGCGCGGATATCGCGCGCACCACCCCGATGGTGACCGACCCGGTCGCGCCGCTGATCGGGTCCAGGTCGGCGTCGTAGCTGGCGCAGTCGAGCCGGACCCCGGGGAGCGGCTCGACGCCCGCTGAGTTGAACACCCGCGAGGTGCAGTCCCGCCACGACAGGTCGTTCTTGGGTGCTTCCAGAGCCGGCGGGCCCGCGGGCTGGTCGCTGGTCTGCGTGGCACCCTGCGGCCGGGCACCCGAGTCGGTGGCGTAGCGGGGGTTGGCGGCCAGGCCGGGCGAACACCCGGCCACGACCAGCGACACCGCGACGGCCACCGCGGCGCCGCGACGGGCGCGGAGCAGTCGACGCATGCCGACCACAGTACTGACCGGCGTCACCGGGGATCGTCAGCGCGCAGGTAGCGCAGATACAGGAAGCCGTCGGCGTCGGTCAGCGGAGCAGCGGGGCGCATCCGGGTCGCCACCGCGCCGCCACCGGTCACGATCCGCGCCGAGGGACCGCCGACCAGCAGCGGTGCCACCGTGACACAGAGCTCGTCGAGCAGACTCTCGGCGATCAACGCTCCGAGGATGGCGGGCCCACCCTCGGCGAGCACCCGGTACAGGCCGCGCTGGGCGAGCAGATCCAGCACGGCCGGCAGGTCCACAGAGCCGGGCCGCGCACGGGAGACGTCGAATACCTCGGCGACGTCGCCGAGCCTGGCGCGGGTGTCGGCGACCGAGTCGGTGCAGGTCAAGATCAGCGGCGCCACCTCGGTGCGCTCGAACAGCCGGCACTCGCGGTCGAGCCGGCCGGTGCGGGTCAGCACAGCGATCGGCGGAACCTCGGCTTGCCCCGCGCGCTGACGGGCCGCCCGACGGGCGGCGTCGAACTGCACGCCGGAGTAGTTCTCGGTCCGCACGGTGCCCGCACCGACCAGGATGACGTCGGCCAGCTGGCGCAGCGTGCCGAACAGCGCGCGGTCGCCGGCGGCGCCGAGCCCGCCGGAACGGCCGTCGCGGGTGGCGCCGCCGTCGGCCGAGGTGATCATGTTGGCCCGCACCCAGCACGACTGCAGACCGTCGGGGTAGCGGTAGTACGCCGCCAGCCCGCGTTGGTCCACCGTGGTCTCGGCGCCCAACAGTGTGAACTGCGTCCCGTCCGCGTCACCGGCCATACGCAGAATCACAGCACGCCGTTAGGGTGCGGAGCATGCACGGGTCCAGTGAGGTCGGTCATCTGGTCGATCGACATCCCAGCGTCACCCCGGAACGGCTGATCGCGCAGTTGATTCCGCCGCCGACGTTCGCTGAGGTCAGCTTCGACACCTACCGGCCCGACCCGGCCGAGCCTTCTCAGGCCGAGGCCGTGCGGGCCTGTCGGGAGTTCTGCGACCAGGCGCAAGCCCGACGGGCCGGCAAGAAGAGATTGTTCGGCAAGCGGGACGTGCTGCCCGGCGTCGGGGTCTACCTCGACGGGGGTTTCGGGGTCGGTAAGACTCACCTGCTGGCGTCGTCGTACTACGCGGTGTCCGGTCAAAAGGCGTTCGCGACGTTCGGTGAGCTGACCCAGCTCGCGGGCGTGTTCGGGTTCACCGAGTGCATCGATCTGCTGGCCGACTACGTGCTGGTGTGCATCGACGAGTTCGAGCTCGACGACCCGGGCAACACCACGCTGATCTCGCGGTTGTTGTCGGCGATCGTGGAGCGGGGCGTGTCGGTGGCGGCCACCTCCAACACGCTGCCGGAGCAGCTGGGTGAGGGCCGCTTCGCCGCGCAGGACTTCCTGCGGGAGATCCACACGCTGGCATCGATTTTCACCACGGTGCGCATCGAGGGTCCCGACTACCGGCACCGCGGGTTGCCGCCGGCGCCCGAGCCGCTCAGTGACGGCGAGGTGGCCGACCGTGCCGCCGCGGTGCCCGACGCGACGCTCGACGACTTCGACGCGTTGTGCACCCACCTGGCGACGATGCATCCGTCGCGGTACCTGACCCTGATCGAGGGAGTTTCGCAGGTGTACATCACCGGCGTGCACCCGATCGACGATCAGAACGTGGCCCTGCGGCTGGTGTCGCTGACCGACCGGCTCTACGACGCCGGGATCCCGGTGGTCGCGTCGGGCGCCAAACTCGACACCATCTTCAGCGAGGAGATGCTCAACGGCGGCTTCCGGAAGAAGTACCTGCGGGCGACGTCGCGGTTGCTCGCGCTCACCGCGGCGGGTCAGACCGGGCGCGCCATCACGTAGTCGTGTTCGATATGGGTGCCCAGCCGAAAGGTCTTGGTCCCCACCTGGGTGAAGCCGTGCTTGCGGTAGAAGCGTTGCGCGCGCGCGTTCTTCTGGTTGACCCCCAGCCATACGCAGGCCGCGCCGGACTCCGCGGCGTGCCTCAGCACCGCGGACATCAGCGCTGCGGAGGCGCCGGTGCCGTGAGCCTGGGGTGCGACGTAGATCTTGGACAGTTCGACCGCGGGACGCTGCGAAACGACGGCCGCGACGTCGGGGTCGTCCGCGGCGGCGCAGATCGTCATCGCGTAGCCGACGATCCGGTCGCCGTCGGTCGCGGTCAGCACGATGCGATCCGGGTCGCGCAGGTAGTCCGAAAACCGCGCGGCGGTCAGGTTCTCGGCCACGAACGCGGCGATGTCGGCGGGCCCGGCCGACGGCGGACAGGCCAGCGGGAAGGTGCGGGCGGCCAGCTCGGCGAGCTCGGCCACCCGCGCCGGGTCGGCCGGGCCGATCAGCACGACCAACGGCTCAGACGACGTTCCACTGCGCCAGGCGGAACCCGGTGATGCGGTCCAGTAGAACGACATTGGACACCAGGTCGCGGTAGCAGTCCCACCACACGCCGCCGGTGAACGTGCGGCCCACCTGTGCGGACTGCATGCCGAACTGCAGCGCGTCGGGTGCGTCGCTGTTGCGGGGCTCGTACGCGTCGCCGGTCGGGGTGACGCCGCGGAACGCGAACGTGATGCCCATCGCGTAGGGGGTGGGCAGTTGCACGGGTGTGATCGTCACGTCGGCGCGGTAGACCTGGTAGCGCGGCGCGCGCGGGGGATAACCGAAGCCGGGCGGCACCGGCGATGGCGCGATGTGGTTGACCGTGACGTCGGCGATCAGGCCCTTGTACTCGACGCGCAGCGGTTCGCCGAGGCGCCCGATCGGGATTCCCGCCGCGGTCGCCGGCGCTGCCGCCAGGCCGCTGAATGCCATGATCGCGGCGACGAGCATTACGAGCCAACGGCGCATGCGGGGATCCCTCCTAGACGTGGTGCACATGATCGCACACGGTCGCGTCGCCGCAGCAACGGTTCAGCGGACCTCCGGTCGGTCAGTTCTGGGTGAATGCGTCCAGCGCTGCGCGCAGCTCGCGTTCGAAGCGGACGACATCGATGCCCATGTGATGCAACAGGCCGGTGCCGTCTTCTTCCTCGTAGAGCGCGAGCAGCAGATGCTCGGTGCCGATGTAGTTGTGGCCCAGGCGAAGTGCCTGCCGGAACGTCAACTCGAGAGCCTTCTTGGCCCGGCTGTCGAAGGGAATGAGCGCCGGCACGTCGGCTGCGCGTTCGGGCAGCTCGATGGTCCGCGCGACCGCGGCGATGTCCACGCCCTGGTCGGCGACCAGTCGCGCTGCCAGGCCGGTCGGGTCGGCGAACAGGCCGAGAACCAGGTGGGCGGGGGTGATCTCGGCGTTGCCCGCCGCGTGGGCCCGATTCTGTGCTTCGACGATGACGCTGCGAGCGCGGTCGGTGAAGCGGCTGAAACCGGCGGCGGGGTCCATGTCGGCAGGGTCGGTGGGCGTCCTGGGTACGAAGCGCTTCTGGGCTGCCTGTTTGGTGACCCCCATGCACTTGCCGATGTCCGTCCACGATGCCCCGGAGCGCCGGGCCTGATCGACGAAGTGACCGATCAGATGGTCGGCCACCTCGTCGAGTGCCTCAGCCGCCAGCACGGCGTCGGTCAGTTGGTCGAGCGGTTCGTCGTGCACCTTTTTGATGACCTCGATGAGGTCGTCGAGTCGGACGGGATGCGTGATCTTGGTGGTGTCGGACATACCGTCAACCGTAGGTTGACGTAGCGGTCTCGTCAACCTTTGGTTGACGCCCGAGGGTAGCCGCGTCGGACGGTGCGGTCCAGGATGCCCAGAGTGGCCCGTAGCGCCCCCTCGGAGACGACGGGAAAGATGCCGGCGTCGCGCCACTGCTGGTCGATGTCGGACCAGTCGTAGAAGGACGTGACCGTCGTGGTGTCGCCCTCCGGCTGCAACCGGTAGCCGTAGACGTGTCCGATCTGCGGGCGGACCTGGCCGAGAATCGTCCAGGCCAGCAAGCGGTCTCGTTCGAACTGCGTGATCTCTACGGTGACGTCATAGCGGCCGAGCGGAAAGTCGTTGAGGGCCTCCCGGTCCATGTGGACGACGAACGAGTCGCCGACCGCCCGGACGGGCTCGCCGTCGGCGTCCTGCAGCATGCCGGTGGCGTCGATGGCGACGTGGCCCTGCGGGTCGGTGAGGACGGCGAATATTTCGGTTGCCGGTGCGGGGATCGTCCGGCTGACTTCGATGCGGTCGGTCATGCACCGATCGTGGCATGGCAGTGGAATAAGTCACTACGGTGTTTCATTTCTCGCCAAGCCCGGGAACTCGTTGCAGCGATGAAGGGTGATTCTCGGCCGGCAGCACAGCATCCGCGGATGCTGCGGCAGGCGCTGGAGTTCATCCACGACAATGCTCACTACGAGATCACCGTTCACGACATCGCCGCCGCGGCCGACGTGACACCGCGGGCCATCCAGTACGCATTTCGTGAGCACATGAAGACGACTCCGTTGGAGTACCTGCGGAGGGTCCGTCTGGAACGCGCGCATCGCGAGCTGAAGTCGGCCGACCCGGCACACGACACGGTGACCTCGATCGCCGGACGGTGCGGCTTCAGCCATCCGGGACGCTTCAGCAGCGCCTACAAAGAAGCGTTCGGCACCGAGCCCAGTCGGACGCTGCGAAGCTCCTAGCTTCAGAGCGGGGTGAAGCCCTCCCGGTTGAAGATCCCGGCCTGCCAGCCCCGGGCCCCCATGCACACCAGCGGACGCCCGTCGGGCGCTTGGGCGGCGGACTGCGGATCAGGGCAGGGGCTGCCGATCTCCTGCACGCCCTGCAATCCATAACTGATCTGCCAGAAGCCCGTGTAGACCGGCGGCCACTGATTGGGAATCCAGCGGCACTGCAGGGCTTCGCCGCCCGGGCCGCGCCCGAAGGTGAAGCGCTCCATGTTCGTGCAGGGTGCGGTCAGGTGGGCGTCGTAGACCATCCCGGGCACATCGGTGGCGTACCGGCCGGGATCGTCGGGATACATCGGTCCGGGCTCGGCGGCGGCGATCGGTGCGCCGACGACGGCGGCTGCGCTGACGACACTCGCTACGAACAACTGGCGAATCATGTTCCACCTCATCCTCGGCCCGGTGTATTGGTCAGAACCCTATCGGCTACCGGATCGGGGGAAGGCGCGTTCGGACCCCGCAAACGATCTCGACCCGCCACCCAGGGGGGGATTGGTGGCGGGCCGAGCGTATCGGGGTTGTCCATCACATCGCTGTGTGATGTCGAAGTTATGGCCCGAACCTGAGAAAGACCTGATAGCCGCTTAGGTCTTCACTGGAAAACCGGTAACGAATCGGGGTGCATCGGCCCCGGACGCACCGGCCGGACTGCGGACGTCTCAGGTGCCGAGCCTGAGCAGCTCGGCTTTGGCGTTGCGTTCGACGAACAGCGGGATGAAGTCCCGGATGGGTCGATCCGCGAAGCGGGCGTGCTGTTCCTGGACCACGCGGACGACTTCGGTCGGTTCCACCTGGGTGTGCGTGTCGGCCAGGCGCCGGGCCAGGTCGTCGATGACTTGTTGCTCAGTCACGCTGATCACGCGATGATCATCGCGCCGCGTCTTGACGGGCGTCAAGGGTGATCGGCGAGGATCACATCCGGTGTCGTCACGTCGTCTTGAGGACCCAGGCCGGAGCCCAGTGAGTGACGGTGTGCGCACGGCTGCCGTACTTGACCGGATACGTCACCAGGCCCCACCAGCCGCCGTGCTCGGCCCGGCCCCAGCCGGTCAGCACACCTTCCACCACGGCGTCGAGCTGCAGGCCGTTCGGATGGTAGTGGCCGGCGCAGTGCGGCTGGCGGGAGAACAGGGCCACCAGATCGATCAACACCACGGCGGGCGGGTCCACGCGGCGGAAAACCGGCGGCAGCGGCTGGCCGCCGTACCCGATCTCCTGCATGCCCACGATTCGATCATATGTGCGACTCCTCAGGTTTTTGTGGGGAGTTTGGGGTTCAGTCCACCGAGGCAGAGGTAGATCATCGAGGTCAGTGCTTCGGCGGAGTGGTGGCCATAGCCTCGGGCGTTGATGAGGCGGATCTTGGCGTTGATGCCTTCGATGAGAGCGTTGCTGATGCCGAGTTCGATGGTTGCGATGATGCCGTCGAAGTGCAGTTCGAGGCGGCGTGCCAGTTGAACGAGGGGGCGGATGCCGCTGGCGGCGGCACGCTGGATCCAGCGTCGGAGATACCGTGGTGCTCGTGTCGGGTCTGCGATTCGAAACAGTTGTCGTAGTTGCTCTTTCATTCTCCAAGCCGTGCCAATGGCATGGTTTTGCGCGGTGATCGTTCTGACGAGATGGCCGCGGGTTGGGTTGAGCCGTTCGGCGCCGGTACGTAACGCGGTACGGGCTTTGCGCCATTGCCCTGAGGACAGGTTGAAGTCGGCGCGGTTGGTGGCCATGGCCGCAGCGAACACTTCGTCGAGGGCACGGTTGGTCCATTGCATTACGTGGAATGGGTCGTAACAGATCGTCGCGCCGGGCAGTTTGTCTTCGGTCGCGGAACGAAACGCGGTGGAACCGTCCATGGAGACCGCTTCGATGTCAGCACGTTGCTCGGCGGTGAGCTTGTCGTAGAACGTGGTCAGTGAATCGACCCCGCGGCCGGGGTGGATGTCGATGACGGTGCCGGTGGCGTGATCACCGATGATGGTCAAGTACTTGTGCGGATGGCGATAACAGATCTCATCGACGCCGATGCGATAGATCTCACCGAGACGACGCTCGTCGAGTAGTTCCTCGACGGTGCGGTTGATGATGGCGGTGACCGTCTCCCAGGCGCAGCGCAGCAATGTGGCCACCGAGGTGCGATCGGTTCTCCTGGCAAGCCACAGCACCGTGTCCTCGAAGTCACGGGTATGGCGCGCCCCAGGTCGACTCCAGGGCACCTGCTCGGTGCGCACGCCGCAATTCGGGCAGTTCAGGCGACGGATGTCGTAGACCAGCCACAGCTTGCGGCTGGCCAGATCCAGATGCCGCCAGCGCCGGCGCCGCCGGTCGTAGCCGCCGCGGACACGCTGACCGCAAGGGCATTGCAGCAAGCGGCTCGAGGGGCGCAGCGTCACCTCGACTTCGCGTTCGGTGATGACGACATCAGTGACCGATGCCCCGGGAATCTGCAACAGACGGTTAAATGCAGTACTGATGAATCGCACTGGAAATACCGGAGGCTCCTGACCTTGGAAACGAGGATGCAGGTATGCCGAAGGAACAGTCAGCTGGCAAGCCCACGACGCGTCGCTATAGCCCGGAGGAGAAGGCTGCCGCGGTCCGGATGGTGCGCGCCTTGCGCGCCGAGCTGGGCACGACGCAGGGCACGGTGGCGCGGGTGGCCAACCAGCTCGGCTACGGGGTGGAGTCGGTGCGGTCCTGGGTGCGCCAGGCCGACATCGACGAGGGCGTGGCGCCCGGGGTGTCCACTGCGGAGTATCAACGGCTCAAGGAACTCGAGCAGGAGAACCGGGAACTTAAGCGCGCCAACGAGATCCTGAAACGAGCAGCGAGTTTCTTCGGGGCGGAGCTCGACCGCCAACACAAGAAATAGTCGCCTTCATCGACGCCAACCGGGCTGAGTTCGGGGTCGAGCCCATCTGCACCGTCCTGCGCAACGCAGGAGTGTCGATGGCCCCGAGCACCTACTACGACACCAAGACCCGGCCACCGTCGGCGCGGGCCGTCCGCGACGCTGAGCTGGCACCGGCGCTGCGCACGCTGTGGGAGGACAACTACCGCGTCTACGGGGTCCGCAAGCTGTGGAAAGCCGCACGTCGGGACGGCCACGACGTGGGCCGTGACCAGGTCGCGCGCCTGATGCGCAGCCTCGACATCCACGGGGTGCGGCGCGGCAAACCCGTCAAGACCACCAACGCCGACCCGGCCGCGCCACGGCATCCTGACCTGGTCAACCGCCGCTTCACCGCGGCGGCGCCCAACCAATTGTGGGTGACGGATCTGACGTATGTGCCGACCTGGGCCGGGGTGGCCTACGTCTGCTTCATCGTCGATGCGTTCTCCCGGACGATCGTGGGATGGCGGGTGGCGTCGAACATGCACACCACCATGGTCCTCGACGCACTCGAGATGGCCCGGTGGTCACGCGGAACCACGTTGCCCGGCTTGACCTGCCACAGCGATGCCGGCTCGCAGGGCAGTTCACCTCGGTGCGCTACGGCGAACGGCTCGCTGAGATCGGTGCGCTGCCCTCGATCGGATCGGTCGGGGATAGCTTCGACAACGCCCTGGCCGAGACGGTCAACGGCTACTACAAAGCCGAGCTGATCTACGGGCCGGCCCGCTCCGGGCCGTGGAAGACCGTCGAGGACGTCGAGCTGGCCACCCTGAGCTGGGTGTACTGGCACAACACCGCCCGCCTCCACAGCTACCTCGACGACGTCCCACCCACCGAGTTCGAGACCGCGTTCTACGATGCCCAACGGAGCGACCAACCCGTGGTCGCAATCCAATAGATCGAGCCTCCAGTAGAACCAGGGCGGTTCACTCTGTGAGGGCGTCGCCGCAGAGTGATGCTGATCCGGACGCACGTCATCCCTCGCGATTCTGCAGCGGCCGTTCCGTCAGGACCAGCTGCTTGGCGGGGAGCCGAATGGCGCGCATCCTCCACAGGAAACCGGCAATTGACGGGCGGTTCGAGGACCCGTGGATCGCCCACCCCAGAGGGTTTCGCGACGACGGTGATTTGGTCTGCTTTGGCTTCCCAGGTGAACGCAAACCGGACACGCAAGCCGGACACGCAAGCCGGGGCGGTCGGCAGCGATCAGCGGTGCATTACTCGGAACGGGTTCTGCGCAGTTGGTCTTTGAGGTTTTCGAGCGCATCGATAGCAACGCCCACCGCGTCGAGCACTTCCATCGACCTGGACACGTATTCGCCGCTTGAGCCGTGCGAGGCGGCGAGTCCAGGAATGACGAAGTGCCGAAACCGTCGCCGGGTCTCGTCGTCAGAGCGCTTGATCTCCTCAGCGGCCAGGTAGGTCTGCTCCACCAGGAAGTCGACCATCTCGGATATCCCGATGTCGGTCCGCACCTCGCCACTTCGTCGGCCCTCGTCGAGCACGGGTCCCATCGCGTCCATCGCGACCTGGTGCACGCGGGGGTCGTGCACTGATGCGGAGTGCTGGGCGATCAGGGCGGAGATTGACGGGTCAGACGGCAGTTCACGCGCGGTGTAGACCAACGCGGCTTCCAACTTGGCGAAGACGCCGGTCTTGCCCGCCATGATCGACTCCACGGATGCGACGTGCCTGCGGGCTCGCAACAGGGCCACCTGGACCAACATCTCCGAAACGCTGCCGAGTTGGCGGAACGCGGTCGCCCGCGAGACGCCGGCCATCTTGGCGACCACTTCCATCTGCACCGCATTGATCCCTCGGGCCGCGATCTCCGCGTCCGCCGCCCGGATCAGTCGGTCCTTGACGGTGCCGTCGTCCGCAGAAGCCATGTCGACGGCAGTCACAGCGCTGAGGTTACGTGATTGCACCGGCGATCTTGAGTTCTATGAGTCGGTCGTTGTCCACTCCGAGTTCTCGCAGCACGTCGTCGGTGTGCTCGGCGAACTGCGGAGCGCGCACCAATTCCGCGGGATCGTCGTCGAACTTGACCGGACTGGCTACCAGCTTCTGCGGATTTCCCTCGGCATCAACGATGTTGGCGATGCGGCCATTCGCCGTCAAACCTTCGTCGTGAGCCAGTTCCCAAGCGTCCTGGACGGGTGCCCACTGTCCGGTTCCGCGGCTCAGCGCCTCTTTGCACTCGGCAAAGGTCAGTTTGGCGATCGCGTCGTGGACGATGCCGTACGCGAGGTCGGCGTGCTCGGCCATCGCCTGCAGGGACGCGAATCGTGCATCTTCTGCGTACTCGTCGAGTCCCATCAACATGCAGAACTCGGGCCAGTATCGGGTCGGCTGGAGCATCGAGAGTTGAACGAATCGGCCGTCGGAGGTGCGGTACGCGCCGGTCAGCGGGTTGCCCGGGGCCTGCGTTTGCCGTTCCACCTTGGGCAGCGGACCGCCCATCAGCATTGCCATGTTGGCGCTGAACTGGGTGGTCCACGCGCCCACCGCCAGCAGTGACACGTCGAGCACCGAGGGTTCGCCCGTCACGTGCCGCCCGTAGAGGGCCGCCGCAACGCCGCCGGCGATGGTCATGCCGCCGATGTTGTCACCGTAGGCACCTGCGGGCATGAACGCCGAGTGGTCGGTGTTCGGCGGGTTGAGCCCGTCGGCGCTGCCGCCGCGGGCCCAGAAGGCCGTCGCGTCGTACGCGCCCGCGTCGCGGTCGGGACCGTTCATCCCGAATCCACTGCCTGCCACGTAGATGACGTCGGGGTTGACCTCGCGGATGTCGTCGACGTCGATCTTCAACTTGGTTCTGGCCGACGGCAGGTAGTTCGTCAGGAACACGTCGCAGCGCCGGATGAGTTCGTCGAACACAGGCCGCGACTCTTCATTGTCGAGTGCCAGCCCCACGCTGCGCTTTCCGCGATTGGGGGCTTCCATGATCGGCGCGAACGAGGACCCCGGCTTGCTGGCCGCCGCGCCCAGAACCTTGACCAACCCGCGCTGGGCGTCGCCGGTCACAGGATGCTCGATCTTGATGACCTCGGCTCCCCAGTCGGCGAGCACGGCCCCGGCAGATGGGACGAACGTGAACTGGGCGACCTCGAGCACCCGCACTCCAGTCAGCGGTTTGCGCATCAGATGTCCCACACCAGCGGCAGGTTCTCCAGCCCCAGCTGGCCCCCGCTCTCGAGCATCTGTGCATCGGGAGCCAGCCGGTAGTTGGGGATCCGGGCGTGCCATTCCTCCATCGCGATTCTCAGCTCCTGACGGGCCAGGTGAGAACCGAGGCATCGGTGCGGTCCGGCGCCGAATCCAATGTGGTTGTTCGGTTTACGGGCGATGTCGACGGTCGTCGCATCCGGGAAGGCGGCGTCGTCACGGGTCGCGGCGGCCAGCGGAATGTTCACCATGTCACCTGCCTTCATCGGGCAGCCCTGAATCTCGATGTCCTCCATCACCTTCCGCGCCGGAATTACGATGGCGTAGGCGCGAACGAACTCCTCGACCGCGGTGGGGATGGCCGCCGGTTCGGCGACGATCCGTTCCCTGTCGGCGTCATTGCGTGCCAGATGCAAGAATATCCAGCCGAGAGTGACCGAGACTGTATCCAGGCCGGCCATGAACATCAGCAAGCAGAACGACAGCATGTCCTGGTCGGTGACGGGATTTCCGTCGATCTCGTAGGTCAGAGCCTTGCTGACGATGTCATCGCGCGGTTCTTCCCGACGCTCGGCGATGACCGTGGAGAACCTGCCCATCACCGCGAACATCGCGGCCATCTGCTTCTGCAGCTTCTCCTCATCGCTGCCGCCGGCGTGCAGGATGTCGTGCTCCCAGGCAAGGAACTCGTCGAGCTCTTCGACCGGCAGGCCCATCATCTCGAGGAATATCGTGGTCGGGAAGCGCAACGCGAAGTCGGCCATGAAGTCGCAGGAGCCCTGCCCCGTTCCCGTCGCTGCGCTTGCGTGGGCGCGCGCGATGATTCCGTCGATGATGTCGATGGCCCGTTGCCGCACCGTCGACTCCATGCGCTCGACCGCGCCGGGAGAGAACAGCGGCCCCAGCTGGCGGCGCCATTGTTTGTGTTCGTCACCGTCCAGCATCTCGGGGATCCACTTGATCGCCGGTTCCGGATCCAGCGCGGTCACCACACTGTTGGAGAACACCTGCGGGTTCTGCATGATTTCCAGGATTCCCTGGTAGTTACATACCGTCCAGAAGCCGGGGCCGAATTCATTGCGGTACCAAGGAAATTGAGCGCGCAGCGCGTCGTATCGGGCGAACCAGGTGCCTTCGGGTTCGGTAGTCGTGTAATCAAAGGTCACCACCGGCACTGCTGGCGCCTGCTCACTCTTTATCACGTGTGCTCACTTCCTGAGATACTCCCCAGCAGACGACTCATGTCTGCGACTCTCCCACGGTGAGGGTATCAGTGTTCTGAGGCTGAAGCGAGACCCCGATCACATTCCAAGAGGCGATCTCCGTTAAGGCTCAATAGAGAATGTCGCGGACCTGCGTCTTCTCATAGCCTTTCAGCAGTGCTGCGCTGGCGTTCTCCATGTGTCGGCGCCAATGCGCCTCGGCCTCAGCGCCTTTGCGGGCACCAACGAGATCGACCAGGCGGTCATAGGATCGCACGAGCTTGGTGAACTGCGCCTTGGGGACCACGTTCTGGTCCTTGAGAATCGCAGCGGTGGTGTGCTTCTCCGAGATCTCGTGGAGCATGCCGGCGATCATGGCCAGCGTCGCGTTTCCCGACAGCTCCACCATGCGACGATGCAGATCCGCCGTGGCCTGCGCCAACTTGTCTTCGTCTTTGGCGCGCGGAATATCACTGACGAGGCGCCTCAGCTCGTCATGTGCCGCTTTGGTACCTTCGTCGGCCAGAAGCCGAACGGCGTACGGCTCGATGCCGATGCGTGCCGTCAATACGTCGCCGAGCGTCGTCCCTGAGATGGCCAACAGCAACGCCGCCGGTCGGGCCACGATCTCCGGCCCGGGGACACGGACCCTTGCCCCCGTTCGTGACCCGCGTCGGACCTCGACCAGTCGATCGGATTCGAGCACGCGTACCGCTTCGCGCAGGGACGGTCTGCTGACCTGGAAGTGCGCCATCAGGTCGGCCTCGTAGGGCAGGAAGTCGCCATCCTTGAGTTGTCCGTCGACAATCATGCGGCGCAGGGTCTGGGCAACGAGTTCTGCGGTCTTGGGTGACCGAACTGCACCAGAGATCGGCTCGGATGTGACCATCGGTGCCAGTGTTTCCCGTCGAGCCACCGCGACCTCCTGATTGTTGAGATGTCCTACTCAGTACACCATGTGACCGTTGTATCGGTGAGCAGACATCCACGTCAGCCCTGCTGCGGCATCAGCTCGATCACGGCGGCATCGTATTGCGCGCGGCGGCGCCGCCCGACCAGGAAGCTGGGGGGTGACGAGAACGCGAGCTCGGGCAGTCGCTCCCTAGCAGAGAGCATTTCGCGTGCCTGCGCGGAATCTCCGCACACTGCGATGGACCACAGCATGTCGTCAGTCACATGATCGGCGATGGTGTCGGGGGCGTTGGTGCGGAACGCCGCACGAATCGCTGCGACCTCTTCCTGCCAGCCGTGCAGTTCCACCAGCGAGTCATACGTCCGCACGGTCAGGTAAAAGGCGATCTGCTGCTTCGCCTCCCGAACGGCGCGTGCCGGGTCGTTGTCATCGATGGCGGTGATCAGCCAACCCCAACGACGCAGGTCGGCGACGTCCCGTCCGCTCGACTCGGCTCCGCGCGCCAGGGCCGGCTCGACCGACTCGGTCCACCAGCGATCGGTGAACAGCCCATGCCCCAGAACTCCGTCGGCAACGCGTCCGGCCGTCTGCACCATGATCTTGTTGAAGGCCCCGATCAGAATGGGTACGTCGAGGTGCCCGAGGACGGGGGCCCGGATGTCTGCGTCGATCTTGTAGAAATCACCTTGGTACTTGATGGATTCGCCGTTCTCGGCTGACAAGTACGCTCGGATCACCTCGATCAGTTCGCCCATTCGTCGCGCGGGGCGGTCGGCGTCGACGCCGAACCAGTCCCGGTTCATCCGCGGCGTACCTGCTCCGAGGCCCAGGAACACGCGGCCAGACGAGGTGCGCGAGAGATGACGCACGGCGGCGGCATGAACAAATGGGGAGCGGGCGAACGCGTAGGCGATTCCCGGTCCGATCAAGGCCTTCGATGTGTTGTGCGCCATCTCGGTCGTCGTCACGTACGCACTGAGATCGGCAAACTCGCCAGCGCAGAACGCGGCGGCGCCGGCCTCTTCTGCCCTCGTCGCCAGTTCTGATCCCGGCCATGGAAGTCCCCAGTCCAAAATACTGCCCCGCCATCTCGAAGTAACATCGCTTACTTAGTAAGACACGTAGTGTACGCGAGCAGGGGCAGGCTTAGGAAGCAGACGGCCTTCGCCGTCGGCTGGAGAGAAGTTTTGACGTCTGCGGCGTGCTACAGCGTCGTCGTGAAGGGGCCCACGGTCGAGCAGAGTGAGCCCTGGGTTGTATAGACCGACCCGCAGCCCGTGCCCCTGACGACGTAGCTCGTGCCCGGCTTGTAGGCGACAAACACTTGCGCCCGTGACGGGACAGCGCTGAAGCCGCAGGTTCCTGCGGTGGGCGTCCCCTCGGGAGTGATGCAGACGGTCAGCGAGTTCGGATTGATCGAGCCCGTGCATGGATACGGCGTGAGGGTAGCGGTGACCATCGTCGTACCGGACACGTCGACCAATCGCGGTGTCGAGAGGGTGTAGACGCACGACGGTTGTTCCGCCCCCTCGGTGGGAGGGCTGGCGGTGGCGGCCGCCGCCCATCCGATGCCGGCGAGCGACATTGAGAGACTGCTGACGATTGCACGGCGGCACCGGATCATGCCCGGATCCTACAAGCGTGTACGCGGTGTCAGAAGTGAATCCGCGTTACCCGGACTGGCCGGCGTCGACGGACACGCTGCGGTCGGACCCAGGTCTGCGCCCGTGTCGGTGGACATCCACAGTGATCCGGCGAACGGTGAACAGGTGTCATCACGTCACCTGAATCAGCGGGCAGACATTGATATTTCGGAGTCGAGCAACGGAATCTATGCCCTGGGCGGCGAGAATTGGGCCGGGTTTGCCGACGCCGGAACGAGCCAATATTCCAGACACATATCCGCCAATCCGATAAATGGATAGATGATTCACTCTTTTGATGCAGACGGCAGCCTGCATGCCCGCTTTTGCGGATGGCAATGCCAGTCCTGCCGTCCGTATTCGACGTCTCGGCGGTGGTTGTTCCCGCTCGGGTTCCGGCGGGTCGCGACAGTCGGTATCCGATCGCGTCGGGCAGCGGTGCCGGAGCGTCGTGGACCGACGCGCTGGCTCCGCCGCCGGCGTGGCGAGCGACATGGGATAAGTCGTGTTCAGTACTTGGACGCGACCAGGCACAGGGTCCGAACGGCACGGCCTCTGTCGGGTCGTCGGGGTGCATCATGCTCCGGTAACCGCTCCGGCGCAGGCGCCGGGTCCATGCCGTGGACCGGTGTCGGAGCCCGCGGCCCCGAGGCGCTTTTCACCGAGCACGCCAAATCGTGGTAAATCTCGGACACCTATCGATCCGTGTCATTCGGATCCCTTTGTTCTCGGTTTCTGCTTTTTGAATTGGGAGGATGGTCGACCGGGCGATAATCTCGCGCGACACGAAGCTGAACATTTCGTGTGAGCGCGCCTTCTAATTGATGAAGGTGTCGGTACATAAATTTCTTCGGCAAATTCAGGCCCTTGCTGACATTTTTTCACGCGACAATACGGTCCCTGCTTCTGGAAATCACAGCAACGCCGCCCCATGGCGAACTCGAGGGGGTATCTTCCGGGATGAGACAGATCGTCGAAGTGCCGCAGCGTGAGGCACGCTGTCCATCTTGGTCGGCCGTCGTTCGACGTAGGCGAAAATTCTGAGTAAATATGCTGGTTGACGGGCGCCGACTAGGCCGGGTTCACCGGTCTCCCGCTTGGGGTGGGGCGACGCGCGTGAGATGTTTCGCCCCGACCGTCACACACGTGAGTAGCAAAGTTCAGTTGTCTTACTAGGTGGACCACGTAGCACTTTTCCGTGAATCCGCCGATTGTTGCTCTTGCCGAAAATTGTGGTGTACGGTTCCTCGGCAGTGCTTGTGTCACCAGTCACAACTTCGCATGACAGTGATCAAGGTTTCGTGACGAAAGGTTTTCGCAGTCCATGCCAATACGGGTGACGTGGGAAGGGGCCGGTGGTGGTTAGTCTCCAATCCGTCGGCAAGCCCGTTCGCGGAGTCGGTGAGTTCTTCGCGATGTCACTTGACACTTTCGTACAAATGTTCAAGCCGCCCTGGGCGTGGCGCGAGTTCATCCTGCAGACGTGGTTCGTGGCGCGCGTCGCGCTGATGCCGACGATCTTGTTGTCGATCCCCTTCACGGTGCTGACCACGTTCACCATCAATGTGCTGCTCGTCGAGATCGGCGCCGCCGACTTCTCCGGAACCGGCGCCGCACTGGGCACCGTGACCCAGACCGGACCGATTGTGACGGTGCTGGTCATTGCGGGAGCCGGCGCGACCGCAATGTGCGCCGACCTCGGTGCGCGCACCATCCGCGAAGAACTCGACGCGCTGCGCGTCTTGGGCGTCAACCCCGTACAGGCCCTGGTGGTGCCGAGGGTGCTTGCGGCGACGTTGGTGTCGCTGTTGCTGGCGTCCCTGGTCTGCCTGGTCGGCATCTCGGGAGGCTTTGTCTTCTCGGTGTTCTTCCAGAACGTCACCCCTGGTGCGTTCGCCGCCGGTCTGACACTTCTGGTCGGGGCGCCCGAGGTCATCGTCGCGCTCATCAAGGCCGCTATCTTCGGCCTGGCGGCGAGCCTGATCGCCTGCTACAAGGGCATATCCGTGGGCGGCGGACCGCAGGGTGTCGGCAACGCCGTCAATGAAACGGTGGTCTACACGTTCATGGCGTTGTTCGTCATCAACCTCATCGCCACGGCGGTAGCGGTCAAAGCGGGGGCGACATGAGCAACGCAAGCACCCAATTCCCGCGCCTCCGCCGCACTTTCGCCAGCTGGGCGGGCGGCTGGAACAGGATCGGTGAGCAGACTCAGTTCTACGGCGAGACCATCAAAGGGATCGGCGATGCCTTCCTTCGCTATAAGGGCGAGGTCGTGCGGCTCATCGCTCAGATGAGTCTGGGCGTCGGCGCCCTGGCGGTCATCGGTGGCACCATCGTCATCGTCGGGTTCCTCACTCTGTCCGCCGGTGCGTTGATCTCCGTGCAGGCCTACAGTCAGCTCGAGGAGATCGGCGTCGAAGCCCTGGCGGGTTTCACCTCGGCGTTCCTCAACGTCCGTCTGGTAGGTCCGTTGGTCGCCGGTATCGGGCTAGCCGCAACCATCGGCGCCGGGGCCACCGCGCAGCTGGGGGCCATGCGGATCAGCGAAGAGATCGACGCACTGGAGGTCATGGGCATCCGGTCGGTCGCCTACCTGGCCTCCACCCGGGTCGTCGCCGGAGTGATCATCGTGATTCCGCTGTACTGCATTGCTGTGCTGATGGCGTTCATCGCCACCCGGGTCGGCACCACGGCGGTGTACGGCCAGTCCACCGGCGTGTACGACCACTACTTCAACACTTTCCTGAACCCGATGGACATCATCTACTCCTTCCTACAAGCGGTATCGATGGCGATCGTGGTGATGCTGGTGCACACCTACTACGGCTTCAACGCCAGCGGAGGCCCGGCAGGCGTCGGTGAGGCCGTCGGCCGCGCGGTGCGCACATCCCTCATCGCCGCTGTTTTCGTCACCCTGTTCGTATCGCTGGCCCTTTACGGCCAGTCCGGCGGGCTCAACCTCTCGGGTTAGACGATGGAATCAAGAAGAGACCGAAAGCTGCACCCGGCGTGGTGGACCCTCATCCTGTTCGCGGTCATCGCCGCGGTCATCGCGGGAACTGGGGTGATGTTCGCGGGCACCTTCCGGTCGTATGTGCCGGTCACGCTGAAATCCGACCGTGCAGGCCTCGTGATGGAGCCCGGCGCGAAGGTGAAATTGCGCGGAGTGGAGGTCGGCCGCGTCGGCGACATCAGTGGCGGCCTCGACCAGGTGAGCCTGGACCTCGAGATGTTTCCCGACCAACTTCGGCAGATTCCGTCCAACGTCCAGGCCGAGATCAGGGCTACTACCGCCTTCGGGGCGAAGTACGTCAACCTCATCTACCCCGGTGACCCCAGTCCGCAGCGGTTGTCCAAAGGCGCTGTCCTGCAGTCTTCTAACGTCAGCACCGAGGTCAACACGGTGTTCCAGAATCTGCGGGGCGTGCTGCAGAAAATCGATCCTGCAAAACTGAACGGGGTACTCTCGGCACTCGCTGAAGGCCTCCGCGGCCAGGGCGAGCGACTGGGACAGGCCATCACCGACGGCAACGACGTCCTGCTGGCGCTCAATCCTCGCGCCGAGACGGTACGCCGAGATTGGCAAGCTCTCCAAGGATTCAGTGACACGTACGCTGCGGCAGCGCCCGACATCGTCACGGTGCTGGACGCGGCGAGCACCACCAGCGTCACGATCACCGATCAGGCCGCCAACCTGGACGCGTTGCTTGTCGGCGTGCTGGGGCTGTCCCGCAGCGGAATCGACCTTCTCGGGCCCAGCAAGGACAACCTGGTCAAGGCGATCAACGTGCTCCAGCCGACTACCGACCTGCTGTTGAAGTACGACCCACAGCTCACCTGCCTCCTGCAGGGCGGCAAGATGACCGTGGACAGCGGGTTCCTCGACGTCACCGGCGGCGCCGACGGCAAGTCGGTCATCCTCGACGTCGCGCTTCTGCTCGGCGACGATCAGTACAAGTACCCGAACCATCTGCCCATTATCGGCGCCAAGGGCGGTCCGGGGGGTAAGCCCGGATGCGGATCGCTACCCGATGTGGCCAAGAATTGGCCGGTCCGCTACTTGGTCACCAACACAGGATGGGGCACCGGCAACGACATGCGGGTCAACCCCGGCATCGGTTTCCCCGGCTACGCCAACTACTTCCCGGTGACCCGGGCGGTGCCGGAGCCGCCGAGCATCCGCAACCGGAACGGACCTGCGATAGGGCCGATCCCATACCCCGGCGCGCCGCCGTATGGAGCACCGCAGTACGCGCCCGACGGTACCCCGCTGTATCCGGGTCTACCGCCGGCGCCGCCCCCGGGGGCGCCTCGCGATCCTGCCCCGCCGCCCGGAGTCGAACCGTTCAACCCGCCGTTCCCGGCGCCGAGCCAGCCGATTCCATTGCCCCGGCCATCGCCGCCCCCGCCGCCGCCACCGCCGCTGTCCGGTCCCGCACAGGGACCGGTACCGGGACAGGGCGACGCGCCGGTGCCGCCGGGTCGGCCACTCCCGGCCGAGGCGCCCTGATCGAGAAACGCATCACCGTCAAGCAAGAAGCAAGAGGAGTCACGGCGTGAAGGACAACTTGGGAGGAGCCCTGTGGCGCATCGCCATCTTCGTAGCGGTCTGCCTCTTGGGCATGTTCGCGATGTTCGCCATCTTCGGGCAGTTGCGGTTTCAGAAGGAGCAGACCTACACCGCCGAGTTCCTCAACGTCTCCGGGCTTCAGGCCGACGACTTCGTGCGCATCGCGGGCGTTGAAGTCGGCAAGGTCAAAGACATTCGGCTCAAGCCCGACACCACCGCGACCGTGGAGTTCTCCGCCGACGAGAGCGTGGTGCTGACCGAGGGCAGTCGGGCGGTTGTCCGCTACGACGACCTGATCGGTGGTCGCTACCTCGGGCTGGAAGAGGGCGTGGGCGGGACGAACAAACTGAACCCCGGGGCCACCATCCCGCTCACCCGAACAGCGCCTGCGCTGGACCTGGATGCTCTGATCGGCGGTTTCCGCCCGCTGTTCAGGGCCTTGGACCCCGACCAGGTCAATGCGCTCTCCAGCCAGTTGATCCAGGCCCTGCAGGGTCAGGGCGCCACCGTCGCTTCGTTCCTCAGTCAGACAGGTGCGCTGTCGAACACGCTCGCGGATCGCGATCGGCTGATTGGAGAGGTCATCGACAACCTCAACACCGTGCTCGGTTCTCTCGGCGACGAGAACAAGCAGTTCGACAAGGCAGTGACCTCGCTGTCGGAACTGGTAGGCGCTCTCGACGGCCGGAAGGAAGACATCACCAATGCGGTGGCATACGCCAACGAAGCCGCGGGCGGAGTGGCCGAGTTGCTCGCCCAAGCCAGGCCGCCGCTGAAGAAGGTCGTCACCGAGACCGACCGGACGGCGGCGACCGTGCTGGCCGACGCAGACTATTTCGACAACCTGATCAACACGCTGCCGGACGCCTACCAGGTACTGAACCGGCAAGGCCTGTACGGAGACTTCTTCAGCTTCTACCTCTGTGACCTCGTGCTCAAGGTCAACGGCAAGGGTGGTCAACCGGTCTACGTCAAACTCGCCGGCCAGGACTCAGGCAGGTGCACGCCACGATGATCACATTCCAGGAACGCAACCCCTACCTCATCGGTGGCATCGGCATCGGACTCACGGCGGCCCTGACCCTCGGGATCCTCAACTACGACCGGCTGCCGTTCTTCAACGAGGCCAAGGACTACTCGGCGCATTTCACCGAAGCGAGCGGGCTGCTGCCCGGCGCCCCGGTGCAGGTGTCGGGCCTCGAAGTGGGGCAGGTGGGCAGTGTCGAGCTGGACGGTTCCCAGGTCCTGGTGACCTTCAACGTGCAAGAGGACGTCAGGCTCGGCGAGCGGACCGAGGCAGCGGTCAAGACGAAAAGCTTGCTCGGAGCGAAGTTCCTCGAGATCGTCCCGCGTGGTGACGGGGAGCAGGACGGTGTCATTCCTGTCGACCGCACCAAGCCGGCATACCAGCTGCCAGATGCGCTCGGCGATCTGACTTCCACGATCAGCGGGCTGGACACCGACCAGCTGTCCGACTCTCTGGCGGTCCTCGCCGAGACATTCTCGGATACGCCTCCCGAGCTGAGGATCGCGGTGCAGGGGGTGGCGCGTTTCTCCGAGACGATCAACCTGCGTGACGCCGAACTCCGCAACCTATTGGATAATGCCAACAAGGTGACCGGGGTCTTGCGGGAACGCAGCAACCAGGTGGTCAGCCTCGTTTCCAGCACCAACGCGTTACTGGCTCAGCTGCGGACGCAGAGCGTCGCACTCGATCAAATCTCGGGCAACATCGCGGCCGTCACTCAGCAGATCGACGGCTTCATTGCCGAGAACCGCGATCCGCTGCGGCCGGCGCTGGAGAAGCTGAACGGCGTGTTGGCGCTCGTCAACAATCGCAAGGACCGGGTCCAGAAGGCCATCAAGGGACTCAACAAGTACGCACTCGGGCTCGGCGAGTCCGTCGGATCGGGCCCGTTCTTCAAGGCCTACCTCGTGAATCTCTTCCCGGGGCAGTTCGTGCAGCCCTTCATCGACGCCGCATTCTCCGACCTCGGTCTCGACCCCAACGTGCTGCTTCCGACCGAACGCGCTGATCCGCAGGTGGGACAACCCGGCACGCCGGCTTTGCCCGTTCCGTTCCCCCGCACCGGCCAGGGTGGCGAGCCGCGCCTGACAATCCCCGACGCCATCACCGGCAACCCCGGCGATCAGGGCTGCGGTCCACCGGGAGTGGCGCTGCCCGGCCCCACCGGGTGCTACCCCTACCGCGAGCCGCCCGCCGCTCCGCCACCCGGCGGCCCTCCCCCGGGTCCGCCAGCCGAAGCGCCACCCAACCAGACGGACACCCCGACTCCCTACGGGCCTGTGGAGCTGCCCGCCCCGGGCCAGCAACCGCCAGTGACACAGGAAGCCGGCCCGCCGCCGCCATTGCCTCCCGGCCCGGTAACCGTGGGACCCGGCGCCCCGGGCCCTGCCGGGGTCACCCCGGTTCCGCTGACCCCCGCCGCGCCACCTGAAGGGACGCCGTGATGACGAACTGGCGATACTCCCGCGTCGTCCTGGCAGCCGTGCTCGCCGTGATTCTGACCGCTGGAATCGTGGTCGTGACCACCACGGTGGATTCCGCACGCCGAACCAATCTGGTCGGCTACTTCGCCAACAGCAACGGGCTGTTTCCCGGGGACGAAGTGTGGATCCTGGGTGTGCCTGTCGGCAAGGTCGAGACGATCGAGCCGCAGCCCGACCGCGCCAAGATCACCTTCTACGTCGACGACAAGTACAAGGTTCCCGCCGACGCCAAGGCCGTCATTTTGTCGCCTTCGCTGGTGTCGTCCCGCGCGATTCAGCTGACACCGGTGTACACCGGTGGCCCAGTGATGAACACCGACACGGTCATTCCGCAGGAGCGCACCGCCGTGCCGGTCGAGTTCGACGACTTCCGGGTGCAACTCGAGCGGCTCGCCGACACGCTGCAGCCGACTGAACCGGGAGGCGTGAGCACGTTGGGGGCGTTCGTCAACACCGCCGCGGACAACCTGTGCGTGCCCGATCCCGACGGTGGACCGTGCGATCCGCAGGGTGCGAACATCCGCGACACGGTGATCAAGTTGTCTCAGGCGTTTTCGGCGCTCGGTGATCACAGCGACGATCTGTTCAGCACGGTCAAGAACCTGTCGGTCCTCGTCTCTGCCTTGCAGAGCAGCAGGGATCTACTGCGCGAACTCAACCAGAATCTGGCGTCGGTGACGGGGCTGCTGACCAACAGCCCGAACGAGGTCGGAACCGCGGTGGATTCGCTCAACTCGGTCGTCGGTGACGTGACGACGTTTGTGGCCGACAACAGGGAGACTCTGGGCACCACCGGGGACCAGTTGGCGGCGACGACCACCACGCTCTACGAGAGCCTCGATGACCTCAAGCAGACACTGCACGTCGCACCCAACGCCTTCCAGAACTTCTTGAACATCTACCAGCCTGCGCAGGGCACGTTGACCGGAGCGCTGGCGATCAACAACTTCTCCAACCCGATTCAGTTCCTCTGCGGGGCAGTGCAAGCGGCCTCACGGTTGGGTGCCGAGCAGTCGGCGAAGCTGTGTGCCCAGTATCTGGCGCCGATCATCAAGAACCGCCAGTACAACTTCCCGCCCCTGGGAATCAACCCGTTTGTCGGTGCGCAGGCCCGGCCCAACGAGATCACCTACAGCGAGGACTGGCTGCGGCCGGACTACGTTCCGCCGCCGGCCGGCTCGTCCCCGGGTTCGGGAGGTCCGCTGCCACCGGCGGGCGCACCGTTCACGAGATTCGGTGAGCCCGCCGCAAATCCGCCTGCTGACGCCCCCTTCGTGCCATCGGCGCCGTTGCCCCCTCCGGGACCGGTGGATCAGTCGCCGCCGGGGACGCCGGTGTCGACCGACCCGGCCGCCGGCCTGCCGGGGCTGATGGTTCCTCCTGGGGGAGGGGCGTGATGGCGTTTCGGTCCCGAACCCAGCGCACGGGTCGCGGAATGGTTCCTGCGGTCCTGGTGGCGGTCGTCGCCGTGAGCGCGTCGGGTTGCGCCGACTGGCGGGGTGCGAACTCGCTGCCACTGCCAGGTACCGCGGGCAGTGGCCCAGGCTCGTACACCATCCAGGCGCAACTGCCCGATGTCGACAACATCGAACGCAACTCGCGGGTGCGTGTCGGCGACGTCACAGTCGGTAACGTCACCAAGATCGAACGACAGGGCTGGAACGCCCTGCTGACGATGTCGATCGACGGTGACGTCGTCCTGCCGGCGAACACCACGGCGGCAGTCGGCCAGACCAGTCTTCTCGGGTCACTGCATGTCGAGCTGAACCCGCCGGCGGATTCGCCGCCGGAAGGCAGGCTCGCCGAGGGGTCGCTGATTCCGCTGGAATCGAGTTCCTTCTACCCGAGCACCGAGCAGACGCTGGCGTCGGTGTCGTTGGTGCTCAACGGCGGTGGCATCGGGAACATCCAGGACATCACCCAAACACTGAGTACCGCGTTCAGCGGTCGGGCGGATGAACTGCGCAGTCTAATCACCGAGTTGGACAAGTTCATCAAATACCTCAACGACCAGACCGGCGATATCATCGCCGCGACGGAGAGCCTGAACAACCTGGCCGGTCAGATCGCCGAACAGAAGCCGGTGGTGGACCGGGCGATCAAGACGATCCCCGACGCGCTCGTCGTGCTCAACGACCAGCGCAACAACCTGGTCGACGCCCTCGACCAATTGGGCAAATTCAGCGCGTTGGCCGCCGACTCGGTGAACCAGTCGAGGGATGCGCTGGTCAAGAACCTGAAAAATCTCGGGCCGGTGCTGAAGTCGTTGGCCGACGCCGGACCGGCGCTCACCCGCTCGCTGGATTTCTACCTCACCTTCCCCTTCCCGAAACCCACACTGACGAAGTGGCTTCGAGGCGACTACGCGAACCTCACCGCGGTGATCGACTTGACGTTGAGTCGACTCGACGCATCGTTCTTGACGGGCACCTTCTTGGAGGGTGAGCTGACAGAACTCGAACTGCAATGGGGTCGCACCATCGGTCAGATGCCCAGCCCCTACACCCGCCGCAACCCACTGGTTGTGCCCTACCACTTCGACCAGGGGCCGTGACATGCATCTGACCAGACGCATCTGGATCCAGCTGGCGATCTTCGTGGTCGTCTCACTGGTGGCCATATCGGTGATGGCATTCGGTTATGTGAAGCTGCCGCGACTGCTCGGTGTGGGCACCTATCAGGTCACTGTCGAGTTGCCCGAGGCGGGCGGACTCTACGAGCGGGCCAACGTGACCTACCGCGGAACGGAGGTCGGCCAGGTCAAAGCTGTGACATTGAACGATGGCGAAGTCGACGCGGTGCTGGCACTGACGTCAAGTATCGACATCCCATCCGATCTCGACGCCGAGGTGCACAGCGTTAGTGCCGTGGGTGAGCAGTACATCGCGCTGTTGCCGCGCGACGGGAGCTCCGCTCCGTTGAAGAACGGGGATGTCATCACCCGTGATCGGAGTTCGGTGCCCCCGGACATCAACGAGTTGCTCAACGCGACGAACCGTGGCTTAGAGGCCATTCCCGGCGACAACCTCACGACGACAGTCGACGAAGCGTACGTCGCGTTGGGAGGCTTGGGCCCCGAGCTGTCGCGGTTCATCAAAGGGTCCACCGCGTTGGCCATCGATGCGAGAGCGAATCTCGACGAGCTCACCAACGTGGTCGACAACGTCGGGCCACTGCTCGAGACCCAGACCGATACGTCGGACTCGGTCCAGGCATGGGCGGCGAATCTGGCCGAGGTCACCCAGCAGCTCAGGGACAACGACGCGGCGGTCCGTGGGGTGTTGGAGGACGGCGCGCCTGCGACGGAAGAGGTGCGTGCGCTCTTCGACCGGTTGCAGCCGACGCTGCCGGTTATTCTGTCGAATCTGGTGGCCGTCGGTGAGGTGGCCGTTGCCTACCAGCCCGCCATCGAACAGCTTCTGGTGCTGCTGCCCACCGGCACCGAAGCGATCCAGGCGGTAAGTGTCGCGAACCGAAACACCAAGCAGGACTACAAGGGTGCATTTCTGAGCTTCAACCTCAACCTGAACCTGCCCTCGGTCTGCAACACGGGTTTCCTTCCGCCCCAGCAGCAACGCGCTGCCGCTTTCGAGGATTACCCCGACGCTCCTCCCGGCGACATCTACTGCCGGGTGCCGCAGGATTCGACACTGAACGTACGCGGCGCACGGAACGTGCCGTGCCTCACTCGCCCCGGCAAGCGGGCACCGACTGCGGCGATGTGTGAGAGCGACGAGGTCTACGTGCCGCTCAATGACGGCTTCAATTGGAAGGGTGACCCGAACGCGACGGTGACCGGACAGGCTGTGCCGCAGCCTCGTACGGGTACGTCACCTTCCGCTGAGGCGCCCGCCGCCGCCGGCGCTGCGCCGCCGGCCGCGCCGCCGCCCGACATTGCGGTCGCCAAGTACGACCCGGCGACCGGCACCTATATCGGACCCGACGGCAAGGTCTACACCCAATCCAACCTCGCCACCGACGCTTCGAAGGAGCAGACATGGGAGTCGATGCTGATACCGCCGGGAAGTTGAGTCCGTCGGGTGGCGATTCCGAGGAAGCTACGACCACGGTCGACGAGTTCCAGCTGACCGAACTCGACGGCACCGAAGACTACGAGGGGGCGGTGGCCGAGCGCGATGACGATGCAGACCCCGCGTCGAAGACGAAGGGGCGCATTCGGTCCCCGCTGCTCCTTGGGCTCATCGCCGGACTGGTTTCACTCGCGGCGGTGAGCTCCGTCTCCATCTGGCTCGGCTACCAAAACCACGAGTCCCGGCTGCTGGATTCGGAACGTGAACGGTACCTCGAGGTCGCCCGGCAGGGCGCCGTGAATCTGACCACCATCGATCACCAGCAGGCCGACACTGATATCCAACGGATCCTCGATGCTGCCACCGGCCAGTTTTACGACGATTTCGTCCAACGTTCCCAGCCTTTCGTCGATGTCGTCAAGAACTCCCAGTCGACGTCGCAGGGCACGGTCACCGAGGCAGGCCTGGAATCCTTCTCGGGTGAGGAAGCCCAGGCGATCGTCGCGGTGTCGGTGACCACCTCGGTCGCAGGCGCACCTGAGCAGCAGGCCCGGTCCTGGCGGATGCGCCTGACGGTGCAGAAGTCGGGCGAGGATCTCAAGATCTCGAATGTCGGTTTCGTCGCATGAGCACCAGTGAGGTGATCGACAAGTCGTTGGCGAAAGAGAATTCGGCCGCCGACGGGGCCGACGAGCGGACACGGTCGCCCAGGCGCGGAATCCGCCGGCGGTGGGTGCTGGTATTCGGGGTGCTACCTGGTCTTGTCCTGCTGATGGCGATGGCGGCGGGCCTCCTGAAGTGGCAGGGTTCCTCAGGGCCGTACTCCGAGGTAGCCGCGTCTCAATCGTTGCAGGCAGCAAAGGATTCCACTGTCGCCCTGCTGTCCTACCGGCCCGACACGGTCGAAAGCGACCTCATGTCGGCGCGAGACCGGACGACCGGCAACTTTCGCGATTCCTACATCCAACTGAGCGAAGATGTCGTGATACCCGGATCCAAGGAACAGCGGATCGCGGCAACCGCAACGATTCCGGCTGCAGCGTCGGTGTCGGTGGATGAGAATCACGCCGTGGCGCTGTTGTTCGTCAATCAGAGCGTGTCGGTAGGCGCGGACGCGCCCACCGAGAGCGTATCCAGCATCCGGGTGACACTCGACAAAGTGGACGACCGTTGGCTGGTATCGGGCTTCGATCCCGTCTGATCGCTAGCCGGTGTCGGCCGCACCAGTCCATTCGCCGATCAGTCGGTCGACCGTGCTCGGTCGCCCGAGCACGGCGATGGTGTTGTCCAGCACTTGTTCTGCGTACTCGGCCGGTGTCCCGCCGACAGCGTCGCGGGGTACCACCAGTTCGAAACCGGCCTGCGTGGCGTGGCCCGCGGTGTGCGTGACGGCCAAGTTCAGCGATACCCCCACGAGAACGATGGTGGTGATGCCAAGGCCCTTCAGTACTGGCAACAGTTCGGAGTCCACTGTGGGGAACAGTCCGTGGTGGCGGGGGAGTACAATGTCGTGCTCGCCCAACAACTCCGGCATGACCGAAGTTTCGGCCATTCCGGGCCGCCAGTGCGCTGTGGCTGGGCCGAGTGCGCGCCACAGTCGTGCCGTTCCTGTCGGCCGACCGCCCAGGTTGCCTTCATAGGTGGCGTGCACCACCCGCGCGCCGAAGGCTCGGGCGGCATCGAGTAATCGGCCAACGTTGCCCACGAGGTCAGCGCTGTCGGCGGCAAACGCGGGAAGGACCGATTGAGGGCCCAGCACCCCGCTCTGGCATTCGATGCAGACGACGGCAGTGGCGTCCGGATTCCAGGGGGGCAGACATGCTGCCAGCCTAGATCAGTTCACGGGCCGGTAAAACCCCTGTCAATGACGGGAATTCGTGCCCTGCGCGGCCGATGGGCTTAGATTGACAACATGCAGATTCGTGACCACGTCCGAGCTGACAGACCCGCCGTCATTCTCGCCGGGGCGGGCACGGCGATCAGCTTCCGAGAACTCGAGGAACGAGCCAATCGGCTGGCGCACTTCTGGCGAGCAGCCGGCCTGCGCGAGGGGGATACCGTCGCGGTGCTCATGGAGAACAATGAGCACATTCACGCGGTGATGTGGGCGGCTCGCCGCAGCGGGCTGTACTACACGCTGATCAACACCCACTTGACCGCCGCCGAGGCGGCCTACATCGTCGACAACAGCGGCGCTGCCGCCATCATCGGGTCGCGGGCGATGCGCAGGGTTTGCGAGGGTCTCGGCAGGCATCTGGCCGGCGGCTTGCCCGGGTCGTTGCTGATCGCTGACGATGATCTCGAGGGATGGCTGCGCTATCCGGAATGTGTTGCCGAGCAGCCCTCGACGCCGATCCCCGGTGAGACTGAAGGTGACCTGCTGCAATATTCGTCAGGCACGACCGGGCGGCCCAAGGGTATTCGCCGCGAGCTTCCTCATCTGTCGCCGGCCGAAGCGCCGAACATCCTGATGCCGCTGATGGCTGCGGTCGGAATCACCGGGGAATCGGTGTACTTGAGCCCGGCGCCGCTGTACCACACCGCGCCGTCGTTCTGGACGATGGCGGTGCAGTCACTGGGCGGCACCACGGTTGTCATGGAGAAGTTCGACCCGGAAAGTGCGCTCGAAGCCATCCAACGCTACGGCGTCACCCACTGCCAATTCGTGCCCGCCATGTTCGTGAGGATGCTCAAACTGCCGGATTACGTGCGTAGTTCGTACGATGTCTCCAGTTTGCAGCGGGTGGTGCACGCGGCCGCGCCGTGCCCAGTCGAGATCAAGAAACAGATGATCCATTGGTGGGGGCCGATCATCGACGAATACTACGCGTCCTCTGAAGCCGTCGGCGCGTCCTTTATCCGCGCGCAGGACTGGCTGGACCACCCGGGCTCGGTCGGCAGGCCGCTGGTCGGGGTCCCGCACATCCTCGACGAGAACTATCGGGAGTTGCCGCCGGGCATTGCCGGCGAAATCTATTTCGAGGGCGGCCATCCCTTCCAGTACCTGAAAGACGAGGAGAAGACCTCCGCCGCGCATGACCCGCGTGGTTGGATGACAGTGGGCGACGTCGGATACCTCGACGACGACGGGTATCTGTATCTTACCGACCGCCGCCATCACGTGATCATCTCCGGCGGGGTCAACATTTACCCGCAGGAGGCCGAGGACCTGCTGATCACCCACCCCAAGGTGCTGGACGCGGCAGTGTTCGGCATTCCCGACAACGAGATGGGGCAGAGCGTCAAAGGCGTTGCGCAGACCGTCGATCCGGCCGATGCCACCGAGGCGTTCGCGACCGAGTTGCTCGATTGGTTGCGAAGCCGGTTGGCGCATTATAAGTGCCCGCGTTCGATCTCGTTCGAAGCGCAGCTACCGCGGAGCGATACCGGCAAGCTCTACAAGCAGACGCTGGTCGCCAAGTACTCGCTGCCGGCGTGACGTTCAACCCAGCTGCAGCGGCAGGCGCTCCAAGCAGAAGGTCTGGGCAGGGAACACGATGTGCGGTTCGAACCCGGGTTCCAGCGAGAAGTCAGGAATCCGCTTGAGCCACTCATCGACGATCAGGGTGAGCTCCATCCGAGCCAGGTGTGAACCCAGGCAGCGGTGCGGACCGCCACCGAAGCCCCAGTGCCGGTGGACCTTTCCGTCCATCACGACGTCGTTGGTCGAGATCTCGTCGCTGTCGTCCCGGTTGATCGCGCCGATGCACAGCCGCACCTGGGAACCCGGCGGCAGTGTGATGTCCCCGATCGTGACCTCGCTGGTGGTGACCCGTGGGAGGATCGGAGCGGGCGGTTCCAATCGGACGATCTCCTCCACGAACACAGCCGTCTGGCTCGGATCTTCACGCAGCGTGGCACGCAGCTGCGGGTTACGCGCGAGTTCCAGCAGGGCCGCGGTCATCGCCGCGGTGACGGTGTCCAGCCCGGCGAGCACGAACAGATAACTCAGGCCCATCACCTCGGCGTCGTCGAGGGCGTCCTCGCCGGTGAGTACCTGGGAGAGGATGTCGCTTCCGGGGTTGGCCTGCCGCTCGCCGATGGCCTCGGTGAGGTATGCGAACAGCTCGAGCGCCGGGGTCAGATCAGCGCCCTCCAGCGTCGGCGAATCCGCCAGCGCGATAACGGAATCCTTCCAGGCGACGAGCCGGTCGCGATCCTTCAGAGGCAGTCCGAACAACGTTAGGAACACCTGTGACGGGTAGGGGATCGCGACATCGGCCACGACTTCGCACTCACCCTTGGTGACGACGTCGTCGATGATCTCGATCGCCTGCTTCTGTAACGAGGGCAACATTTCCGACAGAGTGTGCGGGCTGAAAAAGGGTTGAAGGATCTTGCGGAACCGCGTGTGTTCCGGCGGATCGAACGAGATGGGTACGAGCGGCAGTGGGCTGCCGAGTACATCGAAGGCCTTCTTCGACGAGAAGATCTCCGGAGTGCGCAGGGCGGCGAGCACGTCCTCACGCTGCGTCAGGTAGTACCAGCCGTCGATGTACACGACCCGCCCGGCCTCGCGCACGGTGTTCCATCCGACGGCACGGTCGGCCGCCATCGGGAGGCTGACGAAGGAGAGTTCAGGTGCGCCGAGGGTATTCACGTTTTCTCCTAGGATTAGAAGGCGGAACGGTGCAATCCGCCGTCGACTTCGATCCAGCTGCCGGTGAGATACCCGGCGGGTTCCGAGCACAGATATGCGATGAGCGAGGCGATTTCAGTCGGCTTGCCCATCCGCGCTGCAGGCACCCGGGCCTGGGTTAGCATGAAGTCGCGACGCTCCTGTTCGGAGCTCGCGCCGAGATGCTGGTCCAGGTACGCCAGGGCATTCTCGGTCTCGATCCAGCCGGGGGCGACGGTGTTGACCGTGATGCCGTATCGGGCGTACTCATCGGAGACCGTCTTGAGCAAGCCGATCGTCGACGGCCGGCTGGTGTTGGCGACTGCATGGTGGATATTGCCCGCCGGCTCCTTGGCGGTGGCCGACCCGATGTGCACGAACCTGCCCCAGCCGGCTTCCTGCATCGCCGGCAGAACCGACTGCAGCAGCAGTATCTGGCTCATGGTGTGCGCTTCGAACGACTCGCGGTAAATGTTGACATCGGTGATGTCGGCGAAGTCTCCGGGTCGCTGGTACTTGGCCTGGCCGATGACGATCAGCGGCGAACCGTGGGCAGCGGTCACCGTGTTCACGGCGTCGGTGAGTTGGTCCGGATTGCTGACATCGGCGGCGACACCGACCGCCGTGCCGCCCTCGCCGCGGATCGCCTCGACCGCCGCGTCGACGTTGTCCTTGGTGCGGGCCAGCACAGCCACCCTGGCGCCTTCTGCGGCGAGCAATTTGGCGACCTCGAAACCGATTCCCGCGCTTCCGCCGACGACCAGTGCCGATCGGCCTTCAATTCCGTAGTGCATCGATATGCCGGTCAGCGCCGAACGTCCATGCCGGCGTCGACCTTCAGCAGGCTTCCCGTGAATGCGCGGCCGGCGTCGCTGATCAGGAACAGGATGGCGTTGCTGACGTCACGCGGCTCGATCAGGGGCAGATCCGGGAGAGCGGTCTGCATCGCGTTGGCCAGATGCGGGTAGGTCTCGATCACCTTAAAGATGGCCGGGTTCTCGGTGATCATCGGTGTCGCACAATTGGTCGGCGCCACCGCGTTGACGCGGATGCGGTCGGGGGCAAGCAGATTCCCGTACGCCCGGACCAGCCCGGTGATCGCGAGCTTGGCCATGACGTAGGCGTCCGAACCGCCGCGGCCGTCGGTCAGGTCGAGCAGGGCGGCCATCGAGCTGGTCGCGATCAGGTTGCCGCCCTGGCCACGCTCCTTGAGGTGGGGGATGGCGACCTGGAAGGAGTTCCACACGCCGATCTGCATGATGTCGATGCCCAGCTTGAGTGCTTCCGGAGCGTCCCGCTCATCGAGGTTGGTCAGGATGACACCGGCATTGGCGATCACCGTGTCGATGTAACCGAACTCTTCCACTCCTGCGTCGAACGCCACCTGCAGGGCGGAGATGTCGCGGACGTCGGCCTTACGAGTGAGCATCTGGCGGCCGGTCTTCTCGACCAGGCGGGCGGTCTCTTCGAGATCTTCGGCCGTCCCCAGCGGGTAGGGGACGACGTCGAGGTGCTCGCAAATATCGACGCCGACGATGTCGGCGCCTTCCTCGGCACACATCACCGCATGTGACCGGCCCTGTCCGCGGGCGGCTCCGGTGATGAACACAACGCGGCCGTCGAGTGAACCCATTCCCTATTCCTCCGGTGATAGATCGAGATGACCGCGCTCGGCCGCGCGGCGATCCGGCAGAGCGCCTGTGAAGTGCGCCACTCTATGGATGTTACGCGGAAAGCTTGGAATCGTACAACTATTTCGCTAATTTAATGAATTGCGGTCACCGACGATCCGGAAGGGGTTCTCACTGTGTCCGACACTCTCATTGGCGGCCCGCGCCCGCCCGACGGCAACTGGTTGGGAACCCCTTACCTGAAATTTGACCGCGAAGGGGCGTTCGCGATCTGCACCCTGGACCGGCCCCAGGCGCGGAATGCGATGACGCCTGCGATGTACTTCGGGATCCGGTACGCGATCAGTCGCGTCAACTCCGACCCCGATCTGGCGGGCCTGCTGATCACCGGCACCGGCGACGTCTTCGCGCCGGGCGGAGACTTGGCTCAAGGCGCCGAAGACAATTGGATGGACTTCGCGTCCACCATGGGCATGGACGTCACGCCGTTCGACATCCTGCGGCAGTCGCCCAAACCCGTGGTGTCCGCGGTCAACGGCCTGTGCCAAGGCGGCGGTCTGCAGATCGCAATGTGCAGTGATCTGGCTGTCGTCAGTGACCGGGCCACCTTCCGGGTCCCGGAGTTGTTCCGGGGTATCGCTGACACCTATTACAGTCAGGTGTTGGCCCGGCTGATCGGCCCGGTCCGTACCAAAGATCTGATGTTCACCGGTCGTACGCTCACCGCCGAAGAAGCCGTCGAGTGGGGAATGGTGGCCAGGATGGTGCCTCATGACGAGCTACTCGATGTGGCGAAAACCCTGCTGGCACAATGTTGCCGGACTGCTCCCGGGGCGCGAGGTGTGGTGAAGGCCAGTCTGGACAACTACCTGGGTCTGTACGACCGAATCGGCATGCAGGCCAGTCTGTCCGGTCCCGAGCCGAGGGAAGGCTTCCGTGCGTTCAAGCAGAAGAACTCACCGTCGTGGGTGCACCCGGAATTGCAGGTCGACGGCCGGCTTTAATACGCGAGGCGCGGCCTGGCCCGGTGAGCCAGGCCGACGCCGTATCGCGCTGCGAGTTACTTCGGCGTGAAGCGCTGCGCCCCGTCCAGGCGCAGCACCTCGCCGTTGACGTACCCGTTCGTGAGCAGGAACGTTGCCGCATCGGCGAATTCGGCGGGAGTGCCGAGACGCCTGGGGAACGGCACGTTGGCGGCGAACTTGGCGATGGCCTCCTCGCCGACCGACTCCATGATCGGGGTCTTCATTGTTCCCGGGGCGATGGTATTGACGCGCACACCCACCGAGCTCAGGTCCCGGGCGGCGGCAATCGTCAACCCGATGACGCCGGCTTTGGCTGCGGCGTAAGCGGTCTGACCGATCTGGCCCTCGTAGCCCGCGATCGAGGCGGTCAGCACCAGGGCACCGCGTTCGCCGCTGTCATTCGGTTCGGCGGCGGCGACAGATGCCGCCACCAGCCGCGCCATGTTGTAGGTCCCATTGAGGTAGAGGTCGATGGTCTTGGTGAATCCACCGAAATCCGCCGGGCTGCCATCGCGCTGCACGATCCGCTGCGCCACACCGAAACCGCCGTGGGCGACAACGGCGTAACGCAGCTGACCGAGCTGCTTGGCCTGCTCGATGGCGCCGAGGATGCTGTCCTCGCTGGTGACATCGGTGCTGGCGAACAGTGCCCGGGAGCCCAATTCGTCAGCCAGTGCCTTGCCCTTGTCGGCAGCGAGATCGGCGATCACCACGCCCAGGCCTTCGGCGTGCAGGCGACGGACCGTCGCCTCACCCAGACCGCCCGCGCCGCCACTGACAATCGCCGAGGCGCCCTCGAATTGCTTTACTGTCACCAGTTCTCCTTTTCTAGTGTTGGTTTGGAATCGAGTCAGGTTGCGGTGACCAAGTCCCACGGATCTTCGGCGGCCAGTGCCAGCCTGCCCAGGCGCCGCGCGAAGTGGGCGGTGGTGCCGTAGTCCCGCGTCCAGCTCTGCGCGCGCAAGGTGAACAACCACAGCGGATGCTCGCGGGTGACACCGATGGCGCCGTGCAACTGGTGGGCGACGGTGGTCACCGGGCCGACGGCGCGCCCGACGGTCACCTTGGCTACGGTGACGGCGTAGTCCGCCTCGGGAGAGTCGAAACCATGCTCGGATACCGCTGTCACGGCGAGATCGGCAGCGGCGCGAGCCCGTTCGATCTCTCCGGCCATTCCGGCCAGGGACTGCTGCACGGATTGGAAGGCGCTGAGCGGGCGACCGAACTGGACGCGCTCACGGGTGTGCCGCACCGACAGGTCGGCGGCGGCGTCCAGCGCCCCGACGATCTGCACGCAGCGCGACCAGGCACCGCGCCGGGCCAGCTCGGCCCCCAGCGCCGGGTCGACGGGTCGCAACTGATTTGCGGGCACATCGAACTCCAGCGAATCACGGGGTTCGCCTGCCAGGTTGTGACCGGCGTGCAGCTTGTCGGACTCGACCAGGCCTACTCGCAGGCCGTCGTCCACCCGAACCGCCAGCAGCGTCGCCGCACATGCCCCGGCCCACGGCACCGAATGCGCCGTGCCGGTGATCCGGTCACCGGTTGTGTCAGCATCGGCGATGGCGACTGTCAATGGGCCATCGGGTAATTCAACACCAGCCCGCGCACCCAACCAGCCCGCCAGCGCGTCGGTTTCGGCCAGCGGCACCGCGCCAGCGTGGCGTGCCAGACCGTACAGTGCGATCGCCAGTTCGTGTGGTCCGGCTCCTGAGTCGGGGGTGCTGGTCAGCCGTGCCAGCCCGGTGTCATCGAGGTTGCGCCACAGCTCGGCATCGAGCCGGTCCGGGATGCCGCGCCTACCGAGACCGCCCTCGTAAGACCGCCGCCCCAGTTCATCGACGAGCTGGCGCAATTCGGCGTCGTCGTCCTGGCGGTTCTCGGCGGTGAACACCCCGCCTGAGAGTGCGCTCGTCTGGCTCATCGCAACCCCATTCCGCGCGCGATCACGCCGCGCAACACCTCGTTAGTACCGCCGCGCAACGTGAACATGGGCTTGTGTAGCCAGGCCGTGTCCAGCATGTTCGTCAGCTCAGGGTTCACGGGCAAGGCCTCGATCAGATCGTCGATCAGTTCGACGGATTCGGCCTCGAAGCGGGTGCCGAGATCTTTGACCAGTGCGGCCTGGTTCGCCGCATCGCCACCGTCGGTGAGCGTGCGGGCGACCGTCAATGACAGCTGACGCAACGAGATCAATTGGGCCAGCAGGTCACCGACAGCGGCGGCAGTGCGGTCGTCGGTTGCCGACCCGGCTCCCAGAGCGCGGATCGTGGCCAACAGCAACGGGCCGGTGGACAGGATGCGCTCGGGCCCGCTGCGTTCGAACGACAACTCCGAAGTGACCTGATGCCAACCATTTCCGATCTCGCCGAGCACGTCGGCATCGGTGACGAAGACCTCGTCGAGGATGACCTCGTTGAAGTGGTGTGCGCCCGACATCAGGATGATCGGTTCGATCCGAACGCCCGGGGTGGCGCACTGCACCAAGAACTGGCTGAAGCCGGCGTGGCGGTGTTTGGGGTCCGGGGGACTGGTGCGTGCCAGCACCACGACCTGGTGCGCATGGTGGGCGCCGCTGGTCCACACCTTGGTGCCGGACAGTAGCCAGCCTCCGTCGGTACGGGTCGCCTTGGTGGTCACCGCGGCCAGGTCCGACCCGGCACCGTGCTCGCTCATGCCGATCGACGAATACAGTCGGCCTGCAACGATCTTCGGGAGCAGCCGTACGCGCTGTTCCTCGGTGCCGTAGGTCAACAGGCTCGGTGCGACCTGTCGGTCAGCGCTCCAGTGCGCTGCGACCGGTGCGCCCGACGCGATAAGTTCCTCCGTCACGACATATCGGTGGAGGTGGCCGAGCTCGTGGCCGCCGTAACGGCGCGGGATGGTCAGGCCGACGAACCCCGCGGCACCCAATCGTGCCGAGAATCCCTCGTCCCAGCCGGCCAGCCAGGCGTCGACGGCGGGCTGCCAGCCGAATTCTGCGCGGTCGGCCCGAAGGAAGTCGCGTACGGCGAGACGCAACTTGGCCAGTTCGGCATCGTCGGCCGCGCTCACCGGGCGGCTGCCAGATAGAAGTTGGGGGTCAGGTCCTGCTCATGTGCCGCCAGTCGGTAGTCCGACAGGTCGTCTCGGCCCTCTTCGCGCAAGATGTCCTCGTCGGTGTAGAAGTGACCGCTGCAGGTTGCGGCAGGGCGGGAGACCAATGCGTGCACCGCATCGGCCATGATCTGCGGGCTCCGGGCCTGGGCGCGTACCGACTCCTCGCCCATCGCGACCATCATGCCGGTGCTGGCGACGGTGGTGGCCGGCCACACGGAGTTCACCGCGATCGGCACCTGTGCGAACTCGTCAGCCCAGCCGAGGGTGAGCAGGCTTTCGGCGTACTTGCCGACGGTGTGCCCGACGTGAGCGCCCACCCATCGGGGTTCCAGGTTCAGCGGGGGCGAGATATTGACCACGTGCGCGTTTGCGGAGCGACGGAGGTGCGGCAGGGCGGCCTGGACCACCGCGAACGGACCTTCGACGTTGATTTCGAGCAGCTTGCGCAGACTCTTGGGAGGCAACTTCTCGGTCGGTCGCAAGTCGAGCGCTCCGGCGTTGTTGATCACGACATCGATGCCGCCGAATGCTTCGGCGACCGTGGCAATGGCCGCTTCTACCGCGGCGGCGTCACGTACGTCGCAGCCCACTGCCAGCGCCCGTCCTCCTGCACTTTCCACAGCGGCCGCGGTTTCGGGCAGGGTCCCGGCGATTTTCGGATTGGGTGTCTGCGTCTTGGCAAGCAGCGCCACTGCCGCGCCGTCCTGCGCCGCGCGCACCGCGATCGCGGCGCCGATGCCGCGACTGGCGCCGGTCACCACGACCACACGGTCCTTCAGAGTCTCAGGAGAGGTGATGCTCACAATCCAGTTGTCCTTCCGCCGTCATTGGTCGTAGCGTCGAATGCTATAACTATATAGCTCATTAGTCGGCCGCTGTAGCGCGCCACTGACCCAAGCGAGGTTCCAATGACACAGGTCGCCGCGATCGGCACCTACCTGCCGCCATGGACGGTGCGTGAGCGCCGGGTGAACGGGCCTGACGAGGATGCGCTGACCATGGCAGTCGCCGCAGGTCGGGCCGCTGACCCCGATGCGACCGCGCGCCGCGTGGTGCTGGTGTCACGCGACTTCCCACTGTTGGAGGGCGGTAACAGCGCCGTGCTTCTGGCCGGGCTGTCCCTGCCTGCTGGTGTGGCGGTCAGCGAAGTGCTCGGTGGCGCGCCGGCAGTGCTCGATGAGCTCGTCGAGGCGACTGAGGGCACCCTCGTCATCGCTGCGGACCACTCGACGACGGCAGCCTCGGCGGCCGCGGCCCTCATCGGTGCCGACGGCGTCGGATTGACGCCGGTCGCACGGCAGACCCGCAGCCTGCCAGTCACCATCCGGAGTGCCGACGGCAGCCGGCGCGAGTATGGCGACCCCCGGTTGCAGCGTGAGATCGGGGTCAAGTCGACGGTCGCGCGGTTGGGCCTGGACGCCTCGCAGACGGTGGCGGCAGTCGTCGGAGCGAAGGGCAAGGAACTCGGCGGTGACCTCGATGCGAAGGGTGCGATCGAACATCCGATCTCGTCGGCATCCGGAGTGATCCGGGCACTCGCCGAATGCGTGGAAAACGGTCAGACGAGCGGCCTGTTGGTGGCTGTTGAACAGTCCAGCGTGACGGCCGCCGAAATCGGCGGGTCCGCCAAGTCCACCACGATCACCCGCAATGAGGCCCCGTCGCGGGAGCTGCCCAAATTCCGCACCGCTGACGGCAACGGCATCCCGATCTCCCTGCCCGCCTACGCCCGCGCGTTCGAAGCCAAGCTGCGCTGGGAGGCCGCGGTGTTCGACGAGCGGCCCGGTATCGACACCGCGCCCCAGTTCCCGCCACGTGCCCGCGTCGACGATGCCGGCGGGCTGGTCACCGCCTGCCGCCTGGAACCGTTGCCCCGCACCGGGACCATCTATACCCAGACCACCATCCGGATTCCGGTGCCCGACCTACCGGGGCCGTATTCGATCGCCGTCGTGCAACTGGACGGCAGCTCGGTGCGGGTGCTGATGAAGGTCACTGGCGTCCCCGCCGGCGAAGCCACGATCGGGCAGTCGGGCTCGGTGGTCCTGCGCAAGATCGCCGACCGGGCCGGCGTACCTGACTACGGCTATGCATTCTGGCCGACGACCGCGGAAGGAACACAGGCATGAGGAACGTCGCAATCGTCGGGGCGGGGATGACCCCCTTCGCCGAGCATTTCGACCTCGGCATCAAAGACCTGATCCCCATGGCGTACGCCGAGGCGGCCGCCCACGTCGACAAAGGCATCAAGAAATCGGACATCCAGGCCGCGTGGTTCGGTGAGCTGTCCACCACCGACGGCTTCCCGTCGGGTGTTCTGGCGGACACCCTGGACCTCACCGATATCCCGGTCACCCGCGTCGAAAACGCCTGCGCCACGGGCAATGACGCAATCCGCAACGGTGCCATGGCCATCGCGTCCGGGCTCTACGACGTGGTTCTGGTCGTCGGCGCGGACAAAGTCCGCGAGACCGCGTCCAACACCACCTTTTGGGATTGGGCGGCGATGACCCGTGACAACGCCTGGGATTATCCGCTGGGACTCGTCGCGCCTGCCAACTTCGCGCTGCACGTCGTGCGCTATCTGCATGAGTCTCCGGCGACCAAGGAGCACATGGCGATGGTGGCGGTGAAGAACCACTTCCACGCGCTGAAGAATCCAAAAGCCCAACTGCGTTACGAGATCACCGTCGAGCAGGCGTTGGCCGCGCCGATGGTGGTCGAGCCGTTTGGGCTCTATGACTGCACGCCGCAGAGCGACGGTTCGGCCGCGGTGATCCTCGCTGCGGAGGAGGTCGTCGACCGGTACACGGATCGGCCGGTCTGGGTGCGCGGCGTCGGGTTGGGCATGGACCGGGTGATGCACCAGCACAAGGGTGATATGACGACGTTCCCGCCGACGGTGCGGGCAGCCAAATCTGCGATGAAGATGGCCGGTCTGACACCCAGCGACATCGACGTCGCCGAGGTCCATGACTGCTTCACCGGCGTCGAGCTGATCAGCTACGAAGACCTCGGGTTCGCCGAGCGGTTCGAAGCCTACAAACTGGTCGAGGGCCGCGAACACTATGTCGGCGGTTCTATCCCGATTAATCCGAGCGGTGGATTGAAGGCCAAGGGGCATCCGCCGGGCGCCACCGGTGTCGCGCAGTGCTACGAATTGTTCAACCAGCTGCGCGGCGAGGCCGAGAATCAGGTTGACGGCGCGCGAGTCGCGTTGGCCCACAACATCGGTGGCCCGACCGCGGTCTCCGCGGTCACCATCCTTTCCAACGAGAAAAGCTGACAGGACATCACATGACGACTTCCGAGATCGCGACGCTTGCCGGTTACGAGCAGTTTGCTCCGTGGTTACTTGTGGAGAAGCGCGGCAACGTCCACGTCGTGAGCATCAACCGGCCCGAGGCGCTCAACGCTGTCACCGAAGAGGTGCACCACGCGTTCGCCACGATCTGGAAGGTGCTCGATGCCGACGACGACGTGAAGGCGGTCGTCACCACCGGTGTGGGCAAGGCCTTCTCGGCAGGCGGGGACATGGTGATGTTCGGCCGGCTTATCGAGGATCAGGTGGCGCGCACGTTCCAGATCCACGAAGCCCGCACGGTGTTCCTCGAGGTGATCAACTTCCCCAAGCCACTGGTGTCAGCGGTCAAGGGGCCCGCCGTCGGTCTCGGGTGCTCGATCGCGCTGCTCAGTGACCTGCTGGTGATGGGGGAGAACAGCTATCTGGCGGATCCGCACGTCGCGATCGGGCTGACCGCGGGCGACGGCGGCACTGCCATGCTGCCGCTGCTGATCGGCATGATGAAGGCCAAAGAGTATGTGCTGCTGGGTGATCGGATCACCCCGGCCGTCGCCGAGAAGCTCAATCTCGTGACGAAGGTGGTCGGTGACGACGCGGTCCTGGATGAGGCGCTGGCCCTCGGTGAGCGCCTCGCCGCACTTCCGCCACAGGCCTTGCGCTCGTCGAAGGTGGCCCTGAACATGCACCTGGCGCGCGCTGCGCAGGGTGTCCTGGAGTACGCGCTGGCCGAGGAACTGACCTCGTTCTCGACGCCCGAGTTCAAGGAGCGGGTGGCGGCCTTCCGGGCCCGCTCCAAGAAGTGATCTCAGCGGCTCAGCGAGGGATCTTGCTTCCGGCGGCCAGGAGTGCTTCCAGTGCGGTGCGCTCATCGGCGCTCCAGGGCCGTGTACGGGAGCGGTCCTCGCGTAGAACGACCTGAACGGTCCGCACCGTCGCACACTTGTGCGTCGCGGTGGCGATGATGTTGATGGTTGTGAACGACGACGTGCCGATCGCCTCGACCGCGGACGAGACTTCCACCTCATCGGTCTGCACAACCGGGTGGTGGTAGTCGATTTCGTTGTGCACCACTACTATCGGGCCCCACGACGTCGGTAACGCGGTGTGCAGAAAGCGGGCCCTCGCTTCCTCGGCATACACGAGGAAGACGCTGTTGTTCACATGTCCGACCGGATCGAGGTCAGTCCAACGGGGTTCGATGCGAAGCGCGGCGCTCACGAAGCTCCTCAGTCAGATCGGTGGTTTCCCGTGATCGGCTCAGCGGTAGGCGGTGATACGCGCAATGACCGCGACCTTGCCGTCGTCACCGATGGCATGCGCGTCACCGACCGCCGTGCTGCGGCCGATCCGCAGGGCCTTGCCTTCGTAGCGGGAATCGGTACCGGCGAAGAACGGACGCAGAAAGTTCACCCGCAGGGAGGCGGTCTGGAGCAGGTCGTCAGAATTGCCGCGGTTGACCGCCGCTGACGACGTCGTTTCCAGTCCAGCCGCAGCGACCCCGCCGTGCACGATGTGGATGTCGTTGTTCAGATTCTCGTCGGCATTCTGCGACAAAACGTAGGCGCCGGAATCTGGGCGGATGCGCGCCGCCATCAGATCGGCGAATGTGGTCTCGGCAGTTCGTCGCAGCGTCTCCGGGCGGCGTTGGGACACAACGTCATCGGCGTTGATGAAAAACGACCGCACCGTGCCGCTGCCGATCATGGCTCCGCGGTAGGTCAGCGTGCAGGTCCCCAGCGATGCGACGCCCCGCGGCCCCACTGCATGTGCGGTCGCCGTCACCGGCCCATCGAGATCGTCGAGGCCGTCCATGCTGAGCTCCATCGACAACTCACTGGACACCGTCCACTGCCCCGGGCCTCGGCGGTAGTGGTTCACGATTCCGGCCGCCGCATCGACGAGGACCGCCAACGGACCAACTGTCGGCGCACCTGTGAACGGATTACGGAAGCGCTCCATCGGCATCGACATGACCGCCGTCGCCGCGGCGGGATCCCGTAGCAGGTATTCGATGCCAAAACGAACCTGAATGGAATCGGGCGTCTCGAGGTCGTGCCGGTCCGAATCTCGGTCTACGTAGGTCATTCGAGAAGGTCGACGACAGTGGACATTTCGGCCCCGGAGAGGACGAACTCCTCAGCCTTCAGCAGATGCTTCTTCCAGAGTTCGCCGGCCTTCTCGGCGTCTCCGGCCCTGATCATGTCGAGCACCATCCGGTGGGTCTTGGCGGACCGGCGGACCGCTTGCTCGGCACGGTCACCCCTGGTGGGCTGCAACGAGCGGTTGGCCTTCTCGATGATGTGGTGCAGCATGTCGCTGACGATCTGGATGGTAGCATTGCCCGACAACCGAGAGACCGCGGCGTGGAAGTCGGTGAGCTGGTCGACGGCCTCGCTGCCCGGTTCCAACAGTGCTTCGCGTTCGACGATCTGCTCGAGTTCGGCGATCACCCTGGGGTCGCGGTCCTTGGCCAATTGCTCGACCATCGGGACCTCGAGGGCAACCCGCGCATCATACACGTCCTTGACGGTGACGCCCTCGTACTCGAGGATCAGGCCAGCGTAGCGCGCGAGTGTTTCGCGCTGGGGCCGGGTGACCCGGGCACCGCCGCGCACCCCTCGCTGGACCTGGATGAGGGACTCGGATTCGAGCACCCGGAACGCTTCGCGCAGCGTAGGCCGCGATACCCCGAAACGCTCCATCAGTTCGGATTCCGGTGGAAGCATTGTTCCTTCGGTGATCTCGCCGCGGATGAACATGCGGCGCAACACCGTGGCCACCCGATCGGCCATCTTCGGCTCCCGAAGATTGATGACCTCCATTACAACCTCCACCGTTTAGTGCAACGCCCAAACCCATCAACTATTTCGCAGGTTAACTGAATCCCGGAGTCGGTTCGGACATATGCGGCCGGTCAGTGACCAAAATCATCGGTAAATCTCTAATACCCCATAGCGCGTCCCATGAGGTCTTTCATGATCTCGGTGGTGCCGGCGTAGAGGCGCTGGACCCGCGAGTCCCGCCACAGCCGGGCCACTTCGTATTCATTGATGTAGCCATAGCCGCCGTACATCTGCAGGCAGCGGTCGATGATTTCCCACTGGACCTCTGAGGTCCACCATTTCAGGCCGGCGGCGTCCTGGTCGCTCAATGTTCCGTCATTGACAGAGAGCACACACTGATCCAGATAAGTCTGTGCGGCGTCCAGTTTCGTTTGCATCTCGGCGAGGAAGTGTCGGTTGACCTGGAACTTGCCGATCGGTTGGCCGAATGCGGTTCGTTCCAGGGCGTAGGCCTTGGTGAGGTCCAGCGCGCGACGGGCCGCAGGCAGTGCGTAACAGGCGACGCCGACCCGTTCGCTGGGCAAGTTGGAGACCAAGTGGTAAAAGCCACGGTTGAGTTCACCGACGAGGTTCTCCTTGGGCACCTTGACGTCTTCGAAGAACAACTCGGCGGTGTCGGCAGAGTACTGTCCGATCTTGTCGAGCTTGCGTCCGCGGGTGAACCCTTCCATCCCGTCCTCGATCATCAGCAGGCTGATGCCTTTGTGCCGTGCGGACGGGTCGGTCTTGACGGCGGTGAGCACCAGCTTGGACAGCAGCCCGTTGCTGATGAATGTCTTCTGGCCGTTGACCACCCAGTGGTCGCCCTCGTCGCGGGCGGTGGTCTTGATGCCGGCCAAATCCGAGCCCGCGGCTGGTTCGGACATCGCGATGGAGCCGATGTATTCGCCGGAGACGAACTTGGGGAGCCAGCGCGCCTTCTGTTCCTCGGTGGTGAGGTTGCTCAGGTAGGGCATCAGGATGTCGTTCTGCACGCCAAGGCCGATGCCGACCGAACCGGTGGCGAACATCTCCTCGGAGATGATCTGGTTGAAGCGGAAGTCCTTGACGCCGAGGCCACCATACTTCTCGTCGAACTCCCAGCCGATCAGCCCGTGCTCGCCTGCGGCCAGCCAGGCTTCCCGGCTGACCTTGCCATCTCGTTCCCACTTCTCCACGTTCGGCACGCATTCGCGTTCGAAGAACTCCCGCGCGGTGGCCCGGAAGTCGTCGTGGATCTCTTCGAAGATGTTGCGGCGCATATATTTCCTTTACTCTGTCCAATTGACGACCGCGGGCAGTGCTCGGCCCGGGACGTAGGTGTCGAAGAGCCGCTCACCCAGGAGTGACTCAAGGTGATCGTGCGAACCACCCAGCGCATCGAGCTGGAAACCGCGCGCGACATAGCGGTGCAATTCGTGCTCGGCGGTCAGGCCGATGGCGCCGCACACCTGCAGCGCGACGTCGCTGACCGCGCGGTGCGCCCGTCCGGCCGCTGCCTTGCTGGTCAAGGCCGACAGGTGGCCGCCGTAACGCCAAGACTCGCCGAGCAGAGCCCGCGCGCCGGCCAGCACAGCCGACGCATCGGCCAGCGCGTGCCGGGGCGATTGGAATGATCCGATTGGTCCGCCGAATTGCACGCGCACGCTGACGTGTTCGACGGCGAGACGCAAGGCCTGCTCGGCAAGCGCCACCAGCTCGGTGGCCAGCGCCCGCTGCGCGGCCGCGATGGCCTGGTTCCACTCGGTCGTCGCATCCACCAGCGGGATATCCAAGGGACCGCTCACCCAGGTCCAGAGGGTCGATGCGTCGAAGGTGTCGAGCCGCTCGCCGTGCAGGCGGGAGGCCTCGACGACACCGATCGACACGGTTCCCATCGGTCCGGGCACCGGCACCACCAACCGGCCCTCGAGCGGGCCCAGGACGATGCCCAAGACCTGGTGTTCGTCGGAACCGGGGAGATATCCGGGCGTCAGGCCGGGAAGGAGCACATGATCGGCGGGTTCTTTGAGCAGCCCGGCCAACTCGGCCAGCATGACCCTGTCGAGGCAGTTAGTCAGTGCCAGTGTCCGTCCCTGGGCGCGGAACAACAGCTCACACGCCTCCACGGGGTACTCGGCTTCGATGTCCGACCAGCCCAGTTCGGCCAGCCGCGGACCGATCGCCACATGCTCGGGTGTGCCCTCGCCGGCCAGTTCGTCGAACAGCCGGAACACGGCTTCTTCGACCATCGGCCAAGTTTCGTCGGTCATCGCCTCTCCTTGGGGAGTCCGAGCAGGTGGTCGGCGATGATACCGCGCTGTACCTCGGCGGTGCCGCCCATCACCGTGGCGGCACGCGAATACCACCATTCGGCCCGCGCAGTGTCGAGTTCTTCGCTGGTGTGAATTGGGTCCGAATCGGACGTCGGCACCCGGGCGGGCCCGATGAGCATCTGCTCGCGGGTGAGGTCCAGGATGAGGTCGTTGACCTCCTTCTCGGCCCGGCCGAACAACAGCTTGTCGATGCTGCTGTCCGCGCCGACCGCGTCCCCGGCGGCGAGCCGGCGCACGGTGGTGGCGGTACGGGCTTGCGCTGCCGCCACCTCGACATACACCCGGGCGAAGCGCTGGCGCTGCGCGGCGGTGGAACCCGCGGCGACCATGCGCTCCCGCAGCCGGCTCAGTTCGATCAGGACCTTATTGAGGACGGCGTAGCCGTACATGCCGCGCTCGTACTGCATGAGGTGCATAGCCACGGCCCAGCCGCCGTCGACGTCGCCCACCACCCGCTCAGCGCCCACTCGGGCGTCGTCGAAGAACACCTCGGCGAGTTCACGACGGCCACTGGCCAGCGCGATCGGGCGGATGGTCACACCGGGTGCGTCGGCGTCGATCATGATCATGGTCAGCCCGCGATGTCGACTCTCCGGTGCGCCGGTGCGCACCAGGGCCAACAGGCGCGCCGCCGTCGGCCCCTGACTGGTCCAGATCTTCTGGCCGTTGATGACGAACCCGCCGGCGCCGTCGTCGACCGCCCGAGTGCGCAGGGTGGCGAGGTCGCTGCCCGACTCCGGCTCGGAGAAGCACTGCCCCCACCATTCGGCGCCGCTCAGGTAGCCGGGCAGGTATTGCGCCGCCAGCTGCGGGGCGAACTTCAGCAGTGCGGGGCCCAGCGTCTCCAGCGTCCACTGCTGGGCCGGTATCGGCAGCATCGCGTGGCCGAGTTCCTCGTAGTACACGGCCCGGTGGATCTCGTCGCCGCCCAGGCCGCCCGCGGATTCCGGCCAGCCGTACCGGTTCCAGCCGTCGGCGTACAGGCGTGCCATCACCGCGGCGTCGTGGGCCAGCCCGTCCTCGGCGGTGGTGAACGCGGCCAAGCGCCATTGCTCGGCCAACTTTAGGTCGCGCAGGTACTGCCGGAATTCCTGGCGAAATACCGCGACTTGGGCGACATACTCATCGTGACGGCCGGTCACGGTGCTGTCGGCAGGGGCGGACAACCGGCTCCCCCTTCATTCGGGTCGGGGATCCAGCCGAGTGCCGAATCCGCTAAACAGTTATCTATAAACGGTTACAATAGCTCACGCCGACACTTCGACGAGAGGGACCGCCCATGACGGCTTCACCCATTGCTGCCGCCACCGTCAACTTCAACCCCGAAACTCGACTGTTCATCGACGGTCGGCTGCGCGACGCGACGAGCGGTCGGACCGCCGATAACCTCAGCCCCACCACCGAAGAGGTACTGGGCGTCGCTGCGGACGCCGACGCCGAGGACATGGACGCCGCGATCGCCGCGGCCCGGCACGCCTTCGACAGCACCGACTGGTCGACCAACCGGGAGTTCCGCCAGCACTGCCTGATGCAGTTGCACGAGGCGCTGCAGCAAGAAAAGGAAGACATCCGCGCCGAGCTGATCGCCGAGGTCGGCGCGACGGTAGGGATGACGTATATCGCGCAGATGGAGTGGCCGCTGGTCGACGCCATTCGCTACCCCGCGGAACTGATCTCGACCTTCCAGTGGGAGCGCATGCTCGATCAGGACGCCAAGATGGGTGTACCGTACAACCGGGTCGTGGTCAAGGAGGCCATGGGCGTGGTCGGCGCCATCACGCCGTGGAACTTTCCGTTCGAGATAATTAGCAACAAGGTCGGCCAGATTTTGGCCACCGGTAACACCATGGTGCTCAAGGGTGCCATCGAGACCCCGTGGAGCGCGCTGCGGTGGGGCCGGATCATCGCCGAAAAGACCGATATCCCGGCCGGTGTCGTCAACGTTGTTCCGACATCGGACAACGGCATAGCCCAGCGGCTGGTCACCGATCCGCGGGTCGACATGATCTCGTTTACCGGCTCGACGCCGGTCGGCCAGCTGATCCAGCGGCTGTCCGGGGACACGATGAAGCGCAACATGCTCGAGCTCGGCGGCAAATCGGTCTACCTCGTCCTTGACGACGCGGACATGAGCATGGCGCTGCCAGGCTGTATCGGCGCGCTGATGCACAGCGGGCAGGGCTGTGCGCTGGCAACCCGAATGTTGGTGCCGCGCAGTCATTATGACCAGGCCGTCGAGGTTGCGACCGCGACATTCGGCGCCCTTGCAGTGGGCGATCCGGCCGACCCGAACACCTTTTGCGGCCCCCTGGTATCGGCCAAGCAGCGCGACCGGGTGCTGAACTACATCGATATCGCGAAGCGAGAAGGCGGCCGGATCACCGTGGGCGGCGGCGTGCCAGAGGGCCTCGATCGCGGCTATTTCGTCGCGCCGACGGTTGTCGCGGACGTCGAGCCGGACCACACGATCTTCCAGGAAGAAGTCTTCGGTCCGGTGCTGTCGATCACCGCGTACGACGGCGGTGACGACGAAGCCGTCGAGCTGGCGAACAACTCGAAATATGGCCTGGCCGGGGCGATCATGGGCTCCAATGAGCGTGCGATGGCAGTGGCGCGTCGCATCCGCACCGGCTCGCTGATGATCAACAGCGGCATGTACTACGGCGCCGATGCGCCGTTCGGTGGCTATAAGATGAGCGGCATCGGTAGGCAGAACGGCATCGAGGGCTTCGAGCAGCATCTGCAGACCAAAACCATCGGCTATCCGATCAGCTGAACGTCGTCACACAGTGGGTCTGAACGTCCGCGAAAAGGCACACCTCCTCATCGGCGGTACGGCAGGCGCGGGTCTGGCCGGTTATCCGATCCCACTGACCAACCAACCCCTGATGTGAAGCGAGAGAGACAATGACAGACATTCTCAACGGCATCCGCGTCGTCGAACTGGCGGCGTGGACATTCGTGCCCGCGGCCGGTGCCGTCCTCGCGGATTGGGGCGCCGAGGTCATCAAGGTCGAACACCCTGAGACGGGCGATCCGCAGCGTGGCCTGATCAGCTCAGGAGTCGTCACGGGTGCTGGGGGAGTGAACCACTTCGTCGAACAGCCCAACCGCGGCAAGCGCAGCATCGGGCTGGACACCTCGACAGCCGAGGGTCTGGAACTGCTGATGAAGCTCATCGAGACGGCCGACGTGTTCGTCACGAATCTGCTGCCGGATTCGCGGCAGCGCATGGGCATCGACGTCGAGCAGGTACGGGCGCGTAACCCGAAGATCATCTACGCCCGGGGCCATGGTTACGGGACCAAGGGCGACCTGGCTTCGCAGGGCGGGTTCGATCTCGCGGCGTACTGGGCACGCGGCGGCATCGGCGACGCGTACTCCGATGGCACCGGATCCTACCCGCCGATCCAGCGGCCGGCGTTCGGGGACTCTTACGGTGGCCTGGCGATCGCGGGTGGTATCGCCGCGGCACTGGTGAAGCGCGAGCGCACCGGCGAACCGTCGGTGGTCGACGTATCGCTGCTCAATGCCGCCATCTGGCAACTGGGCCCGGATATCGTCGGCGCGGGCGTCACCGGCCAGGACATTCCGAAGTTTAACCTCGACGAGATGCCCAATCCGGTCGCCAGCATCTACAAGACCCGCGACAACCGGTTCATCGCCTTCGTGCTGCTGCAGGCCGACCGGTTTTGGTCGGACTTCTGCACTCGGCTCGGCAGGCCCGATTTGATCGCCGACGAGCGGTTCGCCAACGCGGTGGTGCGCTTCGGCAACCGCAAGGAGTGCATCGCCGAGTTGCGCCGCAGCTTCGAGTCCCAGGATTTGGCCCACTGGGAGAAGACATTTGCCGGCTTCGAGGGTGTCTGGGATGTCATGCACACCGCAGGAGAGGTGCACAGTGACCCACAGGCCATCGCCAATGGCTACCTACCCCGGGTCACCGACGCCAACAACAATGAATTCGCGCTGGCGGCCAGCCCGGTGCAGTTCGACGAGGTGCCGTTGAACCTGACCTGCGCGCCAGGACATGGCGAGCACACGGACGCGTTGCTCGCCGAGCTCGGTTTCAGCGATGACGAGATTATCGACTTCAAGATCAACTCGGTGGTGCTCTAGTGACTTCCGACGTTCTGGCCCGGCGGTTCCTGCACGTCAACCTCAACTGCGTCTCGCTGGACGCCACCGAGCGGATCTATGGCGACCTGCTCGGCCTGAAGCCGCGGATGCGCACCGATCCCAAGGTCGCCACCGATGGGACGATCCTTGGCCTGCAGGGCGAAACCTTCTGTGCCACTTCGTTTCTCTATGACGCCCGCGGCGGGCGCGGTGGCTGTGCGCTGGAGGCCATCGAGTACTACTCGCCGGCGTTGAATGTTGATCCCAGCACCGATCCGGTGCGCCCCGGGATTCGCGCAGCGCAACTCGGAGTGGCCAATCTTGACGATGCGGCGTCGGCCCTTCGCGGAGCGGGCCTGACGGTGGGCGATCCGGTGGACACGTTGCTCGGTGGTGGGAAGTCGGTGCTCGCCCAGGATTCCGACGGCGTGGTCATCGAATTGACCGAGCTGCCCGCCGGCGCGGACACGTCGAAGGGCGCCATGTTCAACGGGATTCGGATCGCGGCGATCGACGCGGCCGCAACCGGTGAGTTCCTGACCGCCATCGGCTTCACCGAGGTGGCCGCACCAACTACGGTGCCGGCTGCGGAGGCTCAACTGGCTCCCGCTGGTTCGGGCGAAACCGATTGCGTGGTGGCCCGGTACGCGTTGGCCGAGGATGGGCATCAGTTCACCCTGACCGTGGTGCAGCATCCCGACACTGCCCCCACGCCGGTGCCGTGGGGTGGCAATCGTCAGGGTCTCTACCGCTGCGCGTTACGGGTGGAGAGTGTGCGCGATGCTCTGGCTGCGGTGCCCGATTCCGTTGAGCGCATGGGTGATCCGGTGTGGTGCCCGCTGCCGGGAACCAAGATCGATGGGTTGTACATCGCATTCCTGCGCTCACCGGACGGCGTGGTGTTCGAGTTCGTCGAGCGACCGCTGGCTCACTTCAGCCGCTAGCCCGCCCGCTGCAGACCGATGAACGTAGCGGACCGGCCGGCATTCGTCTTCATCCACGGCGGGAGTTCGACAGCCGATGTTGGCAGCCGACGATCGCGGAGATGCACCGCCAGTCGCCGCACGTGCGGTATCTGGCGGTGAACCTTCCTGGTAGACAGGGCATACCAGCAGATGTGCGGAGATTGACGATCGCCGAGTGCGTCGACTCCGTTGTCGGACAGATCGAACAAGCCGGCTTCGACGAGGTGGTCCTCGTGGGGCATTCGCTCGCAGGTGTTGTCATTCCTGATGTGGCGGCTCGCCTCGGTGCCCGACGTGTCCGCCGGATCATTCTGCTGGCCTGCAACGTGCCGCTCGACGGTAAGAGTGTCGTCAGCACGTTGAAACCGCCGATTCGCTTGTTCGCGCGGATGAATGTCGATCGGCTACCGGTGTGGATGGCTCGATGGATGTTCTGTAACGGGATGACCGAGGAGCAACGAAATGATTCGTTGCGTCTTCTGGTTCCGGAGTCGCTCAGTATCGTTCACGAACCGGTGGATCGATCGCGGATGCCGGCGGAGGTTCCTCGAACCTGGATACTCACGTTTCGGGACCATGTGCTGCCGATCAGGGATCAGCGCCGTTTCATCGCCAACCTCGGCGGCGTAGGCGAGGTCGTCGAACTCGACAGCTGCCACAACGCCATGACGTCGGAACCGGCCGAGTTGGCCTCGATCCTCCTGCGTCGCGAGCCGTTGTATCGGCACCGAAGTGGGGTTCAATGACCAAAACGGCGAAATTGGCCGAATTCATGCACCAGAACCGCCGTGCCTTCCTCTTCTGCCGGGACGAGTCGGGGCGTCCGATCGGCTATGCGATGCAGTCCGTCCGGTACGAGCCGGGAAGCCTGTACTTCTCGACCTATGCCAGGAGCGCGAAGGTGCAGCATTTGCGTGCCGATCCTGCCGTCCTGCGTCGTCCTGGGGCAAAACGACGGTACGGACGCCTGGGTCTCGGTGCGCGGTACCGCAGAGGTTTATCGACCGTCGGTCGAGGAGACCGACCTCATGGTCGGCGCCGAATCCGCCGACGGACGGGTCCCGGACTGGGTGATGACCACGGTGCGGGAACGGATGATCAGCGGTAAGCGGTGCGTTATCCGGGTGGCACTCGATGAAGTATTCGCCGCCCGGCTCCCCGACGCCGATGACGATGTGAGGCCGGGCGATCATGCCACGTGAGCGCAGCGGTGGTCCGGTCTCGATGCCGGCGGATGAGCTCGCCGCGTTCCTCAGCGGGGAACCGACCGGGGCGATCTGTGTGACCGACGCCGAGGGCCGGCTGCTGGCCCTTCCCGCACGTGTCCTCGGTGTGGAAGGCGACGATATGAAGGTCGAGGTGGATGGTTTTCCCACCCTGCCCGCGCCAGGGACGCAAGCGTGCGTCGTCGCCGATCGTTTCGTCACCTATGAGGCGATACGTGGGGTGATCGCGCAAGGTGAAATTGCGTCCACTGAGCATTCTGATCCACCGAAAGAAGCTGTGACGTTGGCAGTTTCCCGAACCGTCTCATTTTCCTTCGCCAACGTCATCGAGCCCTAGGGTACGCCCTGCGGCAACTACCGATCCGGTTCAGCCCTGGTGCGCGCAAGGTCGTCGTCGGCGGAGGGGCGCCCTGATACCGCGTGACGCTGGTCTGGACCGAGCCGGAGATCCCGGCAGATATCGGCCAGGGCCGACCGGAGCTGCTCGAGTCGACGGGCGCCGATGATATCTGCGATCTCGGCGTCGAGCCGGTCGCCGACGGCGGCGGCGTCGGCCATCATGTCAGCCCCCTGTCGGGTGTACCGAACGACCTTGGCGCGCCGGTCGTGTGGGTCGGCGACCCGCTCGACATAGCCGAGCTGGACGAGTTCGTCGACGAGCTGTCCGATGGCGTTCTTGGAGACGTCCTGGGCGCGGGCGATATCGGAGATGCGGCTGCCCTCCCATCCGAGGAAGACCATCAACCGCGCATGCGCGGGCCGCAGGCCGGTATGGCCGAGTGCGTGCGCACGTTCGAGGCTGGCACGCATCATCCATTCACCGAACTCGATGGCGTGGCGCTGCAGTGAGCTGGTCTGGTACTGCAGGATGTCGCGCTCGGTGCGCGCCGCTTTCCTGGACGGTGCAGGGCTCAGATCGACCACCTTTCGACGGAATTCCTTGTCACGTGGTTGACATCACAAGCGAATATGGTGAAGCTATCTTCACTATATTCGGACCGGGAGGGCACTTTGTATTTCGCCTCGCAGGAACTGGTACCGCCGGCCACGCTGGATCCCAGCGGAGTCTGGGTGTTCAACTGGGTGATCCCGATCGTCGGCAGCATCTTCATCGTGCTGGCCGTCGTCGACGTCGCGCGCACGCGGCGGTTCACCTGGGGTTTCCTGTTCCTGTTCAACAGCATCGCCGTGTACTGGATGGAGACCGTCGGCGACTGGGGCCAACAGCTATTCTACAGCCCGGCCTTCGCCCAGCACCACCTGCTGGAGTGGTTGCCACTGAAAACCCCGAACGACCCGCTGTTCATGCCGTTCGCCTACGCGGTGTACTGGGGCGTGCATGCGCTGTTGGTGCTGTGGCTGAGCCAGTGGGTTTCGTCCAAATTCGGCTGGAGCATGCTGAGATCGATGCTGGTGCTGGCCATTCCGGTCAACTATGTGTGGGATTTCGCCGTCGAGGGCACCGCCACCGCGATGGGCTGGTGGACCTACGATCCCGGTATCGGCCCGGTGCTGGAGTGGGGTAACGGCGGTCGCATCACACTGCTTTGGACGATCGGCATCATGTGCACCTGGCCCAACCTGATCGCGTACTGGGCGGGCAAGCCGCCGATCCGTGGCCTCAATCACCTTGAGCGGTTCTGCGGGCTGGATCGGTTCACCAGGCCCAAGTCGGCACCGGGGACGTCGGCGGCCGCTGCCGGCCCGGCGCCGCAGGGTGGTGTCGCAGTCATGGAGGCGCCAGTTCTGCTGACCAAACAGCAGGAGTTCGACAGCTTCCTCAACTACGAGGTCACCATTGCGCGTTGGCGATTCGAGCTGATGCGCCTGGGCGCATGGTTCATCGGTTTCCAGGCGAGTTTCTTCGTGTTCCTGGTCCTGCCGCTGATCATCATGCGGTTGGCTACCGGCTCCGACAGCCCCTACATCCCGTGAACCGAGAGGGTGAGATGAGCACCGAACCGCGTACGCGCACCAGCATGAAGGACATGCCTGCCGAATTCTTCCTGCCGCCAGAGAGCAACGCCGCACTGTGGGACGAGACCATCAAGCTCGTCCTCGGGTGCCTGGCGTTTCTCCTGGTCCTCGGCATCATCGTGGCCCTCACTCAGGGCATCGTCATCTCAGTGTGATGGAAGCGGACCCGCCAGCCCCCGCGGTGAGGTGCCGTAGAGCCAGCTGACCGCCTGGCCGATCTCGGAAAACTCCAGCGACACACCGTCTTTGGCGTCATAGCGGCCGGGCGCCTCGGTGAAACCCTCGATCCGGCTCAACCGGTGGCCATTCACCCGCAGGATCTGGCCGGTCAGCCAGGACGACTCCGGCGACTGCAGCCAGGCCACGACCGCCGAGCTGCGGGCCGGGTCGAGCGCGGGGTCGGCTGCCTGCTCGCTGCCGAAGAAGCCCTCGCTGATCCGGGTGACGGCGAGAGGTGAAATCGCGTTCACCGCAACGCCGTAGCGGCGCGCTTCCATCGCCGTCACGACTGTCAGGTTCGCGATGGCCGCCTTGGCCGCACCGTAGGCGCTTTGGCCGACGTTGCCCCAGAGGCCGGCGCCCGAGACGGTATTGACGATGTGCGCATCGATCGGATTGCCCGCCTTGGACTGGGCACGCCAGTACTCGCAGGCGTGCCTGGTGACGGCAAAGGTCCCCTTGAGGTGGACGGCGATCACCGCGTCCCAGTCCGCCTCGGACACATTGGCGACCATGGCATCGCGCACGATGCCGGCATTGTTGACGACACCGGTCAGGGTGCCGAAGGTGTTGACGGCCGTCGAGATCATGTCGGCGACGTCATCCCACGACGCCACCGATCCGGTGTGCGCCACCGCCTTGCCGCCGGCCTGCTCGATCTCCGAAACGACCTGTGCGGCGGGGCCTGTGTCACCCGCGGTGCCATCACGGCTCACACCGGGATCGTTCACCACGACGGCCGCGCCCTGTGCCGCGATTTCCAGGCAATGTGCGCGGCCGATACCGCGTCCGCCGCCGGTGACGAGCACGACCTGTCCTGCAAGTGATGTCATGAGTTCCCTTTCTTCAGGCGAAGAGCCCGGTGATGAGCGTGCGGCGCTGAGACCAGTCCGCTTGGCGCAGATCGACGTATCCAGCCTCGGTGACAATCAGATCGACGTCGTGGGCCGGTGTGGATGCGGGCCTGGTGAGTCGCTCGACGAGCGGCGAGCGCCCGTTTACCTTCGACGGGACGGCGATGATGGAGAGCCCGCCGCAGCTCATCCTGGCGGCCGCGCAGTAGTCGGGGTGCCCGCCGATCCCGCCGAACACTTTCTGGCCCACCCCTTCGACATTGATCTGTCCGAACGGGTCGATTTCGATGGCGGTGTTCACCGCGATGAGAGGGGTGCCGCGCGAGAGCCGGGTGAGGTCGTGAGTGTGGTCGAACCCGCGCAGGATCGGCCGTCCGTCGGCCCAGTCGTAGAGCACCTCACTGCCGAGCAGATACGTCGCCGACGGGGTGCCGATCAACAGTCCGCGCCGGTCCAGGTCGACGACGGCGTCGGTGAGCAGGCCGGTGTCGATGTGCAGTGGTACCCGCGCCCATTGCAGCAGGGCAGTGCCGAGTTGCCCTGGCCCGTACTGCAATCGGGAGCCCTCCGGGACGAATCTCAACACCGCGTCGGCCAGCGCCTCGTGGACCGGCTCGGGCGTTCTCTCCGGCAGGAGGACCAGCCCGCCGTCGACCGTACCGAGCACCTCGACCCCGGACGGGTCGAGGGCGGGCAGGGCACTCGCCGCGGTGGCATTGGTATCGATGACGCCGAAGGTTCGCGTGCCGCCGTTGATCACCGCTTGCTGCCAGGACACCTCGGTACCGAACTGCAGTTCGCCGTTTCGGAGCACCATACGGGTGAGCAGCACATCGGGACGCAGCACGTCGGTCAGCAACGCCGGTATCGCGGCCAGCCGGGTAGGCAGAAACCGTGCCGACGGACTGCTCAGCACGTCGCGCACACCCCAGCCCGGCATCAACGCCACCACCTCGGCGAACGCTTCGGCATCCAGGCCGTCCACCGGGGCCGGCAGCCATCCCAGCACCAGCTGTACCGAACCCACCTCGCGGGCCGCTGTGCTCACCGCCGCGCCGACCGATGTGCCGTCGTCGAGGCATCGCAGCGCGCCCACGCCGTCGCCAAGGGCCAGCGTCATCCCGGGACGCAAGGCGTTGCGCAGCCCGTCCACGAGGGCGGCCGCGGTCAAAGGATCCGTCACCGTGCTGGTCTGCTCTTCGCGCAAGCGCTCATCGTGGCTCTTTGGGAAGCCCCAACACCCGCTCACCGAGTATGTTGCGCTGGATCTCGCTGGTCCCGCCCAGGATCGTCTGCGCCCGCCCGACCAGCATGTGGTGCACCAGATCTGCCGCGTCACCTGAGCCGGCCGGGTCGACGCAGGCATCGGTGCCGAGCACCTCGGTGGCCATGTCACCCAGATCCCGATCGGTCTCCGACGTCATCAGCTTGAGCACCGAGAAGGCGGGCGAAGCCAGGTCGCCCGCGTCGATCGCGCGCTGCCAGGTGAAGCGCAGCAACCACATCCGCGTCCACAACCGGGTCAATGACCGCGACAACACCGGGTCGAGCAGGTCGCGGCTGCGGGCGGCGGCGACCATCTGTTCGTGCAGTCGGAACATCGCCACCGCCTGGGTGCCCAGCGTCAGCCGCTCGCGGCCCAGCGTGACCATCGCGACTGCCCAGCCCTGACCGACCTCGCCGATCAGTGCTTCGTCGCCGAGTTCCACGCCGTCCAGGAAGACCTCGTTGAACTTGCTCTCGCCGTCCATCTGGGTCAGCGGGCGCACCGTGACGCCCGAAAGGCTCATCGGCACAATGAACATCGACAGATCACGGTGCTTGTCGGGGCCGGTGCGGGCGAGCAGCAGACCGTAGTCGGCGGACGCCGCTGCCGAACTCCACACCTTCTGGCCGTCGACCCGCCAGCCGCTCTCCGTGCGCTCGGCGCGGGTGCGTACGCCGGCCAGATCCGAACCCGCGCCGGGTTCGGAGAACAGCTGTGTCCAGACGTCGTCGCCGAGCCGGATGCCGTCCAGGTAGCGGGTTTTCTGCTCTGGGCTGCCGAACTTGATGAGCACCGGTCCGACCAGATCCGCCCCGGTGATGTTGAGCTGGCGCGGCACTCCCGCCCGCGCGCATTCCTCGGCGAAGACCGCCTGGTAGGCCACGGACGCGTCAGCACCGCCGAATTCGGGCGGCCAGTGCAGGCACGTGTAGCCGCGGTCGGCGAGATAACGGTGCCACTTCTGACCCGGCTCCACATCGGCCGCGGTGGGGGTGGGTCCGTAGTTGCGCAGACCCGGTGGTTTGGGGGCGCTCTCCAAAAATTCGCGGATCTGCGTGCGAATCGTGTCGATGTCCTCGACGACGTCAGCGGAAGCTGGCACACTCACTCCTTGGCCTCGGACCGGTCGCAGTCACGTCCCGCCCAGATAGTCGTTGTACTCGTTGCGGATTGATTCCATGGCGTTGAGCCGGCGCTCCAGCAGGGCGATCTCTGCTGAATCCCCGGTGCCCGCCCGGGCTTGGTCCAGTCGGACCCAGGTGCGAGCGATCTCCTCGACGAGGCGCTCACGGGCCTCGACCTTGGTGAGCAGATCCTGATCGGTCCAGTCAGACCGGGGCAGCTGCTCGATCGGCCCCGCGTCGTCGTCGGTCACGCGGCCCGTGGAAAGTTGTAGAACTCACGGGCATTCAGCTCGACGATGCGGTGCACCTCGTCGTCGGGCACTTTCTCCAGTGCCTGAGCGGCGCGCTCCCGGCTCTGCGGCCAGAACGAATCGGAATGCGGATAGTCGCACTCCCAGGTGATCTTGTCGACGCCGATCATGTGCCGCATCTCCACGCCGAAGTCGTCTTCGATGAAGCAGCCGTGGATGTGCTTCTTGAACAAGTAGCTCGGCGGGTGGTCCTGATTGATGTTGTTGTAGAAGCGGTGCTTGCGCCACACGCTGTCGCAGCGCTCCAGGATGTAGGGAATCCAGCCGATCCCGCCTTCGGACAACCCGATCTTCAGCTTCGGGTGCCGGTAGAGGGTGTTGGAGAACAGCCAGTCCGTCATTGCGGTCATCGACATGGTGCCCATCAGCGTGATGAAGACAGCGAACGGGGCGTCGGGGGCGATCGGCGGCGGAAAACCGCCGGACCCGAAGTGCTGGGCCAGCACCATATCGGTCTCTTCCAGGGCCGACAGCAGCGGATCCCAGTGGTCGGAGTGCACCGACGGCAGACCCAGCCGGTCCGGCAGATCGGGGAACGTCACGCACTTGGCGCCCTTCGCGGCGACGCGGTGAACCTCCTTCACGCTCGCCTCGAGGTCCCAGAACGGCAACATGGCGACCGGGATGAACCGGTCGGGCGCGGTGGCCGCCCACTCGTCGATGTGAAAGTCGTTCCATGCCGCCGAACAGAGCTTGGCCAACTCCTTGTCCTCACCTTCGGCGAACACCGCGCCGGCGAAGCGGGGGAAAGACGGGAAACAGGTCATCGCCTGCACACCGTCGATGTCCATATCGGCCACGCGTGCCTTGGGGTCGTAGCACCCGGGGATCATGTCGTCGTAGCGCACCGGCTCGATGCCGTACTCCTCGGGCTTCTTACCCGCGACGGCATTGAGCCCGATGTAGGGATAGATCCGGCCTTCGTACTGCCAGACCTGGCACATCGCACCGGTGTCGGGACGTTCCCACTCGATGATCTTCGGCCCGGCTTCCAGGTATTTCGACGGAAGCCGATCGCTCCACACCTTCGGGTGCTCGATCAGGTGATCGTCGACAGAGATCAGTTCCATCCAGGGCTGCAACGGCACTGGTGCCTCCTCGGGGTGGGTGCGAACACGGACAGAAATGGACAGAAACAGAAAAACATTTAGTTATTTATGTCGAGTCTAGTCGTCCGCGCAACGCCGGGGCAAGCCAAATGTGGACGTCAGCGGCGATGTGTCGGGGCGGGGCGGGCCGGCCGATCGCGAGGCCTACTGAAACGACACGGATGTGAGAGCCTGCTGGACGCGTTCGGGCAGGTTTCCGCCGTCGCGCAGCCAGTCGTCGAGCGCTATGCGGACGGAGGCCATGGTCAGTGCGCCGATCAGTCTCGGGCGTGGGTCATCGGGCCGCAGGTCTGGCAGCCGGGGAGCGACCAACGCGGCGATCGCCTCCTCGTAGCCGACGTACACCTGCAGGGTCCACGCGGCCAATACCGGTGAGGAGCGGGTCAATGCGGCCAATTCCCGGACCTGGTCGTGGATCTCGGTGAAGCCGATGGCGAGTTCTGCGAACCCCGCGAGCACGGCCTCGTGTGCCGACAAATCGGGACTCTGGTCGGCGATCGTCGTCGTGATGAGGTCCAGCCAGCGACGCGTCATACCCTCGGCCACCGCGTCCTCTTTGGAGCTGAAGTATCGGAAGAACGTGGCACGGCCGATCTCTGCGGTTGCCGCGATCTGTTCGACGGTGGTCTTGGTGAGGCCCTGTTCGCCGATGAGCTGCGCTGCCGCATCGGCTATCCGGTCGCGTGTGGCCTTTCGCTTCCGGACGCCGAGCGGAACCTGCTGATACATCGTCTCAATATAGGGCGGCGTCTCAACATAGGCGGTGAGGTCTTCCCGCGAGATGAGACGCTGTATACAGTGAGACTATGTCTCATTAACTGTGCGCTCGCGGATGGCCGCACACGGGCAGCCTCGCCTGCCGGGACCGAAAGGATGGCAACTATGGAAAGCGCCTGGGCGTCAAAGGCTTTGGAAAGCTGGGCGTTTGTCCAGAAAATTCTCGCCGATATCACCGAGTCCGTCAGGTCAGATGCCGAGAACGAGCGCGAACTGCTCGAGGGGTTGCGCGTCGTCGCGCGGGTCACCGCGTTGTGCTCGGAATTGTCGGTAGACGCCGATCCCGACGCGCCGTGGTTCTTCGACATGTGCACCCCGGCGCGCATGATCGGTGGCCCCAACCCAGATGGCGGCTACTACCTGGCCATGATCCGCGGCGACCGGGCCTACCGGGTGAGCGGGCGTCGGGGCACCACCGCATACCTCGGTCTGCAGGTACTCGCAGGGATCGGTATGACGCCGCGGCGAATGGGCGCCTATGTGAGCGATCGCGATCTGGAGATCGACGAGGGAAGGTTCGACCTGGTCTTCTCCAGTGCCGAGCCGCCGGCCGAGGTACTCGACGGAGCACAGTGGATCCCGATGCCCGAGGATGCGTCATCGATCGTGGTGCGCGAGTATGTCGGCGACGCCGCCACCGAACAACCCGCGATCCTCGACATCCAGCCCCTCGGCGAGGTGGCCCCACCACCGCCGGTATCGGATGCCGAACTGGCAGAACAATTCACGTCCATGGCATGGACCATCGTCAAGCTCTCGACGCTGCACCGAACGATCAAACCCGAGCTGTTGACCGAGCTGAACACCATGGTCACCGCGGCGGCGGCCGACCTCGGCGCCGCCGACACCACACCGGACAACCTGTACATGATCGGCACCTTTGCGCTGGATCTCCACGAAACCCTCGTTCTCGAATTTGCGCCACCGGACACCCGGTACTGGAACGTCACCCTGGAGAACATCTGGCATGAATGCCTCGAACCGCGCCGTCGCCACAGTTCGGTGACGAACAGGGGGATCGAGCCGGGCGCGGATGGGTTGATCCGCATCGCCATCGGCGCCGACGACCTCGGCCACGGCCACTGGCTGGACACCGGCGGCCGCCACCGCGGCTTCGTGATTCTGCGGTGGCTCGACAATCCGGAGCCACCGGACGTGCAGGTCAGCGTGTGCGGCGCACAGAGTCCGGCCGACCGGTGAGTGCGGCTGATCGCCTGGTGCCCGACCGTCTCGTCGAGCAGGCCTGCGACCAGGCCGGTAGTGACGACTTCGGCAGCGATGACAGCTGGCGGGACGGGCTGGAACGGTTGACGCACGACTTCGTCAAGGAGGCACGCCTTTCGGACCTCGGAGTGGAGATCGCCGCCGCCGACGTGCTGAGGGCGCTGACGAATCGGCTGGAGATCACCCAGTGGCGCGTCGCCCATCCCGAGGTCGCCGAGCAGCAAATCACCCAACCCATCGTCATCGTGGGCCAACCGCGCACCGGGACGACCATCCTCTACGACCTGCTCGCCCAGGACCCTCAACTACGACCGCCCCTGACCTGGGAGGTCGACCGTCCCTTCCCGGTGCCCGACGTCCGGACCTACCACACCGATCCGCGTATCGCCGAGACACAGGCCAGCATCGACCTTGCCGAGCAGCTCATGCCGGGCTTCCAAGCATTTCACCCGATGGGGGCGCTCGTCGGCCAGGAGTGCGTCCGGATCACCGCCGGGCAATTCTGCAGCATGATCTTTTCGGTCCAGTACCGGCTGCCGAACTACTACCAATGGCTGCTGCACGAGGCCGATCACCGTGACGCGTACCGATACCATCGAAAGTTCCTGCAGCACTTACAATCCGGCGTACCGGGGCAGTGGCTGCTCAAGTCGCCCGCGCATCTCTGGCAACTCGACGTCCTGCTACAGGAGTACCCCGACGCCCTGATCGTTCAGACCCACCGCGACCCCCTCAACGTGATCTCGTCCGTCAGCGCGCTCACCGTGCATCTGCGCCGAATGGCATCGGAGCGCGCCGACATCCAGGAGGCCGCCGTCCAATGCCGCGAGGAGATCGTGGTCGGCCTGGAACGCGAGATGAGATTTCGCGACAGTGGCGTGCTGGCCCCGGACCGGGTCGTGGACGTGCACTTCGCCGACTTCATGCGAGACCCGTTCGCCACCATCGGAAACATCTATCGCAGCCTGGGCCGCGAGCTACCGGAGAGCACCGAGCAACGGATGCGGGACTACCTGGCGGCCCACCCCGGCGACGGCAGTGTCAGCCGGTACACCTGGGCCGACACCGGGCTCGACGCCGCAACGGTCCGCGACCAGGTCGCCGAGTACCAGCAGCGCTACGGCGTTCCCACCGAGACACTCAAGTGAGGTCAGGTCAACTTGATCAGCGTGGCCAGACGGTCCCAGTGTTGGGCCGGTGAGCCGAACACCACCTCGTCGGTCCGGGCCCGTCGCAGGTAGAGATGCGCGGAGTCTTCCCAGGTGAAGCCGATCCCGCCGTGAATCTGGACGTTGGCGTGCGCCGCGTTGCGCAGCGACTCCGAGCACACCGCCTTGGCCATGCTTGCGCGCCAGTCCGATTCGTCGGCGGCGCCCACGTTGCCGTCCAGTGCCTGCAGCGCCGCCTGCGAAGCCGAGCGCGCCCACTCGAGATCGACCAGCATGTCGGCGCACTTGTGTTTGATGGCCTGGAAGCTGCCGATGGGGCGGCCGAACTGCTCCCGGGTTCTGGCGTAGTCGGCCGCGATCTCAAGCACCCGCTCGCACGCCCCGACCTGTTCGGCCGACAGCACCGCCAGCGCCACACTGACATTGCGCTCGATGACGTCATCGACGGGACCGGCGGACAGCCGTATCGCGGGCGCGGTATTCAGCGTGATGGTGGCCATCGGACGGCTGCCGTCCAGCACGTCCTCGGGCTCGGTGACGACGGTGTCGCTCGACGGGTCGAGGAGGAAAACCGCGGGCTCACCGTCAGGGGCATTGGCGACCACGATGAGATCGTCGGCGACGGTGCCGCCGAGCACATGACGCACGGTACCGTCGACGTGCCATCCTTCGCCGGACTGAGTTGCCTTCAGCGTCACTGCATTCCGGTGCCACAGCCCGCCGTCCTCGGTGACGGCCGCCGCGGCGATCCGCCGGCCTTCGGCAAGCGCGGCGAGCCGCTTGTCCGCGTCGGGATCGTGCTCGGCCAAGTCGAGCAGCAGCCCTGTCGCCAGCACGGCGGAACTGATGAACGGCACCGGTGCCAGTGCTCGGCCCAATTCATGGGCGACCACCCCCAGCGCCGATGCGCCGTAGCCGGCGCCCCCTAGATGTTCGGGCAGCGCGATGGCCGCCACTCCCACCTGGTTGCACAACACGTCCCAGAGCGCAGGATCGAAACCGGAGCCGCCCTCGAGACTGTCCGTGCCCTCGCCGTAGGCGACGGCACGCACCCGCTCCTCGGAGGCCATCCGGTCGCAGGCAGCCCGTACTGACTGCGCGAGTTCCTGACGTTCGTCGTTCGCCAACGCTGTCATGGGTTTCCTCCTGTGATTCGCCGGGCCAGTTCGGATTTGGCCACCTTGCCCAATCCGGTCACCGGGAACTCGTCAACGATGACGAGGCGCTCCGGCCACTTCTGCTTCATCAGTCCGCGGTCGTCGAGGAACGCGCACAGTTCGTCGAGGGTGACATCACGATGGCGGGGCGATCGCCGCACCACCGCGCACACCAGCTCACCGCGCAGTTCGTCGGGCTGGCCCAGCACCGCGATGTCGTCGACGAGCGGATGAGCCAACAACTCGTTCTCGATCTCGTCGGGCGCGATGTTCTCGCCCTTACGGATGATCAGATCCTTGGTTCGTCCGGTGACCACGATGCGGCCGTCGGGCCGTAGGTGCCCGCGGTCCCCAGTGCGGAACCAGCCGTCGGCGGTCAGCGCTCGCTCCCACTGCTCGGTGTCGACATAGCCCGCTGCCAGATTGTCTCCGCGCACCTCGATCTCACCGCTCGGGGCGATCCGCACCTGTGAACCGGGGATCGGCCGCCCCGCGCTGCCCGCGAGTTGTTCGTCGGTGTCGGTCGCCTCGCTGACGCAGATCATCGGTGCCTCGGTCATGCCGTACGCGTGCACCACCCGAATGCCCAACCGTTGCCGTACCTGGTGGTGCACTTCGGGCGGGCAGGCGGCACCGCCACCGACCAGCATGCGCAGCGACGGCATCAGCATTTCGTCCGTGGCCGCGGCGATTTGAGCCGCCAATAGCATCTGGTAGAAGGCGGTGCTGGCGCCGGACACCGTCACCCGGTGTTCGGCGAGCAGCCCGGGCAGCTCCTCGACAGAGACCTTGGGGATCAGCAGCGCCGGAAAGTCGCCGAGCAGCGTGGCCACAACGTAGATGATTCCGCCGACGTGCGCGATCGGGAAGGCGATGTTGCCGACCTCGTCGGGATAGCTGCCCAGCCCCAGGTGGGAGACGAAGCCGCGGGAGGCATTGAGCAGGCTGGCATCTGTGTGCCTCACCCCCTTGGGACGACCGGTGGTACCCGAGGTGAAATACACCCAGTGCGGATCGGTCGTGGTGCGTGGCCCGTCCGGTTCGGCGTCGGGCCGCGGCGTTGTGCGCAGGAGGTCGAGCAGATCGTCCGGTATCACGACCGTCGGGATATCGGCGGGCGCGTTGCCTGCCGTCGACGGGTCGACCAACAGAATGTCGGCGCCCGCGACATCAAGTGTCGTGCGCACCTCGCGCTCGCGATAGAGGTGCAGTACCGGGGCCTGCGTGACGGACATGCGGGACAGTGCCAGCATCGTCACTGCCGCGTTGATGTGTGACGGCAACTGCCAGGCGACGGTCATGTCGGGTCGCACGCCGGCGTCCCGCAGCCACCGGGTGGCCGCCGAACTGAGGTCGGCGACCTGTGACACCGTCAGCGTCGCGCCCGCAACGTCCAGTAGCAGTGGCCGGTTCGGCCGTTCGGCCGCACAGTGGTCCAGAAGCCCTGCGATGGTCGAGATGGTCACGGGCAGAGGTCAACTGATCCGCGGGCCGGGCGTGAACTTGATCGGCAGCTTGCGTACGGCGTGCACCTCGCCAGCGTCCTCGAAACGCTCGTAGTCACCGGCCAGCTCGAAATCGGGCAGCCGCTCCAGTATCTGGGTGAGCATGACCTGGAACATCATCTTGGCGTAGTGCGAGCCGAGGCAGCGGTGGATACCCACGCCGAATGACATCTGCTTCTTGGCGTTCGCGCGGGCCAGATCCAGCTCGTCCGGATTCTCGAACATGGCCGGATCGCGGTTCGCCGCGGCCCACATCAGGATCGCCCGGTCACCCTGGGACAGCTGCTGGCCGTGGAATTCGGTGTCGCGCGACACCGTACGAGCCAGGCCGAGCGTCGGAGTGAACACCCGAAGCAGTTCGTCGGTGCCGGTCTTGATCAGGACCGGATCGGCGATCAGGCGGTCGCGCAATTCGCGGTCCTCGCAGAGTCGCAACAGCACGTTCCCAGTGAATCCGCTGGTCGTGTCCATACCGCCCAGCATCATCAGGAAGCCGTACATGGTGATCTGGATGTCGTCGAGCGGCTTGCCGTCGAGCGTGCCGCGCAGGATGTCGCTGAACAGATCGTCGCCCAGGCCCTCGGCGCGCCGCTGCTCCATCTGCTTGTTGATCTCGCCGAACAGTTCCATGCCCGCCATGGCGGCATTGTCCGGATCGTGTGCCCGGTCGTGCACGGTGGTGTGCACCCAGTGCACCCAGTCCAGGTACCGCGACTCGTCCCAGTTCAGCAGCCGCAGAATCAGCCGGGCCGGCATCGGGGTCGTCAACTCCCCGACGATGTCGCACTCACCGCGTTCGATGAATTCGTCGATGGCCGCGGTGGTCATCTCGACGGCTATCTCTCGTGCCTTCTCTGCCGACCCGGGGGAGAACTGCCGCAAGGTCACCTGGCGCAGCTCCAGGGTCTGCGGTGGATCGGATTCGATCGGCAGGATCGGGAACGGCATGCCGCTGGCCGGCACACCGACCGACGGATAGGAGTTGAACAGCTCGTCGTCGCGGGCCGCGTCGAACACCGATGAGTAGTCGGTCAGCGCCCAGAAACCGTCGTAGTGGTCGGAATGCGCGACAGGGCAACCCGATTCACGCAACTCACGGAACCGGCCGTACGGGTCTTCGCGGAACTCAGGAGAATGGTGATCCAGATCCACTTCGGCGCGCGGACAATGTTGAGTCCGGGTGTCGGACATCGGCACTTTCCTCCCGCTGGCGGTTACTTGGACAGAATCGCGACCGCGGCTGTCCCGGGCGCCCCGTACAGCTGAGCCAGGCCGACTCGCGGGTCATCGGGTACCTGACGATCGCCAGCGGTGCCGCGCAATTGCTGCACCAGCTCGTAGACCTGGCGCAGGCCCGATGCGCCGACCGGCTCGCCATTGGCCAGCAAGCCGCCGTCGGTGTTGACGGGCAGGCGACCGCCGATCTTGGTGGCACCGTCGGCCAGCAGAGCCTCCTGCTCGCCGTGCTTGCACAGGCCGGTCTCGGCCATGTGGATGATCTCCGAGCCGGAATCGGTGTCCTGCAGCTGTGCGACGTCGACGTCCTCGGGACCGATGCCGGCCAGTTCGTATGCCGCCGCGGCCGCCTCGGCCGTGGTGCCGGGCACGATGGGCAGTTCGATCGACGTCCGCAGCAGTTCGTACGCGCCTTCGCGCCGGCTGCGCAGTGCCGTCGAACGCAGGTAGATGGGAGTGTCGGTGTACTGCTTGGCCTTGTCCGCGCGGCACACCACCACTGCGGCGGCGCCCTCGTTGGGGTTGCAGTACATGTACTGGCGCAGTGGTGCATTCACGACCGGCGAATTGAGGATCGCCTCGATGCTCATCGGCTTGCGGCGCCACGCGTGCGGCGCCAGCGCACCGTTTTCGAAGTTCTTGGCGGCGACCCTGGCCAGCGTCTCCTCGCTGATGCCGTGATCGTGCATGTATCGCATGATCTTGGTGCCGAAGTAGTGCGTGGTCAGGAACATGCCCTGATCCCCGTACCACTGCGGCAGCCCGGACACCGAGGGGTCGGCGCCGAAGGCGCCTCGCGGATGCTTGTCCAAGCCGACGCCGACCGCGATATCGGCCTCGCCGAGTTGCACGTCGCGGGCGGCGAGGGTGAGCAGGGAGTTCCCGGTGGCGCAGCCGCTCAGCGTTGCCCGCGCCGGCAGCCCGGTCATGCCGGCCAGGCCGGTGACCGCCTCGGGGTTGTTCACCTCCAGGCTGCCCGCATATAGGCTGCCCACGTCGGACCAGGCCACACCGGCGTCCTGCAGCGCCCTGCTGATCGCGACGGCACCCATTTCCAGTGCCGAGCGATCCTCGTACCGCCCGAACGGGTGGAGTCCGACGCCGATGATGGCGATCTCGGGCGTGCTACTCATTGTTCTCCTGGGGTGTGCTTTGACTCAAGTGCGCTAACTCTATAACCATATAGCTGATTCTAGGGCTCGGGTCTAGAATCGCCTCACCGTTCCATTGCGGTGGACTGGCTGATGAAGTTGCGGGTGAAAGCTGAGGGCGTTGAGCATTTCGTTGTTGTTGGAAATGGCGGTGTCGGGCCATCCTGAGCGGATTGCGCTGGTAGATGGCCCTAACCGGTTGACCACCGCCGAACTCAGCGAGCTGGCCGACGGCGGCGCGGGTGTGATCGCCGCCTCGGATGCCGAGCACGTGGTGTATGTCGGGTCGGGCGGCGTCATGCAGCCGTTGCTGATTTTCGCGTCGGCGCGCGCGGGCAGGGCATACACGCCGATCAACTACCGGCTGAGTGCCGAAGGTGTCCAGGAGCTGATCGGGCGGCTGCCCGACCCGCTGGTGATCGTCGACGAGCGCTATCGCGAGATGATCGGTGACGCAGGCAAGCGCGTACTGAGTTCCGAGGAATTCCTGGCCGCGGCGCCCACCGCGGAACCGGCCGCGGAGTTCGCCGATCCCGAGGCCGTCGCGATCGTTCTGTTCACCTCGGGCACCACCTCGAAGCCGAAGGCCGTCGAGCTGTCCCACGCAAACCTGACCAGCTACATCACCGGAACGGTCGAATTCGATTCGGCTGACGACACCGACGCGGCGTTGATCTGTGTGCCGCCGTATCACATCGCCGGGGTCAATGCGGCGATGTCGAACCTGTACGCCGGTCGCAAGATGGTCTACCTGGCCAATTTCGACGCCCGCGACTGGGTGCGGCTGGTTGCCGACGAAAAAGTCACCACCGCGACCGTGGTGCCCACCATGCTCGACCGGATCGTCACGGCCCTTGAGCAGGAGCCGGTGGAACTGCCGACCCTGCGCAACCTGGCTTACGGCGGGTCGAAAGTCGGCCTTCCGTTGGTGCGCAAAGCGCTTCAGCTGCTGCCACACGTCGGCTTCGTCAACGCCTACGGTCTGACCGAGACCAGCTCCACTATCGCGGTTCTGACTCCCGAAGACCACCGCACCGCGCACGGCAATCCCGACGAAGCCGCGGCCAAGCGGCTGGGCTCGGTCGGCCAGCCGGTGCCGGGCATCGAGGTGCAGATCCGGGGCGATGACGGCAGTGTGCTCGGGCCGGGCGAGGTGGGCGAACTCTTCGTGCGGGGTGAGCAGGTTTCCGGCAAGTACACCGGCATCGGGTCGATGCTGGACGAGCAGGGCTGGTTTCCCACCAAGGACATCGCGATGCTCGACGACGCGGGCTACCTGTTCATCACCGGGCGCTCTGACGACACCATCATCCGTGGTGGGGAGAACATCGCGCCGGCCGAACTGGAGGATGTCCTCGTCGAGCATCCGCACGTGCACCAGGTTGCCGTGGTGGGGGTTGAGGATCCGCAGTGGGGCCAGGCTATTGTCGCCGTGGTCGTCCCGGCTGCAGGTGTCGATCCGGATGCCGACGAATTACGTGAACACGTCCGCAAGTTCTTGCGAGGATCACGCACGCCGGACCGCGTCGTCTTCTGCGACGAGTTGCCGACCAACGCCACCGGAAAGCTCCTGCGCCGCGAGATCATCGAAAACCTCCGCGACGCAAACGCCGATAAGTGAAGGGACACAACATGTTCAAGAACGGAACTCGACTGCAGAGCCAGGTGTGCGACACCCAGGTCATCGTCGTCAAGTCCAGTGAGAGTCTCGACGATCTGCGGTGCGGCGGTCAGCCGATGCTGCCGCTGGATGCCGCCCGCCCTGACGGTGCCACGCCGGACCCGGCGTTCGCCGACGGCAATGCGATGGGCAAGCGCTATGTCGACGCGACCGATGCCGAAGTCCTCGTCACCAAGGCGGGTGCGGGGACGCTGACTGTCGGGACCACGGCGCTGACGCTCAAGGAGGCCAAGCCGTTGCCCGCCAGCGACTGATCAGTTCAACCCTCAGCCGAATTGCTGGGTTCCGCCGAACCGGTGAAATGACCGTCGCGTCGTCGGTACCGTGATCCCACCTTCCCCAACGCCGAAGAGTGGCAGCATGGCATACCGATCCTTCGTCTGGCTGATCGCGGCAATGCTGGCCGTCGGAATGTGGCTAGTCGTGCTCGCGGGTGCCGGCGTCGCGGCGGCTGGCCCCGAGCCCGGTTCGGACTCGGGATCGAACACGCCGAAGTCCTCGGAGTCGTCTGAGTCGTCGAAGCTCTCGAAGCCCTCGGATACCGCCGAGAATTCCGACCCGGACAAGCTGCCGACGCCCGGGTCCGCGTCGGCTCACCAACTCGGCGACACGACGACGCCGGCGCAGGGTTCCGGAGCGGTCGAGTCCGAGCCGGAATCGGAGCCCGCCGACGAGGACGTGACCACCGAGGAACCGGTCGAGCCGGAGTCCGCCGACGAACCGTCGCAGCCCACGGTCGACCGTCCCGACAGGCGCTCAGCCGCTGTGGCCCGGACCGTCCGCGAGGAGCCCGAGGCCGTGCCAGCCTCGGGGGAACACCCGGCGGCCGTCACCAAGAACCCGTCGAGCGCTGACCCCGCTCAATCCGCGACCGAGCCCGCTGCTACCCTCACCGAGGAGCCGGCAGCCGTGTCGCTCGCGGTCGCCGAAGACCCTGTTCCAGAGCCCGGTGCGGCGCCGACCACGGCCACGATGATCGCGATGGCAGCCGCGCCGAACACTTCTGCGGCCTTTGCGAACCCGCCGTCGGTACTCGATCTGCTCGGCACGGTCTTCTTCAACATCTTCACGATCGGGTTCCATCTGTTCCAGGGTCCTCCGCAGCTGCCGCCTGGCAGCACGGTGACCCTGCGTACGTCCGCGCTGGAGATTGCGCCCGGCCGCGAGGTGCCTGCCGACTGGTACGTGCCCGAGAATGCCGACCTGGAGCGCTTGATCTACTTCCAGCACGGCTTCATCACCAACGCGAGGTCCTACAGCTACACCCTTGCGGCGCTGGCCGAGGAGACACACAGCATCGTCGTCGCCCCGTCGCTGACATCGAACTTCTTTGCGCCGGATGCGTTTTGGCTCGCCGGAGTCCCGATGCAGCAGGCCATCGCCCGATTGTTCGTCGGTGACCGGGACGCACTGACGGACAGCGCGAGCCAGGCCCTCAACTACGACGTGGCCCTGGGGCAGCGCGTCGTGCTGATGGGTCACTCCTACGGCGCCCAGGCCGTCGTCGGCGCGGCGGGTGCCATGGACGACGGCACGATCGCCGACGTGGCCGGCATCGTGCTGCTCGACGGAGTCTCCAACGACCGCGACTTCCTCGCGTTGGGCGACCTACCGGCGACGCTGCCGGTGTACAACTTGTCGTCGGCCGGCTCCTTCTTGAGCGGGTATGGTGCCGTCAGCGACGCGTTGGCGGCTCAGCGACCCCACGCATTCAACGGGTTCCAACTGGCCGGTGGTTCACACGTCGACACGATGCAGGGCGGGAATCCGATCGTCCAATTCATTGCCAACGTCGTCACGGGAAATCCGCTGACCGAGAATGTCGAGGCGGCCAAAAGTCTGATCGCGGGCTGGGCCAACGACATGTTCGCGGGAACCGACGAGGGCAGCTACGCTGCGGCGGGCGCAACCATCCAGATTCCGACTCGCGCGGGCAGCGCGACGGCGACCGCTGTGCCGGTACCGAGCACTCCACTGGGATTGTTCGACCAGATTCTGCTGGCCTTAGGCGACTTCGCCGTGTCGACGTTCTTCAACTTCGAACCGACCGAGGGTGGGCTAGTCCTGATTTGAGTCCTTGGTCGCGTTCCGTTCGAGAACGGCTCGAAGTTCGGCACGGACGATCTTGCCCGTGCTGCCGCGGGGCAGTTCGTTGAGTACCAGGAGTTCGCGGGGCACCTTGTAGTTCGCCAGGTTTTCCCGGACGTGCGCCTTGAGCGTGTCGGGCGTCGCGGACGCTGCATCGGTCAGGACGACGAACGCCGTGAGGCGCTGGCCGTACTGCGCGTCGTCGACGCCCAGCACCGCGGCCTCCGCGACGTCGGGGTGGGCAGCAAGCGTCTTCTCCACCTCGATCGGATAGACGTTCTCACCGCCGGAGACGATCATCTCATCGTCACGGCCGACCACGAACAACCGCCCGGCCGCATCGAGGTAGCCGACGTCGCCAGAGGACATGTAGCCGTCGTGAAAGTCCTTGGTGGCCCCGGAGGTGTAGCCGTCGAACTGAGTGGAGTTGCGCACATAGATCGTGCCGACTTCTCCGGTGGGTTGTCCGCGAAACTCGCTATCGAGGATGCGGATGTCGGTTCCCCCGGCGGGCCTGCCGGCGGTGTCGGGCGCCGAACGCAGGTCCTCAGGTGTTGCCGTCGCAATCATGCCCGCCTCGGTGGCGTTGTAGTTGTTGTAGATGACGTCACCGAACCGATCCATGAACTTGATGACGACGTCGGGGCGCATCCGTGAACCCGAGGCGGCCGCAAAGCGCAGTGAGCGGCCGCTATAGCGGGCGAGAACGTCATCGGGCAGGTCGACGATCCGGTCGAACATGACCGGCACGACGCACAGTCCGGTGGCGCGGTGTTCGTCGACGAGGGCCAGGGTGGCCTCGGGGTCGAACTTGCGGCGGGTCACGATGGTGCACGCCATCAGAGCCGCGAACGCCAATTGTCCGAAGCCCCAAGCGTGGAACATGGGCGCGACGATGACGGTGGTCTCCTCGGCCCGCCACGGAGTGCGGTCGAGAATCGACTTCAACGCGTCGGCACCGCCACCAGCATGCTTGGCGCCCTTGGGAGATCCGGTGGTACCCGAGGTCAGCAGGATGAGCTTCGAGGTGCGTTCGGACGGAGCGGGACGTTGACCGAGGTGCGCTTCGATCAGTCCGGCGACGTTGGTTGCGTGTGCGCCGGGATCGTCCGTCCATGCCACGATCTGGGCCGCCTGTGGGCGGTCCTTGAGTGCCCGGGAGATGGACGGAGCGAATTCCTCGTCGTAGATGACGACGTCCACTTCCTCGCGGGCCAGCACCTCGGCCAGTGCCGGCCCGGCGAACGACGTGTTCAGCAGCAGTACGTCCGCGCCGATCCTGTTGGCGGCGATGAGTGACTCGACGAACCCGCGGTGGTTGCGGGCCATGATCCCGATGACGTTGACATCGTCGGGCAGACCCTGCAACGCCGCGGCCAACGCGTCGCTGCGCTGATCGAGTTCACGCCAGGTCAGCGTTCCGAGTTCGTCGATCAGAGCGCAACGGTCGGGGCACCGTTGGGCGGCGATCGCGAACCCCGTTGCGGCGCTCATCCCCTCGCGCCGGACCGCCGCTGCCATGCGCACATAACGATCGGGCCGCATCGGGGCCAGCACACCCGCGCGAGCCAGGGTGACCAGCAGGCCGGCTGTCTGATTCAGTCGTTCGAGGAGGGTCATCGGCGGCTCAACCGATCACAGGGAAGCGACGTTCGGTGGCGAGCGCGTCGAGGGCTTGTTGCATGACGTGCCGGACGTGGGCGTCGACCTCGTCTACATCTGGGTCCTCGCCGAACTCTGCGACCACGTCGATGGGTGGCAGCACGTGCGTAACAATCTTGGTCGGCAGCGGCAGATTGACCGGAAGCACTGCGCTCACACCGAACGGGAAACCGAAGGAGATCGGCAGTATCTTGACCCGAAGAAGTTTGTCCAGCCGCGTCGCCTTCGCCAACCACTCGCCACGGGTGAGGAACAACTGGTTCTCCTGGCCGCCGGTCGATACCGACGGCACGATCGGCACGCGGGCATTCAGGGCAACGCGTACATAGCCGGTGCGGCCGCCGAAGTCGATCGTGTTCTCCGCTGTCGTCGGCCGGTAGACGTCGTAGTCGCCGCCGGGAAAGACCACGACGACACCACCGGCGCGTAAGGCCTCGTCGGCGTTCTGGTGGCTGGCCGGAATGAAACCGGTCCGCTTCAAGAAGTCGCCCGTCGGCCCCAAGAAGAGGATGTCGTGGCTGAGCGTGTAGACGCCCCGGCCGTAGCCGAACTTGGCGTAGAAATCGGTGGCGAAGACCGGCACGTCCATCGCGAACAACCCGCCCGAGTGGTTCGCGACCACCAGCGCGCCGCCGGGCGGGAAATCGTCGAGTCCACGCACCTCAGCGCGGTGCCAGCCCTTGATGATCGGCCGGATCAAACCCATCAGCCGTTCGGTCAGTTCTGGATCCCACTTGGTAATGGCCGACTGCTCGATGTCGGATGGATTCACCTGGCCCCCTGAATAGAAGTCGTTAGACATTTAGATGTTATCCAGCGCGCACGGTGGGTACCGGAATATCCTGATTCCGATGCGGATGCTGGAGGAGTGGTGAAGAGGCTTGGCGGCTGGGACGCGGTCCTGCTGTACAACGAGACTCCCAACTTGCACCAGCACACCCTCAAGGTGGCGGTGATCGACGCATCGGACTGTGAGGGGTTCGGATTCGACCGCTTCCGCCAGACGTTGGCACGGCGGCTTCACCTGCTCGAGCCGCTGCGGTATCAATTGGTCGAGATTCCAGGCCGGTTCCATCGCGCGATGTGGTTGGAGAACTGCGACGTCGACCTCGACTATCATGTCCGGCGCATGACGATCAGCCCGCCCGGTGGTCGCCGGGAACTCGATGCGGCGATCGGTGAGGTGGCAGGGACTCCGCTGGATCGCAGCCGGCCGCTGTGGGAGTTCCACTTCGTCGAGGGCATGGCGGACAATCGGTTCGCCATTATCGGCAAGGTCCACCACGCCCTGGCTGACGGCGTCGCCTCAGCGAATCTGTTGGCGCGTGGAACGGATCTTCCGAACGCCCCGCAATCCGAGCGAGACGACTATCGCGCGGACCCCATCCCCTCGGATGCGCAACTGATCCGGTACGCGATGCGCAATCACGTCGACCATCTCAAGGAGCTTCCTCGCCTAGTGTGGGACACGGCCAAAGGGGTACGGCGGGTGCGCCGCAAGTCCACGTCCACACCCGGGCTTGCTCGCAACTTTCACCCCCCGGCGACCTTTCTGAACCACGTCGTGTCACCTGGACGCACCTTCGCCAGCGCCACGCTCGAGCTCGACGACGTCAAGGCGACCGGCAAGCATCTAGGTGTCACGATCAACGACATGGTGCTTGCGATCAGCACGGGTGCCCTTCGCACTCTGCTGCTGAAGTACGACGGACATGCCGACGAGCCCCTGCTGTGTGGCGTGCCGATGAGCATCGATACGTCACCGGAGCGGATCTCGGGCAACGCGCTGGGAACGGTGCTGGTGTCGCTTCCGACGCACGTCTCCGATCCGCTCGAGTGGGTGCGCCTGTCCCGGATCGGCGCGATGATCGGCAAGGAGAACACTGCGCTGCTCGGTCCCGAACTTGTCAGCCGGTGGGCCAGCTACGCTCCACCTGCACTGACGGAGTGGATGTTTCGCCGCATCGCGATCAGTGATTCTCCCAACAGGCTGATCAATGTTCCGGTGTCGAACGTGCCGGGGCCGCAGCAACCGGCGCGGATCGATGGCGCGCCGATCGAGGAGTTCTTGTCAGTCGGGCCGCTCACCTTCGGCGTGGGAGTCAACATCACCGTCTGGAGCTATGTGGGCAAGCTCAACATCTCGGTACTCGCGGACGACGCGACGTTCGACGATCCACACGAGGTGACCCGCGCGATGGTCGACGCGTTCGCCCACATCCGTCAGGCGGCCGGGCTGCCTGCAGAGATGACGCCATAGGTAGATCGCGCTGTGTGTGCTCGCGCAGGTCACCGGGCGGTGGCTCCAACACAGCACTCTTCGAGGAGGTACTGCTGATGGACCTGGTGTGGCCGCTGCGGCCCTGTGCGTACTGGACGGCGCCATGACCGGACGACGACGGCGCGTAATCCACTGCGGAACAGGAACCATCGGTGAACACGGGCTCCGGTCGGTAATCGGACACCCCGACCTCGAGTTGGTCGGCCTGCTCGCCCATACGCCGGACAAACTTGGCCGTGACGCCGGGGAGCTTGTCGGTCTACCTCCGGTCGGGGTGCAGGCCACCGACGACCTCGCCGGACTCCTCGCGCTCGATGTGGACGCCCTGGGTTATTTCGCACCGACAATGGGTCGTGAAGATGAAGCCGTCCAACAGATTTCAGCGTTCCTCGAGCGGGGTGTGAACGTCTCCACGCTGGTGCTGAGTGGGCTCGTGGACCCGTCTTCGGTCAACCCGTCAGTGGTGACGACGGTGGAGCGTGCCGCCGAACGTGGCCAGGCCAGCTTCTTCACCACCGGCATCGAACCCGGCTTCATCACCACCCAGTTCCCGATCACGATGTTGTCCATCTGCTCGAACATCGAATCGGTCCTGACCACCGAGTACTTCAACTACGGGAATTACCCGGACCGTCGATTCATCTTCGACGTCATGGGGTTTGGCAAGCCCGCCGATTACGTGGGCGCGATGTTCGTTCCCGGTGGACCGGTTTCCTACGACACGCTGTGGGGTGCCGCCGTCCTCTGGCTTACCCGCCAGCTCGGGGCCGAACCTGAGCGACTGCAGCTGCAACGCGACGTCTGGGTCACGAACGAAGACTTCGAGATGGCCGCCGGCGTCGTACCTGCCGGAACCGTCGGCGCGATCCGGTTCCAGATCCAGGCGATCGTCGACGGCGCACCTCTCGTGGTCGCCGAGCACGTGAACTTCGGCCACGAAAGCGCTGCGCCGCAATGGGATCGTCCCCAACTCGGCGACAACGGCGTGTATCGGGTCATCGTCCGGGGCAAGCCCGACTTCGACGTCCAGATGGTGTTCGACGGCCGTCACGCCGGTGCCCTCGGCGGTCGCCTGGCCTGTGCCAATCACGTCGTCAACGCCATCCCCGCCGTCTGCGCGGCTCGGCCCGGCATCCTGTCGGTCGTCGACCTCGCCCCGTACACCGGCCGCGTAGCGACTCGCGGCCGGTGACGGTCCCCAGACCTAGCGCCGGAATTTTGCCTTAGGCGTTGGCCAGCGCGGGCGGCTTGATGGCGTCGGGGTCGGGGTTGGCGATCGGCAGGCCCATGAAGCGGCGCGCATTGTCACCCATGAAGTCATAGGTGCGGCGAACGTCCATGCCCTCGGCGTACTTGAAGTAACCCTTCGGAGTGGCCAGGCCCTCTGGGTGGGGCCAGTCGGAACCGAACATCACCTTGTCCCAGCCGACCGTCTCGACGACGTCGGCCACCGAGCCCTCCCAGAACGGACTGACCCAGCAGTTGCGGCGGAACACGTCGTGCGGGTGTTCCGGGAAGTTCTGCGGCATCTTGCCATAGGTCGACGCTAGATCGTCGAAGAGTGGCTTGATCCAAGCACTTCCGTTCTCGACGCTGGCGATCCGCAAGTTCGGGAACCGGGACAGGGTGCCGTGGCAGATTAGGCTGGTCAGCATGTCAGCAATCTCGCGGTGTCCGAGGGCGGTCCACTTGAACGCCGACATCTCGAATGCGCTGCTGGTATCGGCCGGTTCCCACATCTCGATGTATTCCTGCAGCGGCGGTTGGCTGGCGTGCAGCACGATCGGCAGACCAGCGGCCTCGACATCGCGCCAGAACGGATCGAACTCCGGCAGCGCCGGTGAGCGCCAACCCTTGTAGCCCTTGACCGGGGCCGGTTTGATCAGGGCGACCTTGGCCCCGTTCTCCAGGATGTAGTCGAGTTCGCGGCGAGCTTCGTCGAGGATGCCCAGGGTGAGGACGGGGGTGGAGTAGATCCGGTCGGCGTGGTTGAAGCCCCAGTGTTCGAGCATCCACTGGTTGAGGGCGTGGATGATCGCGGCGGTCAACTCGGGATCCTCGGCTGAGGAGTGCTCGACCAGATTGGCCAGGGTGGGGTAGTTCAAGCACGCGTCGACGCCTTGGCCGTTGAGCTCGGCGATGCGGTCCTCGGGGTTGCGCGCACCCGGCGGGCAGTCGATGCCACGCCCAGACATCTCGCGCATCGACAGTCCCTCGGGGTTCTGGCCGGAGTAGAACTTCTCGTGCGCTCCCGGAGCGGCGACCCGCTCGAACGTCGGATTCGGCATGTAGTCGGTGATCTTGTTCAGGATCGCGATCCGGGTGTGTCGGCCGATCTTGACGAACTGCACCTTCGACTTGTACTTCTCCGGCAGGAACTTCAGCAGCGCGTCGGGTGTCTCGTACATGTGCTGGTCGGCATCGAAGATCGGCGCGTCTGTGAACTGATCGGTGGACTGTGTCATCGCTGTGCCTCTCACTGCTTGCTTCTTGGGCTTGAACCGAGCTTTGCGCAACTTGACGTATATGTCAAGTGTGCTTGTTAAATGGGCGTCAAACTGCTCTTGCCAGCGGTGATTGCACTTGACGGTGGTGTCATATAGATTCCTGGCATGACGGTGATATCCGATGCCCGATCGAATGATCTGACCGACAGCAGTCGTGGAGAGCGGACGCGTTCGGCAATCCTGGACGCCAGCCGCCGGCTGTTCCTGGAACGCGGCTACTCGGGTACGCCGATCAACGCGATCACCGAGGCCTGTGGCATATCGCGGGCCGGTTTCTACACCTACTTCAAGGACAAGCGCGAGATCTTCAACGTCCTCGGCCAGAACAGCTACCGAGAGGTCCTCGCGGTCGTCGCCGAGTGGTCCGAGGCCGCCGCGCCGTTCGGTCCGGCTGACGTCCGCGAGTGGGTCGGCCACTACTTCGACTTCATGGATCGGCACGGCGCGTTCGTGATGGCCTCGGCCTACTCGGCGCCCGACGACGATGAGTTCCGCGCCTCGCGCAACCGGATGGTGACGCGGGTGTCCTGGAAGCTGGGCCAGGCCATCGCCGGGGACGGCGCACACTCACCGGAGGTCATCGGCGTCGCCGTCACCGGGCTCCTGGACCAGGCCTGGTACACCCTGCACCGGCAGACGGTTGCCGTCGATCGCGACGAGATGATCGCAGTGGTCGCCGAGATGATCGTGCCGATGGTTCGTCGCTGAGGGGTTGCGGCGGCGTGGCCCTGTAGCTCGGATCCTGTCCTGTCAGTTGCGATTCGGTGGCCCAGGCGGCGGCGCGATCACGGACGCGATCAGGAAGTTGCGCAGCACACCTTCATCGCCGCCGTCGTGCGGTGCACCGGGCTCGGTCGCCAGGCTGAAGCTGACCCGCCATATCCACCGCAGGATCGCCTCGATCGGCACGTCGGCGCGCACGTGACCGTCGGCCACGGCCTGGGCCAACGGTGGGCCCAGGGTCTCCCCGGCCAAGGCGTGCCATTCCTCTGATGCCATCGCGGCGTGCATGGTCAGTCCGGCCGACTCACCGGGGCGCAGCAGCAACGCCATCGCCGGCGAGTTTCGGGTCCCCTGTAGTCCGTGCAGCGTGGCCTTGATCAGTTGCTCGGTGAATGGCTCGTCGGTGTGGAAGTTGGCCTTCGCCGCGGTGAGGACCGAGCGGGCCGATCGCACGAACGATGCCGAAATGATCGCGCTCTTCGACGGGAAATAGGAGTACACCGTCGTCCGGTGCACGCCGGCCACCTGGGCAATGTGGTCGATCCGAGTCCGCGCCACACCTCGTTCGGCGTAGCAGGCGTCGGCGGCGTCCAGCAATCTCTCGCGTGCTTCATCGTCGCTGGTCGGCACATTGGTGCCCCAGTGTGTGTTCCGCTCGCCGGCATCCTGCCGCTCTGCACTCACCATTGACGAGAACACTACAAGATCTCTAGCCTATAGTCCGAACAACAGAATTTGAAAATTGTTGTCTTCGTGAAAGGCTGAATCGCGTGGATCAGAGCCCACCCCTTGTTCGGATGGCTCTTCGAAGTGGTGGGTCCGATCCGGCTGGCCTTCCTACCGCCGAAATCCCTGGTCCCCTGACCGTCGCCCACCCGCCGCACCGGTGTCACAAGAATCGAGGCTCGATATGACAAGCGAAGCAGTACAGCGGATTTCGATCGAAGAATTGCCCATGCCCGAGGCTCGGGACGACGCGTGGCGAACGCTGAGTGAGTGCCCGTTGGCGCTGGTGGACGACGGGTACGCCGCCACCGGGCGCGACATCGTCGAGACAGTCCTGAAGAACCCGTCGATCTTTTCGTCGCAGAAGGCCTTCGACGTCCTGGGAAGTCCGGTTCCGTTGGTGCCCATTGCTTTCGACCCACCGGAGCAGACACGCTATCGCCGCATACTGCAGCCCTTCTTCAGCCCGCGGGTGATCAAGCCGCTGGAGGACGAACTTCGCCAGCAGGTCATCGACCTCGTCGAGCCCATCGCCGCCAAGGGTCAGTGCGATTTCATCGCCGAAGTCGCCGGGGTCTATCCGGTTCAGGTGTTCCTGACGTTGTTCGGGCTTCCGCTGGACATGCGCGATCAGTTCGTGGAGTGGAAGAACGCCGTGCTGGGGTTGACGGCCGCCGGCGGGGCAACCGCGGTGGACGAGGCTGCGCAGGAGGGCATGCAGAAGGCAGCCGAGCTGTTCATGTACCTGTCCGAGCTCATCCAGAAACGCCGTGGCGTACCGGGAGATGACGTGTTGAGCCAGGTCCTCAACATCGGACCTCCCGACGCACTCAGCGATGAGGAGGCCATCGGTCTGTGCTTCCTGTTCGTCCTCGCGGGCCTCGACACGGTCATGGACGCACTGGGATTCGGCATTCAGCGGCTCGCCCAGAACCCAGACCGGCGCCGTGAGTTGGCCGGGGACCTCTCGCTGGTTCCCGCGGCCACCGAGGAACTGCTGCGGCTGGACCCGCCGGCTCCGTTCCTGCCGCGGGTCACGGCCGAAGAAACCACGCTGGGCGGCCAGACGCTGCCGGAGGGAACGCGGATCAGTGGCTACCTCGCGACAGCCAACCGGGACGAGGAGCTGTTCAAGGATGCGTGGAACATCGACTTCCACCGGCCCGAGAACCGGCATATCAGCTTCGGCATGGGTGTGCACCGCTGCCTCGGCTCGCACCTGGCCCGGCTGGAGATGAACCTCGTCTACGAGGAGTGGCACAAGCGCATCCCGGAGTACCACATCACGCCCGGCACCACGCCGCGTGTGCACTGGCCGCGCGGCACCACCGGTCTCGACTCCCTGCACCTGACCGTCGGGAATCCGGGTGCCTGATGAAGGTGTCCATTAATCCGGATGTCTGCACGGGTCATGGCCTGTGCTATGTCGATGCGCCCGACATCTTCGTCGATGACGACCAGGGCTACGGCCAGGTCATCGGCGACGGCACCGTGCCCGAGGGGGCAGAAGAATCGGCTCGCCACGCAGAGCGGAACTGCCCCGAAGGCGCCATCTCCATCGAGGAGTGAGGCTCACAACCGCGTCATCAGCGCCTCGGCGTCGGCCACGCTGCGCAGCAGATCGTTGAGGTGCGTGCAGGTGCTGGTCCCGAACAACTCCTGGCGCACCCGGAAGTGCAGTTCGGACAACGTCATTCCGGTGATCCGCTCGGTACTGGCGACCGCGCCGGGACATTCCTGCCAGGGCAGCACGCGCGGTGTGGCGTGTGAGTCGATGATCACCCGGGTCTTGGCGTCGACGGTGGCGGCGAGTGTGTATTCGTGGATGATCGTTTCGACGTCGTCACCGCGCACATAGGTGTCGCGGAATATCGCGTCAATTCCGATCTGCTCGGGCGTCTCCTCGAATACGTCGATGCGGCGCCGCCGGCGCATGCCATACCGCGGCAACTGTGAAACCTCGTGCCAGGCATGAGGATCGTCGCCGTGATCGAGGTCGGGAGCTTCCGGACCGGTCACCACGGCGGGATCGCCGGCCTCGAACGAGGTCATCAGCAGTCCGCCGGTGGCGAACCCCGCGCACTGGTCGGCCACCGGTAGATACCCGGACTTCCCGACGTCGCCGAGCAGGCCGGACGCGGACAATGCGTGGCCCGAGATCAGCGTGGCGACCGGAACGTCGTCGAGCAGCGTGTAGCGCAGGTCGCGGGACTGTCTCAGCTCCGGGGCGGCCTTGTCGGCGGCTGCGCGGAATCCACTCATCGCCGGTGCACCCGACAGGTGGGCCACGGCGGCCACCGCAGGTGTCACCTCGACATGCCGCACGACGCGGGCCACCAATTCGATGGTGGCCGTCAAACCGGCCCTACCGAGTTCGGTGACCGTGCCGTCGGTGCCGGTCAAGATATCGCGGGCCCGCCCGCTCAGGTACACCGGATCCAGCGAGCCTTCGTCGCGCGTCATGTCGATCGACGTCGTACGACGCACGGACCGGCGGCGACGCGGCGGGTTGCCGGTCGTGGGCTCGTGTACGCCGTGCAGGGGGTGAAGCCCGAACGCCGGCCCGAACGTCGGGGTGCCCAGGTCCGTCACCTAGGCGACCTTAGTCCTCCCTGGCCGGGCGGAAGGCGAAGGTCACCAGCGATTGTCCGTCGGCCGTCTCCAGGGTGGTGGTCGTCGACACCAGGCGCTGCCCGATCCGTACGTCAGCCGGCTGCACGCCGACGATGAGCGTCTCCACCAGCACGCCCTCGGCCAGTTCGACGAAACCCACCACGTACGGCTTGAACACGTCGGGGGACCGGTTGCCCTTGTACGGCAGCGGTGGCACGAACTCCTGTGTGGTGTAGGTGTACAGCGTTCCCTCGGTGGACAACTCGATGGGTTCGATGTCCTCCTGGATCTCAGGGGCGCCGTCGAAGAGCTCGGGCCGCTCGGCGGGGAACTTCACCACTCCGGTCGAACGCCGACGCGATGCCAACAACACCGCGCGGTCGCCGTCGACCCGGAACAGTCCTTCGGTGATCAGTGTCGTCACGTCAGCTCACCTCGATAACCATGGCAGCACCCATGCCGCCGCCTGCACACATGGACAGCACGCCGATACCTCCGCCGCGCCTGCGCAGCTCGTAGATCGCCGAGGTCACCATCCGGGCCCCGGTCGCCGCGATCGGGTGGCCCAGGCTGATGCCCGACCCGTACACGTTGACGATCTCCTCATCGAGGCGGAGCTCGCGGGCGCATGCCACCGCCTGCGCGGCGAACGCCTCGTTGATCTCGAACAGCGCCACGTCCTCCAGCTTGCGGCCGGCCAGTTCGAGCGCCTTGGGGATGGCGGTGATCGGTCCACTGCCGGTGCGGTTCGGCGCCACGCCGACCGCCGACCAGGACAGCACGTGCGCCAGCACTTCGCCCGAGGTATCGGGACTGGTCAGCGCGACCGCCGCGGCAGCGTCGTTGACGCCCGAAGAATTACCCGCGGTCACGGTGAAGCCGGCGATCTCCGGATGCAGCACCTTCAGGCCCGCGAGCGTCTCCAGGGAGCTGTCACGGCGCGGATGCTCGTCTTCGGCGAAGGTGATGGAGGTGCCGTCGGCCTGCGGCACCCGGATCGGCACGATCTCGTCGACGAAGGACCCGGAATCGATGGCCTTCACCGCACGTTGGTGACTGCGCAGAGCCCACTCGTCCTGTGCCTCACGGGTGATGCCGTACTGCACGGCGCAGTTGTGCGCGACCGTGATCGACATGTCCAGGGCGGGGGCGTCCTCGGTGGGCGGATGCGAGAACGGGAACCACGGGTCCTCGTAATCCTCCGCGGACTTGCCGGTGGTGAACGGCTTGCGCTTGCGCAACATCGGTGTGGTGGAACAAGATTCCATTCCGCCGGCCAGGATCGCCCGGCTCATGCCCGCCGCGATCTGCCCGGCTCCGACGGCGATGGCCGACAAGCTGGACGCGCACTGGCGGTTGACGGCGAGGCCGGGAATGTTGGTCAGGCCCAGATCCACCGCGACGTAGCGGGCACTGTCGCCGCCGCCCTGCAGGCTTTCGGCAAGCACCAGGTCGTCGAAGTCCGCGGCGTACAACCCGGACCGTTCCACGACCGCGGCGATCACCGGCTTGGCGAGTTCGATCGCGGGCATGTTGGCCAGCGTGCCTCTGCGTGACGTTCCGATCGGTGTGCGGGCAGCGGCCACGATCGCTGCGCGGGAGGTCGTTGCGGCCATGTGTCTCCCAATATGGTCGGTCGAGCGGGCGGATTGCCCGGTGTACGGGGTCAGTCTATACCGTTAAATAAATATCGGTATATGGGGTCAGGTATTCACGTGGTGTAGTCAGCACTTCGAGGTGATGCCGAGCAACGTCTCGGCCGGTGAGCCCGGAACACACCCCTCGACGAACGCGCGGCGCCGGGTGAAACGCCAGGTGCCGTCGTCGAGGGCCACCTCGTCGGTGTAGGTGCCCCAGTGGTCGAGGCCTCTGGTGCCGACGAACTGGAAGCAGGCATAGGTGGTTGCCGTGCGGGCCGAGGTCGGCTCGACGTAGATCGAGCTGAGATAGTGGCGTGCCGGCGTGAAGCCGGCCGCGATGAACGTGTCCTTGACGCTGGCGAAGAAGCCGCGGATCCCGTCAGGCCCGACGTAGGTGCCGTTGTTGGTCTCCATGACCGCATCGGCGGCGAACAGCTGGGACAGCTGATTGATCCGGCCCGAGTCGGCCAGGAACTGGTAGCGGGCCATCAAGTGGGCGACGGAGACTCGTGTCTCGAGTTCGCTGGTGTCCATGGGGTTTTCAACCTTTCTGTGCCACATCTGCGGCCGTGCCGAGTAACGGGGCGAGCTTCGTGCAGATGGTCTGTAGATGACGTAGCGCCAAGTCTTCGCCCATCCCGCCGAGTGACACCCAGAAGAAGACCGTCTCGGTGGGTGAGTCGCCGATCATCGACCGCACCCGCGCCGCCATCGATTCGGGTGTCTCGCACCAGAAGTAGTTCTGCCGCTTGGCGTCGCGGCCACGGAGCCGCTCCGGGTCGACCGGGTCGGGGGTCGGGCGCCCGGTGCCCTCAACAGCATGCTTGTTGTACGAATCAAGCTGGTGGGAAAGGTGTTTGGACACCGTCGGCCAGTCACTCTCCGGGTCGTCACTGACCCAGCCCTGGATGCCCCCGGCCATGCGTCCGATCGCCGGGTCGTGGCCGCCCTCGATCAGGCCGGCCCGGTAAGGCTCCCACAGGCGGTATTCGGCAGACAGCAGACTCTCACCCAACAGCCCGGCCCGGCGGGCGCCCTGTGGACCCTGATACCCCATCCAGATCGGCGGCCGCTGCTGCACGGGCCGAGGGGTCACCCCGCCGGGTCCCCACAGCCGGCGGATCTCCCGCACACTGTCGTCGGTCTGCCCGTATTTGCGTTCGATGCTCCGGCCGAACAGCTCATACTCGGGAACGCGGTAGCCGGCGCCCAGGCCGAGGTCGAGCCTGCCGCCGGAGATCAGGTCCACCATCGCTGCCTGTTCGGCGATCTCGGCGGGGTGGTGCAGGGGCGCGATCACGATCGCGGTGCCGATGCGGACGCGTGTGGTGCGGGCGGCCACCGCGGCGGCGAAGGTCAGTGGTGACGCCATGTATTCGTCATCGAACAGATGGTGCTCGGTCAGCCAGATCGAATGGGCGCCAAGATGTTCGGCTTCCTCGCACATCTCCAGAGCGAATGAGTGCACGCGGGCGGGGTCGCGCCGCCACTGCGGGGGATTGCGCAGGTCGAAATACAGGCCGACGTTGACCGGTGATTGTGCTTGCACTCAGGACACGCATCCTTGGTCGAAGAAGGTCCGCAGCGAGGTGATCAGTCCGTCGGGGTTGAACACGAAGTGCAGGAACAGGTGCAGGTGTGCCGGCTCGGAATCGCCTTCCTGTACCCGGACATTGGCGATCTGCAGCGCCTCGTCGCCGGTGACGATCAGTTGCTCGTGGGTGAAGGTGATGGTGAAACCCTCGGCGATGGCGGTGAAGAACCCCTTGAGTTCGACCGCGTTGCCGGCGAACCGTAGCCCGGCCGGATCCTCGAAGACGGCGTCGTCGGCGAACAGCGAGATGCGGGTGTCGACGTCGCGGACGGCATAGGTCGCCATGAACCTTGTCGTGACGTCTTCGATATGGCTACGCGCGATGGTGGTGGGCACGGCGCCGAGTTGCTGATCTATCCGATCACGGGTTGACATCGGTGTTCGCTCCTTGTGGTTGGTAGACACTGCCGGGGCCGTCCCAGCCGGGCAGCAGACCGCGCTTCTGTGTGAGACCGGGCAGGTAGATCCGCTTGTCGCGCAACTGCCGGGCCTGCGGTGTCGTGGCCAGCCAGGCGATCGCCGCACCTATTGCCTCGGGCGGTGACACCGGCGCCTCGGGGTAGTTGCGACGCTGCTCGTCGAGTGCTGCACCGTAACTGACGAAACCCGGGTCGACCGTCAACACCGTGATCCCACGTTCGCCCAGTTCGACGTTGAGGACGCTGCCGAACCGGTCGATCCCGGCTTTGGCGGCGGCGTAGGCCACGCTCCAGCCGTGCACGGGGCCGGCCGCCACCGGATCATTGACCACCACATAGGACGTCATGTTCATCACGGTGCCGCCGCCCTGCGCGAGCATGACGGGCAGGAACTTCTGCAGCAGAATCGCCGGCGCCACCACGTCGGCCTGCAGGCTACGGTCGAAGAGCTCGATCGGCGTGTCCAGGAAGTAGTCCATCGCGCCGGGGCCTTGATAGACACCGATGTTGACGAGCAGGTCGATTCGGCCGAAGGTGTCCAGCGTCAGATCGGCGGCATTGCCGACGGCATCACGATCGAGGAGATCCATCGCCACCGGAAGTGCTTGTGCTCCGGACTTCTCGACGCGCAGCGCGACCTGCTCCAGACTCCCCGGCAGTACCCGGTTGTCGACGGTCCCGGCCCACGGCGCTTCCTGCCGCCCGTCTCCCTCGCGGACGGTCCTGGCCGTGATGGCCACATCGAATCCGGCCTCGGCCAGGGCGATCGCGGTTGCTGCCCCCATGCCGCGGCTGGCACCGGTGATGAAGGCCACCGGCCTTTCGGAAGATCGCGGTGTGCCCGTCATCGGTCAGCTCCTGTCAACGCGCGGCGCATGTCGCCGTGATGGTGGTGGCATTCGTGCCAGGCGCTGCGGGCGATGAGCGCCACCGTGATTTGCCGCTCGCCCAGGGTCAGCGTCTGCTTCGCCGCGGCGTCGTCCAGCCCGGCAAGCAATGCGGCAAGGCGCCCGATCCGCCGATCGAACTGGGCCAGCAGCTCGGCGGTGTCGTCGTCGTTGTAGTGCGCGTTGGCCACGGATGCGTCGGGGTCGACCATCGGAATGAGCGGGTCGGGCTCGGCGAGTGCCTGTTCGATCAGCCAGCGGTGAAAGGCCATCGACTCCCGCAGATGACCCAGATACTCCTGCGGGGACCACACCCCGGGAGCGGGGCGGCGTCGGAGCGCGTCGTGGGGGGTGGCTCCGATCGTGTCACCGATGGTGTCCGTCTGCGCCATCAACGCCGCCGCGACTGCTCGAGGCGGCGTCGCAGATTCGTCGAACCCGCATTCGCCGCATATCTCCTCCACGGTGGTTCTCCTGGATCTTGTGGGAGTTGTTGCACAGCAACGGTTCAGGAGGGTCAGTGCGCCGCCGCGCTGCCGGTGCGGGCCGTCCACTTGCCGTACGGGATGTGGTCGGGGATCTCCCAGAAGCTGCGTACAGCGCTGCTGCCGTCGGGGTTCAGCCGCCAGACGTCCACGCTGGGGATGATCAGGGTCTCACCCCGATACGTGCCCTCGTTGTGGCAGACCACCACGGCCTCGGCGCCGCCGAGGATCAGCTGTTCGATGCGGACCGCGGGATGGTTCGGTCCGGTGCGGTCCCACAACTCCTCGGCCAGATCCCAGCCCCGCTTGACGGGCGTGCCGACGGGGTCCTCCAGGGTGGGTTCGCCCGGCGCGGTGGCCTTCCAGTGCGCCAGCCAGCCGTGTTTGTCCTGTTGGTTCCACAGGTCGTACCAGCCGCGGATGAACTGTTCGTAGGCGTCACCGGAGATCGTCATCGTCGAGCGACCTTTCGTTGTAGGTGGGTCATTCGGGTTGATTGCCGTCCCATGCCGCGGCCAGATCGGCGATGTCGACCACGCGGGCGAGCATCGCGATGGTGTTGCGCAGCACGAGTTGGCCGTACTCGGCCGGAGTGCCGACGACGGCTTCGCGGGCGACCACGACATGGAACCCTTCGTGTGCCGCCTGTCCCACCGCTAGGGGAATGGCGACGTTGAGTGACACCCCGGCGAAGATCAGCGTGTCGATGTTCCTGGTGTGCAGGATCGGCAGCAGTTCGGTGCCCCAGGTGGGTGATGCGCCGTGGTGGCGCCCCACGATCAGATCGGTGGGATCGAGCAGGGACGGCAAGATCTCTGTCGCGGGATGGCCGGGTGTCCAGTCGGCGGTCGCCCGCGCAGTGGAACGCATCAGGGGAGTGGTCCCGGGCCCGCCGAGGCTGCCCAGGTAGGGGGCGTGCACGACGAGGACGCCCGCCGAGCGGGCAAGTGTCAGCAGCTGTTCGATCCCGGCCAGCGTGGGCGCGGCGTCCGCCGCCAGCGCCGGCAGGATCGAATCGGCTCCCAATACACCATTCTGGCACTCGATGCAGACCACCGCGGTGCGTGCGGGCGCCAACCGTTGTGGTGACGTTGTAGTAGATGTCATGAGCTCCCCGTCGAAATCAGTGCCGGCTCTGGATAGAACTGGCGTGTCCAGGTGCGAAATGCGCGGGTGTACCGGGCTTCGTAGCCCACCGCCAATGGGTGCTCGCGGTAGCGCTGGTGTTCCCATACGCGGCGGTCGGCGTCGGGCCCGAACAGTTCCCGCGTATTGGCTGCGGCGATACCGCGTGCCAAGCCGTCGGGTTCGGTGGAGTCCTTGTCGCGCTTGGCCACCCACACGGTGATGAAGCCCTCGCTGCGGGTCTGGTCGATGGGGGTGAAGGCCCCCAGCGTCGTAGATCGCAGGCCGTGCAGCACACGATTGACGTTGAGTCCGACGCCGTAGGCGGTATTGGCGGTGGCGACCCGAACCGGACCTTTCGGTGTGGTGACCAGGCCGTCGTAGTCGACCTGCAGTACCGGGCCATCTTCCTGCCAGAGTGAGATCTCGGGGATTTCCGCCCAGCGATGGACATACCGCATGTGGGCCAGATCCGGGAAGTTCTCGGCGGCGAACTGGGGATGCATGTGCATCGGCTCCCGGTGAGTTGCCCACGGGTACGGCCGATAGAAGTCGGCCGCGTCGGCCTCCGGCATTCGCGGAGGATCCCAACTCGGTGCCGACCCGTCGGCTGCGTGCCAGAGGAACACGATCCCGCTCACCTCACGCACCGGCCAACTGCGCGTACTCGCGTTGACCGATCCTCGTTCGCCATAGGGAATCTCGGCGTTCCGACCCGCGTCATCCCACGACCATCCGTGGTACGGACACCGCAGGCAGTCGCCTTCCACCGAGCCGCCATAGGCGAGGTGCGCTCCCATATGAGGGCAGTAGGCGTCCAGGGCGACGATCCGACCGGCGGCGTTGGCGTCGTCGGGATCTGTGCGGTACAGGACGAGGTCCTGCCCGAAATAGGTTTCGGCGACGACCTGGCCTCGGGCGAATGCGTCAGACCACCCCACCTGGAACCACCCGGTGGGGTAGTCCGCGTGGGGGAATCCGCGCTCCTGGAACGTCTGGAGGTGGGGATTGGATCTGTCCATCGAGATCCTCACGTCGAGGGTTTTGCGCCGAGCTGTGCCGTGACCACGGCGTTGACGCCGCGCCATTGAGAATAGTGTTCCCAGGAAACGCGCCCTTGTCCGGGAACGCCATTCCCTATACGGTCCGACAGTAGCGCTCAAAGCAGCCGATAGCCAGCGATTCGGCGACCTGATGAGCGGGGCGAGAGGATGTCAATGGATCTGGGACTACAGGGTGCGACGGTCGCGATCACCGGCGGCACGGCAGGAATGGGCCGTGCGACGGCCGAGTGCTACGCGCGCGACGGCGCCCGGGTGGCCGTGCTGGCGCGTACGCGCAGCGCGTTCGACGAAGTGGTGGCGTCATTGCGCGACGCCGGTAGTCCCGATGCTCTCGGAATCGTGACCGACGTGTCGGACCCCGACAGTGTCACCGCCGCTTTCGGTGATCTCGCCGACCGCTGGGGATCGTTGAACGTGCTGGTGAACACCGTCGGCGCTGGCGCGACGATCGTCGGCGAGTTCGATGCGCTCGACGATTGGAAATGGGATGAGGCGTTCGATCTGATAACCATGGGTGCGGTCCGCGCGTGCCGGGCAGCGCTGCCGTTGCTGCGCAAAGCCGAATGGGCGCGGATCGTCAACGTCTCCGCGCACTCGGTCCAGCGCCAGTCGCCTCGATTGATCGCCTACACGGCAGGTAAGGCCGCGTTGACCAGCTTGACGAAAAACCTCTCGCAGACCCTGGCCAAGGAAGAGATCCTGGTCAACACGGTGTCGCCGGGCACCTTCCTGACCGCGCAGATTCGTGATTATGTCGCCACGGAAATTGCCGCGCGCGGTCTGGATCCGGCGGACCCCGTGGATGTCGCCACGATTCTGGAGGAGATGTTCGGCGATGCGCTGGGCCAGCTCGGCCGGGCGGGTCTGCCCGAGGAGATCGCGCCGATGATCACGATGCTGGGATCGCAGCGGAACACCTATACGACGGGCGCTGATCTGAATGTGGACGGCGGTTCCGACTTCAGGTAGTAAGCGGGTGCGGCCAGGCCCGTCAGCACCAGGCCCACCACCGCGTCCCGGACCTCGGTGAAGTCCGAGTCGAGGCGGCCACGGATGCGGGTCTCGAGATGGCGTACGGCCACGGCGTGAATGGTGAAGGCGTCCAGTTCGGGGCGTGCGTTGGGCAGAGTCCCGTCGGCGAGACCGGCGGCCAGCGCCTCGGCCAGTGGCTCGCGGTGCCGCGCGTACGTGGCTTCCAGCGCGGCCGCGATCCCCGGAGTGCTGGCGACGTCCGCGGACAGGAAGGCCAGCGCATCGCGAAATTGTGCCTCGTCCCACCCGATGCTCAGGTATTGGTCGATCCATGCAGCCACCGCGGCCGCCGGACTCTCCGCGGCGTTGATGGCGTCGTGCAACCGCTCCAGGACCAGCTCGCCGGACCACGCCTGCATGGCGATGATCAGGTCGTCTTTCGACGCGAAGTGCCGATAGAACGTGCGCCGGTTGACGCGTGCCGCTTTCAGGATGTTTTCGATCGACGTCGTCGTGCTCGCATTGTGACCGATCAACCGGTATGCGGCGCGCATGATGGCGTCTCGTTCCGATTGGCGTCCATCGTCGATCATGCGACCGCTCCGATCTGGTGGGAATTCTGTTCCCAGATTATCATCCATATTGTTTGGGAACGCTATTCCCGCTATCCTGTGAAGAACATCAAAAAGCCGTTGTCATTTCGTCTACTAACCCGTCGTCTGTTGAAGTCAGCCCCGGCGTCAATCGGTCCGACGAGTCCGTCATACGACATGTCGAAGGAGTGAACGTGAACGTGAAAGGCTTGCCCAGCATGCAGCCGACCGGTTGGTTTCAGGTCGGCTGGGGCGCTGATATCGCCCAGGGCGATGTGATCGGCCTGCACTATTTCGGGGTCGACCTCGTCGCCTTCCGGGACCTGCAGGGTGCGGTGCACGTGCTCGATGCGCACTGCCAGCATCTCGGCGCGAACCTGTCCAAGGGCGGTTGCGTCGTCGAGGACGGCATCCAATGCCCATTCCACGGTTGGGTGTGGAACGGCCAGGGCCGCAACGTCCGGATTCCCTACGAGAATCGGCCCAACCGGGGGCGCAAGGTGCGTTCGTGGCCGGTGGTCGAGAAGAATGAAGCGATCTATGTCTGGCACGATGCCGCCGGCCGCGCGCCGCTATGGGAGATGCCCGACGGGCTGCAGGTTCTCGGCAGCCACATCCACGATCGCGACTACTTCCCGGTCGGCCCGGAAGCCCGGCAGAAATTCGCAGGCATCCACGTGCACCCGCAGATCATCGCCGAGAACGCCGTGGATCCACACCATTTCCGGTTCGTGCACAAGACGCCGATCAGCCCGACGGTGCTGCGCGAAGAGGCGGACGACATCGTCTGGTCGGCGAAAGTCGGGTTCGGCCGGCGGTGGAGCGAGGGCATCGACACCCCCGGGGAGACCACCAACACGCTGGAAATCTACTGGTCGGGTATCGGCGTCTCGTTCAACGGTGAACACACTCGCGACGGTTATCGGGTGATCACGATCTGCACGACCCCGGTCGACAACGAAAGATCGGATATCTTCGCCACCTACTGGATAGACGAGGCGCACGGCGACTACCAGTCGCGCCTCGATGCGGCCAAGGCTGCCCTGCCCGACGATATCGCGATCTGGGAGTACCAGAAGTACATGGATCCTCCGGGACTTACCGCGTCGGAAGCCGCGGGGTTCCGCAAGTTGCGCAGTTGGGCAAATGGCTTCTACCCCGAGGACAGTGCAGCCGAGCCGGAAGCGACGCTCACCGCCGCCACCTGACGGCAACGTCCTGCGCCGATCCGCTCGGCACTTTTGTCGAGCCGGAAACGGGTCGGATGCAGGGTATTTCGATGGCTCCGTGATGCCCGGTCCGAGCCGTGCCGCCCAGAGAGGAGACCACCCGGTGCCCACCCCGAAGTGGACACTCACGGTGGCCGATGTGGTCGCAGAGACTGCTGATGCGGCCACCATCGTGTTCGATCCGCCCGACACGGGTGATTGCGCGTACCGACCCGGCCAGTTCCTGACGCTCCGCGTGCCAAGCGATCAGACCGGGGCCGTCGCGCGCTGTTATTCGCTGTGCAGTTCCCCGGCCACCGACAAGCGCCTGGCCGTCACGGTCAAACGCACCGCCGAAGGATATGCGTCGAACTGGTTGTGCGACAACGTCCGTGTGGGCGACCGGATCGACTGCCTCCCGCCCAGCGGGGTGTTCACACCGGCCGACCTGCACACCGACCTCCTGCTGATCGCCGGCGGCAGCGGTATCACGCCGATGCTGTCGATCACCAAGACGGTGCTCGCACGCGGCCGAGGGCACGTCGTGCTGCTGTATGCGAACCGGGATCCCGAGGCGGTGATCTTCGCCGCCGCACTCCGTGACCTCGTCAACGACCATCCGGACCGATTGACGGTCATCCACTGGCTGGAAGCAGTACAAGGCCTGCCGAACGATCAGACGCTTGCGCGGTTACTCGCGCCGTATGCCGGCCATGACGTTTTCATCTGCGGGCCAAGCCTGTTCATGAGGAGCGCCCGCAGCGCGGTGGAGAGTTTCGGGGTCCCGCGGTCACGGATTCACATCGAGAACTTTGTGTCGCTGTCGGGGGATCCGTTCGTCGACAAGCCGGTCGACGTTGATCAGGTCCCTCCGGCGGCTGCGGACAAACCGCAGCAGACCGCGGAAGTCGTCGTGCAGTTGAACGGTGACACCCACACGCTGACGTGGACACGGAAAGACACCCTGATCGACCTGTTGATCGCACAGGGCATCGAGGCACCGTATTCGTGCCGCGAGGGCGACTGCGGAACCTGCCAGTGCATGCTGCTCGACGGCGAGGTCGACATGGATACCCATGGAGCCCTGGACGAGGAAGACATAGCCGAGGGCGTCGTCCTCGGCTGTCAGGCACGGCCGGCGTCGGATCACATCACGGTCGAGTTCTGATGAGCACGGCGCAGGCAACCGCGGCTATCCAGGGAGCGAACGAATGAGCACGGCACGCCAAACCGGCTTGGACATTTTCCGCACGATGATGCCCAAACTGGTCGCCGGCGGTGACGATGCCGAGGTGCGCGACAGCAGATTCGCCGACGAGCTCGGTAAAATCAGGCTGGAGGAACTTGTCTACCACGCGTCGGGATACGTCGGTTATCCAGCCGCCAGCAGTGCAGGGCGGCTCGTTCGTGGGGTATTCGACGATTTGTCGGATGACGAAAAGTAATCGTGAAGTTGGTATTTGGCTGACGTAGCCGATGTGCGAATGTCGGACTCCACCGTGTGACCGAACGAAGGATTGATATGAGCGACGAGGAAATCATCTCGAACTGGATCGCGCAGCACATGGGTGCACGCGTGGTCGCGATCACCCGTCAGGCGCGGTGGCGTGCCGCCTGGCTGGTCGATGCCGAGCGCGACGGTGTGGTGCTGCCGCTGGTCGTGCGTGGCGAGCGTGGCGGCGGGATACCCATGCAGTTTCCGTTGCATCATGAGATGTCCCTGCAACGAGTCATGGGAGAACAGGGCATTCCCGTTCCGGCGGTACACGGCTGGATCGACGATCTGCCCGCGTATGTGATGGACCGTGTCGACGGTCAACCCGGATTTGACGGGCTGACCACCGAGCAACGCGACGCGGTGATGCGCGAATACATGGCCGAACTGGCCAAGCTTCACCGCCTGCCGCTGGAGCCGTTCCTCGAAGCTGGCGTCCAACGTGCTTCCAGCCCGTCCGAGGTGGGCAGCTACGGAATCGGGCAGTTCGAAAAGGTATGGCGGGCAGGAAAGAACGCTCCAAATCCGCTGCTGGAGTTCGTGCTCGGATGGCTCAAGCGCAATCCCGTCGATACCCGTGGCCGGGAGTCGGCCATCGTATGGGACTCGGGCCAGCTACACCAGAAGGACGGACGCCTGGTCGCACTCCTCGATGTGGAAGCCGGCCACATTGGCGATCCGATGATGGACCTGGCCGCACCCCGGATGCGTGACACGGTTCTGCATTTCGGTGACTTCGAGACGCTGTACCGGGAATATGAGCGTGCCGGCGGAGTTCCCGTCGACATGGACGCAATTCAGTTGCACCACATCGCTTTCACGCTCACCAACGAACTGGCGTTCCGGAACTCGCTCAACGATCCCGAGCCGGACTCGGATTACATGACCAATCTGCACTGGTGCAGTGAAACTAACCTGCATGCCATCGAGGCACTGGGGGAGCGGCTCGGTTTGCAGCTGGAGCCACCGGAAATTCCCGAGGCGACAGTCACTCGAGCCGCCGCCGCACACGATCAGCTCATCCACATGCTGCGCGGAATCAGCACCGACGACGAGTACATCCGATATCGGCTCCGGGTCGCCTTCCGGTTGGCCCGCTACGTGCAGCGCGAGGACGAGATCGGTGCAGAACTGACCAACGCCGATCTGGACGACTTGGCCTCGTTGCTGGGTCACCGGCCGCACACCTGGCAGGAAGGCGACGCCGCACTGGAGCAGTTCGTCCTGGCCGATGACGGTCGACACGATGAACAGCTCTGTCAGTTGTTCTACCGCCGCCAGATTCGCCACAAGAACACTCTCGGCCCGTTGGGATCGGCGATGGTTGCTCACCACACCTGCCAGCCGTTCCCCGCGCGCGTTTAAGCCAAACACGAGAACACGGGCGTCGCCAACCTCCGGTGGGCCCGACTTGGCTCAAATTAGTGCGCACCGTCGCTGCGGATTTTGAGCAGAGCGGCGCGGAGGTCGTCGGGTAGCGGGTCAGCGGCGGTGAGGGTCTGGGTTCCGGCCTGGATTTTCACGGTGCGGTAGCGGCGTGCGGTGCGGACGAATTTCTTGATGCTCCAGCCGGTCTGGGTCTCGATGTGGTGGCTGACGGCCATCGCGGCGACCACGATGCTCAGGTGAGCGTCGATGGAATCGCGCAGGTGGTGATAGATCGGACGGGCCTGCAGGTTGTGCTTGGACATCCGGAAGCTCTTCTCGATGTGCCACAGCTGGTGATAAGCATCGATGACGAACGTCGAGGGCGCGCTGGTCAGGTTGGTGGTGTAGCCCTTCCAGCCGGCCAACGCCCGGGTCTTGGCCTCCAGGGTGCGGTTGACGCTTTTGGTGGCGCCGGCCAATTGGATGTAGCGGTTGCGTTTGACCGGTGCGTGCCCGTCCACGGCACGGTCGGCCTTACGGACCTGCTCGTCGATGCCGCGCAGCGTGCGCCGGGCCCGATCAGCGCGGAACTGGTAGTAGATGACCCGGTCGGGGATGCCGCGGGTCTTTTCCGCGCTGGTGGCCGGCCAGGGCTGGATCAACACCAGCCCATCAGGAATCACCTCGCCGGGGTGACTATCACGCCATTCGCGCACCACATCGGGCAGAAACGGGATCCGGGTGCCGAGGATGAACGACAGTCCGGCGGCTTTGATCGCGATCTGGTTGGCCTCGGAGATCATGCCGGCATCGGCGACGACGGTGACATCGGAGAGGTGGTGGGCGGTCTTGAATGCGGTGATGACCGGCAGCATGGTCGCGGTCTCGGCCTTGTTGCCCTCGAAGGCCTGCACGGTCAGCGGGAACCCGGCGGCATCGGTGAGCAACCCGAGGGTGATCTGTGGTTCCAGGCGCCGTTCCTTGGAGAAGCCGGGTTCGCGGAAGCCGTCACCGGCATCGATTTCGGAAGTAGAGCGTGGAGACGTCGAAGAGCACCAGCGAAGCCGGCCCCAACCCGGCACGCCGGGCACTTGCGGCGGCCAACGCTTGGCGCCATTGCGGAGTGGCATAGCTGGGCAGGCGACGCTTGACCGTGGCATAGGAGGCCGGTTCTACACAGACCTCGGTGAGCACGCGTGCGACGTCGATCTTGCTGCTGGGCTCGATGATCCGGGCCAGGACCAGATCACGAAACACATTGTCGCCCTTTGCGGCTGACTCGAAACCAAGGGTCCGATACACCGCGCACAATGCGTCCCACAGGTGCGTCATCCGCGTGGAGGTGATCGGCAGCGGCTCCGAGCCCGCCGGGGCATTCACGTCGAGATCGAGTACCGCCTGGTTGCCTGCGAGACGCTCAGCGGCCGCGGCCTTCAGCGCCGCCAGTTCGGCCTCATCATGAGCCGAGCCCACGTGCTCGATAGTGCGTGACCCGCGACGGTTGGACCACACGATCTGCACCGCGGTCGCCCCCGAGGCGGTCTTCACGGTGCGCACGTAGGCCACCCCGGCAGCCTACGGGCCCGATTTAGTGCACAAATTTCCGGCAACGCCACAAAGAAAATGCAGGTCACGCTACGGGCACTACCAACCTGCAAACGTGAGCCAAGTCAGGTTTGAGCCAAACACGAGAACACGGGCGTCGCCAACCTCCGGTGGGAGGAGCAGCGGCGCCCGTGTTCCGTTTGGTACTGCAGCTATACGGTGCTGGCGACATCCTTCTTTTCGGTCTCCGGGACCTCCGAGATCTCGTCGTCCAGGGCCGGTATGACCAACCTGTACCCGATTATGACAAATGCGATCGAGAGGATTGTCGATGCGACGGCGAACAGATTGATGATGATCAGCGACGTGGTGGAGCTCATGGCCATGCCAATTGGCAGTATGGTGACGACGCCGACGCCGATGATGATGCTCGGCACCAACAGCACGAGGTAGGCCGGCTTGTCACGTACGAGCGCGGTCTTCATGGCGGCGTGAACCAGCAGTGACACGATGAAGATGACGGCACTGTTGGAGAACGCCATCCACAGCGGGTACCCGAGCACCTGAATGGGCTGCTGCGATCCGTAGTACTTGTATAACCCCAAAGCGAGCATCGGGATCTCGAACGCCAAGGTGATGGGGACGGTGATGGCGAACAAGCCCATCCAACGCTTGAAGGTGATGCCGGTTTCCAGCTTTTGGGTCAGATAGAGGATTCCAGGCGCCCAGAAGACGACGTACATGAACATCGTCCATAGTGGGATGATGCCACCGAATCCGCTGACCGACCTCAGCGCGCCAGACTCGTGGTAGGTGATGTCGACCATGAAGTCGCCCAACGGTTCATAGCTCGCTGCCGCCAAGGCCCCGAGAGACATCCAGAACATCTCGGAACGGCCGGTGGTTCGCCACCTCTTGATGGCGTACCAGAACACCGCGGCTGCCAGCACTAGCGTCACCGCCAGCATCGAGACCTGCCAGGTCATCGACTTGATGAGTTCCGGTGCCGGGTCTTTCGGGATGAGATCCGCCCGCATCGGAATTTGATCAAAGTTCACCATCTGCGCTCCTTCGCTGCGCCGCGCCTACCGCTCGAGTAATTCCAGACACAAAGACCCCATGTGTGGGACATGCAACACATTAAGCACTTTTGTGGGAATGGGTCAATAGGTGCGGGTAGACTCCCCAGCCGTGACCGCACAGGCAGAAGCGAACCGCGCGGGCGGCGCCTGGGGTGCAGATCTTCCGCTGAACGAAGAGCAGGCCAGGGAGCGACTGCTGGCAGCGGCCGAAGCCTGTTACGCCGAGCGGGGGCCGACCCGAACCCGCATGAGCGATATCGCCGCCAGGGCGGGCGTGAACCGGTCCACGGTCTACTACTACTTCCAGAACAAGGAAGCGGTGCTGGTAGCTTCCTTCATCCGGACGCTGGCCGGCATCTTCGTCTCGGTCGAGCCCTGCTGGCACACGGATGAGCCATTTCTCGATCGGCTGGTCGCGGCTTGTCTGGCGGGCAACGAAGCTGCCCGGACTTCGCCTACGGCAAGGCTTCTCATCCGCAACGATGAAGCGCTGCACACCTATCATGCGACCCAAGCGTCAGACGTTTGGCGTACTGAGCTGGCCAAGGCTCTCGGTCGGCGCATCGCCGATGCTGCCGAGCGCGGCGAGGTGCGCGACGATATCGCTCCAGAAACGTTGGCGCGGTGGGTGACTCGTATCAACTTCAGCCTCATGTCCGAGCCCGCCAGTGCGGAGGATGGTGGCGAGGAGGGCATACTGCGACATCTGCTCGCGGCGTCTCTGGCGCCGCGGCGGTAGGCAACTGCGCCTGCGCGTGGGTCCTCCCCCTTCTCGTATATAGTTATATGAATAGTGGTATCGCTGCGGATTGGGGAGTCGGATGAAGGTCATTGGGTCAATCGCGGATGCGGAGCAGGCGGTCGGCGAAGAGCTCGGTGTCGGCGATTGGATCGTGGTCGACCAGCAGCGCATCGACGCCTTCGCCGACATCACCGAAGACCACCAGTGGATTCACGTCGACGTGGACCGCGCGAAGGACGAAAGTCCATACGGGGCGACCATCGCCCACGGCTTTCTGACGCTGTCTCTGCTCCCGGTTCTGAGCTCGCACAACTACAGGTTCGAGAACTCGAAAATGCGGGTCAACTACGGCCTGAACAAGGTGCGCTTCCTGGCTCCGGTGACTGCGGGCAGCCGGGTGCGCGTCCGGACGGTTGTCGCCGAGGCCGTGAAGGTCGATGACACCACGGTGAATGTGACGATGCGCCACACCGTCGAACTCGATGGCTCCGACAAGCCGGCCGCGGTGGCGGACCTGATTGTGCGAGCGATTTTTTGACCCCGGACTTGTCGGGACGGCTGACGAATACGCTCACCCTGGTGGGTGTCGCACTCGAGGAGGCTCTTATGAGGGACCAGCGAGAAGCGAAGCGGGATCGCGCATGAGGGGCGGCCCGTTCGAGGGAAAGGCCGTTCTGACCGGCGCGGGTAAGTCACAGGTCGGGCGCCGGCTCGGGCGCACCGGGCTGGACCTGACGCTGGAAGCGGTGCTGCGGGCCATCGAGGACGCCGGCCTGAGCGTCGACGACGTCGACGGGATCGCCAGTTATCCAGGCCCCGGGGTGCCCGACGCCGGTTTCTCCGGAGCGACGGTCCAGGAGGTGCGAACCGCACTGGGGCTGCGCTCCCGCTGGTACGTCTCGGCGATGGAGACTGCCGGACAGATCGGCCCGGTGATCGAGGCCTGCATGGCGGTCAGCCTGGGGTTGGCCAATCACGTCGTGGTGTACCGGTCGGTGTGGGAGTCCACTGCTGCCCAGCAGGCGGGCGGAGGACGGGCCTCGGTGCTGTTCGGCGGCGGCCAGCTGCCTCCGCATCTGGAATGGGTGGCGCCGTTCGGGGCGCTGTCGGCGGCGAACTGGCTGGCGATGCCCGCCCAGCGCTACATGAACGATTTTGGGTTGACCCGCGAGCAACTCGGCCGCATCGCGATCAATGCCCGTACCAACGCCGGACTCAACCCCGACGCGGTGTACCGCGATCCGATGACCATGGAGGACTACCTCGGCGCCCGGATGATCTCCGAGCCGCTGTGCCTCTACGACTGCGATGTGCCCTGCGACGGTGCCACGGCCGTGATCGTATCGCGCCGCGACGCGGCGGCCGGCCTGCCGCGGCACCCGCTGACGGTGGAGTCCGTCGGGCCGGGCATGTTTGAACGCGCCACCTGGGACCAACGTTCGGATATCACCACGATGGCTGCCCACGATTCGGCGGCCACCCTGTGGGAGCACACGTCGCTGACCCCCGCCGACGTAGACATGGCCCAGCTGTATGACGGCTTCTCCTTCTTGACCGTGATGTGGCTGGAGGCGTTGGGCTTCTGCGACCACGGCAAGGTCGGTGAGTTCTTGGGTGATGGCTCTCGCATTGCGCTGGACGGCTCGCTGCCGATCAACACCAGCGGCGGCCAGCTCTCTGGTGGCCGGTTGCATGGTATGGGTTTCCTGCACGAAGCGTGTGTGCAGATGTGGGGTGAGGGTGGCGAGCGGCAGGCGCCGAAGACCCCTGAAGTGGTCGCGGTCGGTGTCGGCGGTGGACCGGTGGCCGGGTCGATGCTGCTGAGCAGCCGCTGATAGATCGAGTTGGTCCTTCTCAAATGCCTCCGGAGGTGTCAGGAAGGAATCTGTAACTGATTCCTTTCGGGGTCCGTGTGCTGATGCACGTGGACCTCCTGATACACCCCGGAGGTGTTGTTGTGTCTGTGCACGTAGCTCCAGTCACATCGTCCACGATCATCGTTGCCGTCGATGTCGGCAGACTTCAGCGGTCTTTTCGGTGACCGACGCGGCCCGTCAACGGCTCATCGGGCCGTCAGAGTTCACGATGAACCGGGCGGGTATGACCGCCGCGGCGGCGAGCGTGTTGGCCGCGGTGCCGGCGTCGGGGCGGGTCAAGATCGCCGTGGAGGCCGCGGGCCATTAGCACCGCCCGGTGCTCGACTATCGGTGGCCTTCTGGGTGGGAGGTGTGGGAACGCAATCCCGCGCAGGTTGCCGAGCAGCGTCGCGTGCAGGGTCGGCGGCGAGTCAAGACCGACGCGATCGACCTGGAGGCCATCACCGACTTGGTGCTGGCCGGATACGGACACCTGGTGACCGATCGCGATGCCGTGATCGGTGAGCTCAGCGCCTGGGCCGGACACCGGACGCGGCGGGTCGCCACGCGTACTGCGACGAAAACCAACTGCTGGGACGGCTAGATCGGGCATTTCCGGGACTGACCCTGGCACTGCCCGACGTGCTGGCCACCAGGATCCGCCTGTGCGGTGGTCGGGGTGCCCGACGATCGATGGGGCGAGACGGTGTGCGTGGTCGTCGTGCCATCCGCCGATGCGGTGCCGACACTGGCGGCTGTCCAGGACGGCGTCCGGCAGCGACTGGCCCGACACAAGGTGCCGCGCCGGCCGGTGCTGGTCGCCGAACTACCGGTGTTGGCCAGCGGCAAGGCGGACAAGAAGCGGTTGCGCACCGAACTCACGGACTGAGCTACAGCTCGGGCTGTCCGTATACCGCGACCACCACGGAACGAGCCAGACTGTTCTCCGACCACACCCCGATGGCGGTGTTCGCGCAGTCCTGCATGATGGCCCGGCGTGGGGGGTCGTACCACCATTGGCCGAGGATCTCGATTCCGCTGATCGCAAGGGCCGGGTTGATCGCGACGGTCTCCGACACCTTGCCGGCGAAGTGCTGCCCGTTGGCCCGGTCCTGTGGTGTGGACCCGTCGGAACCGATGTCGCCGTCGAGATTGGTGTTGTTCAGCACGTCCAGGGTGTGCAGGCGCGCTGCCTCCACCAGCCGGCCGTCGAGCTTCGGCTCGGTCGGGCAGCCGTTTTGCTTCTGTGCGGTGTAGATGTTGGCGAACACGCTTTCGTTCAGCCTCTTGTTGTCGGCCTGGGCGGACGGCACCGCGACAGCGGGGGCCACAGCGGAGATCAATGCCAGCGGCAATGCGCAACGCCGGCCAGCGCGGGAAGGTGACATGGCTGAAGAGCCTACCGGCAAACAGATATATGAATTACCATTTCACTACCTATGAACCGACTCGGCACATCCATACTGCTCGTGCTGCCGCTCGGCCGCGTCAGCGTTGAGCATCTCGACCGCGCACGCAGATGCCGTGGGCTGTCTCGTCAACGTGACGGTGCGGCCCGGATACAACTTCGCCAACGCCGACCAGGCACTGGCCTACGGGTATGGGGTCTGTGACAAGATTGCGCCGTTGGTCGGTGACGTCGAGGCCGACTTCAACACCTCAGACGAGCTCCAGGCCTCATATCCCATGTCCCAGTCCGCACAGCAACTCTGCCCGGCCCAGATCTGGCAGCTGCGACAGTCGGCGGCTGAGCTGTACGGTTCAGCCGGCCCGTAGTAGTGACCGTCGCAACAGGTTCACCATGAGTTCTGCGGTGCGATGATCGCTTTCGGGTGCGGTGGCCGCTGTCGGTTCGGTCATCCGGCCCAGCACTGCGAGGAACACCGCTCCGGCCACTTCGGGGTCAAGGCCGTCCGGTAGTCGAACGGGCTCCAACAGCTTCTGTACCGCGTGGTGGATAGCCGTGATGCCGTGGTCGAGCGCCGCCTCGGACAGCTGCTCTGCCGCCGCGCCGTCGAACCATGCGCGAATGACACCGCTGTAGCGACGGTGAAATCGTACGTAGCCCACCATCCACGTGGTGAACGCCTCGATGTCGGCGATTCCAGGCAGGGTCGCTGCATGCTGTTCGATCTCGATCAACGCCTCGCGGGTGAGTTCGGCGAGGATCCTGTCCTTCGTGCTGAAGTGCCGGTACAGGGTTGCCCGGCTGATGTCGGTGGCGGCGGCAATTTCCTCCATGCTGACCGCGTAGTACCCGTGTTCGGCGAACAGCGAGGAACTGGCCGACAGCACGTCCTGGCCCACGGGCGACGACGGGATGATCAAGGTTTGGGGTGCCGGCGCGGCCCCCGCGGCCGGCCGGCCGGTACTGCTGACCGGTTGGCGGCCATCACGCGGCAGGATGTCAGCGGGGGTGTCGGGGAACAACATCAGCTGCAGGGCGACCGTCAACGACCACGAGAGCGGCTCCCGGCCGGGCAACGGGAACATCGCGCGGCGTTGGTAGAGGTGGACCATGTGCGGGATCCGCATCAGCGCCGCGGCCGCATCGTCGGGGTCGAGCCCCCGGAGTCGGGCCGCGTGCAACTGAGCAGTCACCCGCAGGCGAAACTCTTCGGCGACCGGACCCGCGTCGATCACCGACAGTGCGGTCCCGATACCGGGGTACTCCGCGAATACCGCCGCGTGGGTGTCGTAGATGTCGGCCCATTCGGTGAGCCAACGGTGCAGTGCATCGATCCCGTCGGCGGTCGGGCCCAGATCGCCGAGTCGCCCGCCATGGTCGAGCACGGCCCGGCCGGCCACCGCGCTCAATTCCCGGAAGATGTCCTCTTTGCCGGCAAAGTACTGATAGACCGTGGCACGGGACGAGTTGGCCGCCCTGGCAATGGTGTCCAGCGAGGTGCTGTGGAACCCGTTGGCCAGGAATACGTTCGCTGCACATGCGAGGATTCGTTCGCGCTTGTGCAGACCGCGCCGGCCGACGCCGCTGTTGTCGGCGGGCGCATATCCGGGACGGCGGGTCTTGTCCGGAGTTTTCGGCATGCGAGAAGTATCCGGGTGTCCCGACGTGTGCTCGAACGTGGTCTTCATGGCCCCGGCGGGGGGCCGGGCAGATTGCGTTTGGCCTTCCCGGGATAGCCGAAGAATTTCTCGAAGTTGCTGTCGTTGATGGGTTGTGCGCTGTTGCGTGCGGCGGCGGCGCGCAGCGCCGTGAGGCGAGTGTCGGCTTTCTCGACCTCGGCGGGGGTTCCGTCATGCCGAAGGCGCTCAAGCTCGGTTGCGGCTGCGGCGATCTCGAGGCGCAGCCGCTCCCCGGCTTCTCCGAAAGTCAGCAGGTCGTGGTCATCCTCATCCACTTTTTCTCGTCCGGCGACGTCGCCGGACTGATCCGTGCTGTTCATACTGTGGCTCCCAAGTGATGGACGAATGTGGCGTGTGTCATATAGTCTGTGAGATGAACCGTCAGAAAACAAGATGACGAGTCAGAAAATCCAGAGAATCAGCTCAAAACGAAGGAGCGCGTCATGCCGCTTCAGGATCATCACCAGATCGTGTCCGTCGATGACCACCTCGTCGAACACCCGCGGGTCTGGCAGGATCGCCTGCCGGAGCGATTCCGCGAGGCGGGACCTCGGATCGTCGAATTGGACGGCAAGCACCTGTGGAGTTATGACGGGCAGATCTTCCCGACCATCGGCCTCAACGCGGTCGCGGGCAAGCCGCCGGAGGAGTGGGGGATGGACCCCGTCCGCTACGAGGACATGATCCCGGGCTGCTACGACCCGGTAGCGCGGATCGCCGATATGGACGTCGACGGTGTGCAGTCCGCCCTGTGCTTCCCGTCGTTCCCGGGCTTCGGCGGCGGCACCTTCTTCCGCGCCCAGGACAAGGAGCTCGCGCTGCTGTGCGTCAAGGCGTGGAACGATTTCTACATCGACGAATGGTGCGCCACCGCACCCGATCGCTATATCCCGCTGGCGATTCTGCCGGTGTGGGATATCGACGAGACGGTCGCCGAAGCCGAGAGGGTGGCGGCCAAGGGTGCGCGCACCGTGTCATTCCCGGACAGCCCCGTGCCGCTGGGTCTGCCGTCGTTCCACTCCGATCACTGGGACCCGCTGTGGCAGGTCTGTTCCGAGGCGCAGATGCCGGTCTCGTTGCACTTCGGGTCGGGCTCCTATGTGCCCGGGTTCTCGTTCTCCTCGATGAAGCCGGTGCCCGGTGAGATGACCATGCCCGACGCGCCGTTCGCGGTGGCGATCACCCTGTTCTCCACCAACCTGATGTGGACGACGGTCGACCTGTTGTTCTCCGGCAAGCTGCAGAAGTTCCCGAACCTGCAGATCTCGCTGGCCGAGGGCGGCATAGGCTGGGTGCCCTACATCCTGGAGCGGTCGGACTATGTATGGGAGCGGCACCGCTACTACCAGCCCATAGATTTCGATACCCGGCCCTCCGATTTGTTCAAGAAGCACTTCTGGGGCTGTTTCATCGACGACGAGCACGGGCTGAAGAACCGGCACGAGATCGGCATCGACCGGATCACCTTGGAGATCGATTTCCCGCATTCGGACTCCAACTGGCCGAATTCCCGCAAGCGCGCTGCCGAGGTGCTCGCGGAGGTGCCTGACGACGAGTGCTCACTGATCGTCGAGGAGAACGCCCGCCGCATGCTCAACTTTCCGCGGGTGACCACAGGCGAGCGCGTTCTGTCCGGCGTCTGATCGGGTTTGCGCCTTCACCGCAGACACCGTCGCGGTGATGTCGACGAACTTCTCGTGGGGCCGGGGGCATCCCGGCCCCACGTTGTCGTTCGGGGCAGCTGGAAAATCGGTCGTCGGTGACCCGACAGTGTCTTGCACATGTCGAACCTGGTCAGCCGTCACGTGGATGAATCCTAAATAGTTAATCCTTTAGTCTGATGACGTCAGCCCGTAAGACGTGACCGCGTTGAACGTGGTCGAGTGGAGGAGGTCGCATGAAAGTTCATCTCGAGCAGTCGAAATGTGTAGGCCACGCGCAGTGCTACGCCGTCGATCCCGATCTGTTCCCGATCGACGACTCGGGTTACTCGATTCTCGAGCCCACCGAGGTGACGCCTGAGAATGAGCAGCGCATCCGCGATGGCGTTGCTGCTTGCCCCGAGTTGGCGCTGGTGCTCGAAGGTAAGTGACGGGGGCTTGCCAATCCGCCGCCGTAGCGTCACTATGCTTACATAGTTAACCAGGTAATCGTAGTGAGGTGTGATGCAGGCAGCTGATTGGCGTCCTCGGCTCGAGTCGTTACTCGCCGAATTCCGTGTTCGTCAGAATGAGTTCGCCCGGTCGGGCGTCAAGCCGGACCGGATCGAGGCAGCCCGGGCCTGGCACGCCGATTTGGTTGATCACGGTTTGGCCGCACCAGGCTGGCCTCGCGCGGTCGGTGGTCTGGAGTTGTCGCTGGCCGATCAGCTGGATTACTACCGGATGACCACGGACGCGGGCGCGCCGCCGCATCCCTGCGCGCTGTCGTTCATCCTCGCTCCCACCCTGATCGCGCACGGCACGCGCCAGCAAAAGGACCGCTTCCTCAAGCCGCTGTTGCGTGCGGATGAGTTCTGGTGCCAGGGCTTCTCGGAGCCGGGTGCCGGTAGTGACCTGTCGTCGCTGTCCACCCGGGCGGACCGCGATGGGGACATGTACCGGGTCAGCGGCCAGAAGGTGTGGACCTCGATGGCCGACCGGGCCGACTGGATGTTCGCCCTAGTGCGGACCGGCACGGGGGACAAGCCGAGTGACGGCATTACCTACCTACTGATCCCGATGAACAGTCCGGGGATCACGGTGCGGCCGCTGCGCGACATCAGCGGTGCGGCACACTTCGCCGAGGTGTTCCTGGACGACGTGGCCGTGCCGGTGGAGAACCGGGTCGGCGAGGAGGGGGCCGGCTGGTCGATCATGCGGACCTCGCTGGGGCACGAGCGGGCCACCGCGTTCCTGGCTGATGAGTTCAAGTACCGCCGTACCGTCGACCGGGTGGTCGAATTGGTTGCGGCCAGGCAACTCGACGGCGATCCGCTGATCCGTCAGGACATCGCCCGCATGGAGTCCGGGGTGCGCACCATCGCCGCCAACAGCGCCCGCGCGCTGGCCGCGGTGCTGCGCGGCGAAGATCCCGGCGGTGTGGCCTCGGTGAACCGGCTGGTGAAATCCGAGTTCGAGCAGCACCTGCACGCTCTCGCGCTGCGTGCTGTCGGACCGTACGCCGCGCTGGGCAGCCGGGCTCCCGATGCCGTCGACAATGGACGCTGGACCTTCGGCTACCTGATGAGCCGGGCCACCACCATCGGTGCGGGCACTGCCGAGATCCAGCGCAACACCATCGCCGAGAGCGTGCTTGGACTGCCCTCGCACCGCGGCGAGGGCACCCGCACCGCGGCCGTCACCCCCGGCGCACCGCTGGCGGTGCCCGAGGAGGACGAACGCGAACTGCGTGACGTGTTGGCGAAAACGCTAGCGGCGAAGGTGGATGTGGCGTCGCTGCTGGACCGGAAACGTCCCATCGATGCCACCGACCCGGCCGTGTGGTCGGCGCTCGTCGAGTTCGGACTGCCCGGCCTGGCCGTCGCCGAGTCACTCGGCGGCGCCGGTGCGCGGCAGCGGCTGCTCTATGCCGCCATCGAGGAAGCCGGCAAAGCGCTGGCGCCGGCGCCGCTGGTGTCGACGGCGACCGCTCTCGACATCGCCGTGCAGTGCGGCGCGAAGGATCTCGTCGAGCGTCTCGCTGCGGGCACCCCGGCCGCGTTCGCGGTCCCACTGCACGATGGCGGCTGGGTGACCGAAGGCATCGAGTTGCCGGAATGGGACGGCGCTGCCCTGCGGGGCGTGGTGCCGATCGTAGCGGGCGCGCCGAGCGCCGAGATGCTGGTGGTGTTGGCGCGCGCCGATGACGGCGAGGTTGTGCTGGCGGTCGACGCGGACGCCGAGGGCGTCGACGTGACGGCCCATCAGCCCCTCGATCTGACCGCGACCGTCGGCGCTGTGACGTTCACCGGAGCGATTGGTGAGGTGCTGGCCGACGGGACCGACGTGGGCCGCGTGTTGCGCGCCGCGCGTCGGCAGGCACTGCTGGCTGTGGCGGCCGACTCCGTGGGCGTGGCTGCCCGCGCGCTGGCCATGGCGGTCGACTGGGCAGGTGAACGTCACCAGTTCGGTCGCGCCATCGGCAGCTTTCAGGCCGTATCGCATCGGTGCGCCGACATCCTGGTCGCACTCGAAGGCGCCCGCAGTCAGGTGCTCGCGGCCGCAGAGGTCGATCTCGAAGATTCGGAGTACCTGGTGGACCTGGCCACCGCGGCCGCTCTCGACGCCGCGGTCATGGCGACCGAGGCCGCACTGCAGATTCACGGCGGCATCGGCTTCACCTGGGAACATCCGATTCACCTGCTGCTGCGTCGCGCCCAAGCCAACGCCGTGCTGGTCGGCCGGGCCGACGCACTGCGTGATCGCGCAGCCGCGGAGTTGCTGCGGCCGCTTCAGGAGAAGCGCATCGAACAAGCGTTGAGTCGCTGACCAAGCCACATCAAACAGGAAGTCAGAACGTGGAATACGGTATGGGGCCCGAGCTGGAGGCCTTCCGCGCGCAGGTACGGGCATTCGTCGCGGAATACGCGCCCGCCATCCCACCGCGGGCTGGCGTGCGCAGCGCCGAGAACGAGACCGAGCTCAAGGCGCTGAAGGAATGGACCGCCCGGTTGTTCGAGGCTGGCTATGTCGGCGCCGACTGGCCCGCCGAGTACGGCGGCCGCGACGACCGGTCGGCGGAGCACCAAATCGTCGTCGGTGAGGAGCTAGCCCGGGCCGCGGTCCCCGGCGTGCAGAGCGGCAGCGTGCTGGCCTCACATGCGTTGATCCACTACGGCACCGACGAGCAGCGCCGCAGGCACCTGCCCGAGATCCGGGCCGGCCGCCAGCTGTGGTGCCAGCTGTTCAGTGAGCCCGGCGCCGGCAGCGACCTGGCGTCACTGCGCACCCGGGCGGTGCTCGACGGCGATACCTACACTGTCAACGGGCAAAAGGTGTGGACCACCGACGGGCACTGGGCCGATTACGGATATCTGTTGGCGCGCACGGATTCTGAGGCCCCCAAGCACAAGGGTATCAGCGCGTTCATCCTTGACATGTCCAGCCCGGGTGTTTCCGTACGCCCGTTGCGGGAACTAACCGGAACCTCAGATTTCAACGAAGTGTTCTTCGACAACGTAAAGGTGCCTGCCTCGGCGATGATCGGTGCGCCAGGGCAGGGCTGGGCGATCGCGAATGCCACGCTGGCGCACGAGCGTACCGGTGTCGGCGCGGCGGTGGTGAAGCTGAAGCTGGCCATTCAAGCCCTCGCCGACCTGGCCCGGCGGGTCAACCGAGGGGGGAAGCCCGCCATCGAGAGCGATGTGGTGCGGGATCGCATCGGGGAGTTCAGCGCCGAGGTCGAAGCGCTCGCGGCGCTGACCTATGCCAACGTGACCCGCTGGTCGCGCGGTACCGAACGCCTGCACGACGCCGCCATGGCCAAGCTGATGTTCAGCGAGCTGAATCTGGAAATGGCCCGCTTCGCCGTCGAACTCGGCGGGGAGGACGGCGTGCTGGTGGAAGGCGATCCGCACGCGCTCGAGGGCGGCCGCTGGCAGGACGAGTGGCTCTATGCCCGTGCGTACACCATCGCCGGCGGTAGTTCGGAGATCATGCGAAATGTGATCGCCGAACGCGGGCTGGGGTTGCCCCGTGCGGCGCGATAGGCCGTCACCCGACGAGTGCGGCCCGGTGTTCGGCGACCGTACCGTTGAACGCCTCGTCGACCTTGATCCGACGCAGGAGTAGGTGCAGGTCGTGTTCCCAGGTGAAACCGATACCGCCGTGGACCTGCAACGCGTTCCCGGCGACATGGGCCGCTGCGGACTTCGCGTAGGCGGCGGCCGCAGAGGCCGCCCGCGATCGGACCGCGCTGTCCAGAGTGTCCAGTGCGAGCGCGGCCGCCCACAGCGAGGCCCGGGCGGATTCCACCGCAACGACCATGTCGGCGCAGTGATGTTTGACGGCCTGAAACGAGCCGATCGGCGCACCGAATTGCTCACGCTGACCGGCGTATTCGACGGTCATATCGAGCAACCGGGCCGCTGCACCCAGCGCATCGAAGGCGCGGTGCACCGCCAGCGCATCCCGCACCGCGGCAAGTGTGCCGGTCGGCAGCTCGGTTTTCTTCTCGAGGCCGGCGTCAAGATCCACGCGGGCCCACGACCGGGTCAGGTCCAAGGTCGACATGGTGACCAGTGGGGGAGCGGACAGGACCGACAAGTACTCCTTCTCGCTGGCCTGACGGGCTACTGCGACCGCGGCCATATCGGCGGCCATGGGCACTGGCGAGCTCGTACGATCGCCACCGAAGGCCACCCCGTTCAGCGGCCCCTCGTTCGTAGCGATGCCTGCACTGGCGAGAAGCCAGGCGGTGATGGCCAGGTCGGCGATCGGCAACGAACTGGCGGCGTATCCGTGGGCTTCGGTGAGGACCGCGAGATCCACATGGGTGCCGCCCATATCGGGAGTGAGCAGTGCAAGGAGCCCGGACGTCTCGGCATGAGCGACCGCGGCCGGATCGATCGTGATCGGCGCGGTGTCGAGCGCCGCGCGCACCCGGGCAAGGGGATTGTTGCGGGCCAGCCAGGCGCGCTCGGCTTCGGCCAGTTGCTCCTGCTCGTCGGTCAATCCGAAATCCATATCGACCCTCTCTTCACTAGGTTGACCTAGTAAACCATGTCGATTAAGTTAAATAGAATACTGTTTCTGGAATATCCATCGGAAAGTGACAATGACGAGCATCCATGAAGCGCTGGGCCGGCTGTGGGACGCCAACGACCACGCGCACATGCTGCAGTGCGACGGGCGCTGGGACACATGGGGCCGCATCCGCACGCTGACGGAGCGGATCGACAAGGAACTGACAGCGGCAGGGTGCGGCGAAGGCGGGCGCGTTGCCGTCGTGTTGTCCAATCGCATGGAGTCCGTCGCTGCACTCATCGCGACCTTCCGGGGCGGTCGCACCCTGGTGACCGTGAGTCCGCTGCAGCCCCCGGAGCGGTTGAGCGCCGACCTGGCGGCCGCCAAGGTGTCCTTCGTTCTGGCGCCGCAGGCGCTATGGTCCGAACACGTATTCAGCCGCACGGTCGACGATTTCGGCGCCACCGGCTGGAGCCTCGATGGCGACGATGTGATCGTGCGGGCTCGGGGAACCACGCAGGCGGAACCCGGCGACCCTGCCGTCGCGATCGAGATGCTGACGTCGGGCACAACAGGTGCTCCCAAACGAATCCCGCTGACTCGAGCCCAGTTGGAGGCCGCCCTCGGCGCGGCGCTGCAGCACAATGAGCGGCCCGAATCCCGAACCAAGCCACCGCTGACCGGGACGGTCGGTCTGGTGACCCTGCCCATCGTGCACATCGGCGGCCTGTGGACACTGCTGCAGTCGCTGATTGCGGCACGACCAATTGCCATGCTGGAACGCTTCACCGTGCCGGGCTGGCATGCGGTGGTCAAGGAGTTCCGACCCGCCCTGGCCGGTCTGCCACCCGCGGCCATCCGATCGGTGCTCGACTCCGACATCCCACCGGAGGACCTGGCGAGTGTCCGTGCCGTCAATGCTGGCACCAGTCCGGTCGACCCGGAACTGGTCGATGCCTTCTTCGAGCGCTACGGCATCCCGATTCTGGTCGTGTACGGGGCGACTGAATTCTCTGGAGCCGTGGCCGGTTGGACTGTGAAGGATTTTTACGCGCGATGGGCCGACAAGAGGGGCAGCGTGGGACGCGCCTTTCCCGGTGTGCGGCTGCAGATCGTCGACGAGAACGGCGCTGCGCTCGGCACCGGTGAAACGGGCAGGCTTCAGGTCGCCACGGCGCAAGCCGGTGGGGCGGATGTCTGGGTGACCACAAGCGATCTCGCCCACCTCGACGCCGACGGGTTCCTCTACATCGACGGCCGCGTCGACGACGTGATCGTGCGTGGCGGGTTCAAAATAGCACCGGAGACCGTGGTGCGGGCACTGCGCGCCCATTCAGCAGTCGCCGACGCCGCCGTGGCCCCGATTCCGGACTATCGGCTGGGCCACATCCCGGTTGCCGCAGTCGAATTGCGTCCCGGCGCGGAAGTCGACGGTGATACATTGCGCCAGCACTGCCGCGCCGTGCTCACACCGTACGAGGTGCCTGCACAGGTCGTCGTGGTGGACGAGCTTCCCCGCGGCGCAGCACTCAAGGTCGACCGGCGTCGCTTACTCGCCATGCTGGCTGACCTGGGCGCTGTTCAGACGGACAAATCCCAATCGCAGGACAGAGACAATTTCCGGAAGGAGAATTCATGACTGACGCCGCCAGCGTGGAGCGGAGGGGTAACGTCGCTCTCATCACGATCAACCGGCCCGAGGCCCGCAACGCCGTCAACGGCGCGGTGAGCACCGCGGTCGGCAGTGCGCTGGAGGAGGCCCAGCGTGATCCCGATGTGTGGGCCGTGGTCATCACCGGCGCGGGAGACAAGTCATTCTGTGCTGGCGCCGATCTGAAGGCTATCTCGCGAGGCGAGGATCTTTTTCATGCCGACCACCCGGAATGGGGATTCGCCGGCTACGTGCATCACTTCATCGACAAGCCCACCATCGCTGCGGTCAACGGCACCGCCCTGGGCGGAGGGTCGGAGTTGGCGTTGGCCAGCGATCTGGTGGTTGCCGGCCAGAGCGCGACATTTGGGCTGCCTGAGGTCAAGCGCGGCCTGATCGCCGGTGCGGGCGGGGTGTTCCGCATCGTCGAGCAGCTGCCGCGCAAGGTTGCCCTGGAGCTGATCTTCACCGGAGAGCCGATCACCGCCGACGAGGCACTCAAGTGGGGGCTGATCAACCAGGTGGTGCCGGACAACACCGTGGTGGAGGCGGCGCTGGCGCTCGCTGAGCGGATCACCGTGAACGCGCCGCTTTCGGTTCAGGCCAGCAAGCGGGTCGCCTACGGCGCCGATGACGGCATCATCGCCGCCGAGGAACCCAAGTGGGAGCGCACTGACCGTGAGTTCGCCGAGCTGCTGAAATCCGACGATGCCAAGGAAGGCCCGCTGGCTTTCGCGGAGAAACGTCAACCCGTATGGAAGGCACGCTGAATGGGCCGTGTAGAGGGAAAAGTTGTCCTAGTTACCGGCGGCGCCCGGGGGCAGGGCCGCAGCCACGCGGCCAAGCTGGCCGAGGAGGGTGCAGACGTCATCCTCTTCGACATCTGTCACGATATCGAGACCAACGAATACTCGCTGGCGACGTCGCGTGATCTCGAAGAAGCCGGCCTGGAGGTGGAGAAGACCGGTCGCCGGGCCTACACCGCTGAAGTCGACGTGCGAGACCGGGCCGCGTTGAACCGCGAATTAGCCAACGCCGTCGCCGAATTCGGCAAGCTCGATGTGGTCGTCGCCAACGCCGGAATCTGCCCGCTTGGCGCGGATCTTCCGGTTCAGGCTTTCGCCGACGCGTTCGATGTTGACTTCGTCGGTGTGGTCAACACCGTGCACGCCGCGTTGCCGTACCTGAAGTCCGGTGCCTCGATCATCACCACCGGCTCGGTCGCCGGCCTCATCGCGTCGAAGATGCCGCCGGGGGCGGCCGGGCCGCAGGGCCCGGGCGGGGCCGGGTACAGCTATGCCAAGCAGCTGGTGGACTCCTACACCCTGCAGCTCGCGGGCCAGTTGGCGTCACAATCCATCCGCGTCAACGTGGTTCACCCGACGAACTGCAACACCTCGATGCTCAACAGCGACCCGATGTACCGGCAGTTCCGGCCGGACCTTGAGGCACCGACCCGGGATGACGCGCTGCTGGCCTTCCCCGCCATGCAAGCCATGCCCACGCCCTACGTCGAGCCCTCCGACATCTCGAACGCGGTCTGCTTCCTCGCCTCTGACGAGTCTCGCTATGTCACCGGCCTGCAGCTCAAGGTCGACGCCGGTGCCATGTTGAAATTCTAGGAAGAGCTGATATGACCATTACCGAGAAGTCCGGCGCCGAGACAGCTGCTGAAGAAGGCCGGATCACCGACGAGGACATCGAGCGCGCCAAGGCGCAGATCGGGATCCCGGTCAATCAGCGGGATGAAGCGTGGAACAAGGTGCCGTCGGCAGATACCATCACGCACTTCGCTTTCGGCTGTGGCGACGACAACCCGCTGTTCTACGATCCGGCGTACGGTGCCACCACCCGTTGGCACGGGCAGATCGCCTCGCCGACCTTCCCTATCGCGACGGGTCTCGATCAGACCCCGAAGTTCACCGACCCGGAACGGAAGAAGTTGTTTCGCGGGCTTTTCCGTGGCACTGGCAAGTACTACTCGGGTGTGAAGTGGACCTGGTACCGCCCGATCTACGCGGGACGACCGGTCCTGGCGGAGAACTACACGCTGGACGTCCAGGTCAAGGAGAGCGAGTTCTCCGGCGGGCGTTCGGTGAAGGAAACCTTCCGGTATCTCTACGTCGACATCGACGGCAACCCGATCGCCACCCGCGATGAGTCTTACATCAACGCGGAACGTCAGGGCTCCAAGAAGTCCGGCAAGCTGAAGAATATCGAGCGCAAGCACTGGACCCCCGAAGAGTTCGCCGAGGTCGAGGCCGCGTACGAGGCCGAAGTACGCCGGGGCGCCGAGCCGCAGTGGTGGGAGGACGTCGCCGTCGGCGATGATCTGCCCCCCGTCATGAAGGGCCCGTTGACAGTTGTCGACATCATCTCCATGCACATGGGCTGGGGGTGGGGCGGGTACGGTGTCGGCCCGCTGAAGTTCGCGCACAAACTGCGCAAGCGGATGCCGGCTTTCTACCAACCCGACGAGTACGGCGTACCCGATGTCGTGCAGCGCCTGCACTGGGACGCGGCACGCGCGCAGGCTCTCGGCATCCCGGCCCCGTACGACTACGGCCAGATGCGTGCGGCGTGGATCAGCCATCTGCTTACCAACTGGATCGGTGACGACGGCTGGCTGGCCGAGATGGATCTGCAGATGCGTGGCTTCAATTATCACGGCGATATCCATCGGTGCACCGGCAAGGTCACCGCCAAGGGCGACACCGCCGACGAGACGGTGTCGGTGGACGTCTTCGCCACCAGTCAGCGCGACGAAGCGACCACCCGCGGCACCGCCAAGGTGTTGTTGCCGTCGAGGGCGACCGGCGCCGTGGTGCTTCCAATCCCCGACGTCGACCTCAGAAGGCGCGGCGCACAGGTAGTTTCGCGGGTATCGGGCAAAGTCGGCGACGAGTTGCGCCGCCTGTACGGAGAGTGAGATAGGGAAATGAAAAGATTCGTTATGGACGCGGAGCATGAGGCCTTCCGCGACACTGTGCGCCAGTTCATCGAACGCGAGTTGGTGCCCAACGCCGAGAAGTGGGAGAGCGCCCGGCTGGTCGACCGCGAGGCATATGTGACGGCCGGCAAGTACGGCCTGATCGGGTTCAACATGCCCGAGGAGTACGGCGGTGGCGGCGTCGACGACTTCCGGTTCAACGCCGTTATCGACGAGGAGATCGCCCGCTACGGGGGGCCCGCGCCGTCGATCAGCCTGCAGAACGACGTTGTTGGCCCATACTTCTCCTCGCTGGCCGACGACGAGCAGAAGAAGCGCTGGCTGCCGGGAATCATCAGCGGTGAGCTGATCGTCGCCGTCGCCATGACAGAACCGGGCGCGGGCAGTGACCTGGCGGGCGTTCGCACGTCGGCCGTTCGCGATGGTGACGACTGGATTGTGAACGGCACCAAAACGTTCATCTCCTCCGGCATCAACTGCGATCTGGTGGTGGTGGTCTGCCGCACCGACCCCGATGCCGGGCACAAGGGCTTCACCCTGTTCGTCATCGAGGAGGGCATGGAGGGGTTCAGCCGCGGTCGCAAGCTGGACAAAATGGGTCTGCACTACCAGGACACCGCCGAACTCGTCTTCGAGGACGTCCGGGTGCCCGCGGCCAATCTGCTGGGCAAAGAGGGCCGCGGGTTCTATCACCTGATGCACAACCTGCCGTCGGAGCGTCTGTCGATCGCTATCTCGGCGCTGGCCGGCGCGCGCGAAACGTGGCGGCAGACACTGCAATACGCCAAGGATCGCAAGGCTTTCGGACAATCGATCGGCAGTTTCCAGCACAACCGGTTCCTGCTCGCCGAGATGGACACCGAACTTGAGATCGGGGAGCAGTACATCGATCGCTGCCTGCAGGCGGTGGTCGACGACGACCTGACCGCGGTCGAGGCGTCGAAGGCCAAGTGGTGGTGCACCGAGACCGCCAAGAAGGTGATCGACGGTTGCGTTCAGTTGCACGGTGGCTACGGTTACATGACCGAGTACCGGGTGGCCCGCGATTACATGGACAACCGCATCATGACCATCTTCGGTGGTACGACCGAGATCATGAAGGACATCATCGGTCGCGACCTGGGGCTGTAAAGGTCCGCGGTGAACGGGATTTCGGTCGACCACGACCGCGCTGTCCGGAGGATCCGGTTGGACCGGCCGGAGAAGCTGAACGCGGTCGACACCCCGATGCTCGACGAGTTGTCGGTCCGGTTGCGCGATGCCGCGGCCGACGACTCTGTGCGGGTGGTTCTGCTCATCGCTGCGGGCCGGGCGTTCTGCTCTGGCGGCGATCTGACCGGAGGTGACACCGAAGGGGCCGGGCACGCCGCCAATCGGGTGGTGCAGGAGATTGTGGCGCTGCCCAAACCGGTGGTGGCGGGGGTGCACGGCGCGGCGGTCGGATTCGGCTGTCCGTTGGCACTGGCGTGTGATCTGGTGGTGGCCGCGCCGGCGGCGTACTTTCAGCTGGCATTCAGCCGAGTCGGCTTGATGCCAGACGGCGGTGCGTGTGCTCTGTTGCCGGGTCTGATCGGACGTGCCCGCGCGGCACGGATGGCCATGACCGCCGAACGAATCGACGCGGCAACGGCATTCGAGTGGGGGATGATCTCGCATCTGTCCGCCGCAGATGACTATGAGGACCTGCTGGGGAAGGTGGTTGAATCGCTGTCCACCGGCGCGACCTTGTCCTACGCCTGGACCAAGCGCGCGCTGGGGGCTGCCGCGCTCTGTGAACTGGAGCAGGTTCAGGCCATCGAGGTAGCCGGCCAGCTGGCCTTGGTCGACACCGCAGATTTCCGCGAAGGTGTACGTGCTTTCCGAGCAGGGCGAGCTCCGGTCTTTCGGGGGCGATGAGCAATGCGACAGTTAAATATTTAGCGAATTATCGTCGTTCTGCTGTGGTGTGGGCTACTCGTGCGTTATGTTGTGGCCACAGTCACGGAAAGGGCGGTACATGACCGGAGTTCTGGTGGGTTTTCTCATCACTTTGATGGTTGCCGCGGTGGCCGGTGTCGTGGTGGCCACCGCGTTGGGATTCACCACTGTCGCGATTTCCGTCGGCGTCGTCTCGGGCGCCGCCGTCGCCGCCCGGTTGTGCTGACCGTTTAGGTTCGCGCCCGCCGGCCGAAATCTCTTGGGGATCCCGCGTGTTTGACATCGGGCAGACATGTTGGCGACAAACAACATACGGAGACTATTTGTGACCGGTGTTCCGGGGAAATCCGGCAACGCGTTCGGTGTGCTCACCGATGATGCTTTCGCGAGGTCGCGGCTGCGGCTGGGCGTACCCCGTCCACAACAGAACAAGCCGCACAACTACGAGGTGACGTGGGACGGAGTTCGGCACTTCGCATACGGGTACGGCGACGACAATCCGTTGTACTGCGATCCCGAGTACGCCGCGGACACCCGCTGGGGTCGATTGGTGGCGCCCCCGACATTTCTCTACACTATGGGGGAGGACGCCGCCCCGAACCCCGACTCGGAGACGAAGGCCCTGCTCAAAGGAGATCCCTTTGCCGGCCTGGGTTCCTACCAGGCCGTCATGGAGTTCGAGTGGTGGCGTCCGCTGCAGCTCGGGGTCCGGTGCCGCGTGTTGGAGGCGCAGGTCGGCGTCGAGGAGAAGGAATCGCGATTCGGCGGCCGCACCGCCCACGTCACCCTCGACTACCTCTACTTCACCGGCGACGGGCAGATGCATGCCGTTCGGCGCGGCACCTGGATCAACGCCGAGCGGCACACGTCGAAGCAGCGCGCCAAGGAACGGCTCGCGCAGCAGCCGTACACCCCCGAGCAGCTGGCCGAGATCGACGCCGCCTACGCCGCCGAGACTCATCGCGGACCGGAGCCGCGCTACTTCGAGGACGTCGAGGTGGGCGAGGAACTGCCGCAGCGTGTGAAGGGCCCGCTCACCACGACCGACATCGTGGTGTGGCACCTCGGCTGGGGGATGCAGCTAACGCCCCCTGGCACTTTCGGGATCGCCGCGCGGGTACGTCGTAAGGCGCCGGGCCTGTATCCGCCGAACGCGCTCAACGTTCCCGACACGGCGCAGCGCCTGCATTGGGAACCCGCTCGTGCGCAAGAGCTCGGGCTGCCGAACAGTTACGACTACGGCGGCATGCGCGAGACGTGGCTGTGCCACCTGCTGACGGACTGGGTCGGCGACGACGGGTGGCTGTGGAAGCTGCATTGTGAGCACCGCAAGTTCAACTATCAGGGCGACGTGACCTGGGTCCGTGGTGAAGTCGTGGACAAACGACGTACGGATGTGGGCAACGAGGTTCACGTCGCCGTCCGGTGCGAGAATCAGCGCGGCGAAGCGACCACCCCCGGTACCGCCGTGGTGCTGCTGCCGTCTCGCGACGCGGCGGTGACGTTGCCGGAGCCGCCGGTGGCCACCGTGGACGGGATGCTTGCGCACGAGCTCGCACGCTACGGCGTCGGGGAGAGTTGATGTGCCGCTGAAACTGGTGATCGGGGCGAGCGGCTTCCTCGGCTCGCATGTCACCCGGCAACTGGTCGAGCGCGGCGCCGCGGTCCGGGTTCTGCTGCGCCGCACCAGCTCAACTGCGGCCATCGACGACCTGGATGTCGAGCGACTCCATGGCGACGTGTTCGACGACGCGACGCTACGCGACGCGATGGCCGGGTGTGACGAAGTGTATTACTGCGTCGTCGACACCAGGGCGTGGTTGCGCGACCCCGCCCCGCTGTTCCGCACCAATGTCGAAGGCCTACGGCACGTGCTCGATGCCGCGGTGCAGGCAGACGTGCGACGGTTCATCTTCACCAGCACCATCGGCACCATCGCACTGAGCGCAGACGGCGGCCCCGTCACCGAGGATGAGCCATTCAACTGGCTGGACCAGGGCGGCGGGTACATCCGGTCACGCGTCGAAGCCGAGAATCTGGTGCTGCGCTACGCCCGCGAACGGGGACTGCCCGCGGTGGCATTGTGCGTCTCGAACACCTATGGTCCCGGTGACTTTCAGCCGACGCCGCATGGCGCATTGCTGGACGCCGCGGCCCGGGGCAAGATGCCGGTCTACGTCAAGGACATGTCGATGGAAGTGGTCGGCATCGAGGACGCGGCCCGTGCCCTGATCCTGGCCGCCGAGAAGGGGCGCGTCGGGGAGCGATACATCATCTCCGAGCGGTACATCAGCGCGCGCGAGCTCTACGGGGCAGCCGCGCAGGCCGGGGGTGTGCGGCCACCGCGCATCGGGATTCCGTTGAAGGTCATGTACGCCCTCGGCTACCTGGGCGACGTTGCCGCGAAGCTATTCCGGCGTGACGTGCTGCTGTCCACACTTTCGGTGCGCCTGATGCACATCATGTCTCCGATGGACCACGGCAAGGCCGAGCGTGAGCTCGGCTGGCATCCCGAGCCGATCCACGACTCGATCCGGCGCGCCGTCGAGTTCTACCGGGCGCGTTAGCCTTCGGTCGCTTGCTCGCGGGGCAGCCGGCCCCTGTTTTGCAGTTCGGCCCGCAGCGCCTGCGCGTCGGAGGTGTGTTCCAGCACCGACATCACGTCGGCCGACAGCTCGAGGTGCTGCCGCATGCCCATCTGCTCCCAGGCGCGCACCAGCATGGACTTCGTCGCCATCAGCGTGGACAGTGGGGCGCGGGCGATGTTGGCCGCCAGCTCCTCGGTCACCGACTCGAGTTCGTCGCGTGCCACCACACGATTGACCAGGCCCATCTGCAGCGCCTCCGCCGCGGTCAATGTCTGTGCGGTGTAGAGGTATTCGGCTGCCCGCTTGTAATTCATGAAGACCCACGGCTCGATCATCGTCTCGCCCCCGGCGAAGCCCAGGCCCGGCACCAGCGGCATCATGAAAGTACGCGTCGTCGGAGGCGATGGTGAGCTCGGGCAGCAGCGCCCAGTACGTGCCGCCGCCGATCGCGTAGCCGTGCACCTGCGCGATCATCGGTTTGGGAAACTCCCAGTACCGCAAGGTGGGCCACAGGAAGAGTTCCTTGCTGCCCTGGTAGTTGCTGCCGGTGTTGGCCTGCGAGTCGGTGAACTCCGGGTAGGCGTCCGGCGCGATGACGTGACCGGCGCAGAACCCTTTACCGCTGCCCTTGACGATCACCACTTTCACGCCGTAGTCCCGCCGCGCCTCGTCGAGGCAGGTATCTACCTGGCGGACCATTTCCGAGGACTGGGCATTCGCCCGTTCCGGCCAATTGAGCACGATTCGGGCGATGGCCCCATCACGCTCATAGCGCACAACGCCGAGATCCTCAGTCCTGGAGAGGTTTTGGCTCATGTCGGTTCGTCGGCTGTCAGGGAAGGTCCGCTCCGGCGGTCGCGCCCTGCACGGACGCGGTGACGGTGGTCAACGGGCTCTGGCGCGGCTTACGGGGGCCGCGCACTTCGGGTGCATCGATCGCCTCGAAAACGTGCAAGGAGTCCGAGAACTCCTTCATCTCGACGATCTTGCCGTCGCGCACCCGCAGGGCGATGACATAGGTGTTGGCATAGGTGCCTCCGCTCGCCAGCGGCGCCTCGCTTTCGGCCTCCAGCCAGACACGGTCGTCCTCGGCTGTCACATCCCCGATGCGCATCGTGATCGGGCCGGCCAAGACCCCGGAGAACATCTGTGCGCTGGTGAAGAAGCCTTCCTTCTCCCACCAGCGCGAGGCGGGAAGGGTGCCGGTCAGAAAGTAGCGGAAGTCGTCGGCGATCAGTGATACCGCGGTTTCGGCGTCCCCGCTGACCAGGGCCTGAAACCAGGTGAGCGCAAGTTCTTTGTTACTAGCCATGTTCGATTCTTCCGTCTGAGTCAATTACTGATCGCCGGTGCGGCTTTCGAGAACGTGTCGTCGGTGAGCTGGGCGACGAGGAAGGCGGCGATGTCGGGCCTTGTCATGGCTGATCCGACTTTGTCGCGGCCGAGGAAGCCGGCCCGCACAGTACCTTTCGGTTTTCCGTTGGTCGGACGGGTGATCCGGGCGATGGTCCAGTTCAGCCCGGACTTGGTGACCGCCTCGGTCATTCCGACGAGCTCCGCCAGGGCGTTGGGGAACATCGCCTTCGCCATCACCGGCAGGATCTTGGCCTTCAAGGTCGGCTGGTCTCGTTCATCGGGAACCGACGGGGTGGCAAGACCGATGTAGCGGCTGACATCCTCGGCTGCCATGGCGGCGGCGATGTTGCGGGTGCCCTCGGTGATGGGTGTGCCCTTGGCGCCGCGTTTGAGCGACGGCCCAAGGGCACTGATAACTGCGTCGGCGCCGTGGACCGCCTGCCGAATTCGCTCGGCGTCCGACAGTTCTCCGGTGACCGCGGTCAGTCCGGGGTCGTCGATGCCTAGCTTCGCCGGGTTACGAACGTACGCGGTGACCTGGTGGCCGGCGGCCAGCAGATCGGTGACGACGAAACGGCCGATCTGGCCGGATCCGCCGAACACTGTGACGTTCATTTCAGCCCCCTATCGTATTGAACATAATCTGTTGATAGTGTCTCATGTGTCAAATCGGAAAACCGCGCGGGTGCGTGGGCGAACGCGCCGAGAGGTGACTGGTGAAACGCTCGCTGTTCAATGACGATCATGAAGCCTTCCGGGCAACGGTTCGGGCGTTCTACGCCGACCACGTTGTGCCAGAGTACGACGAGTGGGAACGCGCCGGGGCGCCTCCGAGGCACTTCTGGATAGCGGCAGGCAAGCTGGGCCTGCTGGGCACGCAGGTTCCCGAGGAGTTCGGCGGGGGAGGGCAGGACAGCTTCCTGTTCAACGTCGTGCTCACCGAGGAGTCGCAGCGGGCCGGTATCGCACTGGGCGGTCTGCGGGTGCACACCGACATCGCGATGCCCTACTTCCTTGATGTCGCCAACCCCGAGCAGCAGGCCCGGTGGCTGCCGCGACTGGTCACCGGCGATGCGGTGGCGGCGCTGGCGATGTCGGAACCGGTCGCCGGTTCCGACGTGAAAGCGCTGACCATGAAGGCCGTTCGCGACGGCGACAGTTACGTCGTGAACGGCACCAAGACCTTCATCTCCAACGGTGCCAACGCCGACCTGATCATCACCGCGGTCAAGACCGATCCTTCTGCGGGTCGCGACGGGTTGAGCCTGCTGGTCATCGACGGTGACAGTCCCGGATTGTCGCGCGGACGCAAGTTGGAGAAGCTCGGGCTCAAAGCCCAGGATCTCTCCGAGCTGACTTTCGAGGATGTCGTTGTTCCCGCCGAGAACCTCTTGGGTGCCGAGGGCGCCGGGTTTGGCCATCTGACCGGCAATCTGGCCCAGGAGCGGCTGTCCATCGCGGTGAACAGTCAGGCCGCGGCGGTCAAGGCGTTGTCCGACACTGTCGCATACACCAAGGACCGCAAGGCATTCGGAACCACGGTCGCGTCGTTCCAGAACACCAAGTTCGAATTGGCTGCGTGTGCGACCGACATCGAGGCCGGGCAGTCGCTGCTCGACCGCGCGCTGGTGGCGCACGAGGCCAAGGAGCTGACCGCCGCGGACGCCGCGATGGTGAAACTGTTCTGCACCGAGTTGCAGGGCCGGGTCATCGACCGCTGCCTGCAATTGCACGGCGGCTACGGCTACATGCTCGAATACCCGATCGCGAAGGCCTACGCGGATGCCCGGGTGTCGCGCATCTACGCGGGCTCCAGTGAGGTGATGAAGGTGATCATTGCGAAGTCGCTGGGGCTGTGACTGTCATCGGGGCGAGCGAAGCGACGGGAGACAATTAGATGGAATCCGCCGTCATCATCGATGCCGTCCGCACGCCGATGGGCCGCGGCAAGCCCGGCGGCAGCCTGTCGGGAATCAACGCGGTCGACCTGCTGGCCCAGACGCTGTCCGCGTTGATGGACCGCAACGATGTCGACCCGGCGACCGTCGACGACGTGGTCACCGGCTGCGTGTCGCAAGCCGGTGAACAGGCCGGTACCCCAGGACGTTTCGCGTGGCTGGCCGCCGGGCTGCCCGAGTATGTCCCCGGTGTCACGATCGACCGGCGGTGCGGATCCGGGCAGCAGGCCGTCGACTACGCGGCCTGGGCCATCATGGCCGGGGCCCAGGACATCGCCGTCGCGTGTGGGATCGAGTCGATGAGCCGGGTGCCGATGGGGGTGGCCCGGATGGGGGTGGATCCGTTTGCGCCGGCCGCGCACCGGTACCCGCCAGGACTGGTGCCGCAGGGTATTTCGGCTGAGCTGGTCGCCGTGAAGTGGCGACTGAGCCGTGCGGACCAGGACCGCTACGCGGTCGAGTCGCACCACCGTGCCGCCGCTGCGGTAGCCGCCGGTACGTTCGACGCCGAGATCGTCGCGGTGAAAGACGGCGATCGGGTCGTGGACGCCGACGAGACAATTCGGCCGGACACCTCCGTCGCGAAACTGGCCGGTTTGAAGCCGGCGTTCTACGATGACGGGTACGCCCAGCGCTTTCCGGACATCGAATGGACGGTGACCGCGGGAAATTCGTCGCAGATCACCGACGGAGCCGCGGCATTGCTGATCGCCTCGGAATCCACTGCCAATCGGCTCGGGCTGACACCGCTGGCCCGGTTGGTCTCCTTCGCCACCGCGGCCGAGGATCCGGTGACCATGCTCACCGCACCGATCCCGGCCTCCCGCAGGGCATTACAGCGCGCCGGTCTGACCGTCGACGACCTCTCGCGCTATGAGGTGAACGAGGCCTTCGCCACGGTGCCACTGGCGTGGCTCCGGGAACTGGAGGCTGACCCGGCCAGGCTGAACCCGGCCGGCGGTGCCATCGCACTCGGGCACCCACTCGGTGCATCGGGGGCGCGGATCATGACGACGCTGGTGCACGGGCTGCGGCCGGGCGAGTACGGGCTGCAGACCATGTGCGAGAACGGCGGCATGGCCAATGCAACTATCCTGCAACGACTTTGAAAGGTCATATATGAAGATCTCCGATTCGGTCGCAGTCGTCACAGGAGGCGCTTCGGGCCTGGGGCTGGCCACCGTGCGTCGGCTGGCCGACGCCGGTGCGCGGGTGGTGATCCTCGACCTGCCCACCTCTGCCGGTGAGTCGGTCGCCGACTCCCTGGGTGAGGGTGTGGAATTCGCCGCGGCCGATGTGACCGAAACCGATCAGGTCAACGCCGCGCTGGACGCCGCCCAGCGGTTGGGGGACCTGCGGATCCTTGTGCACTGCGCAGGCAAGGGCGGCCCGGTGCGGCTCGTGGATCGTGACGGCAATCCGGGATCGTTGGAGACCTACGAACGCATCGTGCGGATCAACCTGATCGGCACCTTCAACATGTTGCGGTTGTCGGCGGCCCGGATGGCCGCCAACGACGAGGTCGACGGTGAACGGGGCGTGTGCGTTCTGACCGCGTCGGTGGCGGCCTGGGAGGGCCAGATCGGCCAGATTCCCTATGCCAGCGCCAAGGGCGGCATCGTGAGCATGACGCTGGTCGGTGCCCGGGACCTGGCGACAAAGAAGATCCGCGTGGTGTCCATCGCGCCGGGCCTTTTCGACACGCCGATCCTGCCCGCCTCGGCGCGCGATACGCTGGCCGCCACGGTGCCGCATCCGGCCCGGCTGGGAAACCCCGACGAGTACGCCGGATTGGCCGCGCACATCGTGGAGAACCAGATGCTCAACGGCGAGACGATCCGGCTGGACGGTGCGCTCCGAATGGCACCGCGCTGAACCGCTGTCAGCGCTCGATCGCTGCCCGCACGATCTTGACCTGGGCGGCCAACAGGTCGTCGTAGGGCACGCCGTCGCATTCGAAACCTTCGGTGCGTGCCGCCGTAGGCGACCTCGACGTCGCAGCTGCCCTCGCCGCCTACGCGTCGTGACGGAGCGCAGTCAACTGGCTTTGGCTCGAGTTTTGGCACTACGCCGACGCTGCGGCTTGGCGGCGGTGCCGGAGGTGTCGATCTTGAACAGCGACGCCACCAGTGCAGGCACGTCTTCTGACCGGCTCCCGGGCAGGAATAACATCGAGGTGAGGCTGCGCATGAACAGGTCACCCAACTGACGCTTGGTCAGTGCACCGCTGATCACCAGTGGTGATTCCTCGGCCGCGGGTCCGAGCGCATCGGTGACCACATCGACCAGTTTGGGGAATGTGTCGCGGATGAATTCGAGGGTGAACTCCGGCGCAACATCGAGCATCTGGTTCCAGTCCCCGCCCGCGGCGCGGTAGGCGATGATGGTGTCGAGCACCACCTGGACGCGTGCCTCGGGAGCGGGATTCGCTTCGATGGCTGCCCTGAACGCCGCGGCAACGCCGTCCTCGAAGTGCTGGCCGAGCGCGGCCAACGCCTCTTCCTTGCTGTTGAAGTACCGGTAGAACGTACCCCGGGCGATCTGCGATGCCTCACAGATGTCGCTCACCGACAACTTGCTCGCGCCTTGCCTGCTCAGAGCCTTCATCGTGCCGGCAAGGATCTTTTGTACGGCCCTTTCCGCCCGCTGGTCGTCGACCGCCATTCGTAAACCACCTCACAGACAACATGAACACTGTGTTCACGTGGTGTTCTAGTTGTCAATTATGGCCCACGGTGCCGTAGTTGTTGGGATCCACGAGGGGTGATTGTGAGCAAACCCACCCGTCACGGGCGGTTGCCAACCGTGTTGCGCAACGTGCCGATACCTTCGATCTCGGCCTCCACGACGTCGCCCGGTTGTAGGAACCGGCCGTCCTCCAGTCCGACACCCGACGTCGTGCCGGTGAAAATAAGGTCACCGCAACGTAATTGGATTCGCTCGTCAACATAGGCCAGAATGTCCTCGACCGAGAACACCATCGCGCGGGTGTTGTCGGCCTGCCGTACCTCGCCATTGACCCGCAGCCCGATATCGAGATGCGGCTGGCGGCCGCCACCGAGTTCGGCAGGTGTCACGATCCACGGCCCTACCGGGCAGGTGCTGTCCAGGCACTTCATGCTGAACAGATCCAGCCCGCCCAGGCCCTTGGCATCCCGTGCACTCACGTCATTGCCGATGGTGAAGCCGAGCAGCGGGTCAGTCGCCGAACCGCCGAGGACGATGACCAGCTCGACCTCGTAGTCGAGTTGCCCGGTGGTCGGCGGATAGCGGATCGTACCGCCAGGTGGTGTCAGAGCCGAGTTCGGTTTGACGAACGCCGTAGGGTGCTCGGGTGGCTCGGTGACCCCGAGCTTCTGCAGGTGGGCAAGATAGTTGGCGCCCACACCGAACACCCGGGCGCCGGGATCGACGGGGGGTAGCTGCGTCAGCGCTCCGGCGTCCTCGGGGTCCTGCAGGCGCAGCCCGGCGGTGTCCTCGGCGGCAGCTGCTGCGGCCCACTCGGTGATATCGCCGTCGATGCGACGCACCTTCTCGCCTGCCGGGTCGATGAGCGCCCAGAAGCCGGCACCGGTGGAATCAGCGAACCTTCCGATACGCATCTACTTCCTTTCGAAGAGCTGGCCCACGTTGGCCGTCAGGATCTGGTGCAGAGCCGTTTCCGGCAGTCCGGCGTGCTGCAGGTAGCCAAAGGTGTCGGCGTAGCTTTCGAAACCGAGAAGTACCGGGTAGTCGCTGCCGGGAACGATGCGGTCGGCCCCGAACGCGTCGACCGCACATCGCAACGCAGCCGCCGATCCGTGACCGACCGTGTCGTAGAAGAACCGGCGCGCGGTCACGCTCGGCCGCTCGGGCAGACCTGGTGTGCTGAGTGGCAGCTGGTTGTCCAACCGGCTCAACAGCATCGGTAGCGCGCCGCCGAGATGTGGCACGATGAACCGAATATCGGGAAACCGGTGCGGGATCTGGCGCACGATGAGGTGCAATGCGATTGTGGTGTCCTCGAAGACCGCGCCGGCGGTCGGTGCCAGACCCCACTGCGAGATCAGCGGCGAGCACAGGCCGTTGACGCAGGGATGGAAGAACACCACGGCCTTGCGCCGGTTCAACTCGGCATAAATCGGCTCGAATCGCTCGGCAGCCAGCGACTCATCGAAGCAGAAACACTGCAGCGCGATGCCGACCATCCCGAGGTCGTCGAGGCAGCGCCGCAGTTCGAGCAGTGATGCGTCGACGTGCGGAAGTGGGAGGGCGGCGTAGGCCGCCAATCGATCCGGCTGCTTGGCAGCCATCTCGGCGTGGGCATCGTTCACACACCGTGCCGCCCCCACCGCTGCGGATTCGTCGGTCAGATAGGGCGCGAAGATGGCCGAGAGCAGCTGACGGCCGACCCCCGCGTGGTCCATCATCGAGATCCGTCGGGCGATCGCATCGTCGGTGTCGGTGACCGCGTCCTGCTCGCCGACGAGTCCCGGTCCACCCGTTCCGTATCCGGGAATCGCGACGCCGGCCTCGGCCAGCAGTCGGTGATAGCGCGGGATCACCGCGTGGGCGTGAACGTCGACAGGCCTCTGGGTGTTCACTGCTGCGCCTCCAATGCGCGGAACGCGTAGGCGAGCCGGCCGCTACCCACCATGAGGGCGGCGAACATACCGAGTTCCACCGCCTGCTCGCTACTGAAATGCTCCAGCAGGGACTCGATTTCGTCACCGCCGATGGACAGGTGGTCGGCGGCCAACGCGGTGGCAAACTTCAAAGCCGCCTGTTCGGAAGCACTGAACCGGCCATCGTCATCGGACAGGCAGGCGATGTCCTCCTCGGAGACGTCCACGGACTTGCGCGCGGTCTGACACACCTGGCACTGATTGATCGACGCGATCCGCAGCCGCACCAACTCCAGCAACCGGCCGGGCAGGATCGCACTGTCGTAGAAGCGACTCTGCAACGTGATCTGGGCGTCGGCAAGTTCTGGGCGGTGAGCCCAGATCCGCGGCAGCACAGTCGAAGACAGCGCGCCGCTGCGTCGTGCTCGACTGATCGCTGCCGCGGTGTCCGGGGCCAGATCGTCGCTGTCGATCGGCGCGATCAACGGAGATCTCACAGCATCAGGCTTCGACGAACTCAATATGGGTTCCGTCGAGTTCGTTCGGATCGACCTGCAGATACGATCCACCCACCGCTGCGCTGTCGTCGATCCGCCGGTACCGGGTCTGGCGGGCGTCGAGGTCGGCGGCCTTGGCATCCAGGCCGTTGACCGCGATCCGGATGTAGTACGGGCCCGGACCCCAGGTGGCAAGGTAGCGTCCGGTCTCGCAGTCCCAGCGGGTCGGCTCGATCAGATCCAACGTCGCGCTGTGCCCGACGGTGAAGGTGATCCGGGCACGGCGGTAGCCTTCCTGCTCGAACAACTCGACGGGACCCGATGCGACGATGTCCAGGTTGGTGTCGAGCCGGCGAAGCACATCGTCCAGATCGCGAACCAGGAAGCTGCGGTTGACGATTCGGATCATCTGTCCCGGCTGAGGATCCCGCGGCTGTGGTGTGCTGTCCCCGAACGTCTCCGGTGGCATCTGCAGCGGCGCGATCGGGTGCCACTCCAGACACAACCCGCCGTCCACCACCGGGCGGTACCGAGGTTGCTCGGGGGTGGTGCCGACCCAGAGCCGCTCCCACGCCAATCGGTCGTCGATGGGCGCGATCCGGAACGGCAGCCGTCGCCGGTGCAGCTTCTCGATGAGCTCCTCGATGCTGTCGGTGGCGATCACACAGGAGTGCGTCTTGATCGGCCGGAACCGCCCCTGGAACTCGTGCAAACTGTCCAGGTACTCCGAGAAGATCGGGTCCACCGGCTTCTCGACGTCCCAATGGTGCTGTGGCTCGAGACGGGTGGGCGCCACGGCCAGCGACTTGTGCACTCGCAGGAAATGCGCGATGTAGCCGTGGCTGTCGAAACCCTGCCGCCAGTTCGGGTGTTCCAGGATGCCCAACCGCTCCACCAGGAGCTTGGTGTGACCATCGGGATCGGGGACCATCAGGTCCGCCGACAGGAGGAAATCAGACATCGGGCCGCCCTAGACCTTGATGTCCAGCAGCTTCGACGCGTTCTCGTAGCAGATCTTGTTGGTGTCGGCGTCGGAGACCTTCATGCCTTCCAAGAGATAACCGCGGATCTGGTCGCTGCCGTTGAAGTTGGTGCCGTACAGCAACCGGTCCGCACCGATCGAGTCGATCACGGCCTGCCGCATGATCGGGTCGTGGATCAACGGGTCGAAGTAGAAGTTCTCCAGGTAGCTCAGGAACGGCTTCTTGTTCAGACCGTCCGACAGGTTTCCCGCGGTCGCATCGAACCGGCCGATCTGGTACGGCACGAACCCGCCGCCGTGGGTGATGCAGACCGTCAGATCCGGCACCTTGTCCAGCACGCCACCACAGATCAGATTCCAGAACGCGACCGTCTCGTCGTAGCAGAAGCCGACAATCGAGGTGGTCTCGAACTTGTCCTTGGACGGATCCTCCCAGCCGACCGACTGGTTGTAGCCGTGCACGTAGATCGGCACGTTCAGCTCGGCGCAGCGCTTCCAGACGGGAAGCAGTGCCTCGTCGTGGAATTCGTGCCCGCCCAGGTTCACCCCGCCGGTGTTCACACCGCGGGCGCCGAGCTTGACCGCGCGGTCCAGCTCCTTGAGCGCCTCGTCCGGGTTCTGCAGCGGCAGCGGGGCCCACCAGAACAGTCGATCCGGCGCCTGCGCGCAGTACTTGGCAAACTCGTCGTTGACCATTCGGCACCACTTGGTGCCGAAGTCGCCGGTGTGGTACATGAAGGCGTGCGCGGGCACAGACATCACGGCCTTGTCGATGCCGCGTTCGTCCATCTGCTTGAGCCGGTTCGGTGCCTTCATCCACTCCAACGGGGAGGAATCCTCGCCCGCGGCGTGCGCCGCCGCGGCCTCCTTGGTGCCGAGCGTGAGCTGCCACTTTCCGATGGTCATGCGTTGCATTCCCTCGGCGTCGGGCGCGAAGCGCGGACCCCAGAAGGGATCGAACCCGAGCATCTTGGGCTCGATATGGTGGGCGTGTAGATCGATGATCACTGGTGGTACAACCTTTCAGAAGAATCTAGGCGGGCGGGGCGACGGGCTTGACCGTCGGTGCCCATCCTTGGGCGACGAACTTGTGTCCCCAGACCTCGGCGCTGGACGGCTTGGTCTGGACGAAGTGCTCGGTGTCCAGAACCACGCCGCCGGCGCCGAATTCGATATCGAAACCGGTGGGGGAGCGCATGTAGAAAGACACCAGGGTGTCCATCATGTGCCGACCCAGCGTCATGGTGATCTCCATTTCGCGTTCCTGCACCAGGTCGTAGGCTTTGCCGACGTCGTCGAGGCTGTTGCCCTCGATCGCGATGTGCTGCACGCCTTTCAGGCCGGGGATGGTGACGTAGCCGAGCACGTGGCTGCGCGGGTTGCAGCGGAAGAACTGCGGTCCGAAGACGCCCCCGTCGGGTGTCGGGGTGAGGTAACCCGCGAACAGTTCCATGCCGAGGATGTCGGTGACGAAGCTCTCCATGTCGTCGCCCCACTCGGGTACCACCATCACGACATGGCCGACACCGTCGGCACCGGCGACGAAGCCGTGGTGCGGTTTGCCCGGCAGGAACGATCCCGCGGTGAACTCCGCCGCGTAGAAGAGCTCGTGGACGTAGTCGTGTGGGTCGCGGACGCGCACGAATCCGGTCACGGCGCGCTCGGCGCACTCCTCGGGGCTACCGAGTTCATATGGGTAGTTCTTGGCCTCCAGCTCGGCGATGGCACCACGAAATGCGTTCTTGTCGTGTAGTTCCCAGCCGATGTAGGCGAGCTTGTCCTCGCTGCCGGGGTGCAGGGCGATGCGGTGGTGACGATCATCCATCCGCAGGTAGACGGTGCCGTCGGCTCCCGGATCGTTCAGCCCGAGCCCGAATATCTCGGGTCCGAACGACTCCCATTCCTTGTGGTTCGGTGATTCGAACCCGAGGTAGCCCAGGGTGTTGATTTTCACGAGTTGGCCTCCTGTTTCTGGTCGAAGATGGGTGCCGTCACAGGAAGACCGCAAGGTTCTGCGTGCCCAGTGAGGCCTGGTCGGAGTAGATGACGCGCTTGGCGATTTTCAGTGCACCGTCCTGTCGCCGCAGGATGTCGACGCGGCGTGCCGAGATGATCTCGTAGTTGTGTTCCTGATACCTGTTGCGTAGCAACAACAATGAGCTGGTCACCTCGTACTCACCCTCCACGCCGGTGCGGAACACCCGTATGTTGGTGACGTGGCGACGGGTACGCGAAGGCGGCTTCTCCGACCATGCGCTCGTCGTCGCGGCCAGCCGGGTGGCCTTGATGCCGAGAGTCATGATCGTCTCGTCGAACATGAACATGCCGGTGGAGAACTCCGACCCGTCGATCAGGTCCCGGGTGGATCGCACCGGCATCTGGTAGCGCAGGTCCACGGCCATCAAGCCCACCCACTCCAGCAGTTTTCCTGAATCGAGCAGGGTGGCTTCGTCTTCGAGGAACTCTACGATCTCGAAGTGTTCGGGCTCGCCGTAGTGCACGCGCTGTTTGGGCGGTGCCTCTGCGACGGCTTCTGTCGTTTGTTCGGTGGTTGTCACGAGGCGCTCCCGAGCATCTTGTCGAAGTAGGTCATCCACCAGTTCCATTGGTTGTCGTCCTTGCCGAACCCCTCGTACACGTGGCCACCGCCGGGCCAGCCCTCGGGGACGCGCTCGCCGCTGACCGCGTGATAGCGAATCTTCTGCTGAGCGCCCATGAAGCCCTCGGCCATCCGGGTCATCTGTGGCCAGGTGTCGGCGTCGTCGGTTTCGACGAAGCCACTGGCGCCGAACGAGAGATTGGAGGTGTTACTCATTCGCTCGCGCAGTGCGGGGGATGCCCCCTTCTCAACGAGGAACCAGTTGTAGAACTCGAACTCGCCCGGGCTCAGCGGGACGAAGGCGTGGAACGAAATCAGCGACGACATGCCGTCGGGCATCGGCATGTTCAGGGCGAAGCACCCGACGTTCGGGAACAGGCCACCGACACACGGCGGGCAGTCGCTCAGCAGCTTCAGCGCGGCTTCACTGAAGCGCTTCTGCAGATACGGGATGTGCTCGGCGGTCATGCCCGGTGGCGGTTGCATGGTCAGCTTCTCGACCACCGACATGTTCTCCAGGCCTTTGTCCTTCATCAGAAGTACAAAGGGTTCGGTTTGGTCGATGCAGCGCAGGCCGTGGCCGTTGGCGCTCACGTTCACCCCGGCCATCGCCGTCGGTTTGTCCTCGCCGCCGGCCATCATCTCCAGCTCCTGCAGTGAGTAGTGCAGGGTCAGATTGTGGTAGCCGTCGCCGGAGTGCTGCTCACCGGCGCACTTCCAGTTGGCGCGGATTACGAAACGCTGTGGGGGGCCGAGGACTTCGAGGCCACCTTCGCTGCGGTCGAACATCAGGTCGGTGTAGAACTTGATGTCGCCGAGGAATTCGTCGAGTGGTTCGGCGTTCTCGTCCCAGTTGGCGAAGATCATCCCGGCGTAGGTCTCGACGCGGGCCTTGCGCAGCCCGAGCTCAGATTTCGGGAGGATGTTGCCGTGCATCTCCTCCTTGGCGATCGGCGCCCCCAGGAATCGGCCTTTGTTGCTGAACGACCAGCCGTGATAGGGGCACTTGAAGGTGGCGCCCTTGCCGCCTTCGGAGCGGCAGATCTGCATGCCGCGGTGGGTACACACGTTGAGCAGGACGTTGATGCCCATCTTGCGATCGCGGGTGACGATCACCGGGTCCAGCCCGATCTGCCGCATGATGTAGTCGCCCGGCTGCGGAATCTCGGACTCGTGGCCCAGCAGGTTCCAGGTCTTGCCGAAGAGGTGCTTCATCTCCAATTTGAAGATTTCCGGATCGCTGAGCAGTCGCATCGACACTTCGCGCTTGTCGTAGTCGATCAGGTCGCGCAGCGGAGTGCCGTCGGACAGCACGGGGCCGGTGCGGGTGTTGGAAATGTCTTGGTCCAGAAGGGTCATCGTTCCTCCGAGGGGCTGACTGAAGGGGAATGTGAGCGGCGTCTCTTGTGGCCTGAATGTACACCTGACACGAAAACTGTTCAATGTGTCGCCGCCGATGGATTAAGTGATGGCGCCGATTTCCTTGAGTCGCTCGAGTTCGTCCCAGTCGAGGCCGGCATCCAGCAGCACTTCCTCGGTGTGCTGGCCGTGCGTGGGTGCGCCGGCACGTGGGACAGCAGCGGTCTCGTTGAATCGCACCGGGTTGGCGGCGACGGCAAGTGTCACGCCTTCGGCGGTGTCGACGGTGGGCAGATAGCCGTTGGCGATCACCTGGGGGTCATCGTGGGCCTCGAGCGCGGTGCGCACCGGCGACCAGACGCCCTTGAGGGTGCGCAACCGGGTGGTCCAGTCCGCCAGCGTGCGGGCAGCGAAGATGTCGCGCAGGACGGCGATGCAGTCGCGATTGTTGGCGCGCCGGGCCTCGGCGTTGTGGAACCGCGGATCGTCGATCAGATCGGGGCGGTCCAGATGCTCGCACAGGTCAGGCCAGAATCGGTCGGACTCCAGCATGATCAGCGTCAGGTGCCGCTTGTCGGCCGTCTGGTAGTAGCCGCGCGCGATCGGGTTGGGCAGGTTGTCCGGGTCGTGCGCCGGCATCGCCTTCCCTTCGTAGAGCTTGGCGGCCACCACCGGGAAACCCAGATTCCACAGGCCCAGCCCGAGCAGCGACACGTCGACGACGGGCGGTTGTTGACCGCGTTCCCGGGCCAGCAGTGCTGCGGTGATCCCGCCGGCCAGGGTCAGGCCACCCATCAGGTCACCGAAGCCCGACGGTTGATCGACCAGGTGCGGTGAATCGTGTGGGGTCAAGGCGTCGGCGATGCCGGAGCGGGCGAAATACGACGACCCGTCGTAGCCACCCTTTCCGGCCTCCTCGCCGCGGGTGCCCTGCCCGGTGCCCAGGGCATACACCAGGTGCGGATGGCGGGCGCGGATGGTGGCCGGGTCGAGGCCGAGCTTCTCCCGCACCCGCGGCAGGAAACTCGTCACGAAGACATCGGCATGCTCCAGCAGGAAGTCCAGCGCCGCGCGGCCGTCCGGGTTCGCCAGGTCGATCCCGACACTGCGTTTCCCCCGGTTCGGCTGCTCGATGAGGTAGTTGGCGCCACCGGCATCCCCGGTGACCAGACCCGAACTGATCAGTCCGCGCTGCGGATCGCCGGTCTGCGGGTGCTCGATCTTGATGACGTCGGCACCCCAGTCGGCCAGTACTGCCCCCGACGACGGGACGAACGTCCACGCCGCCGCCTCCACCACCGTGATACCGGACAGTGGGAGCGCAGCGGCGGCATCGGTCACTGGGCGCCCGCCTGCGCGAACAAGGCGTTGATCGCGGCCATGGTGGGCAGATGCGCCAGTACGCCACCGTCGACCTGCAGTACCTGCCCGGTGATGTAGCTCGACCGCGGGGAGGCCAGGAAGGCAACCGCCTCGGCGATGTCGGCGGGGTCGCCGAGCCGTGGGATGAGGCAGTTGTCGATGAAGATCTGCTGGATCGCCTCGGGCATGGTGGCCAGCATGGTCTCGCTGGTGATCAGTCCGGGAGAGACGACGTTGCAACGAATGTGGTGCTTGCCGTAGGCGGCGGCGACGAATCGGCTGAGCCCGTTGACGCCGGCCTTGGAGGTGCCGTAGGCCACCGTCATGCTGTCACCGGACAGCGCCTGGTCGCTGGAGATGTTGATGATCGATCCGCCGCCGGATTCGATCATCAGCGGGACGGCATGCTTACACATCAGCATGGTGCCGCGGACGTTGACCGCCTGCATCTCGTCCCACATCGCGACGTCCATGTTCACCACGTCGAAGTCGAACGCCGCCTTGTTGGTCACGCCGGCGTTGTTGTCCAGCACGTCGAGGCGACCGTGTCTCGATTTCACCGACTCCAACAGGGCGACCACGCTCTCCTCGGAGCTGATGTCCACTTCCTGGGTATCCAGTCGGCCGCGAGCGCCCTCCGCTGATTCGCGCAGCTGTGTGAAATCCGTTCCCGGCAGCTCGGCGGCCACCACCGTCGAGCCCAACTCCAACAGCGTCCGGACCGTTGCCGACCCGATCCCGCCTGCAGCGCCGGTCACTATCGACACTGTTCCGGTAAGTTCGTCGGTTCTGCTCAACTACCCAGCCTTTCGCTTGTGGGATGAAGACGCATGGGCCGGCTGCCCCTGCGGGTGTGGCGGCCGTCTACTCGTCGGACGCGCCGGCCTGGCGGATCTTGATGACTTCCTCCGGGCAGCAGTAGGCGGCTTCTTCGGCCGCCTCCATCAGGTCGTCGGGGATCTCGGTCATATTGGCCACGACGAAGCCGTTCTCGTCGAGCGAGAAGACATCTGGGCACAGCTCTGCGCAGGTTCCGTAGCCGCAACACCTGTTGCGATCGACCTCGAGCCGGTTTACGGCGGTGATGTTGCTCATGTGGGTCCTCTACTAACGCTTCTCGAACGTGGTGTGAGACACTATAGTCATATTTTGTCTTATTTGAACACACTGAGGCGGGGGCAATCTTGACACCCACTGTGGTCGTTGTCGGGGCCGGGCTGGCCGGCGGTAACGCGGCACTCGCGCTGCGTTCGAAGGGATTTGACGGGCGGGTCATCGTTGTCGGAGACGAGGACCATCCGCCCTATTCCCGCCCACCGCTGTCGAAGCAGCTGATCCGCGGTGAGTTCGAGGTGCCGCGCGTCCATCTACGGCCCGCCCCGATGTGGGAGAAGCGCGAGATCGAATTCATGCTGGGCAGAGCGGTGTCATCACTCGACGCCGCCGCACACCGCGTGGTGCTCAGCGACGGCGAGCCGGTCGCATACGACGCGGTCCTGTTGGCCACCGGCGGGCGTGCCCGCACCCTGCCCGGCCACAAGCCGGTGGACGGGGTCTACGTGCTGCGGACCATCGATGATGCGCTGGCCATCCGGCAACATCTCGGGCCGGGCAAGCGTCTGTTGATCGTCGGCGCCGGTTTCGTGGGCGCGGAACTGGCCGCCAGTGCCGCGATGCTGGGCACGCACGTGACGGCACTGGAAGCCGCCGGGGTGCCACTGGGCCGCGGGCTGCCGGCGGCGCTCGGCGAGATCTACGGCCGCATGCATGCGGCGCACGGGGTCGATATCCGCGTCAACGCCACGGTGAGCGAGGTCGTCGCCGGAGCCGGCGGCCTTGTGGCGACCCGGCTGACGGACGGCACCGTGTTCGAGTCCGACGCGGTCGTGGTGGCGATCGGACTGGAGCCGGACGTGAGCCTCGCGGCTGCGGCGGGTCTGGCTGTCGACAACGGCATCGTCGTCGACGAGTACTGCCGCACCAGCGCACCGGACGTTTATGCCGCAGGCGATATCGCCAATCATCCGAATCCGATTCTGGGGCAGCGTGTTCGCGTCGAGCACTGGCAGAATGCCCAGCACCAGGGTGCGGTCGCCGCGCACAACATCGCGGCCGACGGCCCGGAGGCCTACGAGATGTTCGCCGAGGTGCCCTGGGTGTGGTCGGATCAGTATGACGTCAACCTGCAGGTCGCCGGCCGCCCCCTGCCGACCGACGAGGTGGTCTTCCGTGGCGACCCGGGATCCCGGGAGTTCTCGGCGATGTTGCTTCGCGACGACGTGCTGATCGGGGCGGTCGGGGTCAATTGCGCCGACGACGTACGGGCGGTCCGGGCCGCCGTCGGTCACCGGCTGCGACCGGATCGTCTGGCACTCGCCGATGCCTCGCAAGACCTGCAAGAACTCTTCCACTTGGACCGAAAGGTTATTGCCTGATGAGGATCGCGCGCGTCGACATCGACGGACTGCCGACGTGGGGCGTGGTCACAAACGGTGGTGCCGTAGAACTGATCGATGGACCGCTGCGGGCGTGGGCGCCTGCGCTGACCGCCGACTTCGGATCGAAGATCCCGTTGACCGGTCGTCGCGTCGATGCGGAGGCGGTGACGTTTCTGATGCCGGTGGAACCCGGTGCCAAGGTGGTGGCGGCGGGCGCCACCTACGCCAAACACGTCGTGGGACTCGGCTTGAAAATGCCCGAGAAGCCGGCCGCGTTCCTCAAACCTTACGAATCGTTGATCGACCCGTACGGCGAGATCGTCTACCCGCCGCTGACGTCGCAGCTCGACTATGAGGTCGAGTTGGTGGTCGTCCTCGGATCGCCTGTGCGGGCGGGGGATCCCGGTACGCCGGGGATCCTGGGCTACTGCGTCGGCAACGACGTCTCGGCGCGCGACCTCCAGTTCGGTGGGTCGGTCACCGGCATGGACATCTTCTCCGCCAAGGGACTGGATGACACCAGCGCGATCGGTCCGTGGATCGTGACGCGCGACGAGATCGGTGACGATCACCCCGATCTGGAGCTCACGCTCACCGTCGACGGGGAAGTGCGCCAGCAGGACAGAACGTCAGCGCTGGTGTGGGGGCCGGGCGAGCTGGTCGAGTACGTCGCGCAACGCAGCCGGCTGGCGCCTGGCGACGTGCTCTTCACCGGAACGCCGTCCGGTGTCGCGCATGAGGACGGCCGCTACCTTGAGCGGGGCCAGGTCGTCGAGGCGACGGTCGAGAAGCTGGGGACCTTGCGTAACACCGTCCGTTGATGCCCGGCCTGCATCCGCTGCACCCACCGCGCTCAAGTCGGGCACCGGCATCCAAGGGTCGACGAGTCAGGAGCGCTCGATGAAACTGGGAACCATTCTGCTTTGGGGAGAAGATCTTTCGCTCTTCCGTCAGCAGGTGCGGCTGGCCGAGGAGCTGGGCTATTCCGTCATCGGGGTCGGGGATTCGCCCGCCGCTTGGAACGAGCTGTATGTTTCGTTGGCCGTCGCCGCCGGTCAGAGCCACCGGGCCACGCTGACTCCCATGGTGACCACACCGGGCCTTCGGCATCCCTCCGTCACCGCCGGGGCCATGTCGTCGTTGCATCAGCTCACCGGGGGCCGGGTGGTGCTGACCATCGGCAGTGGTGGCAGCGCTGTGGGCAGCGTCGGCCGGAAGGCGGCCGGGCAGCGCGAAATGCGTACCTACGTAGAGGCGGTGCGGTCCCTGCTCGGGGGCGGCTCGGCTGAAGTCGATGGGCGCACCGCGGTGCCGCTGCAGCAGGCGCGTCCGGTCCCGATCTACATGTCCGGCGACGGACCGAAGGCGTTGCGGCTCGCCGGCGAGATCGCCGACGGGGTGGTGATCGGGCTGGGCATGGCGGTGGACGTGGTCGCGAACAAGATCGCCACAGTGCGGGAGGCCGCGAACGCGGCGGGCCGGGACGCCGACGCGATCGACGTGTGGGGACTGGCCTTCACCTCGGTGCGTGACGATCCGGACCAGGCCAAATCGGACATCACCGCGTTCCTGGCGTCGGTGGGCGCCATGGGGCTGAAGGCTGCGCATATGCGGGCGTTGATCCCGCCCGAGTTGCGCGGCGCGGTCGCCGAGTTGGAGCAGCGCTACGACCCGCGCCAGCACGTCGTCGTCGGCGGTGCCGGTGCGTGCCTGGTCGAGGAACTCGGCATGGTCGACTTCCTCGTCGGTCTGCGCGGGGTTACCGGAACGCCAGACCAGGTTCGTGACTACGCTGCCGAGATCGAAAAGCTCGGTGTGACGCACCTTTTGGCTGCGTTGCCGGGTAGCGCCGACCCCGACGGCACGTTGCGCAGGCTGGCCCGGGCCGTGCGGTGACGGCGCGGGCAGGTCAGGGCCGGGTCAACAGCAGGCAACCACCCAGTGGGCCGCCGCCGGCGCCGACGAAGGCGGTCTCGGCGCCGCGCACCTGACGCCGGCCGGTCTCGCCGCGCAACTGCAGAACGGCTTCGTGCAGGAAGCCGAACCCGTGCAGCCGACCGCCCGACAGCTGCCCGCCCGCGGTGTTCAGCGGCAGTTGTCCGCCGGGGCCGATCCGGTGGCCGCCCTCGACGAACGCGGCCGCCTCGTAGGGGCCACAGAACCCGGCGGCCTCCAACCAGGCCAGGGTCAGGATGGAGAATCCGTCGTAGAGCTGTGCCACGTCCACGTCGGCGGGCCGCAGCGAGGTTCGTGACCACAGGTGCCGGGCGGAGTCCCGCTGTGGCAGGTCCAGCGGATCCGACCATTGATCCCACAACGGACGGGACGCCAGCTTGGCGCCCATCGCCTCGATCCGGATCGGTGCGCGCAGGTCGCTACGGGTCTCGGCCGCCGAAATCAACACGGCGACCGAGCCGTCGACGGGCACATCGCAGTCGTAGAGACACAGCGGCTCGCTGATCATCCGCGCATCGAGATACTCCTCGATGGTGATCGGGGTGCGGTAGACGGCGTCGGGCGTCATCGAGGCCCAGTTCCGGGTGGACACCGGCAGGCCTCCGATCTGCCGTTTGGTTGCGCCACTTTCGTGCATGTACCGCTGCGCGACCATGGCCAACCAGTGGGCCGCGGTGACGGCACCGAACGGGCGCAGCCATTCCTGCAGACCCACGACGCCGACGACATCGGCGGGGCTGGTGGTGTTACGTCCGCCGCCGGCCTGGCCGGTGGCCTCCGAGGTGGTGCGGTAGACCAGTACGTGCCGGACATAGCCGCTGGCCACCGCGAGCACGGCCGACATCACCGACCCCAGTTGGCTGGGTCCGTCCTGCATTCCCGCATGCCAGGAAGGGTTGATGCCCAGGGCGTCCTTGACACGGCCCACCGCCGGCCCGCAGAACCCCGGCGCGGCCGGCCACTCGCCCGGCCAGGCAATGAGCCCGTCGATGTCGGCGGCAGCCACCCCGGCATCGGCCAGCGACCGTTCACACGCCTCGACGGTGAGATCGAGGTCCGACCGGCCGAGTCGGCGTCCCACTTGTGATTTCCCGACGCCGGCGATCAGGGTCCGGTGTTCGGTGTTCGCCGCCGGATCAGCCATCGACGTTGCCCCTTGCGGCGACGTGCACCCGAGTCGGCCCGAACAGGGGCAGATATACGTCCCCGTGTTTCTCGAAGACCACCGACACCGGCAGCCCGATGCGGACCTCGTCCGGCGCGATGTCCACCAACCGGCTCGTCAGGTGAACGTCGCTCTGTTCGGTGAGAGCGACGATGGCCAATACGTACGGCGGCGGCAGCCACGGCACGAACGGCTGCCGATTGACGGTGTAGCTGAACACCGTTGCGTGCCCGGACACCACGGCCGGCTGCGGGTCCGGCGCGCCGCAGAACCGGCACCGCGGCGTCGGCGGATGCGCATACCGGTGGCAGCGTTGGCATTTCCGGATGCGCAGGTAGCCATCGGCGCCGGAACACCAGAAGAATTCGGTGTCCACCGATTGCTGAGGCGCGGGTATCCGTGCGTCGTCGGCTATGCGGATCGGCGCGGCCGCTGTTGTCACGAAACCTCCATGCTCATCGGCGTCACTTCGCCGCACTCTCATTTGGGCTGTCCGGCAGTGGTTCTGTGCGTCTTGACTAGACAGTATGCACAGACTCCGTTGAATGTGTTTAACATGATTGCGGGCGGGCCGGAAGGGTGTCCTCAGTGCCGTCGCTCGAACAGTCTTGAACACCGGGCGACGGGGCCGTGGTGACCGGAGTCCGGTTACCAGGATAGTCGAGCAGTGAGGAATTCGACGACGCGGTTGCGTGCTTCGAGGGCTGGATGTCCATCGATCTCGCGGAGTTGGTTGGTCAGTACCGAGTGGGCCAGCCGACCGAACCCGTGCTCGTTACCTTTGGACGAGTCGATCTCGATCACCTCCAAAGCGTCCCCCAGTCGCTGTTTGAGCGTATCGAAACGTTCTTGTGGCGCCGCCCTGTCGGCGGAGAAACGTAGGCCCATTGCGCATAGGCCGTCATCGGTGGCGCGGCCGACCACCACGCTCAGTTCGGTCTCGGACAGACCCGGATCCCGGCGGCGCGATCTGGTCACCGGAAAGGGTAGCGACGGTTGACTCAGTACCGGGGCGAGGACGCTGTCATCGGCCGCGGCAGCCAGGGCAAACCCGCCGGTCAAGCACATGCCGATCACACCGACGCCGGGCCCGGGCGTCTGTGCGTTCAGATCGCGGGCCAGTGCCCGCAAGAACAGCGACACCGGCCGCTGCGCGTCGGTGGCGAATGCGGCGAACTCGCGCGCTACGCACGCGCGGGCGATGCTGGACAGCGCATAGCCCACGGATATGGCGCGCCCGGGTTCGCCGAACAGCGACGGGATGGCGACGGTGAATCCGTTGTCCACCAGATGATTCCCCAGGGCGAGGACGCCGGGGTGTGGCCCGGGGATCTCGGGGATCAAGATGACGCCGGGACCGGTGCCCTTGCGATAGACGTCATGGGTGATACCGGCGCCGACAAACGGCGACGGGGTCCAGCCGGTCAGGTCCGCCTCGGGTGCACGCATGAATGGTCTCCGTCTCGGTCGGGTGGCTGGATCGGATATGTCAGGTTCCCTGGTCGCAACTGCCGCTCTGCATCGCGTCATACATCTGCCGTTTGGTGGGGGCCGGGGCAAGTGCGTGTTGGCGCTGGGCGTCGCAGGCCGCAATGAGGTAGCTCACCAGTCGTTTCGACGCCGCCGGTGCCGCATCGCCGGCGCTGGCCACGACGCCGGCATTGGCCATCAGCAGCATCACCAGGTCTTGCGAGCGGAACTCGGGACGCAGCCGTCCGCCCGCCTTGGCCTTGGCGATCAACTTCTCAAAACCGCGATAGGCGGCCGCGCGGTTGGCTTCGAAGGCTTCGGCTCGGGGAAAGGTCATGGTCAGTACGGTGGTGAAGCCCCGGTCCTCGTACTGCATGGTGCACACCCGCTCCACGTATCGGCAAAAGCCGTGCCACGGGTCCGCATCTTCCAGCGCGGTGGTGGCCGCGTCCAGATAGGCGGCCATCTTTCCCTCGAACACCCCGGTGATCAGGTCATCGCGGGTGGGGAAGCGGCGGTAGAGCGTGGCGATACCGACACCGGCCCGTCGTGCGACCTCCGTCATCGGTGCGTCCAGCCCATGTTCGGCGAACACGTCTCTGGCAGCCTCGATGACGGCGATGCGGTTGCGTTCTGCATCGGTCCGTAGAGTCGGCTGACTCGTGGGGTGTGAAGGAGGCACTCCGACATCTTACGTGGTACCGGAGAACCCACTCCGGTTCGTGTTAGCCTGCAAGTCGTCAAGTGGACCTCAGCCTCCACTTGTGCGTGACGGGTGAGCCGCGTTTTGATTCCAGCGTTGCCCCGCGGTCCCTACAGTTTCTGACCGAGCCCCGCCGCGGCTGCCGGACAAATGATGAGGAGTCAACACGATGAAGGTAACGGTTTTCGGCGCCACCGGAGCGATAGGACAACTGGTGGTGGGAAACCTGCTCGACGCGGGTCACAGCGTGAAGGCATACGCGCGCAACGCGTCCAAGATCCCGGCCTCGTGGAAAGATCGGGTCGAGACCGTCGTGGGTGAGATCACCGATGCCGCGCAGATCGACGTGGCCGTCGCCGACTCTGACGCGGTGATCAGTGCCCTCGGGCCCAGCATGGACCGCAAGGCCACCGGCCTTCCCCTGGTGGACGGCACCAAGTTGATCCTGGACGCCATGAAGCGCCACGGTGCGCGGCGATATGTCGGCAATGGCACCCCGAGCGTCCTGGACCGGCGTGACGCCAAGACCTTGCAGGCACGCCTGGTCGGATTCATGGGCCGGACCATGTTTCCCCGCGCCTACCGCGAGTTGCTCGGCATGTCCGCAGCCATCATGGACTCGGGGCTGGACTGGACCATTGTGCGTTTCATCGCACCGACGGACGGCGCACCGAAAGGCGTTGCGCACGAGGGATTTTTCGGGACCGATAAGATCGGCTTCACGGTGACCCGGGCCGACATCGCCGCGTTCACAGCAGCTCAGGTGGACAGCGACAAGTACATCGATGCGGCGCCTGCGATAAGTAACTGAGCGGCGCGCGGTTTCGAGGCCATGAATTCAGGCCGGACCCGGAGGCCTGGCACCTAGCCCAGCGAGGATAATATCCACGAACGGCCGAACATGTAGATAGGCATCTGCTTTGGCTGTTCTCCGGGCGTTCGGCGTCAGGTTCATCACGTGCATGAGCACCGCGCCGAACAGGCACTCCGCGACATCGAGTGCCGACACCTCTGTGTCGATCTCGCCGCGTCGTAGAGCGCGCCGGAAGATGGTGGTCGATGTCTCGATGAGTGGCTGTGTCACTCGCTGCCGGATGTCATCCAGGATGGCGGTTCCGGCGACCGCGTCCACCGTGATCCGCATCGCCGTCCAACCGGCGGGATCGAGGAAGTACTCGAAAAGGTCGGTGGCCCAGGCGATGACGTCGTCGTAGAGGCTCCCGCTATCGGGCTGGTCGGCCAGGTGTGCGGCCCCGGCCACGACGCTGTCGACCAACAACTGTTCCTTGGATGACCACCGCAGATACAGCGAGGATTTCCCGACGCCTGCGGCCTGGGCGACGCCGCGCATCGAGAATCCCGACCATCCGTGCCGGGCGTACTCGTCGAGAGCGGCGGCCATGATGCGGTCGGTCGCCAGCGGGTTGCGCGGTCGCCCGCGCGTCTCTGTGCCATGCATCGACAGTCCTCTCTCGGCCGGGTCAACTCTAACCAGGACGCCGGATCATCGAATACTTGCGGACCACTATGGTCCGTTATAGAGTATGGTCTGCGTCACACGACCGAATCGAGGAAACCGATGCAATCCGCAGCGACTCTTCGTGCCCTGGCCCAGGTCGCCGCTTCAGTGCTGCCGCGAGTTCCGACGCGCGGGCCCTGGAAGTCATCCGACGTCACCACCACCTGGCTCACCGAGCGCTTGGCGAAGGGGGTGGGGAGTGGGGCCGCCCTCTTGGTCGCGCCGCTGGACGGCTCCAGCGGGACGACGGATCGCCGGCGGATCGTGGTCGAGTGGAATGACGCCGCCAAAGAAGCCGGACTGCCGGCCAACCTGTTCATCAAGAGCTCGCCTCTGACGGCGAAGAACCGGGTGATGGTGGGTGCTCTCGACATGGCCGTCAACGAGGTCCACTTCTACAACCACGCGGCCGCATCCCTCAAGGACGTGGTGCCCAAAGCGTGGTTCGCCTTTGCGGGTATCGGCGCCCGCTTCCTCATCGTGCTGGAAGACATCGTCGCCGACGGCGGCCATCCCTACGCGCTGGCCGACCGCTGCGAAATCGACCACGCCCGCGGCCTGATCGACGCGTTCGCCGATCTGCATTCGCAGTTCTGGAACAGCCCACGGTTCACCGTCGACCTGGGGTGGGCGCGGACCTGGAGCCGGCGTCCGGGCTATGCCGTGCTCAAGCAGTTCTACTCTCGCGGACGTGCCGGGGCCCTCAAGCTGGGCCGCCCCGAGGTGACTCCGGCGGTGCGGGCGGTCTCGGCGGCGTTGGACGCGCACGCCGACTCGTACTACCGCGAGTTCGAGGCGGGTCCGCTGACCCTGTTGCACGGCGATTCGCACCTGGGTAACACGTTCACGACCGGCGATGGCCGGTCCGGTCTGCTCGACTGGCAGGTCGTCTGGCAAGGTCCGGGGCTGCGCGAAGTGTCGTACTGGATGACCACCGGCCTGGAGCCCGACATGCGTCGGGCCTACGAATCCGAGCTGCTCGAACGCTATCTCGAAGGCTTGCGCGCCGGTGGAGTCCCCGATGTGCCGAGCTACGACAACGCTTTTCAGCGTTACCGGCTGTTTTCCGCGGAAGCTTGGGACGCCACCGCGATGACCATCAACTGGCCTGGTCTGCAGGCCGAGGAGAACGCCGAGGCCTCGTGGCGCCGCGCCTGTGTGGCCGTCGAGGATCTCGACACGGCGGCGCTGCTCAACGGTTTGTGCTGACTCAGGTCGTCAAGGACCTGGTCAGGTCGGTTGCCGTAGCGATGAGCTGCAGACCAGGGTTTCCAACATGTCGATCCCACGACTGGCAGTCAAAGGCGGCGGGCCGAAGGGCCACGACGATGCTGATTACGACCGGGTGGTGCTCGGGCGGCTGAATGCGGTCCACCGCCGCAGTCTCCCGCTCGCTGCCGCCGCCGCACAGTTGCCCCGCCTCGATACCTATGCGGTCAAGTTGCAGGCTGCTGTTGGCCTTACGCGCGAAGGCGAGACCAAAGCTGGTCACGCCGGCTGACGCGCGTCGAGGTGCCCCGCGCTCCCAAAACTGCATACCGATTGGATGTGTACTCACCTACAGGTTGCATGGCAATATACTGAGCCGATGCCTAGGGATCAACAGTCGGCGTCACGGGCCAAGACGGCTCGCGCGGTGCAGGCCGAAGCCACCCGGGCGGCCCTGATCGCGGCGGCGCGGCGGTTGTTCGTCGAGAAGGGTTACTTCGGCACAGGCACGGAAGAAATCGTCGCCGCATCCGGCGTCGGTACCCGCGGCGCGCTCTATCACCACTTCGAAGACAAGCGGGCACTCTTTCAGGCGGTGTTCGAACAGGTTGAGGTCGATCTACTAGCCGCCGCTGGTGGCGCAGAGCAGGCTGGCGATGCGCTGGACCGGCTGCGCGCTGGTCTGCTGAGTTTCCTCGACGCCTCACTTACCCCGGAAGTCCAGCGGATTCTCCTGATCGACGGGCCTGCGGTGCTGGGCTGGCAGACCTGGCGGCAGTTGGGGGGACGCTATGGCGTCGGAGCGATCCACGGGCTGCTGGAACGGGCTGTGCTCGAGGGCGCACTACCGGCTCAACCGCTCATCGTCCTCGCCCATGTGCTGCTTGCCGCGGTGGACGAAGCCGCCCTCGTCATCGCGAACTCGCCGGAGCCCGCACTGGCCCGGGAGCATGGGGTGGCGGCGATCAGTCAACTGCTCGCCGGTCTCGGCTCCCGGTGACTGACGGCCCTTCCACGGCTCCGTGCCGGCATTGCTGAGCCGGTACCTGGTTGACAACACCTGGCGGGTATCGACATACTGACTGTATGTGAACTGCATTCTGTGTGTATGCGGTCGTGACGTTCAGATCCGGACAACACGAGCGAGCCTTCGAACATCGGATCTTCATGAAGGAGAAGCGCCTTGACGGATCGCCAGATTCGGGTGGACGGGCTCGACATCGCCTATGTGGACACAGGCTCCGGGCCTGTCGTTCTGTTCGTGCACGGCGTGTACGTGACCGGCGCGCTGTGGAACGACACGGTCCGCGAGCTGGGCGACGGCTTCCGGTGCGTGGTGCCGACGTGGCCGCTGGGCGCGCACAGCACCGAAACCGGCGGCGCCGACCTGGGTGCGGAGGCAGCCGCCCGCCGCATCGTGCACTTCATGGAGGCGCTCGACCTGGCCGATGTCACGGTAGTGGCCAATGACACTGGCGGTGGTCTGGTGCTTGCTGCCCTGGGTGATACCGCACTGGACACCTCACGCATCGGCAGGCTGGTCTTCACCAATTGTGATAGCTACGAGCATTTTCCGCCCGGCTCGTTCGCCCAGATCGTCAAGTTGTGCCGCGCCAGCTCGACGGTGGGCGGCGGCGTTCTGCGGCTGTTGGCCACCGGCCCCGGACAGAGCTTCTTCCTCAAGGCGGTGTGCAAGCATCCTCCGACTGCGGATCGTCAGCGGGAGATCTTCGGCGCCTTCGCCACCAGCGGGGCGGCGCGCCGCGACGCGGTGGCGGTGACGGCCTCACTGGATCCGGCCCTGACCCTGCGCGCGAGCGGGGCGATCGAGGCTTTCGACAAGCCGGTGACCCTGGTCTGGGGAACCGACGACAAGCTGTTTCCCCTCGATCATGCACGCCGGCTTCGCGACGCGTTCCCTCACTCCGAGCTCATCGAGATCGACGGCAGCTCAACCTTTGTGATGCTCGATGCCCCGAAGCGGCTGGCCGCGGCGATCCTGGAACATCAGCGGCCAGACAGCATCTGACAAGACCGACGGCGGGCACCGCGAAGATGGGCGACCGCCGTCCTTAAAGGCCAGGTGGCTTGCTGTTGTACCGCGGCAGATGCTGTCCGCCGTCGACATGGATGGTTTCGCCGGTGACGTAACGGCTGTCGTCGCTGGCCAGGAACACCGCGACCGGTGCGATGTCGGTGTCGGGGTCACCCACCCGGCCCAGCGGATTGGCCGCCGCGGACGCGTCCGCGAAACCTGGAATCGCCTGCGACAGTTGCTCGAAGACCGTGCCCTTGGCTGCCGGGGCGATGGCGTTGACCAACACGTTGTAGCGCCCCCACTCGGCGGCTGCAGACCGGGTGAGTCCGCGGATGGCATCCTTGGTCGTGTTGTAGTCGACGTGCAGCCAGGCCGCCGCCTCGGCGTCGATCGAGTAGAAGTTGATCACCCGCCCACCGCCCTGAGCCCGGAAGTGGGGGAGGGCGGCGCGCATCGACCACCATGTCGCCCACAGCCCGGTGCGCAGCAGCCCGTCCAGGTCGTCGTCGCTCTTGTCCTCCAGCGGAACGTTGGGTGACAAGGCGATTGCATTGTTCACCAGCACGTCGAGATGCCCGAAGGTATCGACCGCCGCGGCAATCGCCGATTCGATCTGTGCTTTGTCGCCGACATCGGTCCGGACGAAGAGTGCCCGACCGCCGGTCCCTTCGATATCCTCGGCGACCTGCTTGCCGGCCGCGTCGTCGAGCTCGGCGATGACGACGGCGGCGCCCTCGGCGGCGAAGCGCCGGGCGATGCCCCGGCCGATGCCTTGCCCGGAGCCGGTGACCACTGCGACTTTGTCATCGAGTCGGCCCACTACGTTTCCTCTCCGATCGGCGCCTCGTTGTCCACGAAGCGGTTACGCAGCGTCCCGAGTCCTTCGACCTCGAGTTCGACCGTCTGGCCCATCTCGGGGAACCTACCCAACTCCAGGCCGCAGCCGCCGCCGACAGTACCCACGCCGATCACATCGCCGGCCCGCAGCAGCTCGTCACGGCTGATGTGGCTGATGATCTCGGCGACCGAATAGTGCGACGTGTCGGTGGTACCGCGGCTCCACTCCACGCCGTCGACGCGGGCGATCATCGCGTTGGCCGAGGTGGGGTCGAAGTCCTCCGGCGTGACGAGGTAGGGCCCCAGCACGTTGCTGCCGTCGCAGTCCTTACCCTTCGCCGGACCGAGGAAGGTCTTCATCTCGGCGAGTTGCAGGTCGCGGCACGACACGTCGTTGAACACCGTGTACCCGGCGATGTGCCGGTCCGCGTCGGCCACCGGGATATCACGACCGGGCACACCGATCACCACCGCGAACTCCAGCTCGTAGTCCATCCGGGTCTCGCCTGCCGGTCGCCGGACCGGAACACCGGTCCCGACCACGCTGTGCGGGTTGCCCTTGTAATAAGTCGGATGCCGATACCACTGTTGGGGCACTCCGCGGGGTCCGGAGCAGTTTGCGATGTGTTTCTCGAAGGCCGAGCAGTCCCGGAGCGACGACGGGCATGCCAACGGCGCCAGCAGCTGGATCTCATCGACCCGGTAAATCAGCCGCTGGCCCATGACGTTGCGGTCCAGCTGCGCCAGATCTTCTTGGGCGCTGCAGATCTCGTCGAGCACGTGGGCACGTACCTGGCCGTTACCGAGGAATGCCACCATATCCGGCGGAACCACTGCGGCGGCCATTGGCCCGACACGTTCGGGCGACATCCGGTCGGCGATCAACTGTGCATACGCGGCATTGAGGTCGATGAGTGTGTCGGGGCCTTCGAGACTGTCGGCCAGCAATCCGAGGCGGTTGGTCGGACCAAGCGGTCCCGCGACACTGAAGGTGGCCAGTTTCACGGGCGGTCCCAAACCAGCGGCAGGGTCGAGATGCCCGCCACCGAACTGGCGTGCCGGGCGACGGTGACGCCGTCCTTGACGCGGTACTCCGGGATGCGCCGGTGCCAATGCTCGTAGGCGATGGCGAGTTCGATGCGGGCCAGGTGCGAACCGGCGCACCGGTGCGGTCCGACGCCGAACGCGATGTGCCGGCTACGTCCGCGGTCGAAGCGGATCTCGTCGGGATCGTCGAACACATCCGGATCACGCCCTGCCACAACGGTGTTGAGCAGAACACGATCGCCCTTGCGGATCAGCTGGCCGCCGATCTCCACGTCCTCGGTGGCGGTGCGGCCGGCGAGGATGAGCGATTCGACGCGCAGCATCTCCTCCACGGCCAGTGGGATGATCTCCGGGTCGGTCAGTTGGCTCCGCAGGTCGGGCCGCTGCGCGAAGTTCAGGAAGTGCAGGCCCAGCGAGCTGGCGACGGTGTCCAGGCCCGCCAGGAACAACAGGTAGGTCATGTCCAGGACCTCGTCGTCGGTGAGCTTGTCACCGTCGACCTCCGCACCGTGCAGGGTGCTGATGATGTCCTCGCCGGGTTGCTGCTTGCGGGCCTCGAGCAGTTGGACCAGGTACTCGTTGAGTTCCTGCCCGGCCTGTGCCCGGATGACCCCGTCCGGGTCGTCGTGGTGACCGTGCAGCAGGATGTTCTTCCAGTTGTGGAACCGGGGGGCCTGATCCAGCGGCAAGCCCATCATCTCGGTGAAGATGACCGTCGGCAGTTGTTCGGCAAAGTCGGTGACGAAGTCACACTCGCCGTCCGCGATGAACCCGTCGATCAATGAGTCGGCAACGTCGCGGATGCGCCCCTCGATGGCCTTCATCCGCCGGGGGGAGAACACCGGCATCAGCAGCGTCCGATACCGCGATTGGACGGGCGGATCGACCTCCATCGGCAGCAGGGGGCGTTTTTGGCCGAGGCCGGCCGGAATGTTGACCGACGGTGCGGTGGTGAACAACTCGTAGTGCTGCATGGCGTAATGCACTGTCTCGTAACTGGACAACGTCCAGAAGCCACCGTGCTTGTCGCTGTGGGCCACCGGGCACTGGGCGCGCATCTGTTCGTATACGGCCTCGAAGCATCCACCGAGTCGTGGGTCGTGGTGGTCGAACTGGTTGACCAACTCCTCGACAAGGGGCCGGTTGTCGGCGCTTACCTCGCGAGCATCCTCGTCGACGTGCTGGGTCATGCTCTCCCTTTCGGACCGAACGACAGGCGATGAGACACTTTAGACATAGTTTGTCTATAGTGATGCTTATCGTGGCGCCAGTCAACAGCCGGAGGGCAGGAAGCGACTGGGTCTCAGCTACGCTGATTTCTAGGTCAATGTGACAAATGGGCATATATTGTTCAAATTGACCGATGACCTGGGAGGCACCATGGCGGCCAACAGCGACACCCTGTCGCGCATCCTGGACGGCACGCTGCTCACGCTGGCGCGCCGAGGGGTGCGCAAATTGTCGATGAGTGACGTCGGTAACCAGGCCGGTATCTCCCGGGGGACGTTGTACCGGTACTTCAAGAGCAAAGAAGAACTGCTCGATGCGATTGCGGTCCACGTGGAGAAGGGCCTGCTGGACGAACTGGTGCAGGCCGTGGAACGTCGCCCCCAACTCGACGTTCGTGTGCAGGTCGTCGTCGAGGCGATGGTGTACTTCAGCAAGACACACCCCGAGGCGATCCAGGTCATCGCCGTCGAGCCCGGCTTCGGCATCGGCTTCATTCGCCAGGTGTTCCCGGAATTCGTCGCCGTCGCCGAGCGATTGCTGACGCCGGCGCTTGAGCTCACGGCCACCGTGCAATCCGGTGCGATGAGCAGCGCCGAGCTGTCCGAGTTGATCCTGCGGGTCGCGGCGTCGACGTTCTTCATCCCGGCCGACGATATCGACGAAATCCCGCGCGCCATTGCTGCGTTGCCGTGTCTGCAACAAACCCGCCTCGCCGGCTGAGGCCCTTCTTCCTGCGAGCGCGCGTGTTCCCGCTCGATGCTAACCCGCAGGCCAGTTCACACTCTTGGTCTCGAAGTATTCGGCATAGCCCGCTTCACCCCACTCGCGTCCGATGCCGCTGTGCTTGTAGCCGCCGAATGGGCTGTGCGGATTGGGTCCGCCACCAACACCGTTGATGTGCACCATCCCGGTGCGCAGCCGGGTCGCGATGTCGTATCCGTGCGACGGATCGCCGGCCCACACCGAACCCGACAGACCGTAGGGCGAGTCGTTGGCGATGGCGACGGCCTCGTCGTCGCTGCGGTAACTGATGACCACACCGACCGGACCGAAGATCTCCTCACGGGCCACGCGCATCGAATTGTGGCCGCCCACGAAAAGTGCCGGGTCCACGTAGTAGCCGCGTGGCCGTCCCTTGGTGGGACTGCCGCCGAACGCCAGCTTTGCGCCTTCGGACTGACCGAGCTCGACATAGGACAACACCCGATCTCGCTGACGCTCGCTGATCAGCGGCCCCATCTCGGTGGCTTCATCGGACGGATCGCCGACCACGATGGTCTCCAGCCGCGCCAGCATCCGTTCGACGAGGTCGTGGTGGATGTCGTGGTGGGCCAGGATCCGGGTGAATGCCGCGCAGCCCTGACCGGCGTGCCGGGTGAAGTTGAGCACCGCGTGCGCGGCGGCGGCGTCGAGATCGGCATCGGGCGTCACAATGTTCACCGACTTGCCGCCGAGTTCGAGGACCACCTTCTTCACCGTCGAAGCCGCCTGCGCGAGAATCTGTTTGCCGACCACGTCCGAGCCCGTGAAGGACACCATGTCCACCCTGGGGTCGGTGGTCAGCAGGTTGGACACATCGATGTCACCGGTCACGATGTTCAGCACGCCGGCGGGCAAGCCCGCCTCCAGCGCGGCTTCGCCGAGGATGAGCGCCGACAGCGGTGTCAACGGCGATGGCCGCAGCACGACCGTGCACCCGGCCGCCAGCGCCGGACCGACCTTGAACAGGTTGAGCAGGGTCGGGTAGTTGAACGCGGTGATGGCCGAGACCACACCGGTCGGTTCGCGTAGCACCACGCCCTGTCCGATGCCGAGCCCGAAGGTCGGCGCCTGCGGCTGCCTGGTGGGGAAGGTCGGCATCACCCGGTCGACCAGGTCGCGCAGGTGCACCAGGGGCACGCCGACCTGACCGCTCCGGGCGAGCTGAACTGTGGCGCCGGCCTCGGCAACCGCGAGGTCGATGAGCCGGTCGGATCGCGCGGCCACCGCTTCGACGAACGCCCCCATCAGTGCGCGTCGCTCGGCGTCCGGCAGTCGGGGCCACGGCCCTTCGTCGAAGGCCCGGCGCGCTGCCGAAATGGCCTGATCTGCGTCGGCTTTCGATGCCTGCTCAGTGTGCGCGAAAATCTCCTCGGTGGCCGGATTCTGCACGGCCAGCGCGGTGCCGTGACCGCCCCGGCACCACTCGCCGTCGATGAACAGATCGGTGCGCATACCGGTTCCTCCGGGTGTCGAAGATGGTGCAATTGAGACAAAAACTGTCTAGTCTGAGCACATCGTATCGGTTCTCGATGAGGAGTTGAACAATGTCAGGACGCTTGGCCGGCAAAGTGGCACTCGTGACCGGCGCCGCACGCGGCCAGGGCCGTAGTCACGCTGTGCATCTGGCGCGCGAGGGCGCCGATGTGATGCTGGTGGATCTGTGTGCTGACATCCCCACCACCCGGTACCCGCTCGCCACCGTCGAAGACCTGGATCAGACCGCGCGGCAGGTGGAGAAGCTGGAACGCCGCGCGGTGATCCTGCGCGGTGACGTGCGCGATCGGAAGGCCTTGGAACAGGCTGTCGCGCTGGCAGTTTCAGAGCTCGGCGGCCTGGACGTCGTGGTCGCCAATGCGGGTATCGCACCGTTGGGTGCGGACGGCACAGCCCAGACGTTCGTCGACAGCTTCGATGTCGACTTCGTCGGTGTCGTCAACACATTCAGCGCCGCCATACCGCACCTGCCCGAGGGGGCATCGCTGATCGCGACCGGTTCTGTCGCGGCGATCCGGGGTGCGGTGGACAACCCCGCGTCCGGACCTGGCGGCGCGGGTTATGCCCTCGCCAAGACCATGATCGTGCAGTACACCAAGGCGCTCGCGAAACAGCTCGCGCCACAAAAGATCCGCGTCAACGCGGTGCACCCCACCAACTGCAACACCGACATGCTGCACAACGATGGGATGTACCGGCTGTTCCGCCCCGATCTGGAGCATCCCGTCACCGAGGACGTGATGGACGCGTTCGGGACCATCCAGGCCATGCCCATTCCCTATGTCGACCCCGCCGATGTGTCGCACGCGGTCGTCTACCTGGCCTCCGACGAATCCCGTTATGTCACCGGGCTGCAGTTGACGGTCGACGCCGGCGCCGCCCTGTAGGAGAGCGTCAGCGTATTCTTCGGTGAAACTCGAATGTTGTGCAGCAGAGCTGCCTACGCTCGATTTCGTCGCACCATCGAACGAGATGAGGACACATGACCACCCGCTATCCAACCGAACTCGATCCTAACGGCGTTCCCGTAGTCGACCTCGCGTCGATTCCGATAGCCACGGACCGCGGTGCTGGCTGGGCCGCACTGCGGGACATCGGTCCCGTGGTGCTGATGAACGACTGGTACTACCTCACTCGACGGGATGACGTGCTGCATGCACTTCGCACGCCGGAGATCTATTCCTCGCGCGCGGTGTCGGAGCTGCTCGGCAGCCCGTTGCCGCTGGTGCCGTTGGGGTTCGATCCGCCTGGACACACCCGCTACCGCAAGATCTTGCAGCCCTACTTCAGTCCGCACACCCTCGGGGCGATGATGCCGTCACTGCAGGCACAGGCCGTCGAAATGATCGACGATATCGCCGCAAGAGGTTCGTCCGACGTGGTCAACGATCTCGCCATCCGGTATCCCTCGCAGGTCTTCCTCACCCTCTACGGGTTGCCTTTGGAGGACCGCGACCGGCTGATCGTGTGGAAGGACGCGGTCATCGCGTTGGCGGACGGTGCCAACCCCGACGATGTCGACTCCACGCCGGCACTGGAGCTGGCCAGCTACCTGAGTGAGGCCATCGGCGAGCGGCGGCAGCATCCCGGCAACGACATTCTGTCGCAAGTCTTGTCGGGTGAGGAACCGTTGGACGACATGGAGGCGATCGGGCTCAGTTTCCTGTTTGTGCTGGCCGGGCTGGACACCGTCACCGCAAGCATTGGATTCGCGCTTCTGGAGCTCGCACGCAATCCCGAGATTCGTGGGCAGCTGCGCGATGACCCGGAGCAGGTGAGTGTCTTCGTCGAAGAGGTCGTCCGCTTGGAACCCGCCGCCCCGTTCCTGGCGCGAGTGACAACCGAGCCGGTGACGATCGACGACATCACGTTGCCCGCGCACACCCCGGTCCGGCTGTGCAATGGTGCGATCAACCGGGATGACAGCGACCCGGTGTCCGTGAACGGGATCGTCATGGACGGGAAGGTGCACCGGCATTGGGGCTTTGGTGGAGGCCCGCACCGCTGCCTCGGATCCCATCTGGCACGCATCGAGTTGACGCTGGTTGTCAACGAATGGTTGCGTCGAGTTCCCGACTTCGAGATTGAAGCGGGGTTTGTCCCGGAGATCACCTGGCCTGCCAACACATTCGCTCTTCAACGGCTGCCCTTGGTCTGGGACATCCACTGAGGTTTGGACTACCCGCCTGCCGCGCCCGGCCATTGCGGTGACGGTGGGTTCGTCATCAACCGGACGGGTAGCGCGACAGCGCGGCTTCGGCTTGTGCGAGCTTCTCGTACAGTTGGGCCAACTCGAGATCGCCTGCGCCGCCGGCGCTCAGCTCGGCGATCTCGCGCCGGATGTCACGCACCAGCTCGCGCACCCGGGCGTTGGCCTCCAGCGTGGTGAGCAGATCGTTTTCCTCGGCGACGGGGTCGTGTTCGATGACCTCGTCGCCGGGCGTCTCCGCAGCGGACATGACTATGCCGGCTTGAGGTGGAACAGCTCGCGGGCGTTGAGCTCCGCGATCGCATGAACCTCGTTGTCCGGAACGTGACGGACCGAATCGGCCAGGATCTTCCGGCTGTTGGGCCACATCGAGTCCGAGTGCGGGAAGTCGCACTCCCACAGAATGCGATCCAGACCGATGTCGTGGCGCAGTCCGATGCCGGTGCTGTCGACGATGAAGCAGCCCCAGATGTTGCGCCGGAACAGTTCCGACGGCCGTACCTCCTGATTGATGGGCTGCCAGAACCGTTGCCGCTCCCAGGTCATGTCGGCACGTTCCAGCATCCACGGCATCCAGCCGATGCCGCCTTCGGCCAGCACGATCTTGAGGTTCGGGTGGTTGTGGAACACCGGGGAGAAGCAGAGATTGATCATCGACTGCATCGAGTTGAGGCCCATCAGCGCGATGAACGTCGCCTCGGGCGCATCCGGCGCGGTGAACGGACGGGTGCCCGACGTGCCGAAGTGCATCATCAGCGGGATGTCGATCTCCTCGGCCGCGCTGAAGAACGGATCCCAGTAGTCGGTGTGGAAGGACGGCAAGTCCAGCGGGGTCGGGCTCTCGACGAAGCTCACCCCCTTGGCGCCCTTCGCCGCGGTGCGGTGCAGCTCAGCCACGCACAAGTCGACGTCCCAGACCGGCATGATCACGATCGGGGGCAGTCGATCTGGGTCGGCCGCGGACCATTCGTCGATGTGATAGTCGTTGTACGCCTGCACACAGCGCAATGCGAGGTCGCGGTCGGCGCCCTCGAGGAACAGCGTGCCGGCGAACTTGGGAAATGACGGGAAGGCCATGCCGGTGTGCACCCCGTCGAGGTCCATGTCGAGCAGGCGGGCGCTCGAGTCGTAACACCCGGGCATCATCTGGTCGAAACGCACCGGATCCCAACCCCATTCGCGCGGATCCTTGCCGGCGACGGCATTGAGTCCGATGTTGGGGTAGACGGTACCCTGATAGGTCCACACTTGGCGGCCATCTTCCCGTTCGATGATCCGGGGACCCATTTCGTGGTCGGACTTGGGAAGTCGGTCGAGCCAGACCCGGGGATGCTCGATCAGATGATCGTCGACCGAGACGAGTTTCATGTAATCCTGCAAGGGCATTTTAGCCTCCTAATGGTTTGTCACGCGCGAGAATTGAGGCCGAGTGCTTCGCTGACGTCGCGACCGGGGTCGCCGTCGGCCAGGTATGAGTAGTCTCCCGACTTTTGACGCTCGACAAGCGCGGAATACAGTTTGCGATAGCGCAACCCGGCCTTGTCGAAGCGCGAACTGAGGTCGCGGTCGTCGCCGGCCTCCAGGTAGTTCGCGTTCTGTTTGCGCACCGCCCAGTTGTCCTGCCTGCCGACGATATGCGATGTGTGGGAGAACAACTGCCGAGCGATGGAGGGCAGGTACATCGGGTTGTAGGTCACCGGGGTACGGGTCCGGGTGGCCGTTTCGGGATTGCACGGGTGCAGCATCCGCATCGACATTCCCGGGTTGAAGTCACCGTGCAGCACACAAAGCCCGCTGCGCACGTGGGTCACGGTGACTACGCGAATGTTCTGTGTGGTGGCGCCCTTGGCCATCGCCTTCTGTGCGTCCGGGATGGGCCGACCATGTGCGGTGCGGATCATCGTGACCACTTCCGAGGTGGACTCCACCTCCACGACGTCGTCCTCGGACAATGAGTCGCCGGTGAGCTTGGAGTGCAGGAAGTCCGCGTGGGTCAGATCCAGGAGATTCTCGGCAACCAGCTCGTAGGTGCAGTCGAACACCACGGTCTTCTGGAAGCGCTTCGGCATTCCCTCGATCGGCAGATGGGGGACCTGCGGGATGAGGTCGATCGATGCATTGCGGGGGTCGCCGTACCAGACCCAGGTGTAGCCGTAGCGCTCGTGGGTGATGTAATCGCCACTCCCGCCGGTTAATTCACCCTGACGTCGGAACTGTGGCGGTGTGTCAGGCATGTCTTCGGTAGCGCGTACCCGGGCTCCGTCGCGCCAGAAGATAACGGGGGCGCCGTGTATCGCGCGGCGCAGCGGCCGTCGTCCGACGTGTTGCGTGTGTACGAGTGGGAACCAGGTGTCGCGCAACGCGAACCCGCCAGGATGGAACCGTGACGGCGCCTTCGTGCGTTGTGGGGCAGCGGTTGTCATATGAGCTCCTCAGTGTGTCCGGGCCCGGCGCAGTGCGCGCACGCCGGGGTCGACTGATTTCGGCATCGAGTCCGCCACCGTTTCAGCCGAGTCGGCGGTTCGTCTGGCCAGTCGGCGGCTGGTGGACCATGCCTTGGCGCCGACCGCGCTGAGGCGTTGCTGAGGTCCCTGCAACGACATGCGCCAGCGCACGACGGTGCGGTGGGTGTCGATGGGCGTCAGTCCGATGAAAACCTGGCATGCGGGTGTCCAGCGGCCGGTGGCTACGTCGACACGGGTGAAACCGGTGTCCGCAACTGTGCTGATCGTCGAGGTGAGCTCCCGCTTGCTGACCGGCTCGAAGGTCGAAAGCCGGGGCAGGTTGTAGGCGTAGCGCTCCCGTTGCACGGTGATGACGCCGTCCTTACGGCGAACCGTCGGGGAGCACAGTTCGTCGCCGGAGCCCAGGAAGGCACCCAGGCCGAGCACCGCCCCGGGATTCAGCAGCACTGCTTCCGCGACCGAGGCGTGTGGTGAGCGGACTTCCACGGTGCCGGTGATGGCAGTGCTGTCGGTCGGAGTCGGCTTCGGTGCTTCGGAGCGCTCTGTCGAGGGCTCGGAGCCGGTCCACACGAAAACCATGCCGCCATAGATCAGGGCGTCGTACATGGTGGTGCCTACCTCGGGTTCTTCACCCGTGGCCGCGCCGACCGGCGGTGCCAGCTTGGAGGTCCGCAATCCGTAGCCGAGGAGCTCGGCGACGTTCTCGGCGGCGGAGAAGGCCGCCACCTTGATTCCGTTCGGGATGCGTTCGTCGGCGCTCAGGTTGGGGATTGCGGTGCAACGTCCCGTCGCACCGTCGAAACTCCATCCGTGGTAAGGGCATTGAATGGAGCCGTCCTCGGTCAGGCGGCCCATCGACAGCGGCAGCCGCCGGTGCGGACACCGGTCCTCGACCGCGCGGACTGTGCCGGTCAGGTCCCGGTATACCGCGAGTGCCCTGGTGCCCAGGCGGAACGCCCCGGGATGCTGATGCACTTCGTCGCTGTGCGCGACTGGCCACCAGCCGCTCGGCAACCCGAACGGGGACGGGTCTGATTCGCCTGGTGCGGCTGCGCGCGGCGAGACTCGGAGGGTTCGCGGCGATTCTTCGGCCGTGGTCATGTGACGGTTCGATACCTTTCCTGCTGCCCTGCTGACGCACCGTTTCCGGTGTCACGAAACTAACATCGACAGCACCGACAAACAAGACACAATCAACAAAATCTGTTCAACACGCTTCATTGTTGGCAGGGCGGTAGAGCCGGCCGCGGCTCGGCGCCTGTCACGCGCGGGTATTGATACCGAGCGCTTCGGTGATGTCTCGGCCCGGATCTCCGTCGTCGAGATACGAGTGGTCGCCGGACTGTTGGCGTGCCACGAGCGCGGCATAGACCTTGCGGTAACGCAGACCGGCCTTGTCGAATCGGGAACTGAGGTCGCGGTCGGCCCCGGCGTCCAGATAGTTCGCGTTCTGCTTGCGCACTGCCCAGTTGTCCTGCCTACCGACGATGTGAGTGGCGAAGGGAAACAGCATGCGCCCGATGGTCGGCATGTAGGAGGGGTTGTAGGTCACCGGTGTCCGTGTGCGCGTCGGTGTTTCGGGATTGCACGGATGCAGCATCCGCATGGACATGCCGGGGTTGAAGTCACCGTGCAGCACGCAGACGCCGCTGCGCACGTGTGTCACCGTCACTACACGGATGTTCTGCTTGGTCGCGCCCTTGGCCATCGCTTTCTGCGCGTCGGGGATCGGCCTACCGTGGGCGGTGCGAATCATGGTGACGACTTCCGAGGTCGATTCCACCTCCACGATGTCGTCCTCGGACAGTGAGTCGCCGGTGAGCGTGGAGTGCAGGAAGTCCGCGTGAGTGAGATCCAGGAGGTTCTCGGCGACCAGCTCGTAGCTGCAGTCGAATGTCAGCGAACGCTGGAACCATTTCGCCATCCCATCGGCAGGCAGGTGCGGCACATGGGGAATGAGGTCGGGCGACGCGCTGAGCGGGTCGCCGTACCAGAGCCATGTGTAGCCGTAGCGTTCGTGCGTGATGTAGTTGCCTGTGCCACCGGTCAATTCACCTTGGCGCCGGTGCTGGGGCGCAGTGCCGGGCATATCCTCGGTGGCGCGTACCTGTGCCCCGTCACGCCACAGGACGACCGGTTCACCGTGCATGGCGCGCCGGAGTGGCCGTCGCCTGACGTGTTGGGTGTGTACGAGCGGGAACCAGGTATCGCGCAGGGCGAACCCGCCAGGATGAAAGCGTGACGGTGGCGTGGTGCGTTGCGGGGCAGCGGTTGTCACATGAACTCCTCGGTGTGTGCTGGGCCGGCGCAGTGCAAGGACGCCGGGATCGATTGACTTCGACCGGTGACGGCGTTGCCCAGGTGCGGGCACGGAGCCGCGGTCCCGAGGCCCTGGGAGCGGTATCGGGAGTGGACGGCGGATGAACTCGCCGAGCGGACTTTCCTGGAACACATCGAACAAATCACGTTACACGTGTGCTGTGTGCGCTGGCGCATGTTTCGCGCCGGCCCCGTGCCGTTTGCGTCGGCTCACTCGGAGTCGTCCGGCGATGCCAGGGTGGCCGGCGTCGAAACGTCCCGTCCCAGCTCGCCTAGGCGCTGCAGATACAGCCGAACGTTGCGCAGCTTGACGTCCTCATAGCCGCGCACCAGGTCGGGGGCGGATGCCGCGGCGACCGCGGTGTCATACGACTCTGCAGAGAGGTTCGCGACGAGGTCACCCACCATGTCCTGGTAGTGGATGAGCAACGCACGCTCGAGGCGCCGCATGCGGGTGTGGCCGAACGGGTCCAGCCAGGTGCCACGCAGGACGCGGCCCTTGGCGAGGGCCCGCAATGCGCCGTGGCTGGCGGGCCGCATGCCGATCTTCTTCTTGCGGCCCAGCGCCTTCAACACCGGCGGATGCAGCTTGTAGGTGAGGTTGACGCCGCCGGGCACCTCCCGTCGCACAGAGTCGACGAACGCCGGGTCGGTCAGCATACGGGCCACTTCGTACTCGTCCTTGTAGGCCGTCAGCTTGTGCAGCCCGCGCGCGACGGCCTCGGACAAGTCGGTGCGCTCGGTGACGCGTCGTTCCTGCACCCACACGTCGGTGACGAACTCGATGTACTTGGCTGCGGTGCGCTCTCCCTGGTATGCGACGAGACCGGCGGCCCGTCGCTCGAGGAGTGTTCGGGTCTCGCCGTCGACCGGGCAGTTGCCGAGTAGATGGGTGGGCACGACGGTGTCGGAGCGTGGCGCCTGGTTCGGCGGCTGCGTCGCGGCCCGGAATGTCGACGGATCGGCCACCGCCACACGCCCCCACCGGAACGCCGCCTGGTTCGCGGCGACGGCCACGCCGTTGATGGCGATCGCCTCTTCGATCGCGGCCGCCGGAATGGGCAGGCCACCCGCCTGATACGCGGCACCGACCAAGAGGAAGTTCGCCGACAATGTACTTCCGAAGAGTGTGTTTGCGGCCGTCAGCGCGTCGAAGGCGGTGAGAGTTCTGGACCGCACGTCGAGGCGCGACAGCAGATCGGCGTCGGACGGATACTCGACTGCCCCGTCGTAGACCATCTCCCCGGTGGGTGTCCTGCTGGTCGACGCGACGGCGGTGGTGCGGTTGGGATCGCCGAGGCCGACGTTGCGGGCGTCGACGGCGGTGAGTAAATCGAATGCGAGCACGCAGTCGGCTGCTCCGGGACTGACCCGGTTGGAACGCTCGATCGCTGCGGCGCTGAGTCGCAGATGCGAGGTCACCGGCCCCGCCTTCTGGCTGAGCCCGGTCTGATCGAGCCCCTCCACGTGCAAACCGGCTCGCAGCGCGGCCATGCCGAGCACCTGGTTGACCGTCACGATGCCGGTACCGCCGATGCCGGCCAGAAAGATGTTGTGAATCCCGGTGATTGGCCGCCGGGCGGGATCGGGGATCTCGGGCGGGGTGGGCACCGGCGGCCGCGCCCGCTTCGATGGCTGATCGGGGACCTCGATGGTCACGAACGAGGGGCAGTCACCGTCCAGGCAGCTGTAGTCGGTGTTGCAGGTGGTCTGATCGATCCGGGTTTTGCGTCCGAACTCGGTCTCGACCGGCTGCACGGACAGACAGTTGCTCTTCACGCCGCAGTCGCCGCAGCCCTCGCAGACCGCCTCGTTGATGACGACGCGCGTGCGCCGCACGGGCATCGCGCCGCGCTTGCGCTTGCGTCGCGCGTCGGCGGCGCAGTGTTGGTCGTAGATCAGGACGGTGACACCCTTGGTGTCGCGCAGTACGCGCTGGGCTTCGTCGAGGCGGTCCCGGTGCCAGACCTGCACGCCGGAGGCGAACGTGGCGCCCTTGTGCCGCTCCGGTTCGTCGGCGCAGACGATCACCTTGGTCGCGCCGTCGGCGACGAGCTTGTGCGTCAGCTGCGGCACGGTGAGTCCGGCCTCGACGTCTTGGGCGCCCGTCATGGCGACCGCGGAGTTGAAGAGGATCTTGTAGGTGATGTTGACTCCGGCGGCGACGCACGCCTGGACGGCCAGCTGGCCGGAGTGGAAGTACGTTCCGTCACCGACATTCTGGAAGATGTGGTCGACGTCGGTGAACGGCGATTGACCGATCCACTGTGCCCCCTCGCCGCCCATCTGGGTCAGCCCGGTCACCTGGGAGTCCGTTCGCGCCGACATGGTGACCAGGGTGTGGCAGCCGATACCGCCGCCGGCCAGTGATCCTTCTGGCACGGCGGTGGACCGGTTGTGTGGGCAACCCGAGCAGAAGTACGCGGTGCGCTTGGTGGGCAGCACCGTCAGCTCCAACGATGGCGGCGGCGGCGCGGACAGGGTCACCCGCTCGCGCAGCACGCGGCGCAGGGGGGCGATCAGGCGGGCCGCGGTGAGCTCGCCATCGGGTGGAATGAGGTTGCGGCGCTCGGTATCCCGCTTACCGAGTACCTGTGGGCAATCGCTGCGACCGTAGAGCGCATCTTTGACCTGCGCCTCGACGAACGCGGTCTTGTCCTCGACCACCAGCACTTGTTCGACTCCGCGGGCGAGCGCGACGACCTTGTCGGCCCCGAGTGGATAGGGCATGCCGACCCGCAGAATCCGGATGCCTGAGCTGTACAGGCGGGCCTCGCTGAGCCCCAGCTCCACGAGGGCTTCCCGGACGGAGTCATAGGCGGTCCCGACGGCGACGATGCCCAACCAGGCGTCGGCCGGATCGACTTTGATCGTGTCGATGTCGTTGGTGGCGTTGAAGGCTTCGACCATCGCCCAGCGTGGGCCGTAGAGGTCGGCTTCGGCGAGCACGCTGTCGGGAGGCGCGGCCAGCACGCGCTGGCGGTACGTCCAGGGACGGCCTTCCCATTCGATCGTGGGCACCGTGATGTCGAAGCCGGCGAAGTCGCGATCGAGCGTCCACAGTCCGTCGGCGACGTCGGCGACGATCTTCATGGCCGGCCAGCACCCCGACGCGCGAGACAGCGCGATGGCGTACAGGCCGAAGGCGACCATCTCTTCGGCGTTGCGGGGGAAGAAGATCGGCATCGACAGGGCGGCCAGGGATCGCTCGCTGGCCGCGGGCACGCTCGAGGACTTGGCGGCTGGGTCGTCGCCGACGAGGGCGAGCGCGCCGCCGTTCGGGTTCGCTCCGTACATCGCCGCGTGCCGTAGGGCGTCGCTGGCGCGGTCCAGGCCCGGTCCCTTGCCGTACCAGACGCCGATGACTCCGTCGTGCGAGTGGGCGCCGCTGGGCAGTTCCAACTGGCTACCCCACACCGATGTGGCCGCGAGTTCCTCGTTCATGCCCGGGACCAGTTTTACGTGGTGATCGCTGCGTAGTTCGGGAAGACTGGCCAGCAGCTGGTCGAGCCCGGCAAGCGGACTGCCCTGATACCCGGACACGAAGGTGGCGACGTCTTTCTGGGCGCGCTGATCGCGAGTGTGCTGTTCCACCAGCAGGCGCGCGATGGCCTGGACGCCCGTGATGAGCACGGGGCCCGATGAGGCGCGGTATCGCTGCGTCAGAGTCGATTCGACGGATTCAGAGCTTTGCAGGTCGGTCAAGGCGTCTCACTGTCCAGAACGTCGAGATATCACCGTAGGTATGGTTAAGGCTTGCCCTGGATGTGATTTGGGTCAACTATCAGTTCTACAACTGACCGATTTGATCAGTTGACTGTCCCAATGACCTCGATAGGTGACAAGAATGCTCAGTATCGACCGCCTCGATGTCGAGCTCCTAGAGATGCTCGCCACGGATGCACGGACGGGTGTGGTGGAACTGGCGACGCGGCTCGGCATCTCGCGTAACACGGTGCAGGCCCGGCTGAGGCGTCTGGAGGAGGGCGGCCTGCTTGCCGGATACCGGCCGGAGCTGGTGTTGGAGCGGGCCGGTGTCCCGGTATTGGCGTTCATCGGGCTGGAGGTCCAGCAGGGCCGGCTGGCGTCGATCATCGACGCCCTGACCGCGATGCCGCAGGTGTTGGAGATCCATGCCACGACGGGTCGTGAGGACCTGCTGGTGCGGGTGGCCGCCGACACCCAGGCCGCGCTGCAGCAACTGATCGAATCGATCGTGGGCATTGCCGGTGTGGTCCACTCGACCACCACGCTGGCCCTCACGACGCCGTTGCCGTATCGAGCGGTGCCGTTGCTCAAATATCTGACCCGCGATACGGGCTGGGGACGATCGACCCCTCGCGCCTGATCGCGCTACCTGGAGGCCTGTTCAGAATCGGCTACTCAAGCCGAGTCCGTTGGTGCCGTAGCCGCGGCCACCAGTTCGGCGGTGTCGACAATCTTGACCCGGGGACGCGATTGTTCTCTGCCGTGTCGGCGTTCGGCCGCGTCGACCGCTCGCCATCCGTTCCAGTCGATGGCGTTCGCGCCGCGCTCGGCAAGTAGTCGACTGAGTGCGGCCCGGTCGCCCACCGTGCGGGTGAGTCGGCCGCTCGTGAAGTCCTCGACGAGCCCGGCTACGGTTTCGTCCGCGCAGGTGCGGTTGGTGCCGATGACGCCGCGTGGGCCGCGCTTGATCCATCCGGTCACGTACGTGCCCGGTACGGGTTGACCGGTCTCGTCGATGACTCGGCCGCAGTCGTTGGGGATGGTGCCGGTGGTCGAAGTGAACGGCAGGCCGTCGATGGCCGAGCCCTGGTATCCGATCGACCGCAGGATCAGGGGCGTATCGATCAGCTCCGTTCCGTCGGCAGTATCTCCCGCAACGAGCTGACCGGCCTCGTCAATCCGGTTGGACACGATGCGCAGCCCGTCGGCCGCTTCGTGGCCGGTGACTTCGGCAGGAGATGCCAAGAAGCGGAAAACGATCCGCTTGTTGCCCGGCGAAGTGGGTCTGTCGGCGTACTCGCCGGCGACCTGAAGTTTGAGCTCGGTGTCGATGTCGTCGGCGGCACCGGCCTCCAGTTCGGCCCCGTCGATCACGACGTCGACTCCCGGTAGGTGACCCAATGCCATGAACTCGGCGGCTGAGAACGCTGCGTCGCGGGGTCCGCGCCGGCCCAGGATGACGACCTCGCGGATGTTGCTGTTGTACAGGGCATTCAGGGCATGTTCGGCGATGTCGGTCTGGGCGAGCCTGTCGTGATCGAGCAACAGGACCCGCGCCACGTCCAGCGCGACGTTGCCGTTGCCGACGATGACGGCTCGCTCGCCGGACAGGTCGAATGTGTGGTGGGTGTGGTCCGGGTGGCCGTTGTACCAGCCCACGAAGTCGACGGCGGAATGATTGCCGGGCAGTTCCTCGCCGGGGATGCCGAGGTCACGGCTGCGGGCCGCGCCCACCGCATAGATGACCGCGTGGTGGTGTGCGAGCAGGTCGTCATGAGTCAGGTCGGTGCCGATCTCGACATTGAGGTGGCAGCCCACGCGCTTGTTGCCCAAGACGTGCTCGAAAACCCGCACCACGGATTTCGTGTGTTGATGGTCGGGAGCCACCCCGGCGCGGATCAGGCCGAACGGGGTGGGGAGGCGTTCGAACAGGTCGACCTCGAGACCGTCGATGCCGATGAGGGCGGTCGCCGCGTAGCACGCGGCGGGTCCGGCGCCGACGGTCGCGACCCGCAGCGAACCGGGTTGAACCCGGTCGGGACGAATGGGCTCGGCGAGGATGCTGGGTTCCAGGGGGTGGCGCTCGAAGTACGCGGCGTTGATCTCGCGGAAGCGTTCGAGTTCGGGAGGTAGATCTTCGTCGAAGTGGATCGCGTCGACCGGGCACTCCTCGAGGCAGGCGCCGCAGTCGATGCATTCCTGCGGGTCGATGTAGAGCATCTGGGTGTCCGTGAATTCGCCTGTGCTGCCTGCGGGGCGGATACAGTCCACGGGGCACACGGGCACGCAGCTGGCATCTTTGCAGCAGTTCTGCGTAATGACGTACGGCACAGATGTCCTCTCGGTCGGCGGGGCGGGGTGGATCCGAGCAGACCCCCAAAGGGCTGTACATTATAAACAATATCTGTTTATTGTGTTGAATGGCTACGCAGACTGGCAACGGCAAGCTCGAAGGCAAGGTCGCCCTGATCACGGGCATCGGCGGCGGACAGGGCAGGGAGGCCGCGCTCCGGTTCGCGGCGGAGGGCGCCACCGTCGTCGGATGTGACATCGACGCCGCGACCGCCGCGGAAACCCTGGCCGCGGTGCGAAGTGCGGGTTGGGACGCGGACATCGCAGCGACCGCCGTCGATCTGGGTGATCCCGAGCAGGCCCGCACGTGGGTCGAGGCCGCCGCCGAGCGGCACGGTCGCATCGACGTCGTCTACAACAACGGCTCCGCCGCCAAGTTCGGCCACGATCGCCGAACTGTCCGTTGAGGATTGGCGATTCACCATTCGCAACGAGCTCGACCTGGTGTTCTTCGTGACGAAGTACGCCTGGCCGGCGCTGGTGCGCTCCGGCGGCGGCACGGTGATCAACGTGGCCTCGGTCGCGGGCTGGACCGGCAACCGCGCGGTGCCGTTCGTCGCGCACATGGCGTCCAAGGGCGGCGTCATCGCGATGACCAGGCAGCTGGCCGCCGAGGGCGGGCCGGTCGGTATCCGCGCGGTGAGCATCAGCCCCGGCACGATCGTCACGCCGGGTACCGCCGACGTGCTGGCGGTACCCGAGGTGCGCGATGCGCTCACCAGTCAGACGTTGATTCCCCGTCTCGGCCAACCGTCGGATGTCGTTGCGCTGGCGGTGTTTCTGGCTTCCGACGAGGCCGGGTACATCACCGGCAGCGATTTCGTCGTGGACGGCGGGCTGACGGCCGTCTGACCCGGCTATCCGATCGTGGCGTCGACCGGCTGATGGCGCCGGTCGGCGACGACGAGCGTCAGCTGGCAGCCTTCGGCGCCGGCGACGAGTGCCGGCATGGGTTCCTCGGCGCGCTGCACCCGCATGTCACCGGGCAGGTAGACATCGGATCCGATGGTGAGGCTGCCACCGGTGACGACCAGGAATTGCTCAGTGCCGCAGACGCTTTCCGGACGGATTGTCTCATCTGTGGCTGCATGGATCAGCTCGACCGATGGCCCGGCGTTCGCATCGCCGAAGGTGCCATGCAGCGGCGCGTCCGCCGCGAGCGCGGCCACGGAGCCGTGCAGGTAGCCGCGTGAGCAGCCGCCCGCGCTGGTGTTGACGTCGGCGATGCCCTTCGGGCCGGCGGGATGCGCGTAGTTCTCGGCATCGGCCGCGCGGAAGTTGTCTCCGCCGTCGATCAGCGTTTCCTTGTCGGCCTCGGCCATGATGGTGGGCAGTGCACCGCGACGGTCGCCGATCACCAACACGATCCACGCCGGATCATCCGACGCGGGATGCTCGCGATAGACCTTGCCGGCTTCCTGGAACATGTAGTCGCCGGCATGCAGAGGCCTGCCGCCCACGTTCCATTCGCCCCCGGCCAACACCCGGAACTGGTCGCTGCCATGGAAATGCGGGGGGTCGACCACGTGGCGCCAGTCCAGCGGCTCCTCGGGCATCGATGTCACCAGCCCGAGCTGAACCAGCGGGCCGACCTGTGGATCACCGATGCCGAATGTGTAGTTCTTGATGGATCCGGCCGGGGTCATCGCCGGCCAGGTGTCCTGTGCCCGATAACTGATATCCAGGTGATCGCCCTCGAGCGTCAGCACATTCTGCCCGTCAAACATCGCACGTCTCCTCGCCTCTGCACCGGTGATCAATTTGAACATGCTCCGTTCATTTCGTTCAATGAAATGCGGTATCTTTCGAGGCGTGCAGGCAGCTGTGGCGCGATCACTGGGTGGCCCGGACGTGGTCCGGGTCGAAGACGTCCCCTCTCCGTCCCTGACGCCGGGTACCGCGCGGGTCGCGGTGCACTCGGCGGCGGTCAACTTTCCCGATCTGCTTGTGCTGGCGGGCAAGTACCAGGCCAAGGTGCCGCCGCCGTACACGCCGGGGTGTGAGTTCTCCGGCCGCGTGGTCGAGGTCGCGCCCGACGTGACCCGCGTGCGGGTCGGCGATGTGGTGTTCGGTCTGGCCACCCACGGCGCGTTCGCCGAGGAGGTGGTGCTCGACGCCTCGAGGCTGACCGCGCTGCCGGCCGGTGCCGCCGTCGACATGCGGCAGCTGGCGGCTTTCGGCGTCACCTACACGACCGCCTATCACGCGCTGCGCACCTTCGCCGAAGTGCAACCGGGGGACTACGTCACCGTCCTCGGCGCCTCCGGCGGGTTGGGCCTGGCCGCCGTCGATATCGCAACTGCCCTGGGCGCCAAGCCGATTGCGGTGGGTGGTGATCCGGCCAAGCTGGCCGTCGCGACGGCCCGTGGAGCCCGGGCCGCCGTCGATTACACCGCAGAAGACGTCAAGGCACGGCTCAACGAACTCACCGATGGTGGCGCGTCGGTGGTCATCGACCCGGTCGGCGGCCCGTACGCCGAACCCGCGTTGCGTGCGATGCGATGGGGCGGACGGTATGTCGTGCTCGGCTTCGCCGCCGGTGACATCCCGCGCATCCCGTTGAACCTGGTGCTGCTCAAGGGTATCCGGGTGATGGGGTTCGAGAACCGCACGATCCTCGACCACATACCCGAGGCGGCGTCCGCGCATCGGGCCGAGGTGCTGAAGCTGTTCCTGGACGGTGCGGTCCAACCACATGTGGGAGCGGTCTATCCGCTGAACCAGGTCGGGTCGGCCCTACGTGACCTGGCTGAGCGGCGGGCGGTCGGCAAGGTAGTCGTGAGCATCTCCGAACTCCAGGTCCAGCCGAACGAAGCCCCGTAGCAGCGGGTTGGCCGCACGTTGGGGCTCGGCGTCCGTGGCCAGCGCCAGGTTCGTCATCTTCGGCAGTAGGCGCGCAAGTGCCAGCCGGCCTTCGGTGCGCGCCAGTCGCGCGCCGAGGCAGAAGTGCGGCCCCACGCTGAACGCGAGGTGCTGCTTGTAGCCACCGCGGGCCCGCCGGTCGAGCACGAGGTCGTCGGCGTCGTCGAACACCGTCTCGTCGTGATTGGCCGAGCCGTACAAGACGAACACCGTCGACCCGGCCGGGATCGTCACGCCGTGCAACTCGACGTCGCGGGTCGGGAATCGCGGCAGGCCCTGCGCCGGGGCCTCGAGCCGGAGGATCTCTTCGAGGAAGGGCTCGATGAGCTCTGGTGCGTCCCGCAGCGTCTGTGCCAGTGCGGGCTCGGTGGCCAGCCGGTGCAGCGCGCTGGTCAACATGAACATCGTCGTCTCGTTGCCGCCGACGAGGAAAACCTTGGCCACGTTCACGATCTGGATGTCGGTGAGGCGCTCGCCGTCCAGTTCGACCCTGGTGAGCAGGGAGAAGAGATCATCGCGTGGCTCCGCGCGGCGTTGCGCGATCAGCGAGAAGAAGTAGTCGCTCATCTCCGCGATGCCGCGTGCGACCTCGGCCTGCCGTTCCGGCGTCTGGGGTCCCGCGGTCCTGGTCATGATCTCGTCGGCCCAGAACAGGCAACGCTCTGTCATCGCGGCGTCGGCCCCGAGCGCCAGGGCCGTCACGGCAGCGGGCAGCGGCCGGGCGAACTCAGCCGCGAACTCCACGCGACCGCGGCGGAGCCAGCTTGAGGAGAGGTCGTCGATCAGTTCGGCGATGGCAGGCTCGAGGGCGGCGACGTTGGATTCGTTGAATACCTTTGCCACCAGAGCGCGGACCCTGGTCTGCTCGGGCGGGTCGTTGTCGAGCAGCGTCGGCATCTCTGGACACCGACTCAGGATCGCGTCGAGTTCATCCTGCCGCTCGGGGTCGCCGAACCAGGCGAACGGATTTCGCGGTGCGCGCGACGAGAAGGTCTCGGTGTCCTTGACCACTCGGAGCACATCCTCGTAGCGCGTGACCATGAAGACGCCCGGAGCCATCTCGGTGACCGGCGAGTTCTCCCGCAACGCCTTGTAGATGGGAAACGGGCACTCGATCATCGGGGCGAGCGAAGCGACGGGGGGATCGGGCGGGGCTGACTCGGACGAGGTGGTCATCATCCTCCGTAGGTTCTATCACTGTACTAATTAATCACAATCTGTCTAACATGTCTTTCATGCAGTTATGGCGGATTCACTAGATGGGCCCGACTGACGGCGCGGTTACCCGGCCGGCGTCCGCAACGCGGACAACGAACCAGACCGGCCTGCGCCACGCGTGGTGGCCGATCGCGTTCAGTGACGAGATCCGCCAGCATCCCAGCGCCTTTCGACTCGGGAACCAGGATTTCGCGGTGTATCGCGACCTCGGCGGCACGGTACGCGCGGTCGACGACGCGTGCCCGCACCGGCGATTGCCGCTGTCGATGGGGCGGATCACCGAAGACGGCTATCTGCAGTGCGCGTATCACGGTTGGTGCTACGACGGTGCCACCGGCCAATGCACCGCCATCCCGAACCTGAGCCAGGGTGAACGAGTGCCCCGCGGTATCAAGGTGGGCGTGTTCGCCACCGTGGAGAACGTGGCCGATGCGTTCGGGTGGGGGCTTCGGTCGCCGGCCCTGGCGCCGCGCGTCGGCCCACCGACCGGTGCCGAACCCGACGAAGGTACGACGATGTCGCCGACGGCCGTCGTGGGCCCATTGGTGTTCGTCTGGTCCGCCGGGCAACCCGAACCCGTTGACGTTGCAGCGCCGCCATCCCCGGTCGGGGGACCGCCTTCCGGTGGGCGGTCGGTATCGGGCCAGATGACCGTGCGGGCTCCGCATGCCGAAGTGTGCGATGCGGTGCTCTGGAATCCCGGCAAGCTGCTCGGACAGTCTTGGCTGATCGGCGCCGGGGACGAGGTGCTCGGTCCGGTCATCGATGTGGACGCATCGTCGGTGTCGGTGCAGCGGCGGCGTTATGTGCTTGATCTGCCACGGGTTTCGACGTTCGGGCCGCTGGCCAAGGGTGTCGCGGGCAGTACCACGACGATGGATGCGGTGACCGGCCTGGCAACCATCGACGTCGCGGCCCGCGGGCACGTTCCGGCGGCCCGGGTGGTGGTCGGCCTGACACCGATCGGCCGCTATCGCACAGTGGTGCGCTGGACCACGACGTTCGACGGTGCGGGACCAGGGCCGGCCACCGCAGCTGCCCGCGCCGCGGCGCTGCGGGCGTCATCGCGGGCCGAGGCCGTGGTGGATGCCGCCGAATCTGCAATCGATGATGCGGTCGATGCTCTGCGCGACATCCGTCGCCGGACATCGTGACGACGAAGGGAATCAGCGGTGACGGAGACGATCGAAAGCCTCGGTGGTGCGCCGAAGGAATTCCGGCCGGGCGCCATCGCCTTGCGCGACGCATGGTTCCCGCTGGTGCACGCCAACCAGGTGAAGCGCCGACCCGTCGCTCGAGCGCTACACGGCGAACCCGTCATCTTCTACCGGGACGGCTCCGGCGTGCTGCGGGCCACCGACGCCACCCCGGGTACCCCGGCGACCGCGCGTCCGGGTTCGGCGTTCCTGGATGCCACCGGTCACTATCCGCTCATCGAGCGCTACGGATATGCCTGGGTCTGGTACGGCGATCCGCTCAACGCGTCGGCAGAGTTCCTGCCCTGCATTCCGCACACCCCGGTCGAGGGCTTACCGCGCCGGTTCCAGGCAACGGTGGTGTACGACTGCACCTATGAGCTGGTGTGCGAGAACCTGCTCGACCTGACGCACGCGGATTTCCTGCATTCCAAGCTGACCGGGGACGCCCTGTCCGAAGACGATGTCATCGACGTGTACTCGACCTCGGAGACCGTCACCATGATCCGGACCGCCCACGGCCGGCCCATCCCGCAGATGCAGAAGGCGCTCGCCGGGGGAGCCAAGACGCAGAACGTCCGTGCCGTCACGATCACCTACGTCCGCAGCGGATTATGTGTTCTGCATGGCGATTTCAATCCGGGGATGTCGATGCCGATGATCCACCCGACCAACCCGGAATCGCGTACCCGGTGCCGGGTGCCTGCGCTCTTCAATCCTCGCTACATGCCCGGTTTTGCCCGGGCGGTGTTCCCGCTGTCGGCACATCCCGTGGGGCGGCAGGATAATTGGGCCATCCGCAAGCAGAATGCAAAGTACGTGGGAGCCCGGAGACACGATCAGCAGGACCTCAGCTCACGCTTCGACAAGGCGGGACTGCGTTACCGCAAGGTTTACCAGCAGCTGGCGGCGAGGCAGCGCGACGGGGACTTCTCCTACCTGCCGGACGCGGGGATCGCTCGGGACACCTCCGAGGAACTCGGTATCGACACCCGCGCCTAAGGCTGCGCCGGGGCTACCGCCGCTGAGCGGCGGCCAGCCGCTGTGCGAATTCGGGTGACCGGATCGAACGGGCCTGCGGCTTGAGCTCGATCTGCTTGGCAAGCGCGTGCTGATCGATGTCCACCTGACCCGGATTGGCGGTCGCGCGCATCGACGCCTTGGTGGCCAGTATCACCTCGCGCGGAGCAGCGGCGGGCCCGGCGGCCAGTTCGAGTGCGTCCGCGACCGGGTCGTCGGCCACCCGAAGAGCCAAGCCGTGGCGAACCGCCGCCTCGGCGTCGAACGACATACCGAACAGGAGTGCCGCCCGGGCTACCTGGGTTCCCGCAGCGCGGTCGAACATCCACGTGCAGCCCCCACCCGGATGCAGGCCCAGCTTCTGAAACCGGGTGTCGAACACGGCTTTCGGCCCGGCGATGCGGACATCGGCGGCCAGCGCAAGGTTGAGGCCGGCCCCGACGGCGGCGCCGTTGACCGCTGCGATGGTCGGTAGCGTGCAGTTGGCCAGTGCCATGAAGCCGTCGTACAGCCGCAGCAGACCTTCCTCCGCGGCCGAACCCAGCGCGCTCAGGTCGGCACCGGCACAGAACGCCTTGCCCGCTCCGGTGACCACCAGGGCGTGCACGCCTGAATCGGCTTCGGCCCGTTCCACCGCCGAGCGCAACTGCGCGGACATGGAGTCGTTGACCGCATTCCGACGGTCCGGGTCGTTGACGGTGATGAGTGCGACACCATTGGTCGCGCTGTAGTGAACAAGATCTTCTTCGGTCATCGGGACTCCGTGGTAGGGCGGCGTACGAGGGGCCACTGCGTCGGGCTGGTTGTCACGACTGCCGGTCGTCGTCACGCGGCGGGCCCAGCGCAGTCATCGTCGCGAAGATACCCAAGAACGTTCCAGCGGCACCCATGCTGCTGCTGATGTCGCGGGCGCGAATATGGGAGCCGACGGCCAAGGCGAAATAGAGCGTGAGCATGGCGGTGGTCAGCCGCCCCAGCGCCGGAAAACGTCGGGCCGACAACAATCCCACTGCCGCGGCCGCCTTGATCGGCGGGAAGATCCACCGATAGCGCGCCGGGAACTCCACCTTGTCCAGTCCTTCGGTGACGAACGGCAGTGGGACGGCGTAGATCGCGGCGTCGAACGCCATGAACCAGCCGAGCCCTGCGTACGTCCGCCCCGATTTCAGTACCTCGATCGCCATTGCGCAACCATAGCCGAGACTGATCAGATAGTGCGATACTTGTTCAATATGTTCAAGAGACTGAGCCCGCCGGGGGAGCGAGGCAGGCGGGCAGAAAGGCGCGGATGAGTCCTTCGTCGCCGCCGTCCTCGGCCCGGCCGGGTTCGGCGATCAGGCTGAACCCGATGCGGGTTACCCAGCGCGCCATGGTGTCGACCGTCAGGTCTTGGCGGACCTCACCGGACGCCACGGCGACTTCCAGGCGTCGGCCGAGTACCTCCGCGAGACGCCGGCCCCAGACCTCGGAGGCCTCAGCCGCGCGAAGGGTTCGCCCGAAGTCTTCGGTGCCGACCAACAGCGCCATGGCCGGTGAGCTCCGAGCCGCCGCCAGTCCGACCACCGTCGCGTTGACGAGTCGGTCCAGGAAAGGTTCGTCGGTGGCCCAATGAGCTTCGGCGGCGTCGAGCACCGCCTTGACTGCACGCAAGAACGATGCGGCCAACAGCGCGTCTTTGGTGGGGAAGTAGTCGTAGACGGTGCGGCGATGAACGCCGGCCTTCTGTGCGATATCGCTCATTCGGGTGCGGGCAGGTCCGCGCTCGGCGTAACAGGCTTCGGCGGCGGCCAGCAGTCGCTCCCGCGCCTGTTCCTCGCCGACGGGCGCATCGGCGCCCCAAGGCGCGGCACGGCCCGAACTCGTCCGCTGCGACGTGCCCGTCATTGTCGCGATCCCTGCGGTGCCGACAAACCTTGACTCGAAGCCACAGCTGACCTTGGCGTGTGCCGTGAACCACACAAAAGTCGTGCTTGTGGTTCAAGATGCGGCCGACATATTTGTGCGTCGGCGGCTTCCGGTCAACGTTGTATACCTAGTAACCTATGTCTGGTGTGATTTGGATCTCGACGGCACGCGAAAGCCTGCCCCGATACTGTCACCCCAATGAATCTCACAAGTGAATCAATAATGATCAAGAGGCGCATTGCGATGTGCTTCGGCATGCTCAGCCCTGGCCCCGAGGATGGATGTGGGTAAATGCAGAAACCGATGACCGGTGTGCGCGTCCTCGAAGTAGCGCAATTCACGTTCGTGCCTTCGGCGGGCGCGGTGCTCGCCGACTGGGGTGCCGACGTCATCAAGATCGAGAATCCCGTGACCGGCGATGCGCAACGGGGGTTGGTGACCGTTGCGGGACGTTCGGCGAAGACGCCGGGCGTCGCGTTCGCGCCCCTGATGGAGGCGCCGAACCGTGGCAAACGCAGCGTGGGCCTGTCGCTCGCCCTCAACCAGTCGCGCCCGGTGTTCGAGGAACTCGTCCGCCGTAGCGATGTCTTCCTGACCAACTATCTCCCGCAGGCGCGGGACAAACTCCGGATCGACCTCGACGAAATCCGCCGAATCAACCCATCGATCGTCTACGTCGCGGGCAGCGGTTTCGGCAGCGAGGGCCCGGACCGGGACACCGGCGCGCACGATGTGACGGCGTTCTGGGCGCGTTCGGGCAGTGCCGACGGGGTGTCGCCGACCGACTGCGAAGCGCCGACCGGCATGCCTGCCGGAGGGTATGGCGACAATATGGGCGGCATCACCATCGCGGGCGCGGTAGCCGCGGCGTTGTACGGCAGGCAGGCTACCGGCCAGACCTCGGTGATCGACGTATCCCTGCTGGCGGTGGGGGCATGGGCCAACCAGTTCAACCTCAACCTGGCGATGTTGTACGACTGCCCGCTACCCAAAATGGACCACCGCGGTCAGGTACTCGGCAACCCGCTCGTCGGTGCCTATCGGTGCTCGGACGGACGGTTCATCCAGTTGTCGATGCTGCAACCGACCCGATACTGGTCGCCGGTATGCCGGCTGTTCGGCATGGAGGACGCGGCCGACGACGAGAGGTTCGCCTCGCTGGAGTCACTGGCGGCGCACGCCGAGGAGGCCACCCTGCTGATCGTGCACGCGATCGGTTCGCGGACGTTCGAGGAGTGCAAGCGGCTCCTCAACCTGTCCGGCGGCCAGTGGGCTCCGGTGCAGGACGCCTGGGAGGCCGCCAACGATGAATCGCTGATCGCCAACGGCCGCATCGCCGATGTCGTCGATGCGCAGGGCAACAAGCAGCGGTTGGTGGCCAATCCGGTGAAATTTGACGAGGCCGCCGCTCACCTCACCCGGGCGCCGATGTTCGCCGAACACACCGATGAGGTGTTGCGGGAATTGGGAATTGGCGATCATGACCTGATCGAGCTGAAGATCGAAGGAGCCATCACCTGAGCGCCGAAAGCCGTTTCGCGGGCAAGACCGTATGTATCACGGGTGCAGCGCAGGGATTCGGCGAAACGTTCGCGCACCGGTTCATCGACGAAGGTGCCGACGGTGTGGTCATCGCCGACATCAATGCGGATGGTGCCCGGCGGGTCGCCGCCGAGATCAACGACCGTGGCACCGGTGAAGCTTTCGCAGTGACGTGCGATGTCGGTGACGAGACTTCCGTTCAGCAGGCCGCGCAGTTGGTCGACGAGCGGTTCGGTGGCATCGACATCCTGGTCAACAACGCCGGTAAACATCTGATGGAATACAACGTCCCGCTGACCGTCTTGCCGCGAACCAAATGGCGAAGTCTGTTCGACGTCAACGTGATCGGGATCGTGAATTGTGCCGAGTTCTTCGGGCCGCTGCTCCGGGCGCGCGGTGGGGGAGTCATCGTCAACATCTCGTCGATCGCCGGCTACCGGGGTAGCACCCCCTACGCGATCTCCAAACTCGCCGTGCGCGGGCTCACTGTCGGCCTGGCTGAGGAGCTGGCTGCCGACGGTATCCGCGTCTGCAGTCTGACGCCTGGCCTGATGGCATCACCACAGGCGCTCCAAGAGCTGCCCGCCGGGCTCATCGACGAGTTCATCAATTCCAACCAGCTCATCAAACGGCAGGGCGAGATGAACGATCTCGTCGGTGCGTTGTTCTTCTTCTGTTCCGACGAAGCCAAGTTCATCACCGGGGACACGTTGATGGTGTCGGGCGGTTACCCGCTTCAGATCTGACCCACCTGGGGGGCATCGCCACCGATGACGCCCTACGACTGAGGTTCGATTTTCCAGCGATGGTTGCCGTTACCATGCTGGCCATGGCATCGACCAAGCGAGAGGCCGGCCGGCATGCGCCGCGGACCGGGCCCCGGGTCCGCCGTGGCACCGCGTCGGCACTGTTACTCGACGCGGCCCAGGAACTGTTCGCCGAACGGGGGCCGTTTGCGACGACAACGCGACAGATCGCCGATCGCGCAGAGGTGTCCGAGGACCTGATCTTTCGGTACTTCGGCTCAAAAAACGCCTTGCTTCAGGAGGCGGTCGTTCGCCCGATCGTCGAACTGCTGCAGTCGGTCACGCCACGGTGGGAGGCCGCCCAGGGCACCTGGGCCGACAATGATCACGAGCGGTTCGTAAACTTCGTCGGTCAACTCTTCGACCTGGTCTATGAGAACCGGACCGTGGCGATGACCATGATGCAGGTGCTCATCAGCGGTCCCGCGGGCATCGATGATCTCGCGGTGCGCGAACTGGCCGGTCAGATGTACGAGCCACTTGCCCCGATGTTCGCGGACTATCTGGGACGCAATGGTTTTCGCGACAATGATCCGGCTATCTTGCTGCGTTTGATCATGATTCTGATCGGTACTAGCGCGGCCTTCCTGCCCGGCGCCTACCCGGACGGCGTAGCGGTGCCCGACCGCGACCGCATCGTCGACGAGCTTGCGACATTCATTCACTACGGCCTTCGCAGACCTGGCTGAGCCCCGGGCAACCCCCACCATGGGTGAGGCGTCATCCGCCGATCACGTGCTCGTTACACAGACGCTCGATGTCGGATGCGGCGTAGCCGATCTCGTTCAGGATCTGTCGAGAATGTTCGCCGAGGGCCGGACCCGCGCTGCGGATCGCAGGCCACGCGTCGTCGAACTGAACGGGTGCGGCCGCCAGTCGGAGATCGGGATTGGCTGGGTGCGGCATCAGATAGCCGTTGTCGTTCACGGCGTCATCGGCGAGAACGTCGGTGGGCGTGGAGTAGAACGAGAAGATGCAGTCATGAGTCCGCAGCCGGGCAGCGATACTGTCGCGGTCCAGTGTGCTCATGACCGTCTCCAGGCGATCGGCCAGGCGCGGCCACACCGCCCTCCTCGAGTCCGCGTCGGCACCGTGCTCGGCGAATTCATGCAACCCCAGGGCGGCGCACAGCGGGTCCCAGTAGCGGCCCTCGTCGATCATCATCAACGCGATCCAGTACCCGTCGGCAGTCCGGTACTGCCGCATCAGCGGTGTCATCACGTCCGGGGAAGGCACCGGAAGTTTTTCGTCGGTCAACGAGCTGTAGGCAAGGTCGGGCGCCAACGTCCACGTCGCGCTCGCCAGAAGCGAGCCGTCGACGACGGTGCCCTTGCCCGTGCGTAACACGTGCACCAGGCCGGCGCACACCCCGCCGGCGAGGAACATCCCGCTGGGGATGTCGCCGAGTGCGGGCCGTTGCTGTGCGGGGGCGGTGGCATCCGGCGCGGTCAGGACATCCGCGACCCCTCCCCGCGCCCAGTAGGACACCCCGTCGTATCCGCCGACCTCGGCGTCATTCCCGCGCTGGCCCTGACCGTGGCCCTTGGCGTAGACGAGCCTGGGATTGATCGCCATCAGGTCGGCCACATCCGTGCGCAGTTTGCGGCGTACCCGGGGAAGCTGATTGGTGATGTAGACCTCGGCCCACCGGACCAGCCGTTCGAATACCTCACGGCCGTCGGCGCTTTCAACGTCCAGACAGATGCCGCGCTTGTTTCTGTTGCAGATCTCGAAGAGGTAGTCGTAACCGTCGCGGGTGGGCACGATGCCGCGGCTGATGATGCTGCGCATGGCATCGCCGCCGGGTCGCTCGATCTTGATGACGTCGGCCCCGAAGTCGCCGAGCGCTGCCGCGGCCGATGGCACGTAGCCGTGCTCGGAGAAGTCGAGCACTTTGATGCCGTCCAGCGGTTTGGTCACAGGTGTTCTCCTCGTTGGGTGGTCATTTCACGACAAGACCGGCGTCGACCGTGTGGGTGATCCCGGTGATGTAGCGGCCCGAGGTGCCGCACAGGTAGACCATGGCTTCGGTGATGTCGGTGGGTTCGATGACTGGAGCATTGGGCAGGAGATTCTGCATCGTCTCGCCGAATTCGGGATGCTCCACCGCGTACTGCATGAACTGCTCGTTGACCACCATCGGGGTGGCGACGCCGGTGGGGTGCACGGTATTGACGCGGATGTTCTTCTCGGCCAGTGCATTCGCATAGTACCTCATCAGTCCGACGACACCGTGCTTGGCGGCGGCATACCCGGCCGTACCGTGACTCATGGTGCTGAGCCGGACGCCGCCGGCCTTCAGGCCGGCCGACGAGCTGGTGATGACGATGGCGCCACCCTCGGCGTTGTCCAACAGCGCGGGCAGCGCCGCTTCGACCGTGAAGTGCACGCCGTTGAGCATGACGTTGACCGCGTCGAGATAGGCAGAAATCTCGTTTGACGGCTCGCCGAGGGTCGGCATGATGCCCGCGTTGGCCAAAACGAAGTCCAGTCGGCCGAATTCGGCCACCCCGTTGGCGACGACGGCCTTCAGCCGATCGTAGTCCCTGACATCGGCCTGTTCCGCGACGATGCGGCGACCGGTCTTCTCGACGAGGTGGACGGTCTCTTCCAGGTCCGCGGGGGTGGCCATCGGATAAATGACGCTGTCGATCTGCTCGCAGAGATCGACAGCGATGATGTCGGCGCCCTCTTCGGCGAATCGCACCGCGTGCGAACGGCCTTGGCCGCGTGCCGCACCGGTGATGAAGGCGACTTTGCCATCAAGTCCATTGCCCATGTTGATACCTCGCTTTCAGTGTCGGAACTGCCCGACCCGCCGGGTTCGGTTACCCGAATGAGATGCCGGCGCCAGGCATCGCGTAGCGATTGACGAAGGCCCTACCGATATAACGCCGCGGATTGTGGTTCGCGGCGTGGAAACCGAGTTAATCTCGATGCCGGGCAGGCCGAAGCCAACCGCCATCCGGCCTCCCGGTCCTCATTGGTGCGGTGTGACGCAAGTTACAGATCCGCAGATTGCTTGTCAAGTGGTCACTTGACTACCTCCGTCCAGCCGACCACTCAGTTCGACACCATCGACGGCGGGACGGTGAAACCGGGGTTCGTCAGCGCCGTTGCCATGCCGCTGCCGATGGGTCCCGTCTCGTCGAACAGTGTTGCCACGCCGGTGGCGACGCCGGCATGGCGGTAATGCGTCACCGACGCCAATCCGATGTAGACACCCTGGGGCAACCTGCTGAGCGTGACGGTGTAGTCCGCGTTGATGAACTGCAGACCTTCAGTGCCCCAATGGGTTAGCGAACTTGTCACGTCGCCGGCCATGACCGCGCGGGTGAAGGGCGACAGTGGCTCGTCGTCGACGAGCAGCTTCGTCTCCCGCACCCAGGCGAATTTCTGCCCGTCGTGCCGCCATTCGGTGACCCCGACCCCGCGACTGCCTGCGACCGGATCGCGACCGAACGAATGGAGCAACATAGGCAGGTCGTCATCGACCACATCGGGTTCCGGCGGGATCGCGGGCATCGTGATGGGCGTCGTCCACACCGCGTTCTCGGCGTGTTCGCCACGACGGAGGAACAGTGCGCTGGACCTTGCCACGATGACGTCGTTCTGGGTCATGACCGTGTCGACCAGTCGAAGCCGGCGGCCGTCCCGCACCACCGACGAACGCACCTGCACGGGTTGCAGCGCCACCGGTCTGAGCAGGTCGACCGTCAGTCGAGCGGGTTGCAGGTCGACATCGTCGACTGCTTGCTCGGCCGTCCGCCCGAGTAATCCGCCGACGTAGTTACCGCTGAGCGAGGGCCCCCATGGTCCTCTCGCCAAAGCGGTTGGCACATAGCCTTTGCCGTCGGTGACGAAGAAGCAACTCGGCACGGATCTGGACGGCTTTGCTGATGAGTCTGTCATCTCACCCTCATTCTCGCAGTCGGCATCGCTCGACCAGGATCTGTGCCAAGAGTTCCGGGTGGCTGAACATCACGTCGTGGCACGCGTCGATGGGGATCACGTCCTCGACCCCGCCGAGTGCGGCCATGCTGGCCCGCTGGGACTTCTGCGACAGAGCTCGGTCGCGGGTGGTCAGGATCCAGGTGCGCGGCACGTCGTCCGGTAGCCCGCTGCGGTCCACGGGTTCGGCACCGATCCGCGCGGATTCGGTATACAACTTCGACAGAGTCAGTCGGCGCTGTTGTCGTGTCATGCCGTTGCAGAAGGCGTATTGAGCCGCCAGTCCGGGCACCTTGAACGACCTGCCACCCCTGGCCGCGTATCGCGCGAAGACTGCCAGCGGGCCGCCCAAGGTGTCCACGATCGCCTGTCCCTGGGGCGGTACGAACGCCGCGGCAAAGACCATCTCCCGCACCCGCGCCGAGCCGAGCTTGGCGACGACGCCGGGCACCGTCACCCCGGCCATCGAGTGGCCGGCGATCACGATGTCGCCCAGGCCCTCGGCTTCGATGTCGGCGACGACGGAGTCCACCCACTCGCCGATCGTCGCGGTGCCGAGATTTCCCGGTGTACGTCCGCGGCCCGGCAGATCCACCGCCAGGGTGCGCAATTGCGGTGCCTGACGGCGCAGTTCGGCGACGGTCAGATCCCAGCAATCGCCGGCGTGCTCGCCGCCGTGGACCAGGACAAGATCGGGCAGGGCCATGGTTCGCTGCCGTTCAGCGGTGGATCAGTTGAGAGGCCAGCAGCTCGATATCGGTGCGGAAGTCGGAGAAACTCCGGCTGGCCGGCTCGACGGTGATCCAGGTGACGCCCGCCCCGGCGTAATCGTCCAGCTTGGGCTGCACAGCGGCGGTGAACGCGGTGCAGTCGCCGCTGGCGAGCAGGTCCGCCTCGAACGGGACGAAGGACACGTCGGCGGGGCCGCGGTCGAGTTCGGCCCGCCGCTTGTTGACCGTCGCGATCCAGTTCCCCAACGTGTCGATGTCTTCCAGCGGACGGGCCCGGGTGATGGCCGCCATCTCACCCGACGCCGCCATCGGCATCCAGCCGTCGGCCGTCTCGACGACACGGCGTTGTGCGGCCGCTCCGTTGCCACCGATCCAGATCGGCGGCCCGCCGGCAGTCAGCGGTGGCGGCAGCGCGAGGTGACCGCTGACCCCGAACTCCGGGCCGTCGTGATCAACGCCGGCCCACGCCGCCCGCCATGCGGCGATGGCTTCGTCGAGCAAGGCGCCGCGGCGGCCGAAATCGGCTCCCAGCGCCTCGAATTCCGATTTCAGATAGCCGGCTCCGGTGCCCAGCGTGAAACGGCCTCCGGACAATAGGTCCAGGCTCGCCGCTCCCTTGGCCGTGAGATACGGGCTGCGGTATCCCGATACCAGGATGTAGGTCATCACCCGGATACGGGTGGTCGCGGCCGCCGCGAAGCTCAACGACACGAACGGATCGAACGCGTGGTGGCCGCCATGGGCCAGCCAATCCCGATCGGGATAGGGGTGCTCGGACATGGAGAACGCGTCGAAGCCGGCTTCCTCTACCAGCTTCGCGATATCGCCGATGGTGGCGCCCTCGCACCACCGATTCCAATGCTTGACCGCCCGCATCGGGAACATCAGGTTGTAGTGCACGTGACTCCCATTCGCCGAGAACTCGCTAACTATATAACTATCTCTAAGGTGAGCTGGCAATGACCTCGCGCCGGGCCGCGTGACGCCCAGCAGGGCTACCGGTCGTCGGCTTCTCAGCGAGTCCGCGGCTTCTTCTTGTTGTTGAGTGAGTCGGGCTCGGCGCCGGCGTTGCCGAGGTCGGTGTAGAACTTGCCTTGCCGCGCAGCGAGCGTCGGCGGTAGATCACGCGCCTCCCACATGGCCCGGACCGTTCCCTGAATCCCTTCGGGCCGGCGCGCGGCGATCTCGGCTGCCAACTCGGCGGCGCGGTCCCGCAGTTGATCGTCGGGGACGATCTCGGTGACCAGGCCGATACGCAACGCGGTCTGGGCCGTCATCCGTTCCTCGCTGCCCAGCAGCGCCCAGCGCATCACCTCGCCGTAGGGCACGCCGAGCGGCAGCATGCCCATCGGCTCAAGTGCCGAGACGATGCCCGCGTTGGCGTGCGGGTCGAAGAACGTGGTGGTCTCGGCACAGATCGCGAAATCGCATTCGTTGACGAAGTACATCGCGCCGCCTGCTACGACGCCGTGCAACGCGGCGATCACCGGCTTCCACACCTTGTGTGCCTTCGGACCCAGCAGGACGCCCGGATCCTCCTGGTTGAAGATGGACTTGTGGTCCCACCAGATTCCCTGGGCCACGTCGATGCCGGTACAGAAGGCCCGCTCGCCGTTGGCTTGTAGCACCGCAACGTGGATGTCGTCGTCGTCGCGGACCCGGGCCCAGACCGCGGCGAGGTCGGCGGCCATCTGCTCGGTGAAGCTGTTCATCTTCTCGGGCCGATCGAGCGCCACGGTGGCGACGTGGTCGCTCACCTGGAACTCGATGGTGGCCAGGTTGGTCGTGTCGGTCACGATTGCTCCTATGTCGATCCGGTCGATACCGGCATCATCGCACCCCCACCAATGACATGGTTCACCTGGTTAGCGACCTGTTACTTCAAGGGCCTTCCGGCAGTCCCGGTTGCGGTGTGCGACGTCCCGCTCGACCTCGGCGGTGTGACTGCGCGAAACGAGAGCTGAATGCTCTGCACCGCAAAGATTTCCGGTGCGACCGGCCGGTCATCAACCCTGCGTGACGACTCTGGTCGGGGTGAGGACGAGGACAACGCGATTGTCGCGAGGAGCGGGGAAGTTGTCCGGGTCCTGGCCGTAGTGGCGGACGATTCTCTCGAACAATCCCAGGGCGGGATCCTCTTCGATGGAGGCGTCCGCGCGCACCTCGAGGGTGCGGAACGGGTTGGTCGGGTCGATGATGAACAGCGTCGCCTTGGGGTGTGCCACCACGTTCTTGTACTTCTGCCGGGTGGTCATCAGCGATGTCTTCACCTTGTCGCCGTCGGCGAGGTACCAGAGCGCTGTGACCTGGGGTGTGCCATCGGCGCCGATGGTGCTCAGCGATGCGATGCCAGGCGCTTCGATCAGGTCGCGGTGGGAGGCGGGAATGTTGGCCATGGATTCTTCCTAACCGAGTGGGCGTGAACTCAAAGCGCGTAGGGCCCGAACCGGCCCCACGCGATGACAGCTGCGATCACGAAAAGCACTGCATTGAAGGCGATTCCGGACGGTTCCTTACGGCGCGCATGGACGCCCGACGCGAGCACCATCACCACGGCCAGTGCAGCCGCGGCTATCGGAGTCAGGATCGGGGCGATGCCTGTCACCGCGGGCAGAATCAGGCCCAGCGCGCCCAGCAGTTCGGCAATCCCGATGAACCGGACCGTACCGGTGGAGAAGTCCTCAACCCATGGCAGCTTCTGCGCGAGCTTGCCCTTCGGCTGCGTCGACTTCAACACACCGGCCATCAGAAACGCCGCGGCCAGCACGATCTGCAGGACCCACAAAACAGTATTCATGGATGCGCCCTTCGTCGCCGACCATCGTAGCGTAACTGGAGGTATACCTCCGGTTATATGATTCCTGGGTGAGCGAATCACCACTGCGAGCCGACGCCGAACGCAATCGGGTCCGCATCCTCGCCACGGCACGCCGGGTATTTGCCGAGCGTGGACTGGAAGCATCCCTTGAGGACATCGCCGGTCAGGCTGGCGTGGGGGTGGGAACGCTGTACCGACGGTTCCCCAGTCGGGCGGACCTGATCGGCGCAGCGTTCCAGGAGAAGATGGCCGCGTACGCCGACGCCGTCGATGTTGCGCTCGCCGATGACGATCCGTGGCACGGTTTCTGCGGGTATGTTGAAGCCGTCTGTGGTCTGCAGGCCGCCGATCACGGCTTTGCCGACTTGCTCACGTTGACGGCGCCCGGTGCGGGCAGCCTGAAATCCGAGCGGGACCGTGCGCACGCGGGCTTCGTCGAGTTGATCGACCGCGCCAAGGTTGTGGGTGGGCTACGTGCCGATTTCGTTCCCGAGGATTTGGTGATGCTGCTTATGGCCAATGCCGGGGTTCTGTCAGCGACCCGCGAAGCGGCACCTGATACTTGGAAACGGTTCGTGGCGTACATGATCCAGGCATTCTCGGCTGACCGGTCCCGTCCGCTGCCCGCGGCACCGACCGCTCGCCGCATGTACAGTGCCATGCTCAGAGTGTCTCCGCCCAGGGGGAGACACCAGTCCTGATCCGTCGTGTTGAACCGGCCGCGGAAGCGACTTAGTTGGCGCCGGTCAGGGCTGGTCCGGACGCAGCACGATGAAAAGCCCTTCGGCTTCGGCGCAGAGGGTTTCGCCGTCTGTCAACTCCGCCCGCAGTACCCGCTTGCGGCCCTCTTCGCTGACGAACCAGCCGCGTACCGTGAGTTCTTTGCCGACCGGCGTGATGGCCCGAAAGTCGGTGTGCAGATACGCAGTTCGTGACGGAGCACGATCGCCTGAGTTGCACAGCCTGCCCAGCACCTCGTCGAACAGCAGTGGTATCGCGCCGCCGTGCACCGCTCCGCCGCCGCCGAGGAAGTAGCGGCCGAACCGGACCGTGCCGTGCACGCTGTCCCGGTCACCGGCGATAGGAACGAAATTCGGCGACATGGTCTGGCCTCGCCCGGGCAGGTCCAGACGACGGGCGAAAATCTGGCGGCGTTCTGGAACCGCAGCCGGGGCCAACCGGTCGGACCACCCACGCAGGTCCCGGGCGAGCTCTATTGTCGTCGCAGTGTCGGGAGCCGCGCCGGCAACGCCGTCGAGGAAATCGCGCAGCGCATCGATCATGTCGCCGTACTCGGCACCGCCGCCCGGACTGCGCAGCGCGGGTACCTGCCAACTTCGGATCTGCGGGAATCCGCCACGAACCGCGGGATCTTCGGTCATGATCGGCACCATACAGGCATATATCTAACGCTAATGCATTGACATTAATCTTGGCCGCTGCCATGCTGGCGTGGCGCGCGTCACAACGCTGCGTGAAGACTTCTGGGCCCAGATGTAGGGAGCGAATATGGCGGCAGACGACCCGGCGATCGACGGTCCACTGACCGGCCTGGTGGTGGTTGATCTCTCGACCACCCTGCCCGGTGCGCAGGCCACGCAGTTCCTCGCCGACTGCGGTGCCGAGGTCATCATGGTCGAGCCGCCCGACGGGAGCCCGCTGCGCGACCTGCCCGGTTGGCCTGCGCTGTTGCGCGGCAAGCGCAGCGTGACACTCGATCTGCATCTCGACGCCGATCTGGACCGATTGCGCGCGCTGCTGCGTCGGGCCGATGTCATGGTCAACACGCTGCGCCCCGCCTCGGCCGAACGGCTGGGCCTGAGCCCGGAGCTGCTGTCCGAGCGCTATCCACAACTGGTGGTCGCCAACATCACCGGATGGGGTTCGACCGGTCCATGGCGCAACTACAAGGGCTGGGAAGCCCTGGTCATGGCGAAAACCGGCGTCATGCACGAGAAGCGCGGACTGACCCTGCGCCCCGGGCCCGCCTACATCTCGACGCCCTACGCCTCCTGGGGCGCCGCCCACGCCGCGGTACAGGGCGTTCTCGCCGCACTGATCGAACGTGACTCCAGCGGGCTCGGCCAGATCGTGGAGTCGAACCTGGTCACCGGGATGGGGTCGATGGACCCTTACAACTGGTTCTACGAGTTGGTGCTGGAACGCTATCCGGGGGCGTTCGAGCCGATGGACGCCGTCTACGACGACCAGGGACGTCCGCAGGCCTACCTGATCTATGCACTGCTGGTCGCGCCCACCAAGGACGGCCGGTGGCTGCAGTTCGCGCAGGTGTCGCCGCGGCTGATCCACGCCTGGTTGGAGGAACTCGACCTACTCGGCGAGCTGGCCGACCCGAAATGGCACGGGTTCCCGATGCTGCCCACTCCGGAACTCCGAATGGAGTGGTGGGACATGATGCTGGAGCGGGTGGGTGCCCGCACGCTCGCCGAGTGGGAACAGGCCATGGCCGTCAACCACGACCTGAGCGGCGAGCTGTTCCGCACCCCCGACGAAGCGCTGGACCATCCCCAGATCGTCCACGACGGCCGGGCAGTCACGGTTGACGATCCCGATCTAGGGCCGGTGCGCCAGCCCACCACGCTGATCCATTCCGACCGCAAGCCGCTGACCACCATCCGGCCGGCGCCGCGACTGGGTGAACACAACACCTCGGTGAACTTCGATGAGTCCCGGCCCGAGATCGCACCTCGGACCGACCCCCCGGTGGCGGCCCCGCTGACCGGAGTGACGGTGCTCGAGTTCGGCAGCATGTACGCCGGTCCCTATGGTGCAACCCTGCTGACGGACTTGGGTGCGCGGGTGATCAAGGTCGAGCCGCTGGCCGGCGACAACATCCGCAATCTGGTCGCGTTCCCGGAGGCGGGCGGGGCGAAGGTGTTGCAGGGCAAGGAAAGTGTCGCCATCGACTTCACCAAGCCCGAGGGGCTGGAACTGGTCTACGAGTTGGCGAAGCGTTCGGATCTGGTGCTGCTGTGCTTCCGCGGGGATGCCGCCGAACGCGCCGGCATCGACGAGGCGAAGCTGAAGGCGGCCAATCCGGACCTGGTCGTGCTGAGCATGTCCGGCTACGGCGCCGACGGCCCGTACGCCCACCGCTCCGCCTATGCGCCGTCGGTCGGCGCGGCTTCCGGGCTCTCCGTGATCGACAGCCGCGGCGCCGCGACCCGGCCGGCCGATCTCGACGAAGCGCACCGCCGGGCGATCACCCTGCACGCCGGTAGCGCCGTGCCGGCCGTGCAATCCGACGGCATCGCCGCCCTCGGCGTGGCCTCGGCACTGCTGGTCGGCCTGTACGCCAAGCGTCGCGGGATCACACTTCCGCACATGACCACCACGATGCTCGGTACCGCACTGCAGTCCGTGATCAACCACAACACCGGATACGCCGGGCGTCCGTCGATCGAATCCACCGACGACCAGTTCTTCGGTCTCAATGCGCTCTACCGGATGTACCGGGCCGCCGATGGCTGGGTATTCCTCGCGGCACCGCTGGCTCGCGAATGGCCCGCCCTTGCGAAGGCGATGGCTCCCTATGTCGATCTGCACGCCGACGAACGCTTTGCCGGCTCGGCATCACAGGCCGAACATGACCAAGCCCTGATCGATGCACTGACCCCGGTGTTCGCCACCAAGCCGGCGTCAGAATGGGAGCGCGAGCTGTCCTCGCAGGACGTCGGTTGCGTCGAGGTGACGGAACGCAACTCGGAGTTCGTGCTGCAGACCGATCCGTTCTTCGAGGCCGGCTATGCAGTCGAGGCGCACAGTCCCATTTTCGCGGAGCACCGCCGGCTAGCCCCGTTGTGCCGGTTCTCCAGGTCACAGACGAAGGCCGACGCGGGCTGCACGATCGGTCAGCACACCGACGCGGTGCTGCGCGAGGTCGGCGTCGACGACGACCGGATCGCTGCCCTGCGGACGGCCGAGGTGATCGGCGGCGGCAGCTGAGCCGATCAGTCGCCGTCCTGCCCGGCGAGCAGCCCGCGGGTCTCGTAGGACACCGGGGCGGTCAGCATGCCGACCCAGGCGTCGACGTAGTTGTGCAACTGCGCCTCGCTCATTCCGTGCCCCGAGCGGGCAGCCGCGGCGAGCACGTTGATCAGGCTGGTGTACAGCTGGAACGTGCGGCCTCGCCGCACCCGCTCGGGGAGGTCCTGCAGTGCGGCGTCGACGAGTTCTTCGAGTCTGTCCTGAGTCCATTCGTCCTGAAGGTGTTCGGGCCAATAATCGCTGCGCGCCCGCGGATCCTCGCTGAGCCGGGCCAGGAACGGCACGAACATCTCGCCCGCCGCGATGCTGTTGGCCAGCGGGCGGACCAGCAGCCACACCACCGCGCGCGGATCGGCTTCCTTGCCCTCCTCACGCATGGTTTCCAACATCCGCTGGCGGTCTGTTCCGAGCGTGCGCTGGCGGTGGGCGATCAAGGCGCGGATGAGGCCGTCGCGAGAGCCGAAGTGGTACCGGATCACCGAGGTGTTGGACTGGCCGGCCGCCTCCTGGATCTCCCGCATCGTCACGGCCTCGATGCCGCGGGTGGCGAACAGCCGCTCGGCGACCTCCATCAGCATCACCCGGGTGGACTCGCCCGAGGCATTTCGGCGCCGTGCGGTGGCGGGCATGTCGGTACCCAGTTCGGTCATCGGGCCTCCTCCCATGGTTCACAGTTTCGCCTGTCGAGACCGTCGAAGAAGATAGTAATATCTAAGCATTAGAAATACTGGACTTCAGGCTTGTTCGCTGGCATCATCAGCGGAAAGCGGCCCGCATACCTTCGAAGGAGCAACCAGCATGATCTGGACGAATTCGGGTGACTCCCACTTTCTGGAACCCGAGGATCTGTGGCAGAACAGGCTGCCGAAGAAGCTGGCCGACCTGACGCCACGCGCCGAGAAGGATCCTGACGGCGAGTACGAGACGGTTTCGGTGGACGGGCAGATCTTCCGCCGCAAGCTGCCTTCCTCGGCGATGGTGCAGTTCATCGAGGAAAGCATGAAGCCACAGGGTATCCGTGACGCCAAGGCCCGGTTGGGCGACCTGGACAAGGAAGGCGTCTGGGGTGAGGTGATCTTCCCGTCGCTGGGCATGTGGGGATCGACCTTCCGGACCCCGGAGCTGTTGAAGGCCTGCATGCGGGCCAGCAATGAATGGGCGCTGGAAGAGATCGTCGCGGTCTCGCCCCGATACGTCGTGACGGCTCAGGTGTCCACGCTGGTGGTCGAGGACGCGATCGAGGAGCTGCACTGGGCGGCGGATAAGAATTTCAAGGCGGTCTTCCTGCCCACCACGCCGCACCCGAGCGCGCCCGACTGGCACCGCAAGGAATGGGAGCCGTTCTGGGCGGCCGCCGAGGAAGCCGGCATGGTGATCGCCTTCCACATCGGCACCGACCCGGTCGACATGACGGTCGGCGGTGCCTCCGGGGGCGCAGGCCAGGTGTATCGGGGACCGGGCGGGGCGATCATGAACTACGCCGAGACGACGTTCTCCGGGCAGCGCGCGGCGATGAAGATGGTGGCCTCCGGCGCCCTGGACCGCCACCCGAACCTCAAGGTGCTGATCTCCGAGGGTGGCGCGACGTGGGTGCCGTTCCTGGGCGACCGCCTGCTCGAAGGCTACCGGCAGCACCATATGGCGGTGCGCCCCAAGCTTTCTCGCAATCCCAAGGAAATCCTGTACAGCCAGGTGTACGCGTCCTTCCAGCACGACGAGACGGCGGTGGCCGCCTTCGACCACATGGGCTACAAGAACGTGATGTTCGGCAGCGACTACCCGCACATGGAAGGCACCTTCGGTCACACCCAGGACACGCTCAAGGGACTGTTCGACGGCGTGAGTGACGAGACCCGGCTGCGGATCACCCAGGGCACCTTCTACGAGTTGTTCCCCGACGTCCCGCCGATCCCGGCCGAATTGGTCTGAGTCCGTGGGAAACAACTCGGGTCTACGCGATGTCGCGATCGTCGGTATCGGGGCCACGCCGTACTACAAACGCGGCGGTTCCCTGCCGAAGACCACCACCGAACTCGCCTGCGAGGCCATCCTGGCGGCCTGCGAGGACGCCGGCCTGCCGGTGACCGACATCGACGGCTTCGCCTACTACTCCGGCGCCAGCGCGGGATACACCGAGAAGATGGACACCGCCGACTTCATGGAAACCCTTGGGATTCCCGAAGTCACGTTCACCGCGGCGCTGACGTCCGGCGGCGGAGGCTCGGCGGGCGCGATCGGGTTGGCGCGGGCGGCCATCGTTGCCGGAGACGCGTCGGTGGTGGTGACGGTGATGGCGCTGCAGCAGTCCCAACAGCGGCTGGGATCGGTGTTCGCGGCGTTGGAGCCCGACCCGATCAACTCGTTCCTGCAACCGTCGGGTCTGTTCGGTCCGGGCCAACTGATGTCGGTGCTGGCGCGCAGGCACATGCACCTCTATGGAACCCGGCGCGAGGCATTCGCCGAAATCGCACTGTCGACCCGGGCCAACGCGGCCAATCGGCCCAAGGCCATGCACCCCGAGCCGCTGACGCTGAAAGACTATTTCAACGCCCGAATGATCGCGGAACCGTTGTGCCTCTACGACTTCTGCCAGGAGACCGACGGTGCGGTGGCTGTGATCACCACGAGCGCGGAGCGGGCGAAGGACTTGCGGCAGCCCGCCGTTCCGGTGGTGGCCGCCGCGCACGGCGGGGTCAAAGACTGGGGCAGGGCGTTCGCCTGGATGGGGATGCCCGACGAGTACTTCGCGTCCTCGGGTAACAAGCCGATCGCCGACCGGCTCTACCGGCAGGCCGGCATCGGCGCCGCCGACATCGACGTGGCGCTGCTCTACGACCACTTCACGCCGATGGTGTTGATGCAATTGGAGGACTACGGGTTCTGCGCCAAAGGCGAGGGCGGCGCGTTCGTCGAAAGCGGCGCCATCCGTCACGACGGCGGCAGTATTCCGGTCAACACGCACGGCGGCCAGCTGTCCGAGGCCTACATCATCGGCATGACCCACATCATGGAGGGGGTCGAGCAGATGCGCGGCACCGCGATCAACCAGGTCGCCGACGCCGAACTGGCGCTCGTCACCGGCGGACCCGCCAGCATCCCGGTCAGCGGCCTGATCCTGGGGAGGGCGTCATGAACGCACCTGCTGCAACACTGGCCGGGACCATTCCCGGTGAGCACATTCGGATCGCGGTGAACGCGAGCACCGAACCGTTCTGGACGGCGGCCAAGGAGAGACGCCTAGTGGCTCCGCAATGCGGGGACTGCGGCACCTTCCGGCTACCGCCCACGCCGTTCTGCCCCAACTGCCAGTCGAAGGCTGTCAACTGGATCGAACTCTCCGGTGCCGCAACGGTGTACAGCTTTGCGGTGGTGCACGGGTTTCCCGGTCTGCCCGATCTGACCCTGGTGCCGGCAGTGCTCGACCTACCCGATGCACCCGGCGCCCGGCTGGTGTCCAACGTGGTCGACGTGGCACCCGAGGAGGTGAAGATCGGGACGCGCCTGCACGTCGACTTCACCCCGATCACCGACGGCTGGCTGCTGCCGATCTTCCGAGTCGCGTCAGCCGAGCAAGCAAGGAGCGAGTGAATCCATGTCCGATGACAGCGCCCTGCACGAAAAGCCGCTGGAATTCCTGACCAGCATCGCCAACACCGGCGGAGACTGCGACGGCCAGGCCATTCTGCCGGTCAACGGTCACTACCGGTGCACCTGCTCCTGCGGCAATTGGGACATCGACATCGACGATCCGCAAGAAGGACTGCGGCAGGCTCGAATTCACACCGGCAGCGCAACCCATTAACTACGAGGAGTCAGCACCAATGGGAAATCTCGAGGGCAAGGTCGCCTTCATCACCGGCGCTGCCCGCGGTCAGGGTCGTGCACACGCGGTCAGACTGGCCGCCGACGGCGCGAACATCATCGCGCTGGACATCTGCCACGACATCGACTCGATCGACTATCCCCAAGCCACCCCCGATGATCTTCAAGAGACGGTGAAACTGGTCGAGGATCAGGGCCGGCGCATCATCGCCCGACAGGCCGACGTACGTGACGCCGACGCGGTGGAACAGGCTGTCACCGAAGGGGTGGGGGAGTTCGGTTGCCTCGACATCGTGATCGCCAATGCCGGTGTGGTCCGGTTGAGCGCTGATGACAACGCGCGACAGACCTTCCGCGACATCATCGACGTGAACCTGATCGGTGCCTGGAACACGGTCCAGGCGGCCACTCCCGCGCTGATCGACGGTGGCCGTGGCGGATCCATCGTCGTGACCAGCTCGAGTGCCGGTCTGAAGGGCACCGGCACCGACCGGGCAGGCGGTCAGGCCTACACCGCGTCGAAGCGCGGACTGGTCGGCCTGATGCAGGTGTGGGCAAATGAGTTGGCACAGTATTCGATTCGCGTCAATACCGTTCACCCCACCGGTGTCGCGACCGGCATGGTGATGAATGAGACCATGGCAAAACTGTTCGAAGCGGGGGATACCGCGGTGAGCGCCATGGAGAACGCGTTACCCGTCCAGATCCTGATGCCCGAGGACATCGCGAACGCGGTGGCTTTCCTGGTCTCCGATGAAGCGAAGTTCATCACCGGATCGCGTGGCCGCTCGATGCCGGCTTCGCGGTGCGATAGGGAGCAGATCTGATGAGCGGTGCGACACTCGGAATCGAACGTCCGGCAGTCCAGTTGCGTATCGGTGCGCAACGTCTCTCCACCGGCTCCGACGGTATCTACCAGCACATTGACCCCACCACCGGCCGTCCCGATGCCGATGTCCCACTCGCCGCGCCCGCCGAGGTCGACCAGGCGGTGCAGGTGGCCCACTCGGCCTATCTGGACTGGCGGCGGACCAAGCCTGGCGACCGCCGTCGGATGCTGATGCGGTTGGCGGACCTGGTCGAAAGCTACGCGGACGAGTTCGGTCGGCTCGCCGCGATGGACAACGGAACTCCCGTCGGTACGACATCCGCGATGAGTTCCACTGCCGGGGAATGGATCCGCTACTACGCGGGCTGGGCCGGCAAGATCAGCAGCGAGGTCGCTGCTGTTTGCGGATCTGGCCGCCGAGGCCGGAATCCTTGATGGTGTGATCAACGTGGTTCCGGCTGGCGCGGAGGCTGGTGCGGCACTTGTCGAGCGTTCGATGGTGAAGAAGATCAGCTTCACCGGCGGCCCCGACACGGCACGCAAGATCCTGCGGTCCTGTGCGGATCTCATCAAGCCCGCGGTCATGGAGCTCGGCGGCAAGTCCGGCAATATCGTGTTCGCCGCCGCCGATCCCGACAATGCCAGCGGTGTCGGGACCAATCCCTTTGAGGCCGATACCATCTCCGGACCAGTGGTCAACCGGCAGGCCCTGGAGTGCCTCACCGAGATGATCGAGCGTGCCAAGGACAGCGGTGCGCGGCTGATCACCGGCGGGGAGCGCATCGGAGGGAGTTGGTCGGCGGGTTCTACCTGCACCTCACGGTCTTCGCTGATGTCGACCGGGCTTCGGAGTTGGCGCAGAACCAGGTCTTCGGACCCGTCCACTCGATCAACCCGTTCGACAACGATGAGCACGCCATCGAGATTGCCAACAGCACGTCCTACGGACAGGGTATTGCGCGATCGTTCTGACATAGTTAACCTAGTGCGATGAGCTGTGGCGCCGCCGCAATCTCGGTTTCGATCAATTATGGCAGTAGACTGTCGTACCATGGCGTGACGTAGCCAGTATCGAGTTTGCGCTAGGTCGCGGCCGGTTCGGAAGGATCCCATGAGCCAAAACCAGTCCAGCACAGGGTGTCCCGTCTTGAACATCGAGATGAATATCCCGGACTCTCCCGCCTTGACGCACTTCCGCCGGCTGGACGAATGCCAGGACAATGTGCGCCCGGTCTTCCGCAACACCGAGGCCGGCGCGGACTACTGGGTGTTCACCGAGAATGCGGTGATCCTCGAAGGGCTGCAGCACCCCGAGCTGTGGTCGAGCAGCGTCGTCGTGCCGACGGAACCGGACCCGCCGTACAAGTGGATTCCGATCATGCTCGACCCGCCGGAGCACGCCAAGTGGCGCCACGTGTTGGCGGAATACTTCTCACCGGGCCGGGTGAAGGGACTGCGCGAGGCGCAGCAGAAGCTGGCGGCGGATCTCGTCGAGCAACTCGTCGGCGACGGCGGGTGCGATTTCGTGGAACGGATCTCGCGGGTGTTCCCGTCGACGGTGTTTCTGACCATCATGGGGATGCCTGTCGAGGACCTCGAGAAGTTCATGGCGTGGGAGGACATGATCCTGCATCAGCGCGGCGTGGGCGAGGAAGTCAACGCCGCGCGGCTCGAGGGCATGACGCACGTGATGGGCTACTTCTCCGAGCTGATTGCACAGCGTCGCGCAAACCGCGACCCGGACGCCGATGACATCGTCAGCAAGGCTATTGGCTGGACGATCGAAGGCGAACCGATCAACGACCTGGAGCTGCTCAACTGCCTGCTGCTGTTGTTCATGGCCGGACTCGACACGGTGTCCAACCAGTTGTCCTACGCGATGCTGCACCTGGCCACCCATCAGTCCGACCGTGCCAGGATCGTCGCCGAACCCGAGCTCATCCCGAAGGCGGTCGAGGAGACACTTCGGGCCTACCCGATCGTCCAGACCGCCCGAAAAGCGACTCAGGATATGGACTTCCACGGCTGCCCGGTCAAGGCGGGCGATATGGCGTCGTTCTCGTTGGCGTTCGCCGGCCGCGACGAGTCGGCCTATCCCAACGCCCGCGAGGTAGACCTCGACCGTGGCGTCACCCGTCACCTGTCGTTCGGCGGTGGTCCACACCGTTGCCTCGGATCGCACCTGGCCCGGCAGGAAATGGCGGTGGTCCTCGAGGAGTGGCACAAGCGCATTCCGGACTATGAGCTGGCTGGAGAGGCCATCGAGCATGGCGGCCAGGTGTTCGGGGTCGATTCGCTGAACCTCAGATGGCATTGAGGTGACCGTCCCGCGGACACGGGACCGGATGTGGCGTGACGTCGGGATTCCCTCTGAGACTGTCGAACTTCGGCGCGATCGGTCTTGCGGTCCAGCTGTACAGGTTTAGGAGAGCCAGGTTTAGGAGAGCGTAGTGAGCAGTACAGTCGGATTCATCGGGGCAGGCCAGCTCGGAGAGCCCATGGTTCTCAGATTGCTCGGTGCCGGCCACTATGTGCTGGTGTACAGCCGACGGGCCGAGGTGCGGGACCGTCTCACTGCCAGTGGCGCAACCTCGGTCGGATCGATAGCCGAATTGGCCTCGCAGAGCGACATTCTGCTCTCGTGCCTGTTCTCCGACGCACAATTGCGCGAAACCGGCTTGGGCCCCGACGGTTTCATCGCCAACGCCAAGGCCGGGTCGGTATTTGTCTCTCACACCACCGGAACCGTGGCCACCCTCGAAGCATTGCGGGACAGCTCGTCGTCGGCGCCGCTGATCCTGGACGCCCCGGTCAGCGGCACCGCGGAGAACATCGCCGCGGGCACTCTGACCGTGCTGGTCGGTGGTCAGGCCGACGCTGTCGAGAGGGTGACACCCATCCTGGCCGCCTACGCCGATCCGGTGGTGCCGACCGGCGAACTGGGCAGCGCGCTGGCCATCAAGCTGATCAACAATCTGCTGTTTGCCGCCAACGCTCAGCTCGTCGCTTCGGCAACACAACTGGGCGACAAGTTGAATGTCGATCCGGACGCGTTGTTGTCCACGCTTGAGGTCTGCAGCGGCCGCAGCGGTGCCGCCTCGCACGTCCACCGCATTGGGGGGATCGACCGATTCACCGAGATGGCTGGGCCTTTCCTGCGTAAGGATGTCGCGGCCTGCCACGAGGCCGCTGCTGAGGTGGGCGTCGATCTGGGTTTGCTGGGCAAGGTCATGCAGGCGGGTCCGCTGGCATTGGACAACAGCGGTTAGTCGGTGCTCGGACGGACGCCGTAACTTTGTGACGCCGGGGCGCTAGCAAAGACGGTGGCATCACATCGGCGACGGGGCACCGCCGGCGCGCGGAACGAGATCTAGGGGGCACGCCGGGCCCGCGAGTGGCACCCGACATTGGACCAACTCGCTCGTCCCAGCCGGACTGCCTCAGCCCAGGAACTGCCGCTCCAGTTCTGCGACCAGGTCAGCGACCGACGGTACGGCCGCGATCCCGGCGGTGCTGTGCCCCCCGCTGAAGATCATCCGCCACGGCTTGATGTGGCGGGGAATGGTGGGGCGGCGCGCGAAATCCAGGGGCGGGAGATTGTCGGGGTCCAACCCGTGCTCCAGTAGGGAGGCCCGAAGGAAGCTGCCCGAGATGCCGCAGATGGCGTCTGTCCAGACGACGTCGGCAAGATCCGCCTCGACGAGCATGCGCTTGTGGTCGTCGTGCACGCCGGATTCCTCGGTGGCAATGAAAAGCGTCCCCATGCAGGCCATGTCGGCGCCGAGTGCCAACGCGGCCCGGATGCCGCCGCCCGTGCATACCCCGCCGGCCAACTGGATGAGCCCGTCGAAGAAGCCGCGCACACGGGGCACGAAGGCCATGGGTGAGAGGTCACCGCCCAGCCCTCCGGCGCCGGCGCACACCAGCATCAGCCCATCGACACCGGCCGCGACCGCCCGCTCGGCCTGAGCGACCGACACCGCGTCGTGGATCACCATGCCGCCCCAATCATGCACGCGGGCAGCGACTTCTGAGGGGTCACCGACATTGGTCGTCACGATCTGGACGTCATGGAGCCGACAGAGCTCGAGCTCTCGAGCCAGCAGTTCAGCGGGCTTCGCGCGCGACACGTTGATGTTGACCGCGAACGGAGCCGCCGCCGAACCGGTGATGTCAGCGTGATCCGCCAGCGAGGCATCGATCCGCTCCAGCCACTGATCCAGGCTGGAGTCCTTCCAGGCATTGTGGGTGGGAAAGCAACCGACCACTCCGGCCCGGCAACATGCCGCAACCAGCTCGGGTGTGGAGGCGATCGACATCGGGGCGGCCATCAAGGGGAGGCGCAACCGGTCCAGGAGTTCGGCTTTGCCCACCGGAGCAGCTTAGCCACCGCGCCATGGACCGGTGCTGCGGGCGCCCGCCACATCGGAGTTCATGTGACAGCGAGTTCATTTGGATCCCAGCGCTTCTGGCAGTTGGGCGGCGGTGCGACTGGACGGGACCTTTTCGTTTGGTTGTCTATCGATCTAACATCGCAGTCACACTGTGTAGAACGGCATCAGGCTGTCACACTGCGCGGAACGACGTGAGGAGAGATATGACACTGAGGGTCGGCATCATCGGCGTGGGCTGGGGTGCGCATGTGCAGGTACCGGGCTTCCGGGCGGCGAAGGGCTTCGAACCCGTCGCGCTCTGCGCGCGCACGCCCGACCGACTGGAACGCGTAGCTGCCAAATTGGGTATCGAGGAGACGTCCACCGACTGGCAGTCGTTCGTCACCCGCGACGACCTCGACGTCATCTCGGTCGCGACACCAACCGTCCTGCATCGTGATATGACGGTGGCCGCACTGGCGGCCGGCAAGCCGGTGCTGTGCGAGAAGCCACTCGCGGGCGACCTCGAGGCCGGACGCGAGATGGTCCGCGCCGCCGCCGAAGCCAACCTGCCCACCGCCTGCTGTTTTGAGAACCGGTGGAATCCCGACTGGTTGGCCGTCGCCGACAAGGTGCGGTCGGGCTTCCTGGGCAACCAATACCTGGCCAGGGTCAGTCGCAGCGCGTCCTACTGGCATCCCAGTCACCCGCTGCAGGCAGCCTGGATGTACGACCGAGACCAGGGCGGGGGCTACCTCGCCGGGATGCTGGTCCACGACCTGGACTTCCTGTGCAACCTGCTCGGCCGACCGCTGTCGGTGTGCGCCGAGGTGCGCACCACTGAGCCGGTGCGCGAACTGCCCGACGGCGCGACATTGCAGGTCACCGCCGACGACACCGCGGCGCTGTTGATGCGGATGGAATCCGGGGTGACCGTGGTGCTGAGCATCTCGGTGATGGGCGCACACGCAGATCACTACCGGCTGGAGCTGTTCGGCTCCAACGGCACCATCATCGGGGACGGCGACCTGCGGTCCATCGAATACTCGGCGGGCGCGACCTCGGATACCGGTCTGAGCCCGTTGGCGATCATGGAACGCGAGCCGGACCATCCGGAGAAGCTGCCCACCGGTCTGGCCGGGCATGCCAGCCGCGCTATGGCACTCATGTTGGAGGACTGGCTGCCGGCATTCGACGGTGCACCCAGCTCGGCGCCGACTTTCGAGGACGGATTGCTCTCGCTCGCGGTGATCGATGCCGCGCACCGCTCTGCTGAGGGCGGCGGCTGGGAGGCCGTGCAGGTCTAGCACGCCTCGATCGGGCGTTGACACTGTGGCAGTGAACTGCCATCTTTGGTGGAAGGTCGCCAAAGGAGGCGCAAGCAGTGACGGATCTCAAGAGTCCCGACGAGGTCGGCCATGCCGGGCCGCCGGCGGAACGCCCGGCGATCAAAACGATTCGGCCCGTGCTGTTCTGGTCGAGTGTGGGCGCCGTGTGCACGGCGGTCGCCGCCTATGTCTACCTGTCCTGGATCGTGTCGGGAAATGCGGTGCCGGTGGACCCGGGACCCGATCCGATTCCCGGCGGGACGCGGCTGGCGATCACCGTGTTCCAAATCGCCTGTCCGATCATGGCTCTCATCGCGATCGTCTACGTCGTGCGCAAGAGTCTGCGCGAGCGGCAGCTGTGCGTCGAGGCAGCTGTCGTCATCGGGTCGGCGATCGCCTGGTGGCATGACCCGCTGATCAACTGGTTCCAGCCGGTGCTCTTCTACAACGCGGGCCTGGTCAATTTCGGTAACTGGATGGAGAACGTCCCCGGCTCGCTCAGTCCCGGTAGTCGGTTCATGGCCGAGCCGGTCTTGATGATCGCCATGATCTACATCTGGATGCCGTTGGCCATGGGCACGCTCGCTCGGTGGGCCATGGGGCGGGCGCGGCACCGCTGGCCTGCGCTGGGTCCGGTCCGCACGTTCTGTTGCGGATGGCTGGCGGTGTATGTGATCGAGTTCCCGCTCGAGATCTTCGCGGTGCACCACGGTCTGGTCGCGTACCCGGCGGCGGTCCCCGGCGCCACGTTGTGGGCCGGCCAGACCGTACAACTGCCGTTCTACGGCCCCGTCCTGTGGTCCCTGGTACTCAGCTCCAGTGGCGCGCTGATGTTCTTTCGCAACCGCAAGGGGCAGATCCGGGTGGAGGCGGGCGTCGAGACGCTGCACTGGGCCGGAACGAAAGTCAAGGCGCTGCTACGGGTTCTGGCGGTCACCGGCTTCCTGCATGTGGTCGCAATCGGCGTCTACGACCTGCCGGTGAACCTGGCCGGTCTGTATGCCGGTCCGACCGACACCTACCCGAGCTATCTGCGGACGCAGTACTGCGGCCCGGACACTCCGCGGGCCTGCCCCGACGGGACGCGCTTCGACGATCCCTAACCGCCCCGTGCTACTTCAGCACGGCAGGCAGCGCGGCGAACTCCTGGCGTATCAGGTCGTCAAGGGCGCGTCCGGGAGCGGCCAGCCATTGATTGACCGCGCGCTCGGTGAGCAGCATCCCGATGGAAGCCAGCAGGTGGCACTCACTGTCCGGAGAGGGCAGCCGGCGCCGCTCGGCGATCACCTTCGCCACGGTCTCGGCGTTGGCCTCGTGGTTCCGGCGTTCGCGGCCGAGCAGCACGAGTGAGGACGCGACGGCCTCGTGGTATTGCGCGATGCGCTTGCGGATGCGCTTGAGGCCGGGCGCCAGCAACGCGAACGAGTTGGCCATCGCCTCGAAGTCAGACAGTTCCTCGGGTTGGGCGAGGTAGACCCCGCTCACCGCATCGATGAAGTCGTACTCGCCGAAAAACAGCACCGACTCCTTGGTCGGGAAATACCGGAAGAACGTGCGTGGGGAGACACCTGCGCTGTCGGCAATCTGATCGGTGGTTGTCTCGTCATAACCGTTGGCGCTGAACAGGTCCAGCGCTGCTTCCAACAATGCGTTGCGCACCCGGTCGGCATGCTCGCCGCGCGGTGAACGGTCACCCCGTGCCATCCGCCAACCTCCTCGAGCGTCTCAAGTTTCCCGACACTACCAACGCCGGCAGGTATCGCCGCATCGTTGACACCCGCTGCCGTGCGGACGATACTTACCCGGGAAAGTGGCAGTCTACTGTCACAGTCTATCCGAGGCGAGGCACACTGCGGCCGATGCGGAGAGGATGGCCACCCGATGACCGAGCTCGGCGTGACTGCGACCACCAACATCAACGACCTGCCTTTCAGGGAGAACCGGACGCGGGCCTGGCGGGAACTGCGCGAGGCGGGGGAGGCGGTCCGCTCCGGCGAAGAGATCGTCCTGACCAGCGCCGAGGCTGTGGAGTTCGCCGCCAAGAGACCCGATCTCTTCTCGTCGGCGCGGGCCTTCGACCGGCTGGGCAGCCCTGTCCCGCTGGTCCCCATCGCAATCGATCCGCCGGAGCACACGCGATTTCGCCGCATACTGGATCCGTTCTTCAGCCCGAAAAAGATGGCCGAGCGCGAGCCGGAACTACGCAGGCAGGCGGCCGAGCTGATCGACGCGATCGCGGCCAAGGGTGAGTGCGACGTCGTCCCGGATCTGGCCGTACCGTTTCCCTCCCAGGTGTTCCTGACGCTGTTCGGGCTTCCGCTGGCCGACCGCGACCGGCTGGTGCAGTGGAAGGACTCGATTCTGGAGTTCACCGATCCGAGTAGCGCCGAGCCGACGCCGGAGGTGATGGCCCTCGCTCTGGAACTGTTCACCTACCTGACCGAACACATCGCCGAGCGGCGCAGCAGCGCGACCGGCAGCGACATGCTCACCCAGCTGATACAGAACCGCGAAGACGGCGGCATGTCCGACAACGAGATCCTCGGGCTGTGCTTCTTGTTCGTGCTGGCCGGCCTGGACACCGTCACCGCAGCGGTCGGATTCGCACTGGCGAAGCTGGCCGGCGATGCCGACTTGCGCCGCCAGATCGCCAACGACTTCTCGCTCATCCCGGCCTTCGTCGAAGACCTGCTGCGCGTCGAGGGGCCCGTCCCGTTCACGCCGCGCGTCACGACCGAAGATGTCGAGGTGGCGGGCAGGATCGTCCCGAAGGACACCACGGTGATGCTGTCCTATGGGGGTGCCGACCGCGATCCACTGCGGTACCCCGACCCCGACGAGGTCCACATCGACGGCAAGCCTGTGCATTTCGCGTTCGGGCGCGGGCCGCACCGGTGCCTGGGCTCGCACCTCGCGCGCCTGGAACTCCGGCTCATCCTCGAGGAATGGCACGCGCGCATCCCCGAATACAGTCTGGCCGGCGACAAGGAGCCGTGCGTGCACTGGCCCACCGGGACATTGACCCTGGAGTCGGTGCCGCTGAACATCAAGCCGGGATAGACCTCATCCGGTGTTGATGGGTCTTCGCACAAGCGCTCATCCGACCTTGGGGATGATCTCCTCAGCCACCCAATGCATGTGGTCCAGATACGCGCTGAAATCACTCAGCGGCGGCGGGTTGACCCACGTATCGGTGACGCCCAGATCGGCGAGCATGCCGCAGTTGTCGATCACCTGCTGCGCGCTCTGCCCGTACTGCGCGCCTGCGTCGTCGACGATCGCATGCTCCTGACCGATGGAAAGTACCGCGAGGCTATAGAACAACGAGAACGGCCGGTCGTCGAAACCGGGCTGGGACCGCAGATAGTCCATTTTGGCCGGCAGTTCCGCCGGTTTCGTGAGCCAAGGCGCCCAGCCGTCACCGAAACGCGCCGCGCGGCGTAACACCGCATCGGCGTCTCCGCCCATCCAAATCACCGGCCGTGGTTTGCGAATCGGCTTGGGCCCGAAGGCCACATTGTCGAATTTCACGAATTCGCCGTCGAAGCTGGGGTTGTCGCTGGTCCACAGCTCGTACATCGCGGCAAGGCACTCGTCGGTGATGCGACCCCGCTTGTTGAACGGGACGCCGATCATGTCGAACTCGTCCTTGAGCCAGCCAACTCCGACCGTGACCTGCGCCCGACCACCGGAAAGCCAGTCCAGCGTGGAAATGGACTTGGCGGCGATCACCGGATTGTGCAACGGCAGAATCGTCACCATCGAGCCGACCGAAATCGTGGACGTGGCGCCCGCGATGAACGCCTGGGCGGTGGTGGCGTCGAAGTAGTGATCACCGGACAGCTCGACATGTGCGGTGGGCGTCAGGAAGTGCTCGGGAAGAAAGACCTGTGAGTACCCCAATTTTTCGGCGGTGCGCGCAACCTGGGCGATATCGGTGCCGGTGAGCGCATGCTCCCACGGTTGAGTCACCGCCGAGACGTGCATGGTGTTGGGCAGGTAGACGGTGAATCGCATGATGAGCCTTCCGATTTGACGGCCCGGTGGCGACGCGGTGAGCGCAGATCCGACGGCACCGAGGTGGTAACCCGCACCATTATGACAGTCGACTGTCACCCGTCAAGGTGCTGATCGGAGCCGACCGGAGCTGCCCAGGTGTTCGATGGCGCTATGTGGCGGCCGCAGTTTCTGCCGGTGCGTGCTGCGCTTCCGGGTCGGGGTTGCTGATCGGCAGTCCGATGAATCGGCGGGCGTTGTCGCCCATGAAGTCGTACGCGCGGCGTCGATCCATGCCCTCGGCATACTTGTAGAAGCGTTTGGGCTCAGCCAATCCCTCGGGGTGCGGATAGTCCGAGCCGAACATCACCTTGTCCCATCCGACGGTTTCGACGACGTCGGCCACCGAGCCCTCCCAGAACGGACTAACCCAGATGTTGCGCCGGAACACGTCCAACGGGTGCTCCTCGAAATTCTGGGGCATCTTGGTGTGCACGTCGACGAGGTCGTGAAACAGCGGGTGGATCCACGAGCTGCCGTTCTCGACGCTGGCGATCCGCAACTTCGGGAACCGGGTGAGTGTGCCATGGCAGATCAGGCTGCCGATCATGTCGGAGATCTCACGGTGGCCGAGTACCAGCCACCGGAACGCACTCATCTCCATGAAGTTGTTGGTGTCGGAGGGTTCCCACCGGTTGATGTACTCGTCGAGCGGCGGTTGGCTGGCGTGCAGCACCACCGGCATGTTCGCGTCCTGCACGTCTTTCCAGAACGGGTCGAATTCGGGCAACGCCGGTGAGCGCCAACCTTTGAAGCCTTTGACCGGGGCCGGCTTGATGAGCACAACTTTCGCGCCGTTGTCGACGAGGTATTCGAGTTCGCGTCGGGCCTCATCGACGAGCGCGCACGTGATCACCGGGGTCATGAACAACCGGTCCTCATACACGTAGTTCCACGTCTCCAGCATCCACTGGTTCAGTGCGTGGATCATCGCCACGACGAGTTCGGGGTCCTCGGCCGCCGAATGCTCCACGAGGTTGGCCAGGGTGGGGTAGACCAAAGCTCCCTGCACACCTTGACGATCCAGTTCGGCGATGCGCGCATCGGGCCGACGAGAAGCCTCGGGGGCTTCGATCGGGGGGCCCTGCATCTCGCGCAGTGTCTGTCCTTCCGTGTTCTGGCCGGAGTAGAACTTCTCTTGCGACCCGGGGGCGGCGACACGCTCGAAGGTGGGGTTGGGGATGTACTCGGTGATCTTGTTGAGGATCGCGATCCGTGTGCGCTTGCCGATCTGAACGAACTGGACGGCCTTCTGGAACTTCTCGGGCAGGAACTTCGTCAGGGCTTCGGCGGTCTCGTACATGTGCTGGTCGGCATCGAAGATCGGCGCCTCGGTGAAGGTGGTCATTCGGTCGTCCTCCTGTTGTCGACTTGCCCATCGGGGCTGCACATAATGCGTTGGGCTGCAGTCATTTCCGTGTTGCTCGGGTTGTCCGGTGGTGGCTGTCGGGGGTGTTCTCAATCCTCCCGCACCAAGGGCTGAGCCGAACCGTTGTTCACCCACGCGTGGAGCTCGACGGCTTGGGGCTGAGAATACAGAACGAGATACTTCTACACAAGGACCATATTCTGGATCTCAAGAACAGCGTTCAACACACACAGAATGCTATTCTGTGACGATGTCAGCCGGAGCGCGTGGGGGTAGGTACGTAATCGCGGAGAGTGACCAGTGATGGCTTCCATCGATACGCTCGGCGGTGTTGCGGAGGCATCGGCGACGACGGAATCGCGCGCCGCAGCGGCGGTGGCGCGCGCACTCGATGACCGTCAGAAGGATGCCGCCGCCGAAGTCGACCGTATCCTTGAGGCGGCCGTGCTGGTCATCGAGCGGGGGGCGCCGTCCACACCTCGCGTGGCCGACATCGTCAAGCAGGCGGGTGTCTCCAATGTCGCCTTCTACCGGTACTTCTCGGGCAAGGACGACCTCATCCTGGCGGTGCACGAACGCGGTATCGGGAAAGTGCGGGACTACGTCGAACACGAGATGGCCAAGGAGGCTGATCCCGTCGACAAGGTCGTCCGCTGGGTGGTGAGCTTGATGACGCGGGTGCAGAAGCCGGAGTCGGCGAAGGTCAGCAGGGTTGTCGCCATGCACATGGCCACCTCAGCCGAACAGCTGGTGGCCGAAGAGGAACACAGTAGACCGCTGCGCGACTTGCTCGCCGGCGCAGTCGACGCCGTCGAAGAAGCGCAGGATCCCGAGGCGGCCACCGACGCCATCTACGCACTGGTCACTGGTGAACTGCGGCGCCACCTGGTGATGGAGACCAGCCCCGACGCCGACACGGTTGCGCGCCTCGTCGCGTTCTGCCTGCGGGGCTTGGGCATCAGCCGAGCGGCGAAAGCGCCCAATGGCAAGCGTTGAGCCCGGCCATAAACTTGACATCAGGGTGTCACAAATGGCTTTGTTGAAGCCGTGGCCGACGATGAACTCGATGAGCTGCTCGACGAGCGCGCGATCCGCCGCGTCCTGCACAGCTACTGCCGCGCCATCGACCGGCTCGACATCGAGCTGCTGCGCGACTGTTACTGGCCGGAGGCTACCGACCGGCACGGCCCGTTCACGGGTACGCGTGACGAGTACGTGGCGTGGGTGACGGCGTTGCTGCGACGACACACCATGACCATGCACCAGCTCGGCAACATCCTGATCGACCTCGACGGCGATACCGCGCACGCCGAAACCTATGCGGTGGCCTATCACTCCGGTGAGCCACCCGGCGACATCCGGTGGAACTATGTCGCCGGATTCCGCTACATCGACACCTTCGGCCGCCGCGACGGACAATGGCGAATCATGAACCGGGTCACCGCGATCGAGTGGACCCACGCCTGGGACGCCGACCGCGAGCGCCTCGCCACGTTCGGCGAATACCTGCCGCGGCGCGACAGCACCGACCCGGTGTATCGGCGGCCCGCGTGATACTCGACGGAACCGTCGCGCTGGTCACCGGCGCTGGGCAAGGTGTCGGGCGGGGCATCGCGCTCGCGCTGGCGGCCGAGGGCGCCCGGGTCGCGGTGGTCGGCCGTACCGCGACCAAATGCCAGGCGGTCGCTGCCGAAATCGCCGAGCGCGGCGGCCAGGCGATCGCTGTCGCGGCCGATGTTGCCCGACGCTCCGACGTCGACGCCTGCGTTGCGGCCGCCCGCGCGCAGCTGGGCCCGATCAGCTGCCTGGTCAATGCCGCTCAGCAGACGCACTATTCGTCGCTGCGCAAGCTCACTGAGGACGACCTCGACGCGGTGTGGCAGTCCGGCGCGGTCGGATCGCTGCGGATGATGCAGGCCTGTTTCGAGGACCTGCGGGCCACCCGCGGCAGCGTCGTCAACGTCGGTTCCGGAAGCGGGCTGACGGCGCGGCCGGCGATGGGTGCCTATGCGGCGGTGAAGGAGGCGTTGCGGACGATGAGCCGGGTCGCCGCGGCCGAGTGGGGCCGCTACGGCATCCGGGTCAACGTCATCTGCCCGCTGGCGTCCTCACCCGGCATGGACAGCTGGATGGGTGACCTGCCGGGGGCCGGCGAACAACTCGTCAGTCAGGTGCCACTCGGACGGCTTGGTGATGCCGAGGGCGACATCGGCCGCGCTGTCGTTTTCCTGGCCGGCCCGGATTCCGGCTACATCACCGGCACCACCATGATGATCGATGGCGGCTATGACTACTTGCGATGAGTATCCGAATGGGAGTGCCTTCAGTGAAGTGGGGAATCGTCTTTGCCAGCACCGGCTTTCCGGACCCGGACAGCGCGATCGCACTGGCCCAGGCCGCCGAACACGCCGGGTTCGAATCACTCTGGGCGCCAGAGCATGTCATCATGCCGAAAAGTCCCGACGCGACACCGTACCGGGGCTCGACCGACGGCAGCATGGCTCGGCTGGGCCGGCGCGGCGGCATCCCCGACCCGCTGATCTGGTTCGCCTACGTCGCGGCGCACACGACGCGCCTGCGGTTCGGCACCGGCGTGCTGATCCTGCCTGAACACCAGCCGGTGGTACTCGCGAAATCCGTTGCGACGCTGAACCACCTGTCCGGCGGACGGCTGATGCTCGGGATCGGTGTCGGCGAGTTACCCGAGGAGTATCAGGCGGTCGGGATGAACTTCGGGGACCGCGGCCGCCGAATGGACGAGTACATCGACGCGCTGCGGCTGCTGTGGCGCGAGGACACGGCCTCGTTCGACGGCGACTACGTCCGATTCGACGAGGTCGAGTGCCGGCCCTGGCCGGTGCGCCGTTCGGTTCCGCTGCTGATCGGCGGGGCGTCGGACGCCGCGATCCGCCGTGCGGCCACTCGGGGGGACGGCTACTTTCCGTTCGTCTTCCCCGGCCAGGACCCACTGGTCGAGCTGCCGCGGCTGCTGGGCCGGGTGCGCGCCGAAACCGCGCTGGCGGGCCGCGATCCCGACAAGATGGAGTTCACGGCCGGCGGCGCCCGCACCGCCGAGGAGGCGAAAGTGTACGCGGATTTCGGTGTCCACCGGCTGACGGTCGCAATCCGCTCACGCAGCGTCGCCGACATGCGCGACGAAGTCGCCCGGCTCGGAGACGAGCTGGTGGCCCCGACGGTGGAGCTGTGAACCCACTGTCGTTCACCGGCCGCACGGTCCTGATCACCGGTGCCGGCCGCGGCGTGGGGCGGGCTCACGCACTGGCATTCGCCGAGCATGGCGCCGGCGTCGTCGTCAACGACGTCGACGACACCGCTGACGCGGTCACCGGTGAGATCCTGGCCGCGGGTGGCTCGGCGATCGCGCACCGCGGCGATGCCGCTGACCCCGATGTCGCCAGTGATGCTGTTGCGCAAGGGATTGCGAGGTTCGGACGGATCGACGCCGTGGTGGCCAATGCCGGCATCGACCGGATCACGCCGCTGCGTGAGGTGACCCCGGAGTTGTTGACCGAGTTCTTCCGGGTGCACGTGCTGGGCACCTGGGCGGTGTGTTCGGCGGCGTGGCCGCATTTTCTCGAGCAGCGGTTCGGGCGGATCGTGACCACCACGTCGGCCGCCGGATACTTCGGCCTCACCCGCGCGCTGCCGTACACCACGGCCAAGGGCGCGTTGCACGGCATGACCCAGTCGCTGGCTCTGGAAGGCGCCCGTCACGGGATCACCGTCAATGCGGTGGCACCGTTCGCGGCGTCACGGCTGGCGCACGCACGGACCGAAGGCGCGCCGGCATTGCAGGACGCGATCGAGCGACTCGCACCGGCGTCGGACGTCTCACCGGTGGTGCTGTGGCTGGCACATGAGAGCACCACCGTCACCGGTATGGCCTTCGAAGTCGGTGCGGGCGCGGTCAGCCAGGTCGCCGTTGGCGTCGCCGAAGCGGTACCGGTCGACGCCGACCCGACGGCGTGGCTCGGCGGCGCGATCAGAATTCCTCCGGTCGGTGCGGCCGACCGGCCGTTGACCCGTTGGCTGGACGAGCTCGGGTGATGACGATCGACGACGAAGTGAGACGGCCGGTGTTCACGGGTCGAACGTCGCTGTCCACCAAGGTCGCGGTGGTGGCGCTGCGGGTGCTGCGCGCGGTCGGAAACGTTCTGGGCGTTGACATTTTGTCGACACTGTTCCCGTTGGTGGTGCAGGACAATCCACCGTGGTACGCGACGCGCGGACTTCGTGTCGAGCACAGCGAGTTCGACGGCTGGCCGGTATGTACGCTCTGCCCGCCGAGACCGTCTGGAAGGTACGTCGTCGCCATCCACGGCGGTGGGTATGCTCTGGGGCCCGCCATCATGCACTGGCCCGTGTATGCCGGCATCGCCCGAAATACCGCGGCCACGGTGGTGGTACCGCTCTACCCGCTGGTTCCCGAGGGCACCGCAGGCACTGCAGTTCCGCAGTGCGCTGACCTTCTCACGTCGCTGGCCGAGCAGCACGGGGCGGAAAACATCAGCGTGATCGGCGACTCTGCCGGCGGCGGCTTGGCCTTCGCGGCAATACAGGAGCTGATCCGCCGCGGCGATGCCACGCCAGGGCGGATGGTGCTCATTTCGCCGTGGCTCGACGTATCGATGACCAATCCGGACATCGCGTCGATCGATGATCCGATATTGAGCTCCGCGGGTCTGCGAGCCGCCGGCCGGCTTTGGGCCGGCGATCTCGACCCCACTGACCCGTTGGCGAGCCCGTTGTACGGATCATTGGAAGGGCTCCCGCCGACAGCGGTCTACACGGGATCGTTGGACATGCTCGCTGCCGACGTGCTGCTTGTCCGTGAACGTGCGATCCCAGGCGGCGCTGACGTCACTTTTGACTTGCGTAACGGCGGCATTCACGGCTGGCCGTACTTCTTCGTTTTGCCGGAGGCCCGCGCCGTCCTGCCTGACATCTACGAGCAACTCGTCGGGCCGAACTGAATCACGGCGGCGAAAACCGCACCCCAGCAACGGTTTGCGGCGTGTCCTACAAGTTGCCGAATGTCAGAATGCGGCCCGGTGGTGGCCACCGTCGACAGCGATGTAGTGCCCGGTCAGGTACCCGGCCTGCTGGGAGCAGAGATAGACGATCGTCGACGCGATCTCTGAGGGCTCGCCGAGCCGGGCGGCGGGGACTCCCGCGTGGTCCATCATCCATCTCCGGCGCGCGTCGTCATCGGTCAGGCCTTCGTGGGTGGACAGATACCAGTTGGTGGTCTTGGTGGCGATCCAGCCCGGGGCAACGGTGTTGATGGTGATGCCGAACTGCGCGTACTCGTCGGCGACGCTCTTGAGCAGCCCCACGGTCGACGGTCGGGTCGCATTGGCGACGGTGTGCGGGGGCTTGTTCTGCGGCTCCTTGGCGGTCGCCGAGCCGATGTGGACGTATCGGCCCCATCCGTCGTCGCGCATGGCGGGCAGCACCGCATGCAACATGTGGACCTGGCTCAGTGTGTAAGTGCGGTAGGAGTCGACGTAATCCTCGGCCCGGGTGACCTCGGCGAAGAACCCCCGGACGTGAAAGTCGGCTTGTGTGATGACAATTGACGGTGGTGCGAGACGGTCTCGTACGGTGGACACCGCTGACTCGATGCCGTCCTGTGTGCTCATGTCCGCCGACACGCCGACCGCTTCGCCCCCGGCGTCGGTGATGGCGGCGACCGCATTATCGATGTGACGCTGCGTGCGGGCCACGATTGCCACCCGGCATCCTTCAGCCGCGAGCATTTTTGCCGCCTCAAACCCGATTCCTTTGCTGCCGCCGACAACAAGGGCGGTGCGGCCGACGATGCCGTAGTCCATCTGTCGGATTCTTCCAGAGCGGGGAGACGATGCGGTCGAGATCCGTCTGACTCACGCCGTCAGCGGAATACCGAAGGTTCGTGAGATTCCCGCGGTGAGCAGTTCGAGGCTGAGCCGGAAGCCGTCCTCGTTGATGTCGATCGCGGCGGTCGGATCGGGCAGGGCGGCGAGCAGCGGATACTCGGCGCCATCGAGCGGATCCTCAGCTGCGCCTTCGGTGTCCGGCCGGTTCGAGGCGGCGGCGCGCACAGTGTGTTCGTAGGCCACGTAAGCGCGGGTGAAGTTGTAGCAGACGTTGTAGACCCGCACGGCGTCGGAGAGCGGTAACCCGGCGCGGTGCAGGAGTCCGATGCCGGTGTCCAGGCGTCGCCACTGAGCCGGGGTCAGCGCCGCCCGCACGACCGACGTGGATGCGTACAGCACGACCTCCCGATACGCGGGGGTGTCCTCCATCAGGTCGCGGTAGGCGGTGAAGTAAGCGACCAACTCGACATCCCAATCGCCGTCGCCGGCCGGCGGCAGCCGCCGGTGCAGGTCGCGCATCACCCGGTGTGCGAGTGCGTCGAGCAACGCATCTTTGTTTCGGAAGTACTTGTAGATGCTCATGACGGCGCAGCCGAGGTTGCGTGCCAACGCGGGCATGCTCAGCTGCGCCAGCCCGTCGGCTTCGGTCATCTTCAGTGCCGCCTCGAGAATCTCCTCGTGGCTCAACGAGTTTCGGGCACGGCGGCGCGATACCTCCGGTGCCTTGGGGTTCTTCGACGACATCGTCATTGCCCTTCGAACGATGGCTGCTGCGCCGACTCCATCACGTGCTGGCCGCGCAGCGCGGTGCGGAGCACCTTACCGGCGGCATTGAGCGGCAGCGCATCGACGGGATACCAATAGGCCGGAACCTTGAACCCGGCCAGCCGCGCCCGGGTGAACGTCGCCAGCTCTGCGGGAGCCGGTGGCCGCGCCGGATCGGCGGGCACGATGAACGCCGCGAGCGTCTCGCCCAGCCGCGCATCCGGTACCCCGACGACACCCACGGCCCCGACACCGGGATGGGCGGCGAGCACGTTCTCGACTTCGAGCGGGTAGACGTTCTCGCCGCCGCGGACCACCATGTCGTGTCGTCGACCGTGCAGATGCAGGTAGCCGTCGGCGTCGACCGCGCCGAGGTCGCCGGTGTGCAGCCAGCCGTCGTCCGCGTGCACCGACAGGTGCGGTGCCGCGGCCAGGACCTCGCCGACTCCCGCCGCGTCCGGCTCGTCGATACGCAGCCGTAGACCGGGCACCGGCCGGCCGACCGTGCGCAGCAGCGCGCCGTCACCTGCAGCGGCCCGGCGGTGATCGTCAGGTCCGAGGCAGGTGATGGGACTGCCTTCGGTTTGGCCGAACAGGTTCACCAGCGCGATGTCGGGCAGCACCCGCAAGACACGCTGCAGGGTGTGCGGCGTGATCGGCGCGGCACCGTAGATCAGGGTTTTCAGCGGCACCATGTCCAACAGCTTCTCGGCGAGCAACATCTCGATCATGGTGGGGACCAGCAGGCAATGAGTGGCTTCGAGGCGTCGCAGGCCGCGCCACCAGTCGGTGGAGAACCGGCTGGTCGCCAGGACGGCGGCGCCGGCCGCCACCGCGACGAGGGTGTTGCCGAGGCCGCCGATGTGATGCAGTGGTGAGCCGGTCGCAAAGCGGTCGTCAGGTGTGAATCCGACCAGTCCGCAGAGTATTTCGGTTCGTGCGCGCAGCACCTCATCGGTGAACGGGACGGGTTTGGGGGCCCCGGTCGTGCCGGAGGTATGCAGATGAAACGCGGCGGCCCCGCAATGCGCCGAGACCTGCGACGACGACACCGGCAACCTCGGCACCGCCACCGCCCGCACTCCGGCGGTCGCGGCGACCTCGTCGGCGACCGGGGTGAACGCGGGTTCGGTCACCAGGACGGGAGAGCCGGTCGCGCGCACGACAGCGTCCAGTTCGGCTGCGGTCAGCCTCGGGTTCAGTGGTGCCAGCGGCTTGTCGGCAGCCGCGCCGCCGAGCAGTAACGCCAGCGAGTCGGCGTTGGTGGTGAGCAGTGCGGGCACCGGCTGACCATCAGCGGTGTTCAGCGCCGTCAGAAACTCCGTGGCCGTGGCGATCTTGCCGACGAACTCGCGGCCGGTGACTGCCGCGGCTTCATCGATGACAGCGAAGCGATCGCTGCCGGTGTGTGTGGCGAGGACACCTTCGAGCCAAGTCATCTGGCCTTGGCCTTGGCCCTTTCCAGGAAGTCGGTGACAAGTGCTTGGTGCTCGGGCGTTTCGAACGAGTCGAACTCTTCGGACAACGCGTACTCCAGAACGCCGGCCACCGCGCGCTTCACGTGCATGTTGAGGGCGCGCTTGGTGCTCTGCACGGCCTGGGGCGGCAGTGCGGCGATGCGTTGTGCGACCGCGACGGCCTCGTCGAGAAGATCAGCGTCGGCGACCACCCGATTCGCCAGACCTGCCGCGACGGCTTCCTCGGCCGGGATGCGCGCACTGGTCAGCAGATATTCCTTGGCGCGGAGCAGGCCCATCAGCAGCGGCCAGGTCGGTGCGCCCCCGTCGGCCGCGGTGAGTCCGACACTGACGTGCGGGTCGGCGAAGTAAGCGCTCTGCCCGATCAAGACGATGTCGCTGAGAACCGCCAGGTTGCACCCCAGCCCGACAGCGGGGCCGTTGACGGCGGCCACCACGGGCAACGGGAAGTCGACCATCTCATTCAGCAGCCTTCGGGCGCCGTCGATTTCACGGCGACGCGCCGGTCGGTCATCCCAGAGTTCGACGAAGTGGTTGAAGTCGCCCCCGGCGCTGAACGCGCGGCCGGCGCCGGTGAGGACAACGGCACGGGCATCGGTGTCGTTGGCGAGATGACCCCACACCGACTGCAGTGCAACGTGCAGAGCCTCGTTGGCCGCGTTCATCGCCTCGGGACGGTTCAGCGTCACGATCCGAACGGGACCGCGTGCCTCGATCAGCAACTCGGGGCCGAAAGGATTGTCCACAGATTCCTCCACGATTCTCACGTCACGGTAGTTCAGCTGTCGCAATCGCGGAGCCGGCACAAACTATAACGGAAGGCTTACGATATATAAAGTGCTCAGGTGCACCGCTCAGCTCAATTTGCGCATGATCTCGGCGGCGAGCCATCGCATGTGGTCAAGATATTCCTCCAGGTCGCGTACCGGTGGCGGAGGTACCCAGATCTCGGTGACGCCCAGTTCTGCCAATCGTCCGCACTGGTCGAGCACCTCGTCGGCATGCCAACTGCCCTTGGCCGCCGGATTGTCAAGGACGGCATGGGCATCGCCCATGTTGAGCCAGGCCGTGGAGTAGAAGACATCCAGCGGTCGGTCGCGCCATGTCGGTTGTGACCGGATGTACTCCAGTCGATTGGGGATCCGCTCGGGGGGAGTCTGCAGGGGGGCCCAGCCGGAACCGATTCGGGCGACTCGCTGCATGGCGGCGCGTGAGTCACCACCGAACCAGATTGGCGGATAAGGTGTTTGGACTGGCTTGGGCGCGAACGCGATATCCTCGAAATCGACGTGGCGTCCGTGGAAGGCGGGTCGTTCAGCGGTCCACAGCTCGATCATGGCGTCGACGTATTCGTTCATCAGTCTGCCCCTTTTGCCGAAGGCGACACCCAGGACGTCGAACTCCTCGCGTAGCCATCCGACCCCGAGCCCGACGACGGCACGTCCGCCGCTGAGCCAGTCCAGCGTTGCCCAGGCCTTGGCCGCGACGACGGGATGTTGCAGGGTGAGGATGCTGACCAGCGATCCGATCCGAAGCCGGCTGGTGACACCGGCGAAATAGCCGAGGGCCGTCGTGGCGTGCAGCGCATGCTCACCGGAGAGCGCGACGTGCTCGGTGGGGAAGAAGAAGTGTTCGGACACCAGCGCGGTGCTGAACCCGATCTCGTCGGCGAGGCGGGCGACCCGGGCGATCTCGGCTCCGCTGAGGTCGGCCTCCCACGGTTGACTGACCGCTTCGACGGTCATGCAGTTGGGAAGCACGATGGAAAATTTCACGCCGCGGTTTCTCCTTCAGTTGGCCCGTTGATTGCCGTGCAGGACAGCACGTGTCGCGTCGAACAGCTCATGAGTGACCGACGACGGCGGCCGAGCGTTCCAACTCGACTGGAAGAGCTCGGCGCCGACCCGGGTGTAGACACCGTGGCGTTCGAGCGTGGAAATGATTGCGGCGACGTCGAATTCGCCCGCGCCCGGTAGCTCGCGGTGAAACATCGCCTCGTCGGTCAGGTCGGCGGGCGGGGTGAGTGGACCGTCGCACAGCTGTACCGCGAAAATGCGGTCCGGCGGGATGTCGGCCAGCACGTGTTCGTCCCACCCACCACGGATCAGGTGGCTGACGTCGATGGTGAGGCCGCCGTTGGGCTGGCCCCCGTCACGCAGGATCTGCCAGCCAGTGGCCAGGTCGCGTACCGGGCCGAACGCGACGAACTCCAGGGAGACCCGCAGGTCGAACCTCGCGGCGTCGGTGCACAACGCGCCAAACCGGTCGGTGGCCTCGGTAACCGACACCGGCTGGTCGCCGGTGAGGCCTGCCGAGACCGTATCGGCGCCCAGTTCGGTGGCCGCGGCGAAGAACGCCGAGCGGTCCCACCTGGACCGAAACGGCGTACTGCCCTGGTCGTTTGGGCTTTCGGGGGCCCAGTCGTCGCAGCCCTCCAGCTCGACACACGCGATACCGGCATCCTCGAGCACCTGCCGCATGGCGGCCGGGGTGAGCCCCTCGCGCGAGACCGCCCGGTGGTACACCAGCGGCCACACGCTGACCGCGTCGAAACCCGCGGACGCCGCAGCGGCGACGAAGTCACGAAACGGTGTGGCCAGCAGGCAGCCGTTGTAGAGGACGAGCTCAGAAGCGATACTCACGTACCTAGCGCCCCGGTGGCGCGATCATCTCGCCGAGCAGCACCACGGCCGGTGTGTCGGGACCGGGAGGCAGCTGGTCCCAGATACGGCGCGCCGCCAGTTCCGGCGAATCGACCTCGCCGGCCGCGAGTGCCTGCCGGATGCTGGGCGCCAACGGGTTCACCGACACATCGACTGCGGCGTCGGCCCGAAGGGCCGGCGTGTCCACAGCCCCCGGGCGGATGGCGACCACCCACCGGTTTTCGGGCCGCTGTGCCAGCTCTGCCCGCACGGTTCTCACCCACTGCTCCATCGCCGCTTTGCCGGCACCGTAACCCGCGCGTCCGGCGAACGGCACCCGGGCAGCGGCGGACGAGATCATCACGAGTCCGACTTCGACATCGGCGGGGGCGTTGCGCAGGAATGCCTCGCCGAGGATCAAGGGCGCCGCGGCGTTGGCGAGGACGTGACGACGGTAGGCGACCGGATCGACCTCGCCGATCAGCCCGACGGGATCCTGGACGAAGGCATTGTGGATGAAAATCGCGCGGCGGCCGCCGAAGTCGGCGAGTTCGGCGGCGAGGTGGTCGGCGACCACATCCCAGTCGGCCGGATCGGACAGGTCGGCGCGGACGCTCTCCAGTGTGGGATGCGGTCGTCGCGCGATGTTGATGACTCGCGCGCCGGGATAGGGCACGGTCTGCGCAAGGGCAGCCCCGATGCCGCTGGTGGCACCGGTGATCCACACGGTGGTTTCAGCGGTTGACACGTTGTGTCCCTTCGATAGTCGGTCAGCGTCGCAACGACGGACCGGGCGTGAACTTGATCGGCAGGCGGCGTACCGCATTTACTTCGCCCGCGTCCGGGAATCGTTCGTACTCGCCGGCCAGTTCGAAATCGGGCAGGCGTTCCATGATCTGGGTGAGCATGACCTGGAACATCATCCGGGCGAAATGTGACCCCAGGCAGCGGTGGATGCCGACACCGAAGGACATGTGCTTGCGGGCGTTCGGTCGGCGCAGGTCCATGACATCGGGGTCTGCGAAGACCGCGGGGTCGCGATTGGCGGCCGCCCACATCAACAGCGCCCGGTCACCCTGCTCTAGCTGCTGACCATGGAAATTCGCGTCACGCGAGACCGTGCGAGCCTGCCCGACCACCGGCGTGCAGTGCCGGAGGAACTCGTCGGTGCCCTTTTCGAGCAGGCTCGGATCCTCGATCAACTGCCGGCGAAGTTCTGGCTGTTCGCACAGCCGCAGCAGCACGTTGCCGGTCAGCCCGCTGGTGGTGTCCATGCCGCCGAGCATCATCAGGAAGCCGTACATGGTGATCTGGGTGTCGTCGAGCGGCTGGCCGTCGAGGGTGCCGCGCAGGATGTCGCTGAACAGGTCGTCACCCAGCCCCGCGGCACGGCGTTCCTGGAGCTGCTTGGCGATCTCGCCGAACAACTCCATGCCGGCGATACCGGCCTTCTCCGGGTCTTGGGCGCGGTCGTGTACCAGGGTGTGCACCCAGTGCACCCAATCGAGGTATCGCGACTCGTCCCACTCCAGCAGGCGCAGGATCATGCGGGCGGGCAGCGGTGTGGTGAATTCGGCGACGATGTCGCAGGTGCCGCGTTCGATGAACTCGTCGATCAACTCATCGGCGATCGCGGTGGCCATGGGCCGCGCCGCCTCGGCTGACCCGGGCGAGAACTGTCGTAGCGTGACATCGCGCAGTTCCCTGGTCTGCGGTGGATCGGATTCGATGGGCAGGATCGGAAAGGGCATTCCGCTGGGCGGCACCCCGACCGACGGGTACGAGTTGAACAGGTCGTCGTCGCGTGCTGCATCGAACACCGACGCGTAGTCCATCAGTGCCCAGAATCCACCGTGGTGATCGGAATGCGCTACCGGACATCCTGCCTCGCGCATCTGATGAATCGGACCGAAGGGATCGGCACGAAACTTCGGCGAGTGGTGGTCGAGGTCGATGGTGGCGCGTGGCTGTGATTGGGGATGAGTATCTGTCATCGGTTGGCTACTCTCCTCGGCGCGATATCGACGGGCGCCCGATTCGTCCAGACGGCCTCGACGCTGCGTTGTCCAAGCTATAACGTAAGGCATCTATTATGGCGGGGTCCAGGGTTCCGCCAAGATTGGTTGACCTCACCGAGAGTATCGCCGTCAGTCAGCTGGTTGGTCCCAACACATAGTCGCCTGTGGTGGGATGCTGGTACCAGCCCCGTCCGGCATCGGTTCCGCCATCGACTCCGATGGTTTGGCCGGTGATATAGCCGGCCAGGCTAGAGGCGAGAAACACTGCAGCGCCTGCCATCTCGTCGACGTGCCCGGCGCGGCCCATGGGTACCATACCCTCAGCCGCGCGAGCCAAGCCCGCTGTGGCGAGTTCGGCCAGACCGTCGGTCATCGTGTAGTCGGGCGCGAGCGCGTTGACCCGGATGCCGTGGGGTGCCAGTTCCAACGCCGCGGTTTTCGTGTAGTTGATGACGCCGGCTTTGGCGGCCGCATAGGCGGCGAAGCCCGGTGCTGCCCGAGTGCCCTCGATCGACGTGATGTTGATGATGCTGCCGCCGACCGCGTCGTCCACCATCGCCCGGGCGACGCGCTGAGTGCACAGCAGCACATGGCGAAGGTTGCTGCGGTACAAAGCGTCCCAACCGTTCTCGGTCGTCTCCAACAGCGGGGAATTGAAGGTTCCGCCCGCATTGTTGATCAGAATCGTGACGGTACCCAATTCGGCGGCCGTTTGAGCGAGTGCGCTATCTACCTGGCTACCATCGCGCACGTCGGTGGTGATGCCCAGCGCGCCGATCGACTCAGCGGCTGTAGCGCAGGTTTCTGGGTCTTGTTCCCAGATAGCAACCGAGGCCCCGAATGCCGCCAGCCCAGCCGCGATGCCACGACCAATCCCAGTGCCGCCACCCGTTACCACGGCGACCCTGTCGGTCAGCAGAATGTCTTCGGGACAGAACACCATAAACTCCTCCTCATGCCTATCGGTCGCTGACCGCTGAACGCGCCATGAATTGGCGCGGATTCACTGCGTGCTTGACTGGACGTACGCGCCGTCGATCTCGAGAGTGGTCCCGGTGACGAAGCCGGCCGCGTCCGACAGGAGGAAGGTAACGACGTCGGCAACCTCTTCCGTGGTCCCCATTCGGCCCATCGGGATCAGTCGGGCCCATTGATCTTGCAGTTCTTGGGGATAACTCGCCATCTGAGGCGTCTTGATGGGCCCCGGTGCGACGGCGTTCACGCGAATATCGTAGGGCGCGTAGTCCAATCCGGCGTTTCGCGTCAGGCCGACGACCGCGTGCTTGGTAGCGACATACGCATGCAGCCCGGCAGCCGCTTTGAGCCCGGCTCCCGAGGCGGTGTTGACGATGGCGCCACCGCCGTGGCCGATCATGTGAGCAATCTCGGCGCGCATGCAAAAGAACGTACCGCGCAATCCGATACCGGTGACGGTGTCGAATGTCGCGGTATCCAGTTCGTGCAGCGGTGTCGGGGTGTGACCGATGGCGGCGTTGTTGTGAGCCAGGTGGAGGCCACCGTAGGTGGAGACGGCGAAGGCGATCAACGAGGTGACGTCGTCCTCCCGGGCGATGTCTGTGCGTCGAAATGCAGCCTCGCCGCCGCTGTGGGCGATCTCGGCGGCAACGCGCTTGGCGCCGTCTTCGTCGATATCGGCGATGACGACTTTGGCTCCGTACTGGGCGAGTCGTTTGGCGGTGGCCTCGCCGATACCTGAAGCGGCGCCGGTGACAACCGCGACTTTGGAGTCGAAATTCATTGGATTGATCCCTTCTGGTTCCGGTAGGTGGAAAGCCGCGGCACCATCAGCCGGACGCCTTGACGCCCGCGGCAGCCATGGCCGGCTTTAGGGTCTGCGCAGAATGCAAGCTGTCTACGTACTCACGGACCTCGACCACCACACCGCGGTCGAGGTCCACTCGCGTGATGAACGTGCAGACGTTGTGGAACGCGACGCCGTCGGGCAGATCGGCGCGGCACTCGACCATCAAAGCAACGCGGTCGGACTCCACGATGGCATCGGTAAATTCAAACGACGGTCCGATGAGTCCGAAGACGCCGCGCAGCGTGGGCTTGATCTCGGCCATCGGCGTCGTCGTTCGGGAGGAGATGGCCCACCAGGTGCCCGAGTCGTCGAGCAACGCCAACCCGTCTTCGAGTCGGCCGGCTCCGATCAGCTGCCATGGCCGGTAAGCGAGTTCGATGACCTCGTCCCGTCCGTCCGCGATCCTGGACTGCGTTGTGGGGTGCTCCGTCATGACGCTCCTCAGATGTTCACATCGGTGGTGGCGGCTCCGGCAATCGGCAGCCGCTTCGGCAGTGTGACACATCTGTCAGCCACACGAGTCGACTCTCCACAGGTTTCCCGAAAATGCTTGCCGACCAACGCTGTCCGGCCGCGTTGAGCACACCAACCCTGCGCGGGCAGATGCCGGTCCCTGTCCGGTTCGGGGGCGCTCCTTCTGTGGCGCAGGGAGTTCCGCACGCTATCACTTGCCAGTGCAGACCGGACCAGCGCCGATGGAATACGAACGTGATTCGGGCACAACACTTTGGCCCACAAACTCATCGAGAACAGCGTGTTGACAGCGGCCACAACTATGGGCTACTGATGGTTCGCGAGGACATGGATGAGGGTCGGCAGGACGACCAGGGTGACTCTTCCGATGGGTCCGCCCTCACTGGAGGTATGACATGACGTTGTCTTGGGACATGGCCGATCCGCGGCAGGCCGCGCTTGCGCCCGTATTCGGTCAGCCCGCGCTTGCCGGGCCTGATCTGATGAACACCTTGATCGAATTGTTCTCCGATTCCATCCGTTACATGATCGCGCCGCCGTCGTTGGCGGCCAACATCGACATGCAAGGAATCGAGAAGGTCCGGCCAACCATGCTTGGGCTCGCCGGCGTTTTCAAAGAGATTCAGTGGTGGGCCGACCGTGTAGTTGCCGGCCACACGGACGTCGTGGTCTATGCGCATTCGCGCGGCTTGTTGATCAACGACCAACCTTTCACCAACACCTACGTGTTGCGGTGCACCTTCGATGACACCGGGCGGATATGCGAGATGCAGGAATTCGTCGACGTGGGCAGTGCCAACAAGATCATGGAGAGTCTGGCCGAATCTGCCGCGCACGGCTGAGGATATGTAGCGCCACCGAATTCGAAGAACTCCGACGGCGTAAAGACCTTGGCCCGTATCCACGATAAGTCAGACGCGCTATCTGGCGAGCACCAGCGGCGGCAGCGGGATTCCCGCGGCGTCCGGCGCAAACAGTTCTTCGGCCAACTCACGTTCGAGGACACGGGCGCTGCCGAGTAGCACATCGAGCTGCATGGCGCGGGCCACGTAGCGGTGCAGGACGCTCTCCTCGGTCAAGCCGATTGCACCGTTCAACTGCAGCGCCGCCGCCCGCGCCACACGCTGGGCTCGGCCGGCGGCAATCTTGGCCGCGCGGGCCGGCGCGTAACCACCGTCGGTGGCGGCTTCGGCGAGAAGCGCTCGGGCACCATCGACTTCGGCTTGGGCTTCGGCGAGCTGGTGGCGGACGACCTGAAAGGCGGCGATGCTGTGTCCGTACTGTCGACGGGTACTCACATGTGCGACGGTGAGTTCTATCGCGTGCCCTGCCAGAGCCAGGATTTCCGTGGCGATCTGGCGTCGGCCGGCCGCGACGGCGGCGGGCCATTCGGCGGCCACCGGTTGGCCCTCGTCAGCGACCGTTGCCGTGGCCTGCAACCAGGACACGGATGGGTCGAAGGTGTGCAGCGGCACGACGTCGACCTCGGCTGCCGGCACCGTGGCCACCCGAATACCGTCAGCAGCGATGAAGGGCACCACGATGGTGTCGTCGGGTTGCGGCGGCCCCTGGAGCAATCCACCGGCGCGGCCGGGACCCGGAGAGGGGCCGCTACCCGGTGGCGACGGCAGTAGGACGAGGGAACGTCCGACCGGAGGAGCCGTGGGAAGAGTGGGGCTGAGCCGGTCGATCAGCGTGATGTCGAGCAGGTCCGACGTCGTCAGCGACAGGGCATGCTGGGTCGCCAGGATTTCTTGCGCGGCCGGCGGGTATTCCTCGGCGACCTCACTCCAGCCGAGTTCACCCAGCATCGTCGTCAAGCGGTGAAAGCGGTCCTGCTCGGCGTGGGCGAACATCTCGCCGACGGATTGTTCGATGAGAGCCCGGGTCTGCGGGTCGGGTGTGCGGTGATCGGCCATGGTGTCAATCCTTCGGAAGTGCCAGAACGTGGTCGGCAATGATGCCGCGCTGGATTTCGGCGGAGCCGCCCATGATCGTGGCGGCGCGCGAATACCACCACTGGTCGGACCAGTCGTGGGCGTAGCGCCGATCCGCCGGTGCGGCAACCAACGACGCCTGCTCCATCACCTCGGCAACGAGGTCGTATGCCGCCTTGTCCGCCTGCCCGCACAGCAGCTTGTCGACACTGGCCTCGGGGCCGAGCTTCTCGCCCGCTGCCAACCGCCGAATGGATTGCAGACCACGGGCTTTGGCTGTCGACAGCTGCACATAGATGCGCGCAAACGCCGACGTCTCGGCGTCACCGGCGATGTCGTCGGCGAGCATCCGATCGCGCAGCAGCTGCATCGACCGCATCAGGCGCGACGTCGACGCGTAGCAGTACATGGCCCGCTCCCACTGCATCAGGTACATGGCCACGGCCCAGCCACCGTTGATCTCGCCGATCACCCGGTCCAGGGGCACATTCACGTCGTCGAAGAACACCTCGGCGAGTTCGCGCTGACCGCTGGCCAGTGCGATCGGACGGATGGTGATTCCCGGGCAGTCGGCATCGACGAGGACGATCGTCAGTCCGCGGTGCCGGGACTCGGGGGTACCGGTGCGGACCAGGCACAGCAACCGGGTCGCCGTCGCGGCTTGGCTGGTCCAGATCTTCTGACCGTTGATCACCATCCGGTCGCCGTCGACGGTTCCGCGGGTACGCAGTGCGGCCAGGTCGCTGCCCGCCTCGGGCTCGCTGAACCCCTGCCCCCACCATTCGTCGCCCCGCAGGTATCCCGGAAGCAGTTGCGCGGCCAGTTCGGGGGCGAAGCCCACGACGGCCGGGCCGACCGTATCCAGCGTCATGCATTGCTCGGGGATGGGGAGGTCGGCCATGCTCAGTTCTTCGTAGAACGCCGCTCGATGGAGTTCGCTGCCACCCAGCCCGCCCATGGCCGGCGGCCATCCGTAACGGTTCCATCCTCCCGAGTAGAGCAGCGCCAACAGGCGCGCGTGCGACTGGAGAATCTCCTCGGTGGACTCCGCCGGATCAGCGCGCCAGGTGTCGAGCTCCGGTTCGGTGCGCAGGAACTGGCGCAGTTCGCGGCGATAGGCCGTGACGTCTTCGGCCAGTGGCCCGGGGATCACTCCCGCTGTGTTCATCGGCAACTCCTGGATCGGTGCGGTCGGCGTGAGCATCGCATCGGACGGTCTCCGGGAAGTCCGGCAACCAATCCGGGTGAAACCTCGGACCGCCATAATAGATGGCTTACGTTATAACCCGGACAGCGTGGTGTCGAGGCCGGATAGTGCATGGACAAATCCATAATAGAAGCCTTACGATATGGATGTTGGTGCGGCAAGCAGTCGGCCGTCCCGTTCATCGGAAGAGGACTCCGCAATGTTGGACACTGAACTCAAAGAACCGATCAGTCGCGCCGTGGTCGCCGGAGTGGTGGCCGAGCTTTCCGCGATGCTGGGCGGCGACGGCGGATCGCTCGAGCTCATTGCCGCCGATACCGATACCGGCACGGTTTCACTCAAATTGAGCCTCGACAGTGTGGAGTGCGCGGACTGCGTGTTGCCGCCCGACCGGCTACGCGATGTCGTCGAGACCCGGCTGCGCACCGCTGTGCCCGCACTCGGATCGCTGCTGCTCGACGATCCGCGGGTGACACCGGCAGCAACATCGAAAGTTACGGTGCCGCATACCCTCTCGGTGCTGGATCCGACGGCCGGTGCGGTGCCCGGCGACGACGACCCGGGACCGGATCTGGGTCCGTTGACGGGCAAGCGGATCGGCCTGCGGGTCGACGTGTTGTGGGCGGCGTACGACCAGACCGTTTCCGAATGGATTCCCGAACTGGAACGAGCGGGGGCGATCGTGACCACGTGGCGCCGCGCCCAGGGGCTGAAAGGCCCAGAGGGTGAACGTCATCAAGCCGAATACGATGCCTTCGTCGGTGGCGTCGACGCGATCATCTCGGGCCTGGCCAATTGCGGCTCATGCACCTCGTGGAGCGTCAAGGACGGCCTCAACGCATTGAATCGCGGACTGCCCACCGTCGTCGCCGTGACCGAGCACTTCGTCGGGCTGGCCCGCACGCTGGCCGCCGACGCCGGACGCCCGGGACTGCGGTTGCTGCAACTGGATTCGTCGCTGAACGTGCTGCCCGAGGACCAGGTGCGGGCGGCCGCTCGCGAGGCCTTCCCGCGGTTGCTCGACACGATCGGCGCGGTGATCTGATGCCCGTCCTGCAGAGCACGACCGTCGATGTGCCGGGCGATCAGGAAGACTTCGACGCGTTCGCCCGGGGGCGCGGCTGGAGTGACGGGCTGCCGCTGATCCCGCCCACCGCCGAACGTGTGGACGGCTACCTACAGCAATGGGGTGCGGACCCGGCCGAGATCATCGCCGCGCTGCCGCCGTCGAATGCCCCCGTCACCGCCGAGAAGCTGGCCATCAATGCGGTGATGGCCGGGGCGCCCGCGTCGGCGCTGCCGCTGCTGCGCGCCGCGATCGAGGCCGTGGCCGATCCGCGGTACGAGCTGCACGCGCTGAACGCCACAACCGGCTCGGTGACGACGGCGCTGATCGTCAACGGTGAACAGCGTCATACGCTCGGCATTCCGTTCGGCGCGGGCTGCCTGGGCGGTGCCGACGGTCGCGCCGCCGCGATCGGTCGCGCGCTGCAACTGGTCATGCGCAATGTGGCCCGGCAGCGGACCGGGGTCACCTCGCAGAGCACGTTCGGCCAGCCCGCCCGCACCGTCGGCATCGTGTTCGGCGAATGGGAGGAGCGCTCGCCGTGGGCGCCGCTGGCAGAGCGGCGCGGCGTACCCGGCGACGCGGTCACCGCCTTCGGGACGATGGGCACGGTCAACATCTGTGAAACCATGGCCACCGATGCGGACACATTGCTGCAATTCATCGGCCGGTCCTTGGCGTATCACGGCGCCAACGGCTATCTGCTGCAACTGTCGTTCGCCGAAGTGGTCGTCGCACTCAACCCGGTGTGGGCGCCGATGATCGGCAAGGCTTATCCCGATCCTGCCGATGTTCAGCAGGTGCTGTGGGAGTCGGCATCCATTCCGGTCACCGAGTGGCCCAAGCAGTACCAGGACCTGTACGAGCAACACGGCCGCATCACCAGTGACGGCCGGGTCCGGCTCGCGCGCCGCCCCGAGGATGTCATCGTGATGTTCGCCGGCGGTCTCGGCGGCCTGCATGCGGCCGCGCTGCACAGCTGGGGTACCACGATGGCCCAGACCAGACCTGTCCGCCCTTGACGACCGGAGCGCTGGCGGGCCTCCGGGTGCTCGATGCCGCGTCGCTGTTGGCCGCACCGCTGATCAGCTCCGTCCTGGCCGACCACGGCGCCGATGTCGTGCGGTTGGAACCGCCCGGCGGTGACCCCTACCGTGAATCGGCCCGCCACCTGTGGGCCCTGACCGCACGCGGAAAACGGTCGCTGGTGCTGGATCCTGAGGTCGCCGTGGACCGCCGGCAACTCCACGCCGTCATTCCCGGCATCGACGTGGTCGTCGTGAACGAACCGACCGCCCGGCTGCAACGGCGCGGGCTCGACCACGAGACGTTGGCCGCGCTGAATTCCGGTCTCATCTATGTCCACGTCAGCGGATTCGGACTGGATGGACCGGCGGCCGGCCGACCCGGAAACGGCACGCTCGCTGAGGCACTCAGCGGTCTGACCCACATGACCGGCGATCCCGACGGCCCACCGGTGTTGCCGTCGGTGCCGCTCGGCGACGCGGTCATGGCGTATGTGGGCGCCTTCGGCATCATGACGGCCTGGTATCAACGTCAGATGAACGGGGGAGCGGGACAGGTCATCGACGTGAATCCGGTCGATGCGATGCTGCACATGACGGCGCCGGTCCTGTCCGGTTTCGACGGGTCCGCGCCGCCGCCGCACCGGCTCGGCAGCCGATTGCCCGGTATCGGGCTCCGGAACGTGTTCGCCACCGGCGACGGTGGGTGGGTCGCGGTCAGCGCCTCCACCAGCCGTCAGGAACGCTCGATACGGGAACTCGTCGGTGCCGGCGACTCGGACGCCCCAGAGGTCGCCCTCGGCCGCTGGGCGGCGGCCCGCCCGCGCGACGAGGTGCTCGCCGTGCTGCAGGAGGCACGCATCCCGGTGGCTCCGGTCAACACCGCGGCAGACATTCTTGCCGATCCTCACCTGCGCCACCGCAACGCAATTCGCACATTGCAGGCAGAGGGTGGCGACGCCGTTCCGGTTCCCGCTCCGGCGCCGCGGTCGCTGCCGGGCGCGGGCCACCCGTCTGATCGGCTGGCTGGGGTAGGCGAGCACACCGCAGAAGTCTTACAGGATTGGGGCACAAGAGATCTGGGCCCGGGACCGGCCGATGAGGGGTGACGAACAATATGTGAGCATCCCGCGCATGGTGTGGACCAACGCGCAGCGGTTCGGCGCTGCGGAGGCGGTCGTCGACCTCGACGCGGGTGTACGCCTGAGCTTTGAACAGCTCGGCGAACAACTGGTGCGCAGCGTCAAAGCGGCTGTCGCGCTGGGCATTGCGCCGGGAGATCGAGTCGTGTTGTGGGCTCCCAACTCCGCCGACTGGATCATCGCGGCACTCGGAGTCCTGGGGGCCGGTGCAATCCTGGTGCCGCTCAACACCCGCTTCAAAGGCGCCGAAGCAGCCTACGTCATCACCAAGAGCGGTGCGTCGGCGGTGCTGACCGTGCCCGAATTTCTCGGCAACAATTACCCGGACATGCTCGATCAGGCATTACCGGCCTCCGACCCGGTGCGTCGCCGCGTCGTTCTGATCGGGCCCGGCCGTGCTGCCGGCGCCACCGCCTGGGCGGACTACCTCGGAGCCGGTGACACCGTCCCCACCGATGAGGCCCTCGCCCGCATCCACGCCGTGGGCCCCGATTCCGTCTCCGACATCATGTTCACCTCCGGCACCACCGGCGCGCCAAAGGGGGTGGTGCTGACCCACGGACAGACATTGCGGATGTACGCGAACCTGGCCGAAGTCTTCACCTTTCGCCCGGGGGACCGCCAGCTGATCATCCCTCCCTTCTTCCACAGCTTGGGTTACAAGGCCGGCTGGCTGGCCTCTCTGATGATGGGGGCGACGGCAATCCCGCAGTCGCACTTCGACGTCGACACCGTGCTGAAAAGGCTTTCCGAGGAGAGGATCTCGGTGCTCCTCGGACCGCCGACGGTGTACACGGAGATCATCCGGCACCCACGCCGCGAGGAGCACGACCTGTCGCACCTGCGCGTGGCGGCTCCCACGGCGACGAAGGTGGCCCCCGAGCTGATGCAGCAAGTGCGTGACGTCCTCGGGTTCGACATGGTGTTCAGTGCCTACGGCCTCACCGAAGCAAGCGCAGTGGTGAGCACCACCCATGCCGACGACGACCTCGCCACGGCCACCCACACGGTCGGACAGCCGATGCGAGACGTAGACGTCCGACTCGTCGATGACGTGGGGAACCAGGTGCCCACGGGAAATCCGGGCGAGGTACTGGTCCGCGGGTACAACGTCATGCGCGGCTACTGGGACGACCCCGAGGAAACGGCGAAGGCCATCGACGACGACGGGTGGCTGCGAACCGGCGACGTCGGCGTCCTCGACGAGGAGGGTTTCCTGAGCATCGTGGACCGCAAGAAGGACATGTTCATCATCGGCGGCTTCAACGCCTATCCAGCAGAAATAGAACGCGCCCTGCGTCGGCACGACAAGGTGATCGACGTCGCCGTCATCGGAGTGCCGGACGAGCGACTCGGCGAGGTCGGTGTCGCGTACGTGGTCGCCGAGCCGGCGGTGAACGGTGACGAACTGCTCGACTGGGTGAAGGGGCGCCTGGCGAATTTCAAGGTTCCCCGGCACGTGTTCTTGGTCGACGACTTGCCGCGCAACGCCAGCATGAAAGTGCTGAAGAACGTCCTGCGAGAACGGTACGACGGCCAACGCTCTTACACGTGAACGGCAGGCGACTCGTCACTTTTCCGGTTTACCCCCGCCTGGTCACAATGGTTGCAGTAATGACAGTGAACTGTCACATTCAATCAGGAGGAGTATGCCGGACGAGCTCGCTGTACGTGGTCTGACCGATCCGATCCGGGGTAGTAGCGGACCGGATCGGTTGTGGACGCTCACCAACGTCGGCGAGGCCACCCCGGAGATTCGTTCGCCGCTGTGCTGGTCGCTGTGGGGTCACGGTGTCGAATTCGCATCGCGGGGCGGCCTCTACGACTTCGGTGTGCTGCCCCGTTCGGCGCTCAGCGTTCCGAAGGATCCCAACCAGTGGAGCACCGCGTGCTTTTTCGGTAAGCAGGCCATGAATGTCGACCGAGCGCGCGAACTCGCGGGACTGCTGTCGGGCATGACCGGCGACGACTTCGAACGTGACCTTCTGTCCTCGGTCCGGCCGGACGCCACGCCGACGAAAAGCGATCCCGCGCGGCTTCCGATGGTGGCGGTCAAGGCGCCTCGAGCGCTGGCCGGGGAACGTCGGGCACCACGGCGTATCCACGATGAGCAGATCCGCTGGTGGCGCAACACCGTGCTGGCCGGCAGGTGGACCGATCCGGGAGCCCTGCTGACGGATTCGGTGGCCAGGTTCGCCGCGGCGATGCGGGTGCACGTGCGGACCAGGCCCATCCTCAATGTGCTTCGCGCCCAGGTCGAGTCGATCGCCGCAAGGCTGGGCCGCGCCGATCTGGTGCCCTCGCTGCTCGCCGGTTATGGCGGGGTGATCGAGACGGCGCTGGCCGACGACGTGTGGTCGGTGGGTCAGGGCCGGCTCGACATCGACGAATTTCTCCGCAGGCACGGCTTCCACGGCCCGGACGACGGTAACGTGATCGGGCATTCCTGGCGAGAGGATCCGAAAGCGGTGCTGCGGGCCGCGGCATCGCACGTGGGTCGTCCCGAGGACGAGCGACCCCGGCTGCGGGTCGACCGGACAGTCGCCGCACGCCAGCGCGCCGAGGCCGAATTGCTGGCTGGGCTGGGGCCGATCCGCCGGACGATGCTGCGCCAATTGCTGCGGTTCACCGGCGCACAGGTGCGATCGGTCGAGCTGACCAAGGCCGCATTCCTGACCGCGATCGACGGGTGCCGGGCGGCGGCCAACGGACTCGGGACCGAGCTGGCCGCGGCGGGCGCGCTGGCGCAGCCCGATGACACCTTCTATCTGACCACCGACGAGCTACTCGGGCCGCTTCCGCACAACGCCGCCGAACTCGTCGCGTTTCGTCGCGCCCGGCGCGAGGAGTACCGGCGGATGGAGATCCCCACGGTGTTCACCGGAATGCCCGCTCCGGTCGAAACGGCTGATGCGCCCGCCTACGGCGATCAGGCGGTGCATGGAAGCCCGGCCGGAACTGGAGTTTTCGAAGGAACGGTCCGGGTGGTGCTCGACCCCGAGTCCGACGACGTTCTCGACGACGGCGAAGTGCTGGTCTGCAAGTTCGTCGACCCGGGCTGGACGCGCTGGTCTCGTTGGCCGGCGCGCCGGTCACCGACATCGGCAGCCCGGCCAGCCATGGCGCCATCGTGGCACGTGAACTCGGTATCGCGTGTGTGGTCGGCACCGGAAACGGCACCAGCGCACTGCGCACGGGCGACGTCGTGCGCGTCGACGGAACATCGGGCGAAGTCGCGGTCCGGCCCGAGCCGGAAAGGCAGGAGAATGACTGTGTCGAACGACCTGTCGGCCCACCTGCCGGCTGCCCGCGAAGCCGTTGTGCGCGAGCGGCCCACGGTCGCCGGCTGGACCGAGAACCTGCTGTTCACCCCCTATGACCCGGTCAACGACATCGGGATGTGGCTGCAGCATCAGGGCACGGTCGCGGATGCGTGGGAAATGTGGCAGGACCGCGTCCTGATCGCGCTTCCGGAGGACCAGGGCGTGCTGTCCATGTGGGCCTACCATCGCACGGTGCCCGAACGGCAGCCCGCCGGTGCCAATCTCGAATTCCGTTGTGAGCAAGCGTTCAAACGGTGGCACATCACGTTCGACGGGTTCTGTGTGCGGTCCTCCTACGAGACGATGCGCACCGGTCTGCTGGCCGACGGTCCGAAGAGCCGTGTGCAGCTTGACCTTTCGGTCGAATGCGTCACACCGGTCTGGGATGCCGAATCCGGGCCGTCGACTGCGACTGGCGCCGGGATGGCCGAACAGTCCTGGGCGCGTGAGCATTACGAGCAGCTCATCGCGGTCACCGGACAACTCGTCGTCGACGGCGCGGTCACCGACATCAACGGCGGCGGGTGGCGTGACCACTCGCGCGGTCCGCGCGGAGCGGACACGCTGACCGATTGGGGCGGCCATGTCATCATCGGAGGTGTGCTGCCGAGCGGTCGGGCCTTCGGCCTGTGCCGCTACTGGGCGCGTGACGGTCGCATCACGTTGGAGGGGGCCTATGTCGTGGAGGACGGCGTGTTGCGTCACGTCGAAATCGAGCAGACGCCGGGTCCGGCGGCCCTGACCCGCGACGGTGAGGCATTCACGCTCGCGCTGGCCGACGGCCAACGCATCAGCGGCACCATCCGGTCGTCGCTGTGGTTCTCGATGGCCGACGGGCTGCCGTACGGCGCGGCGGACGGGTCGCGGGTGTACACCGTCAGCTGGGCGCAGGTGCAGTGGGACGGCGAGGTCGGCCACGCCTATATCGAGCGGTCGGACATGACCCGCACGGGACCGATTCCCGCTGATCGCGCGCATAGATGAGCGCTGCGGGGCACCACACCGCTCTGCGCGACCGGTGGTACCGGGAGGGCTGGTACTCGCAGCGCACCCTGATCGACGCCCTCGAGTCGGGGGCCGCCGCGCACGGCGCAACACCGGTGGTTTTCGTGGCCGAGGGCCGCGAGACCACCAGCACGCCGGCGGAGATCCTCCGACGGGCGCAGGAGGTCGCCGCCGGTTTACAGCGGCTGGGTGTCGGCGCCGGCGACGCCGTGGCGGTCCAGCTGACCAATCGGCTGGAGTGCGCGGTCGCCTATGCGGCGGTGCTGTTGTGCGGGGCCACCCTGGTACCGATCATCCACATCTACGGCCCCAACGAGGTGGGGTTCATCCTGACCGAGTCGCGGGCGAAGGTGCTGATCATGCCGGCCGGGTTCCGGTCCGCGTCCTATCTCGACCGCGTCGGCGAGTTCTCGGCGATTCCCACTCTGCAGCACGTGGTCGTCGTCGACGCGGAGCCCGGCGAGGGCTATCTCAGCTGGCCGCAACTGACCGGCGACCAATACCGCCGTCCGTCCCCGTCGGCCGATGACGTGGCCGTGCTGATCTACACCTCTGGCACCACGTCGGCTCCGAAAGGTGTGCAGCACAGCCATAATTCGGTCCTCGCCGAACAACAGACACTGCCGGATCTGGTGACCGGAGGCGACGACGTCGTCCAGCTGGTCACCTTTCCGCCGGGCCACATCGCGGGGGTCGGAACGTTGCTGCGGCCTCTGGTCTCCGGATCCCGCTCGGTCTTTCTGGATGGTTGGGATCCGGCGACCGCCGTCGACCTGATCCACCGGCACCGGGTCACCGCCACCGCGGGCACCCCGTTTCATCTGGAGGGGCTGCTCGACCTCGGCGACACCGGTGGGAAACTGAGCACCCTGCGGGAATTCCTGGTGGGCGCGGCGACGGTCACCGAGGAGCAGGGGCGGCGGGCGGCCGCGGCGGGCATCAACACCTATCGCTGTTACGGGTCCACCGAGCAGCCCACCATCACCGCGGCCAGGTCCGACGACGCCGCGCCCGCCCGGATGGGTACCGACGGCGAGCCGATGCGCGGGGCGGCGGTGCGGATCATCGGTCCGGACGGCAGCGAACTGCCGATCGGCGCCGACGGCGAAGTCGTCACGCAGGGACCGGATCAGTTCACCGGCTACCGGGACCCGGCCCTCAACGAGGGCGCGTTCACCGCCGACGGCTGGTTTCGCACCGGTGATCTGGGGCACCTGGACACCGACGGCCGGCTGACAATCACCGACCGCATCAAGGACGTCATCATCCGCGCCGGCGAAACCATTTCATCCGGTCAGGTCGAAGACGTTCTCAACGCACATCCCGCCGTCGCTGAGGGTGCCGCGGTGGCCGCGCCACATCCCCGCTACGGCGACGTGGTGGCCGCGGTGGTTGTCCTCAAGCCCGGCGCCGCACTGGATCTCGACGGCCTGCGTGACCACTTCGCCGCTTCGGGACTGGCCAGGCAGAAGACCCCGGAGCGGCTGGCCATCGTCGAAGCACTACCGCGCACCTCGATGGGCAAGGTGCGCAAGGCCGAACTACGCAAGGAGCACTTTGAACATCCGTGACAAGGTCTTCGTCGTCACCGGCGGAGCGAACGGGATGGGTCGGCACGTGGCATTGCTGCTGGTCGAAAAGGGAGGCCGGGTGGCCCTGGTCGATTTCGACGAGGGTGGGCTGAATGAGACTGTAGCCCTTGCCGGTTCGCGGGCCGACCGGATCTCTACGCACGTGGTCGACGTCGTCGACCGATCGGCCGTCAGTGCGCTGCCCGAGCAGGTCGTCGGTGCTCACGGCACCGTCGACGGCCTGGTCAACGTCGCGGGCATTATCCATCGCTTCGCCCGGGTCGGTGAGCTGGAATTCTCAGAGATTGAGCGGGTGCTCAACATCAACCTCTACGGCGTACTGAATGTCACCAAGGCGTTCCTGCCCGCGCTGTTGCAGCGTCCGTCCGCGCACATCACCATCGTCTCGAGCATGGGATCGTTCGTCCCGGTACCGGGGCAGACGATCTACGGGGCATCCAAGGCAGCGGTCAAGATGCTGGCGGAGGGCCTCAACTCCGAACTGCATGAGACCAATGTGCGCGTCACCGTGGTGTTCCCGGGAGCGGTGCGGACAGATATCGCGGTGAATTCGGGAGCGATGACCCGTGAGGAAAGCGACGCCGCAGCGAACTCGATGCGGATGCTCCCGCCCACGGTCGCCGCCGCCAAGATCGTCCGCGGCATCGAGAAGGGCTCCTCCCGCGTCTTCGCCGGGCTCGACTCGCTTCTGCTGGACAAGCTGAATCGGCTTGCGCCGACGTCGGCGGCGAAGTTGATCTGGCGCCAGATGCGGGACGTGCTGCCGCCCCCGGGGCAAGGCTGAGCCCAGCGGAATCGGTGCCGTTGCCGAGCCCGACTCTCACGCATTGACTGTGACAGTCCACTGTCATAATGTGGCCGCGTGGCTCCGAATCTGTTCGTTGTGTTGACCAACCCGATCGAGGGCACCGATGATGCCTTCAACGAGTGGTACGACAACCGGCATGTCCCCGAAGTTCTGGACGTCCCGGGTGTGGTGGCCGCCCAGCGGTACGACATCGCCGACGTGAAGGTGCCCGACGACGAGGACCTGCCTGCGCAGTTGCCCCCACCGACCCATCGGTACATGGTGATCTACGAACTCGCCGACGAACCCGACACGGTGATGGCCGAGTTCCTCAAGCGTGTCATGGCAGGGACGCTGACGTTGGGGGAGTGGCTGGACCTGACCACGGTTTCGCTTACCGGCTGGACACCTCGCGGCGAACGTGTGACGGCCCCGCGGTAATGGGCGACCTGCTTACCGGCATTGCGTCGCAGCGGGCGTGCCGGCGCTTCGACCCGGACGGCGTTGTGCCCGATGCCGATATCGAGCAGATGTTGTCGGCGGCGGTACACGCACCCAGCGCAGAGAACACCCAGCCCTGGACATTCATCGTGGTCCGCGACGCGCAGAGCCGGGGATTGCTCGCCGCCTGGTGGACCGAGACCTGGAACGCCGGTGGTGGCGATTTCATCAAGCAGAGCCTTGACGACAAGGCTCTGGTCGCTGACCTCGAATACGCCTTCGTCAAAGGTGGATTCGCGGCAGCGCCGGTCGTCGTGGTGGTGTGCGCAGACACCGAGCGGGTGCCCGAGATCTACGCGCCGTCGTCGATCTACCCCGCGGTGCAGAACCTGTTACTGGCCGCCAACGACCTCGGCTACGGGTCATGTCTCACCACCGGCCTGACCACGTTCGGCATCGACCGGGTGCGCGATCTGCTGAAGCTGCCCGGCAACCTCATCCCGATGGCCGCGGTCTACGTCGGCCGCCCCGTCAAGAAACTCTCACCGCCCCGCCGGCGCCCGGCGACGTCGGTGACCTACCGCGAGCAGTTCGGCACGCGCTGGTGACGAAAATGGAGATGTGACAATGGCATTGGCGATAACTGAAGATCATCGCGCGCTCGCCGAGGTTGCTGCGGCGATGGTGACCGGGCGTGGCGGCGTCGCAGCTGCCCGCCGGATTCTGCTCGACGCCGGGAACGTCGGCCGGTGGTGGACCGAGGACGGACTGTGGAAAGAGATCGTGTCGACCGGGTGGCTGGGTCTGCACGTCGAGGAGCAGTTCGGCGGCCAGGGCTACGGACTGCCCGAGCTCACCATCGTGCTGGAACAACTCGGCCGCGCCGCAATCGGCGGCCCCTTCCTGCCCACCGTCGCCGTGTCGTCGGTCATCGCCGAAGTCGGCACCGACGAGCAGCGCAAACGTTGGCTGCCGCAGCTGGTGTCCGGTGATGTCGTAGCCGGTATCGGTGCCAAGAGCGATGCGGCGGTTACAGATTCGAAGGTCTCCGCCACCGCGGTGCCCACCCTGGCAGAGGCCGCCGCCGACGTGTTCCTGTTGCCGGTGGGCGACGACCTCGTGCTGGTCCGATCCGGTGACGGGGTGAGCACGCGGAACATCGACTCGGTCGACCTGCTCTTACGGCCCGTCACCGTGGTCAGCCTTACTTCGGCTGAGGTCGCCGAGGTGTTCCCGGGCGCTGCGGTAGTGGCCGTCCGCCTCGTTCGACTGCTGGCCGCCGCGGAGGCAGTCGGTGGCCTGGGGGCCTGCACCGAGATGGCCACCGCGTATGCCGCGACGCGCGAGCAGTTCGGCCGGCCCATCGGGTCTTTCCAGTCGATCAAACATCACTGCGCGAACATGCTGGTCGACACCGAGCTCGCGGTGGCAGCTGCCTGGGACGCGGCCCGCGCCGAGGGGGCCGAGGCCGAGCTGGCCGCCACCATGGCCGCCGGTCACGCCCTGACCGCCTATGCACGGGTGGCGCTGCAGAACGTCCAGGTGCACGGCGGTATCGGCTACACCTGGGAGCACGACGCCCACCTCTACATCAGGCGCGCGACGGTGCTGCAGGCCTTCGCCGGGGACCGGGACGCACTGCGCGACCGGGTGGTCGAGTTGCAGGTCCACGGAGTGCGGCGGGGTCACTCCGTGGACCTGCCACCCGAGGCCGAGCAATACCGGAAGGCGGCGCAGGAATTCCGCGCCGAGCTCGAAGCGGCCGGCAGTGAGGACCACCAACAGCTGTGGGCGCGTAGCGGATACCTGCAGCCGCATTGGCCCAAGCCATACGGCCGGGCTGCCGACAGCATCGAGCAGCTGATCATCGAGGAAGTTCTCGACGGGCTCGACAAGCCCAGTCTCGGACTCGGGGAATGGGTGGTGCCCACCCTGCTGCAGCACGGTAGCGCCGAACAGATCGAGCGGCTGATGTGGCCCAGCATGGAGGGTGAGCTGCGCTGGTGCCAACTGTTCAGTGAGCCGGGTGCCGGATCGGATGCCGCCGCGGTGGCCACCAAGGCCCGCCGTGTCGACGGTGGCTGGGTGGTCTCGGGTCAGAAGGTGTGGACCAGCGACGCACTGAACAGTCAGCGCGGACTTGCCACGGTGCGCACGGATCCGAATGTGCCCAAACACAAGGGCATCACGACGATGATCATCGACCTCGCCGATCCGCAGGTCCAGATCCGCCCACTCACCGAGATCACCGGCGAGACGTTGTTCAACGAGGTGTTCTTCGACGATGTGTTCGTGCCCGACCGCGACGTGGTCGGCGCGGTGAACGCGGGCTGGAGCGTCGCGATGGCGGCCTTCGGTAACGAACGGGTCTCCATCGGCGGCGGGTCGGTCACCATGACCGCTGACGCGTTGATCGATCTGCTGACGCGCCACCGTCCCGGTGACACCGGCCTCGGACGCGAGGTCGGGGCGTTGCTCATCGAGGCCTACACGCTGGCGGCCCTGAACCTGCGCCAGGCCGCCCGGGCGGTCTTCGACTCGGGACCGGGCATCGAGGGCAATATCGCCAAACTCTTCGGTGCCGAGCACGCGCAACGCGTCGCCGAACTCGCGTTGCGGATCGCCGGTCCGGCCATCCTGGTCGGTGAGGAGCCCACCGTCGTGCACGACTACCTGTTCAGCAGGTGCTTGACGATCGCGGGCGGGACGTCCGAGATCGTCAGAAACCTGGTCGCTGAACGCATTCTCGGCCTGCCGCGCGATCCGGCGCCCAAGTAGATCGGAGAACCTCATGACGTGTGCCGTCGTCGGTATCGGACGTACCGCCTACAGCCGCAAGTCCGGCCGTACGACCCGGGGAATGGCGGTGGCCGCCTGCCGGGACGCCATCGCGGACGCGGGTCTGACACCGGCCGATGTCGACGGAATCTGCACCTTCATGGTCAACGACTCCGAACAGCCGATCAACGTCGGGTGGGCGCTCGGGATCGACGAATTGGCCTGGGCCAACGCCATGTACGGCGGCGGCAACCTGGTGGCCGACCAGATCGCCACAGCCGCAGCGGTGATCGAGGCCGGCATCTGTAAGGCCGTGCTCGTCTACCGGTCGCTCAACGGCCGGTCCGGTTACCGCTTCGGCCATGTGGAAGGCCCGATGCAGGTGGCGAACCACGACCAGTTCGACACCGCGTCGGGGTTCATGGTGCCGCCGCAGTGGTTCGCCATGTGGGCCCGCCGTCACCAGCACGAATACAGCTCTACTGCAGAGGATTTGGGGCAGATCGCCATCACTCAACGGGCGCACGCCGTGCCCAACGAACATGCCATCCGCCGTGAACCACTGTCGATGGACGACTACCTGGCCGCCCGCTGGATCAACGAACCGTTCCGAGTGCTGGACTGCACGTCGGAGGTGGACGGCGCGGTCGCGATCCTGATCACCGGCGAGGACGTGGCGCGCGATACCAAGCAACCTCCGATGTGGTTGGTCGGCTCGTCCAACTCCCAGGGCGGAGCGGGCTGGACGGAATGGCCGAATCCGACCGAGATGTATTCGCGCACAGCCGGACCGAAGATCTGGGAGAAGACCGGTCTGACGCCGAGCGACATGGACGTGGCCTGCATGTACGACTGCTTCACCTACACCGTGATGGCCACCATGGAGGGGTTCGGCTTCTGCGAGAAAGGTGAGGTGGGAAAGTTCTTCGCCACGGGGCGGGCCACCTACGGCGGTGATGTGGTGGTCAACCCACATGGGGGCCTGCTGTCCGAGGGGTACATCCACGGCCTCAACCACCACTACGAGGCGGCGCTGCAACTGCGCCACGCCGCGGGCGTGCGTCAGGTCGACAACGCGCAGCTGGCACTGGTCACCGCCGGTGGGGGCCCGTTCGGCGGCGCCAACGTCTACAGCCGGGATAAGCCATGACGAATTCTCTGATCCTGCCGCCGATTCCGGTGCCGGACCCCGACAGCGCTCCATACTGGGAAGGTCTGAAGAACGGCAAATTGACGCTGTGCCGATGCGATGACACCGGCAAGTGGATCCACCCGCCGCTGGAGCGCAGCCGCTATACCGGCGGCCCAGTGCATTTCGAGGAGGTCAGCGGTGAAGGCACGGTGTTCAGCTACATCGTGGTCCGCCAGGCGCTCGTGCCGGGCCGGACACCGCCCTACGTGATCGGGCTGATCGAGTTGGCCGAACAGCCCGGCCTGCGGATCAACGCCGTCATCGACGCCGATCCCACCGACGTGAGGATCGGCCAGGAGGTCACGCTGCGCATCGCCGATCGCGGCGACAGTGGTTACCGCATACCGGAATTCGTCATCCGGTAAGCCCGCGGGGGAGTCAGCCGGCGGGGCGGAACAACGGCAGCCAGACCCGGCTGTCCTCGTCGCCGGACAGTGCAGTCCAGTCTTCGAAGAACACCTCGACGGCCATGCCGATCCGGATGTCGTCCTCGGATACCCCCACCACATTGGTGATCAGCCGGACATCGGGCTCGTCGTCGAGCTCCACGGTGGCCACGATGTAGGGCGGTTCGAAGCCGGGAATCCAGTTCTGCCGGTTGACGGTGTAGGCCGCCACGGTGGCCTGTCCCGACACCGGCTCGGGCGCGACATCGGTGCTGCGGCAACGCCAGCAGGCCGGTCCTGGCGGATGGAAGAAGTGCCCGCAGCTGTGGCAGCGGCTGATCAGCAGCTCACCTCGCTCGCCCCCGGTCCAGAAGGCCCGCGACTCGGCGGTGGGGCTGGGTGCCAGCCGCAGCTGCGGCCGCTGATATTCGGTGTCAGTCGTCACTTGGTGCCTCCCGTGGCGCTGAGCGACCGGCCGATGACCAGGCGCTGAATCTGATTGGTGCCTTCGAAGATCTGGGTGATCTTCGCTTCGCGCATATACCGTTCGACACGATAGTCGCGGGTGTACCCGTAGCCGCCCAGCACCTGTACGGCGTCGGTCGTCACCTTCATCGCCGCATCCGTCGCAACGAGCTTGGCCACCGAGGCGTTGCGTGAATACGGCAGGCCCGCGTCCCGGCGCCGCGCCGCATCCAGGTAGGTGGCTCGCGCGGAGTCCACCGCGGCGGCCATGTCGGCCAGCAGGAATGCCAGCCCCTGATGGTCGATGATCTTGCGGCCGAACGTCGTTCGCTCCTGTGCGTAGGCAACGGCCTCGTCCAACGCCGCCTGGGCCAGCCCGACCGCTACCGCGGCGATGCCCAGCCGTCCGGAGTCCAGTGCGCTGAATGCGATCTGCAGGCCCTGGCCCTCGGTGCCGATCCGTCGCTCGGCGGGGAGGAACGCATCGTCGTAGTGCGCGGTGGTGGTCGGAACTGCGTGCAGACCCATTTTCTGCTCGGGTGAACCGAACGACAACCCCTTGGTGTCCTTTTCCACCAGAAAGCATGAAATGCCTTGTCCGCCTGCGCTGGTACGCGCGAAGAGGCTGTAGAAATCGGCGATGCCGCCGTGGGTGATCCAGGCCTTGGCGCCGTTGATCCGATAGCCCCCGTCGGTGGCCGTGGCCTTGCACGCCAGGGCGGCCGCGTCGGAGCCGGCCTGTGGTTCGGACAGACTGTAGGCACCCACCTTGTGGCCGCTGAGCATGTCCGGCAGCCACGTGCTCTTCTGCTCGTCCGTGCCGAACGTGATCAGCGGGTGGCACGACAGCACGTGGACGCTGACCGCGACGGCCACCGCGGCCCACCGGGCGGCGAGTTCTTCGAGAACCTGCAGATACACCTCGTAGGGCTGTCCACCGCCGCCCCATTCCTCGGGATGCGGCAGGGTGAGCAGCCCGGTTTCACCGAGGATGCCGAAAACCTCGCCCGGGTACGTTTCGGACTTCTCGTGCTCGTCGACGATCGGATCGAGCACCTTGTCGGCGACATCGGCTGCCAGGCGGACCAATTCGCGCGCTTCGGCAGTGGGCAGGAGGCGGTCGACGCTCATCGTTCACCCTGCCACTGGCAGCCGGTCAGTTCGGCAGACAGCTCCCACAGTCGGCGCGCGCTGTCCGGGTCGATGGCCTTGTCCTTGAGCGTGGTGGGTTTGGGCTTGCCCGACTGGTGCATGAGGCCGCGCGGAGCGAGGTAGGTGCCGCTGGGCAGCGTCGTGGTTATCGCCTGAATCGTGGAACGCGCTCCGTCGGCCGGGCTCTGGGCGATACGCGGGGAGATCACCCGGCCGGCCCACTGCAGCGCACTCGAACCTTGCTGGGTGATCGAGGTGTTCGTCATGCCGGGGTCCGAAGCGTAGGCCGTCACGCCTCGAGCCGTCAACTCGCGCACGAACAGCAGATTCGCCAGCTTGGATTCCCCATAGGCCGCCCATGGGTTGTAGCGACGTCGTTCCCAGTTGAGGTCGTCGAAGTGAATCTGCGCGGCGGTGTAGTTGATACTCGCCACCGAGACCACCCGATCGCGGATCCGGTTGCCGAGAAGGCAGGTCAAGGCGAAGTGGCCGAGGTGGTTGGTACCGATGTGGGCTTCGAAGCCGTAGGCAGTGCGGGTGAGGGGAAGGCCAAGGACGCCTGCGTTGTTTACCAGCACGTCGACGGAGTCGACCGTATCGGCGAACTTGCGCACGCTGGCGAGATCCGCCAGGTCGAGTTCGCGCACCTCGACGTCGCCGGCCATGGTCTCGGCGGCCTCGTATCCTTTGTCCGGGGTTCGGCAGGCGATCATGACCTCGTGGCCGGCCGCGGCCATCGCGCTCGCGGTTGCCCTGCCTACACCACTGCTCCCGCCCGTGACGATGATCCGCACGTTTTGCGCATCCTCCTTCGCACTGATGTCTCGCTAAACAGTAAACTATTTATTGCTTTGATGAAATCAAGATTGGGGTTCAATGCTCGAGACCGTGGCCGAACTGCTGAATCTGCTCGAGCTCACGGTGCGGGGCACCGACGCCTTCGAGGGCACCCAGCCCGATTCGCCCAACCACCACATCGTGGGTGGCCACATCGCTGCGCAGAGCTTGATGGCGGCCAGTCGGACGGTTCCGGGCCGGACGCCGCACAGTCTGCACGTCTACTTCCTGCGGCGCGGCGATGCGCGTCAGCCGGTCCGGTTTGACGTCACCCGACTGCACGACGGGGGCACGTTCTCCGCGCGCCGCGTTGCGGCCACGCAGGGAGGGCAGATTCTCATGGAGGGGCTCGCATCGTTCACCTCCGGTGCCGACGGAGCCGACTATCAAACAGAGATGCCGAGCGCGCCCGCGCCGGAGGAACTCGTTCCAGTCGAAGAGCAACTTGCGCCCTATGCAGGAGAGTTCGGCGGCCGGTGGGCGGCCCCGCGCCCATTCGACACCCGCTACATCGATCCGCCGCCGCGCATTGCCATAGATCATGAGAAACCGGCGGAAGCGCTCAGCCGCATCTGGCTGCGGTCCCGCGGCGAGATACCGGCTGACCCCGTGGTTGCCAGTTGCGTGCTCACGTACCTCAGCGCGCTGACGCTGCTCGAGCCCGCGATGCGTCAGATGGAGAGATCGCCGATGGACGTGTCGGCGCTACTCGACCACACCGTCTGGTTTCATCGGTTCCCCCAATTTGCGGACTGGCTGTACTACGAGCAGAAGTCGCCGTCCGGGATCGGTGGACGCGCGTTGGTGACGGGCGCCATCTACAACCGTTCCGGAGGGCTAATCTGTACGGCTGGTCAGGAGGGATATTTTCCCGGACGCAGTATTTAGCTCATATAACCAATTGGCGTGATCGGCCGGTAGCTGGCGAGCGCCTTCAGAAGGGGCATCCCGCATGAGCAGAAGTGACAACGGCACCTGGGACATCACCGAAAGCGTGGGGGCCACGGCGCTGGGAGTGGCAGCGGGCCGTGCCGCGGAGACGATTAGCGACGATCCGCTGATCCGTGACCCGTATGCGCAGATGTTCCTGGATGCGGTGGGCGACAGCTCTCCCCATCTCTATGTGCATGACGGCGAACTGTCGCCCGAACTTGCCGAGATCGACCCGCGCATCGGTGAGTGGATGCAGGCCATGAGGGGATACGTGGCCTCGCGCACCCGGTATTTCGACGAGTTCTTCCTCGCCGCGGCCGGTACCGGGATCAGACAGGCGGTCATCCTCGCGGCCGGCCTCGATGCGCGGGCTTGGCGGTTGGACTGGCCGGCCGGCAGCCGGGTGTTCGAACTCGATCAGCCGAAAGTCCTGGAGTTCAAGACGTCGACGTTGGCATCCCAGGGCGTGGCGCAGGCGCCTGTGCAACTCAGCGTGCCGGTCGACCTGCGTCACGACTGGCCCGCCGCGCTACGGGCGGCAGGTTTCGACCCGACGGCGCCGACGGCCTGGTCGGCCGAGGGGCTGCTGCCCTACCTGAACTCGGCCGCGCAGGATCTGTTGTTCGAGCGGATCGCGGACCTCAGCGCGCCGGGCAGCCGGGTCGCCGTGGAGGCGTTCGCCGCTGATCTCTTCAGCGCTGAGAGCAACGCGCAGCGCGAGGCGCAGATGCAGCGGTACCGCGAGGTCGCGGCCAAGCTGGGGCGCGCGGACGTCCTTTCGACGGGCAGTCTGTTCTACGAGGAGGAGCGCAGCGACGTCGTCGAGTGGTTGTCCGAGCATGGCTGGCAGACCACCGCGATCGGCGGCGTCGACCTGATGGCGCGCAACGGTCGGGGGGTTGCCGCCGATCTCGACGACGCCACGCCGCAGAGCGTGTTCGTCGAAGGCCGCTTGTCCTAGTGCCCCCGGCGGTTACGGCTGGACGTATCCGGGTGGGTTGGGGGTGTCCACCCATAGGTCGAGGCCGAGGTCGGATCCGGGGATGCAGTCGTAGATGGACAGGTCGGTGACGCCGTTGGCGAGTAGGACGTCTTCGCAGAGCAGGCTTTGGCCGGTGTATTGGCGGGCTGGCTTGTTGAAGATCGTGTAGGCGGCGTCGGCGTACACGTCGGGTTTGCGGGCGCGGCCCATGGCTTCGTCACCGCCGAGCAGGTTCTGCACGGCGGCGGTGGCCACCAGGGTGCGGGGCCACAGCGTGTTGGACGCGATACCTGCCTCACGCAATTCCTCGGCGATACCCAAGGCGCACAACGTCATTCCGAACTTTGCCATCATGTAGGCGGTCGGCTTGAGCCACTCGGACTCGAGCCGGATTGGTGGGGACAGGGTGAGGATGTGCGGGTTCTCGCGGCCTTTCATATGGGGGATGCAGGCTTGGGATACGGCGTAGGTGCCACGGATCTGGATGCCATTCATTAGGTCGAAGCGTTTGAGCGGTATTTCTTCGATGGTGCCGAGGTTGATGGCAGAGGCGTTGTTGACGCATATGTCGATGCCGCCGAACTGTTGGACGGCCTTGGCCACTGCGGCTGCCACCGAGTCGCCGTCGCGGACGTCGCCGACGATCGGCAGGGCTTGGCCGCCGGCGTCTTCGATCTCTTTGGCGGCGGTGTAGACGGTGCCTTCGAGTTTGGGATGGGGTTCGGCGGTCTTGGCGACCAGCGCGATGTTAGCGCCGTCGGCAGCGGCCTTCTTGGCGATCGCCAGGCCGATACCGCGGCTGGCACCGGAGATGAACATGGTCTTCCCGGCAAGAGCCATGGTTCTTCACTCCTCAGTTCATACAGTTATATAGTTGGTTCATTTGTGAGGTGTAACCGTACAGCAGTGCGTGGGGCAGGCGGCATTGAGGTGGATCATGGATGCGAATCTAAACTTTGATCTCAATGCCTAACTCGAGGCGGCACCTAGCTGTACTGTGAACCCCCCGGCATGTCCAGAGGCTCTGATGTGCCCTGGGTTCGGTGGTGTCGCCATGCTTGGATTCAGGCCACAGGTTGGGCGGATTGATGCAGCAGTTCGAACTCTATCGGAGTGCGCATCCCGAGGGCGGAATGGCGCCGTTGGCGGTTGTGGAAGATCGCCAGATAGTCGAAGATCGCGTTGGCTAGTTCGATTCTGGTCTTCCAGCGTTTGCGGTTGAGTAGCTCGGTCTGCAGTCTGCCCCAGAATGATTCGATCATCGCGTTGTCGTAGCAGTCGCCGATCGAGCCCATCGACGGGACCAGCCCGGAACGCTTGGCCCGGTCGGTGAAGGCCCAGGAGGTGAATTGCCTGGGTTCAACCGGTCCTTGCAACACCGGGTTATTGGAGCGAGCGTGGCTGCTCTTCGAACACCTCGGCAGGCGTCTTCCAGTCGAGGCTTTTGCGGGGTCGGTTGTTCAGCGCGAGAGCGACCGCTTCGAGGTCTTCGGCGGACCACCGTGAGAGGTCGGTGCCCTTCGGGAAGTACTGGCGCAGCAACCCATTGGGGTTCTCGTTCGTCGGCCGCTGCCAGGGCGAGTGGGGGTCGGCGAAGTGAATCGCACTGGAAATACCGGAGGCTCCTGACCTTGGAAACGAGGATGCAGGTATGCCGAAGGAACAGTCAGCTGGCAAGCCCACGACGCGTCGCTATAGCCCGGAGGAGAAGGCTGCCGCGGTCCGGATGGTGCGCGCCTTGCGCGCCGAGCTGGGCACGACGCAGGGCACGGTGGCGCGGGTGGCCAACCAGCTCGGCTACGGGGTGGAGTCGGTGCGGTCCTGGGTGCGCCAGGCCGACATCGACGAGGGCGTGGCGCCCGGGTGTCCACTGCGGAGTATCAACGGCTCAAGGAACTCGAGCAGGAGAACCGGGAACTTAAGCGCGCCAACGAGATCCTGAAACGAGCAGCGAGTTTCTTCGGGGCGGAGCTCGACCGCCAACACAAGAAATAGTCGCCTTCATCGACGCCAACCGGGCTGAGTTCGGGGTCGAGCCCATCTGCACCGTCCTGCGCAACGCAGGAGTGTCGATGGCCCCGAGCACCTACTACGACACCAAGACCCGGCCACCGTCGGCGCGGGCCGTCCGCGACGCCGAGCTGGCACCGGCGCTGCGCACGCTGTGGGAGGACAACTACCGCGTCTACGGGGTCCGCAAGCTGTGGAAAGCCGCACGTCGGGACGGCCACGACGTGGGCCGTGACCAGGTCGCGCGCCTGATGCGCAGCCTCGACATCCACGGGGTGCGGCGCGGCAAACCCGTCAAGACCACCAACGCCGACCCGGCCGCGCCACGGCATCCTGACCTGGTCAACCGCCGCTTCACCGCGGCGGCGCCCAACCAATTGTGGGTGACGGATCTGACGTATGTGCCGACCTGGGCCGGGGTGGCCTACGTCTGCTTCATCGTCGATGCGTTCTCCCGGACGATCGTGGGATGGCGGGTGGCGTCGAACATGCACACCACCATGGTCCTCGACGCACTCGAGATGGCCCGGTGGTCACGCGGAACCACGTTGCCCGGCTTGACCTGCCACAGCGATGCCGGCTCGCAGTTCACCTCGGTGCGCTACGGCGAACGGCTCGCTGAGATCGGTGCGCTGCCCTCGATCGGATCGGTCGGGGATAGCTTCGACAACGCCCTGGCCGAGACGGTCAACGGCTACTACAAAGCCGAGCTGATCTACGGGCCGGCCCGCTCCGGGCCGTGGAAGACCGTCGAGGACGTCGAGCTGGCCACCCTGAGCTGGGTGTACTGGCACAACACCGCCCGCCTCCACAGCTACCTCGACGACGTCCCACCCACCGAGTTCGAGACCGCGTTCTACGATGCCCAACGGAGCGACCAACCCGTGGTCGCAATCCAATAGATCGAGCCTCCAGTAGAACCAGGGCGGTGGCGGTTTCAAGGGATCGATGCAACACCCGTCTTTGATTGAGGAGTGTTGTCATGGGTCGAGCTTTGTTGCAGTCACGGAAGCCGTTGTTTTGGGAGCAGATCCGTAATGGGTTGTTGCCCGAACATGCTGGTAGGGCCGTAGGAGTGTCGGCGACCTGCGCTCACCGATGGTTTCGGCAAGCTGGCGGTGTGAAACCGCGTGCGAGCAAACCCAACATCACCGGACCGCGTCCGCGGTTGACCTGCAGGACCGCATCGAGATACAGGTCGGCGTCCACGCCGGCGAGTCGTTGCGGTCCATGGGTCGTCGACTGGGCCGCCCAGCCTCGACGATCAAACGCGAAATCGACGCCAACAACGAGCTGCGGGCGCGTAAGAGCAACGCCCGTACATCGGGGTATCGCCGCAAACACGCCTTCGGAGCCCGCCAAAGCGGCAGAGCCGCCGTGGTGCAGTACCGCGCGCTGGCCGCCCACGACCGATCCGCCGACCGCGCGTTGCGGCCCAAGCCCGGCAAGCTGTCCCACAGTGACACCCTGCGTGATGAGGTGCAGAGTCGATTGGAGTCGCGGCACAGCCCCGAGCAGATCGCCCTACGGCTGCGCATCGACTTCCCCGACGATCCGGAGATGTGGGTGTCACACGAAGCCATCTATCGAGCCCTCTACGTGCAAGGACGCGGCTCCCTGCGCCGCGAACTGCACCAGTGCCTCCGGAGCAAGCGTGCGGTGCGTCGACCCCAGCACCAGGCCGCGACCCGCCGCGGACGCATCCCCGGCATGATCAACATCAGTCAACGCCCGGCCGAAGTGGCCGACCGGGCAGTGCCCGGACACTGGGAAGGCGACCTCATCCTCGGCTCCACCGCCTCGGCATCAGCGATCGGCACGCTGGTCGAACGCACGACCCGGTTCGTCATGCTGTTGCACCTGCCCGATGACCACACTGCTGAAAGCGTGCAGAACGCGATCGTCGCCAAAATCACCGAACTGCCCGAGCATCTGCGGCGGTCGCTGACATGGGATCAAGGCAGTGAGATGGCCAATCACCTCGCGATCGCCGCGGCCACCGACCTCGACATCTACTTCTGCGACCCGCACTCCCCATGGCAACGCGGCAGCAACGAGAACACCAACGGGCTCCTGCGCCAATACTTCCCTAAAGGCACCGACCTATCGATCTATCCGGCCCACTACCTCGACTACGTCGCCGCCGAACTCAACGGCCGACCTCGCAAGACACTGAACTGGAAGACCCCAGCCGAAGCCCTCAACGAACTACTCTCAAACTCACCACCTGTTGCATCGACTCCTTGAACCCAAGGGTTCAAAGAACACCTTCGTGCCCGTTTCGAGAGCGAACTGGGCGTGGCCGGAGAGTTCTTTGCCGCGGTCCCAGGTGAGCGTCTTTCGGAGCTGCTCGGGAAGCTTTGTCATTGATGCTACGAGCGCGTCGTTCATCGCGACGGCGCCGTAGCCGCCCAGCGCGGGACCGTTCTTGATCGGCGGTATCTCGCCATAGCCTTGCAGTCGCGGCAGGTGCACCAACAGGGTCGAGCGGCTCTTGCGTTCGACGATCGTGCCGATCGCGGACCGGCCTGTGCCGATGATCAGATCGCCCTCCCAGTGCCCGGGGACGGCGCGGTCGGCTGCCTCCGCGGGGCGCTGGGAGAACACGACGTCGGCGCTGACATGGCCTTGTGGGCGGTTCTGCGTGCGAGCCCGTGGCTGGCGCAGTGCGCGGCCGGTTCGCAGGCAGGTGACGAGTTCACGTTTGAGCGCACCACGGCCCCGGATGAACAGCGACTGGTAGATCGCCTCGTGGCTGATGCGCATGGACTCATCATCGGGGAAGTCGACCTTCAGCCGGTGCGCGATCTGCTCCGGGCTCCACGCAGTCGCCCACCGCCGGTCCTGGCGATGCGGTTTGTTCAGCCCCTTCCACGCGGGCGGCTGCGGCCCGACAACGATGCTGCCGTCGGGGCGGCGTACGTTTCCGGCGAGCCGTTCCTGGACGTACTCGCGCAGCTTGTCGTTAGTCGCGAGCCTGGCCGTTTTCGGCCGCTTCGCCGTCTGCTGGGCCTTCCACTGCGCCACCAGCGCCCGGTATTCCTGCTTGCCGCTGCGCGTGGCCGCGTTGCGGCGCAGTTCGCGGGAGATCGTTGCCGGGTCGCGGCCGATCCTGCGCGCGATCTCGCGAACGCCGATCTGCTTGGCACGCAGCAGCGCGATCTCCTCGCGCTCCTCGAAGGACAAGTAGCGGCCGGTGGGCACGGCAAGCGAGATCGGTGGCATGCCGCCAGCGTGGCGAAACCAACGGGTTCCGACCGGCACGGACACGCCCACTTTCAACGCCGCTTCGGCAGAGGTGATGCCCGTCGCGATCAGATACCAGAATTGCCGCTGCACCGCCCGTGAGGGCTCAGGCCGACCCGGCGAACGCATCGGCGGTCGCAACGCCCGATCCGCACGCCACTGCCGACGCGCACCCTCGGGCACATCACTGGTCTTCGCGGCCCAGTCTTTCGTCGCCACTGCGCAACACCTCCACGGCCAAGGTGTTGCGACGACCAGTTGAATCCGCCGTCGCCGGCTCGCTGCGCAGACGCATCGAATCCGCCGGAGTCGCGCTGCAGTCCGCCGCCCGCGAATCCTCCGAAGCCGAACTGTCCTCGCACGTGTCGATCCTGGCCCGCGTCATCGGTGACTGCGCCCAACGCCTCGAGCAGCTGCGCGGTGACCGCCGATGACGAGCATGTTCGATGCGCCGGCCTTCAGTGCTGACCCGGCGCGCCAGATCGTCTACGACGACGCGATCGAACCGCCACCGGACCTCGACGAGCACGCGGTCGGCGAATGGGAACCACCACCCGACGACACCGGCACCGCGGCCAAACCGCCGGGGCTGCAGTCGATGCTGCTGACCCGCTCGGCGCTGCGCCAGCTGCCCGACCCGCAACCGCTCATCGACGGCGTCCTCGACCAAGGCACCATCGCGCTGCTCTACGGGCGGTGGGGGACCGGCAAGTCATTCGTCGCGCTCGACTGGGCCGCCAGCATCGCCACCGGCCGCCGCTGGCAGAACCGGGCCACCGAGCGACGCCGAGTGCTCTACGTCGCCGCCGAGGGCGCGCACGGCCTCAAGCAACGCCTCGACGCGTGGGAAACCGGATGGCAGAACACCATCGCCGACACCGACGCGTTCGACGTTCTGCCCCAGCCGGTGAACCTCACCAGAACCGCCGAGGTGATGGAGCTGGAAGCTCTCGTCGCGACCAACGGTTACGGCCTGGTCGTCATCGACACCCTGGCCCGCTGCATGGTCGGTGGCGACGAGAACAGCGCACAGGACTGCGGCCTGGTCGTCGACGTCTTGCACCGGCTGCGCCGCCGCACACCAGACGGCCGCGGCGTGGTCCTCGGTGTGCACCACACCGGCAAGGACGGCAAGACGTTCCGCGGCTCGTCAGTGTTCGAAGCCGGCGCGGACACCGTCTACTCGGTCACCGTCGACGGAGCGGTCATCACTCTCGATCGGGAGAAGCGCAAGGACGGCCCGCGCCAGGACACCCATCACCTGAAACTCGACGCGATACCGGGCACGGAAAGCTGCGCGGTATCTGTCCACCGAGGGGTGGACAAACCGGAACGCGCAGAACGACTTTTGTCCACCTTTGTCCAGCATTTTGTCCACACCGGCGCCAGCAAGGCCGAGCTACGCAACGTCGCCGACATGTCAGCCGGCACATTCCACCGCGCACTATCTGACCTGCTCGCTTCCGGTGATCTGAACAACGACGGAACCGACAAACGGCCGTTCTACAAGGTGGCGCCGAAATGAAACTGTCCACCTTGTCCACCACTTGTCCACTCCACCGCCAAAACTGTCCACCACCCCCCTCTCTTTAGGGGTGGACAGATGGACAAACACGGCATGGACAAAGGCCGAAACACCATGAGCCGCAGACAGCGTCGACAACACGCACGCACCCATCCCGCCGCCGCGCAAATCCAACAACTGCGAGCCCGCGTCAACGCCACCGGACAACCCGGCGTGCTCTCCGGACTCACCGACGCCTGCCGCGACTGCCGCGCAGACGGGCAACTGATCCTGCTGCCCGGCGACCGGATCATCAGCCAGATATTCCACGACGACGGTTGCCCCGCCGCCACCGGAGTCGTCGACTGGAAACCGGTGAGCGTATGACCCCCAGCCCTTGCAACGTCGACGGCTGCAGCACCCCCACCTACGCCCGCGCATGTGCTGCAGCCACTACAAGCGATTCCTCAAAACTCGCCCACCCGGCGCCGCCAAACCGCGAGACAAGACCGCAGACACAGACACCACCAACCCTGGGCGCATATCTCTGGCCGACTTCCTCGCCGCTCTAGCCGCCGCTGTCCCGCCGCTGCGCGGTGCCCGCTGCCGCGGCCACGCCGAACTGTTCGACGCCACCATCGTCGGCCGCCGCGGCCACCACGCCGAGACACAGCAAGCCAGGGCCGCCGCCGTCAGCGTCTGCGCGGCCTGCCCAGCCCTGGACGCCTGCCGCGGCTGGCTCGACCAGCTGCCCACCGACGCGCGACCGCTCGGCGTCGTCGCCGGCCGCGTCATCACGTCCAGACGCGTGACCGCATGACCCCCGGTATAGGCCTGGGAATTTCCAGCAATGGAGGCGCTGCCCCGCGCGGCGGTGGGCTTTTTCACGCGAGCACAGATTTCACACCAATTTTCCGACTGAGAGGACAAAAACCCATGACGCAGTTCAAGCGCGGCACTGACCCCGAGTTCCACGACGCCACGATCCGGGCGGCGCGGTTCGTGGCCGCGATCCAGGCCGGTGAGAACGCCGAGTCCGCGGTGCCGCTGATCGAGGCCCGTAAGGCCGGCCGGATGGACCTGTTCGCGATCGCGCTCGGTGTGCGCTGCGCGCAGCTGACCGGTGAACTCTACGGCGACCGGGTGCAGGTGGAGCTCGACGGGTGGGCGATGGACGCGATGTTCATCGCCGAGAAGGACGCCGACGATGACCGTTGACCCCGAGGGTCAGGCCGATGAGACCGCGCGGCGCACGGTGCGGGTGCCGATCCGGCGCGGTGACAGCGTCTTCAGTTTCGACGAGCACGTCGAGGTCGACGTCGACAACGCTGCGTTGTGGGACGCAAGGTTGTGGCACGACAGGCCGCCGCGGTGACCGGGTGTTGTCGCTGCCCGCTGCTACGGTGGTGGTCGGAGAGTCAGCCAGCGCGGCGGCCGGGCCCGAATTGCGCCCCGCCAGCCGGCCCGCAAGACGATCCAGCGAGCACCGCCAGCAGTCGCGGCCGTGACTCGTTGTTGATCCCTCCACTTCTGATGTCCGAGAGGACGATTCATGCAACGTAAGTCAGTTGCGTTGTCGATCAAGAGTGCTGACGACCAGACCGGGACGTTTACGGGTCTGGCGTCGGTGTTCGACAACGTCGATGCTCACGGCGACATTGTGCGCCGCGGAGCGTTCACAAAGTCGCTGGCCGCCGGCCAGCCGGTGCCGCTGCTGTGGGAACACGGCGCGGCTGATCCGCGGAACTACGTCGGCGACGTCGTCGAGGCCACCGAAACCGCCGAGGGTTTGGCGATCACCGGCAAGTTCGACCTCGACACCGAGCACGGTGCCGCGGCGTACCGGAATGTGAAGGGCCGCCGCGTCGGTGGTCTGAGCATCGGCTACCGCGTCAATCATTCGACCAAGACCGCCGCCGGTAATGAGCTGACCGACTTGGACCTCGTCGAGGTGTCGGTGGTGGCTCGCGGCGCCAACGACCGCGCTCTGATCGGCGCGGTGAAGTCCGCCGGCCGACCGACCGCTCCGATCCGCGCGGCGCTGGCCCGCGCAGCAGTCAAGCGCTACCACGACACCCCGAAGGACGTATCACCCATGTTCGAAAACCGATTGGCAACCCTGACCAAGGACCGCGATTCGCAGCTCGCGCTCGTCAAGCAGATTCTCGACACCGCTGACGAGCTGCAGCGTGACTTGACCGCCGATGAGGCCGGCCAGGTCGAGGAAGCGACCGAGAAGGCCAAGACCCTCGACGGCGCGATCGCCAAGACAAAGGCCGACATGGCGTTCGTCGCCGAGGCGCGCAAGACCGCCGAGATCATCGGCGGCCTCGACGACATGGCCCGCGGCGCCAACGGTGACGTCGAGGGCGGGCACCTGGCGCTGACCGGCAAGCACGCCAAGGCGATGGCGCAGCGCGTCATCAAGGCCATGCCGCGCGACGGCAGCGGCACCAAGGCGCTGGCCGCCGGCCAGCAGACCACCTCGACGATCCTGCAGGCCGAGGTCGTCGAGACGGGCCGGCCGGCGGTGTCGGTGCTCGACGTGCTGCCGACCCGCGCTGTGACGCCGTCCTATTCGTTCCTGCGCCAGTCGGTTCGCACGCTGCAGGCCGCGCCGGTCGCGGCCGGCGGCACCAAACCGACGTCGACGGTGTAGGTGGTCGCGGTGGAGAACCGGCTGCGCGTCGTCGCGCACGTCTCCGAGGCCATCGACCACTACCTGCTCGGCGACAACGTGAACCTCGAGCGGTTTGTGCAAGACGAACTGGTCTATGGGTTGCGCGTCGCGGTCGAGGCGCAGATCCTCGCGGGCGCGGGGACCGGCGAGAACATGACCGGCATCCTGAACACCTCCGGTGTCGTGGTGCAGGCGTTCGCCACCGACGCGCTGACCACCGTCCGTAAGGCCATCACCACGCTGGAAGCCAGCGGTTACACCCCCGGTGTGATCGTGCTGCACGCCAACGACTGGGAGGCCATCGAGCTGCTGACCGTGACGTCGGGAGCTACCGATGTGCGTGGTGTGCCGATCGACCCGGTCGCGCGCCGGCTGTGGGGTGTGCCGGTGGTGCTCAACCAGGGCCTCGGCGAGGACACCGGCCTGGTGATCGGTGACGGCGCGGTGACCGTCGACCACGACGGCCAGGTCGAGGTGAAGTGGTCCGACGCCGTCTCGGATGACTTCGTGAAGAATTAGGTGCGGTGCCGCGTCGAGGGCCGGTTCGGTGTGTCGGCGAATCAGCCCGGCGCTGTGGTGAAGGTCGCGACCGCCGCCGAGTAAGACCGGGTGCGGCGCGCTGCTGGTGCACCTCGTCATCGGCACGCCGGCAGCCGCCGCACCCACCCAACGGGGTGCTCATTTCCAGCGGTCCCAACCCTGGCCGACGCCGCGGTGTCGTCCGTTTTCGCCAGCAGCACTCGGGCTGCACATGTGTCGACACACCCACACATGCCAGGGGGCGCCACAATCGCCAGCCAGACCGCGCGGTGGCCGACCTCCGGCGGTGGGCGGCCTCTCCCCCCCGGAAGAACTGCGGAAATTTCGGAACACCCGCCAGCAGCGTGAGCAGGAGGTTCACCGTTGCCGACCGCCCCACCCCGAACATGCGCCCGCTGCCGTCAGCCGGCGCCCAAGGGCAAGCCGTGCCCGTGCCGGAAGCCGTGGGAAGGGTCAACGCACCCCGGTGGCCACGACGACCGCCGCATGGCCAAGGCGTTGGCCGCGTACCGGCGGGAAAACCCGTACTGCGAGTGGCCCGGCTGTCCCCGGCTGGCTGATCACACCGACCACATCGTGCCGCTGGCAGAGCTGCCGAAGGGCGACCCCCGGCGCTACGACCCAGAGAATTACCAGAGCCTATGCGCGCCTCATCATGCGACGAAGACGCACGCGGATAGCCAGCGAGGCCGCATAAGGCCGCGATAGCCCTGTTCAGGCTGCTTGTACAGTGGAGTTGTCAGTTCGATGCGCCGCCGTGACGTCGATTCGCTAAGGTTTCGCGCTAGTGGGGAGACATGACAAGGACGTCAGAGAGCTGATCGACACAGTTCGTCAACACGGTTGGACCGAGGTGACCGGAAAGCGCTACCACAAGTTCCGGTGCCCCTGCGGCCAGCACATGAAGACGATTCACATATCGCCCAGTGATCCGAACTACGTCAAGAACACGACAATGTGGTTCCGTCGACAATCTTGCTGGAGAGAAGGTGAGCAGTAATGGCCAGCTACTACATGGAGTTTCGATTCGGAATGGGGCCGCAGGAAGACCGCGTCGGCTTCGAGTCCCACCTCGACGACGTTGCTGACGCCTTCGCCGACATTCCAGACGTTGACGGGGACGTCGGAGCCGATCTCGACGCCGGCCGTGTCGACGTCTGTGTCACCGTCAACGCCGATAGCCGTGCGGATGCAATCGCGAAGGCCCTAGCCGCCGCGAGGACCGCTATCCATACCGCGGGCGGGCACACCCCAGGATGGGATGGCATGCTCGGCAAGCTGCTCGACAACGATGACTTTGCGCTCACTTCAGCCCCGAGTGATTGGGCGGGCCGCGCGGTCAGCTGCTGAGCGCACTGGCGGACGAAAACGACCCCGGCCGACGTGGCCGGGGTCGTCCTATTTGACGGGCTCCCAGAGCTAGCAGAGGTTGTCGAGCTCGTCGGCGGCCTCGACAAGCGCAGCGGCCAGCTGGCGTACCTGCCCAGCGGTCATGTCGTCGCTGTCTGCGACGTGGACGTAGAGCGACCATGTGACCGCGCCGTCGCGGGTCTGGACGCCGGTGCGGTAGACGGCAGCGTCGAAGCCCTCCACCGACCGGGACGGGCCATGCACCATCCGCGTCCACTGCCCGTCTGCGTCGTCTGCCCAATGCTCGGCCGACTCCGCGCCTTGCGGCAGCGGAAGGCTCATCATGCAGTCGGTGAGGTTCTGCTGCGCTTCCACCGCGCTTCAGTAAGGGAGCCCCGAGCGATGTCCTCGGCCGTCTCGTTTGGGTTGTGGCCGAAGGCGATGGAGCTTAGTGCGAGTCGCTCTTGGTGCTCGAACCGCTGCACCTGCTCCGGGGTGAGCTGGTCGGTGAGGTCACGCCAAGTAGTCGCGTCGTCGTCGTGCGTGGTGTTCACGGCAAATCCTCTCGGATCGGGATCGAGAGTCCAGCTTGCCAAACCTAATCGGGCATGTATTGGGCATGAGCCCTGGTCAGATTCTCAAAAATGCGGTCTGACCTGCGGTAATGCTGGTGCGCGATACTGGGATTGAACCAGTGACCTCTTCCGTGTCAGGGAAGCGCTCTCCCGCTGAGCTAATCGCGCCGGGACATAATCGGAGGTGGAGACGGGAATCGAACCCGTGTGCACGGCTTTGCAGGCCGTTGCCTCACCACTCGGCCACTCCACCGCTGGGGTTGATGCCACTGCACCTTCGAGCGGATGACGGGATTCGAACCCGCGACCCTCACCTTGGCAAGGTGATGCGCTACCAACTGCGCTACATCCGCGCGCCACGGGCGAGATCGTCGCCCGTCGCGAAGCAGAACGATAGTCCACGCGCACAGGCGTACACAAATCCCTTGCTCGCCGCGCTGCGACCGACTCAGAACAGGGTGTAGGCTTGGCGCGAGATCGTGAAGCCGTGGCCGTCGGAATTCGAGCACCGGATGCCCGACGGCTCACTGTTGCAGCTCATCCCACCGCCGGCCTGATACTGACCGTAGGGTAGCGCGGGCCCACTGTTCAGCGCGGTGTCGCCGGCGCACACGAAGTTTGCCGGTCCCGTCGGGCCCAGGGTGAGGCCTTGCCCGTAGTCGGTGAAGTCCGGGCAGCTCGCCGGGCGCGGCGGCGGGGCCCAGTCGCGCGCGGCGATGTCGCACCGCACCGAGTCGTCGGTCAGGACACAGCCGATGTTGCCGCTGGGGGAGGTGAAGCCCACCACCTCCGCCGCGGCGGCCGGAGCCGCCAGCATCGCGGCCCCCGCCAGCATGGCCATCGCCATGGTCGCTGTTCTCACTGTCGCCCCCTCGATGATGACCGAACGAAATCCGTTGCCCTGGTTGGCCGAACGAGATCCCCGACGTGTCGCTGAGAGCAGCATATCGAGGAAATCGCAGGTAGGAGCGCTGATGACAGAAAACATCGGTCGGCGGATTCTAGCCGCGACCGGCCCACGTGCTAGTCTTCTGCCTCGTCCGACCCGTCGGATCCGGTCTCGTAGCTCAGTGGGAGAGCGTCCGCCTCACACGCGGAAGGTCGCTGGTTCGAACCCAGCCGGGACCACCCCGTTCGTCTTGCGTCAGTAACGACATCCCAGCTCGTTGCGGTGCCTCCGTGTCGGCATGACGTAGCCGCAAGGCCGCGCCGATTACGGTGTGCGGCAATTTGCTGACGGGCTGTATCCAGTGACGAAAAAGGTCAAAGGTCACTACTTGCCGTTTTGCTCACCAATGACCTACCGGCCACGGCATCCTGGTAGCGATGGGTACCTCGAGCAATGGGGAAGTGGTGGATCGAACTCTGCGCTCCGCGATGACCTTCGTCGCCTTCCCGGTTGCCTATGCACTGGCCGTGGCCGCGGGCCGCGCGACGCGACTGGCCGGCGGAGAGGTCTCGCTGGCCTGGCCGGCGGCTGCGGTCGGGGTCATCTGGTTGCTCTCGGTGCGGCAGTCCGGAGCCTGGAAACGCGGGGTGCACGTCGCGCTGCTCGGCGTCGTGTCCTTCACGACCAACATCGCCACGGGTGCCTCGGTCCCGTTGAGCGTCTGGTTCGTGCTCGTCAACCTCGTACTCAGTGTCGTCACCGTCGAGTTGCTGGCTTACCGGCGTGATGACGTCGTGCTGCGTGACCCCACCGACCTGGCGCGCCTGGTGGCGGCAGTGACGGTCGGCACCTGTTGTGCGGCCGTTTTGGCGGCCGGGTGGTTCGTGGTGGTCACCAGCGCGACGGTGTGGGAAACGTTCGGGCTCTTCGCGGTGCGGAACGGAGCGACAGCCCTTCTCGGCGTCGCGATCTGGCTGAGGCTGCGCGACGTGAGCTGGTCGCGCCCACACATCACCGCGGCAGCTGTCTTCGAGATGGTGCTGGCCGCCGTCGGCATCGTCGCGATCTTCTTCTGGATCTTCTGGCTGCTGAACACGGGGCTCCCGCTGGCCTTCCTCGCGCTGGTGCCCGTGATGTGGTTGGCGTTGCGGTACAGCACGACGTTGAACACGCTGTTCCTCACCGCAGCCGGGGCCTGGATCATCTACGCCACACTGTCGAACAAAGGGGTCTTCATCGTCCCCGAGATCCAAACCCGCGCGCTGCTGGCCCAGGCGATGGTCGCCAGCTTGACCCTCATCGTGTTGACCCTGTCGTTGTATCGGGACTCGCGCGCGCGCCTGATCACCGAGCTCGAGCACGCGCGGGACAAGGCAGACGAGGACTCCGAGCTGTTGACCGCGGTGCTCGACAGCATCCACGACAGCGTGGTGGTCGTCGACGGAACGGGCAGCATCGTGCTGCAGAACGCGCGGGCGGCGGACTCGGGCCTCGTCGAGGATGTCGTAACGGCATCATCAGCGGACGGATTCGCTGCCGCGGCACCAGCGTCGAACGCCCCTCGCGATGTCGTCATCGCCGCTGACGGCTCCCGCGTCGTCGAGCTGACGACCGCCCTCCTGGCGCGCCAGATGACGATGAACGTGATGGCCTTCCGCGATGTGACCGACGAGCGTGAGAATGCGCGGGCGCTGCGCGAAGCCCGCGACCTCTTCGCCGGCGTCCTCGATGCCGCGTCCGAACAGGCGATCATCGGTACCGACCCCCGGGGCAACATCACCGTCTTCAACCACGGCGCGGAACGGATGCTGGGGTGGACCGAAGCAGAGGTGCTGGGCCGCAAATCGTTCAACTTCCACTACCAACCCGAGGTTCGCGCCCGAGCAGAGGAGCTGGGTGTCCGTCCCATCGACGTCTTCGTCTACAACGTCACCCCCGAGCAGGCCGAGGTGCGCGAATGGACCTACGTCCGCAAGGACGGCTCACACGTCGCAGTGAGCGTCGCGATCTCCCAGATGACCGGCGAGGACGGCAGCTGCGAGGGCTTCATCGGCGTCGCGACTGACATCACCGAGCGCAAGGCCGCCGAGCAGGCGCTGGCCGCGAGCGAAGAGCAGTTCCGGCTCGCTTTCGACACCGCGCCGATGGGCATGTTCATGTTCACGATCGCACCCGAGGCGCCGGGACGCATCACGCGCTGTAATCAGGCGTTCGCCGACTTCTTGGGCCGTCCGGGCGACGACGTGCTGACGATGACGGTGTTCGGTCTTCCAGGCGACGGAACCGACCGCGTGGACACCGGGTTGGACCCTCTGTTGACCCTGGGCGGCGGGCAGCGGTTCGAGAGGGACGTGGCTTTCCGCCGTGCGGACGGCACCGAGGTGTGGGGTGCGGTGTCGGCGTCGGTGGTCGCGCCCGACGGATCGGAGCCCTACGGAATATGCCTGGTGGAGGACATCACCAGCCGCAAACGGGTCGAGGCTGAACTGGTGCATCTGGCGTCGCACGATCCCCTGACCGGGCTGGCCAACCGGGCGCTGCTGACCGACCGGATCCAACACGCCCTCGCCGAGGTCGATGCCGGGATTTCGTCGGGGGTCGGCATGATCTCTCTGGACCTCGACGGGTTCAAGGAGATCAACGACACCTGGGGGCACGCCGAAGGCGACGAGGTTCTCGTCGAGGTGGGTGAACGGATCAGAGCCGCGGTTCGGTCGACGGACACCACTGCCCGACTGGGCGGGGACGAGTTCGCGGTGCTGTGCCCAGGACTGCCCGATGTCGCCGAATTGCAGGCCCTCGCCGAGCGTATCCGCGCCCAGGTGCGGAGGCCCTTCACGTTGAGTGGCGGGGAGGTCTACGACCGACTCTCGGTCAGTGCCGGTGTGGTGACCTCGCGGGGTGCGTGCGACGCGGGAACGCTGCTCCGTAAGGCGGACACCCTGATGTATCACGCCAAGCGCAGCGGCAAAGACTGCGTCGTGATGGCCTGAGCTGGGTAACCAGACTCCTCGCCGCGTCTGACCGATCCGAAGGACTCTGACCATGAGCGACACGAATCAGCGTGACCTGGGCGAGTCCGACAGCCCCATCGAAGACGAACTGGAGGCCGCGTTCCAGCGGATCATCGACGAAGGCACCCAGCGGCTGCACCGCGGCTGGCGCGAGGTCTTCGTCACCGGCTTCTTCGGCGGCACCGAGGTGGCCGTGGGCGTGCTGGCCTACCTCGCGGTGCTGCACGCCACCGGTGAGCATCTGCTCGCGGGCCTGGCGTTCTCCGTGGGCTTCCTGGCTCTTCTGCTCGGTCGCAGCGAGCTGTTCACCGAGGGGTTCCTCGTCCCGGTCACCACGGTGGCGGCCAAACGCGCCAGTGTCGCGCAGTTGCTGAAGCTGTGGGCCGGCACGCTGGTGGCCAACCTGATCGGCGGCTGGCTGATCATGTGGCTGATCGTCACGGCGTTCCCGAAGCTGCGGGCCCAGACCATCGAGTCAGCGACGCACTTCGTCACCGCTCCGCTGAGCGCCGAGACGATGGCGTTGGCGGTTCTCGGCGGGATGGTCATCACCTTGATGACCCGGATGCAGCACGGCACCGATTCGGTGCCGGGCAAGATCGCCGCCGCGGTGGCCGGTGCGTTCCTGCTGGCCGGCCTGCAGCTGTTCCATTCCATTCTGGACTCCCTGCTGATCTTCGGCGCCCTGCTCAGCGGCGGGACCCCGTTCGGCTACCTCGACTGGCTGGGCTGGTTCGCCTACACCGTCGTGGGCAACCTCATCGGCGGTCTCGGCCTGGTGACGCTGTTGCGCCTGATCCGCAGCAAGGACCGCCTGCAGGAGGAACGGGTCGACGCCGAGCGGTCCTGATCTCTCATGAGATGTTTGCCTTCCGGGTCGGGCGTGAAAGAAGCAGATGTGACTGTCGACTGTCCCAAACGGATGCACTACGGTCCGTGCGGCGGAGTGCGGGCCGACGGGCAGTGCGAGATGCGTTCCGGGCCATGCGCTTTCCCCGACGTCGTGTTGTGGCCGGACACCGCTTCACACCCGGGCCCGCTCGCCGACCCACCGCTGGTGCTCGCGGACTTCAGCTGTACACCGTTCGACGCCCACGACGCCGGCTTGGTCGCCGCGCTGCTCGCACCGACCTGCGACGCCGTCCTGGTCGGTGAGCACCAGAACCGACCCGATTTCCCGCCGACTCTGCTGAGTCGGTTGATCATGGACAGCGGCGCGCTGCCGTGGATCTCGTTGTCGTGCCGTGATCGCAACCGCGTCGTGCTCGAACAGGAGCTGCGCGGCCTGGCCTACCTGGGAGTGGACACGGTGCTGTGTGTGACCGGTGACGGCCGCGGCTACGACGTGCGTCCCGACGTCACCCAGAGTTTCGACCTGGACGGGCCCCGTCTCGTCGCGATGGCCACCGAATTCGGTATGACGGCAGCGGTTCCCGAAACCCCGACCGCCCCACCGGTAGACCGCCGCCCGGTGCGGCTGGTGGCAAAGCAGCACGCCGGGGCCCGCGTCGCAGTCTTGAACCACGTCACCTCGCCATCGACGGTGGCGCAGTTCATGGCCGCCGCCCGTGCGGCCGGGCTGACCATTCCCGTGCTGGCCGCGGTGGCCGTCTTCACCGATTCGGTGTCAGCGGCGGTGTTGCAGGGGCTTCCCGGTCTGGAGCTCGACGCAGGGGTCGTCGAGCGGGTTCTCAGCGCCGACGATCCCATCGAAGCCGGCATCGAGGCCGCCGTCGCCGAGGCGCAGGCTCTGTTGAGTATCGACGGCGTGGCCGGGGTCAACCTGTCGGGCTCGGCGAGCGCTTCGGGCAGCAGGCGCGGTGCGGAGATCAAAGCCGAAGTGGGCGCACGGATCCGAGCCCGCGCATGACCGATGCCATGTCGGCCGAGTTCGACACCGTGGCCGAGTGGACCGCGCAGGTGTGCACCCGGCTGGGGGCCGACTATTACCTTCCCGCGGCGTGTCGGGGCAGCGGTAGCCCCCAGGCCCTGGACTGGCTGATCAATCGTCTCGGCCTCTCGCCGGGCTGCGCCCTGCTCGACTCCGGTGCCGGGGTGGGCGGGCCCGCCGCCTATGCCGTGCATACCAACGCCGTGCACCCGGTTCTGGTCGAACCCGAAGCCGGTGCCTGCCGCGCCGCGCGCCGGCTGTTCGGGCTACCTGTCGTGCAGGCCTCCGGGTCGGCACTGCCGCTGGCCGACGCCACGTTCGACGCTGCGTGGTCGTTGGGGGTGCTGTGCACGATGCCGGATCAATTGGGGCTGCTGACCGAGCTGCGGCGGGTGGTCCGGCCCGGTGGCGGCATCGGCCTCCTGGTGTTCGTCGCGACCCGCGATATCGCGGCAGACGAACAGCCCGAGGGCAACACATTTCCGACTGCCGACGGGCTGCGCGAGTTGTTCGCCGCCGCGGGCTTGACACTCGACGACGAGCAGTGCGCCGCGGAACTCGCTGGAGAGCAGCAGGATTGGGAGGATCGCGCGGACAAGGTCGACGCTGAGGTGGCCGACCGCTATTCCGACACCGAGGCGTGGAGGACCTCGCAGCAGCAGTCCGAGCGGATGGGCGCCCTCCTCGGCGAGGGAGCGGTCGTCGGCATGCTGTACGCGCTGCGCGCGTCCTGACTCAACCGGCGACAGCGCGTTCGTGTGGCACGACCACGAACTGCAGGCCCTCGTCGGTCTCCTTCGGGTCCACGGGAACCTCCCGTCCGCACACCGGGCACGTGGCCGCGGCCGCGTTGGGCTCGTCCTCGACGCGACGTCCGCTTCCCGAGCAGTCCTGCACGAGTACCTCCTCTGTCGACGCTACGACTTCGCCGATACCCATCTACCGGCCCGGCTATGCCTCCGAGGGCGCGTCGGCGATGCCGGCTGCTCGCCACGCATTGATCACCTCGCGTGTCGTGGTGACGGTGGCCAGCAATGCCAACGTGTTGTCGATCACGGATTCGGCGTACTCGCGCGGATAGCCGGCCACCGCATCGCGGGCAAGCACGAACTGGTAGCTCCGGTTGACCGCGTCCATGACAAAGTTCGTGATCGCGACGTTCACCGAAACACCCACGCCCACAATGGTGGTGATGCCGAGGTTGCGCAGCACAGGGTCGAGATCGGTGCCGGTCATGGGGCCGAGCCCGTGGGTCCGCGTCAGAATCAAGTCCGACCCAGCCGGCTCGAGTTCGGGCAGGACCGACGCCCCCCGGCTGCCCGGCGTGAGGTCGACGTTCATCGACTTTCCGGCGGCGAACAGCCGTGCGTTGCTGTTCGATCCCCTTCCGTCGCTGCGGCGCTGAATCAGGCAGTGCACCACGGTGACCCCGGCCGCCCGCGCGGCGGCCGCCAACGACGCGATGTTGGGGATCGCCTGCCTGCGCGCCTCGGCGGCGAGCATCGGCAAGCCCGCCAGTTCGCCGACTACGCCCGGCTGGCATTCCTGGGTGACCAGGGCCGTGGTCGCGGGGGTCAGAAGCTCGCTCAAACTGGGTGCCGGCATGAGGTCACACACTATCGCGGGAGCCGGAATCAAGACCCGGCCGAACCTGCGAATCGGTGCGGTGCAGCTCGACTTCTTGGGTCTTCACCGCGAAGTACACCGTCTGACCCGGATGCAGGTCGAGATCGGCCGCGGCGGCGGCGGTGATGTCGGCCGCCGGCCCGGTGCCACCGTCGGGCTGTTCGCCGCCGCGGACGCGGACCACGTTGCCCCGGACGTCGATGTCGCTGATCGTCACCGGAAAGACGTTGCGCGGGCTGCCGGTCGGCCGATCGAGGTGGACGGCGACAGCGCTTGGTGAGAACAACGCGACCGCCGATACGCCGGTCTCTTCCTGACCTCGGCCGGAGAGGGCGAGATTCCACGCGGTTGTGATCCGCCCGGGAGCGGTGACGGTTCCGGCGATCAGGTTCACCCCAGCCATCCGGGCCGCGAAGTCGCTGCGCGGAACGGTGAGGACCCGACGAACCGGTCCGCTTTCGACGACAGCGCCCCCGTCGATGACGACGGCGGAGTCTGCGATGGCCAATGCGTCGACCACATCGTGGGTGACGATGACCGCGGTGCGGCGTTGGTCGCGCAGCACCCTACGCAGCAGGCGGCGCAGGGCGGGCGCGCCCGTCACGTCCAACGCGGCCAGCGGTTCGTCGAGCAGCAGCAGCGTGGGTTCGGTGGCGAGCGCGCGCGCCAGCGCGACCCGTTGGGCCTGCCCGCCGGAGAGCTGATCCGGGCGGCGTGCGGCCAGCTCGGCGGCGCCGACCTCATCGAGCCATCCCCGTGCGGCCTGCGATGCGGCGCGTCGGGATTGCCCGGCGCACCGCGGCCCGTATTCCACGTTGCGGAGCACAGTCATGTGCGGGAACAGCAACGGCTGCTGGGACAGCGTGGCCACGCCGCGGGCGTGCACCGGGACGAAGGTCCGCGTAGCGGTGTCGGTGAGCACCTCCGAACCCAGCGTCACGCGACCCCAGTCAGGTCGAAGTAGACCCGAGATCACCTGCAGCAGAGTGGATTTACCGGCACCATTGGGCCCCAGCACGGCCAGGACCTCACCGTCGCCGACCGTGACGTCGACATCGAGGCCGCGTCGGGCCACGCCCGCCCGCACGTGCAGTGCGCTCATAGCGTGCCTCGCAGCCGTCGGCCACCGGCGGCGAGCACCACGATCGCCGCGACCGCGATGAGCAGGACCGACAGCGCGACCGCCGCATCGGCGTCGGTCTCGCGCTGCAGATAGATCTCCAGCGGCAGTGTCCTGGTGACGCCCTGCAGGGAACCGGCGAAGGTCAGCGTCGCGCCGAACTCCCCGAGCGAGCGCGCGAAGGCCAGTACGGCTCCGGAGGCCAACCCGGGCAGCACCAGCGGCAGCGTCACCGTGCGCAGCACGGTGGTCGGCCGGGCGCCGAGGGTGGCAGCGACCTGTTCGTAGTGGGATCCCGCCGAGCGCAGCGCCCCTTCGAGGCTGACGACAAGGAACGGCAGCGACACAAATGACTGTGCGATCACCACCGCGGCAGTGGTGAACGCGATCGGGATCCCGAGCAGGTCCAACTCGCGACCGAGCAGCCCTTGCCGGCCGAAGGTATAGAGCAATGCGATACCGCCGACGACCGGAGGCAGCACCAGCGGCAACAGGATCACCGGCCGCAGCATCGTGACCACGCGGACTGGGCTGCGCGCCAGGGCGATCGCCATGGGCACCCCGAGCAGCACGCACACACCTGTGCTGGCCGTCGCGGTCTTGAGACTCAGCACGAGCGCCGTACGCGAGGACTCCGACGTGACCAGCGGGACGAAATGCGCCCAGTCGATGCGCCCGATGATGGCCACCAGAGGCAAGATCACGAACAGCGCACCCGCGGCGGCGGGAACGTAGATCCAGGCCGGCAACCCGACCGTCACGTTCCGTGCTGCCCGGCGCAGCATCACGGGGTGCTGAACCCTGCTGCGGTCAACACGGCCCGACCGTCCGGTCCCGTGACGAGGTCTACGAACGTGTGCGCGCCCGCCGGGTCGTCGGACCGGGCCAGCACGGCGATCGGATAGGTGTTGACCGCGGCACCCGATTCGGGGAACGGGACCTCGGCGACCTTGCCGCCGGCCCCACGGGCGTCCGTCAGGTAGACCAGGCCCGCGTCGGCCTGCCCGGAGGTGATCTTCCCGAGAACGTCGGTGACTGACGACTCCTCGCTGACCGGCGCGAGCGCGACCCCGGTCGCCTCTTCGATGCGCTCGGTGGCCGACCCGCACGGGACCTGCGGGGCGCACACCACGAGCTGGATGTCGCCGGCGGCGAGATCGGCGAAACCCTTGATGCCCTTCGGGTTTGCGGGCGCGGCGACGATGGTCAAGGTGTTGCCGGCGAAATCGGTGGGGGCATCGGAGACGAGACCGGCGTCGACGGCCTTGGTCATGTTCCTGGTGTCGGCGGTGGCGAGCACGTCGGCGCGGGCACCTTGAGCGAGCTGAGCGACCAGGTCAGCGGATCCGCCGAAGTTGAACACCACCTTCGTTGCGGGATGGGCGTCTTCGAAGCGCGCACCCAGCTCGGCGAAGGTCGACCGCAGAGACGCAGCGGCGAACACCGTCAGCGTCTCGGGCGACGCCTGCGGCGGGGCGCAACCCGCGGCCACCACCATGGCGGCGACGACACTGAGACGGAAGCGCCATCCGAACATCACGATGCGCCCTGCGGGGTCTCGACGATCACCGTGGTGGCCTTGACCACGGCGACGGCGACCACGCCGGGTTCGAGGCCGAGCGCCCGGACCGACTCGGTGCTCATCAACGACACCACGGTGAAGGGGCCGCACTGCAGTTGCACCTCACTCATCACCCGGTCGGCGGTGACCCTGGTGACCAAACCGACCAGCCGGTTGCGCGCGGAACTGCCCACGCCCAGCGGGTCGGGTGGCGGTGCGGCGTGTTCGCGGGCGAACGCTGCGAGCACGTCTCCGGCGATCACCTTTCTGCCGGAGTCGTCCTTGGACGACGGCAGGATGCCGCTGTCGACCCACCGGCGCACGGTGTCGTCGCTGACGCCCAACAACGCGGCTGCGTCCTTGATCCGGATCGCCGGAACCATTGCGCTCACCTCCATCCGCATTCACGGGTCCAAAAGGCCAAGATTACCGCAGATGCGAATCAGGGCTAGTGGTGAATCAGTCGCGGTCGTCCAACACCGAGAACGGCTCGGTCGGGATCTCGACGACCAGCAGCTGGGCCGCCGACTCCTCGGGCACCGCCTGACGGGCCAGCGCGCGCAACGCTTTCTCGGTGCCCACGTCGCGGCCCTCCTGCTCGGAGAGCAGCCAGCGCACCTCCAGCAGATCGCAGTAGGCCTGGATCGGTGAACCGGTCCGGCCGACCGCTTCGTGGGCGCGGTGCATCATCGGTGTCGCGACCTCGATGAACCACAGTTGTGCGGCGGTGCGCAGGTCGACATCGTGGCCGGCCTCGCGGGACAGCTGGCCGCGATAGGCGTGCAGATCACCCAGCAGGATGCGCGCCTGCCCCTCGCCGACCTCCATGCCGGCCAGGCGCCGGAGTTCGGTGGCGTGGAAGCGGCGGTCACCGACCGCCACATGCAAGCGCAGCTCGTCGGCGCCGGAGACGACCGGCTGCAGCGACACCTCGTCGACGGCGAACCCGAGGTCATTGAGCTTGCGGATGGTGCCTTCCACGCGGTAGCGGTCCGCGAAGCCGAATGTCGGATTGGCATGCAACAGTTCCCAGAGCTGCTCGTACCGCTCGCGCAGCCCGATCGCCTCCTGCAGAAACTCCGGCTGCAGTTCGTGCCGGTCGAGACTGGCCGCCACATCCAGCAGTCCGGCAGCCACGTTTTCCACGGTGATGTCGATGTCCTGGGTGCGCTGCCCGTCCGACAGGCTGGGGTGCACTTCGCTGGTCTCGGCGTCGACCAGGAACGCCTGCAACACCTGACCGTCGCGCACGAACAGTGTGTTGGCCAGCGAGCAGTCACCCCAGAACACTCCGTGGCGGTGCAACTCCACCAGCAGGGTGGCCATGGCGTCGAACAGCCGCGCCCGGTGTTTGGGCGTATCCGGATTCAGCCGCATGAACAGCCGCCGGTACTGCCACGACGAATCCAGATAGCGGGTCAGCAGGATGGCGGTGTCGAAGTCGGACTGGATCACCACCCCCGCCGGCCGGACCGCGTTGAGCCCCATGGCTTCCAACCGGCTCAGCACCTGGTACTCGCGGGCCGCGACGCGCGCGGGCAATTCCTTGAGCGCCCACAGCGCGTCGTCGGACTCGACGAACTTGACCAGGTGCCGACTCGGGCCGACCGGCAGGTCGCGCACCGCGACACGGGGTTCGGCCCACTCGTCGAGTGGCCGCTCCCAGGGCAGCGCCACCAGGCCCGGGTGAGGGGCCCGCAGCCGCAGCTCGGGAGCTGCCATCGGGCGGACCCGCTCAGCCTGTCGGAGCGGCGTGCCGCCCGCGCGATTCGGTGACCCGCGTCAGATTCTCGCCCGTCTGGGGGTCGAACAGGTGCAACCGTCCGGCGTCGAGCCACAAAGTCGCGTTGTCGCCGGCACTGACCCGGCTCATGGGGTCGAGCTCGACGACGATCTGGCTGCGCATCTGCTCCATGTCGAGATCCTTGGCCAGCTGTTCGAGCTGCGACGAGATGTCGGCTGATGCCTCGAACGGCACGAACGCGTACTGCTCGTTGCCCAGCCACTCGGTCACGTCGATGGTGACGTCGAACGTGACACCGCGGTCCCGTTTTCCGGGGTCGACGAACTCTGCGTCCTCGAACGCGCCGGGACGGATGCCGGCGATGTACACCGCGCCGTCCTCTGCGTCGCCGAGTGCGGTACGCCATTCGTCGCGCAGCGGCACGGTGGCAAACGGCAGTTCGATCTGGTCACCCGAGACACGGGCGGGGACGAAGTTCATCGGGGGAGAACCGATGAAGCCCGCCACGAACAGGTTGACCGGCTGATCGTAGAGTTCCCGGGGGCTCGCGACCTGTTGCAGCACACCCTTTTTCAGCACGGCGACCCGATCGCCGAGGGTCATGGCCTCGGTCTGGTCATGGGTGACGTAGACGGTGGTCACGCCCAGCTTGCGTTGTAGACGCAGGATCTCGGTGCGCATCTGACCGCGCAGCTTGGCATCCAGGTTCGACAGCGGCTCGTCGAACAGGAAGGCATCGGCCTCACGCACGATGGCACGGCCCATCGCGACCCGCTGCCGCTGTCCACCCGAGAGGTTGGCCGGCTTGCGCTCCAGATGTTCCCCGAGTTCCAGCGTGTCGGCGGCCTCGGTGACCCGCTTGCGGATCTCCTCGTCGGAGAGCTTGCCCGCCAGCCGCAGCGGAAACGCGATGTTCTCGAACACCGTCAGATGCGGGTACAGCGCATAGTTCTGGAACACCATCGCGAGATTGCGGTCACGCGGTGCTTTGTCGTTGACCCGGTTGTCACCGATCATCAGGTCACCCGAAGTGATGTCGTCGAGGCCGACGATCATCCGCAGCAGCGTCGATTTCCCGCAGCCAGACGGGCCGACCAGGATCATGAACTCGCCGTCGGCGATGTCGAGGCTGACGTCGTTGACGGCTGGATAGCCGTCACCGTACTTCTTGACGATGTTGCGCAAGGTGATTGCTGCCATGGGGCTATCCCTTCACTGCTCCGGAGGTCAGGCCGGCGACGATGCGCCGTTGGAAGATGAGTACCAGGATGACGACGGGAATGGTCACGATGACCGAGGCCGCCATGATGTAGGGCACCGGCGACTCGAAGTACGACGCGCCCTGGAAGAAGGCGAGCGCGGCCGGGACCGTGCGCGCGTTGTTGGTAGAGGTGAGCGAGATGGCGAACAGAAAGTCGTTCCAGCAGAAGAAGAACGTCAGAATCGCCGTGGTGAACACCCCCGGTGCAGCCAGCGGCACGATCACCTTGCGGAACGCCTGCCATTGCGTGGCGCCGTCCACCTGCGCGGCGTACTCCATCTCCCACGGGATCTGGCGGAAGAACGCCGACATGGTCCAGATCGACAGCGGCAGAGCGAAGGTCAGGTAGGGAATGATCAACCCCAGCCAGGTGTCGTAGATGCCCAGGCCCCGCCACATGTCGAACAACGGGCCGACCAACGCGGCCTGGGGGAACATTGCAATGCCCAGCGCCAGTGACAAGAGCACCTTCTTGCCCGGAAAGTCCAGACGCGCAATCGCGTAGGCGGCGAACATCGCGATGATGACCGAGATCACCGTCGCGATGATCGCGATGCCGATCGAGTTGATCAGCGCCCTCGTGAACAGCGGGTCACGGAAGATCTCGGCGAAGTTGTCGAGGGTGAACGTCGTGGGCAGGAACTGTGGATCGCGGGAGACGATGTCCGACGGCGGCTTGAACGCCAGGCTGATCATCCACGCCAGCGGGAAGAAGCTGTAGAGGACGACGACGATGCCGGCGATGGTCCACCACTTGGTGCTCTTGGTCACTGGTCACCCCTGACTTGCGAGAGGTCGGTCCTGAAGACCTTGATGAAAAGCCACGCGATCGCGACCACGGTCAGGAACAACAGCACCGAAACCGCCGAACCCATCCCGAGATTGACCAGCGTGACGTTCTGGCGGTAGGCCAAAAACGAAATGGTCTCGGTGTTGTAGGCGCCGGAGGTCATCACATACGGATTGTCGAAGATGCGCCACGCGTCCAACGTCCGGAACAGCAGCGCCACCATAATTGCGGCTTTCATGTTGGGCAGCGTGATCTTCCACAACCGCTGCCACGCGGTGGCGCCGTCGACCTTGGCGGCCTCCTGCATGTCCTCGGGAACCTGGACCAGGCCCGCCAGTAGCAACAGTGAGATGAACGGTGTGGTCTTCCAGATCTCGGACAGGCAGATCACGAAGATCGCCGACCACCGGTCGCCGAACCAGTCGAAGTCGGTGATGTTGAGCCACTGGTTGACGAAACCGGAGTCGATCGCGAATGCGTAGCGCCAGATGAACGCCGACACCACCGTCACGATCCCGTACGGGATCAGGATCGCGGTGCGCAGTGGTCCGCGGCCGCGGATGATGCGCAACATCACGAAGGCGAACCAGAATCCGAGAACGAGCTCGATCGCCACCGTGACCACGGTGATCGCCAGGGTGGTCACGAAGTCGTTCCACCACACCGGGTCGGTGAGAATGACCCCGTAATTGCTCAGCCCGACGAAGTCGCGGCCTTCGGGATCGGTGAGACGATAGTTGTACAGCGACAGCACCAACGCGTAGCCCAGCGGATACGCGGTGACGAGCAGCATCACCAGGTAGGACGGCAATGTCAGGTAGAGACCGAGGCGGCGTTCGCCCCTGGCCCGCTCGCTGAGGGCGGATTTGCCCGGTTCCGCCTGCAGCGGCGGGCTCTGCACGGTGGTCACAGCAGCCGCCTCCCCGCCAGCACATCAGCCATGAATTCGTCTGTCCTTTCCGGGGTTTCGGCGTTGACCGACGCCGGTGGATGCCAGGTCAGCTGCACCGCCCCGGAGATGTCGGTGTAGAACGGCGACAGTGGTCGTGGTCCGCCTTCGGCGATGGATTCCCGGATCAGGTCGGCGTTCTCGTAGTCGGCCCGCAGCGCTGGGTCGTCGTAGGTGGCCGCGTACGGCGACGGTTCACCTTCGTCGAGCATGTACTGCGTTGCCTTGGGCAGGGCGTTGATGCACTCGACGAACGCGACCGCCTGCTCGGGATGCTCGGTGAACGCTCCGATGCCGAGGTTGGCGCCGCCCAGCGGCGGAGCGCTCGGCCGGTCCGGGGCGACCCGCGGGTAGCGTGCCCAGCCGATGTCGTCGACGACAGCCTGGGGCAATGTGCCCTCCTCGGCGGCGCTGCGCGCAGCGGCCAGGACGTAGGGCCAGTTGACCATGAACATGCCCTGGTCGGACTGGAAGTTGGCCCGAGCCTGCTCTTCAGAGGCATTCGACATGTCCGTGGGGGCGGCGCTGGAACGCGCCAGGTTGCCCACGATCTCGGCGGCCTTCTCGCCGGCGGGGCTGGCCATCGACGGCTTGGCGTCCCGGCCGGCCTCGACGTCCTGGAGCATCGCCCCGCCGCCGGAGAGCACCAGCGCGTTGATCAACACCGTGTAACCCTCATATCGCTGAGCCTGCACGGCGACCTTCTTGTTCTGTCCCACTGCGGCTTTGATCATCTCGTCCCAGGTGAAGCCGGGACTGGTCGGATCCACGCCGGCGGCTGCGGCACGCGACTTGCGGTACCACAGCAACTGGGTGTTGGACTTATACGGCACTCCGTAGAGTTCGTCGTCCCACGTGCCGGTCTCGATCGGCGCCGGCAACATGCCCGTGGTCAGCCGCGCAGCCTCCTCGGCGGTGTAGGGCCTCAGGAAGCCGGCGTTGGCGAACTCGGGGGTGAACACCACGTCCAGGCTCACCACATCGATCGACGAATCCCCGGCGGCCAGCCGCCGCACCATCTGCTCGCGCTGGGCGGTCGCGGTGCTGGGCAGCGCTTCGATCCGCACTTGGTAGGCGCCGTCGGAGGCGTCGGCGCAGGCCTGCGCGCGGGCGGCCGAACCGCCGTTGTCGGGGAGGATGTACCACGTCAGGGTGGGCGGGCCGCCTTCGCTCCCGCAACCGGACAACAACGTCGCCGCGACCAGCGGTGCGCTGGCCAGCGCGATCGCGCGACGGCGTCGCCCGCGGGCGAACTGGGTTCGTTTCATCACGTCCTCGTTTGGGGAGTTCGTCCTCGATATGGTGTTGTCTGTCCGGTCCGGGCCACGGGCAGCGCTTTCGGCACCCGTTGAGTGTGTCACACCTCACAGCCTCGGTGGGGGATCGGTGCCGTCAAACACCTTGCAGGTCTGTCGTTCTGCCCGTCGGTGGCGCCAGGGCCGGCGGGAAGGCCGACGGCCGGTAGCCGAAAAAAGCTTCCCGTCAGTCGAATCCGTCCGACACCAAGGCGCGCGGCAATCGAATTGACACAGTGCGGGCAGGCCGTGAGGCTGAGGGCGCACAGTTCACGCCAGTCTTGAGGAGAGTCGTGCCCGCTGCCGAACCGTCGTGGTGGGAGACGGCCGTCGTCTACCAGGTCTACATCCGCAGTTTCGCCGACGGGGACGGCGACGGGATCGGCGATATCGCGGGTCTGCGAACCCGCCTGCCCTATCTGGCCGAGCTCGGGGTCGACGCCATCTGGATCAACCCGTGGTACCCGTCGCCGATGGCCGACGCCGGATACGACGTCTCCGACTACCGCGACATCGAGCCCGCCTATGGCACGCTCGGCGACGCCCAGGCGCTGATCGCCGATGCCCACGGTGTCGGCATCCGGGTGCTGCTCGACATCGTGCCCAACCACACCTCCGACCAGCACATGTGGTTTCGTGCAGCGCTCGCCGACGAGCCCGGTGCCAGGCTGCGTTATCACTTCCGGCCGGGCCGCGGCCCCGGTGGCGCCGAGCCGCCGAACAACTGGCAGAGCGTGTTCGGCGGGCCGGCGTGGACGCGACTGGCCGACGGCTCGTGGTATCTGCACCTGTTCGCGCCCGGGCAGCCGGACCTGAATTGGGCCCACCCTGAGGTCCGGGCTGAATTCGAGAACATCCTGACTTTTTGGTTCGACCGGGGAGTGGACGGGTTCCGTATCGACGTCGCCCACGGACTGGTCAAGCAAGACGGGCTGCCCGACGCCGACGAGTCCGTCGAGACCGCGCAGTCACTGGTACAGGACCGCGCCGGGCACCCGGCCTGGGACCAGGACGGGGTGCACGACATCTACCGGGGGTGGCGCGCGGTGGCCGACCGCTACACCCCCGAGCGGATCTTCATCGCCGAGGCCTGGGTCGACGGCAACGAGCGGCTGGCGCGTTACCTGCGGTCCGATGAGTTGCACACCGCGTTCCAGTTCGACTTCCTGCGCACGCCGTGGCGCGCCCGGGCGCTGCGGGAGGTCATCGACGACGCGATCGCCGCGGCTGCGTCGGTGGGTGCACCACCGACCTGGGTGTTGTCCAACCATGACGTCACCCGAACGGTCACCCGGTTCGCGCGGTCACAACCGCATCACCTCATCGAAACCGACTGGGAGCGGGGCCGCTGGGCCGACGAGGATCCCGACCATGAACTGGGCAGACGGCGCGCCCGTGCCGCTGCCTTGGTCCAGTTCGCGTTGCCGGGCACCGCTTACGTCTACCAGGGCGAGGAGCTGGCTCTCGAGGAGATCGAGGACCTGCCCGACGACGTGCGCCAGGACCCGACTTGGGCACAATCGGGGTTCACCGATGTGGGCCGCGACGGCTGCCGAATTCCGCTGCCCTGGACCGAAACCGACGTTCCGTACGGGTTCGCCGCCCGCAGTGACGCGGTGACCTGGCTACCCCAGCCGACCCACTGGGCGCAGCACAGCGTGCAGGCCCAGGAGCGTGATCCCCGCTCGACCCTCAACCTGTACCGGCGAGCACTGGCCCTGCGTCCGTCGCTGTGGCGCGACGGCAGCGCGATCCGCTGGCTGGATGTCACCGACGGTGTCGCGGCGTTTCAGCGCGGCGGCGTCCAGTGCTGGGTCAACACCGGCCATTCCGGTGTCCCGCTGCCGCCCGCTGCGACGGTCGTGCTGGCCTCGTCGGACCTCACCGGTGACGTGCTCCCGCCCGACACCGCGGTGTGGTTGCGGTCGCAGTGACCCAGTAGGGGTCTTTGTGCTCTCGTTCGTCGGCGTGCCGCGGCGCACGCTGGATGACGATGAACGACTTCCAGAGGGAGGGCGAGGCATTGAACGCTCAGTTCCCCGACGCCGAGACATTGCGCTCCGCGCTGGCGCTGGCCGCCAGAGCGCCGTCGGTGCACAACTCGCAGCCATGGCAGTGGCGGGTGGGTGAGCACAGTCTGCACCTGTATGCCAATCCCGACCTCCTGTTGTCCCACACCGACCCCGATGGCCGTGATCTGCTTCTGAGTTGTGGTGCGGCGCTGAACCATTGCGCGGTCGCTCTGGCCGCCCTGGGGTGGCAGGCCAAGATTCACCGGTTTCCGAACCCGGCCGACCCCTGCCACCTCGCGGCCGTGGAGGTCTACCGGTATCCCGCCGCTGAACTCGACATCGCGCTGGCGGCGGCCATCCCGCGCCGGCGTACTGACCGCCGGCATTACAGTTCCTGGCCGGTGCCGCGCGGCGACATCGCGTTGATGGGGGCGCGCGCTGCGCGCGCCGGTGTCATCCTGCGTCGCATCGACGACCTGGAGGCGCTGCGGCGGTTGGTAGACGAGGCGGCATCACGGCACCTGGCCGATCCCGGCTACCTAACCGAGCTGACGACGTGGAGCGGGCGGTATGCGTCGACCGCGGGCGTGCCCGCACGCAGTGTTCCCGGCGCCAACGGCACCGGGTCGGTTCCATTGCGTTCCTTCGCCGGTGGGGTGTTGGCGCAGCCCGAGGGCGTCGAGGCAGACGAAGAGAACGCGGTGGTAGTGGCACTGGGTACCGTTGCCGACGATCGGCTGTCGCGGCTGCGTGCGGGCGAGGCGGCCAGCATCGTGATGCTGACCGCGACGGCCCAGGGGCTGGCGAGTTGCCCGATCACCGAACCGCTGGAGGTGCCCGACACACGGGCGACGGTGCGCAGCGACGTGTTCGGCGCCGACGCCTATCCGCAGATCATGCTGCGTATCGGGTGGGCACCAGTCAACGCGGACCCGTTGCCCTCGACACCGCGGCGGGACATCGCCGAATTCGTGACCACGCTCGACGGCGCGCCGATCCGTTGAGCGACACTCAGTCGCCGCCCGGCCTGCGGTGCCGGTCCAGCCGGGACACGAACACCGCCGCCTGGGTGCGCCGTTCCATGCCGAGTTTGGCCAGCAGCCGCGACACGTAGTTCTTCACCGTCTTCTCGGCGAGGAACATCCGGGCGGCGATCTGTTTGTTGGTCAGCCCCTCGCCGAGCAGGTCCAACAGGATGCGTTCCTGGTCGGTCAGGTCCGACAGCGGGTCCGTATGCCCGCCGTCGCCGCGAAGCTTGGTCATCAGCGCGGCCGCGGCCCGGTTGTCCAGCAGGGAACGGCCCGCACCCACCTCTTTGATCGCCCGGGCCAACTCCATGCCTTTGATGTCTTTGACCACATAGCCGCTGGCACCAGCGAGGATCGCATCCAGCATCGCCTCGTCGGAGGTGAAGGACGTCAGCATCAGGCAGCGCAGATTGGGCAATTGGGACAGCAGATCGCGACACAATTCGATGCCGTTGCCGTCGGGCAGCCGTACGTCGAGCACGGCCACCTCCGGTTGCGCGGCCGGAATGCGGGCCAGAGCCTCGGCCACCGATCCGGCCTCACCGACGACCTCGAGGTCCGGATCGGCGCCCAGCAGGTCGATCAGGCCACGTCGGACCACTTCGTGATCGTCGACAAGAAACACTTTCACCATGAGCAGGCCTCGCGTTGCCGACGCGGTCCAGCGTCACTGTGGGTGCGGTTCACACCACCAGTATTGAACAATCGGTGTCACGGAGGGCGGCATTGCCGGGCGCGCCCACCACGTCGCCGACCCCACCGGCACGGTGGCGGCCGATGACGACCAGCCGAATCGAACCGGCATGCCCCCGCAGGTACTCCAGGGTGTGGGCGCAGCTGACGGGGTCGAGATCGAGGTCAGGGTAGTCGCGCGACCACTGTGTCAGGTGCCGTGACCCCTGCGCCCGCACCCGGGCGCAGACGCGCGGAGGCGCGATGAGGCGCACCGGAGCGCCGCGCCGCCGGGCCTCCTCGAGCGCTCGCAGCACGACCGGGGCGCCGGCGGAGGTGTCGTTGAATTCGACGACGATGGCTCGCTGGCTCACGCTGTGCGGGCGGTGCGAACGCACGATCGCGACCGGACAGTGCGCGGTAGTGGCCAGGGCAGCGGCAGTCGATCCGATCCGGCCCTGAGTGGCGTGGCGCAGCCCGCGCGCGCCCACGCACAGCATGGTGGCTGCGCGAGCGGCTTCCAGGAGCACCCGGACGGGGGAACCATGCAGGATCTCGATCTCGATCTTGACGGGACGCTCCGCGGACTCCACCGCAGTGACCGCGTAGCGCACGGCCACCTCTGCGGTCGCCAATTTCCGGGCCTGGTCCTGTGCGTCGACAGACTCATCGTCGTCGTGCTCGATCACGTACACCAGGCGCAGCGGGACATCCCGGCTGACGGCTTCGTCGACGGCCCACAGCGACGCGTCGACGGCTGCGGGGGAGCCGTCGACACCCACGACGACGCACGGCGCGCGGAAGTACTCGTTCATGCGGTACTCCGACGCAGTTCCACGACCTCGTCGAGGGGGCGACGGGGAGTGGCCGGCGGCGGTGGATCCAGGGTCGAGGGCCGTCCCACCCGGACAAGAACCTGTGGGAAGGTGCCGGTACCCAGCAGGGCGGCGACGACCTCGCGACCCGGGGGCAACTCGATCACATGGCTGACCGTGCAGGTGGCCATCCCGGCTGTGGTGGCGTCGAGGAGCACCGCGGAAAGCACTTCACCGCAACGCAGGACGCTGTCGTGCGATTCGTCGACAGTCGACAAGACCAGGATGGCCGAGTGGTCGTCGACGAGGTGGCCGTGCCGACGCGGAACGCTGTCCGCTGGAAACGTCCGGCCGACGTCGACTTGCCGTCGCTGGCGCTCGGAAACCAGCGCCGCTCGCGGGATGCCTTCGTGAGACATGAAATCACCTGTGGTGAGGGCTAATTCACGCTGATAGATGGCGTCGCCGGAGCGCAGGAGCTCGGTCAGTCGCGACGCCTCAGCCAGTGTCGGCCGGTCGTCGTCGAGGAGGTGGTCGACTCTGACCACGCCGGTCCCGGTGACCGTCTCGGCGGGGTCGGTGAGGCCACCCCAGTCGTGGGGCGCGGCCAGTGGGAGCCGCTCGCTGTGCCGCAACAGAATCGCGTCGGCACGAGCCGTCTCCTCCGGCGAGACCGACCCGGCCGGGGCGAAGATGATGTCGGCCAGATGCAACCGGTTCTGTGTGTCGGGAAAACGCTCTACGGTCGTCGCCCATCCGCCCGCCGCCATCGCTACGCGGAAATGGTGCAGTGCCGCCCCACAGCTGATCAGGGCTTCACGGCCGGAGCTGTCGGCCCCGCGCAGCAGTCGCGTCGGGTCGGCGAACAACTGCACGCGCGGGCTGGCGACGACCCAGCGCCACGGTTGACTGTTGTGCAGCGAGGGCGCTCGACACGCCAGCCGCAGCGCGTCGACGACGACATCGGTCGGGACCGGGGTGGCTGGCATCGTGACCTCCATTGCCTTCACCTTCGACGATGACGGTCGTGGTGGGCCTTTTCCAGGGCCGATGGTCCCCATGTGTCGTGAGTGCGCGGTGTTGTGGTGCACGATGGTGAGGTGGCTGACACCGAGGAGCCGGCGACCGGGGAAGCAAGTCCCGTGCGCACCACCCTGTCGCAGCTGCGCCTCCGCGAATTGCTCACCGAGGTGCAGGACCGCGTCGAGCAGATCATCACCGGTCGTGACCGCCTCGACGGGCTGGTGGACGCGATGCTGGCTGTCACCTCGGGTCTGGAACTCGATCGGACGCTTCGCACCATCGTGCACACCGCGATCGAACTCGTCGATGCGCAGTACGGCGCGTTGGGGGTCCGTGGCGACGGCCATGAGCTGGTCGAGTTCATCTACGAGGGAATCGACGAGTCGACCAGCATGCTCATCGGCCACCTCCCCGAAGGTCGCGGCGTCCTGGGCGTGCTGATGAGTGAGCCGAAAGCTATTCGGCTGGAAGACATTTCGTGTCACAGCTCTTCCGTCGGTTTCCCGCCGAACCATCCACCGATGCGCACCTTCCTGGGCGTGCCGGTGCGGATCCGCGACGAGATCTTCGGCAACCTGTACTTGACCGACAAGCGCGACGGTCAGCAGTTCAGCGAAGACGACGAGGTGTTGGTGCAGGCGTTGGCCGCCGCGGCGGGCATCGCCATCGAAAACGCCCGGCTCTACGACCAGGCTCGGCGCAGGCAGGCCTGGATCGCGGCGACCCGCGACATCGGGACCGAACTTCTGTCCGGCACCGATCCCGCCGGAGTGTTTCGGTCAGTCGCCGAGAAGGTGCAGGACCTCAGCGGGGCGAAGGCCACCTTGGTTGCCATCCCGGTCGACCCGGACCAACCCACCGGCGAGGTCGACGAGCTGGTGGTGGTGGCCACCGCGGGCGACACCGATATCGTCGCTCACCACCGGATTCCACTCGCCGGAACCGCGGTGGGTGAGACGTTCACCCGTCGGCAGCCGGGCCGCTTCAGCGCCATCGACATCGGAGTGGGTGCAGGCGGAGGGCCTGCGCTGGTATTGCCTCTGCGTGCCACCGATTCAGTCTCGGGGGTGCTGATCGCGATCAGACCTGTTGGCGCGCAACTGTTTCACGCCGAAGAGCTCGACATCATGTCGGCGTTCGCCGATCAGGCGACGTTGGCGTGGCAACTGGCCAGCACTCAGCATCGGATGCGCGAACTGAGCATCATCAGCGATCGAGACCGGATCGCGCGCGATCTTCACGACCATGTGATCCAGCGGCTGTTCGCGGTCGGTCTGTCGTTGCAGTCCACCGTGGCCAGGGCCCGCACCGAGGAGGTCCGGGAGCGGCTGTCCGGCTGTGTCGACGATTTGCAGGACGTCATTCAGGAAATCCGCACGACGATATTCGACCTGCACGGTGGCGCCTCGGGCGCCACGCGGCTGCGGCAGCGTCTCGATCAAGCGGTCGCCGACTTCGCGGGCTCGGAACTGCGCACCACGGTGCAGTACGTCGGGCCCCTGTCAGTGGTCGACGCGGTGCTGGCCGACCACGCCGAGGCCGTGGTCCGCGAAGCGGTCAGCAACGTCGTACGGCACGCGGGTGCGACAACCTTGAGCGTCGTCGTCAGCGTCGACGACGACCTGTCGGTCGAGGTCACGGACAACGGACGTGGCATCGGCGACAACATCACCACCAGCGGGCTGTCCAACCTGCGTCGCCGCGCCGAGGACCTCGGCGGATCGTTTGGCGTGCGGGCCGTTCCCGACGGGGGAACCCAGTTGCAGTGGCGTGCGCCGCTGTCCTGAGACACGCACCAAAGCACATTCATGTAATTTAAATGCGACAGCGTTTTCGCAGGTCACAGCGTTCTGCCGGTGACGGGAACGCTTCTCCTTCGCAACGGTTGGATAACGCACAAATTGTCGCGCCGGCGATTTCACAAATTGTCGGTTCAGTAAGCCCCAGCGAGGAACGCGATTTGTACGGCACGACGTAGAAGGACTGGGGAGCACATGTCACGGACCAGGCAGGGCATCGTCATCGTGATGATGGGCAGCGCGGCGATGTTCTTGAGTGCCCCGATGCTGAGCCCGCAGGCGACCGCCAGTACCGGCCGTGGCGGTGTTCCGTGCGTCGGTCTGCTGCAGACGATGGTGTCCCGTCCGGCCGATATTCCGCACGCGCTGCAGCAGGCCGCCTCGTCGGTGGTTGCCGGGCCGGGGCAGCCTGCACCCCCCGTGGTGGTGCCTCCGGCGAGTTCGTCGCGGGCGGGCGTTCCGCCGGTGCCGCCGCGGCCGCCGGCCTCGGTGTCGACCTCGTCCGGCGGCGTCACCCCGCCGACGCCGGGTACGCCGGGCGTTCCGGTGTCGAGCCCGGCCGGTGGGGGAGTGCCTCCCACGCCTCCGGCGCCCGGAGGGCCTGCTGTGACTACGTCCAACGGCGGCACCCCACCGGTGCCGCCGGCTCCCGGCGGCCCGGTCGGTGTACCCGTGGCGAACCCCAACCCGCCGCTGCCACCGGCTCCGGGCCTGCCGGTGGTCGGCGATGCCGGTGCGGCGGTTCCTCCGGTGCCTCCGGTTCCGGGTGGGCCCGCTGCTGTTCCGGTCGCGGCCGCGACGCCGCCCGCTCCGCCGGCACCGGGTGTGCCGGTGGTCGGCGATGCCGGTGCGGCGGTTCCTCCGGTGCCTCCGGTTCCGGGTGGGCCCGCTGCTGTTCCGGTCGCGGCCGCGACGCCGCCCGCTCCGCCGGCACCCGCTGCGCCCGTCGCCGGCCAGGCAGGAGCAGCCGCTGGCCCAGGTGCTCCGGCGCCCGGTGCGCCGGTCGCTGCGGCCGCAGGCGAAGCCGGTCCGGGTGGGCCCGGCGGTGCCGGTGGAGCCGGTGCTCCGCTTGAGGGAGCCGCCGGTGCCGTCGCTCCCGGTGGCGCTCCCGTGATCGGTGAGGCCGGCGCTGCTGCTCCGGCGCCCGGTGCGCCGGGCGCTCCCGTGGCGGCAGCCGCAGGCGAAGCCGGTCCGCCTGCGCCGCCGGCTCCGGGTGGTCCGGTGGAGGGTCAGGCTGGGGGTGTGACGCCGCCTGCGCCGCCGGCTCCGGGTGGTCCGGTGGAGGGTCAGGCTGGGGGTGTGACGCCGCCTGCGCCGCCGGCTCCGGGTGGTCCGGTGGAGGGTCAGAGTGGGGGTGTGACGCCGCCTGCGCCGCCGGCTCCGGGTGGTCCGGTGGAGGGTCAGGCTGGGGGTGTGACGCCGCCTGCGCCGCCGGCTCCGGGTGGTCCGGTGGAGGGTCAGGCTGGGGGTGTGACGCCGCCTGCGCCGCCGGCTCCGGGTGGTCCGGGTGGAGGGTCAGGGGGGTGTGACGCCGCCTGCGCCGCCGGCTCCGGGTGGTCCGGTGGAGGGTCAGAGTGGGGGTGTGACGCCGCCTGCGCCGCCGGCTCCGGGTGGTCCGGTGGAGAGCTCGGTCGAGACGTTCTCCCCTCCGGTCCCACCAGCTCCAGCCGAACCTTCGGCGAGCACCGTGGAGACGTTCTCCCCTCCGGCTCCACCAGCCCCCGCGACTCCCGCGGAGTCATCCGTGGAGGTGGCGACCCCGCCGGCTCCGGGTGGGCCGGCTGCTCCGGTGGCGACGGAGGCTCGGGTAGAGACCCCGCCGGCGCCGGGTGTGCCGGGGACGCCGAGTGTTTCGTCGGTGGAGGTGGCGACGCCGCCGGCTCCGGGTGGGCCGGCTGCTCCGGTGGCGACGGAGGCTCGGGTAGAGACCCCGCCGGCGCCGGGTGTGCCGGGGACGCCGAGTGTTTCGTCGGTGGAGGTGGCGACGCCGCCGGCTCCGGGTGGGCCGGCTGCTCCGGTGGCGACGGAGGCTCGGGTAGAGACCCCGCCGGCGCCGGGTGTGCCGGGGACGCCGAGTGTTTCGTCGGTGGAGGTGGCGACGCCGCCGGCTCCGGGCGGGCCGGCTGCTCCGGTGGCGACGGAGGCTCGGGTAGAGACCCCGCCGGCTCCGGGTGGGCCGGGTGTTCCGGTGGCGACTGAGGGTGGGGTGGCGACGCCGCCGGCTCCGGGTGCGCCGGGTGTTCCGGTGGCGACGGAGGGTGGGGTGGCGACCCCGCCGGCTCCGGGTGGGCCGGGTGTTCCGGTGGCGACTGAGGGTGGGGTGGCGACGCCGCCGGCTCCGGGTGCGCCGGGTGTTCCGGTGGCGACTGAGGGTGGGTGGCGACGCCGCCGGCTCCGGGTGCGCCGGGTGTTCCGGTGGCGACTGAGGGTGGGGTGGCGACGCCGCCGGCTCCGGGTGCGCCGGGTGTTCCGGTGGCGACTGAGGGTGGGGCGGGTGCCCCACCTGCTCCTCCGTCGCCCGGCAGCCCCGCGGCAGTTCCCGTCGCTGCGGATGTGGTTGGCGCCCCCGGTGCCCCCGTCGAAGCAGCTGCCGGGGCAGCAGCTGACGGCGCTCCGGTGCCCGCTGCACCCATGCTCGGCAACGCTGGTGCCGCAGCTCCGGCGGGTCTGCCCGGAAGTGGCGCCCCGGTCGAGGGTGCGGCTGGTGCCGCAGCTCCGGCGGGTCTGCCAGGCGGTGGCGCCCCGGTCGAGGGTGCGGCTGGTGCCGCAGCTCCGGCAGGTCTGCCAGGCGGTGGCGGCCCGATCGATGCGGCCGCTGGGGCCGTCGGTGGGGTGGCGCCGCCCGCACCGGCCGGTGCCGCCGCGGATGGGATTCCCGGCGGAACGCCCCCAGGAGGTCCCGCGCCAGCCGCGCCGATCTTCGGTGAGGCCGGCGTCGCGGCTCCGCCGCTGCCCCCGGCCCCCGGAGGTGGAATCAACGTCCCGGCCGCGTCCGTGACTCCGCCGACGCCGCCGGCTCCGGGCACGTCTGCGGGTACGTCGGTTCCCGGGGCGACCCCGCCGGCACCGCCGAGCCCGCCGGCGTCGACGCACACGTCGGTCACCGGCGGGACCCCGCCGACGCCGTCGACACCGGGCACGCCTGTGGGCACCTCGGTGGCCGGCGGAACCCCAGCGGCGCCGCCCAGTCCGCCAGGGTCGGCCAGCGGCGGTGCGGGCGTTCCGGGCTCGCCGGTTCCGGGAACCCCCGGAAGTTCGCTGACCGTGGCTGATCTGCTGACTCCGCCGGGAGCGTTGCGGGCCGTGCAGGACACGGCGTCATCGGTGGTCAGCGCCCTGCCGCCGCCACCGGCGCCTGCCCCAGGTGCTCCGGGTGCGGCTGCGGTCGGAGTTCCGGCCCCGCCGGACCCGGTCACCCCGCTGGTTGCGACGGGCATCTCGAATCTGGTGGCACCGCCGCCGGTGAACGTCCCGTCCATCCCAGGGATAGGGGTTCCGCTGCCCAACGAAGTCCCCATGCCCACCGACTTCCTCTGCTCGGATTGGTCGGCTAAACGTGGAGATTCGGCTGGCGCGCCGATCGCGAACACCGAGATCCCGCGGGCTCTGATCACCGGGACCGCGCCGGCCGGGCGGGATCGCTGGGGTAACGAGTAGAAACCGGACAGAGGTCGTGGCGGATGGCTGATCACCATCCGCCACGGTTCACCGGTTCACTGGCTCTTGTGTTGCCCGTTGGAGGCTTGAGCATCGGCCACCAGCTCGGTGGCAACCTGCAGCAGCGGCACGTTGGAATCCTGAGACAGTTTGCGCAGCAAGTCGAACGCTTGCACAGCGGTGACGCCGTAGCGTTCCATCACCATCCCCTTGGCCTGCCCGATGATGTCGCGGCTGGCCAACGCACGACGAAATTGTTCGTCACGCCGGGCCGAATTCCACGCTACGGAGGAATGCGCAGCGAAAATCAGTCCGAGCGTGCGTGATTCCGCCTCAAAGGCGTGAGGTTGCTCGGCGTAGATGTTCAACGCCCCCAACGTCTCGCCGGCGATGAACAGCTGAAAGGCCATGACCGACCGGATCGGCGTCTCGGCCAGCGCGTCGCGACGATAGTTGGGAAACCGATCGTCGTTCTCGAGGTCGGGCACGTGGACGGTCTTTTCCTCCCACGCAGCCGTCAAGCACGGCCCTTCCAGATGGCGTTGCTGGATCTTGTCGAGCAGAAGCGGCCAGTGCGCGGTCGCAGCGGGTGTCTCGATGCGCTTCGAGCTCTTCGACAACGTGATGCCGGCGTATTGTGCCCCAGGAATTTCGACAGCGGCATGCTCTGCCAGTTCCGCGATCACACTGTCGGTATCGCCATCTGTGCGGTTGTGCAGACCCTGCACCAACTCGGCCACACGCAGGTGTGTGACCTCCACCGGGGTTGGTTCGTCCACCCTCACCGTCCCTGCTCAAACGTAAAGAAGTACTCCGCAGATTACCGCTCGGTATCTTCGGTGGCCTGCGCATAGGTCAGGTCGGTGGATCGGGACCGCTCAAAGCGCGCGAAGATAACGACGTGTGACGAGTCGCTGCATCAACGATGTGGCGGGTGCGGCGAGCCGACTCCACCAGGTGGCATGCCGGGAAAAGGCGCTCACCTCGGCGTATACGTCGCCGGTGGCAGGGTCGAACCGAACAGCGAACATCTCTTCGCCGGACTCGGGATGACCGCCCAGGGTGCCGTACGCAAAGCCCCTCCGGTCGGCCTCGTCGATGACGTAGACCACCCTGCAGGGCGCCGCGACAGGACCGAGGTGGACTAAGACCTCAGCGCCCACCTCAGCCACCGCGGACGTGGCCTCCACCCGCAGTCCCGCGCCACGCAACATGCCCCAGCGCATCCCCGCCGCGGCCGCTCGCTCGAAGCGCTCGCGACCCTTCCCGATGAGCTCGGCCTCGCGCAGGTGCCGGTATCCGGGCGGCATCGCATCGGCGGTGGCGCCGACTTCCTGATACGTCAGCGGCTGACCCGTCAGGTCGCTCAACTTCACCCCGCCAGCTTGACAGCCTCGGGGCCGCGGCGTCACCGCCGACGCACACTCGACACGCTGAGCAAAGCCGGGCGCGCTCGCGTCGCGGTCACCCCATACGGTGGGCTGGTGACCGTCAGTGATTCCGGAGCGCATCTGGGTGGGGGCTTCAATCCGCCGCAGCCGACCGCTCGCGGCGGACCCGACTACGGTCGCTTCATCGAGGCAGTGCGCGACCTGCAGGACCACGCCCGTGCCGCAGACGCGCCGGACGAGGTGATCACCCGCGCCGCCGACCTCATCGAGGAGGCATCGCGCCTGCTGGCTCCGTACGACGCCGACGAATGGTGCTCGCCCTCGGGCCGTCGAACCGACCTGCCCAACCGTGGCAACGTGCTCGCGGTACCTCTGCGGACGCGGGTGACCGAGGACAATCGGATGGTCGGCACCGCGCGGTTCCGACGGTTCCATCTGGGGCGCAACGGCGCCGCGCACGGCGGTGCCGTGGCCCACCTGTTCGACTCATTGTTGGGATCAGCGTCCTACCAACTCAGTCACAGCCAGGCCCAACGCACCGCCTTCCTGCACGTGGACTACCGGAATATCGCCCGAGTGGAACACGACTTCCAGGTCGAGGCGGGCATCGACGACATGGTGGACCGGAAGATCTTCGTGTCCGGACGGCTGCTCGACGGAGACCGGGTGTTGGCTGAGGCGCACGCGCTGTTCGTCAAACTCAAGCCGGGGCAGCCGTGAACGGCGGGGAACGCCCGCGCGTCGCGCGTCGGTGGGCACGCTGGCGGGACAGCCTGCGCGAGCGCCCCGCCGTCGATCTCGGCTACCGCATCACCGTGGGCGTGGTCGGGCTGCTGGTCCTCGGCCTGGGCATTCTTGCCATCCCGTATCCCGGTCCGGGCTGGGCCATCGTGTTCGTCGGGTTGGGTATCCTGGCCACCGAGTTCGACTGGGCGCGGCGCCTGCTGGCCTACGCGCGGCTGCGATACGACGCGGCCATGGCCTGGTTCAAGCAGCAGGGCCTGTGGGTTCAGATCGCCGGAGCGCTGTTCACCGTCGCCGTCGTGGTGGGCACGCTGTGGGTGTTCGGCGTCCTCGCGTTCATGGCACGGCTGATCGACTTCGAACACCCGTGGCTGAACAGTCCCATTGGGCTGGGGAGCTAGCGACCCGTCCCGATAGCATGGTCGCGGTCAGCGACTCGGTCCTGGCCGACCACGCTCTGTTCCCGACAGTTTGGAGATCCCGCCATGAGCGCGCCTGTCCGCCCCGCCCCGGCAGCCCCGATTCGGGTCGCCGCCGGGACCACCGCGGCGCAGGCGGTCCGCGATGCAGGTCTCCCGTCCCGCGGCGCACCCGATGCGGTGGTGGTCGTCCGAGATGCCGAGGGACGGTTGCGTGACCTGTCCTGGGTTCCCGACTCCGACGTCGAGGTGACACCCGTTGCGGCCAATACGGACGACGGGCGCAGCGTCATCCGCCACTCGGCGGCCCACGTGCTGGCCCAGGCGGTCCAGGAACTCTTCCCGGAGGCCAAGCTCGGGATCGGACCGCCGATCACCGACGGCTTCTACTACGACTTCGACGTTGCCGAGCCGTTCACGCCGGAGGATCTGCAGGCGCTCGAAAAGCGGATGCGCAAGATCGTCAAGGACGGCCAACTCTTCGAGCGCCGGGTCTACCCATCCAAGGAGGCCGCACGCCAGGAATTGGCCCACGAGCCCTACAAACTCGAACTCGTCGACGACAAGTCCGGTGATCCCGAGGTGATGGAGGTCGGCGGCGACGAACTGACCGCCTACGACAATCTCAATCCCCGTACCCGCGAGCGTGTTTGGGGCGACCTCTGCCGCGGGCCACATATCCCGACCACCCGCTACATTCCGGCGTTCACGCTGACCCGCAGTTCGGCGGCGTACTGGCGCGGTGACCAGAACAACGCCAGCCTGCAACGCATCTACGGCACCGCGTGGGAGTCGCAGGAAGCTCTGGACCACCACCTCGAGCTGATCGAGGAGGCGCAACGCCGCGACCATCGGAAACTGGGTGTCGAACTCGACCTGTTCAGTTTCCCCGACGAACTCGGATCCGGCCTGCCGGTGTTCCACCCCAAAGGTGGTGTGGTGCGCCGAGAGCTGGAGGATTACTCACGACGCAAGCACCTCGAGGCGGGCTACGAGTTCGTAAACACTCCGCACATCACCAAAGAGCAGCTCTACGTCACCTCGGGCCACCTGGAGTGGTACGCCGACGGCATGTTCCCGCCGATGCACATCGACGCCGAACTCAACGACGACGGCACTGTGCGCAAACCCGGCCAGAACTACTACCTGAAGCCGATGAACTGCCCGATGCATCACCTGATCTACCGGTCGCGGGGGCGGTCCTATCGCGAACTCCCGTTGCGGCTCTTCGAGTTCGGGTCGGTGTATCGCTACGAGAAATCCGGTGTCGTGCACGGCTTGACCCGCGTGCGCGGAATGACCCAGGACGACGCGCACATCTACACCACCCGCGAACAGATGCGCGATGAATTGGCGTCGCTGCTGCGTTTCGTGCTCGACCTGCTCGCCGACTACGGTCTCGACGACTACTACCTGGAGTTGTCCACCAAGGACCCCGACAAGTACGTCGGTTCCGACGAGATCTGGGACGAGGCCACCGCCACCCTGCGCGAGGTCGCCGAAGCCTCCGGCTTGGATCTGGTGCCCGACCCCGGGGGCGCGGCGTTCTACGGCCCCAAGATCTCGGTGCAGGTCAAGGATGCGCTGGGGCGTAGCTGGCAGATGTCGACGATCCAGCTCGACTTCAACATGCCCGACCGCTTCGAGCTGGAATACACCGCAGCCGACGGCACCCGGCAGCGTCCGGTGCTGATCCATCGCGCCCTCTTCGGGTCGATCGAGCGCTTCTTCGGGGTGCTCACCGAGCACTATGCCGGTGCGTTCCCTGCCTGGCTGGCCCCGGTGCAGGTGGTCGCCATCCCGGTCGCCGACGGCCACATCGACTATCTCCACGGTCTGGCTGAGCAGCTGCGCGCCTCGGGAGTTCGCGTCGAGGTCGACACCAGCGACGACCGCATGGCCAAGAAGATCGTCAACCACACCAACCAGAAGGTGCCCTTCATGCTCCTGGCGGGGGACCGCGACGTCGAAGCAGGTGCGGTGTCGTTCCGGTTCGGTGATCGCACCCAGATCAACGGCGTCGAGCGGGACCGCGCCGTGGACGCGATCGTCGAGTGGATTCGACGGCGGGAGAATGCTTTCCCGACAGCCGATCTGGTGCAGATCGACGACGCGGATGAGGGGTGACGTGGACTCCGACGACACGATCGTGGACCGCGGCGCCGGCGAACCCGACCGTTTGCAGCGGCTGTGGACACCACACCGCATGAGCTACATCGCCGATGCGGTCAAGGCCGGCTCGGCGACCTCGTCGGAACCGTTCACCGACATCCCGAACATGTCCGACGAAGACGGATTGGTCGTCGCCCGCGGTGAACTGGTTTACGCGGTCCTCAACCTCTACCCCTACAACCCCGGCCACCTGATGGTGGTGCCGTATCGGCGCGTCGCCGAACTCGAGGAACTCACCGAGCAGGAGAGCGCCGAACTGATGGCCTTCACGCAGAAGGCGATCCGGGTGATGAAGGCGGTGTCGCGCCCGCACGGCTTCAACGTCGGACTGAATCTGGGCACCTCGGCGGGAGGCTCGCTGTCCGAGCACCTGCACATGCACGTGGTGCCGCGGTGGGGCGGGGATGCCAACTTCATCACCGTCATCGGCGACTCGAAGGTCATTCCGCAGTTGCTGCGCGACACCCGCGCGCTGTTGGCCGCCGAGTGGGAAAACCAGCCGTGAGCAGCTTCTTTCTGATGACACGCGCGGCCTACACGAAGGTGTCGCGCCCAGTGGCCAGAGGTGCGCTGCGCTTGGGGCTGACGCCCGACAGCGTCACCATTCTCGGCACTGCTGGGTCGGTGCTCGCGGCGCTCACCCTGTTCCCGATCGGGCAGTTGTGGTGGGGCGCGGTGGCCGTGTGCTTCTTCGTGCTCGCCGACATGCTCGACGGGGCGATGGCGCGGGAACGCGGTGGCGGCACTCGATTCGGAGCGGTGCTCGACGCCACCTGCGACCGGATCAGTGACGGCGCGGTGTTCTGCGGACTGCTCTGGTGGGCTGCGTTCGGGCTGAACAGCGCCGAGTTGGTGGTCGCGACGATGATCTGCCTGGTCTCCTCGCAGGTGATCTCCTACATCAAGGCGCGTGCCGAGGCCAGCGGCCTGTCCGGTGACGGCGGCCTGATCGAGCGGCCCGAACGGCTGGTCATCGTGCTGGTCGGGGCCGGGCTCTCGGACTTCCCGCTGGCGCCGTTGCCGTGGCTGCTGCACGTCGCGATGTGGGTGCTGGCGGTGGCCAGTGTGGTCACCGTGGGTCAGCGGCTGCACACCGTTCGGACGTCTCCCGGCGCGATGGATCGGCTGTCCGGCGCCCAGCGCCCCGACACGCCAGAAACTCCGGAGCCATGACCGACCGACCCGGCCGTGGCGGATTGCTCGCGGTACCGTCAGTGCTCGGTGATCAGCTCACCGACTGGGGCTACGCTGCCGGTTGGCGGCTGGTCCGCGCGGCCCCGGAGCTGATCGCCCGCAACGCTTTCGGGGCGGGCGCGGTCTACGCCGCGCGCAACGGCGGCCCCCGGCAGCTGCGCAAGAACCTTGCGCGGGTCATCGGCGTTGCCCCCGAAGACGTCCCCGCCGGATTGATGCGCGCGTCGTTGGCCTCCTACGCCCGATACTGGCGCGAAGCGTTCCGCTTGCCGTCGATGGACCACGAAGAACTAGGTCGCAAGCTCAGCGTGGACGGGGTCGAGATGCTCTGGGCGGCCCTCGAGGCCGGCCGCGGCGCCGTGATGGCCCTGCCGCACAGCGGCAACTGGGACATGGCCGGTGTCTGGCTGGTGCAGAACCACGGGAGTTTCGCCACTGTCGCGGAGCGACTCAAACCCGAGTCCCTGTACAACCGATTCCTGGCCTACCGCGAACGTCTCGGCTTCGAGGTGGTTCCGCTCTCGGGGGGTCCCCGGCCGCCCTTCGAGGTCCTGCGCGACCGGCTGCTGGACAACGGTGTGGTCTGTCTGATGGCCGACCGGGATCTGACCCGCACCGGTGTGCAGGTGGACTTCTTCGGCGAGGCCACCCTGCTGCCGGCGGGCCCGGCGAAGCTGGCCCTGGCCACCGGCGCCGCGCTGTTCCCGGTGCACTGCTGGTTCGAGGCGGACGGCTGGGGGATGGCGGTCTATCCCGAACTGGACACCAGCAGCGGGGACGTCACGGTGATCACGCAGGCGCTGGCCGACCGTTTCGCGGCCAATATCGCCGAACACCCCGCGGACTGGCACATGATGCAACCGCAGTGGCTGGCGGATCTGTCCGAGGAACGCAGGGCCCGGCTAGCCGGCGGGTCGGAGCGCTGGGACCCCGCGCAACGCGCAGGGGACGACTCGGGGACCGGATGAGGTCGACCTGATGCGCATCGGGATGGTCTGCCCGTACTCGTTCGACGTGCCCGGAGGGGTGCAGTCGCACGTCCTGCAGCTCGCCGAGGTGATGCGCGCGCGCGGACACGAGGTCAGCGTGCTGGCGCCGGCATCGCCGGGGGCGGCCACCCTGCCCGACTACGTCGTGTCGGGCGGACGAGCGGTCCCGATTCCGTACAACGGCTCGGTGGCTCGGCTGCGGTTCGGTCCTGCGACCCACCGCAGAGTCAAGAAGTGGCTGATGCAGGGCCAGTTCGATGTGCTGCACCTGCACGAGCCCAACGCTCCCAGCTTGTCGATGCTGGCGCTCAACATCGCTGAGGGGCCCATCGTCGCGACGTTCCACACCTCGACGACGAAGTCGCTGACCCTGTCGGTCTTCGAACCGATTCTGCGTCCCATGCACGAGAAGATCGTGGGCCGCATCGCGGTCTCTGATCTGGCCCGGCGCTGGCAGATGGAAGCCCTCGGCAGCGATGCGGTCGAGATTCCCAACGGCGTCGACGTCGGCTCGTTCGCCGCGGCCCCGCCGCTGGACGGCTACCCGCGACCGGGAAAGACTGTCTTATTCCTCGGCCGGTTCGACGAGCCGCGAAAAGGCATGGCGGTGCTGCTGGCCGCGCTGCCCCGGCTTGCCGAGCGGTTCCCGGACGTGCAGATCCTGGTCGTCGGCCGCGGAGACGAGGAGGGCCTGCGCGAACAGGCCGGACCCCTGGCCGGGCATCTGCGCTTCCTCGGCCAGGTCGACGATGAGCTCAAGGCCTCGGCGATGCGCAGCGCCGACGTGTACTGCGCACCCAACACCGGCGGCGAGAGCTTCGGCATCGTGTTGGTCGAGGCAATGGCCGCCGGCACCCCGGTGGTGGCCGCCGATCTGGACGCGTTCCGGCGGGTGCTGCGCGACGGGAAGGCCGGACGATTGGTGCCCGTCGACGATGCGGCGGCGCTGGCCGCCGGGTTGATCGACGTGCTCTCCGACGAGGTCACCCGCACGGATCTGATCGCGTGCGCCACCGACGCGGTCCAGTACTACGACTGGTCGGTGGTGGCCGGCCAAATCCTGCGGGTGTACGAAACCGTTGCGGGTTCCGGTGTGAAGGTTCAGGTCGCCCAGTGATCTCGTGGGTAGTCGCCGCGGTGCTGGTGCTGGTGGTCCTGATGGTTGCCTTCATCGCGGCATGGGCCTACCAGACCGCGAACCGGCTCGACCGTCTCCACGTGCGCTATGACCTGTCGTGGCAGGCGCTCGACGGGGCCTTGGCCCGTCGCGCCGTGGTCGCGCGAGCGGTCGCCACCGACGCCTACGGCGCCGGGCCCGACGGCCGGCGACTGGCTGCGCTGGCCGACGCTGCGGAGCGGGCTGCGCGTACACAGCGAGAAGCCGCCGAGAACGAACTGTCGGCTGCGTTGGCGCAGGTCGATCCCGGGGCGATCCCGCGGTCCCTGGTCGCCGAGCTGGCCGATGCCGAGGCGCGGGTGCTGTTGGCGCGCCGATTCCACAACGACGCCGTGCGCGACACCCTCGCGTTGCGTGAGCGACGCCCGGTGCGGTGGCTCAAGCTCGGCGGGACAGCCGCGCTGCCAACGTATTTCGAGATCGCCGAGGGCGGTGAGCGCTCCACGCGCGAGGCGATGCCCGCCACCCGGCGGGTTTCCGCTCGTGTCGTTCTGCTCGACGAGCAGGGCGCGGTGCTGTTGCTCTGCGGCTCCGACCCGGCCAGCGACGCGTCTCCGAAACCCCGGTGGTGGTTCACCATCGGCGGGGCCGCCCAGGCGGGGGAGTCGCTGGCCCATACCGCTGCCCGCGAGGTGGAAGAAGAAACCGGACTGCACGTCGCGGCCGAGGACATGGTCGGCCCGGTGTGGCGGCGCGACGCGGTCATCCACTTCAACGGCGCGGTCCTGCGCAGTGAAGAGATGTACTTCGTCTACCGCACCGCGCATTTCGAGCCCACCGAGGCGGGCCGGACCGGCTTGGAGCGGACCTACATCCATGGTCACCGGTGGTGTGATGCGACAATGATCGAAGAACTGGTCGCCAACGGTGAGGCCGTCTACCCGCTGCAACTCGGGGAACTCCTCGAGGAGGCGAACGCGTTGGCCGACGGGCCGGACGCACTGTCGCAGCGGCCGCTGCAGTCCATCCGCTGACGCGGAAAAATCGGATTTGCGGCCCTCACTAAACTGAACCGGTAGCTATTGAAGGAGAATGCTGTGGAAACCGAAGGGCTCGGCGCAGAATCCTCGCCTGGCGGGGCGGTACCCACCCGCGGGACCGCGCGGGTCAAACGGGGTATGGCCGAGATGCTCAAGGGCGGCGTGATCATGGATGTGGTCACTCCTGAGCAGGCGCGTATCGCCGAGGGGGCAGGAGCGGTGGCCGTGATGGCCCTCGAGCGGGTCCCCGCCGACATCCGCGCTCAGGGCGGGGTGTCGCGGATGAGCGACCCCGACATGATCGAGGGCATCATCGACGCGGTGTCCATCCCGGTCATGGCCAAGGCGCGAATCGGGCACTTCGTCGAGGCGCAGATCCTGCAGAGCCTCGGTGTGGACTATGTCGATGAATCGGAAGTGCTCACCCCTGCGGACTACGAGAACCACATCGACAAATGGAAGTTCACCGTCCCGTTCGTCTGCGGCGCCACCAATCTCGGTGAGGCGTTGCGGCGCATCACCGAGGGTGCGGCGATGATCCGCTCCAAGGGCGAGGCCGGCACCGGCGATGTGTCCAACGCCACCACCCACATGCGTCGTATCGGCGGGGAGATCCGCCGGCTGACGTCGTTGTCCGAGGACGAGCTGTACGTCGCGGCCAAAGAACTCCAGGCCCCGTACGACCTCGTCGTCGAGGTCGCCCGCGCCGGCAAACTTCCTGTGACGTTGTTCACCGCGGGTGGTATCGCCACCCCGGCCGACGCGGCGATGATGATGCAGCTCGGGGCCGAAGGCGTGTTCGTCGGATCGGGCATCTTCAAGTCCGGCAACCCGGCCGATCGCGCCGCCGCGATCGTCAAGGCGACGACGTTCTACGACGATCCCGACGTGTTGGCCAAGGTGTCGCGAGGCCTGGGCGAGGCGATGGTCGGCATCAACGTCGACGACCTCCCGGTGCCGCACCGCCTCGCTGAGCGCGGCTGGTAAGCCTCCCGGATGGCGATTGAACAGATCCTGGATCTGGAGCAGCTCGAGGTCAACATCTACCGCGGCGGTGTGTTCAGCCCGGAATCGGGGTTTCTGCAACGCACGTTCGGCGGCCACGTGGCCGGGCAGTCGCTGGTGTCGGCCGTGCGCACAGTCGACCCCAAGTTCGAGGTGCACTCGTTGCACGGCTATTTCCTGCGCGGCGGTGACGCTCGCTCGCCGACGGTCTACACCGTCGAGCGGATCCGCGACGGCGGATCGTTCTGTACCCGCCGGGTCAGCGCGATCCAGCACGGCGAAACCATCTTCTCGATGTCGGCGTCCTTCCAGACCGACCAGAGCGGGATCGAGCATCAGGACGCGATGCCCACCGCGCCGCCCCCCGACAACATTCCCGACTTCAAGTCCTCGAGCCGGGTCTTCGACGACGCCAGCTTCCGCCAGTTCGACGAGTGGGACGTCCGGATCGTGCCGCGGGACCAGCTGAACCTGCGGGAGGGCGTGGCGTCCCAGCAGCAGGTGTGGTTCCGCCACCGCGATCCGCTGCCCGACGACCCGGTACTGCACATCTGTGCGCTGGCCTACCTCAGCGACCTGACCCTGCTCGGATCCGCCCAGGTCAACCACGTCGAAGAGCGCAAGCACCTGATGGTCGCGTCGCTCGACCATGCGATGTGGTTCATGCGGGCTTTTCGCGCCGACGAGTGGCTGCTCTACGACCAGTCCTCGCCCTCTGCCTGTGGCGGCCGGGCATTGACCCAGGGCAAGATCTTCAACCGGTACGGCGAGATGGTGGCCGCTGTGATGCAGGAGGGCCTGACGCGTTACAGCCGCGAATTCACCCCCGGCCGCGGGTGAACGCGGTGCCGGATGGTCGCTCGGACAAGCCTCGCTCCGTGCCCGATGGTCGCTCGGACAAGCCTCGCTCCGTCATCGGCGTGCTTGCGCTGCAGGGCGACACCCGTGAGCATCTGCAGGCGCTGCGCGCCGCGGGCGCCGAGGCCCTCTCGGTGCGCCGCGTCGAGGAGCTGAATTCCGTTGACGCGCTGGTGATTCCCGGTGGCGAGTCCACGACGATGAGCCATCTGCTACGCGAGTTCGAGTTGTTGGAGCCGCTGCGGCGACGCCTTGCCGAGGGCATGCCGGCGTTCGGTTCGTGCGCCGGGATGATTCTGCTGTCCGAGGAGATCCTCGATGCCGGTGCCGACGGCCGACGGGCCACCCCGTTGGGTGCGATCGACATGACGGTGCGCCGCAACGCATTCGGACGTCAAGTCGATTCGTTCGAAGAAGACATCGCGTTCGACGGGCTCGATGGTCCTGTGCACGCGGTGTTCATCCGCGCCCCCTGGGTGGAGCGCGTCGGCGCGAACGTTCAGGTGCTGGCCACCGCGGCCGGTCACGCTGTGGCGGTGCGTCAGGGCCGGCGGTTGGCGACCGCGTTCCATCCGGAGGTCACCGGCGACCGCCGAGTGCACGCGTTGTTCGTCGACATGGTCGCCGGGCGGGCCTGACCCGACGTCACCTGATGGGCAGGCCGGTGATCGCCCTGGCCATGACCAGGCGCTGAATTTCGCTGGTGCCCTCGAAGATCGTGAAGATCTTTGCGTCGCGATGCATCCGCTCCACCGGGTAATCGCGGGTGTAGCCGTTGCCGCCGAGAATCTGAATGGCCTCATCGGTGACGTAGACCGCGGTCTCACTGGCCACCAGCTTGGCCATCGACCCCTCGGCGGAATCGAATGCCTTGCCGTTGCGGGCCATCCACCCGGCGCGGTAGACCAGTAGGCGGGCCGCGTCGATACGGGCCTTCATGTCGGCCAGTTTGAAGGCCACGGCCTGGAACTCGCCGATCTTGCGACCGAACTGCTCCCGTTCGCAGGCGTAATCGCGGGCGTACTCATAGGCGGCGCGGGCGACGCCGACGGCCATCGCCCCGACGGTCGGACGGGTGCGCTCGAACGTGGCCATCGCGGCCTGTCCGGCGGCCTTCTTACCCTCTCGGACCTTGGCGATGCGCGCGTCGAACTTCTCCTTGCCGCCGACGATGAGGCTCCCGGGGATGCGCACCTCGTCGAGGACGACCTCGGCGGTGTGTGAGGCGCGGATCCCGTGTTTGTGGAACTTCTGGCCCTGGCTGAGCCCTTTGGTACCGGGCGGGATGATGAACGACGCCTGCCCGCGTGTGCCGAGCTCAGGATGCACCGAGGCGACCACGACGTGCACCTCGGCGATACCGCCGTTGGTGGCCCAGGTCTTGGTGCCGTTGAGCACCCATTCGTCGGAGGCCTCGTCATAGCGTGCGCGCGTCAGGATGGCGCCCACATCGGATCCGGCGCCGGGTTCGGAGGAGCAGAACGCCGCCACCTTCGGCTCGTTGATGCTGCCGAACATCTGCGGGACCCACTCTCCGACCTGTTCGGGCGTGCCGTTGGCCGCCAGGGACGCCGCCGCCAGTCCGGTGCCGAGGATGGCCAGAGCAATACCGGCGTCACCCCAGAACATCTCCTCGAAGGCGACGATCATCCCCAGTCCGCTCGGTTCGGCCGCCTGCTCGGCGAAGAACTCCATCGAGTACAGGCCGACCTTGGCCGCCTCCTGGATGATCGGCCACGGCGTCTCCTCGCGCTCATCCCACTCCGCGGCGGCCGGCCGCACGACGTCGGCGGCGAACTCGTGCACCCAGTCCCGGACGTGAACGAGGTCGGGGGACAGGTCGAGGGAGAAGCTCATGAGCCCGATCTTACTGCGGAGTAAGATCGGTGTCGTCAAGTGTGGCCGAGCTAACACCGGCACGGCATTCTCGATCTGCCGGGGCCTGGTTTGCCGTCGCCCGTAAACTTGGCTATCGACCCGGACGTCGGTGAAAGAGGTAGTACCTGCATGAGCGGCCATTCCAAGTGGGCCACCACCAAGCACAAAAAGGCCGTCATCGATGCCCGCCGTGGGAAGATGTTCGCGAAGCTGATCAAGAACATCGAGGTGGCCGCGCGGACCGGCGGCGGCGACCCGGCCGGGAACCCGACGCTCTACGACGCCATTCAGAAGGCCAAGAAGAGCTCGGTGCCCAACGACAACATCGAGCGGGCCCGCAAGCGGGGCAGCGGCGAAGAAGCCGGCGGCGCCGACTGGCAGACCATCACCTATGAGGGCTACGGGCCCAACGGCGTCGCGGTACTCGTCGAGTGCCTGACCGACAACCGCAACCGCGCCGCGGGCGAGGTGCGGGTGGCGATGACACGCAACGGCGGGAACATGGCCGATCCCGGCTCGGTCGCCTACCTGTTCTCCCGTAAAGGCGTGATCACCCTCGAGAAGAACGATCTGACCGAGGACGATGTGCTGCTGGCCGTGCTGGAGGCCGGCGCCGAGGATGTCAACGATCTGGGCGACAGCTTCGAGGTGCTCTGCGAGCCGACCGATCTGGTCAGTGTGCGCACCGCGTTGCAGGACGCCGGTATCGACTACGACTCGGCCGAGGCCGGGTTCCAGCCGTCGGTGACCGTGCCGCTGGACGCCGACGGTGCGCGCAAGGTGATGAAACTCGTCGACGCCCTCGAAGACAGCGACGACGTCCAGGACGTGTACACCAACGCCGACATCCCCGACGAGATCCTCGCTCAGATCGAGGCGTAATCCCGGCTTTCCCGCGGGTCTCGCACCGGCGGCCGCTTCTCGGTAGGGTGGCCGGTACCGGCTTCGAGTGAGGGATTGCCTTGGTCTTCTACCAGTTTCGCTGCGAATCCGGTTGTGGCACAACGCAGCAACGGCATTCGATGCATGCTCGGCCGGATGTGGTCGAGTGCCCTGACTGCGGTGGTCCGGCCCGCCGCATGATGGGGTCGCCGAACCTGGGCGGCGCCGGCGGCGCCGCGACGGCGTTGCACGATGCGGCCCGTGCCACCGCCGACCGCCCCGGTGTGGTCGCCGCGCCGCCGCCGGCGCCGCGGCGGCGCCCCGTCAGTGCCAACCCGCTGCACCGGAAACTCCCGCGCCCGTAGAAGGAGATCTCATGCCCGACGTCGTGTTCCCCCTCGACTCCACGAAGAAGTTCACCGAGCAGGAGAAGATCGGACACAACCGGTGGCACCCCGACATCCCGGCGGCGGTGACGGTCAAGAAGGGCGAGTCGTTCCGGGTGCACTGCCGCGAGTGGTTCGACGGCGCGATCCACAACGATGATTCGGCCGAGGACATCCTCAACGCCCCTCTGACCACCGTGCACACGCTCTCCGGCCCGATCGCCGTCGAGGGAGCGAAGCCGGGGGATCTGTTGATCGTCGACATCCTCGATGTCGGTCCGATCCCGCAGGAGGACTCCGGTCCGCTGGCCGGCCAGGGCTGGGGCTACACCGGAATCTTCGCCAAACGCAACGGCGGCGGCTTCCTCACCGAACAGTTCCCCGACGCCTACAAGGCGGTCTGGGACTTCTCCGGCCAGAAGGCCACGTCCCGCCACGTGCCGGGGGTCGAGTTCACCGGCATCGTGCACCCCGGCCTGATGGGCACCGCGCCGTCCCGCGACTTGCTCTCGACGTGGAACACCCGCGAGGCCGCGCTGATCGCCACCGACCCCGACCGGGTACCGCCGTTGGCGCTGCCGCCGGAACCGCAGGACGCCATTCTGGGCAGCCTCACCGGGGACGCGTTCTCCGCGGCCGCCGCCGAGGCCGCGCGGACCGCACCGCCGCGCGAGAACGGCGGCAACCAGGACATCAAGAACCTGACCAAAGGCAGCAGGATCTTCTACCCCGTATTCGTCGACGGCGCCAACCTGTCCGTCGGCGACCTGCACTTCTCCCAGGGGGACGGCGAGATCACCTTCTGCGGCGCGATCGAGATGGGCGGGTTCATCGACCTGCGGGTGGACCTCATTCCCGGCGGAATGGAGACCTACGGCGTCGCCGAGAACGCCATCTTCATGCCGGGCAACACCGACCCGCAGTACTCCGAGTGGCTGGCGTTCTCCGGGACCTCGGTCACCCTCGACGGTGAACAGCGATACCTCGACTCGCACCTGGCCTACCAACGGGCCTGCTTGCACGCGATCGACTACCTGACGAAGTTCGGATACAGCCCCGAGCAGGCCTACCTGCTCCTCGGCGCCGCGCCGATCGAAGGCCGGCTCTCCGGCGTCGTCGACATCCCGAACGCCTGCGCGACGGTGTACATCCCGACGGCGATCTTCGACTTCCCGGTCGCACCCTCGGTGGGCGGCCCGGTCACGATCGATCCGGGCATCGGGGCGCCACGCGCCTCGTTCTAGACGGTGGTGGCGGCCCGCCCGCTCTAGGGTGACGAGGTGCCGAAGTTCACCGACGCCGACGGGGTGCGATGGTCGGTGCGCCGACACTGGATGCCGCTGCTGACCTATCTGGACATGACGTCCTGGGGAAGCAGCTGGTTCGGAGTGCTGATGTTCGTCATCGCGCTGCCGTTCCTGTTGGCGTGGCCGTTCTGGCTGCTGGCCAAGCTGTTCGGCGTGCCCTGGAAAATCGTGGCGAAGCGGGCCGGCGAGGAGGTGGTGGTGGAGAAGGTCGCCGGGTGGCGCGCGTCGGGCCGACGCATCGACGAGATCGCCCACTGCATTCGGGTCAGCGGCAGGGTGCCCGAACCGGGGGAGCAGATCCAGGATCTGCGGCCGTACGCCTGAGGTGTGTCGTACCGGCGCCCGTGTCGGGCCGGCCGCTAGGCTATCGAACAAATGTTCTCGTCGAAGGGGCCTGGCGTGCGGGTGATGGGTGTCGACCCCGGGCTGACCAGATGCGGTCTGTCGGTGATCGAAAGCGGTCGGGGCCGGCAGGTGATCGCTCTGGACGTCGACGTCGTCCGCACCCCGGCCGACCACCCGCTGGCGCACCGCCTCCTGGCCATCAGCGACGCCGTCGAGCACTGGCTCGACACACACGTGCCAGACGTCCTGGCCATCGAACGGGTGTTCTCCAACCAGAACGCCAACACCGCGATGGGCACCGCACAAGCCGGCGGTGTGATCGCGCTGGCCGCGGCGCGGCGCGACATCGACGTCCACTTCCATACCCCCAGTGAGGTCAAGGCTGCCGTGACGGGCAACGGGCGAGCCGATAAAGCCCAGGTCACCGAGATGGTCACGAGAATCCTTGCGCTGCAACAAAAACCGACGCCCGCCGACGCTGCCGACGCGCTTGCGCTGGCCATTTGTCACTGCTGGCGGGCGCCGATGATCGCCCGCATGGCCGAAGCCGAGGCGATGGCTGCCGAGCAGCGGCGCAGATACCGGGCCACCCTGAAGGCGGCGCGCACGGCCAGGAGCGCGACATGATCGCCGCGGTGCGCGGTGAGGTCCTCGACATCGCGCTCGACCACGTCGTCATCGAGGCCGCCGGAGTCGGCTACAAGGTGATGGCGACGCCGGCCACCCTGGCGACGCTGCGCCGCGGCGAAGAAGCACGGCTGATCACCGCGATGATCGTGCGCGAGGACTCGATGACTCTCTACGGGTTCGCCGACTCCGATGCCCGTGACCTCTTCCTGACACTGCTCGGGGTCTCGGGGATCGGCCCCAGCATCGCGTTGGGTGCCCTGGCGATCTACGACGGTCCGGGCCTGCGGCAGGCGATCGGCGACGGTGATGTCACCGCCTTGACGCGCATCCCGAAGGTGGGTAAGAAAACCGCCGAACTGCTGGTGCTGACCCTGCGGGACAAGGTCGGCGTCCCGACGTCGGCCGGTGTCACGTCGACCACCGGTCACGGCGTGCGCGGTCCGGTGGTCGAGGCGCTCGTCGGGCTGGGTTTTGCGCAGAAGCAGGCCGAGGAGGCCACCGACAAGGTGCTCGCGGATCAACCCGACGCCAACACCTCGACCGCACTGCGGGCGGCGCTGTCGATGCTGGGAAAGAAGTAGTCGATGGGCCGCTTCGAAGAGGACGAACCCGACGATCGCGCGGTGTCACCGGCGCTGACCGTCGGCGAGGGCGACATCGACGCCAGCCTGCGGCCCCGCTCGCTCGGTGAGTTCATCGGCCAACCGCGCGTCCGCGAGCAGCTACAGCTGGTCATCGAGGGGGCCAAGAACCGCGGCGGTACCCCCGACCACATCCTGTTGTCCGGCCCGCCAGGTCTGGGCAAGACGTCGCTGGCGATGATCATCGCCGCCGAACTCGGCTCGTCGCTGCGCCTGACCTCCGGTCCCGCGCTCGAGCGTGCCGGCGACCTGGCCGCGATGCTGTCGAATCTCGTCGAGCACGACGTGTTGTTCATCGACGAGATCCATCGCATCGCCCGGCCTGCCGAAGAGATGCTGTACCTGGCGATGGAGGACTTCCGCGTCGACGTCGTCGTCGGCAAAGGCCCGGGGGCGACGTCGATCCCGCTGGAGGTGGCGCCGTTCACCCTCGTCGGTGCGACCACCCGGTCCGGCGCGCTGACCGGACCGCTGCGCGACCGTTTCGGCTTCACCGCGCACATGGATTTCTATGAACCGGCCGAGCTGGAACGCGTGCTGACCCGCTCGGCAGGCATTCTCGGTATCACGCTCGGGGCCGATGCGGCGTCCGAGATCGCGCGCCGCTCACGCGGCACCCCACGTATTGCGAACCGACTTCTGCGTCGCGTCCGTGACTACGCCGAGGTTCGCGCCGACGGTGTGATCACCCGGGATATCGCCAAGGCTGCGCTGGCCGTCTACGACGTCGATGAGTTGGGTCTGGACCGGCTTGACCGCGCTGTGCTCTCGGCGCTGACGAAGAGTTTCGGTGGTGGACCGGTCGGAGTGTCCACTCTTGCCGTCGCAGTCGGCGAGGAGGCCACCACGGTCGAGGAGGTGTGCGAGCCGTTCCTGGTGCGCGCCGGCATGATCGCCCGCACGCCGCGCGGGCGGGTGGCCACCCCGCTGGCGTGGACGCACCTGGGGCTGGCCCCGCCGAGTGGGGCGGCCGGTCTGGGTCAGACCGGCCTGTTCGACTGAGCGGGACGGGTCGCCGCAGTTCAGTGCGTTTGAGTCGTGCCCCCTCGGAGGCCGCGCGGCCTGGTTACGGGGCCGTCAGCGTGGGTAATCAAAACCCAACCTGAGGAGGCGTCATGACCGATACGCACGTAAAGCCCCGCGGAGGGCGGATGCGGATGCCGCGGAGTCGCGGTGCCGCAAGTGGACTGTTGTTGATCCTGTTGGGCGCGTGGGGCGCGCTGATCCCGTTCATCGGACCGATGTTCGACTTCGCGTTCAGCCCTGATCAGGCGTGGGCGTGGACCACCGGCCGCGGTTGGCTGCAGGTGCTTCCGGGTGTGGTGGCTGCCGTGGGCGGTCTGTTGTTGCTGATGTCGCGGAACCGGGCGACCGCCATGCTCGGCGCGTGGCTCGCGGTCGCTGCCGGTGTGTGGTTCGTCATCGGCCGCGCGCTGGCCGGTCCGCTCGGGCTGGGTGATGCCGGCGTGCCTGTAGCGGTGACCGAGGCCAAGACCGTCGCGCTGGAGCTGACCTACTTCTACGGACTGGGTGCGCTCATCGTTTTCCTGGGTGCAGCGGCCGTCGGCCGTATCTCGGTGCGCAGCGTGCGCGATGTCGAATGGGCCGAACGTCCGGTCACCGCGGCGGCCCCGGCGGCCCACTACACGACCGCCGCCGATCAGCCCGAGCCAGTGACGGCCGAGCAACGGACTGAGAAGGTCGAGTCAGCCAAGCCGCGGCGCAGCTGGCGCGACATGTTCCGCAGCCGCAGCCACAACGGAAGTCGCCTCGCGCACCACTGATCCCGCGCAAGCAGACGCAGATCCCCTGAAATGTGCGCATTTCAGGGGATTCTGCTGTGCGCGGCAGAAAGGACGACGGTCACGTCGCGAATGGTGTTGTGCCCAACGTCACGAGGTGGCGGTGGTGATGTGCGGGTAATCTCGGCTTTGGCTAGTCTGGCTAAATTCCCGGGTTGCGTCGAATGCGCCAGGAACCGACCTGGCGTATCGCACAACACTATTGGAGGCATGGTCTTGGTCCCGCACTCGCAGCGGCTGTCGGAGTTGTTCTCGTCGCGGCTGGCGTCTCCGGCTGACGACGACGCGGCCGGCATCGTGCTCGGGCCGCGCCTGCACGGCTTGTGCCGCGCTCTCGATGTGCCCGAGCGGGACTGGTGGACACTGGCCCGGTTGGTCGACGACCTGGCCGACGCCCACGCGGTCGAAGCGCTCGGTGCGTTCGTCGACGTCCTGGTGGCCGATCGGTGCCGCCAGCCCGGCGATGACCTGATCTCCGACCTCATCACCTACGAAGGCGACGGCGATGGCCTCACCGCCGACGACATCCGCGCCTTGCTCGTCGACCTGATCGCTTTCTGAGGACCGGGCTCTCCTCGATCAGTAGTCCAGGGTCAGGATGCGGCCGTTGGTGAACGAGAAGAACTTCTCCTTGTCGGCCAACTGAATGCCCGGCGCCAGATCGGCCGCACTCTTGCCGGCCGCGGTGAGGCAGCCCGGGCACGCCATCAACGGAACGCCCCTCCCGAGCAGCGTGGCGATCTGCGTCTTGGACGAGGGGAACTGTGCGTAGGTCAGATCGGGCGCGTCGGCGAGTACGGCGGTCACGCCGTTGATGTCGAAATACACCGCCACATCGCGGCTCTCAGACATCATGGTCGCCATGTTCAGCGCCATGAGGACCCGGTGCGGGTCTTCGGTCCCGCGGCTGATGTGGATGAACACCCCGTCTCGGACACCGGGCTGCGCCGGGGCCACCGGGGCCGCCACCACCATCGCGACGCCCGTGATCACGCAGATCAACAACCCTCTGACAAAATTCTTCACGCTTGTGCTCCCGGGTAGAAGGGCATTTCGGTTACCGCGGTCAAGTGCGCGGTGAGTCCTGACCGTAGCCATCGTCAGTGCCGGTGTCAGTGGACCTTGGTCCCCACTTGGAGCTGAAAAGAAGGTCGCCCCGAGCGCTGATGACCGCAGGGCATCACAGCTGGTGACGCTATGCTGTCAAACATGCGGACGACGGTCACACTGGACGACGACACGCTCGCCCTGATCCATCGCTTGATGAAGGAACGCGGAGTGTCCTTCAAGAAAGCGCTCAATGACGCCATCCGCGAGGGCGGGCAACACCGCCCCGCCCCGGCGCCGTTCCGGACCCGCACCGCCGATCTCGGTGTGCCGTCGGTGAACCTCGACCGCGCGCTTCAGATTTCCGCCGAACTCGAGGACGAGGAACTGATCCGTCGTCAGCGCCGCGGAGCATGAGGATCGTCGACGCCAACGTGCTGCTGTACGCGGTCAACACCGCCAGCGAGCATCACGTCGCCAGCCGACGCTGGCTCGACAACGCCTTGTCCGGGGCGGACACCGTAGGGCTGGCCTGGGTGCCGTTGCTCGCGTTCCTGCGACTGGTCACCAGGCACGGATTGTTTCCCGCACCGCTTGCGCCGGCAGACGCGATGGGTCAGGTCATCGACTGGTGCAGCGCGCCGGGATCGGTGATGGTCGGTCCGACATCACGTCATCCCGACGTCCTGTCGCGGCTGCTCGACGCGGTCGGCACCGGCGGCAATCTCGTCAACGACGCGCACCTTGCCGCGGTCGCTCTCGAACACCGTGCCCGAATCGTCAGTTACGACAGCGATTTCAGTCGATTCGACGGCGTCGGGTGGCACACACCCGACGCGCTTCTGCGCTGAGCGGGACCATCGGAGACCGTCAGCCTGTGAACGCCATCACGTGCTTGATGCGCGTGTAGTCCTCCAAGCCGTACATCGACAGATCCTTGCCGTGTCCGGACGATTTGAACCCACCGTGCGGCATCTCGGCGACCAGTGGGATGTGGGTGTTGATCCACACACAGCCGAAGTCCAACGCCGAGGACACCCGTAGTGCTCGCGAGACGTCCTTGGTCCACACCGACGAGGCCAGACCGTAATCGACACCGTTGGCCAACGTGATCGCCTCGTCCTCGTCGGTGAAGGACTGCACGGTGATCACCGGACCGAAGATCTCCTGCTGGGTCAGCCGGTCGTCTTGGCGCACCCCGCCGACCACCGTTGGCTCAACGTAGAAGCCCCTGTCGCCCTGGCGATTTCCGCCGGCCGCGACCGTGGCATGCGTGGGCAGGTCGGAAAAGAACGACAGCACCCGCTCCAGCTGGTGGGCGTTGTTGACCGGTGGGACCCACGCGTCCTCGTCGGCGGCGGGGCGGCCGAACGTCGTGGTCGCGGACTTGGCCTGTTCGGCCAGCGCGGCGGTCAGGTCCTCGGCCACTGTCGCCGAGGCCAGCACACGGGTCGCGGCCGTGCAGTCCTGGCCGGCGTTGAAATAGCCGGCGGTGGCGATGCCCTCCGCGGCGGCCGCGAGGTCGGCGTCGTCGAACACGATCACCGGCGCCTTGCCGCCCAATTCGAGGTGGGTGCGCTTGAGGTGGCCGCCGGCGCTCACCGCGACGGCCCGGCCCGCCGCCACCGACCCGGTGATGGCGACCATCTGCGGTGTGGGGTGGGCCACCAGGTTCGCCCCGGTGACCCGGTCGCCGGTGACGACGTTGAGCACGCCGGGCGGCAGATGTCGGGCGGCCAACTGGGCTAGCATCACCGTCGTGACCGGGGTGGTGTCGCTGGGCTTGATGACCACTGTGTTGCCTGCCGCGATCGCCGGGCAGAACTTCCAGATCGCCATCATCATCGGGTAGTTCCACGGCGCGACCTGCCCGATCACGCCCACCGGTTCGCGCCGGATCCACGAGGTGTGGTCGGCCATGTACTCACCGGCGGACCGGCCTTCCAGGACCCGCGCCGCGCCGGCGAAGAACCGGATCTGATCGACCATCGGCGGGATCTCCTCGGCCGCGGTGACGTGGTTGGGCTTGCCGGTGTTGCGTCCCTCGGCAGCCACCAGGTCCTCGGCGGCCTTCTCGACCTCGTCGGCGAAGTCGAGCAGCGCCTTCTGCCGCTGGGACGGGGTGGTGCGCCTCCAATCCCGGAACGCGGCGGCCGCGGCGGCGTAGGCGTTGTCGATATCGGCCTCGTTGGACACCGGCGCGGTGCCGTACTGCTCGCCGGTGCTGGGGTCCACCAGCGGCATCGTGGCACCGCTGGTCGAGTCGACGAGCTCGCCGCCGATGAAGTTCTGCACCGTGGTCATGAAGTCAGCTCCTTGGGTCAGAGGTCGCGCAGGATGAGTTCGATGACCTCGAGGCCCTCCAGCAGGAGGTCGTCGCTGATGGTCAGAGGCGGCAGGAAGCGCAGCACATTGCCGAAAGTGCCGCAAGACAACACGATCACCCCGGCGCGGTGAGCGGCTGCGCACACTGCGCGGGTCAGCTCGGCATCGGGCTCGAAGGTGCCGGGTACGACGAACTCGACGGCGATCATCGCGCCGCGACCGCGGACCTCGCCGATGCGCTCGTCGTCGGCCTGCAGGCGACCCAGCCGGTCCTTCATCAACGTCTCGATCTGAGCCGCCCGCGCGACCAGGCCGTCGGCCACGATGGTCTCGATGGTGGCCAGCGCCGCGGCGCAGGCCACCGGGTTGCCGCCGTAGGTGCCGCCCAGGCCGCTGACGTGCGGGGCGTCCATGATCTCGGCCCGCCCGGTGACCGCCGAGAGCGGCATGCCGTCGGCGATGCCCTTCGCCGTGACGATCAGGTCGGGAACGATGCCTTCGTGCTCGCAGGCGAACATCGCGCCGGTGCGGGCGAACCCGCTCTGCACCTCGTCGGCGATGAAGACGACGTCGTTGGCGCGGCACCAGTCCAGCAGCGTCGGCAGGAAGCCCTCGGCGGGCACGATGAAGCCGCCCTCACCCTGGATCGGTTCGATGATCGCCGCAGCGAGGTTGGCAGCGCCGATCTGCTTGTCGATGATGCCGATCGCCCGCCGGGCGGCGAGTTCCCCGTCGGTGGCCAGGTCCTTTCCATACTCGGAGTCGCGGAACGGATAACTCATCGGCGCCCGGTACACCTCGGGGGCGAACGGGCCGAACCCGTGCTTGTACGGCATCACCTTCGCGGTCAGCGCCATCGTCAGGTTGGTCCGGCCGTGATAGGCGTGGTCGAACGCCACGACCGCCTGCTTGCCGGTGTAGGAGCGCGCGATCTTCACCGCGTTCTCGACGGCCTCCGACCCGGAGTTGAACAGCGCCGAGCGTTTCTCCCCGTCGCCGGGGGTGAGCCGGTTGAGCGCCTCGGCGACGGCGACGTAGCCCTCGTAGGGCGTCACCATGAAGCAGGTGTGGGTGAAGCGCGCCGCCTGATCGCGCACCGCGTCGACCACCCGCGGTGACGAATTGCCGATCGTGGTGACCGCGATGCCCGACCCGAGGTCGATCAGCCGGTTGCCGTCGACGTCTTCGACGATGCCGCCGAATGCACGCGCCGCGTAGACCGGCATGGTGGTCCCGACCCCACGCGCCACCGCGGCGCTCCTGCGCGCCATCAGATCGACAGAGCGCGGCCCGGGGATCGGGGTGGCCAGGTGACGGCTCTGTGCGAGGGCACTCATTAAGACGACCTCCTTGAGGGTTCGCGTCGAGCGTAATCCCACACAGCACAAATCCGCCGGGTCACGGCGATCTCAGCGCGGGATCATGCGATGGCGCGGCGATGGGCGACGGAATCCGTCGTCCGTGGGCGGGGGGTGAGGCGGCGCGGGCGCAGTGGCACACTGGTCATCGATTTCCTCAAGCGTCCCGACCCTGAACAATAGGTAGGGTTCCGCCCCGCACGACCGATACGAAAGAAACTTGCCGCCATGGATTTGCTCGTCTTCCTGCCCCTGCTCATCATCATGGGCGCGTTCATGTTCTTCGCTTCGCGGCGGCAGAAGAAGGCGATGCAGGCCACCATCGACCTGCACAACTCCTTGGAGATCGGCGACCGGATCCACACCACATCGGGACTGCAGGGCACCATCACCGGTATCACCGACGACTACGTCGACGTCGAGATCGCCCCGGGCGTGGTGACGACCTGGATGAAGCTGGCCGTGCGCGACCGCATCACCGACGACGTCGAGGACGACACCGAACTCGACGAATCACCGGCCGAAGCGCCGAACTCCAAGACTGACAGCTGACCTTTCAGGTTCAGCACGTACCCTGTTGCCCGTCAACGACGCCCCAAGTAGCGCTACTTTGACGAACTGATCTCGAGGAGACCGTAAACCCGTGGCATCGTCTTCGGCGCCGGTGCAGCCCTACCGCTATCTGGCCCTTTTCCTGGCGCTGCTGATCGGCGCGTTCCTACTGGTGTTCCTGACCGGGGACAAGAAGGCGGAGCCCAAGCTCGGCATCGACCTGCAGGGCGGTACGCGTGTCACGCTGACCGCCCGCACGCCCGACGGCTCCCCGCCGACCCGTGAATCGCTGAACCAGGCCCAGCAGATCATCAGTGCCCGCGTCGACGGCCTGGGCGTTTCGGGCTCAGAGGTGATCATCGACGGGCAGAACCTGGTCATCACCGTGCCCGGTAACGACGGCACCGAGGCCCGCAGCCTGGGCCAGACCGCCCGGCTCTACATCCGGCCCGTGATCCACGCGATCCCGTCCGAAGCGGCCATGCCGCCGGAGGAAGAGGGTCCCGCCGGCGCGCCGCCTCCGGGAGCTCCGGGTCTGCCGCCAGGGGCGGTTCCGCCGCCGGGCGCCGGGTCTGGTGCCGTGCCGCCCGGTGCTGTGCCGCCCGGTGCCGTGCCGCCCGGTGCTGTGCCGGGGGCTCCTGGCGCCCCCACCCCGCCGCCCGCCGGCGCGCCCGCGCCTCAACCGCGGCCCTTCCCGCAGCAGCCGGCGCCGAGCCCGAGCCCCGAGCCCGGACCGGAACCGACCGACGCCACTCCACCGCCGATGCCGGGCGAAGGGGAGCGCGACGTCCCGCTGGCCACCCGCATCCAGGACGAGAAGCGGCTGCGGCAGAGCGCCGAGCAGGCGATCCAGATTCTGGCGATGCAGTTCCAGGCCACCCGGTGCGGCGGCGAGGATGTGCTGGCCGGCAACGACGACCCCAACCTGCCGCTGGTGACCTGTTCGACCGACGGCCAGGAGGTCTATCTGCTCGACAAGTCGATCATCAGCGGCGAACAGATCGCCAACGCCAACTCCGGGCTGGACCAGCAGCGCGGCGAATACGTCGTCGACGTCGAGTTCAAGAGCGACGCCGCCAAGACGTGGGCCGAGTTCACGGCCGCGAACGTCGGCACCCAGACCGCGTTCGTGCTGGACTCGCAGGTCGTCAGCGCTCCGCAGATCCAGGAAGCCATCCCGGGTGGGCGGACCCAGATCACCGGTCAGTTCAACCAGGACACCGCACGAGAGCTGGCCAACGTGCTCAAGTACGGCTCGCTACCGCTGTCGTTCGAATCCTCGGAGGCCGAGACGGTCTCGGCGACGCTCGGTCTGTCGTCGATGCGGGCCGGTCTGATCGCGGGCGCAGTGGGCTTGGTCGCGGTGCTGCTGTACTCACTGGTGTTCTATCGCGCACTCGGTGCGCTGGTGGCGTTGTCGCTGGTGGCCTCCGGCGCGATGGTGTTCGCGATCCTGGTGTTGCTAGGCCGCTACATCAACTACACGCTGGACCTGGCCGGCATCGCCGGTCTGGTGATCGGTATCGGTATGACCGCGGACTCGTTCGTGGTGTTCTTCGAACGCATCAAAGACGAGATCCGGGAAGGCAGATCGTTCCGGTCCGCGGTACCGCGCGGCTGGGCCCGGGCCCGCAAGACGATCCTGTCCGGCAACGCGGTCACCTTCCTGGCCGCGGCGGTGCTCTACTTCCTGGCCGTCGGCCAGGTGAAGGGTTTCGCGTTCACCCTCGGCTTGACCACCATCCTCGATGTCGTGGTCGTCTTCCTGGTCACCTGGCCGCTGGTGTTCCTCGCGTCGAAGTCTGCGGTGATGGCCAAGCCGGCTCTCAACGGGCTCGGCGCCGTCCAGCAGATCGCGCGGGAACGACGAGCGGCCGCGCACGCGGCGGGACGGGGATAAGCCATGGCACGCAACCGAACCGACGCCGCCGAGACCACGGCTGTCGAGGCGCCCGATCTGGAGACCGCATCGGCCGAGGCGCCCCGGCACGGGTTCTTCGTCCGGCTCTACACCGGTACCGGCGCCTTCGAGGTCATCGGTCGACGCAAGCTCTGGTACACGGTCAGTGCGCTGATCCTGCTGGTATCCATCGGCGCAATCCTGCTGCGCGGGTTCACCTTCGGCATCGACTTCGAGGGCGGCACCAAGGTGTCGTTCCCCAGGGGTACGGGTGATGTCACCGTCTCGCAGGTCGAAACCGTCTTCACCGACACGATCGGCACCGCGCCGGACTCGGTCGTCATCGTGGGCAGCGGTGACTCCGCCACCTTCCAGATCCGGTCGGAAACACTGACCAACGAGCAGACCGAGGAACTGCGTACGGCGCTGTTCGAGGCATTCCAGCCGATCGGCTCCGACGGCCAACCCGGCAAGCAGGCCGTCAGCGACTCGGCGGTGTCGGAGACGTGGGGCGGCCAGATCACCCAGAAGGCGCTCATCGCGCTCGGGGTGTTCCTGGTGCTGGCCGCCATCTACATCACCGCCCGTTACGAGCGCTACATGGCCATCGCCGCCCTGACCACGCTGCTGTTCGACCTGGTGGTGACGGCCGGGGTGTACGCGCTGGTGGGCTTCGAAGTCACGCCCGCGACGGTGATCGGGCTGCTGACCATTCTCGGTTTCTCCCTCTACGACACCGTGATCGTCTTCGACAAGGTCGAGGAGAACACCGAGGGGTACGAGCACACCACCCGGCGCACCTTCGCCGAGCACGCCAATCTCGCGGTCAACCAGACGTTCATGCGCTCGATCAACACCAGCGTCATCTCGGTGCTGCCGATCGTCGCGCTGATGGTCATCGCCGTCTGGCTGTTGGGAGTCGGCACGCTGATGGACCTGGCGCTGGTGCAGTTGGTCGGCGTGATCGTCGGCACGTATTCGTCGATCTTCTTCGCCACACCGCTGTTGGTGAGCATGCGCGAGCGCACCGACCCGGTGCGCAAGCACACCCGCCGGGTGCTCAACCGGCGGGCCGCTGCGGCGGCCAAGAGCGCCGGCGGTGTCGAACTCACCGACACCGACACCGACGAGGCCGCCACCGACGTCGAAGCGCCCGGTCCGGCCACCGTGACGGTGCCCGCGGCCCCGCCGCCGGACAAGCCGGGCCCCGGCGCCCGTCCGGTCCGGCCGACGTCGAGCCGGACGGGACGCCCCTCGGGTAAGCGCCCCCCGCGGAAGCGGTAACCCCCGTGGCTCGACGTTGGGCCGCGGCGGCGACGGTGCTGGCGGTGCTCGGCAGCTTGGGGTTGGCCTCGTGCTCGCGCGGCTCCGCCGAGTCGATCGACTACGCCATCGACGGTGCGCTGATCACCTACAACACCAACACCGTCGAAGGGGCGGCCTCCGGCGGTCCACAGGCCTTCGCTCGGGTGCTGACGGGCTTCAACTACCACGGTCCGGAGGGGCAGGTCGTCGGCGACCACGATTTCGGCACGATCGCGGTGGTCGGGCGCACCCCGCTGATCCTCGACTACGAGATCAAGCCGGAGGCGGTGTACTCCGACGGTAAACCGATCACCTGTGACGACATGGTGCTGACGTGGGCCGCCCAGTCGGGACGGTTCCCGGCCTTCGACGCCGCCAGCCGCGCCGGGTACGCCGACATCGCCGGCATCGAGTGCGCGCCGGGCCAGAAGAAGGCCCGGGTGTCGTTCGCACCGGACAGGGGCTTCGTCGACTACGGCCAGTTGTTCGCCGCGACGTCGCTGATGCCCTCGCACGTCATTGCCGACGAGCTCGGACTGGGCGACGGAGGCGTCACCACGGCTCTGCAGACCAACGACACCGCGGTGGCCGAGCGTATCGCCGCGGTGTGGAACAACACCTGGCGGCTGACACCGGACCTGGACCTGAAGAAGTTCCCGTCCTCGGGGCCCTACAAGCTGGACTCGGTGACCGAGGACGGCGCGGTGGTGCTGGTGGCCAACGACAAGTGGTGGGGCACCAAGCCGGTCACCGACCGGGTCATGGTGTGGCCGCGCAGTGCAGACCTGCCGGACCGCGTCAACGAGGGCGCCTACGACGTCGTCGACATCGCGGCGGGCTCGGCGGGGACGCTCACCCTGCCCGACGACTACGTCCGCACCGACGCGGCCTCGGCGGGTATCGAGCAGTTGATCTTCGCGCCGCAGGGCCCGCTGGCGGCGGTCCCGGCCCGTCGTGCGCTGGCGCTGTGCACCCCGCGGGACGTGATCGCACGCAACGCCGAGGCGGCTGTGGCCAACTCGCGGCTGAACACGGCCAGCGAGGACGCCTACGGTCCGGCCGAAGCGACCCCGCAGGTCGACGAGTTCGCGGTCGCCAATGCGGATGCGGCTCGTGCCACGCTGGAGGGCGCGCCGCTGACTGTGCGCATCGGCTATCAGACCCCCAACGCCAGGCTGGCCGCCACGGTCGGAGTCATCGCCACGGCGTGTGCACCGGCGGGCATTACCGTCGAGGACGCCGCCGCGGAGAACACCGGCCCGTTGTCGTTGCGCAACAACGAGATCGACGTGTTGATCGCCGGTGTCGGCGGCGCGGCCGGCAGCGGGTCCTCGGGCTCGTCGGCGGTGGACGCCTACAGCCTGCACAGCGGCAACGGCAACAATCTGCCGCGTTATGCCAACGAGCGCATCGACGGCATCATCGCCACCATCGCGGTCCTCTCCGACCCGAAGGAGATGGCGCGCCTGCTCGCCGAGGCGGGCCCGATTCTGTGGGGAGACATGCCCACGCTGCCGCTGTACCGGCAACAACGCACCCTGGTGACGTCGTCGAAGATGTACGCGGTGAGCAGCAATCCCACTCGATGGGGCGCGGGCTGGAACATGGACCGCTGGAGGCTGGACCGATGACCTCACTGTCCGACGGCGCTGCCGAGGTCATCGAATCTTTGCTGCGCGAGGTGCCGGACTTCCCCGAACCCGGCGTGCAGTTCAAGGATCTGACTCCGGTGCTGGCCGACCCACGCGGGCTCGCCCAGGTGTGCCACGCCATCGCCGAGGCCGCCCGCGGTGCGGACCTGATCGCCGGCGTCGACGCGCGCGGCTTCCTGCTCGGCGGCGCGGTGGCGTTGCATCTCGGTATCGGGGTGCTCGCCGTGCGCAAGGGTGGCAAGCTGCCGCCGCCGGTGCTCAGTCAGACCTACAGCCTGGAGTACGGCAGCGCCACGCTGGAGGTGCCGGCTGACGGGATCAGCCTCGCCGGACGCTCCGTGGTCGTCATCGACGATGTGCTGGCGACGGGGGGAACACTGGCCGCGGCCAACCGGTTGCTCCTGTCAGCAGGTGCGACGGTGACCCGCGCGGTGGTGATGCTCGAATTGAGCGCTCTGGGCGGTCGTGACGTGGTGCAACCCGTTCCGGTCAGCAGCCTGTACACCGTCTGAACGGATATCCTGCGAACAGCGACTCCTGTGGAGGTGAGCATGGCCGACGAGGACCCGACCGGTCCGCGCACGGGCCAGGTCGTGCAGCCGCCACCGGCGACGTCCGCCACCGAGGCGCCGTCCTCGGAGGTCGTCAAGACCTCCACCAGCGCGTCGCGGCGGGTCCGCGCTCGGCTGGCGCGCCGGATGACGTCGCAGCGCAGCGCGATCAACCCGGTCCTCGAACCGCTGGTCGCGGTGCACCGGGAGTTCTATCCCAAGGCGGACCTGACACTGCTGCAGCGGGCCTACGAGGTGGCCGAGCAGCGGCATGCCGATCAGCTGCGCCGCTCCGGTGACCCGTACATCACCCATCCGCTGGCGGTGGCCAACATCTTGGCCGAGCTCGGCATGGACACCACGACGCTGATCGCAGCGCTGCTGCACGACACCGTCGAGGACACCGGCTACACGCTGGAGGCGCTGACCGCCGAGTTCGGTGTCGAGGTCGGCCATCTCGTCGACGGCGTCACCAAGCTCGACAAGGTCGCCCTGGGCACCGCCGCCGAAGGCGAAACCATCCGGAAGATGATCATCGCGATGGCCCGCGACCCCCGGGTTCTGGTGATCAAGGTGGCCGACCGGCTGCACAACATGCGCACCATGCGCTTCCTGCCACCGGAGAAGCAGGCCCGCAAGGCGCGCGAGACGCTGGAAGTCATTGCCCCCCTTGCCCATCGGCTGGGTATGGCCACCGTCAAGTGGGAGCTCGAGGACCTGGCGTTCGCCATCCTGCATCCCAAGAAGTACGAGGAGATCGTCCGGCTGGTCGCCGACCGCGCGCCGTCGCGGGACACCTACCTGGCCAAGGTGCGCGCCGAGATCACCAACACGTTGACGGCCTCCAAGATCAACGCCGTCGTCGAGGGCCGGCCCAAGCACTACTGGTCGATCTACCAGAAGATGATCGTCAAGGGCCGCGACTTCGACGACATCCACGACCTGGTGGGCGTGCGCATCCTGTGCGATGAGATCCGCGACTGTTACGCCGCGGTCGGTGTGGTGCACTCGCTGTGGCAGCCGATGGCGGGGCGGTTCAAGGACTACATCGCCCAGCCGCGCTACGGGGTGTATCAGTCGCTGCACACCACCGTGGTCGGCCCGGAGGGCAAGCCGCTGGAGGTGCAGATCCGGACCCGCGACATGCACCGCACCGCCGAGTACGGTATCGCCGCGCACTGGCGTTACAAAGAAAACAAGGGCCGCAACGGTTTACCCGCCGGGCACGCCGCCGCGGAGATCGACGACATGGCCTGGATGCGCCAGCTGCTGGACTGGCAGCGGGAGGCCGCCGATCCGGGGGAGTTCCTGGAGTCGCTGCGCTATGACCTCGCGGTGCGGGAGATCTTCGTGTTCACCCCGAAGGGCGATGTGATCACGCTGCCGGCCGGATCGACGCCGGTCGATTTCGCATACGCGGTGCACACCGAGGTCGGGCACCGCTGCATCGGCGCGCGGGTCAACGGGCGCCTGGTGGCGCTGGAGCGCAAGCTGGAGAACGGGGAGGTCGTCGAGATCTTCACCTCCAAGGCGCTCAATGCCGGTCCGTCGCGGGACTGGCAGAGCTTCGTGGTGTCGCCGCGCGCCAAGGCCAAGATCCGGCAGTGGTTCGCCAAGGAGCGCCGCGAGGAGGCGCTCGAGGCCGGTAAGGAGGCCATCGCCCGGGAGGTACGCCGCGGCGGGCTTCCGTTGCAGCGCCTGATGACCGCGGAGTCGATGGCGGCGCTGGCCCGCGAGCTTCGCTACGCCGACCTCTCGGCGCTCTACACCGCCGTCGGCGAGGGGCACGTGTCGGCGCGCCACGTGGTTCAGCGACTGGTCGCCCAGGTCGGCGACGACGACGACGCCACCGATGAACTGGCCGAGCGGTCCACGCCGTCGGCGATGCCGGTGCGGCAACGCACCAGCGACGACGTCGGCGTCTCGGTGCCCGGCGCGCCGGGGGTGCTGACGAAGCTGGCGAAGTGCTGTACGCCCGTCCCTGGCGACAACATCATGGGCTTCGTGACGCGTGGCGGCGGTGTGAGCGTGCACCGCACCGACTGCACCAATGCGTCGTCGCTGCAACAGCAGTCCGAACGGATCATCGACGTGCAATGGGCGCCGTCGCCGCACTCGGTGTTCCTGGTGGCCATCCAGGTCGAGGCGCTCGACCGGCACCGACTGCTCTCAGACGTGACCCGGGTGCTCGCCGACGAGAAGGTCAACATCCTGTCGGCATCGGTGACGACGTCCAACGACCGGGTGGCGATCAGCCGCTTCACCTTCGAGATGGGTGACCCCAAACATCTGGGTCACGTGCTCAACGTGGTGCGAAATGTCGAGGGTGTCTACGACGTGTACCGCGTCACGTCAGCGGCCTGAGCGCTCAGTCCAGCGCGATCGACTTCACCGTGGTTTGCAGGGCGGGCGGGCCGTCCTGGCCGCCGCCCTCGACACCCTCGGCGGCGATCTTGTCCAGGGTCGCCAGGCCGGTTTCGTCGATCGTGCCGAACACCGTGTAGAGCGGCGGCAGCTGCGAATCCTGATAGACGAGGAAGAACTGGCTGCCGTTGGTGCCCGGTCCGGCGTTGGCCATCGCCAGCGTGCCGCGCGGGTAGACGACGGGCTCGTTCAGTGCCGGGTCGTCGGGTTGGTACTGGTTGGTCGGGTACTCGTTGGCGAACTGGTAGCCGGGCCCGCCGGTGCCCTGACCGGTCGGGTCACCGCACTGCAGCACTCCGAGGGACTCGCTGGTGGTCAGCCGGTGGCACGGGGTGTTGTCGAAATAGCCCTGCTGGGCCAGGCTCGCGAAGCTGTTGACGGTGCACGGCGACTTGCCGTTGTCGAGCTGCAGGCCGATGTTGCCCTGGTTGGTCGCCATGCTGGCACTGACCTGCTCGGGTTCGGTGGGCACCTGTCCGGTGCGCGGCGCAGTGTTCTCCTTGCTGGCCTCCTCCGCAGCCGCCGGGTACTGGCAGTCGCTGCCCAGGCCGGCGGGAGCGGCGAACGGGGGCAGAGCGGCGGCCCCGGCGGGCGGCGGGACGTCGAAGGGGGAGGATTCCGAGGGCGCCGTGGACGTGGTGGTCGACCCGGATGCGCCGGTATCGCCGGAGTCGCGGTTGGTCAGCACGATGGTGGCCGCCACCGCACCGATGACGACGACGGCGGCGACCGCGGACCCGACGATGGTGTACAGGCGGCGCTTGCGCTCGTTCTCGGCACGCCGCTCCAGCTGACGCTCCAGCTTGCGCTTGGCGTTGGCTCGCCGTTGTTCGTTCGTCGGCACGGCCGGTGTCCTCCTCGAGTGGCGATCGGTCGGCACCGAGTGTGCCATGCGAGTCGGGCGTGGGAAGCTGGACGGGTGTTGATCACCGGATTCCCGGCCGGCATGTTGGCGTGCAACTGCTATGTGCTGGCCCCACGCCAGGGCGCCGACGCCATCGTCGTCGACCCCGGTCAGCGGGCCATGGGGCCGCTGCGGCGGATCCTGGACGAAAACCGGCTGACCCCGGCGGCGGTGTTGCTGACCCACGGGCACATCGACCACATGTGGTCCGCGCAGAAGGTCGCCGACACCTTCGGGTGCCCGACCTTCATCCATCCCGCCGACCGCTACATGCTCAGCGACCCGATCAAGGGTTTCGGGCAGGGACTGCTGGTCGGTGTGGGTCGGCTCGCCGTCGCGGCCCTGTTCCGGGAACCCAAGCAGGTGCTCGAACTCGATCGCGACGGCGACAAGATCGAGCTCGGCGGAGTCACCGTGACCGTCGATCACACCCCGGGCCACACACAAGGCTCCGTCGTGTTCCGCGTCGAGCAGGGGCCCGACCAGGTCGCCTTCACCGGTGACACTCTGTTCCGGTCGTCGGTCGGACGCACCGATCTGCCCGGCGGCAGCGGCCGTGACCTGCTGGAGTCGATCGTGACGAAGCTGCTGGTCCTCGACGACGACACCCTGGTGCTGCCGGGGCACGGTGAGCGGAGCACCATCGGCATCGAACGCCACACCAACCCATTCCTCGAAGGCCTGACAGCGTGACCGCTAGCCCGTCCACAACACCCACCTCTTTCGCGGCGCCCAAGGGCGTCCCGGACTATCTGCCGCCGGAGTCCGCCGAATTCGTCGCCGTGCGCGGCGGTCTGCTCGACGCGGCCCGCCGCGCCGGATACGGCGACATCGAGCTGCCGATCTTCGAGGACACCAACCTGTTCGCCCGGGGCGTGGGGGAGTCCACGGACGTGGTGTCCAAAGAGATGTACACGTTCGCCGACCGGGGCGACCGGTCGGTGACGCTGCGCCCGGAGGGCACTGCCGGGGTGATGCGCGCGGTGATCGAGCACGGTCTCGACCGCGCAGCGCTGCCCGTGAAGCTGTGCTACGCGGGACCGTTCTTCCGTTACGAGCGGCCGCAGGCCGGCCGCTACCGCCAGCTGCAGCAGGTCGGCGTGGAGGCGATCGGGGTCGACGACCCGGCGCTGGACGCCGAGGTGATCGCGGTGGCCGACGCGGGCTTCCGTGCGCTGGGACTCGACGGCTTCCGGCTGGAGATCACCTCGCTGGGTGACGACACCTGTCGGCCGCAGTACCGGGAGCTGTTGCAGGACTTCCTGTTCCGGCTGGACCTCGATGAAGACACCCGCCGGCGCGCCGAGATCAACCCGCTCCGGGTGCTCGACGACAAGCGTCCGCACGTGCGGGAGATGACCGCCGATGCGCCGGTCATGCTCGACCACCTGTCCGACGAGGCCAAAGCGCACTTCGACACCGTGCTTGCCCACCTGGATGCGTTGTCGGTGCCGTATGTGATCAATCCGCGGATGGTGCGCGGTCTGGACTACTACACCAAGACGACGTTCGAATTCGTCCACGACGGCCTCGGCGCGCAGTCGGGCATCGGCGGTGGCGGACGATACGACGGACTGATGCGCCAGCTCGGCGGGAAAGACCTGTCCGGCATCGGTTTCGGCCTCGGTGTCGACCGCACCCTGCTGGCGTTGCGGGCCGAGGGCAAGACTGTCGGCAGTTCTGCGCGCGTCGACGTCTACGCGGTGCCGCTGGGAGCCGATGCGAAGGTGCGGCTGGCGGTGCTGGCGGCGCAATTGCGGGCCCAGGGCGTTCGCGTGGACATGGCCTACGGCGACCGCAGTCTCAAGGGTGCGATGAAGGGCGCCGACCGCTCCGGCGCGTCGATCGCGCTGGTCGCGGGGGAACGCGACCTGCAAGCCGGTACCGTCGGGGTGAAGAGCATGGCCACCGGCGAGCAAGTCGATGTTGCCATGAACGACCTTGTCGCAGAGGTGCTTTCCCGGCTGTCCTGACCGCCGGACGCCCGACTGCGCACGCGGCGGTCTTCACGCCGGACGGACGATGCCGGGAATGACGAAGTCGCGGAGCAACGCACGGCGGTCCGGTCTGATCTCGTCGGGCCGTGCGGTGAGGCGTTCCATCAGCAGCATCTGTGCCACCCGCACCAGCCAGTCGGCGGCGGCGTCGGGATCGAGTTGTGCGCGCAGTTCGCCGGCGGCTTTGGCCGCCTCGACGTGCGGTCGCAACACATCGCGGATCCGGTCGCGGAACGCGCCGGATGCCGCAACGGAGACCGTCATGGTCAGGCTTTCCGGGGAGAACAGCACGCTGAGCCAACGCGACTGTTCGACGGCTCCGACTGCGCCGTCCAGTGCGTCGAGCAGGCGGTCGCCGAAAGGCCCGTCCCGTCGCAGCGCCCGCTCGGCGCCGTCGATGACCCCCGCCGTCTCGCGCAGCAGTACGAAAGCCAGTACGTCGTCGCGCGTTCCGAAGTACCGATACACCGTCGTGCGGTGCACCGACGCCTCCTTGGCGATGTCGTCCACGGTAGTGCGATTGACGCCGCGCCGCTCGTAGCAGACCTCGGCCGCGTCCAGGAGACGCCGGCGAGCCTCGTCGTCGTCGACCGGCGGCCGATCACCCCACGGTGCAGGGCGGGAGGCCGGCTCAGTGACGCGAAGCCGGCGCGATGTCACGGTCTTCTCCGTCCCGGTGGGGCCACATGGAGAACAAACCTAGCGAACGCCTCTCGCCCCACAGCGTGACTCGGGGGCTTCATGCGGTCCCCGCGGTATCCGACCGGGAGCGCGACGGCGTGAATGTCACGTGCAGGGCATTGGGTCCACGGAGCGCGGTGCCGACCTGGCTTGTGATCCTGGAGGTCTCGGCGAGCCGGGGATCGAGCGCGAGGTCGGGTAACCGTTCGGCGAGTGCCCGCAGCGCGGCGCCGGATCGCGGTTGGCCGCGTTGATGGCGAAGATCATCGGGGTCAGAGCAGGAATCTCGATGCCCTGCCACGTCGCGGCCTCAGGGCAGGCGCGCGGCAGCATTCCGACCGCCGGCTCCCATCGCATTCCCTCCCACACCGCTGACTGTAGGTAGCGGTCCAGGTCAGACCGCAGTAGCTCCCATTGCTCGGGATGGTTGAGCAGGGCTGACAGGATGTTGCCCAAGGCCAGCGCGGTGGTGTCGGCGCCGAGCGGGAACAGCATCCGAAGGAACGTCAGTATCTCCTCGTCCGAGAGGTTCTCGCCCTCCTCAGTGGTTTCGGTGACGAGCATGGAGATCATGTCGTCGCCGGGTTCGCGGCGGCGCGCGGCCAGCAGCGGGGCGACATAGGCGGTGAACTCGGCGGCGCACGCCATCGCCGCCGACGGGTCGAAGGGGTACTGGATCATCGCCTGCGCCCAGCGATGAATGCTGGCTTCGTCGTCGACCGGGATGCCCAGCAACCGGCTGATGATGAGCAGCGAGTAGCGGTGCGTGAACTCGGTGACAAGATCGGCGGTGCCGCGGTCGGCGAAGTGGTCGATCAACTCGTTGATGACCGGTTCGATCACCGGCTCCAGATAGTCCTGGACCCGGGTGCGTCGCAGCGGGGCTGACACCACGCTGCGGCTGGAACGATGCTCGGCGCCCGACATGCTCAGCACGGTCCTGCCGAACACCGGTTCGGTGGTCATCGCGTACACCGGTGCCGCGGGAAATGTCGCTTCATCGCGGAACGCCGCGCGGACGAACTCGTCGGTCAACAGCAGGACCGCTTGAACCCCGGCAAACGGAACGATCGCGTAGGGCCTGCGGTCGCGCAGTCGGGCGAGGGCGGCGTGGAGGTCCGGTTGATCGTCGAACGCGAAATCGACTCCCTCGACGTCGAGGGGCCCCAAGGTCTGCATGGAGCCCGAGGCTAGCCCACGTGCAACATACGACGCAATATGTCGCACGTAGCAACCCGTGGGCAGGAGTCGGCTGGCATGGGCGTCACGAGCGCGCTCAGCTCAGGACTGCTTCCAACGTCCGTCGAGCGCCAGGAGGACCTGATCGGCGAGCCGCTCGAGGCGGCGCCGATCGGCCGGATCGAAATCCTGCTCGGCGATGACGCGAAGGCCCCGATCGAGTTGATCGCGGACGGCGTCGCGATCGGTGGGTAGCGCCACCACCCAGGCCAGTTCGCGCAGCATCGACAGCAGTCGGGCCAACACCGCGGGATCGCTTGCGCCGTAAAGCCGCGTCTGCGCGCACACCCCGTCGAGGAGGTCGGCGAAATCCGGTCGCGCGATCACCACGCGTACCACGTGGTGATCGTCGCGCAGCACGCGCCTGCCCAGGCGGTAGCCGGCCAGTTCGCACAGGGCCGCGCTACATGAGTTCAGCGCGTGCACCGCGGTGGTCGGATCGTTGATCCCAGGACTCAGCGCCCGGACCACCACGTCGGTCAGCTGCCGCAGGCCGTAGCCGATGTCCTGGCTCGCGGTGCGTTCGGTGCCGACGTGCAGCGACGCAGCCACGCAGTCGTGCAGCGCGGTCAACTGCTCATCGGTGAGACGAATCGTCGGGCGCCCCGCCGGCCAGGCGAAGGCGACCGGCACGCCGGCCACGATCTCGGATCCGACGGGCCGATCGATCCAGAGCACCGCGTCTGCAGCAGCAGCCGCCGACAGCAGTGCGGACTCCTCGAGCTCGGTGAGGAAGCCCGATGAGCGCGCGGTCAGCAGTGCGGCACCGTCGGGCGGGGCGGGTGGTTCGTCGGCGGCAGGCGCGTCGTCCAGCGGGTCGAGCAGTCGAACTGCTGATTGCTGGATGTCATTGCCGACGTGCTCGACCATGGTCTCGATGCGGATCTGTCGCACCAGATGCCCGAGGAACACCACCAGGGCCACGACACTGGCCACGGCCAGGAAGTACCCGAGGGTGACCGCGATCTGGGGGACGAACTCCGGCTCCGCGTTGTCGCCGCCGTTGCGCACGGTGCGCAGCACCGTCAGTGCGTAGACGAACGTGGCCAGGAACAGCGCCAGGGTGCGCTGGACGAACCGGTCCGCTGCGAAGGTGCGCAGCAGTCTCGGCGTGTACTGGCTGCTGGCGAGTTGCAGCGTGACCAGCGTCAACGAGAAGGTCAGCGAGGTCACCGTGATCAGCGACGTGGCGACGGCGCCGAGGACCTCCCTGGCGGCGTCGGCGCCTCCGCCGAACAGGTAGTCCGCCAGCCACTGTGGAAGTTGCGCGTCGAGTGCGGCGTCGAGTTCGGGAACGCCGATGCCGGCCGCGAACGCGATCACGACCCAGAACGCGGGGACGGGCCACAACCTGCTGCGCACCGCGTCGGCGAACACGGTGAGGCGCTGCCTGGACGCGTCCACCAGTCCCGGTCGGTCGCGACGGCTCCTGCGGCCGGAACTCATGGGTGGGTGCCGGTGGGATAGTTCATCTGTCGTCAGATCCCTTGGTGTGCTGAGCTCGGAGCGTTTCGACCTCTCGCCCACAATCTACGTACCGACCGCTGAGGATCGTGCCGGAACCCCGGTTGCGCGGCGTGTCGACATGCGGTGGGTGACGGCGCTTCGCTACGGCGGCAAACCGTGCACGGCGTTGTCGAGCACCCGATCCAATGAGCCGATCCCGCCGCTGAACGGATTCCCGCGCTTGAGAATCCGCACTCCCATCGGCGTCACGACGACCAGCTTGGGTGAGCTCGACATGATCTGCATTCTCTTGGCGAACTGAACCTTGTCCAGCGGAGCGATGATTTCGCCCGAACCGTTGCGGTAGGTCCGCGTTGCGCGGTCGAACACGGCAACCGGGGTCAGCGCCGCCAGTGACCGCAGCCGTCGCTCGCGAAGGTCCTTGACGGCGAAAACCAGCCCCACACCGGCGACCACGCCGATCCCCAGCACCGCCGCGCCGAACAATCCGAAGTGCGCCATGGTCCCGTCTGTGGCCACCGAGAAGACCGCCACAAGACCGAAACCGCCGAAGACGAGGGCGATGGTCAGCAGAACGAACGCGGTGATCTCCGACGGGCCGGTACCGCGGTCGATGACCAGGATCTCCGGCCCGCTTTCGGCTACCACCAGACCACCCCGCTCAGCGAGGATGACCGGTTCCACGGGCGTGCTCACCAGTCAACGATCGCCGATGCCCGTCATCGGTGTGCGGTCTTGGCGAGACTGCTACAGCGGCGGGCCGCTCAGATTGCCATCGCAGCGCGAACGTCGGCCTCGGAGGCCGACCCGCCGGAGCCGCTTGCGGTGACCCGGCCGGCCTCGAGGATGTAATAACGCTGCGCCGATTCCAGCGCAAACCCGATGTGTTGTTCGACCAGCAGGACGCCGAGGTCGCCGCGGGCGGTCAGCGCGGTGATCGCCTCCTCGATCTCGTGGACCACCGATGGTTGGATGCCTTCGGTCGGTTCGTCGAGGATCAGGCACTTCGGCGTGGTGATCAGTGCCCGGGCGATGGCGAGTTGTTGGCGCTGCCCGCCCGACAACAGTCCGGCGCGGCGACTCAGAAGCTCCTTGAGCGCAGGGAACAGATCGAGCTGTTCGTCGATCAGCGCCTTGCCGTTCCTGCGCCCGTCCGCGACCACCTGCAGGTTCTCGGCGGTGGTCAACTGGCCGAACGACTGCTGACCCTGCGGGACGTAGGCCAGGCCTCGGGCCACGCGCGCGCTGGGCCGCAGCTTGGTGATGTCCTCACCGCCGAACAGCACCTTGCCCGCGGTGCATTTGAGCAGACCGACCGCCGCGCGTAACAGCGTGGTCTTGCCGGCGCCGTTGTGGCCCATCACCGCCGCGACGCCATCGGCGGGCACGTCGATGCTGACGCCGTGGATGACCTGGCTGCGGCCGTAGCCGCTGCGGACGTCGACCAGTTGCAGCATCAGGTGTTCTCCTCGATCAATTCGGAGTCGCTTGCGCCTGCCGCGGCGGTGCCCAGGTAGACCTCCTGAACCTTGGGATTGGCCTGCACCTCGGCCACCGATCCCTCCGCGACCACCTGTCCGCGTGCGAGCACCGTCACCGAGGTCGCGAACGCCCGCATGAAATCCATGTCATGCTCGACGACGACCACGGTGCGCTCGGCGCCGATGCGGCGCAACAGATTTCCGGTCTCCTCGCGTTCTTCGGCGCTCATGCCCGCGACCGGTTCGTCGAGCAGCAGCACGTCGGCGTTCTGGACCAACAGCATGCCGATCTCCAGCCATTGCTTCTGCCCGTGAGCGAGCACCCCGGCCGGCTCGTCGGCCAGATGAGTCAGCCCGATGGTGTGCAGGGTCCGCTCGATCGCGGGAAGCATCCCGCGGCGTCGCCGCAGCAGCGTCCACACCGAGCGTCCGGCCCCGGCGGCGATGTCGAGGTTCTGCAACACCGTCAACTGTTCGAACACGGTGGCGGTCTGGAAGGTGCGCCCGACGCCGCGGCGGGCGATCTGGTGCACCTTCTTGCCGAGCAGTTCCACCCCGGATTTGTTCACCGAACCGGTCGCCGGCACCAGCCCGGTGATGGCGTCGATGACCGTGGTCTTGCCCGCGCCGTTGGGGCCGATCAGGAAGCGCAGATCACCCTGGAACAACGTCAGGTCGACGTCGCTGACTGCTTTGAACCCGTCGAAATCGACTGTCAGCCCCCGCACTTGCAGGTACTGGGCGCCCATGCCGGCGTTGCCGCCTTCGACCGGTTCTCTGCCTGCGGTGCTGGCGTGCACCTCCGTCATGAGCGGGTACCCACCTTCTGTGCGTCTGGGTCGGCGTCGGGCGACTTCTCCGGTGGCGACCCGGCTTCGGCTGTGCGGCGACGTTTGAGGAACACCCCGAGCCCGGCCAGGCCGGCCGGGAAGAACCCGACGACGACGATGAACAGCAGCCCCTGCGCGTAGGTCCACTCCGACGGAAACCGTTCGGAGAACAGGGTCTGCGCCCATGCCACGCCGATGGCACCGAGTACCGGCCCCAACAGGGTGGTGCGCCCGCCGATCGCGACGCCGATCAGGAATGCGATCGAGGGCAGGATGCCGACCTGGGACGGGGCGATGAATCCGACGATCGGCGCGAACAGTGCCCCGGCGATGCTGGCGAACAGCGCGGCGACGGTGTACGCGACCACCTTGATGTTGGCCGGGTCGTAGCCCAAGAAGCGCACCCGTTCCTCGCCGTCGCGTACGGCGACCAGCAGCTCGCCGTACCGGCTCTGCATCAGCTGGCGCACCACCGCGACCACGATCAGCAGGACCGCCGCAGCGATGAAGTACAGCATCCGACGGTTCACCGGGTCACTCAGCGTGAATCCGAAGAACGTCCGAAACCTGTTGAGCCCGTTCGATCCGCCGAGGCTGGTCTGTCCGACCAGCAGGATGGCCAGCGCGGCGGCCAGTGCCTGCGACAGGATCGCGAAGTAGGCGCCCTTGACCTTGCGTTTGAACACACCCAGTCCCAGCGCGGCCGCGATCCCAGCCGGCACCACCAGGATCGCGATGAGGGTGACCAGGGGAGAGGCGAAAGGCTGCCAGTAACCGGGCAATTCCCGCACGCCCTGGATCTGCATGAAGTCCGGGACGTCGTTTCCGAGCACCTGAGCGTCCGCGATCTTTAGGTGCATCGCCATCATGTAACCGCCGAGGCCGAAGAACACGCCCTGGCCCAGCACCAGCATGCCGCCGCGACCCCATGCCAGCCCGATGCCGACTGCGACGATGGCGAAGCACAGGAACTTCCCCAGCAGAGACAACCGGAAGTCCGACAGCACCGCCGGTGCGATGACGAACAGCACCAACGCGGCGACCCCGAATCCGGCCCAGGTCTGCCATCGTCCGAGCAGGGTGGTCATGCCAGGCTCCTCGTGCGCACGGTGAACAGGCCCTGGGGGCGCGCCTGCAGGAAAACGACGATGATCACGAACACGATCACCTTGGCCAGCGAGGCGGTGGTGTTGTACTCGATGAACGAGTTCAGGAAGCCCAGCGCGAACGCGGCGATGACCGTGCCCTTGATCTGGCCGAGCCCGCCGACCACCACCACCAGGAACGCGTCGATCAAGTAGCTCTGCCCGATGGTGGGACTGGTGGAACCGATCAACGTCAACGCCACCCCGGCCACGGCCGCCAGGCCCGACCCGATGAAGAACGTCGTGATGTCCGTGCGCCGGGAGGAAATCCCGCTGGTCTCAGCCAGATCGCGGTTCTGCACCACCGCGCGGATCCGCCGGCCCATCGGCGAGGTCTTGAGCACGATGGCCAACGCCGCGACGCACACCACAGCCAGCAGCAGGATGAAGATGCGGGTCTTGGGTACCACGGCGCCCAGGATCTCGACCCCGCCCGACAGCCACGGTGGCGCGAAGACGTTGACCGCGGGAGCGCCGAAGACGTCGCGCGCCACCTGCTGAAGGATCAGTCCGACACCGAAGGTCACCAACAGGGTGTCCAGCGGGCGGTGATACATCCGCTGGATCAGCGTCACCTCCAGCAGGGCGCCCATCGCGCCGCCGACGACGAAGCCGACGAGGAGCGAGATCAGCAATGACGCACCGGCGCTCGAGACGACCTGCTGAACGACGTAGGCCGTGTAGCAGCCGGCCATGATGAACTCGCCGTGCGCCATGTTGATGACGCCCATCTGGCCGAAGGTCAGTGACAACCCCAGAGCGGCCAGCAACAGGATCGAGCCGAGGCTCAATCCTGTTGCCAGCTGCCCGATCAGGACATCCACGGGATCAGCCGGAGAGGCCGGCGGCCCACGGGTAGGACTTCAGGAACGGATCCGGGTCGATCGGACCGGGCGACTCCCACACCGTGTAGATCAGACCGTCGGGCCGGATCTCGCCGATGCGGGCGGTCTTGGTGATGTGGTGGTTCTCCCCGTCGATGGTGACCTGGCCCTCGGGTGCATCGAAGCTCACGCCGTCGGCGTTGTCCTGAATGGCCTTGACGTCGAATGACTGTGCCTTCTCCACCGTGTTCTTCCACAGGTAGACCGACACGTAGGCGGCCTCCATCGGATCCGACGTGGGTTTGTCAGCGCCGTACTTCGCCTTGTAGGCCGCGACGAACTCGTTGTTCACCGGCGTGTCGATGGTCTGGTAGTAGTCCCAGGCGGTGAGTTGGCCGGTGATGTTCTGCACGCCGATGCCGCCGACCTCTTCCTCGGCGATGGACACCGAGACCACGGGCATCTGCTGCGGAGTCAGGCCCACGTTCCTGTACTCGCGGAAGAAGGCGACATTGGAGTCGCCGTTGAGGGTGTTGAACACCGCGTCGGCGTCGGCGGTGCGCACCTTGTTGACGATGGTGGAGAAATCCGTCGAACCCAGCGGCGTGTAGTCCTCGCCCTTGATCTCGATGCCGTTGGCCTCGGCGTAGGCCTTGATGATCCGGTTGGCGGTCTGCGGGAACACGTAGTCGCTGCCCACCAGGTACAGCGAGGTGATGCCCTGCTCCTTCAGGTAGTCCAGCGCCGGCACGATCTGCTGGTTGGTGGTGGCGCCGGTGTAGAAGATGTTGGGGGAGGACTCCAGGCCCTCGTACTGCACCGGGTAGTACAGCAGCGAGTTGGCGCTCTCGAAGACCGGCAGCATCGCCTTGCGGCTCGACGAGGTCCATCCGCCGAACACCGCGGCGACGCAATCACTGCTGATCAGCTTCTCGGCCTTCTCGGCGAACACCGTCGGTTCGGAGGCGCCGTCTTCGCCGACCAGTTGAATCTGCTTGCCCAGGACACCGCCGTCGGCGTTGATCTGCTCGACCGCCAAGTCGATGGCGTTGCGGACGGTGACCTCCGAGATCGCCATGGTGCCCGACAGCGAGTTCAAGGCACCCACCTTGATGGTGTCACCGGACGTGTCCACACAGGACTCCGCATTTGCTACGTCGCTGTCGCCGGCCTTGCTGCCGCATCCCGCCAGCAGCAGGCTGGCCGCCGCCACGACACTTCCGGCGACGAGCGAGGATCGGCGGAAGGCTAAGCGCCGGGATTGTTCCATGGACGGCCTTTCTGATGATCGACAGTGCTCATCTGCAGGTGAGGGCGGATGAGCCGTTGTGTCTGAGTACATTCCGCGACATGAATCGCGACACCGCGCCGGTGTCGAGTCCGGACGTTAGAGCCCGCGTGTTTCTGTCAAGTGTCTGTGTGTGACGAACAAATTAACGTGTGTCGCTCGCGTGAATTGATTTGCCGTCATCGTCCTCGCCGACGTGCTCCTGCCGAGTCGGTAACGATCCGGTACGGTCCGGCGATGTGACCTACATGCGAACAGCTTCAGCGAAGGTAGGGGCGGCCCTTGGCGCAGCAGCGTTGGTTGCCGCCGCCGGAATGGTCAGCCCGGCGACAGCCGGCGCACAGGACGGGCAGCAGGTCCGGTACACCGTGAGCTCGGCGGGTGCCTATGAGTTCGAGCTCTTCTACCTGACCGCCCAGCCGCCCAGCATGGAGGCGTTCAACGCCGATGCCTACGCCTACGCCAAGCGCGAGAAGGTCACCATCACGCCCGGCGCGCCGTGGGTGTTCGAAGCGACCTTCGAGGATCCGCAGTGGGCCATCCTGACAGCCAGCAGCACCGCGCGTGGCGGACAGGCCGCACCGGGCGCGCATTGCGACATCGCCGTCAACAACGAGGTGCTGGTCAACCACGACGACCCGCACAACGTGCGGTGCCAACTCGGCCAGTGGTGAGCTAGCGGGGCGCCAAACCGGACAGCGCCGCGGGCAGTTCGTCGCGGTGCAGCACCCCGAGGCGCTGCGTAGCGCGGGTCAACGCGACATAGAGGTCTGCGGCACCGCGCGGACCGTCAGCGAGGATCCGCTCCGGGTGCACCAGGAGCACCGCGTCATATTCCAGGCCCTTGGTGTCAGCCGGCGCCACCGCGGTGGCGACGTCCGGCGGCCCGATGACAATGCAGGCGCCCTCGCGGCCGGACTCGTCGCGGAGGAAATCGTCGATTGCGGAAGCCAATTCGTCGTCCGCCACCCGGCGTGACCACGGCGGAGTGCCGGTGGCGCGCACCGACTCGGGTGGCGTCGCTGTAGGGGCGAACTGGGCGAGCGCGCCCGCCGCCACCGTCATGATCTCGGCGGGCGTGCGGTAGTTCACCGTCAACGATCGGTACTCCCAGCGGCCCGGCACGTAAGTGTCGAGCATCGCGCCCCACGTCGGGGCGCCGGCCGCCGACCGGCGTTGCGCGAGGTCGCCGACGACGGTGAAGGAGCGGCTCGGGCAACGCCGCATCAGCACGCGCCACTCCATCGCGGAGAGCTCCTGGGCTTCGTCGACGACGACGTGTCCGTAGGTCCAGTCCCGGTCGGCCGCCGCGCGTTCGGCGAGGTCGCGGCTGTCGCGCTCGAGGAACCGCTCGGCCAGGTCCTCGGCCTCGATCACGTCGCGGGCCAGCAGCAGGTCCTCGTCTTCCATCAGGTCTTCGCGATCGACCATCAGATCCAGCACGCCGGCGGCGTAGGCAGCCTCTTCTCGACGCTCCCGCTCGGCGGCCTCGTCGCCGGAGGTGTCGCGGCCGAGCAGATCGACCAGTTCGTCGAGCAGCGGCACGTCCCCGACCGTCCATGCGGCGCCGTCGGCGCGGTAGAGCATCGGGTCGGCGCCGGCCGCGCTCAGTCGCTCAGGTGACGAATACAACTCTGCGAGCAGCTTTTCCGGGGTCAGGGTCGGCCACAGCGCGTCGAGCGCGGCGTTGAATCCGGCGTGGTCTTCGAGCTCGTCGAGCAGATCCGCCCGCAGGTGCTCCCAGGCGGCGCGGTCGTCGCGGGTCAACCAGCCGCGGCCGATCTTGGCGATCGCCCGCTCGGTCACCACCCACGTGATCACGTCGACGAACGTGGCCCGGGCGTGGTTGTGGGGTTGATCGGTGCCGCGTGCCTCGGAGATCGCCCACTCGGCGGCCTCCGGATCGATACGCACCGAGACGTCGGACAAGTCGATCGGCAGCGGTTCGGAGGGCACGCGCTGACGGTCGGCGACCGCCGCGGCGAGCACGTCCAGCATCGCGACCGCTCCCTTCACCCGCGCCACCTCCGGCGGGTCGTGCGCGCTGACGTGCAGACCCGGAACGAGGTCGCCGGTGGTCATGAACACCACGTTGGTCTCACCCAGGGACGGCAGCACCCGGCCGATGTGGTCGAGGAACGCGGCGTTGGGTCCGATCACCAGCACGCCGTGGCTCTCCATCCGTTTGCGCTGGGTGTAGAGCAGGTAGGCCACCCGGTGCAGCGCCACCACGGTCTTGCCGGTGCCCGGCCCGCCCTCGATCACCAGTACGCCGGGAACATCGAGCCGGATGATCGCGTCCTGCTCGGCCTGGATCGTCGCGACGATGTCGCGCATCCCGTCGCCGCGCGGCGCGTTGACCGCCGCCAACAGCGCCACGTCACTGGAATGGCCGGGCTGGGCGCCGGTCTCGGGCGCCAGCGGCCGGCCGAACACCTCGTCGGTGAAGTCGATCAGGCGCCGCCCCAGCGTGTGGAACTGGCGGCGCCGGCGCATGTTCTCCGGGTGGGCGCCGGTGGCGGTGTAGAAGGGCCGCGCCGCCGGCGCGCGCCAGTCCAACAGCAGCGGCTCGTAGTCGTCGGCGTCGTCGAGGATGCCGATGCGGCCGATGTAGAGCTGCTCACCCGACACGCTGTCGAGCCGGCCGAAGCACAGGCCGGCGTCGGCGACGTTGAGCCGCTCCATGCGCGCGGCCGACGTGCGCACCTGCGCGTCGCGCTCCACAAGCGTTGCGCCGTTCTGCGCGTCGACCGGGCTGCGCAGTGCGGCGGCGTGGTTTCCCCTGACCCGGACGCGCTCCGCATCCAGCCGGGTGTACAGGCCGTCCACATAGTGCTGCTCCGCCCGCAGCTCATCGTCATAGCGCTGAGTTGACATGTGCCCCTTACGAAAATGCCGTGGCGCCTGCGATCGTGCGCCACCTCTCACAGCGTAGCGGGTCCTTGACACTGCTTCGAACGTGTGTTCGCATGAGGTATGCGGTGGGCTGGTCAGACACTCGACGCCGACGACGGTGCGCTGCCGGGCCTGCAGCGGCTCGGGCTGGTCCGCAGCGTGCGCACACCCCAGTTCGAGGGGATCACGTTCCACGAGGTGCTGTGCAAGTCGGCGCTCAACAAGATCCCGGCCGCGTCGATGCTTCCGTTCCGGTACACCGTCAACGGCTACCGCGGCTGTTCGCACGCGTGCCGGTACTGCTTCGCGCGGCCCACCCACGAATACCTCGAGTTCGACTGCGGGCGCGATTTCGACACCCAACTGGTGGTCAAGACCAATGTGGCCGAGGTGCTGCGCCGAGAGCTGCGCCGTCCGTCCTGGACCCGCGAAACCGTGGCGCTGGGCACCAACACCGACCCCTACCAACGGGCCGAGGGGCGCTATGCGCTGATGCCCGGGATCATCAGCGCGCTGGCCGACGCGGCCACGCCGTTCTCGATCCTGACCAAAGGCACACTGCTGCGCCGCGATCTGCCGCTCATCGTCGACGCCGCGGGCCACGTCGACGTCAGCGTGGCGATCTCGCTGGCCGTCGGTGACGCGCAGCTGCACAGCCGCGTCGAACCCGGCACGCCGACGCCGCAGGCACGGCTGGATCTGATCTCGGCCATCCGGTCGGCCGGTCTGCGGTGTCACGTCATGGTGGCGCCGGTGCTGCCGGGGTTGACCGACTCGCACGAGCATCTCGACGATCTGCTGGGGCGTATCGCGGCGGCGGGAGCCACCAGTGTGACGGTGTTCGGGCTGCATCTGCGCGGCAGCACCCGAGGCTGGTTCATGGACTGGCTGGTCAGGGACCATCCCGAACTGGTGGCCGACTACCGGCAGCTGTATCGCCGGGGGGCCTACCTGCCCGCGGACTATCGGGCGATGCTGGCGCAGCGGGCCGCGGAGCTGACCGCCAAGCACGGACTCAACGGCGCCCCGCGGATGACGGCGTCGGCGCCGGTGGCCGCGGCGACCCGGGTCCCCGAACCCGCGCAGCCGACGCTGTTCTGACCGCGGGAAGTCAGCTCTTGTTGCGCTTGACCTGGTTGAACGGAACCCCTCGGTCGGCGGCGAGCTCCCGTGGGAAGCCCAGGATGCGCTCCCCGATGACGTTGCGCGCCATCTCCGAGGTGCCGCCACCGATCGACCCGGTCTGCCGTGACAGGTATCGCACCCCGATGTCGAGCAACTCGGCGAGCTCGCCGCCCTCGTCGACCACCCCCGCGGTCCCGGCGATCGCCAGCGCGGTGTCGACCTCGAGTTCGGTGGTCTCGGCGTGGAACAACCGGATCATGGTGCCCGCGTTCGGCGGCAGCGACCCGTTCGTGATGCCACGGAACACGTGGTCGATGAGTTGTTCCTTGACGATGCGACGGGCCAGCGCGCGTCCGGCCATGTCCTGCACCACCGCGTCGTCGGCCTGGCCGGTGAGCTCTGCCAGCCCGATGTGATCGGGCGGCATCTCATTGGCGTTCTCCGCGGCGGTGCCGCTGGCGAACTCCGAGCCGCCGCCGACCGCGCGCCGCTCGTGGTGCAGCTGGCGCGATGCGACCGTCCAGCCGTCGTTGACCTCGCCCACCACGGCATCGAGCGGCAACTCGAGGTTGTCGAAGAACTCCTCGCAGAACTCCTCGTTGCCGTTGACCTCTTTGATCCGACGCATGGTGATGCCGGGCGCGTTGAGCGGCACCAGGAACATCGTCAGGCCCTCGTGCTTGGGTACCGTCCAGTCGGTGCGCGCCAGCATCAGCCCGTAGTCGCCGGCGAAGGCGCTGGTGCTCCAGGTCTTGGCGCCGTTGATGACCCACGTGTCGCCCTGGCGTTCGGCGCGGGTGATCACCCCGGCCAGGTCCGATCCGCCGTTGGGCTCACTGAGCAACTGCACCAGAATCTCGTCCCCGCGGATCGCCGCGGCGATGCGGTCGCGCTTCTGCTCCTCGCTGCCCATGTCCAGGATGGTGGCCGCGCAGATGGTGAACGACGGCGTGTTGAGGATCAACGGCATCTCGTAGCAGTAGCACTCGGCGTTGAAGGCCCGCTGGTAGGCGTAATCCAGACCGAGCCCGCCGTACTCGCGCGGAAAGCAGATACCGGCGAAACCGCCGTCATACAAACGTTTCTGGAGCTCTTTGGCGCGATCCCAGGACGACTGCTCGGCACGCACGGAAAACGGCGGACGCTCCGGGTCGATCCGGGGCATGTTCTCGGCCAGCCAGGCCCGGGCCCGGGCGGCGAACTCCTCGACCGACTCGGTGGTGGTCGCAGTGGCGGTCTCGGTCATGCGGAGGCCTCCGTCTTCCTGCTCAGGGCGTACACCGCGCGGTGATGGTCCTCGGGAGAGCCGTACAACGCGCGATACAGCGCGGCACGGCGCAGATACAGGTGCAGATCGTGTTCCCACGTCACCCCGATACCGCCGTGCATCTGCACGCAATCCTGCAGCATCATCGGGGTGCGCTCACCGACATAGGCTTTCGCGACGCTGACCAACTTGGCTGCGTCGGGTGAGCGGTGTGCGACCGATTCCACCGCACCGGTGGTGGTGGCCCGGCACGCCTCGAACCACATCTTCATGTCGGCCGCGCGGTGCTTGAGCGCCTGATAGGAGGCCAGTGGCCGGCCGAAACTGTGGCGGTCGAACAACCATTGGTTGGTCATCGCCAGCACGGTGTCGAGGATGCCGACCAACTCGGCGCACTGCAGAACCAGTGCGATTTGACGCTGGCGCTCGACGATCTCGGGCGTCTGCCCGGCGGTGCCGACGGCTGCTGACGCGTCGACCTCGGTGCCGTCGAACTCGACACGGGCATAACGCTTCACGAGATCGACCGAAGCTTGGGCGGTGACGGTGACACCCGGTGCGTCGGTCGGAACGAGGAACTGCCGCGGCTCGCCGTCGCAGACCGCGACGACGAGCACCGCGCCGCTCTCGGCACCTGCCTCGACGCGATCCTTGACGCCGTCGATGCGGAAGCCGCTCTCGGTGCGGGTGGCTTTCGTCGCGGCCTGCAACGGTGCAAACGGCCGCCGAGGTTCATAGACCGCCCACGACGCGACGAGCTCGCCGGCGATCAGCGCCTCGATGGTCTGCTCGTGCCCGTCCGGAGCCTCGACGAGGCCGGCCAACACGACGCTGACCGGGTGCAACGGACCCGGTGCCACGGTATGGCCGATCTGCTCGGCCACCAGGGCCAGGTCCGCGACTCCACCTTCGACTCCACCGGAGACGCTGCCGCCGCCGAGTTCCTCGGGCACCAGCAGGCTGGTCCAACCCAATTCGGCGGCGCGCTGCCACCATTCGGGTTGGAAGGACACCTCCGAGGCGTGCAGGCCACGCACGTGGGTCAGCGAGGCCTGCTTCTCCAGGAACGTCTGGGTTGTCGACACGAACAACATCTGTTCTGGATCGGCCACGGTCATCGGTGCTCCTCGTCGGTCATCGTGCTGGGGTCGGCAGCGTCGAGGTCAGGCGATGACCAAGGCCGGGACGTCGGGCTTGTGCACCTTCTTGCTGGGCACCTTGAACAGGTCGACGAGATTGCCGCCCATCACCTTTCGGATGCCCTCCTCGTCGAGGCCGTTCTCCTCGAGCTGGTCGACGAGGCTGATCGGGTCGGCCAGGCCCTCCGGGTGCGGCCAGTCCGAGCCGAAGATCACCCGGTCGATGCCGAGCAGGTCGGCCATCTTGCCGAAGTCGTCCTCCCAGAACGGTGCAACGTAGACACCCCGCTTGAAGGCCTCGATAGGGTTCTCCGGGAACTCCTGCGGCATCTTCTTGTAGACGTCCTGGAACTGGTAGAAGAGGTAGGGAACCCAGGACGCGCCGTTCTCGATCGACAGGATGCGCAAGTCCGGGTTGCGCGACAGCGCGCCGTGGCAGACCATCGCGGCCATCGTGTCCTCGATGGGTCGCTTGCCCATCGCGACCATCCGAAACGCAGTGGGCCGGAACGGCAGGAACTCGTCGGCGGGCTCCCAGTCGTTGAGGTATTGCGCGTAGCCGCTGTCGGAGGCGTGCATGCAGACCGGAATCCCGGCCTTCACGCAGGCATCCCAGAACGGGTCGAACTCGGGCAGACCGAGCGAGCGGGTGCCGCGGTAGCCGGGTACCGGAGCCGGCCGCACCAGCACGGTCTTGGCGCCGCGCTCCAGGCACCACTCGAGCTCCTCGAGCGCCCGGTCGACGACCGACAGGTTGATCACCGGTGTGGACAGAATGCGACCCTCGTAGTCGAACTGCCATGTCTCATACATCCACTGGTTGAGCGCGTGGATGATGTCGAGGATCAGGTCCGGGTCGTCCTTCATGCGCTCCTCGACCAGGCTGGCCAGCGTCGGGAACATGATCGTGTAGTCCAGACCCAGTCCGTCGAGCACCTCGAGGCGCGCCTCGGGATTGCGGAAGGCGGGGATGGCCTTCATCGGCTTGCCCATCACCTCGCGGAAGCTCTTGCCGCCACTGCCGTGCTTGAAGTACTCCTCCTGCGCGCCGGGGCGGGCGACCACCTCGAAGGTCGGGTTCGGAATGTAGTCGCTGATGTGGTTACGGACGACGATCTTGGTGCGTCCATGCACGTCGATGTAGTCGATGACCCCCTTGCGGTGGTCGGGCAGGAACTGCGTCAGCGCTTCCTTGGGTTCGTAGAAGTGATTGTCGGCGTCGAACACCGGATAGTCGAGGTTGCGTGAGGGCATGGCGGCCTCCTGACACGTCATATCGGTCGGATTGGTAACGGCATTACCGCTTGGTGGTAACGACATTACCACGGGCTGGTGTAACGGCGCCACAATCGCAAACGTGGCTTTTTCAGCAGGTCAGGGCGCTATCCGGTGAGCCCGCGCAAGCACAGGGCGTAGACATGTGCTCCGTCGATGGGCACCCCGGTGAGTTCGGCTCCGAGCTCGCGCAGCCGCAGTGCGCCCAACACTGTCTGCATCAGGATCGCGGCATCGGCGTCGACGTCGAGATCGTCGCGGAACCTACCTTCGGCGATGCCGCGGCGCAGGATGTCGGCAACCAGCTGGTGCAGCGGGGCCAGCACCTTGGCGAACTCTTTGGGGCGGTGCTCGAGCAGGTGATCGTTGTAGTAGGTCAGGCCGCGGTTGATGCTGTCCTGCGTGCTGGACTCGGCCGGCGCACCGATGCGTTCGATCAGCCGGCGAAGTGCCTCGGCGCTGGGCAGGGTCTCGGTCTCGGCGCGCCAGCGATCGGTGGCGTCGGCCATGATCTTCTCCACCAGGGCCAGCAGCAACTCGTCCTTGGTGGCGAAGTGCTGGTAGAACGCGCGCAGCGAGGTCTTCGACCGCTCCACCACCTCGAGCACGGTGAAATCGGTGCGTCCGGTCTCCCCGAGAATCGCCAGCGCGGATTTCATGAACCGGGTGGCGCGCGACTCGGCTTCGGCGCCGGATCGCGGCGGTGTCTCGACCGCGGCTCCTTTGGCGGACTTCGTCGCCCGCGTGCCCTTCACGGCCATCGGCGCCTTCCTTCCGCTGCGGCGAACATGTCGGTAATGACGTTACCGCTATCGGCGAAGCTCGGTTACTGTTCCCAGCGACAGTCACTTGGTTGGAGGCGATCACACATGACAGCGGAATCAGCGCAGACGCAGTGGACCGTGCAGGGTCTGCTGGACCTGTTCGACGCGGAACCGAGCGGACCGGACACCTACACCGTGCAGACGGGTCCGGCCGGTGAGGACGAACGCCAGGTCGTCGAGGGCACGCAGATCCTCGCGGCGTCGATAGTCGCTGCCGCCAAGCAGTTTCCGGACAAGTCGATCCGGTCGGTGTACGCGGTGTTCGCCCGCGCGGTGATGGTCGGTGCCGGCCCCGTCGAATTGCAGGTCGATGTGGTCAGCGCCGGCCGCTCGACGGCGTCGGCGGTCATCACCGCGATGCAGAACGGCAAGCGCTGCATCACCACCACGGTGCTGGCCGACGTGCCGACCGAGGACGTGATTCGCCACCACCTGCCCAAGCCGGACGTGGCCTCGCCCGCGGACTCCCACGTGTCGCCGATGCCGATGGACGGCCGCGAACTGCGTCTGGTCGACGTCGTCGATGTCAACAGCCCCGACGAGGTCGGTCCACCGGAGATCCACGCGTGGCTGCACTACGATCCGATTCCGGCCCGTGCCGACCTCGCGAAGGCACTCGTCGCGTATTTCACCGGGCACCTGGGCATTTCGACGACGATGCGAGCGCACGAGGGGTTCGGCACCAGCCAGGCGCACCTGACCGTGTCGACCGCCCCGATGACGGTGTCGGTCAGCTTTCACGAACCGGTGCGCTGGGACGGGTGGCTGCTCTACAGCCACGAGAGCACCCAGGTGGGCGCCGGCATGTCCTACGTGCGTGGCACAGTGCACACCGAGAACGGTGAACTCATCGCGTCGTTCACCCAAGATGCGTTGATCCGGCCACTGCGGACCACCGACACCACGATCAAGCATCAGTCGCGGCTGTGATCGCCTGAGCATGTGAATGTGACGGACTCGTCGGCGCCGCCACCGGGGTCGGTGATGGACCTGACAACAACAACACTGCGGGTTCTGTTCACCGTTGCCTCTTCGTGAGCGAATGTGAGTTCGCTTGTTCCATTAGGCAGCCTCGCCTTGCGGTGAGGCGGTCCCCGTCTGGTCCACCGGCTGGTGGTGCGGGGTTGACGTTTCCTGGCCTGCGGCGTCGCCCGCTGGGGCGGGTTCGGTCTCACGCGTGGCTCCACGTCCTGCCACCGGGCCACTCCCGGCGGGACTCTGTTCACCCAACTGTGGGGGTGCGCCGAGTCGGGCGAGGTTGATCGCAGCACCCAGATCACGATCGATCCGCATACCGCATTCATCACACTCGAAGACTCGATCGGCCAGGGTGAGGTTTGGCTTTCGCCTCCCACACGCCGTGCACGTCTTCGACGACGGGAAACACCGGTCAGCCTCCACCAAAGAGGAGCCGTACCAGCGGGTCTTGTAGCCCAGCATGCGCCGGATCTCGGCCAGGGCAGCATCGGCCAAGGCGCGGTTGAGACCCCGCTTGTAAGCGCCGCCTTGGGTGCGCATCCCGGCGGCGTTCAAGGTTTCCACCACGACCACCTGGTGCTGCTGGGCGAGCGCGGTGGTGGCCTTGTGCAGCACGTCGTGGCGCACCGCCGCGGCGTGAGCGTGGGTGCGCCCGATCCGGGCCTGAGTGCGCCGCCACCGCTTCGAGGCCACCTGCTTGGTCTTGGTGCCCGAATCATAGGGGCCGCGTTGGCGGGCGGCTCGGCGCTGCAACGCCCGCAACCGGCCCTGCGCGGCGGTCAGCGACTTCGGTGCAGCAACGCGGTCGACCTCGATCCCATCCGGTGTCGCCACGACCAGCAGGCTGTCGGCTTTCACCCCGACATCAACCCCGACCACCGGATACGCCGAGCGCCGCGCGTGCGCGGGTCGGGCCTTGGCGGCGACGATGACTTGTAGGGCGCAGTACCAACGCCCGGCGCTGTCTTGGCGCACGGTGGCCGACAAGATTCTCGCCGTCCCCGCCTCGATGCGGCGGGCCAGCTTGCGGGTCGACTCATGAGTGCGGACCGCACCCAGCCGCGGCAGCCGCACGTGGCGGCGGTCGTCCTCGATGCGAATTGCTCCAGTGGTGAATCGCACCGAGCGCGGTGCCCGGGAGGTCTTGAACCGCGGGAAACCGACCGGCTTCCCGGCGCGCCGGCCTTGCCGCGACGACGACCAGGCATCCAACCCGCGGGCCAACCCGTCCAGGCCTGTGTTGTAGGCCTCCTTGGAGTTCTCCGCCCACCACGGCGCACACCAGGCTTTGCGCTGATTCCACACCTTGCGCAGCGCCGGCAACGACCACCCCAACACCGGCGTCAACTCCGACTCAGCAATCCCGTAGCTGCGCTCGGCGGCCCGCTGATCCATCACCGCCTTCACCAACGCCAACATGTGGTTATGGGCGAACCGCACCGCACCAGCATGAGACGCCAACGCGCCCAACTGCGTCGGTGTGGGATCCAACGCGAACCGATACGCCTGCGCCGTCCAACCGTGGGGGATCTCGAACCTAGCCACCGGCAACAACCTCGGCCTGTTTGATGGCGGTCACCGCTCGCATCGCCCGGTTAGGCGCCCCGCGGCGGCCATACAGGCGCGCACACATCGAGGTCAGCACCTCGATCATGTCGCGCACCAGATCATCGACAGTCTCGCCCTGATCGGCCACGATGATCCTGCGGCCCCGGGCCGACAACGCGGCCTCGAGGTGCTCCACCCCCAAGCGCGCCAACCGATCCCGATGCTCCACAACCACCACCCAAGCAGACGGGCCCGACAGAATCCTTGCGCAACTTCGGTCGCTTACCGTTCACACCCGACCCCACCCCGGTAACCACCTCGCCGACCACACGACCATTCGAGGTCGCCCAATCAGCCAAGCCGTGCAACCCCGCCGCTCCAGATCTGCGCATTGATCATGTGAGGACACCCGCGCATACACAACCGTGCGACCAGCCTCCCCGCCAGCCGAAACGTCGACCCAGATCGTCCCCGGGGAGCGGTGTGAAGTTGTCTGAGTGGGTGCGCGCGAATGGTGTGCATCCGCAGACTGGGTATCGGTGGTTTCGTGACCGACCGGATGCCGGTGCCGGCTCCTCGCTCCCATGCCGAACGTACGTCAGTTTAAACCCGCGGCGCGGTCAGCGTGGCCTGTAGCACCTCGAGCGGGAGCCCGCCGAGGTCCAGCGCGCGATTGTGGAACTCTCTGAGCGCCATGCCCTCAACGGTCAGGTGGTCGCGTAGCTGCAGCCAGATTCGTTGGCCGATGGCATAGGAGGGCGCCTGGCCGGGCCAACCCAGATATCGATCGAGTTCGAACTGCAGGTGCTCGGCACCCATCGCGCTGTGCGACGTCAGGAACGCCCACGCCGTGTCCGCGTCCCAGGTGCCGCCCCCGGGCGCGGTCATCGCACAGTGCACCCCGATGTCGATCACCACGCGGGCCGCGCGGAAGCGTTGAGCGTCGAGCATTCCGATGCGGTCGCCCGGGTCCTCGAGCCAGCCCAACTCGGCCATCAGGCGCTCGGCGTAGAGCGCCCAGCCTTCACCATGGCCGGAAACCCAGCAACCCAGGCGGCGCCAGCGGTTGAGATGGTCGGCGATCAACACCGCCCGACCGATCTGCAGGTGGTGGCCGGGGACACCTTCGTGAAAGACCGTGGTGGTTTCCTGCCAGGTGTGGAACGTGTCGACCCCGTACGGCACCGACCACCACATCCGGCCCGGCCTGCTGAAGTCCTCCGACGGCCCGGTGTAGTAGATGCCGCCGGTATGTGTCGGGGCGATACGGCATTCCAGTCGGCGCAGGGGCCCGGCGATGTCGAACTCGGTGTCGGCGAGTGCATCGACCGCACGGTCGGAGAGGTCCTGCATCCAGGCCTGCAACGCGTCGACACCGCGCACCAGGTAGCGCTCCTCGCCGTCGAGCAACCGCAGCGCCTCGCTCACCGTCGACCCCGGATACAGCTGTCGGGACAAAGACTCTTGTTCGGCGACAATGCTTTCCAGCTGCGACAGTCCCCAGTGGTAGGCCTCGTCCAGGTCGACGGACGCGCCGAGGAACGACCGCGACCACAACTGGTAGGCATCGCGGCCCACCGCGTCGTCGGTGCGTGCCCTCGGCGCGATCTCGTCTCCGAGCACGCGGCCCAGTTCCCGGTAGGAGTGTGCGGCGTTGGCCGCATTGGCGTGCAATTCGTCGCGCAGGGTCCGGTTGGCCGGAGCGGCCCCGGCGACCAGGTTCAGCAGCAACTGCTGTGTGCTGGTCGACTGGTCGATGCCACGGGCCACCTGGCGTACGGCCGGCGGGCTGGTGCCGGCGGCGGCAGCGCGCAGCGCATCGGCGTAGCCGGCCACCCGTTCGGGCAGCTGGGCCAGTCGGCGGTTGATCGCTGCCCAGTCGTGCTCGGTCTCGGTCGGCATCAGGTCGAAGACCTTGCGCATCGACTGCAGCGGCGAGGCGATCACGTTGAGCTCGCCGACGTCGAACCCGGCATCGTTGAGATCGATGACCACGCCGAGGCGTTCGCGCATCGCGGCGACCGTGACCGCGTCGACGTCATCGGTCGCGGTGACGGTGTCGAGTTCGCGCAGTGCGTTGCGGGCAGCGTCGGCGCGTGCAGCCACGCCGTCGGGGGAGTAGTCGGTGATGTTCTCGTCGTGGCCGCGGATGCCCATTTCGGTTGCCGCGCAGGGGTCGAGCGCAGCCAGTGTCTCGAGATAGCGCTCGGCGACCGCGTCGACGGCAGTCGCGGGCCTAACCAAGGTCTCGTGCCGCGAACGTGTCGCACGCCTGCGGGTCGCCGGTGCGGTATCCCTCGGTGAACCATTTCTGTCGCTGTGCCGCCGACCCGTGCGTCCAGGTATGCGGGTTGACCTGTCCGGTGGCCGCCTGCTGGATGCGGTCGTCACCGACCGCCGCGGCCGCCGACAGCGCGTCGGCGATGTCCTGGTCGGTCAGCGGTTGCAGGAACGGCACGTCGGTGCCCTCCTGTTCGGTGATCGCGGCGTAGTGCGCCCAGACCCCGGCGTAGCAGTCGGCCTGCAGTTCGGTACGCACCCCCGCGCCGGTGGCCCCCTGTGCGCCGGGTCCTTGGGCCCGGCCCAGCACACCCTGCAGGTTCTGCACGTGGTGGCCGAACTCGTGGGCCACCACGTATTCCTCAGCCAGCGGTCCGCCGCTGGCGCCGAACTGCGTCTGCAGCACGTCGAAGAACCCCACGTCGAAGTAGGCGGTGGTGTCGGCGGGGCAGTAGAACGGGCCGACGTCGCTGGTCGCGGTGCCGCACGCGGTGTCGACGTCATTGGTGAACAGCTCGACGCGCGGCCGGGTGTACTGGCCCGGTAGCTGCTGGGCCCAGATGGCGTCGAGCGAGTTCCCGGTGGCCACCACCCGGCACTGTGGAATGTTGTTCGCGTCTTCTCCGGTCTGGCACTGGCTCAGATCGAACCCGGGGGCTGCGACGCCCTCGGTGTCGTACTGCTGCGGGGACGGCGTCACGGTGCTGGGGTCGACGCCGAGCAGCAGTGCCACCACGACGATCAGCAAGCCGCCGACACCGCCACCGACCGCGATACCGCGGCCCGGCCCGCGGCCGCTGCCACCGCTGGAGGATGCGGTGCTGGTGTCGATGCGGATGCCTTCGTTGAAGGTCATGCCGGCTAGCTTTGCACATTGCGGCCGCGTCGCACATGGCATCGGCGCGCGCAGCGCTACGTCGTGGCGAAGCGTTTCACGCAGTACTCCCGCAGGTTGTACAGGAACTTCTGGAACACCGCACCCATGAGCGGCCGGCCCAGCGTCATGCCGACGCGGGCGGCCAGACCCGCCGGCTTCATCGCCATCACCCAGGTCAGGTGGCAGCCGCCGGGCGTGCGGACCACCCGATAGTCCTCGGCGAACGCGGCGATACCGCCCCGCGAGGCTTCGTTGAACCGAAAGGCCATGTGCCGGAACGGCTCCCAGGCCAGAAATTCCTCGTCGCCGACGATCCCGCCGCGCATCGTGACCGTGCGGGTGGTGCCCACCCCGCGCGGCTCGGGACTGGTCCACGTCACATCGGTGATCACCGTCGCCCATTGCGGCCACGACTGCGCATCGGCGAGCACTTCGAAGAGCTGCTCAGGGGTGATGGGGAGCTCCACTGTGCTGACGAAGCGAAACGGGGCGGTTTCGACGAAGCTCAGGTCGACGCGCTCGCAGGCCGGCATGGCCATACACATTAGGCCACGGTGTCGACCTCTAGACTGAGCCGTTGACATTCCCCCGTGAACAGGAGTACTTCGTGCTGCGCAGTCATGCTGCCGGATCGCTGCGGCCCACCCATGCCGGCCAAACCGTGACGTTGGCCGGTTGGGTGGCGCGCCGCCGGGACCACGGCGGGGTCATCTTCATCGACCTGCGTGACGCGTCCGGTGTGGCCCAGGTGGTGTTCCGGGAAGGCGACGCGCTCACGCAGGCGCACCGGCTGCGTTCGGAATTCTGCGTCGCGGTCACCGGCGTGGTGGAGATCCGGCCGGAAGGCAACGCCAACCCGGAGATCGCCACCGGTGAGGTGGAGGTCAACGCGACGTCGCTGACAGTGCTGGGGGAGAGCGCGCCGCTGCCGTTCCAACTCGACGAGACAGCCGGGGAAGAAGCCCGGCTGAAGTACCGCTACCTGGACCTGCGCCGGGAAGGGCCCGGGTCGGCGCTGCGGCTGCGTTCCCAGGTCAACGCGGCCGCCCGCGGGGTGCTCGCCGCGCACGACTTCGTCGAGGTCGAGACGCCGACGCTGACCCGGTCCACGCCGGAGGGTGCCCGCGACTTCCTGGTTCCGGCGCGGCTGCAACCGGGGTCGTTCTACGCACTGCCGCAGAGCCCGCAGTTGTTCAAGCAACTGCTCATGGTCGCCGGCGTCGAGCGCTATTACCAGATCGCGCGCTGCTACCGCGACGAGGATTTCCGCGCCGACCGCCAGCCCGAGTTCACCCAGCTGGACATGGAGATGAGCTTCGTCGACGCCGATGACGTGATCGCGGTGTCCGAGGAGGTGCTGCGCGCGCTGTGGGCACTGATCGGTTACGACCTGCCGCTGCCGCTGCCCCGGATGAGTTACGCCGACGCGGTGCGCCGGTTCGGCACCGACAAGCCCGACCTGCGATTCGGTCTCGAACTGGTCGAATGCACCGAGTACTTCTCAGAGACGCCGTTCCGCGTGTTCCAGGCGCCCTACGTCGGCGCGGTGGTGATGCCGGGCGGGGCCTCGCAGCCGCGGCGCACGCTCGACGGGTGGCAGGAGTTCGCCAAGCAACGCGGGCACAAAGGGTTGGCCTACGTTTTGATCGGCGAGGACGGCGAGCTCGGCGGGCCGGTGGCCAAGAACCTCTCGGACGCCGAGCGTGCAGGCCTGGCCGCCCACGTCGGCGCCGAAGCGGGCGACTGCGTGTTCTTCTCGGCCGGCCCGGCGAAGTCCGCCCGCGCGCTGTTGGGAGCGACCAGAGTCGAGATCGCCAAGCGTCTCGACCTGATCGATCCGACCGCGTGGGCGTTCACGTGGGTGGTGGACTGGCCGATGTTCGAGTCCGCCGCGGAAGCGACGGCCTCCGGTGACGTGGCGGTCGGATCCGGGGCATGGACCGCGATGCATCACGCCTTCACCGCGCCCAAGCCCGAGTCCGAGGCCACCTTCGACACCGATCCCGCCGACGCGTTGTCCGACGCCTACGACATCGTCTGCAACGGTAACGAGATCGGCGGCGGCTCGATCCGTATCCATCGCAGCGACGTGCAGGAGCGGGTCTTCGCGATGATGGGGATCGACCACGACGAGGCCCGCGAGAAGTTCGGTTTCCTGTTGGACGCGTTCACCTTCGGCGCCCCGCCGCACGGCGGCATCGCGTTCGGGTGGGACCGCATCACCGCGCTGCTGGCCGGGGTGGACTCGATCCGCGAGGTGATCGCGTTCCCGAAGTCCGGCGGCGGCGTCGACCCGCTGACCGACGCCCCTGCGCCCATCACCGCGCGGCAGCGCAAGGAATCCGGAATAGATGCCAAGCCCGACAAGCTGGAGAAGGCATGACCGACAGGGACATGACTGACAAAGAGAAGCTCTACTCCGACACCGCGGCACTCGACGAGTTCAATCGGAACATCGTCGAGGAGTTCCGCGCCAACGGCGGACGGGTCGGCGGTCCGTTCGAGGGCGCGACTCTGCTGCTCCTGCACAGCACCGGCGCCAAGTCGGGACAGCCGCGGCTGTCCCCGCTGGCCTACCTGACCATCGACGACAAGATGATCATTGTGGGTTCCTATGCCGGAGCACCGAACAATCCGGCGTGGGTGCACAACCTGCGGGCTCATCCGACGGCGCGCATCGAGGTCGGTAGCGACAGCTATGACGTCGTCGCCCGCGAGTTGCCGGCCGATGAGCGCGACGCCACCTACCCGAAGATCGTCGAGATCGCCCCGGTGTTCGCCGACTACCAGGCCAACACGACGCGCGCGATCCCGTTGTTCGAATTGACCCGCGCCTAGCCGGATTCGGCCACCGAGGGCGATACGATCCGCGGGTGATGGCGCCCGCAGAGCCCAAGTCCACTCCTCGTCGCACCCGGGCGGTACGGGCCACGGTATTGACGACGATACTGGCCGTGCTCGGCGTCTACGTCGCCTCGATCGTCGGGTACCGGCTGTTGGAGACGCCCCCGGCGCCGTTCGAGTTCTCCGAAGCCGCGGTGGACGAGCAGACGTCGGTCATCATCCGTCTGCACCAGCTGGAGACCGCCGAGAACCTGCTGACCGCAGACGTGCTGCTGCACCCGGGCCAGGACCTGCTCGCGAACGGGCCGGACGTGCTGAGCAATCCTGTTGTGCGACTGAGCTCCTGGACCGAGTCCCGCGACTTGATCTATGTGCGCGACGAACTCAAGAGCAATGCGTCGAAGGTGGAACTGACCGCCGTCGGCGATCCGGACAACTGGCCGCTGGACACCTACACCACCAATGTGCTCGGCGTGGAGGCGTTCCTGGGCGAGGGTCCCGAGCGGCGCAGGCTCGACGCCAGGATCATCGTCGCGGGCAGCGTCAATGGCTGGACGGTCAACAGCGACGTCGGCACCCTGGACGCGCCGTGGGGTCCCATTCAGAGTGTGCAGTTCACCCTCGAACGCACCCGCGGCGCGCACGCCATCGACGTCGGCATCCTGCTGGTGCTGCTCGCGCTACCGGCGACGGCGCTCTTCGTGGCCATCGAGATGCTGCTCGGACGACGAAAGTTCCTGCCGCCGTTCATCACCTGGTTCGCGGCCATGCTGTTCGCGGTGGTGCCGTTGCGCAACGTGCTGCCCGGTTCGCCCCCGTCGGGCTCGTGGGTCGACCTTGCGGTCATCCTGTGGGTGCTGCTGGCTCTGGCGGGGGCGATGGTCATCTTCATCGTCGCCTGGTGGCGGCAGACCAAGGGCGAGGTCGAACCGCCTACCCCAGCCGCTCGATGATCGTGGCGTTGGCCATACCGCCGCCCTCGCACATGGTCTGCAACCCGTAGCGGCCGCCGCGCTGGTACAGCGCGTTGACCAGCGTGGTCATGATGCGCGCGCCCGACGCACCCAGCGGGTGGCCGATCGCGATGGCGCCGCCGTTGACGTTGGTCTTCGACAGATCCGCTCCCGTAGCGTGGGCCCACGCCAGGACGACCGGCGCGAAGGCCTCGTTGACCTCGAACAGGTCGATGTCGGACAATCTCAGCCCGGCCCGGGACAGCACCTTCTCGGTGGCCGGGATCACGCCGGTCAGCATGTAGAGCGGATCGGACCCGACCGCAACTGTGGTGTGGATGCGGGCCAGCGGGCGCAGCCCCAGCCGCCGGGCGGCCGCGCCGCTGGTGATCATCAATGCCGCGCTGCCGTCCGACAGCGGAGAGCTGTTGCCGGGGGTGATGTGCCAGCCGATCTGCGGGAACCGCGCCGCGATGGCGTCGCTGTGGAACGCGGGCCGCAGTCCGGACAGCGTCGCGACCGTGGTGTCCGGGCGAACGATCTCGTCGACGGCCAGCCCGGCGATCGGCGCGATCTCGGCGTCGAACAACCCGTCCTTGGCCGCGCGGGCCGCCTTCTGATGGCTTGCGGCGGAGAACTCGTCGAGTTCGGTACGGGTGAGGCCCCACTTGGCGGCGATCAGCTCGGCGCTGATGCCCTGAGCCACCAGGCCTTCGGGGTAGCGCGCGGCCAGGCCTGTGCCGAACGGGTTGCTGCCGGGTAGCACCGAGGAGCCCATCGGCACCCGGCTCATCGATTCCACGCCGGCGGCGATGACGATGTCGTAGGCGCCGGCCTGCACACCCTGCGCGGCAAAGCTGACCGCCTGCTGGCCGCTGCCGCACTGCCGGTCGACCGTGGTGCCCGGCACGGTCTCGGGGAAACCCGCGCCCAGCAGGGCGCTGCGCGCGATGTTGGCGGCCTGGTCGCCGACCTGCGTCACCGCACCGGCGATGACATCGTCCACGTCGGCCGGGTCCACGCCGGTCCGGTCGACCAGCGTGCGCAGGCTGTGTGCCAACAGGTCGGCGGGCAGTACGCCGTGCAGCGCACCGCTGGGCTTGCCCTTACCCACCGGGGTGCGGACGGCACCGACGATGACGGCGTCTCGGTCGGAATAATCGGTCACGGGAATCCTCCTGAGTTTTCTAGACTATACTCAGGTGTAACACCTGAGTTCAGTTTCATCAACCCAGCCCGGAAGTGATGTGGATGACAGTTCTGCAAGGCGTGCTCGCCGACCGCGACAGCTGGTCGGCGGTCGGGCGCTGTCCGATCGAGAAGACGATGGCTCTGGTGGGCACCAAATCGGCGATGCTGATCATGCGCGAGGCCTTCTACGGCACACGACGATTCGACGACTTCGCGCGCCGCGTCGGCATCACCAAGGCCGCCGCCTCGGCCCGGCTGGCCGAACTCGTCGACGCAGGTCTGCTGACCAAGCAGCCCTACCGGGAACCCGGCCAGCGGGCACGCGAGGAATACGTGCTCACCACGGCCGGCCTGGATTTCATGCCGGTCGTATGGGCGATGTTCGAGTGGGGCCGCAAACATCTGGACGGCAGCCCCCTGCGGCTGACCCATCTGGGCTGCGGGGCGGACACCGCGGTGGTGTTGCGCTGCGCCGCCGGCCACGACGTCGGGCCCGACGAACTCGGAGTCGCCGTCACCCGGACCTGACGCAACCTGCATCGGTGTCGTCGGTGTGATGGGATCACCGCTATGGGTATCAAGGTTGCCCTCCAGCACCGCACGCACTACACCTTCGACCGGCTGGTCGAGGTGTACCCCCACGTGGTGCGGTTGCGGCCGGCGCCGCATTCCCGCACGCCGATCGAGGCGTATTCGATGCAGGTCGAGCCGGCCGATCACTTCGTCAACTGGCAGCAGGACGCGTTCGGGAACTTCGCCGCGCGTCTGGTGTTCCCCAGCCGGGCCCGCCACCTGACGATCACCGTCGGCCTGATCGCCGACCTGATGGTGATCAACCCGTTCGACTTCTTCATCGAGGACTATGCCGAACGCGCCGGCTTCACCTATCCCCGCGCACTGGCCGAGGATCTCAAGCCCTACCTGCGCCCGGTCGACGAGGTCGGGGACGGGTCGGGGCCCGGGGGGCTTGCACAAGCCTGGGTGCAGAACTTCACCATTGCGGCCGGGACGCCGATCATCGAGTTCCTGGTCGCGCTCAACCGTGCGGTCAACGCCGACGTCGGATACAGCGTGCGGATGGAGGCAGGTGTGCAGACCCCCGACACCACGCTGCGCACCGGGATCGGATCCTGTCGCGACTCGGCGTGGTTGCTGGTGTCGATCCTGCGCCAGATGGGGCTCGCGGCCAGATTCGTGTCGGGTTACCTGGTCCAGCTGACGTCCGACGTGGCGGCCCTGGACGGGCCCAGCGGGCCGGACGCGGACTTCACCGACCTGCACGCGTGGACCGAGGTGTACGTGCCCGGTGCAGGCTGGATAGGTCTGGATCCGACCTCCGGGCTGTTCGCCGGTGAGGGTCACATCCCGCTGGCCGCCACGCCGCATCCGGAGTCGGCGGCGCCCATCACCGGGGCGACCGAACCGTGCGCCACCACCTTGGAATTCAGCAATCTGGTCACTCGGGTGCACGAGGATCCGCGCGTCACCCTGCCCTATACGGAGTCGGCGTGGGCGGCCGTCACCGCGCTCGGTCACCGCGTCGACGAGCGGTTGGCCGCCGCCGACGTCCGGCTCACCGTCGGCGGCGAACCGACCTTCGTGTCCGTCGACAACCAGACCGACCCGGAATGGACCACGGCAGCCGACGGGCCGCACAAGCGCGAACGTGCCTCGGCTCTGACGGCCCGACTGCGGAAGGTCTGGGCCCCTGGCGGTCTGGTGCAACGCAACCAGGGCAAGTGGTATCCGGGAGAACCGTTGCCGCGCTGGCAGATCGGGCTGCTCTGGCGCAGCGACGGGCAGCCGCTGTGGCGTGACGAGACCCTGCTGGCCGACCCCTGGGCCGAAGAACCGCCCACCGCGGTCGTCGAAGCGGACACCGCCGCGCACCTGTTGCACGCCGTCGCCGACGGCCTCGGGCTTCCCGCGAGCCAGGTCCGACCCGCCTACGCCGATCCGTTGAGCCGGCTGCTCGCCGCCGTCCGCCGGCCCGACGGCGAACCGGCCGCCCCCGCCGACGATCTGAGCGCCGACAGTGCCGCGGCGCGTGCCGCGCTGCTGGCCCGGCTGGACAGCCCGGTCAGCGATGCCGCGGCGTTCGTGCTGCCGCTGCACCGCCGTGACGACGACACCGGCTGGGCGAGCGCGGACTGGCGGTTGCGCCGGGGGCGCATCGTGCTCGTCGACGGTGACTCGCCGGCCGGCCTGCGGCTGCCACTCGACTCGATCAGCTGGACCCCGCCGCGCCCGGCATTCGAGACCGACCCACTGGAGCGTCGATCCGGGCTGCCGGCCGGCGACGACGAAGCGACCGCTGCGGTGGAAGACGCGGAGTCCGTGCCGCCGACCGCACTGGTCGCCGAAGTCCGTGAGGGACTGCTGTACGTATTCCTGCCGCCCACCGAGAAATTGGAGCACTTCATCGACCTCGTGGCGCGGATCGAGGCGGCGGCGGCCACCATCGACCACCCCGTGGTGGTGGAAGGTTACGGGCCGCCCGGCGACCCGCGGCTGATCTCGACGACCATCACCCCCGACCCGGGCGTCATCGAGGTCAACGTGGCGCCGACGGCGAGTTTCGCCGAGCAGCGCGACCAGCTCGAGACGCTCTACGAACAGGCCAGGCAGGTCCGGCTGTGCACCGAGTCGTTCGACGTCGACGGCAGCCACGGCGGCACCGGGGGAGGCAATCACATCACCCTCGGCGGGCCCACCCCTGCCGATTCCCCGCTGCTGCGACGGCCCGACCTGCTGGTGTCGTTGCTGACCTACTGGCAGCGCCACCCGGCGCTGTCCTACCTGTTCGCCGGACGCTTCATCGGGACCACATCGCAGGCACCGCGGGTCGACGAGGGCCGGTCGGAGGCGCTGTACGAACTCGAGATCGCCTTCGCCGAGATCGCGCGGCTGTCCGGGGGTGGGGAAGACGTCGCTCCGTGGCTCGTCGACAGAGCCCTCCGCCACCTGCTCACCGATATCACCGGCAACACCCACCGCGCCGAATTCTGCATCGACAAGCTCTACAGCCCCGACAGCGCCCGCGGCCGGCTCGGGCTGCTCGAGCTGCGCGGATTCGAGATGCCGCCGCACTACCAGATGGCGATGGTGCAGTCCCTGCTGGTGCGGTCGCTGGTCGCGTGGTTCTGGGACGAACCGCTGCGCGCCCCGCTGATCCGTCATGGTGCGAACCTGCACGGCCGTTACCTGTTGCCGCACTTCCTCATTCACGACATCGCCGAGGTCGCGGCGGATCTGCGTGCGCACGGAATCGAGTTCGACACGAGCTGGTTGGACCCGTTCACCGAGTTCCGCTTCCCGCGCATCGGCACCGGCGTCTTCGGTGGGGTGGAGATCGAACTCCGCGCGGCGATCGAGCCCTGGAACGTGCTCGGTGAACAGGCCACCGCCGGCGGCACCGCGCGCTACGTCGACTCGTCGGTGGAACGGCTGCAGGTCAGGCTGATCGGCGCCGACCGGCAGCGCCACCTGCTGACCGTCAACGGCTTCCCGATCGCGCTGCTGGCCACCGACAACCCTGACGTTCAGGTCGGCGGGGTCCGGTACCGCGCGTGGCAACCGCCGAGTGCGCTGCATCCCAGCATCACCGTCGACGGTCCGCTGCGTTTCGAACTCGTCGATCTCGCCGCCGAGGTCTCCCGGGGCGGCTGCACGTACCACGTGGCGCATCCGGGCGGGCGGGCCTACGACAGCCCGCCGGTCAACGCGGTCGAGGCCGAGTCGCGGCGTGCCCGGCGGTTCGAGATCGGTGGGTTCACCCCGGGGCCGGTCGACGTGGCCGCGCTGCGCGAGCAGCAGGCGCGGCAATCCACCGACGTGGGCGCGCCGGGCATCCTCGACCTGCGACGAGTGCGTACCGTTCTGCAGTAATGGTTCTTCCTGCCTCTGGTGCACACCAGATCGATGATCCGCTGGCCCGGTACCGCCGGATGCGGGCCCAACAGGTGCTGTTCGACCTACAGGACGGCGGCCCCGCCACCGGGTACGACGAATTCGTCGATGCGGCAGGCGATGTGCGGCCCGCGTGGCAGGAGCTCGCCGACGGAATGCGCGACCGGGGCCGCAGCGGGCTGGACCGGCTGCGCGCCGCGGTTCGTGACCTGGTCGACAACGACGGCATCACCTACATCCCGGTCGACTACCAGGGCGCCGACCCCGACTCCGGACCCATGCCGATTCCGTGGCGGCTGGACCCGCTGCCGCTGGTGATCTCGGCAGCCGATTGGGACGGCCTGGAAGCGGGTCTGGTGCAGCGCTCCCGCCTCCTCGACGCGGTGCTGGCCGATCTGTACGGGCCGCAACGGGTGATCACCGGCGGAGTGCTACCGCCGCAACTGCTATACGCCCACCCCGGGTACCAGCGCGCCGCCCACGGGATCGCGGTGCCGGGCCGTCACCAGCTGTTCCTGCACGGCTGCGACGTCAGCCGTGCCGCCTCCGGCGACTTCCTGGTCAATGCCGACTGGACCCAGGCCCCGTCCGGGGCGGGCTACGCGCTGGCCGGGCGACGGGTGATCGCGCACGCCGTTCCCGAGCTCTACGAGCAGATCGCGCCGCGGCCGGCGTCCCCGTGGGCGCAGGCGCTGCGGCTGGCGCTGATCGACGCGGCACCGGAGTCGGCCGAAGAGCCGGTCGTGGTGGTCCTCAGCCCGGGCATCCACTCCGAAACCGCCTTCGACCAGGCGTACCTGGCCAGCCTGCTGGGCTTCCCGCTGGTGGAGAGCGCAGACCTGGTGGTGCGCGACGGCAAGGTGTGGATGCGCTCGATGGGCACGCTGCAGCGGGTCGACGTGGTGTTGCGCCGAGTCGACGCCGACTACGCCGACCCGCTGGATTTGCGCGCCGACTCCCGGCTGGGCGTGGTGGGGCTGGTCGAGGCGCTGCGGCGCGGATCGGTGTCGGTGGTCAACACGCTGGGCAGTGGAATCCTGGAAAGCCCTGGTGTGCAGAGGTTTCTGCCGCAGCTCGCTGCCGCACTGCTGGATGAGACCCCGCTGCTGGGGGCCCAGCCGATGTACTGGGGCGGCATCGATGTCGAGCGCTCACATCTGTTGGCGAATCTGTCATCGCTGCTGATCCGGCCGGTCACCGGCGGGGAGTCGATCGTCGGCCCGGAACTGTCGGATGAGCGGCGCGAGCAGTTGGCCGCGGCGATCTCGACCACCCCCTGGCAGTGGGTGGGGCAGGAGCTCCCGGAGTTCTGTTCCGCTCCTTCTGCTTTCGCTGCCGGCGGGCTGTCTGCGGCGAGCACCGGCGCCCGCCTCTTCACGGTCGCCCAGCGCGGCGGGTACGCACCGATGATCGGCGGGCTGGGTTATGTGCTGGCGCCGGGCACCTCCGCGTTCCGGCTCGACACCCTGGCGGCCAAGGACGTGTGGGTCCGGATGCCCGCACGGGCCACCGCGGAGAAGACGCCCGACGTCACCGGCCTGCCCGCGATGGCATTCTCCCGCCCGACGCGCGAAGTCAGCTCGCCGCGTGTGCTTTCCGACCTGTTCTGGATCGGGCGCTACGCCGAACGCACCGAGCACATGGCCAGGCTGCTCACGGTGACCCGCGAGCGCCACCACGAGTTCCGATACCGCCCAACCGATGACGGCGGCGACTGTGTCCCGGTGCTGCTCGCCGCACTGGCGGCGCTGACCGGTGGCGACACCGGCACCGACGATGTGACCGAGATGGTCGCCACGGCGTGGTCGACGCTGTGGTCGCTGACTGCCGACCGGCACCGGCCGGGCTCACTGGCCCAGTCGGTCGAACGGCTGGGTCTGGCGGCCCGTGCGGTTCGCGACCAGATGTCCAACGACATCTGGATGGTGCTGGCGGCCGTGGAGCGGGCGCTGCTGCAGGCCCCGGAGCAACCGCCGGAGTCCAAGGCCGAGGGCGAGGCGTTCCTGTCCACGACCAACAACCTGGCGCTGGCCGGGATGTTGGCGCTCTCCGGGATGATCGCCGAATCGATGGTGCGCGACATCGGGTGGACGATGATGGACATCGGCAAGAGAATCGAGCGTGGCTTGGCCCTGACGGCGCTGCTGCAAACGACCCTGACCTCCGTGCGCCGGCCCGGCGCCGAGCAGACCGTCATCGAGTCGACCTTGGTGGCATGTGAATCGTTGGTGATCTACCGCAGACGAAACCCGGGAAAGGCGAGTGTGGCCGGAGTGGCCGAGCTGGTGCTGTTCGACGGGACGAACCCGCGGTCGCTGGTGTATCAGCTCGAGCGACTGCGGGCCGACTTGAAGACGCTGTCCGGTGCGTCGGGGTCCTCCCGTGCCGAGCGCATGGTCGATGAGATCGCCGCGCGGTTGCGCCGCATCGAGCCAGACGAGCTCGAGAGCGTCGACGGCGGGGGGCGGCGTCGGGAGCTTGACGGACTGCTCGCCGCGACCCACCAGGCGCTGCGCGAGCTCGCCGGTGTCATCAGCGCCACGCACCTGTCGGTCCCGGGGGAGATGCAGCCGCTGTGGGGGCCCGACCGGCGGCGGCTGGTCCCGTGACGATGGCTCCGGACGACGTGACCGCCGCCTCGACGGCGCGTCGCTACGAGATCGTCCATCGCACCGAGTACCGCTACTCCGACGTGGTCACCAGCTCCTACGGGCGGGGTTTTCTGACGCCGCGGAACTCGGGGCGTCAGCGCCGACTGTCCCACGAACTGGTCGTCGCCCCGGCCGCGGACGACAGCTCCACCAGCCGTGACGTCTACGGCAATGTGAGTTCCTATTTCCACGTGACCCGGCCGCATCGTGCGCTGTGCATCACCGCGACGTCGGTCGTCGAGGTCGATCCACCGCCGGTCGACCGGTACCAGGGGCCGTCGGCCCGCGCGCCGTGGGAGATCGCGCGCCCGGTCGGTGCGGACGGTGCGCGCGCCGCGGAGTTCACCCTGGACCTGCAGCCGGCGGAGATCACCGAAGAGTTGCGTGCGTATGCCGCACCCAGTTTCGCCTCCGGACGGTCGCTGATCGACGTCCTGCGCGACCTGACGACACGCATCTACACCGATTTCACCTACCGATCGGGATCGACGACGGTGTCCACCAAGGTCAGCGATGTTTTGGCGGCGCGGGAAGGGGTATGTCAGGACTTCGCGCGGCTCGCGATCGGGTGCCTGCGTGCCAACGGTCTGGCAGCCAGTTACGTCTCGGGATATCTGGCCACCGACCCGCCTCCGGGGAAGGAACGCATGGTCGGGATCGACGCGACGCACGCCTGGGCAGCGGTGTGGACGCCGCAGAACGTCTGGCTCGGGCTGGATCCCACCAACGACCAGGTGATCGACGAGCGCTACATCACAGTGGCTTTCGGCCGTGACTACGCCGACATTCCGCCCCTGCGCGGAATCATCTACACCGAATCGGAGAGCAGCGTGATCGATGTGTCGGTCGACGTGGCGCCATACGAAGGGACTGTGCGACATGCGTGACTTCACGTGCCCCAATTGCGGGCAACGGCTGGCGTTCGAGAACTCGGTATGCCTGAGTTGTGGGAGTGCGCTCGGCTTCTCCCTCGATGACATGGCCCTGCTGGTGATCGCGCCGAGCGAGGAGAGCGAGCATGCCGGTGCTGTCGACGAATGCCACTACCAGCTGTGCGCGAATCTTCACCTGGCCGAATGCAACTGGCTGGTCGAGAAAGGGCCGATCGCCAAACTGTGCGTGTCCTGCGGGCTCACCCGCACCCGGCCCAACGACGCTGACTCCATCGCGCTGGCCGCGTTCGCGACGGCCGAGCGGGCCAAGCGGCGGCTGATCGCCGAGTTGCACGAGTTGAAGCTGCCCATTGTCGGCCGCGACGACGACCCGGAGTTCGGATTGGCGTTCGACCTGCTGTCCAGCCAGTTCGAGAAGGTGTTCACCGGCCACGACAACGGCGTGATCACCCTGGACCTGGCAGAGGGCGACGACGTACACCGCGAACAGCTGCGGATCTCGATGGACGAGCCGTACCGCACGCTGCTCGGACACTTCCGCCACGAGATCGGCCATTACTATTTCTACCGCCTCATCGGTACGGCTCCCGATTACCTACAGCGCTCGACCGACCTGTTCGGCGACCCGGAACTCGACTACCAGGCCGCGCTGGACCGCCACTACAGCGAAGGTGCGCCGGCGGGATGGGAGACGGACTACGTCTCGTCCTACGCGACGATGCATCCCGCCGAGGACTGGGCCGAGACGTTCGCCCATTATCTGCACATCCGTGACACTCTCGACACCGCCGCGGCGTTCGGATTCGCTCCGGCGACGGCCACCTACGACCGACGGGTGTTGGGGCCCAGCGGATTCGACACCATCATCGACATGTGGCTGCCACTGTCGTGGGCGCTGAACATGGTCAACCGCTCGATGGGCAAAGAGGATCTGTACCCGTTCGTACTCCCGCCGCCGGTTCTGGAGAAGATGCGGTTCATCCACACTGTGATCGACGAGGTGACCTCCGACCCGGTGAAGCTGGCCGAGGTCGGCGCGCCGGTGCAGACGCAGGGCCAGCAGTTGGGCTGAGTCGCCCTACGATCACTTGCGTGGCTGATCGCTATGGCTCCGACATCCTGGCCGACAACCCGCACCAATCGCGCAGGCCCCGCTCCGTGGAGCAGCCGATCGAGATCGGCATGGTCGTCGAGGACGCCGAGACCGGCTTCGTCGGAGCGGTCGTGCGCGTCGAGTACGGCCGCATGGAACTCGAGGACCGGAACGGCCGTACCAAACCGTTCCCGGTCGGCCCCGGCTATCTCATCGACGGCAAGCCGGTCATCCTGCTCGCCCCGAAGAAAGCGGCGCCGGCAGCTGCGACCCGCACCGCGTCGGGATCGGTCGCCGTCGCCGGTGCCCGCGCGAAAGTCGCCGCCGCCAGCCGGATCTATGTCGAGGGCCGTCACGATGCGGAGCTGGTCGAGCAGGTCTGGGGTGACGATCTGCGCATCGAGGGCGTCGTCGTCGAGTACCTCGGCGGCGTCGACGATCTGCGCGCGGTCGTGGCCGAGTTCCGTCCCGGTCCGGGACGGCGACTCGGTGTGCTGGTCGATCATCTGGTCCCCGGGTCCAAGGAGGCCCGTATCGCCGAGTCGGTACGACGCGGCCCGGGCGGCGACCACACCCTGGTGGTCGGGCATCCGTTCATCGACATCTGGCAGGCCGTCAAGCCCGCCCGGTTGGGCATACCGTCGTGGCCGGTGATCCCCAAGGGCCAGGACTGGAAGCACGGCGTGTGCGCCGCGCTGGGATGGAAGCACCGCGACCAGGCCGACATCGCCGCGGCATGGCAACGGATCCGGGGCCGGGTGCGCGACTGGACGGATCTCGAACCCGAATTGATCGGGCGCGTCGAGGAGCTCATCGACTTCGTCACCGCGCCGGTGTAAGCACGACAACGTGTCCGACAGTCTGTTCGACGTTCCCGGCGACGCGCCGGCACCCGCGGCCAGCCCGGTCGGTGCGTCGGTGCCGTTGGCGGTGCGCATGCGGCCGGCATCCCTCGATGAGGTGGTGGGGCAGGAGCATCTGCTGCAAGCCAACGCCCCGCTGCGCCGACTCGTCGAGGGGTCCGGCGCGGCGTCGGTCATTCTCTACGGGCCACCGGGGACCGGCAAGACGACGCTGGCGTCGCTGATCTCCCAGGCCACCGGTCGGCGGTTCGAGGCGCTCTCGGCGCTGTCGGCCGGGGTCAAGGAGGTCCGGGCCGTCATCGACCAGGCCCGGCAAGCCGCCGTGCGGGGCCAGCAGACCGTGCTATTCATCGACGAGGTGCACCGGTTCTCCAAGACCCAGCAGGATGCCCTGCTGGCGGCCGTGGAGAACCGCGTGGTGCTGCTGGTCGCCGCCACCACCGAGAACCCGTCATTCAGCGTGGTGGCGCCGCTGCTGTCCCGCTCGCTGATCCTGGCGCTGCAGCCGCTGACGCCGGCCGACATCGCCACTGTCCTGCGCCGGGCCATCGACGACGAGCGGGGGTTGGGCGGCGCGGTGCCGGTCACCGACGAGGCCGTCGACCTGCTGGTGCAGTTGTCCGCCGGGGACGCCCGCCGTGCGTTGACGGCCCTGGAGGTCGCCGCCGAGACCGGCGACGAGGTCACCGTCGAGGTCATCGAGCAGTCCCTGGACAAGGCCGCGGTGCGCTACGACCGCGACGGCGACCAGCACTACGACGTCGTCAGCGCGTTCATCAAGTCGGTGCGCGGTTCCGACGTCGACGCGGCGCTGCACTATCTGGCCCGCATGCTCGTCGCGGGGGAGGACCCGCGCTTCGTGGCCCGCCGCTTGATGATTCTGGCCAGCGAGGACATCGGGATGGCCGATCCCACCGCGCTGCCCATCGCGGTGTCCGCCGCCCAGACCGTGCAGCTGATCGGGATGCCGGAGGCCCAGCTCACGCTGGCCCACGCGACGGTGCACCTGGCCACCGCTCCGAAGTCGAACGCCGTGACCACCGCGCTGGGAGCCGCGATGGCCGACATCCGCGCGGGGAAGGCGGGTCTGGTGCCGGCGCATCTGCGGGACGGGCACTATTCCGGTGCAGCCAAGCTGGGGCACGGAGTCGGCTACCGCTACGCCCACGATGAGCCGGGAGGAGTTGCCGCCCAGCAGTATCCACCCGACGAGCTGGTCGGGGTCGACTACTACCGGCCCACCAACCGGGGTGCCGAACGGGAGATCTCAGGCAGGTTGGACAAGCTGCGCGCGATCATCCGGCGCGCCCGCTGACCCGCCGATGAGTGATCCCGGCTGGTCGGGGGCCCAGCCGGGATCACAGCGTCGCGCTTGCGGTCGAGCGCGTCAGACTCTCAGCGGGGACCCGCCACGCCGGTGCGACGGCGGCCCATCAGGGCAGCGACCAGCGCCACGCCGATGGCGGCGACGACGACCTGGACGAGCAGTTCGAGCCAATCCACCCCGCTCGTCGCGGTCGGGATGCCGATCAACTGAGCCAGCCAGGTGCCGATCAGCGCGCTGACGATGCCGACTCCGATGGTGACGAGCACACCGATGTTCTGCTTGCCCGGCACGACCAACCGTCCGAGGACGCCGATGACGATGCCGATCAGGATGGCGGTGATGATTCCGGTGACGGTCATGACTCCTCCAAGTGTTCCGGTCCGCATCGGGGTGTGGCAGGCATACCCTCGGCCGGCGAAATTAAACGCCGGCGTCAATGGCGAGGCGGGCTCGTAGGCTGGAGAGCGTGAACACCGAAGTGCTCGATGTCGATACGTCGCGTCGCCGCATCGTGGACCTGACCGCCGCGGTCCGTGACTTCTGCGCCACGCAGGGGGACGGCCTGTGCAATGTGTTCGTGCCGCACGCCACGGCCGGCGTCGCCGTCATCGAGACCGGAGCCGGATCCGATGACGACCTCGTCGACACCCTCGAGCGGCTGCTGCCACGCGACGACCGGTACCGCCACGCCCACGGGTCACCGGGCCACGGTGCCGATCATGTCCTGCCCGGCCTCGTCTCGCCGTCGGTGACGGTGCCGGTGGGTGACGGAGCGCCGCTGCTCGGCACGTGGCAGAGCATCGTTTTGGTGGACATGAACAGAGACAATCCGCAACGGGCGGTCCGCTTGAGCTTCGTGTCGGGCTGACTGGGACGACCGGTACTGTGGTGCGGTCGAGTATTCGCAGGTGGCGCCCCAACAGGTGGCATCCCCGCCCCAGAGCCGAAGGACAGCAGGACGTGCAGACACACGAGATCAGGAAGCGTTTCCTTGATCACTTCGTGAACGCGGGACATACCGAGGTGCCGAGTGCCTCGGTGATCCTCGACGACCCCAACCTGTTGTTCGTCAACGCCGGCATGGTGCAGTTCGTGCCGTTCTTCCTCGGCGCGCGCACCCCGCCCTATCCGCGTGCGGTGAGCGTCCAGAAGTGCATCCGCACACCGGACATCGACGAGGTCGGCATCACGACCCGGCACAACACGTTCTTCCAGATGGCCGGCAACTTCAGCTTCGGCGACTATTTCAAGAAGGGCGCCATCGAATTCGCCTGGACTCTGCTGACCAACCCGCAGGATCAGGGCGGCTACGGCTTCGATCCCGAAAAGCTCTGGGCGACCGTCTATCTCGATGACGATGAGGCCATCGAACTGTGGCAGGAGGTCGCCGGTCTGCCGGCCGAGCGCATCCAGCGCCGCGGCATGGCCGACAACTACTGGTCGATGGGCATCCCTGGGCCGTGCGGGCCGTCCTCGGAGATCTACTACGACCGCGGACCCGAATACGGCGTCGAGGGCGGTCCCGTAGCCAACGAGGACCGTTACATCGAGATCTGGAACCTCGTGTTCATGCAGAACGAGCGCGGGGAGGGCACCTCGAAGGAGGACTTCGAGATCCTCGGCCCGCTGCCGCGCAAGAACATCGACACGGGGATGGGCATCGAACGCGTGGCCTGCCTGCTGCAGAACGTGGACAACGTCTACGAGACCGACCTGCTGCGGCCCGCGATCGACCTGATGGCTGCGAGGGCTCCGCGCGGCTACGGCCAGGGCGTCCATGAGGACGACGTCCGCTACCGGATCATCGCCGACCACAGCCGCACCGCGGCGATCATCATCGGTGACGGAGTCAGCCCCGGTAACGAAGGTCGCGGCTACGTGTTGCGCCGACTACTGCGCCGCATCATCCGTGCGGCCAAACTGCTCGGCGTCGAGCAGCCGATCATGGCGGACCTGATGGCCACCGTGCGCGACGCGATGGGCCCGTCCTACCCGGAGCTGGTCGCCGACTTCGATCGCATCCAGCGCATCGCGGTCGCCGAGGAGACCGCGTTCAACCGCACGCTGAGCTCCGGTTCGCGGCTGTTCGAGGACGCCGCCCGGGCGACCAAGGCCTCGGGCGCCTCCAAGCTCTCGGGCCGCGACGCATTCACCCTGCACGACACCTACGGCTTCCCGATCGAGCTGACCCTCGAAATGGCCGCCGAGGCCGACCTCAGTGTCGACGAGGAAGGCTTCCGCACCCTGATGGCCGAGCAGCGGCAGCGGGCCAAGGCCGACGCCGCGGCGCGCAAGCAGGCGCACGCCGATCTGTCGGCGTACCGCGATCTCGTCGACAGCGGCCCCACCGAGTTCACCGGCTTCGACGAATTGTCCAGTGAAGCCAGGGTCCTCGGCATCTTCGTGGACGGCAAGAGGGTTCCGGTGGTGACCCACGCCGGTCGCGAGGGCGCCGGCGAACGGATCGAGCTGATTCTCGACCGCACCCCCTTCTATGCGGAGTCGGGTGGCCAGATCGCCGACGAAGGCGCCATCACCGGCACCGGGGCCTCGCAGACCGCCCGCGCGGCCGTCGGCGACGTCCAGAAGATCGCCAAGACCCTGTGGGCGCACCGCGTCACGGTCGAGTCCGGCGAGTTCGTCGAGGGCGACACCGTCGTGGCCGCCGTCGACCCGCGCTGGCGCCACGGCGCCACCCAGGGCCACTCGGGCACCCACATGGTGCACGCGGCGCTGCGCCAGGTGCTCGGACCCAACGCCGTGCAGGCCGGTTCGCTCAACCGGCCCGGCTACCTACGGTTCGACTTCAACTGGCAGGGCGCGCTCACCGAGGGCCAGCGCACCGAGATCGAGGAAGTCACCAACGAGGCCGTCGAGGCCGACTACGAGGTGCACAGCTTCACCACCGAACTCGAGCGGGCCAAGGCCATGGGGGCGATGGCACTGTTCGGGGAGAACTATCCCGACGAGGTTCGGGTCGTCGAGATCGGTGGGCCGTTCTCGCTGGAACTGTGCGGGGGCACGCATGTGCGCAACTCGGCGCAGATCGGTCCGGTGACGATCCTCGGCGAGTCCTCGGTCGGGTCCGGTGTGCGCCGTGTCGAGGCCTATGTCGGGCTCGACTCGTTCCGGCACTTGGCCAAAGAACGCGCGTTGATGGCCGGGCTCGCGTCGTCGCTGAAGGTGCCCTCCGAAGAGGTGCCCGCGCGGGTGGCCACTCTGGTCGAAAAGCTGCGCAGCGCGGAGAAGGAGCTCGATCGGCTGCGGATGGCCAACGCCCGCGCCGCCGCGGCCAACGCGGCCGCCGGCGCGGAGGACATCGGTAAGGTCCGTCTGGTGGCCCAGCGGATGGCCGGCGGGATGTCGGCAGGGGATCTGCGCTCGCTCGTCGGTGACGTCCGCGGCAAGCTCGGCAGCGGGCCGGCGGTGGTGGCACTGATGTCGGAGGCCGACAATGATGCCGTTCCGTTCGTGGTGGCGGTCAATCCGGCCGCCCAGGATCTCGGTCTGCGCGCCGACGACCTGGTCAAGGTGCTGGGAGCGGCCGTCAACGGCCGCGGCGGGGGCAAAGCTGATCTGGCCCAGGGGTCCGGTAAGGGGGCGGCGGGTATCGACGCGGCATTGGCGGCGATACGCGCGGAGCTGGGCCGGAGTTAGCGCAGGTGGACGCCCCCGACTGGACCCGCCGGACGCCTGACCGGCCTGGCGGCGACGAGTCGTCGCCCGACCCGGGGCGTGGCCGCCGATTGGGCGTCGACGTCGGCACCGTGCGTATCGGTGTGGCCGTCAGCGACCCGGACGCGACCCTGGCCACCCCGGTCGAGACGGTGCGGCGGGAGCGGCGCTCCGATCGTCACCTGCGGCGCCTGGTGGCGTTGGCGCGTGAGAACGACGTGGTCGAGGTGGTGGTCGGCCTGCCGCGTACGCTGGCCGACCGTGCCGGGGCGTCGGCGAAGGACGCGATCGACGTGGCCGACATGCTGGCCGCGCGGATCGCGCCGGTACCTGTGCGCCTGGCCGACGAGCGGTTCACCACGTTGTCCGCGCAGCGCTCACTGCGGGAAGCGGGAGTACGGTCTCGCGGCCAGCGCTCGGTGATCGATCAGGCCGCGGCGGTGGGAATCCTGCAACACTGGCTGGACCAGCGGCGGACGGCGCTGTCCGCACACGGAGAGGTCGGGAATGGCTGACGACTGGCGAAGTGACCGCCCGGAGCCGCTGGCCGTCGGTCCGCCCCGGGCGCGTTTGACGCGTCAGGAGCGCATCCGCGAGCAGCGATACCGGCGGCGGCGCAAGGTGGCCGCGATCGCCGCGGTCAGCCTGCTCGTGGTGGTCGCGGTCGGTGCGGTCTTCCTGGGTTCCCGACTGTGGCACTCCATGTTCGGTACCAGCAGCGGAGATTACGCCGGCGACGGCGTCTCCGATGTCGTGATCCAGGTGCACCCGGGTGATTCGACCACCGCGATCGGACAGACCCTGCAGGACAACAACGTCGTTCTCACCATCAAGGCGTTCGTCGACGCCGCGAACGGCAACGACGCGATCTCGGCCATCCAGCCCGGGTTCTACAAGGTGCGGACCGAGATCCCGGCGGCCGACGCGGTGCAACGCCTGTCCGACCCGGCCAGCCGGGTGGGCCGGCTGGTGATCCCGGAGGGTCGCCAGCTCCAAGACGTCCAGGACGTCAAGACGCAGGCGGTCACCGAGGGCATCCTGACCCTGATCGCCAAGGCATCGTGTGTGGACCTCGACGGAGACCGGCGCTGTGTGTCGGCGGATGCGTTGCGGGACGTCGCCGCCGCGGCACCGCCGGACATGCTCGGTGTGCCGCAGTGGGCCACCGCCGCCGTCGAGCGCGTCGGCCAGGACCCCCGCCGGCTGGAAGGGCTGATCGCCGCGGGCACCTGGAACATCGATCCGTCGGCCGAACCGCAGGACATCCTGTCGACGTTGATCGCCGGCAGCGCCACGCAGTACGAGAACAACGGTCTGCTGGAGTCGGCTGCCGCGACCAACCTGTCGCCCTACGAGATTCTGATCGTGGCGTCGTTGGTGCAACGCGAGGCCACGCCCGAGGACTTCTCGAAGGTCAGCCGGGTGATCTACAACCGGCTCGCCGCGCAGCGGACCCTCGAGTTCGACTCGACGGTCAACTACCCGCTCGAACGCATCGAGGTGGCCACCACCGACGCCGACCGGGCGCAGATGACCCCGTGGAACACCTATGTCCGCCCGGGTCTGCCGACCACGCCGATCTGTTCGCCCAGCCTGGCAGCACTGAAGGCGGCCGAGAACCCGGAACCGGGGGACTGGCTGTACTTCGTCACGATCGACATGCAGGGCACCACGTTGTTCACCCGCGAATACGAGCAGCATCTGGCCAACATCCAGCAGGCAATACGCAACGGCGTGCTCGACTCGGCGCGATGACCGGCTCGCCGCGGCGTGCGGCGGTGCTGGGTTCACCGATCGCGCACTCCCGGTCCCCGCAACTGCACCTGGCGGCATACCGCGCGCTGGGCCTGACCGGATGGACCTATGACCGGATCGAGTGCACCGCAGAACAGCTGCCGGCGGTGGTGTCGGGCTTCGGGCCGGAGTGGGTCGGGGTGTCGGTCACCATGCCGGGCAAGATCGCGGCGCTGCGCTTCGCCGACGAGGCCACGCCGAGGGCACGGCTGCTCGGGTCGGCGAACACGCTGGTGCGGACGACAGCAGGCTGGCGGGCCGACAACACCGACATCGACGGCGTCACCGGCGCGCTGCACGGCCTCGAGCCGACCCGGGCGATGGTCGTGGGATCGGGCGGCACGGCGCCGGCGGCCGTGGTCGGGTTGATCGAACTCGGTGCCCGCCACCTCACGGTGGCAGCGCGCAACGCGGAGAAGGCCGCCGCGCTGGTCGACCTCGCGGGGCGCTGCGGGGTCACGGCCGATTTCTGCGAGCTCGGCGCCGGTCTGGCCGCGGCTGTCCGTGACCTCGATGCGGCGGTGAACACGGTGCCCGCCGACGCGGTGGCACCGTATGCGCAGACCCTGGCGGCGGTGCCGGTCCTGCTCGACGCCATCTACGAGCCGTGGCCCACCCCGCTGGCCGCCGCGGTGCAGGCCGCCGGCGGGCAGGTGATCAGCGGACTGCAGATGTTGCTGAACCAGGCCTTCACCCAGGTGGAGCAGTTCACCGGGCGACCCGCGCCCAAGGAGGCCATGCGAGCCGCGCTCGAGCTCGCCTGAATTGGCGCGGTACTAGCCGAGCCGGCGGGCTTAGCCTGAGAACGTGGGGGGTGCACTCGCCGCGTCGGTTCTCGGGTTGTGGCTGATTCTGTTGAGCGGCATGGATATTCGTTTTCGGCGGCTGCCGAACTGGCTGACGCTGCCGGGGGCGGTGGTCATCCTGACCGTGGCGACACTCGGCGGGCACGGGGCCGCGGCATTACTCGGCGCACTCGGGTTGTTCGCCGTCTACGCCACGGTGCACCTGGCCGCCCCGCGGGCGATGGGCGCCGGCGACGTCAAGCTCGCCGTCGGCCTCGGAGCCCTGACGGGTGCCTTCGGGCCGGACGTCTGGATCGTCGCGGCCGTGGGCGCGTCGGTGTTGACCGCCGTGGTCGCGGTCTGGCAACTGGCGCGCGGTGGCGCCGCGGCGGTGCCGCACGGGCCGTCGATGTGCGCGGCCGCGGCGCTCGCTGTGACGATCGTCTGACCCTTTACTTACATACTCATGGTATGTAAATTTGATGTCATGGTGCCCGCTACCGCTGCAGCACTGCCGCCCCGGACCGACGCCGTACCGGTGCAGCACCTTTGCGATCTCAGCGTCGATCTGCAACCCGTCCAGATGATCGGCACCGCCACCGGCACCCGGCTGACGTTCGTGATCGCCGGCGGGAAGGTCACCGGTCCGGCAGTGCGCGGGGAGTTGCTGCCCGGCGGTGGGGATTGGTTACGGGTCGGCAGCGACGGTGTCGGCCGCGTCGACGTCCGCGCGACCATTCGCTCGCACGACGGCGCCCTGATCCACCTCGAGAGCCGCGGTGTCATCAAAGTCCCCGCGGACGGCTTCGGACGCCTCCTGGAAGGGCGCGCGCTGCCCTACGCCGAGACCTACGTGCGCACCACCCCGGTCTTCGACACCGATGACGACCGCTACGCCTGGTTGTCGCAGGTCGTGGCGGTCGGCTACAACGTGCTCTCACCCAATCGCGTCGATTACCGCATCTACCGGCTGCTGTGAGCAGTCGGCGCAGCCAGGCCGAGCGCACCGAGGCGACCACCGGTGCGCTGCTCGACGCGGCACGCCGACTGTTCGCCGCCGACGGGTTCGACGCGACGTCGCTGGCGGCCGTCGCCGCGCAGGCCGGGGTGACCAAGGGTGCGCTTTATCACCATTTCGACAATAAGGCCCGTCTGTTCGAGGCGGTGTTCACCCGCGAGATCGACCGACTTGCCCAGTCGGTGCTGGCTGCCTACCGCGGCCGCGCGGACCCCTGGGACGCGTTCTGCGCCGCGTGCCGGGCGTTCCTGCAGGACTGCTGCGATCCGCCCACGCAGCGCATCGTGCTGATCGAAGCGTTCAGCGCGATCGGCTGGACCGCCACCCGGCGGTTGGAGACACCGCTGCTGGAGCTGATGTGCGCAGGCATCGCAGCGGCCGTCGCGGCGGGCCGAATCGACCCGCGGCCCGCGGAGCCGTTCGCGCACTTCCTGTTCGGGGCGCTGTGCGAGACAGCGTTGACGGTGGCCCGGTCCGACGATCCCCCTGGCGCGCACCGCGATGCCGTCGCCGAGGTGGACCGCGTGCTCGGTGCGATGGCGGTGCGGTCGGGACAGTGAGCCCGTCGTGCGAAAATGGGACACGTGTTGCGATGGACGACAGCCGGTGAATCCCATGGCCGTGCGCTAGTAGCAGTGGTCGAAGGCATGGTCGCGGGCGTCCACGTGGCCTCCGAGGACATCGCCGCGCAGCTCGCGCGCCGCCGCCTCGGCTATGGTCGCGGCGCTCGGATGAAGTTCGAACAGGATCAGATCACCATGCTGGCGGGTATGCGCCACGGCCGCACCCTCGGTGGTCCGATCGCGATCGAGATCGGCAACACGGAGTGGCCCAAATGGGAAACCGTGATGGCTCCCGACCCGGTCGATCCGGCCGTGCTGGCCGACAGCGCCGCGCGCAACGCGCCGCTGACGCGTCCGCGTCCCGGGCATGCGGACTATGCGGGCATGCTCAAATACGGATTCGACGATGCACGGCCGGTTCTGGAGCGCGCGAGCGCCCGCGAGACCGCTGCCCGGGTGGCCGCGGGCACCTTCGCCCGCGCCTTCCTGCAGCAGGCGCTGGGCGTGGAGATCGTGTCGCATGTGATCTCCATCGGTGCCTCCGACCCGTACGACGGACCGGTGCCCCACCCCGGTGATCTCGCCGCCATCGACGCCAGCCCGGTGCGGGCGTTCGACGCGGCAGCGGAAACCTCGATGATCGCCGAGATCGAAGCGGCCAAACGGGACGGCGACACCCTCGGCGGGGTGGTCGAAGTGGTAGCGCACGGTCTGCCCGTCGGGCTGGGATCGTTCACCAGCGGTGACAACCGGCTGGACAGTCAGCTGGCGGCCGCGGTGATGGGCATTCAGGCGATCAAGGGCGTCGAGATCGGCGACGGCTTCGAAACCGCCCGTCGGCGCGGCAGCGTCGCGCACGACGAGATGTACCCCGGGCCCGACGGCGTGTCCCGGTCGACAAACCGGGCCGGCGGCCTCGAGGGCGGCATGACCAACGGCCTGCCGGTGCGGGTGCGCGCGGCCATGAAACCGATTTCGACCGTGCCGCGCGCGCTGGCCACCGTGGACATGACCACCGGTGACGAGGCAGTGGCGATCCACCAGCGCTCCGACGTCTGCGCGGTGCCCGCGGCCGGGGTGGTGGTGGAGACCATGGTCGCGTTGGTGCTCGCGCGCGCCGCGCTGCAGAAGTTCGGCGGTGACTCGCTGACCGAGACGCGGAGGAACATCGACGGGTATCTGCGCGCCGTCGCGCAGCGGGAGCCGCACAGCGACCCGGCAAGGGCCTCGGGCTGATGGCCCCCAAGGCGGTGCTGATCGGGCTGCCCGGGTCGGGCAAGTCCACGATCGGTCGCCGGCTGGCCAAGGCGCTCGATCTGCCGCTGCTCGACACCGACGCCGAGATCGAGAAACGCACCGGCCGCGTCATCGCCGACATCTTCGCCGCCGATGGCGAAGCCGAGTTCCGTCGTATCGAGGAAGAGGTCATCCGCGACGCATTGGCTCACCATGACGGCGTGCTGTCGCTCGGTGGCGGCGCCGTGACCAGCCCGGGTGTCCGGCAGGCCCTGGCCGGGCACACTGTCATCTATCTCGAGATCAGCGCAGCCGAGGGGATGCGCCGCACCGGCGGCTCGACTGCGCGGCCCCTGCTCGCCGGCCCCGACCGGGGGGAGAAGTTCAAAAAGCTGATGTCTCAACGGGTTCCGCTGTACCGACGGGTCGCCACCATGCGGGTCAACACCAACCACCGCAATCCCGGCGCCGTCGTCCGTTACATCACCTCGCGGCTGGACAACCCCGACGACGCCAAGCCGGAGCGCCGTCGCCGACGCCCGTCCTGGCGGCGCGCGCCGCTGTCGCTGAGCGCGGCTCCGTCGACCGACGCGCCGCCCAGCCCGGCCGCGGTGGCGGCCAAGAGAAAGGACAATCCGTGACCGAACCGGTGACCGTCGAGGTAGCCACCGACCCGCCCTACCCGGTGATCATCGGCACGGGGTTGCTGGGCGACCTGGCGCGGGTGCTCGCCGGTCGGCACAAGGTCGCGATCCTGCACCAGCCGACCCTGGCCCAGACCGCCGAGGTGATCCGGACCCATCTTGCCGAGCAGGGCACCGACGCGCACCGGATCGAGATCCCCGACGCCGAGGCGGGCAAGGAGCTGCCTGTCGTCGGATTCATCTGGGAAGTGTTGGGCCGCATCGGCATCGGGCGCAAGGACGCCATCGTCAGCCTCGGCGGGGGAGCGGCCACCGATGTCGCCGGGTTCGCCGCGGCGACCTGGTTGCGTGGCGTCGACATCGTGCACGTGCCGACCACCCTGCTCGGCATGGTCGACGCCGCGGTGGGCGGCAAGACCGGCATCAACACCGACGCCGGCAAGAACCTCGTCGGCGCGTTTCACCAGCCCGCGGCCGTGCTGATCGACCTCGCCACTCTGCAGACCCTGCCGCGCAACGAGATCATCGCCGGGATGGCCGAGATCGTGAAGGCCGGGTTCATCGCCGACCCGGTCATCCTCGACATGATCGAGGCCGGCCCGCAGGAGGCGCTCGACCCGGCCGGCGAGGTGCTGCCCGAGCTGATCCGCCGCGCGGTCGCGGTCAAGGCCGAGGTGGTCGCCGCCGACGAGAAGGAGTCGCAGCTGCGCGAAATCCTCAACTACGGGCACACGCTGGCCCACGCGATCGAGCGGCGGGAGCGCTACCAGTGGCGCCACGGCGCGGCGGTGTCGGTGGGTCTGGTGTTCGCCGCCGAGCTGGGGCGACTCGCGGGCCGCTTGGACGACGAGACCGCGGAGCGGCACCGCGCGGTGCTCACCGCGCTGGGCTTGCCGGTGAGCTACGACGCCGATGCGTTGCCGCAGCTGATGGAATCGATGCTGGGGGACAAGAAGACCAGGGCCGGGGTGCTGCGGTTCGTGGTGCTCGACGGTCTCGCCAAGCCGGGACGGCTGGAAGGCCCGGATCCGTCGCTGCTGGCCGCCGCGTACGCAGAAGTCGCCCGCGACTGATTGGCAGAAGTCGCCCGCGACTAACGGTTCTCGACCGGTTGAGTCTGGTCTTCGCGCACGGCGGCGAACACGTCGGTGTCGGCGCGGTCGTCGTCGCCCTCGCGGCGGCGCGGCTCGTCGGGCCGCTTGCGGTCGACCAGCCAATGGCCGAGCGCCACGCCGATGATCGCGCTGAGGAACACCAGCAGCGCGGTGAACGCGGCGAACGTGGTCACCTCGTTGATCAGGCCCTCGACGTAGAGGTTCTGGTAGAACATCCCGATCAGCCAGGCCACCAGGCCGCTGACCACACCGGCGAACAGGCCGGCCAGCAGCCAGGCCATCGCCAGATCGTCGCGACGTTCCGGATCGGGGTTCCTGCGGGCATCGCTACGGCCGTCGACGTAGCCCCACGCGAGGGCCACCAGCGCGAACAGCGCGACCAGGATGGCGCTGATCAATCCCGCCTTGGTTTCCCACGCATTGATCATCGCTCCCTGCAGTAACCGGACGATCACCATCAGGGCGGCGAACACCAGTCCGCGCAGCAACCACTTACTCATGGGGCCACACCTTAGCGAGTAGCGTCGACCACCGTGACCATATCTGCGCGCCGCGACCGTTTGCGTCGCAAGCTGGCCGATTCCGGGCTCGATGCCGTCCTGGTATCGGACCTGGTCAACGTCCGGTACCTGTCCGGATTCACCGGCTCGAACGCCGCGCTGTTGATCTTGGCTGACCAGGACACGCCGGTGCTGGCCACCGACGGTCGCTATCGCACCCAGGCCGCGACGCAGTCACCCGACGCCGAGGTGGTCATCGAGCGTGCCTGCGGGCCCCGCCTGGTCGCCCGCGCCGTCGACGCCGGGGTGCGAAGTCTCGGGTTCGAGAGTCACGTGGTGACCGTCGACGCGTTCGCCAAGCTGACCGAGGCCGCTGGTGAGGGCTGCCGCTTGATGCGGGCCGCCGGGTTGGTCGAACAGCTGCGTGAGGTCAAGGACGCCGGTGAGATCGCGCTGTTGCGGCTGGCGTGCGAGGCGGCCGACGCCGCGCTGACCGACTTGATCGACCAGGGCGGGTTGCGGGCCGGCCGCACCGAGAAGGCGGTGCGCAATCAGTTGGAGGCCCTCATGCTCGAGCACGGCGCCGACGGGGCGTCGTTCGAGACCATCGTCGCGACCGGAACCAACTCGGCGATCCCCCATCATCGGCCCACCGACGCCGTGCTGGCCGCGGGCGACTTCGTCAAGATCGACTTCGGCGCCCTGGTCGCCGGATATCACTCGGACATGACGCGCACCTTCGCGCTCGCGCCGGTCGCCGACTGGCAGCGGGAGGTCTACGCACTGGTCGCCGACGCCCAGCGGGCCGGGCGCGAGGCCCTGGCCCCCGGCGCGGCGCTCAAGGATGTCGACGCTGCCTCCCGTCAGGTCATCGCCGACGCCGGGTTCGCCGAGAACTTCGGTCACGGCCTCGGGCACGGCGTGGGCCTGCAGATTCACGAAGCGCCGGGAATCAACGCCGCGGCCGCCGGTACACTGCTTGCTGGCTCCGCGGTGACCGTCGAGCCTGGTGTCTACCTTCCCGACCGCGGAGGTGTCCGCATCGAGGACACCCTGGTGGTCGCAGAAGACGCCCCCGAACTGCTGACCGGGTTCTCGAAGGACCTGGTGATCCTCTAGAGGCTAGGAGTACAACCGACCGTGGCATCCACCGCCGACTTCAAGAATGGGCTCGTCCTGGTGATCGACGGCCAGCTGTGGCAGATCATCGAATTTCAGCACGTCAAGCCCGGCAAAGGGCCGGCCTTCGTGCGGACGAAGCTGAAGAATGTGGTGTCCGGCAAGACCGTCGACAAGACCTACAACGCCGGCGTCAAGGTCGAGACCGCGACCGTGGATCGCCGCGACGCCACCTACCTGTACCGCGACGGCTCCGACTTCGTCTTCATGGACTCCGAGGACTTCGAGCAGCACCCGTTGCCGGAGTCGCTGGTCGGCCGGCTGGCCGGCTTCCTGCTGGAGAGCATGCCGGTGCAGATCGCCTTCCACAACGGCACGCCGCTGTATCTGGAGCTGCCCGTCACCGTCGAACTCGAGGTCACCCACACCGAGCCGGGCCTGCAGGGCGACCGCTCCAACGCGGGCACCAAGCCGGCGACCGTGGAAACCGGTGCCGAGATCCAGGTGCCGCTGTTCATCAACACCGGTGACAAGCTCAAGGTGGACTCCCGCGACGGCAGCTACCTGGGAAGGGTCAATGCCTGACCGACGCGCCGACCGTGGCCGTCACCAGGCCCGCAAACGCGCCGTCGACCTGCTGTTCGAGGCCGAAGCGCGCGGGCTCACTCCGGCCGCCGTCGTGGAGTCCCGGAATGCGTTGGCCGACAAGGGGGATACCTCCGCGCTGAACCCCTACACCGTGACGGTGGCCCGTGGTGTCACCGAGCATGCCGCCCACGTGGACGACCTGATCTCGGCGCATCTGCAGGGCTGGACGCTGGACCGGCTACCCGCCGTGGATCGCGCGATTCTGCGGGTCGCCGTGTGGGAGCTGCTGCACGCCGAGGATGTGCCCGAACCCGTCGCCGTGGACGAAGCGGTCGAACTGGCCAAAGAACTGTCCACCGACGACTCGCCGGGCTTCGTCAATGGGGTGCTGGGCCAAGTGATGCTGGTGACCCCGCAGATCCGGGCTGCTGCCGCGGCGATGCAAGGTGGTGGCGAGGCCAGCTGACGAGCTGAACTCGCCGTCCGCCGGAGGTCATGCGGCGTCGAAGGTGATGAGGTCGATGGTGATGCCATCTTCGATGATGCTGCGCCGTCGTGGTGGCGGTCCGGGCAGTGGTGGGGCGGTGGATTGGTAGACCGCGCCGGTGGGGGTGCGGAACTGGGCGGTGTGGGTGCCGGCGATCTCGTTGGTGGTGACGGTCCAGCCGGGGGCTTCTTTGGCGTAGTTGCAGGCTTCGCATTCGCCGAGACCGTTGCGCGCGCTGGTGGGTCCGCCGGCGCGGTGCGGGGTGGCGTGGTCGTGGTGGCGGATCGGCGCGTCGCAGTACGGCGTGCGGCAGGTGCGGTCCCGGCGATCGAGCAGCGCGGCGAGGCCTTTGGGGAAGATCCGCGCACGCGATTCCATCGCGACCAGTTGCCCGGACTGCGGGTGGCGGTAGAGGCGGCGCAGCGTGGCCCGGGTCTGGTCGTCGAGGGCGGCCTGGCCGATCAGGGCGCGGCAGAACCCGGCCGGGACGGGGCCGTAGCCGGGCAGCCAGCCCAGTTCGTCGTCGTCGCCGGCCAGGGTGGTGTCGGCCATCACGAGGTTCAGCGCCACCGGGACCGGCGCGGTGGCCGCGCGTCCGGTCACGCGCTGGTAGATGGTCTCGGCCATCACCTGCCCGCGGGGGCGTTCGTCGACGGTGGTGTCGGCGGCCTGTTTGCAGGCGGCGTAGACGCCGACGCCCTGGGCCAGGGGTAGTCGCACCGTCAGGTAGACCATGTTGTTGGCCGCGGGCCGGCATGTGACCGCACAGCCCGCGGCGGCTTTGTCGATGCGCTCGACGACCGCCGCGGCGTCCAGGCGCGCGGCGATGCTTTTGGCTTCGGCTTCGACGCGTTTGTTGCCCCAGCCGGACAGCCGCGCCGGATTGGCACACAGTTCCTTGTCCAACTGGCGGCGGTGTTCGACGCTCAGGCAGGCCGATTCGCGCACGATCAGGGTGGCCCGCCACTCCGTGAGCGCCCCGGTTTCCAGCGCGGCCAGGGTGTGGGGCATCTCGTGGACCAGCGCCCGGGCGAACCCGAGATGCCGGTTGCCCTGGGCCGGGGCGTCGTGGCGCGCCAGCGCGATCTCGGCGGCCAAACCTTTGCCGCGCTTGTCCTTGCGGACTCCGGCGGCGTCCTCGGCGGCGTGGCGATTGGCCGCCCACAACGCGGTGGCCCGCGCCTGGGCCGCCGCGGCCGCCGACTTGAGCCGCTCGCAGCGCTCGACGACCGCCCGCAGCTCCGCCTCACCGGCCGCATCAGACAAGTCGAACACACTTTCGAACACATCCCCGACTGTACGCGGACGGTCCGACATTTAGCTTTGGAGTGTGAGTTCGCGGGCGGGCCGAACGTCCGACTGGGACGCGTGGTGATCCCTGAGATTTGAGTGGTCCGCTCGCGAGCTCGGTGGCTGGTCGAGCGGTGTCCTTGTTCGGGAACTTGGAGCCAGCCGGTCGGTGTGGACTCCTGCTTAGGGAATGTCTGGGCCACAGCCGCGATGGTCAGCCACCTGGGTGAATAGGGATTGATGGCTGACAGGAGCACACAACGATGGCATGGACATTAGGAATCGACGTAGCGGTGCGCGCGGCGCATCAAGCGACGCTGGCCCGCGACGGGACCACGGTATGGCGGGGCCGGAAATTCTCGACCCGGCCGGCGGACTTGGAGCGGTTGTGGGCCGATCTGTTCCTGGCCGACGCCACGGACGTGACCGTGGTGGTCGAGCCGACCCGTAACGCATGGATCGTGCTGGCCGAGTGGTTCCGCCGCCGCGGCGCCCGGGTGGTGATGGTGCCTACCACCCAATCGGCGGATCTGCGCAAGTACTACTCCAAGCACACCAAGAACGATCGCATCGACTCCGAGCTGCTGGCCCGGCTGCCGCTACTTCATCCCGAAGGGTTGCGCGAGTATTCCGGCCAGGGACCGGCAGACCCGTTGCGGCGCTTGGTCCGACAGCGCTCCACCATGATCAAACGCCGGGTGGCGGTGTATTCACGGCTCGATGCGCTCGTCGAGCTCCTCGGGCCAGCGTGGTATGCGGTGCTCGGCTCGAACTACGGCAACGCGGCGTTGGAGTTCCTCGCCCGCTACGCCGACCCGAATACGGTGATCCGACTCGGCCAGGGACGTCTGAGCCGGTTTCTGATCGCCCGGTCCCGCGGCGCGTGGCGCGAGGACCACGCCGCCGGACTCATCGTCGCAGCCAAGGAAACCCTCATGCTGTGGGGACCCGACGGGATGAACTTCGCCGAACTGGGCGACGACATCGCCCACGAGGCCGAACAGGCGCTGTTTTTGACCCGGCAGATCAAGCAGATCGATGAACGGGTCGCGAACCTCTACGCCGACGCCGACCCCAAGGCAATCGTGGCTTCTGCTCCCGGTGTCGGACCGGTCATCAGCGCCGTGATCGCTGGGCGGATCGGTGATCCTCACCGGTTCACCTCACTGGCCGCGATCCGCGCCTACACCGGACTGGTCCCCAAGGTCAGCCAGTCCGGGCTGAGCAAGGTCGAATCCTCGATCACCAAGGCCGGCGACCCCCTGCTGCGCGAAATGCTATACACCGCCGCTGATCAAGCCCGCAAGATCGACCCGCAGATCGCCGCGAAATACCAGCGACTGATGACCGGCGACCGCCACCACGACTCGGCGATCTGCCACCTGGCCACCCTGCTGGTCACCCGGATCGCTACCTGCATGCGCAACGGCCAGCCCTACGTCCTGCGCGATGTCGACGGCACCCCGATCACCGACGCTCAGGGCCGCAAGATCGTCAAAGAGCGCTACCAGATCCAACCCCGGCGCCGCGACAACATCCGTCACCAACGCATGCGCGACCGCCGCAAACAGGCGGCGGGCCAGGAGTCACAGGAGTCGCCAAGCGCTCCAACATCCAGGCCCGCCAAACACGAGCCTACGAGCCAACACGCCGTTTGACATCCGTTAGGAACTCAGAATCAGATCTCCAAGGCCTGGTAAGTACTCCGGACGAACTTGGGTTGCGCGGTCTGGAGCTTGGCCAGCGACGTGTTGCCGGCGACCGCCGCGGCCGCATCCACCGTCAAATTCGGCAGGTTCTGAATCAGATAGATCAGAATCACATCGGCCGACGGGTCGGCTTGCCACCACGTGCCGTACGCCCCCGGCCACGAGAACGTGCCCGCGCCGCCCGGCCCGAAGAGGGTGCGCGACTTCGCAGGGTCGGTGACGACCGACAGATTCAGTCCGAACCCGCGACCGATCCAGAACGGTGCGCCGAGGAAATCGTGGCGTTTCTGCTCATCGGTCAAGCGGTCCCGGCGCATCGACGCGACCGATTCCTCGGAAAGCACCCGTATGCCGTCGACGGTGCCGCCGGCCAGCAGCATGCGGGCGAAGCGCAGATAGTCGTCGGCAGTGGACCACAACCCGGCCCCGCCGGTGCAGAACGGCGGATCGGTGATCGGCGCCGGGCCCATCACGTCGTCGCGCAATCCGTTGTCCGGATCGAGTGAGTACATCGTCGCGGCGCGGCCACGCGCGGCCGGGTCGACGTGAAAGCCGGTGTCGGTCATCCCCAGCGGCTCGAAGATCCGTTCGGCCAGCACCTGACTCAGCGGCTTGCCCTCGATACGGGACAACACGATTCCGAGCACATCAGTGGCATGGCTGTAGGTCAGCCGTTCGCCGGGCTGATGCACCAGCGGCAAGGCGGCCAGCTCGGACAGCCACCGGTCCTGGTCCTGGCGGGTGGGCAGCCTGCGGTAGGCATCGGACAGCGGGCCGAGCACCGAGAACATGTAGGCCAGTCCGCTGCGATGGGTCATCAGGTCTTCGACGGTGATGTGCCGCTGCGCGGGCACAGTGCGATCCAGCGGCCCGCGCGGCTCGGCCAGCACGCGCATCTCGGCGAGCTCGGGCAACCAGGTCGAGACCCGGTCGGTCAGTGTGAGCTTGCCCTCTTCGATCAGTGCCATCGCGGCGGCCACCGTGACCGGCTTGGTCATCGACGCGATCCGGAAGACGGTGTCGCGCCGCATCGGTGACCCGGCGCGGACATCGCGATGGCCAAGCTCGTTGACCTGCAGCACCTTTCCGGACTGCCAGACCAGGGTGACCGCTCCGGCCAGCAGGCCGGCGTCGATCGCCTCGGAGATGGACGCCTTGTTGCGGTCGAGATTCACCACGCAGACGCTACCTGCCGGATACGGCGCCGCCGCCTAGCGGTGCTAAGCTCGCCGCAGTTTCCGACATCCTTTAACGATCCGTCCCGTGAGGCGGAGAAGGAGGTCCGGCTCACTCGTGGGCGCACCCGACCAGCCCGGCTCCGACCGGGAGCTGATGTCCGCAGCGGACGTCAGCCGAACGATCGCCCGTATCGCCCACCAGATCATCGAGAAGACGGCGCTTGACGCGCCGGAGGCGCCCCGCGTCGTCCTGCTCGGTATCCCCACCCGCGGCGTGACGCTGGCCGGCCGACTGGCTCACAACATCGAAGAGTTCAGCGGCGTCGACGTGGCGCACGGGGCTCTGGACATCACGCTGTACCGCGACGATCTGATGAGCAAGCCGCCTCGCGCGCTGGGCGCCACCTCCATCCCCGAGGGCGGCATCGACGGTGCGTTGGTGATTCTCGTCGACGACGTCCTGTATTCGGGCCGGTCGGTGCGCTCAGCCCTCGACGCGCTGCGCGACCTCGGCCGCCCCAAGGCGGTACAGCTCGCGGTGCTCGTCGACCGCGGCCACCGTGAGCTCCCGATCCGGGCCGACTACGTGGGAAAGAACGTGCCCACCTCGCGCGCCGAGAACGTCAAGGTCCGTCTCGTCGAGAACGACGGGGTCGACGTCGTCGCCATCGCACCCTATGGAGGGCCAGCCAGGTGAAGCACCTGTTGACAGCCGCGGATCTGAGCCGCGACGACGCGCTCGCCATCCTCGACAACGCCGACCATTTCCGCGAGGCCCTGCTCGGGCGCGAGGTGAAGAAACTGCCCACCCTGCGCGGACGCACCATCATCACCATGTTCTACGAGAACTCGACCCGCACCCGGGTGTCCTTCGAGGTCGCAGGGAAGTGGATGAGTGCCGACGTCATCAATGTCAGCGCGTCCGGATCCTCGGTCGCCAAGGGCGAGTCGTTGCGCGACACCGCGCTCACACTGCGGGCCGCCGGTGCGGACGCACTGGTGATCCGCCATCCCGCGTCGGGGGCGGCCCAGCAGCTGGCCGAGTGGACCGCCGACGAGCACGGGGGTCCGTCGGTGGTGAACGCCGGCGACGGCACCCACGAACACCCCACCCAGGCGCTGCTCGATGCGCTGACCATCCGCCAGCGGCTCGGCAGCATCGACGGCAAGCGCGTGGTGATCGTCGGCGACGTCCTGCACAGCAGGGTGGCGCGCTCCAACGTTGCGTTACTGCACACCTTGGGCGCCGAGGTGGTGCTGGTGGCGCCGCCGACGCTGCTGCCCGTCGGCGTCGCGGGCTGGCCGGTAACGGTGTCGCACGAACTCGACGCCGAATTGCCGCTCGCCGACGCGGTGCTGATGCTGCGCGTGCAGGCCGAGCGGATGAACGGCGCCTTCTTCCCGTCGGCGCGCGAGTACTCGGTGCGGTACGGGCTCTCCGAGCGGCGGCAGGCGCAACTCGCCGATCACACGGTGGTGCTGCATCCCGGACCGATGCTGCGCGGCATGGAGATCGCCTACTCCGTGGCCGACTCGCCGCAGTCGGCTGTGCTGCAGCAGGTTTCCAACGGCGTGCACGTCCGGATGGCGGTGCTGTTTCACCTGCTCGTCGGGTCCGAAGAAGGAGCGATCAGCGCATGACCGTCCTCATCACCAATGTGCGCCGCTACGGCGACGGCGATCCGGTCGACGTCCTGGTTTCCGACGGTCAGATCGCCGAGATCGGGATCGGGCTACCGGTTCCGGCCGACGCCGATGTGATCGACGGTGACGGTCAGGTGCTGCTGCCCGGATTCGTCGACCTGCACACCCACCTGCGCGAGCCTGGCCGCGAGTACGCCGAGGACATCGAAACCGGTTCGGCTGCAGCGGCTCTGGGTGGCTACACCGCGGTGTTCGCGATGGCCAACACCGATCCGGTGGCCGACAGCGTGGTGGTCACCGACCATGTGTGGCGGCGTGGCCAACAGGTCGGTCTGGTCGACGTGCATCCCGTGGGCGCGGTGACGGTCGGTCTGGCCGGTAAACAACTCACCGAGATGGGGCTGATGGCCGCCGGTCAGGCAGGTGTCCGGATGTTCTCCGACGACGGCGTCTGTGTCGACGACCCGCTGGTGATGCGCCGCGCCCTGGAGTACGCCTCCGGACTCGGCGTGCTGATCGCCCAGCACGCCGAGGAACCACGGCTCACCGTCGGCGCCGTGGCGCATGAGGGGCCCAACGCCGCACGGCTGGGCCTGGCCGGCTGGCCCCGAGCCGCCGAGGAGTCGATCGTGGCCCGGGATGCGCTGCTGGCCCGCGATGCCGGTGCCCGCGTGCACATCTGCCACGCTTCCACTGCAGGCACCGTGGAGCTGCTCAGATGGGCCAAGGAGCAGGGGATCGCGATCACCGCGGAAGTGACCCCGCACCACCTGCTGCTCGACGACACCCGGCTGACCACTTACGACGGCCGCAATCGCGTCAACCCGCCGCTGCGGGAAGCCGGCGACGCCATGGCGCTGCGGCAAGCGCTCGCCGACGGCGTCATCGACTGTGTCGCGACCGATCACGCGCCGCACGCCGCCCACGAGAAGTGCTGCGAATTCGCCAACGCCCGGCCCGGCATGCTCGGATTGCAGACCGCGCTGTCGGTGGTAGCCCAGACCATGGTCGATCCCGGTCTGCTGACGTGGCGCGATGTCGCGCGGGTGATGAGCGAGAACCCCGCCCGCATCGTCGGACTGCCCGACCAGGGCCGGCCGCTGGAGGTCGGCGAGCCGGCCAACCTCACTCTGGTCGACCCGACGGCACGCTGGACGGTCGAGGGGCCGGCGCTGGCCAGCCGGTCGGACAACACTCCCTATGAGGACATGGAGTTGCCGGCCGTGGTGACGGCGACGATGCTGCGCGGCCGGGTCACCGCCCGCGACGGGAAGATCGCATGAACACCCCGACCCTGGTCGCGACGCTGATCATGGCTGCGGTGGTGGCCGTGATCATCGCGGTGGTGATCCAGGCGATGATCCGTGGCTGGCGCCGCCGTGCGGAGCGGCAGGCGCAGATCCTGGGCACGCTGCCCTCGCTACCCGACACCGTCGGCCCCGCGCTGGTGGCGCCGATCAAGGGACTCTACGTCGGCAGCACCCTGGCGCCGCACTGGAACGACCGCATCGTCGTCGGCGATCTCGGCTTCCGCGCCAAGGCGGTGCTGACCCGCTATCCGGAAGGAATCATGTTGCAGCGCACCGGCGCCGGGCCGATCTGGATTCCCGACGACGTCATCGTCGCGATCCGCGCCGAGAAGAACCTGGTGGGCAAGGCGCTCACCCACGACGGCATCCTGGCCATCCGCTGGCGGCTGCCGTCGGGCACCGAGATCGACACCGGATTCCGCGCCGACGACCGCGGCGACTACGCCAAATGGCTGCCAGAGGAGGTCGCATGACCATGGACAAGGCCGTACTCGTCCTCGAAGACGGCCGGGTGTTCACCGGCGCGCCGTTCGGGGCGGTCGGCGAGACACTCGGCGAGGCGGTGTTCTCCACCGGCATGTCCGGTTACCAGGAGACGCTGACCGATCCGAGTTATCACCGCCAGATCGTGATCGCCACGGCGCCGCAGATCGGCAACACCGGCTGGAACGACGAGGACAGCGAGAGCCGCGGCGACAAGATCTGGGTGGCCGGCTACGCCGTGCGGGATCCGTCGCCACGGGCGTCGAACTGGCGCGCCACCGGCAGCCTCGACGACGAACTGCAGCGCCAGGGTGTTGTCGGCATCGCCGGAATCGACACCCGCGCGGTGGTGCGGCACCTGCGCACCCGCGGATCCATGAAGGCCGGGGTGTTCAGCGGCGCGGCCGCCACCGCGCCGCTCGACGACCTGGTGGCCCGGGTGCAGGGCCAGGAATCCATGCTCGGTGCGGACCTGGCCGGGGAAGTCACCACCGATCGTGAATACATCGTGGAACCCGAAGGCCCCCAGCGTTTCACGGTGGTCGCGCTGGATTTGGGCATCAAGACCAACACGCCGCGCAACTTCGCTGCGCGCGGGATCCGGACCGTGGTGTTGCCGTCGTCGGCGACGTTCGACGAGATCCTCGAGCTGCGCCCGGACGGGGTGTTCCTGTCCAACGGTCCCGGCGACCCGGCGACCGCCGATCACGTGGTCACGGTCACCCGCGAGGTCCTCGGCGCCCGGATCCCGCTGTTCGGCATCTGCTTCGGCAACCAGATCCTGGGCCGCGCGCTGGGCCGGTCCACCTACAAGATGGTGTTCGGTCACCGCGGCATCAACATCCCGGTCATCGACCACGCCACCGGGCGGGTGGCCATCACCTCGCAGAACCACGGGTTCGCGCTCGAAGGCGAAGCAGGCGAGCAGTTCGGCACCGATTTCGGTCGGGCCGAGGTCAGCCACACCTGCGCCAACGACGGTGTCGTAGAAGGTGTTCGACTGGTCGACGGTCGCGCGTTCTCGGTGCAGTACCACCCCGAGGCCGCGGCCGGTCCCCGCGACGCCGGTTACCTGTTCGACCAGTTCATCGACCTCATGGCAGGGGAGTAGCAACGATGCCGCGCCGCGCAGACCTCAACCACATTTTGGTGATCGGGTCCGGCCCGATCCTGATCGGCCAGGCCGCCGAGTTCGACTACTCCGGCACCCAGGCGTGCCGCGTGCTGCGCGCCGAGGGGCTGCAGGTCACGCTGATCAACTCGAACCCGGCGACCATCATGACCGACCCGGAGTTCGCCGATCACACCTACGTCGAGCCGATCACCGCCGACTTCGTCGAGAAGGTGATCGCCCAACAGGCCGAGCGCGGCAACAGAATCGACGCGCTGCTGGCCACGCTCGGCGGGCAGACCGCCCTGAACACCGCTGTCGCGCTCTACGAGAGGGGCATCCTCGACAAGTACGGCGTCGAGCTCATCGGCGCCGATTTCGAGGCCATCCAGCGCGGCGAGGACCGGCAGAAGTTCAAGGACATCGTCGCCAAGGTGGGCGGTGAGTCGGCCCGCAGCCGGGTGTGTTTCACCATGGACGAGGTGCGCGAGACGGTCGCAGACCTGGGTCTGCCCGTGGTGGTCCGGCCCAGCTTCACGATGGGTGGGCTCGGTTCGGGTATGGCGTACTCGGCCGAGGACGTCGAGCGGATGGCCGGGGACGGACTGGCCGCATCTCCGTCGGCGAACGTGCTGATCGAGGAATCGATCTTCGGCTGGAAGGAATTCGAGCTCGAGCTGATGCGCGACGGCCACGACAACGTCGTGGTGGTGTGTTCGATCGAGAACTTCGACCCGATGGGGGTGCACACCGGGGACTCGGTCACGGTGGCTCCGGCGATGACGCTGACCGACCGCGAATACCAGACCATGCGCACCCTCGGCATCGAGATCCTGCGTGAGGTGGGTGTCGATACGGGGGGCTGCAACATCCAGTTCGCGGTGAACCCGAAAGACGGCCGTCTCATCGTCATCGAGATGAACCCGCGGGTGTCGCGGTCGAGCGCCCTGGCGTCGAAGGCCACCGGCTTCCCGATCGCCAAGATCGCGGCCAAGCTGGCCATCGGTTACACCCTCGACGAGATCGTCAACGACATCACCAAGGAAACCCCGGCCAGTTTCGAACCGACGCTGGACTACGTCGTGGTCAAGGCGCCGCGCTTTGCGTTCGAGAAGTTCCCGGGGGCCGACGGCACGTTGACCACCACGATGAAGTCGGTCGGCGAGGCCATGTCGCTGGGCCGCAACTTCGTCGAGGCGCTGGGCAAGGTGATGCGTTCGCTGGAGACCAGTCGCACCGGCTTCTGGACCCAGCCCGACGATCCCGAGGCCGACGTCGCCGAGGTCCTGGAGCGGCTGGGCACACCCACCGACGGGCGGCTGTACGACATCGAGTACGCGCTGCGGCTCGGCGCCAGCGTCGAGGAGGTCGCCGAGGCCTCCGGTGTCGACCCGTGGTTCGTCGACCAGATCGCCGGGCTGGTGGAGTTGCGCGCCGAACTGGTCGACGCGCCGGTCCTGGAAGCCGAGTTGCTGCGCCGCAGCAAGCACTGCGGTCTGTCGGACCGCCAGATCGCGGCACTGCGTCCGGAGCTGGCCGGCGAGGTCGGGGTGCGCGCGCTGCGTCAGCGGCTGGGCATCCATCCGGTGTTCAAGACCGTCGACACCTGCGCTGCCGAATTCGAGGCCAAGACGCCCTATCACTACAGCAGCTACGAGCTCGATCCGGCCGCCGAGAGCGAAGTGGCGCCGCAGGCGCAGCGGCCCAAGGTACTGATCCTCGGGTCCGGTCCGAACCGCATCGGGCAGGGAATCGAGTTCGACTACAGCTGCGTGCACGCCGCGACCACGCTGTCCGAGGCCGGCTTCGAGACCGTCATGGTCAACTGCAACCCCGAGACCGTGTCGACCGACTATGACACCGCCGACCGCCTCTACTTCGAGCCGCTGACGTTCGAGGACGTGCTCGAGGTGTACTTCGCCGAACAGGCCTCCGGCGCAGGCGGACCCGGGGTGGTGGGTGTCATCGTCCAGCTCGGCGGACAGACCCCGCTGGGGCTGGCCGACCGGCTGGCCCGGGCGGGGGTGCCCATCGTGGGCACCGCCCCCGAGGCGATCGACCTGGCCGAGGACCGTGGCCACTTCGGCGAGGTGCTCACCGCCGCCGGTCTGCCGGCGCCGAAGTACGGCATGGCCACCAGCTTCGACCAGGCGCGCCGCATCGCCGCCGACATCGGCTACCCCGTGCTGGTGCGGCCGTCCTACGTGCTCGGCGGGCGCGGCATGGAGATCGTCTACGACGACGAGACCCTGAACGGCTACATCACCCGCGCGACCCAGTTGTCCCCGGAACACCCGGTGCTGGTCGATCGCTTCCTCGAGGACGCCATCGAGATCGACGTCGACGCGCTGTGCGACGGCGACGAGGTCTACATCGGCGGCGTGATGGAACACATCGAGGAGGCCGGCATCCACTCCGGCGACTCGGCGTGCGCGCTGCCACCGGTGACGTTGGGACGCAGCGACATCGAGGCGGTCCGGCGGGCCACCGAGGCCATCGCGTTCGGGATCGGCGTGGTCGGGCTGCTCAACGTGCAGTACGCGCTCAAAGACGACGTGCTCTACGTGCTGGAGGCCAATCCGCGGGCCAGTCGCACCGTACCCTTCGTGTCCAAGGCGACCGCGGTGCCGTTGGCCAAGGCGTGCGCGCGAATCATGCTGGGCGCCAGCATCGCGCAGCTGCGCGACGAAGGAATACTGGCTCGGACCGGGGACGGCGCGACCACCGCGCGCAACGCACCCGTCGCGGTCAAGGAGGCGGTGCTGCCGTTCTTCCGGTTCCGCAAAGCCGATGGCTCTCAGATCGATTCGCTGCTGGGTCCGGAGATGAAATCGACCGGCGAGGTGATGGGTATCGCCCACGACTTCGGCAGCGCGTTCGCCAAGAGCCAGACCGCCGCCTACGGGTCGCTGCCCGCCAGCGGGACGGTGTTCGTGTCGGTGGCCAACCGCGACAAGCGGTCGCTGGTGTTCCCGGTCAAGCGCCTGGCCGATCTCGGCTTCCAGGTGCTGGCGACCGAGGGTACCGCAGAGATGCTGCGACGCAACGGGATTCCCTGCGAAGAGGTGCGCAAACACTTCGAAGAGCCTGACGAGTCACGCCCGTCGCGGTCCGCGGTCGACGCGATCAAAGCCGGCGAGGTGGACATGGTGATCAACACCCCGTACGGAAACTCCGGCCCCCGCGTCGACGGCTACGAGATCCGGTCGGCGGCGGTGTCGATGAACATCCCCTGCGTGACCACGGTGCAGGGCGCCTCGGCCGCGGTGCAGGGCATCGAAGCCGGTATCCGCGGCGACATCGGCGTGATGTCGCTGCAGGACCTGCACAGCGCGCTGGGGTCCTGACCGGTGCGCGGCTTCGGTGCGCGCCTGTCGGTGGCGATGGCGCAGCGCGGCCCGCTGTGCCTGGGCATCGATCCGCATCCGGAGCTGCTCAGGGCCTGGGGCCTCGGCGTCGACGCTGACGGCCTGGCCCGCTTCAGCGACATCTGCGTGAGCGCGTTCGCGGAGTTCGCCGTCGTCAAGCCCCAGGTGGCGTTCTTCGAGTCCTACGGCTCGGCGGGCTACGCGGTGCTCGAGCGCACCATTGCCGGTCTGCGCGATAAGGGCGTGCTCGTGCTTGCCGACGCGAAACGCGGCGACATCGGGTCGACCATGGCCGCCTACGCGGCCGCGTGGGCCGGCGACTCGCCGCTGGCCGCCGACGCGGTCACGGCGTCGCCGTATCTGGGTTTCGGATCGCTGCGGCCGCTGCTCGACACGGCCCGGCGCCACGACCGCGGAGTTTTCGTGTTGGCCGCGACGTCGAACCCGGAGGGCGCCTCGGTCCAGGGGGCACTGGCCGGCGGACGCACCGTCGCGCAGTCGATCGTCGACGCGGCCGGCGCCGAGAACTCTGCACGCGGTCCGGGCTCGGTCGGTGTCGTCGTCGGTGCCACGCTGGCCGCTCCGCCCGATGTGAGCGCCTTGAACGGCCCGGTCCTGGTGCCCGGGGTGGGAGCCCAGGGCGGCCGCCCGGAGGCGCTGGCAGGCCTTGGAGGTGCCCGCGCGGGGCAGCTGCTGCCCGCGGTCTCCCGGGAGGTGCTGCGCAGCGGTCCGGATGTCGCGGCGCTGCGGGCGGCTGCCGATCGGATGCGTGAAGCCGTCGGGTATTTGAACCGGTCCGCCTGAACGCCCCCGCGGCGCCCGCGACACGCCCGACACGCGATGACCAGCGAAATTCTCACAAAATCCGGTGGTCGGGCATGACCCGCGGCGGTGTGACGAGCGGCCGCCTGCCCCCGGCTGCCCGGTCAGGGCGCCGATACCGGCCGTAAGCAGGTCGTTTGCCTCATCCGGTGACAACGGGCCGGTACACCTCGCGCCGCCCCGCGGCGGTGCGAATGAGCCGTGACGCGCCCTACACGCTGGGCTTTTGACCCCGAAACACGGGGGTGGGGTTAGCTTTCGTCAGCATGCGTGGGTACGGTCGTCCACGCTGGCTGGTTCTGAAGAACCGCACGACCGGCCGAGACAAAACAAGATGATGGTGAGAGACGGAGGAACCCCGTGGCCCTTCCCCAGTTGACCGACGAGCAGCGCGCGGCAGCGTTGGAGAAGGCTGCTGCCGCACGTCGAGCGCGAGCCGAGTTGAAGGACCGGCTCAAGCGCGGCGGCACCAACCTCAAGCAGGTGCTCAAAGACGCCGAGACCGACGAGGTCTTGGGCAAGATGAAGGTTTCCGCGCTCCTCGAGGCCCTGCCCAAGGTGGGCAAGGTCAAGGCGCAGGAGATCATGACCGAACTCGAGATCGCTCCGACTCGCCGTCTGCGCGGGCTGGGCGACCGTCAGCGCAAGGCTCTGCTGGAAAAGTTCGACCAGTAGCGAGTCGGTGAGCGAAGGCGGGGGGCCGGACGACGCCGCGTGCGCCAAGGCGCCGGTAGTGGTGTTGTCCGGCCCGTCTGCCGTCGGCAAGTCCACCGTCGTGCGCTGCCTGCGCGAGCGGGTCCCGGACCTGTACTTCAGCGTGTCGGTGACCACCCGGGCCCCGCGCCCGGGCGAAGTCGACGGCGTGGACTACACGTTCGTGACGGCAGCACAGTTTCAGCAGCTCATCGACAACGGCGCCCTGCTGGAGTGGGCCGACATCCACGGCGGGTTGCACCGCTCGGGGACGCCGGCCGGGCCCGTGGCGGCCGCGACCGCGGCCGGGCACCCGGTTCTGATCGAGGTCGACCTCGCCGGTGCGCGCGCGGTCAAGCGGGCCTTGCCGGAGGCCACCACGGTGTTTCTGGCGCCTCCCAGCTGGGAGGTGCTGGAGGCCCGGCTGGTGGGGCGAGGCACCGAGACGCCGGAGGTGATGGCCCGGCGGCTGCAGACGGCGCGTGACGAACTGGCCGCGCAGGACGACTTCGACGAGGTCGTCGTCAACAGTCAATTGGAATCCGCGTGCGCTGAATTGGTATCCTTGCTGGTGGCCCACACGCAGGTGCGGCGCGAACATCAGTGATCGCCCTCGTCTTGCAATCCCAAATCCGAACCCCGCGCCCCACCCGAATCCGCCAGGAGAATTTCTAGAGTGAGCACCCCCCACGCCGCGGTCGACCTCGATTCGTCCGCCGCCAGCGCCTACGACACACCGCTGGGCATCACCAACCCGCCCATCGACGAGCTGCTGGACCGTGCGTCGAGCAAATATGCGTTGGTGATCTACGCCGCCAAGCGCGCGCGCCAGATCAACGACTACTACAACCAGCTCGGGGACGGCATCCTCGAGTACGTCGGCCCGCTGGTGGAGCCGGGTCTGCAGGAGAAGCCGCTGTCGATCGCGATGCGTGAGATCCACGCCGACCTGCTCGAGCACACCGAGGGCGAGTAACCGGGCCCCTGCAGTGGACCGCAAACGGATCATCGTCGGCGTCGCGGGCGGCATCGCCGCCTACAAGGCGGCCACCGTGGTCCGCCAGCTCACCGAGGCCGGTCATTCCGTTCGGGTGGTTCCCACCGAATCGGCGTTGCGGTTCGTCGGTGCCGCGACCTTCGAGGCGCTGTCCGGTAACCCGGTCCACACCGGTGTGTTCGAGGACGTCCACGAAGTACCCCACGTGCGCATCGGCCAGGGCGCCGACCTGGTCGTCGTGGCGCCGGCCACCGCCGATCTGCTGGCGCGGGCCGCCGGCGGCCGCGCCGATGACCTGCTCACCGCGACCCTGCTGACGGTCCGGTGCCCGGTCCTCTATGCGCCGGCGATGCACACCGAGATGTGGCAACACCCGGCCACCAGCGAGAACGTGGCCACGCTGCGCCGCCGCGGCGCGGTGGTGATGGAACCCGCCTCGGGGCGGCTGACGGGATCTGACAGCGGCCCCGGGCGGTTGCCCGAAGCCGAGGAGATCAGCACGCTGGCCCAGCTGTTGTTGGCCCGGGGCGACGCTTTGCCCTACGACCTGGCCGGTGTCAAGGCGCTGGTGACCGCCGGTGGCACCCGCGAACCCATCGACCCGGTCCGGTTCATCGGCAATCGCAGCTCCGGTAAGCAGGGGTACGCGATGGCCCGGGTGATGGCCCAGCGCGGTGCCGAGGTGACCCTGATCGCCGGCAACACGGCCGGTCTGGTCGACCCGGCCGGTGTCGAGGTCATTCACATCGGCTCCGCGGCCCAGTTGGCCGACACCGTGTCCAAGCATGCGCCGGCGGCCAACGTTCTGGTGATGGCGGCCGCGGTCGCCGACTTCCGGCCCGCGCACCCGGCCGTCAACAAGATCAAGAAGGGTCCGGCGGGCGAGGGCGAGCCGACCATCGAGCTGGTCCGCAACGAGGACGTCCTGGCCGGTGCCGTCCGCGCCCGCGCCGACGGTCAGTTGCCCAACATGAGAGCGATCGTCGGGTTCGCCGCCGAGACCGGCGACGCAAACGGCGATGTGCTCTTCCACGCCCGTGCCAAGCTCGCGCGCAAGGGCTGCGATCTGCTCGTGGTCAACGCGGTGGGAGAGAACCGCGCCTTCGAGGTCGATCACAACGACGGCTGGCTGCTGTCGGCCGACGGAAATGAGGCGGCCCTGGAGCACGGTTCGAAGACTGTGATGGCCAGCCGTATTGTGGACGCAATCGCGGCCTTCCTGCGCACCGGCGGAGGTTAGGTCCGAGCGGGGACTTGCTTGGGTGCAAGGGGCGCCCGTGGCGGTAGATCACCGCTTGTATATGTTGACTGACTAACTACCTCAGTTGTGCTGAGTGAAAGGGTTCGACGTGAGTGAAGCTCGGTTGTTTACCAGTGAGTCGGTGACCGAGGGGCATCCCGACAAGATCTGTGACGCCATCAGCGACTCGGTACTCGACGCGTTGCTTGCCGACGATCCGAAGTCCCGCGTGGCGGTGGAGACGCTGGTGACGACGGGGCAGGTGCACGTGGTCGGCGAGGTGACCACGTCCGCGAAGTCGGCATTCGCCGACATCACCAACACCGTGCGCGAGCGCATCCTCGACATCGGCTACGACCATTCCGACAAGGGCTTCGACGGCCTGACCTGTGGGGTCAACATCGGTATCGGCGCCCAGTCGCCGGACATCGCCCAGGGTGTCGACACCGCGCACGAGACCCGCGTCGGGGGAGCCGCCGATCCGCTGGACTCCCAGGGCGCCGGCGACCAGGGCCTGATGTTCGGTTACGCGATCGCCGACACCCCGGAACTGATGCCGCTGCCGATCGCGCTGGCCCACCGCTTGTCACGCAAGCTGACCGAGGTTCGCAAGAACGGCACGCTGGACTACCTGCGGCCGGATGGCAAGACTCAGGTCACGGTGCAGTACGACGGAAACAAGCCGGTCCGGCTGGACACCGTGGTGCTGTCCACGCAGCACGCCGACGGCGTCGACCTCGACGGCCAGCTCACCCCGGACATCACCCAGCACGTCATCGACACCGTGCTGGCCGAACTCGGCCACGAGACCATGGACACGTCCGCGCCGCGAATCCTGGTCAACCCGACCGGCAAGTTCGTCCTGGGCGGACCGATGGGTGACGCCGGACTGACCGGGCGGAAGATCATCGTCGACACCTATGGCGGCTGGGCCCGACACGGTGGCGGCGCCTTCTCGGGCAAGGATCCGTCCAAGGTCGACCGCTCTGCCGCCTACGCGATGCGCTGGGTGGCCAAGAACGTCGTCGCCGCCGGCCTGGCCGAACGCGTCGAGGTGCAGGTCGCGTACGCGATCGGCAAGGCTGCGCCGGTCGGCCTGTTCGTCGAGACGTTCGGGTCGGAGACCGTCGACCCGGTCAAGATCGAGAAGGCCATCGGCGAGGTGTTCGATCTGCGGCCCGGGGCGATCATCCGCGACCTCGACCTGCTGCGTCCGATCTACGCACCCACGGCGGCCTACGGCCACTTCGGCCGGACCGACATCGAGTTGCCGTGGGAGCAGCTGAACAAGGTCGACGACCTCAAGAGCGCCGTCTGACGACCTACCCCGTGGCGAACTCGTAGTCGTCGATCGGGAAGCGGCGGCTCCGCCAGTACGCCTCGAGCGTGCTGGCGGGGCGCAGTGGCACATCGCCGTGTTCGTCGAAGTAGTAGCTGTTGGCCAGCCGGCAGCTGTCCTGCCAGAAGATCTGGCGGTGCCGCTTGCGCATCATCTCGGCGAAGTAGCGGTCGTTGGCTTCCGGTCGCACCTCCACCCGGGTGGCCCGGCGCTGCCGGGCGGCGCGCAGACAGCGCACGATGTGACCCGTCTGAGCCTCGATGAGCGCGAAATAGGACGAGCCGACGTAGCCGTACGGGCCGAAGACGGTGAAGAAGTTCGGGAAGCCCGGAACGCTCACCCCCTCGTAGGCCTGCAATCGGTTCTCGCGCCAGAACTGGGCCAGCGAGCGTCCGTCGCGGCCGCGGACCGGAAACGTGGGCACGTTGTCGACGTCCATGACCTTAAACCCGGTCGCCAGGATCAGCACGTCCACCTCGTGCAGTGCGCCGTCGTCGGTGGCCACCCCGGTGCCGGTGATCTTGTCGATGGGCTCGGTGACCAACTCGACGTTGTCGCGGTTGAATGTCGACAGATAGGTGTTGTGGAAACCGGGACGCTTGCACCCGACGGCGTAGCGCGGTGTGAGCTTGTCCCTGGTCACCGGATCGTGCACCTGCTTGCGCAGGTAAGCCCGGCCGACGTCGGACATCCGTTTGGCCATCGGGTTGACGGTGAAGTACTGCGCCGCCAGCGGGAACGTCAGCTCGACGTAGGCCTGGCTGATCAGGCGCTGGACCGTGCGTCCCAGCGGCAGGCGCATCAGCGTGCGCGCCGCCGTCGACAGCGGGACGTCGAACTTCGGGAAACACCAGATCGGCGTGCGCTGAAACACCGTGAGCTTGTCGACCAGCGGCGCGATCTCGGGGATCACCTGCACCGCGGAGGCGCCGGTGCCGATGATCGCAACACGCTTGCCGCGCAGGTCGAGGTCGTGGTCCCAACGGGCGGTGTGCACCGTCGTCCCGCCGAACGAGTCCACGCCGGCGATGTCGGGGAGCTTGGGGACGGTCAGCACGCCGCTGGCGTTGACGAGGAATCGCGCGGTCACCACGTCGCGGTCCGCACCGGTCTGCATCTCGATGCGCCAGAGACCTTGCGTCTCTTCGTAATCGGCGCCGACCACGGTGGTGCCGAAGCGGATCTTGGGCCGCAGTCGGTACTTGTCGACGCAGTGCGCTGCGTAGGCGGCCAACTCCCCGCCGGGCGCGTAGGTGCGTGACCACGCGGTGCTCTGCTCGAAGGAGAACTGATAGGAGAACGACGGGATGTCCACGGCGATACCGGGATAGGTGTTCCAGTACCAGGTGCCGCCGACGTCGGCACCGGCTTCGACGACGAGGTAGTCCGTCATGCCCGAGCGGTCGAGCTGAATCGCGGTACCGATCCCGGAGAAACCGGCGCCGACGATGACGGTGTCGAAGTCAGGGCCTGTCATCCGAACCTCCTTGGTCAGGCCAGCGCGTCGCGCAGGGCGCGCAGGCCGCGATGTGTCGCCTCGGTGGCGGCGGGCACCACACCCGCGTATCCGAGGTAGCCGTGCACGAGCGCGTCCGCGGTGTGCAGTTCGACCGGCACACCGGCCGCGGACAGCAGTTCGGCGTAGCGCACGCCGTCGTCGCGCAGCGGGTCGTGCCCGGCGACCGCGATGTAGGCCGGCGCGGTGCCGGTCAGGTCTCCGCGGGCGGGGACGAGCGTGGCCGGCGGCGGAGAGACCGCGGCGTCACCGAGGTACCAGCGGGTGAATCCCTTGCACGCGTCCAGCGAGAGGATCGGCGCTTCGGAATTCTCGGCGAACGACGGCAGCGACGTGTCGAAGGTGGTGGACGGATACCACAACAGCTGCATCCGCAGGGCCTGACCGGCGTCGCGGGCGAGCTGGGCCACCACGGCCGCCAGATTCCCGCCCGCGGAATCACCCGCGACGGCGACGCGTTGCGGGTCCCCGCCCAGGGCGTCGGCGTTGTCGAACACCCACTGCGCGACGGCCCAGGTGTCCTCCACGGCCGCCGGATACGGGTGCTCAGGGGCCAGCCGGTAGTCCACCGACACCACGACCGCGGCGCCGCCCGCAGCGTGCAACCGGGCGGTGCCGTCGTATGTGTCCAGGTCGCCGACCGACCACCCGCCACCGTGGACGAAGATCACCACCGGCAGCACCGCCTCCCCGGTCGGCGGACGGTACACCCGCACGGGAACCGGCCCGGCCGGCGAGTCGATGACCCGGTCGTCTGCGTTGACCTCGGGGTGAAGCTCTCGGCGCGGCAGGTCGCGGAATCGCTGCCGGGCGTCCTCGGGACCCCCGTCGGTGGTCAATCGGAACGGAACGGCCTCGAGCACCTGCTGCAGCACGGGATCCACCTCGACGGCCATGCAGTCACGGTACGCACGCGTCCCGTGCCGGTCGAGGGACCGTCGCGTTTAGTAGTTTCTCTCGAGTGAAGACCTCCGGTCATGAACTCACCGCCACCGGCTCGCGAACCTGGCTGTGGTGGGGTGCGGCCGCCGTCGTCGCGGCCGGCTACGGCATCTTTCTCATCGTCACCGCGGGCCGACTCGAGGTCGGCACCGAGCTGACCGGGCAGTTCGGCGCCCAGCCCGCGGTCAAGGCGTTGGCCGCCGTGCTGCTGGCCGGGGCGGCGGCGACCCATCCGGTCGTGCGGGAGCGCCGGTGGCTGGTCGCGGCGCTGCTGTTCTCGGCGGCGGGCGACTACCTGCTGGCGATGCCGTGGTGGGAGCCGTCCTTCGTGCTCGGGCTGGGCGCGTTCCTGGTCGCCCACCTGTGCTTCCTCGCGGCCTTGCTGCCGTTGGTGAGGTCCTCGCGATCGCGTCTGCTCGCCGCGTCGGTGGTGCTGATCGCTTGCGCGGCGCTGCTGGCGTGGTTCTGGCCGCGCCTGATCGAGCAGGGGATGACCGTGCCGGTCACGCTGTACATGGCGGTGCTCGCCGCGATGGTCTGCGCGGCGCTGCTCGCCGAGTTGCCGACTCCCTGGACCGCCGTCGGCGCGGTGTGCTTCGCGGTCTCGGACGCGATGATCGGCATCAACGTGTTCGTCCTCGGTACGGAGACGCTGGCGGTTCCGATCTGGTGGGTGTATGCGAGTTCGCTGCTGCTCATCACCGCAGGGTTGCTGTTCGGCCGGACGTCGCAGCCATCTGTTAGACCTGCGGTGTGACGACCACCAGGCGCCCCGCCGAACACGAACCGGTCGCGCGGGTACTGCCCATGCTCACGGTGCCGCACCTCGATCGAGAGTTCGACTATCTGGTCGCCGACGAGCAGTCCGATGATGCGCAGCCGGGGGTGCGGGTCAAGGTCCGCTTCCATGGCCGGATGGTGGATGGGTTTCTCCTCGAAAGACGTTCCGACACCGACCATGTCGGCAAGCTCGGTTACCTGGAGAAGGTGGTGTCGACCGAGGCGGTGCTGACCCATGACGTGCGCCGGCTCGTCGACGCGGTGGCCGCGCGTTACGCGGGCACCCGTGCCGACGTGCTGCGGTTGGCGATCCCGCCGCGCCATGCGACCGTCGAGAAGCGCCCGCCCGACCGGCTGGAGCCGTACCCACCGGCCGAGGTCGACCCCACGCCGTGGTCGGCCTACAGCGGCGGCGCCCAGTTCATCGCGGCGCTGGCCGAGTCCCGCGCCGCGCGCGCGGTCTGGCAGGCGCTACCCGGAGAAGCCTGGGCGCAGCGATTGGCCGAAGCCACCGCGGTGACGTTGAACTCGGGTCGCGGTGTGCTCGCCGTGGTGCCCGACCAGCGGGACGTCGACACGCTGTACGCGGCGGTGACCGCGCGGATGGACCCGGCGCGAGTGTCCGCGCTGTCGGCCGGACTCGGGCCGGCCCAACGCTACCGACGCTGGCTGTCGGTGCTGCGCGGGACCGCGCGGGTGGTGATCGGTACGCGCAGCGCGGTTTTCGCTCCGGTGGCCGACATCGGCCTGGTGTTGCTCTGGGACGACGGGGACGATTCGCTTGTCGAGCCCCGCGGTCCGTACCCGCATGCCCGTGAGGTCGCCATGCTGCGGGCCCATCAGGCGCGGTGTGCGGCGGTCCTCGGCGGCTATGCGCGCACCGCCGAGGCCCAGGCGCTGGTCCGCAGCGGGTGGGCGCACGATCTCGTCGCCGCCCGGCAGATGGTGCGGTCGCGGGCTCCGCGTGTGGTGGCGTTGGAGGACAGCGCTTACGCCCAGGAGCGTGACCCCGCGGCCCGCACCGCCCGGCTCCCGACGGTCGCCCTCGACGCCGCGCGGTCCGCGCTGAACGCCGATGCGCCGGTGCTGGTGCAGGTGCCCAGGCGCGGGTACGTCCCGGCGCTGGCGTGCGCGAAATGCCGCACCGTCGCCCGCTGCCGGCACTGCACCGGTCCGTTGTCGCTGCCCGGCCGGGACAGCCCGCACGTGGTGTGTCGCTGGTGCGGGCGCGATGAGGTGGCGCTGCGGTGCGGGCGCTGCGGCAGCGACGCCGTGCGCGCGGTCGTCGTCGGAGCCCGCCGCACCGCCGAAGAACTCGGTCGGGCGTTTCCGGGTACCACCGTGGTCACCTCCGGCGGCGACCACGTCGTGGCCGCGGTGCCGCAGCGCGCCGCGGTGGTGGTGGCCACCCCCGGCGTCGAACCGGTCGCCGAGGGCGGTTACGGCGCCGCGCTGCTGCTCGACTGCTGGGCGCTGCTAGGACGGCAGGATCTGCGGGCCGCCGAGGACACCCTGCGGCGCTGGATGGCCGCGGCGGCACTGGTGCGCAGCCGCGCCGACGGCGGCACCGTGGTGGTGGTCGCGGAGTCGGCGATCCCGACGGTGCAGGCGTTGATCCGCTGGGATCCGGTCGGCCACGCCGAAGCCGAACTCGACGCCCGGGGCGAGGTCGGCCTGCCCCCGGCGGTCCACATGGCGGTGCTGGACGGCACGCCGGACGCTGTGCACACCCTGCTCGACAGCGCCGCGCTGCCCGACTGGGCCGCACCGCTGGGCCCGGTGGATCTCCCCTTCACCGCACGCCGGCCCGCCGGGGTGGCGCCGGACCAGCCGGTGATCCGGATGCTGATCCGCGCCCCGCGTGACGGGGGCCTGGAGCTGGCCGCCGCGTTGCGCAAGGCGGCCGCGGTGTCGAGCGCCCGCCACGACACCGAGCCAGTTCGCATCCAGATCGATCCGCTGCACATAGGCTGATGCGCATGTCGGTCGGGCGGCTGGTCAAGGCACTGATCCCGCTGCTGTTGATCGCGGCCGGCGTCTTGTGGCCGTTGGCGTTTCGCGGGGACTCCGGCGGCGGCGCCGCGGTCGACGATCCGGTCGTCATCACCGACTACGACGTCGACATCGTCGTCGACGACGCCGGCGACATGACCGCCGTCGAAACCATCACCGGCGAGTTTCCCAGCTTCCGGCACGGCATCTTCCGCTACTGGGACGTGGTCAACCCGAACTCGCCTCGTATCCGGCAGCGGCCGGTGGTCACCTCGGTGCTCTTGGACGGCCGCCCGGCCCCGTACCAGATGCTGTGGGAGGGCGGGGACCGGTTCCGGGTCGCCAAGATCGGTGACCCCGAGGTCTACCTCGATTACGGCACCCACGTGTACGAGATCCGGTACCGCATCGACGGTGTCCTCGATCCCGGAACCGTCGGGGCCGACCGGCAGTTCGCGGAATCGTTCGGTGAACCGCCGGCAGAGAACTCCTCGGTCTTCTACTGGAACGTCATCGCGCCCTCCTGGAACAACCAGATCCGCCGCGCCGACATCTCCGTCACCCTTCCCGCCGCCGTCGACCTCGCACAATGCTCGGTGGGCCGCGGCGTCGGCACGCCCTGCACGGACCTGTCCGTGCGCGACAACCGGGTGACCTTCTCGGCCCGGGACCTGCCACCGCGCACTCCGGTGACCGTGCGGGCCGGCGTGGATCTCCCGCCTCCGCCGCGCGCCGAGCTTCCGTGGCCGCACCACTGGGACCGGATTCTGGGCAGGTCGCTGCCGGGGGTGGCGTGGACGGCAGCGCTGACCGTACTGGGGGCGCTGGCCGCGCTGTTGTGGTTCCGCAGCGTGCTGGAGAAGTCTCCCGGCTTCCCGCTGCAGTACGCGCCCCCGCCGGGCCTGGGCCCGGTACAGACGGAGTACATCCGCACCGAGTCGGTACCGAATGCGGGTCTGACGGCGACGCTGTTCTACCTCGCCGACCGAGAGCTCGTGTCGTTGCGCCAGGTGAACGCCGATCAGTGGAACATCCGCGGCATCGCCGAACCGAAGCAGTGGCGTGACGTGGACCCGGTCAGCAGAGCCGTGGCCGCCGCCCTCAAGGTCGACAAACGCGGTACCGAGTTCCAGGCGAAGAAGGCCGTGTCCGCCGGCAAGAAGCTCAGCAAGGCCAAGACCGACATGGCCACCGCGGTGAAGAAGTGGGCCGTCGACTCCGGCTATCTCGTGGCCCGCAAGAAGGAACTCTGGTTGCGGGTCGCCAACGCCGTGGCCTTCGTGCTGATGGTCTGCGCCTTCTTCCGCTGGGGTTTCTCCGCCACGATGTGGGCGCTGCCGTTCGCCGCGTTCTTCCTGTGCTCGGCGGCGTCCTGGCGTGACGGCGTCGGCACCCGGCGGACCGCGGCGGGCCGTGAACTCTGGTCGCGCGCAGGTGGATTCCACCGCGTGCTGGCCACCGATTCCGCGGAGTCCCGGTTCGACTTCTCAGCCCGCAAAGACCTCTACATCGCCTACGTGCCGTACGCGGTCGCGGCCGGCGCCGCGGCGCTGTGGGCCAAGAAGTACCAGGCCGAAACCGGTGCGGTCGCCCCGCAGCCGGACTGGTACGGCACCTCGAGCACGCCCCACACCGGGTGGGGCGGGGGTACGGGCGGCCCGGACTTCGACAGTTTCGAATCGGCGCTGTCGTCGTCGATCGGTGCCTACACCGCTTCCCAGGCGTCGTCGTCCTCGTCGGGCGGTTCGAGCAGCTCCGGCGGCGGCGGTGGCGGCGGGGGCGGGGGAGGAGGCGGATCGTGGTGACGTTCCTGCTGGTCGTCGCGCTGATTCTGGCGGTGCTGGTGCTGATCGGCTTCGTCGTCGGCCACAACAGGATCCGGTCGGCGGATATCCGTGTGCGCGAAGCGCTTTCCGGCATCGACGTCGAACTGACCCGGCGCGCAGCGCTGATCCCGAGCCTGGTGCACACGGTTGCGACGTTCGCCGGTCACGAGAAGGCGGTCCTCGACCGGGTGACGGCGGCCCGCGCCGCATTGACGAGTGCTACCGGGACCCCGTCGGTCACCCAGCGCAGCACTGCCGAGCAGCAACTCGATTCGGCGTTGACGCCGGTGCTGGCGCTGGGAGAGAGCTATCCGCAACTGAACTCCTCGAACAACTTCCTGGACCTGCAGCGCAACCTCGCCGACACCGAGGACAAGTTGGCTTTCGCCCGGCAGTACTACAACGACGCCGCGGCCAGCTTGAACCGGTTGCTCACCACCATCCCGTGGATGTTCGTCGCGCCCCTGACCGGAGTGACCGAGAAGGAGTACTACCAGACCCCACGGTGACGCTCCCTACACTGGCCCGGTGCGTCTCGTCTTCGCCGGTACGCCGGAACCGGCCCTGCCCTCGCTGCGCAGGCTCATCGACTCACCCCGGCACGAGGTCGTGGCTGTGCTCACCCGCCCCGACGCGCCGGCCGGGCGGCGGGGCCGCCCCGCCCCGTCGCCGGTGGCGCTCATGGCTGCCGAGCACGGCATCCCGGTGCTGCGCCCGGCCCGGCCGAACGCCGACGAGTTCGTCGCCGAGCTCACCGAGCTCGCGCCCGACTGCTGCCCGGTGGTCGCCTACGGCGCGCTGCTGGGCGCCGGCCTGCTCGCTGTGCCGCCCCTCGGTTGGGTCAATTTGCATTTCTCCGTCCTGCCGGCCTGGCGTGGAGCCGCCCCCGTGCAGGCGGCGCTGGCCGCCGGCGACACCGTGACCGGTGCCACCACCTTCCAGATCGAGCCCAGCCTGGATTCCGGGCCGGTCTTCGGTGTCGTCACCGAGACCATCCGCCCCACCGACACCGCCGGGGACCTGCTCGGCCGGCTCGCGCTCTCCGGCGCGGAGCTGCTGGAAGCCACGCTCGACGGCATCGCCGCCGGTACGCTCACCGCGGTGCCGCAGCCGGCCGACGGCGTCAGCATCGCGCCGAAGATCACCGTCGAGGACGCGCGGATTCGCTGGGAGTTGCCGGCGCACGTCGTGGACCGCCGGATCCGGGCGGTCACACCCAACCCGGGCGCCTGGACGATGATCGGCGACATGCGGGTCAAGCTCGGTGCTGTCACGGTGTCCGCCGACACCGCGGCCACCGACCTTGCGCCAGGCCAGATTTCGATCGACAAGAAGGCCGTGCATGTGGGGACCGGTTCGGTTCCCGTCCGGCTGGGCACCGTGCAGGCGCCCGGAAAGAAGCCGATGAACGCCGCGGACTGGGCGCGTGGCGCCCGCCTCGAGGACATCGGGTGGGCGCGGTGAGCCGCCCCGCCGGGCGCCGCCCGCCCAAGCGCCGGCCGCTGGACCCCGCGCGACGCGCGGCGTTCGACGTGCTGCGCGCGGTCTCCGACAAAGACGCCTACGCGAACCTGGCGCTGCCGGCGATCCTGCGCGACCGCCAGATCAGCGGTCGCGACGCCGCGTTCGCCACCGAACTGGCCTACGGGGCGTGCCGCAGCCGCGGCCTGCTCGACGCGGTGATCGAGGCCGCGGCCGGACGCCCGACCGAGCGCATCGACCCCGTGCTGCTCGACCTGCTGCGGCTCGGGGCCTATCAACTGCTGCGCACCCGTGTCGAGGACCATGCCGCGGTGTCCACCACGGTCGAGCAGGCGGGCATCGAATTCGACACCGCCAGAGCAGGATTCGTCAACGGCGTACTGCGCACCATCGCGCGACGGGACGAATCGTCGTGGGTCGGGGAACTGGCGCCGTCCAAGACCGCCGACCCGATCGGACACCTGGCGTTCGTGCATGCCCATCCGCGGTGGATCGCCCAGGCCTTCGCCGATGCGCTGGGCGCGCGCGCCGACGAACTCGCGGCGCTCCTGGCCAGTGACGACGCCCGCCCGAGCGTGCACCTGGCCGCGCGCCCGGGGGACCTGTCGGCCCGGGAACTGGCCGACGCGGTCGGGGGCACCGTGGGCACCTACTCCCCGCATGCGGTGTACCTGACCGAAGGCGACCCCGGCGAACTCGCCGCGGTGCGCGACGGACGGGCCCTGGTTCAGGACGAGGGCAGCCAGTTGGTGGCCCGAGCGATGACGCTGGCCCCACTCGAGGGACCCGACACCGGGCGCTGGCTGGATCTGTGCGCCGGCCCGGGCGGCAAGACGGCGTTGTTGGCCGCGCTGGGGCGCGATTCGGGCGCCACCGTCACCGCCGTCGAGCCCGCACCGCGGCGCGCAGACCTGGTAGAGCAGAACACCGCAGGCCTGCCCGTCACCGTCCACCGGGTCGACGGCCGCGACTCCGGTCTGCTTCCCGGATTCGATCGGGTCCTCGTCGACGCTCCGTGTACCGGACTCGGCGCGCTGCGGCGCCGCCCCGAGGCCCGCTGGCGCCGGCAGCCCAGCGACGTCGCCCCGCTGGCCAAGCTGCAGCGCGAACTGCTGGCCGCCGCGATCGAACTGACCCGACCCGGAGGCGTCGTGCTCTACGCGACCTGCTCGCCGCATCTGGCCGAGACCACCGGAGTCGTCGCCGACGCGCTGCGCCGCCACCCCGTGACCGCCCTGGACACCCGTCCGTTGTTCGCGCCGGCCTCCGACATCGGTACCACGACGTCGATCCAGTTGTGGCCGCACCGCCACGGCACCGACGCCATGTTCGCCGCCGCCCTGCGGGTGACCGGGCCCCGATAGGCTCTGACCATGGCTGCACCGCACGCTCCCCACGCGCCGCTGATCGCGCCGTCGATCCTGTCCGCGGACTTCGCCCGGCTCGCTGACGAGGTCGCGGCGGTCGGAGATGCCGATTGGCTGCACGTCGACGTGATGGACAACCACTTCGTCCCGAACCTGACTCTCGGCCTGCCGGTGGTCGAATCGCTCCTGCGCGTCACCGACATCCCGATGGACTGCCACCTGATGATCGAGCGGCCCGACAAGTGGGCGCCGCCCTACGCCGAAGCCGGGGCGCACAACGTCACGTTCCACGCCGAAGCCACCGACAACCCCGTCGCGGTGGCCCGTGACATTCGCGCCGCCGGCGCCAAGGCGGGTCTGGCCATCAAACCGGGCACGCCACTGGAGCCTTACCTGGAGATCCTGCGGGAGTTCGACACGTTGCTGGTGATGTCGGTCGAACCGGGGTTCGGCGGCCAGAAGTTCATCGGCGAGGTCCTGCCGAAAGTGGGTACCGCCCGACGCCTCGTCGATGCCGGCGAGCTGACGATCCTGATCGAAATCGACGGTGGCGTCAACGACGACACGATCGAGGCGGCGGCGGAGGCCGGGGTGGACTGCTTCGTGGCCGGATCGGCGGTCTACAGCGCCGGGGACCCGGCCGCGGCCGTGCGCTCGCTGCGGCAACAGGCCGCCGCGGCGGCCAAGCATCTGACGCTGTGAACCTCGACGCCGCGATGGCCGCGGCCATCGAGCAGAGCGAAAAGGTCAAGGGCCGGACCTATCCCAATCCGCCTGTCGGAGCCGTGATTCTGGATGCCGACGGTCAGATCGCCGGAGTCGGCGCCACCGCCCCGACCGGCGGCCCGCACGCCGAGGTGGTGGCCCTGCGACGGGCGGGGGAGCGGGCGGTCGGCGGCACCGCGGTGGTCACGCTGGAACCGTGCAACCATGTGGGCCGCACGCCGCCCTGCGTCGACGCGTTGCTCACCGCAGGCGTCGCCGCGGTCGCGTTCGCCGTCACCGATCCCAACCCGGTGGCTGCGGGCGGGGCGACTCGGCTGTCCGAAGCCGGGGTGCACATCGTCGCCGGGGTGGGCGCCGACGCGGTGGCCGGTGGTCCGCTGCGTGAGTGGCTGCACAAGCAGCGCACCGGATTGCCTCATGTGACATGGAAATTCGCGGCGAGCGTGGACGGCCGCAGCGCTGCCGCGGACGGCAGCAGCCAATGGATCACCAGCGAACCTGCCCGAGCCGACGTGCATCGCCGACGCGCGGCGGCCGACGCGATCGTGGTCGGCACCGGCACGGTGTTCGCCGACGATCCGACCCTGACCGCCCGGCTGCCCGACGGCAGCCTGGCCGACCACCAGCCGCTGCGCGTGGTGGTGGGGCAGCGCGAGATCTCGCCGGACGCAAAGGTTCTCAACGAGGAGTCGCGCACGATGGTGATCCGCACCCGGGATCCGCACGAGGTGCTCAAAGCGTTGTCCGACCGCACCGACGTGCTCGTCGAGGGCGGCCCCACCCTCGCGGGGGCCTTCCTGCGAGCCGGGGTCGTCGACCGCATCCTGGCCTACGTGGCGCCCATCCTGCTCGGCGGACCGATCACCGTCGTCGACGACGTCGGTGTGTCGAACATCACAGCAGCACAGCGCTGGCGCTTCGACGGCGCCGAATCCATCGGCCCCGACATGCTGCTCAGTCTGATCCCGCTGTAGCGGCCTGTCCGTCGTTACACTCGAGGAACAGCGTCGGGTCTGCCCGGCGGGAATATCGCGCTTTCACTGACGAGTTGCGCATGAGAGCACGAGAAAAGGAAACGACCATGACTGCAGTGCAGAATTGGCTCCCAAAAGACCTGGTCACACCGACCATCGTTCGCAACGTCATTCGCGACGTGCTGCGGGACCTGCACAAGATGACCCAACGCGACGACGAACCGTCGGGCGGCCCTCAGTTGATGGGGCGCGGGCTCGAACGCTGCTGAGATTCCGCTGATTCCGGCTCTTCGGCGTGCTCGTCACGCGCGCTGATCAGCAGGCCCAGCACCGCACCGACCACGCACACAATCGCCGTGATCGTGAAGATCTCCGCGTACTGCAGCACATAGGCCTCCCGTACCCGGTTGGCCTCCGCGGCCAGCCGCTCGGCCAGGGTGTTGCCCCCCGTACTGGCCGGCAGGCTGGCCAGGTGCTGGTTGAACCGGTAGAGCCCCCAGGCCGACAGGGCGGCGATACCGATGAGCATGCCGATCATGCGCGACACCACCACGGCGGCCGAGGCGATCCCGTGCTGAGCGGCCGGGACCACCCGCAGCGTGGCCGAGGTCAGCGGTCCGATCACCAGCCCCAGCCCGAAACCGGCAATCGCCAGGTCGGTGTCGAGGGTCGGCAGGCTGAGGGGGCCGAGGTCGTGGCGGGCGGCCAGCAGGTCGACCGGCCACTTCGAGATCAGGAGGTAGCCGCCGGCGGCGATGAGCAATCCGGCGAACGCCACGATGCGGTCACCCAGGCGGGTGGCCAGCCACCCACCCAGCAGCGCACCGATCGGGAGGGCGATCAGGAAGCGCAGCAGCAGGAACGCGGCCTCGTTCTGGTCCTGGCCCAGCACTCCCTGGCCGAACAACTCGACGTTGACCAACGTCACCATCAGCGCCGCGCCGGCAGCCAGCGAGGCGCCCAGCGCCGCCAGGAACGGCCGGAACCGCACCCCTGCCGGCTCCAGCAGCCGCGTCCGCGCGAACTTCTCCCACGCGAAGAACGCGATGGCGGCCACCGCGGCGGCGATCAGCACCGGCGGGCCCCAGCTGGGCAGCACCTCCCTGCCGTCCGGCGCCGGGTTGTACAACCCGATGACCGCCAGTCCCAGTGCCGCCGCGAGCAGCAAGCCGCCCACGACGTCGACCTTCTGCGGGTCCTCGCTCTCGAGGCGGCCGGGCAGGCTGAAGTGGATCATCACCATCGCGATCGCGGCCAACGGCACGTTGACCCAGAACACCGACTGCCAGTGGCCGAACAACCACACCAGCGTGATGCCGTACACCGGGCCCAGAACGCTGCCCAGCTCCTGGGCGGCGCCGACCCCGCCGAGGACCGCGGCGCGGTTGCGTGCCGCCCACAGGTCTGCGGCCAGCGCCAACGTGACCGGCAGCAGGGCCCCGCTGGCGGTGCCCTGGATGATCCGGCCGATCACCAGCACCGTCAGGTCGGTCGACAGAGCGGTCACCACGGAGCCCAGCGCGAAGCCGGCGAGGCTGACCTGGATCAGCAGCTTGCGGCCGAACCGGTCCGAGGCGCGCCCCAGCAGCGGCATCGCCGCGATGTATCCGAGGAGGTATCCGGTGATGATGGGGGTGACGCGCTGGATCTGGTTCACGCCGATGCCGACATCGCTCATGATGTCGGTCATGATCGTCACGACGACGTAGGTGTCGAGCGCGCCGAGGACCACCGCGAGGCTGCCGGCGCTGATCGCGATGCGGCGGTTGGCCGACGTCAGGACAGCCGGCGAAGCGCCGGCCATCACACCGCCGGCTTGTCGATCGTGACCGGCTCGCCCCACTTGGTCAGCGTCATCGTCACGCTGTTGCCCGGGCTGGGTTCGAGGCGGGCCTGCATCAGTTGGTGATCGCCTTCCTCGGCGACCCACGCGGTGCCGGGGACCGGGGACGTGGCCGCGATCTGCGGGGCGATCTTGTTCACTGCGTCCGCGCTGACGTTGCCGGTGATTCGCACGGTGCTCACGCCGTCGATGGTTTCGCGGCCGTCGGAGCGCGCGTCGGAGAAGTTGGCCAGCACGTTGGCCAGGCCGAGGTTCGGGTCGAGGATGGCCGCCACGTCGTAGACGTCGGAGGCCGGGCCGAAGTTCGACAGGTTGCCGCCCGAGGTCAGGGCGGCGTAGAGATCTCCGTCGGAGACGACGAAGTCGACGCCCTGGAGCCGCTGTCCCATGAAGATGATGTCGGCGGTGCCCTGGGCGGCGACGGTGGGCGACTGAGTGAGCTGGCCCTCCAGCGACTCCACCGGCAGATCGGCGATCTGACCCTGCACCGACAGCGACAGATGTGCGCTGGACTGGCCCTTGGTGGTCTGGCTGGACTCGCTGAGCAGGGTCGACGCGTCGGGCAGGTCCCCGCCGGAATCCTCCGACGAGGTGCTGGAGCAGCCTGCGACAAGGACGAGGGCGGCGACGAGGGCGGCGAAGATCGCCAACAGGCGGGTCTGCATGCCTGCATCGTAGAGGGTGCGCGCCCGTGGCCGTGGTTGCCGAACCGGCCGGACCTCTAGGCTGGGCCGGTGTTCACCGGAATCGTCGAAGAGTTGGGCGAGGTCATCGGCAAGGAGACGCTCGGTGACTCCGCGCGTCTGGTGATCCGTGGACCGGTGGTGACTTCGGATGCCGGCCACGGCGATTCGATCGCGGTCAACGGGGTGTGCCTGACCGTCGTCGACGTCCTGGCCGACGGGGCGTTCACCGCCGATGTGATCAACGAGACACTCAATCGTTCGAGTCTGCGCGGCATCGACGTCGGCGCCCGGGTCAACCTGGAGCGCGCCGCCGCGGTGAACAGCCGACTGGGCGGACACATCGTGCAGGGCCACGTCGACGGCACCGGACACATCATCAGCCGCACCCCGTCGGAGCACTGGACCGTGGTGCGCATCGCGCTGCCCCCGGCGCTGGCCCGATACGTGGTGCACAAGGGCTCGATCACCGTCGACGGGGTGTCGCTGACGGTGTCGGGGCTGGGCCACGACTGGTTCGAGGTGTCGCTGATTCCCACCACGTTGGAGATGACGACGCTGGGCCGCGCCGAGGTCGGCGCGCACGTCAACCTCGAGGTCGACGTGATCGCCAAATATGTCGAACGCCTCCTGGGGTCCCAGGGCGACCGCCGCGACGCGTGAGCCGCCGGCCGTCCCACTGAGCGCTGCCGGGCAATAACGCGTCGGTTCGCGTGGTTCATACTGAGGAAGCAGTCCACAACGTAGATGCAGGTGGTTCCGCCCGGGACCGGCAAAAGGTGGTGACGATGACGAGGCTGGATTCGGTCGAGCGTGCGGTGGCCGACATCGCCGCGGGCAAGGCCGTCGTCGTCATCGACGACGAGGACCGCGAGAACGAGGGCGACTTGATCTTCGCGGCCGAGAAGGCCACGCCCGAGCTCGTGGCCTTCATGGTCCGCTACACCTCGGGGTACCTGTGCGTGCCGCTCGACGGCGAGATCTGCGACCGGCTGGGCCTGCTGCCGATGTACGCGGTCAACCAGGACAAGCACGGCACCGCCTACACCGTGACCGTCGACGCGAAGATCGGTGTGGGCACCGGCATCTCGGCGTCGGACCGCGCCACCACGATGCGATTGCTGGCCGACCCCACCGCGGTCGCCGACGACTTCACCAAACCTGGCCACGTGGTGCCGTTGCGCGCCAAGGACGGTGGCGTGCTGCGCCGCCCCGGCCACACCGAAGCCGCCGTCGACCTGGCCCGGATGGCCGGCCTGCAGCCGGCCGGCGCGATCTGCGAGATCGTCAGCCAGAAGGACGAAGGCGCGATGGCGCAGACCGACGAGCTGCGCATCTTCGCCGACGAACACGACCTGGCGCTGATCTCGATCGCCGACCTCATCGAGTGGCGGCGCAAGCATGAGAAGCACATCGAACGCGTCGCCGAAGCGCGCATTCCGACCCGCCACGGCGAGTTCCGCGCCGTCGGTTACACCAGCATCTACGACGAGGTCGAGCACGTCGCGCTGGTCAAGGGCGACATCATCAACCCGGGCGCGGCCCCCGGCACTGACGGTCACGACGTGCTGGTCCGAGTGCACTCCGAGTGTCTGACCGGCGACGTGTTCGGCTCGCGGCGCTGCGATTGCGGACCCCAGCTCGACGCGGCCCTGGCGATGGTGGCCCGGGAAGGTCGCGGGGTGGTGCTCTACATGCGCGGCCACGAGGGACGTGGCATCGGCTTGATGCACAAGCTGCAGGCCTACCAGCTCCAGGACGCCGGTGACGACACCGTCGACGCCAACCTCAAACTGGGGTTGCCCGCCGACGCCCGCGACTACGGCATCGGTGCGCAGATCCTCGTCGACCTCGGGGTGCGCTCGATGCGGCTGCTGACCAACAACCCGGCCAAGCGTGTCGGTCTGGACGGCTACGGTCTGCACATCATCGAACGCGTCCCGCTGCCGGTGCGCGCCAACGCCGAGAACATCCGCTACCTGATGACCAAACGCGACCGCATGGGACACGACCTGGCCGGGCTCGACGAGTTCGACGAAGCGCTGCCCGGCGAGTTCGGCGGCGCCGTATGAGTCCGGCCGCCGGCGTTCCCGACCTTCCCGAACTCGATGCCGCCGAAATCACGTTGGGCATCGTGGCCAGCACCTGGCACGAGACGATCTGTGACGCGCTTCTCGACGGTGCCCGCAAGACCGCCGCCGACGCGGGCGTTGCGCAGCCCACGGTGGTGCGGGTACTCGGCGCCATCGAAATCCCCGTCGTGGCACAGGAATTGGCTGTCACCCATGATGCTGTGGTGGCGCTTGGCGTCGTGATCCGCGGGGAGACACCGCATTTCGACTACGTGTGCGACGCGGTGACCCAGGGGCTGACCAGGGTGTCGCTGGATGCGTCCACCCCGGTGGCCAACGGTGTGCTGACCACCGACACCGAGGCGCAGGCGCTGGCCCGGGCCGGGCTGCCCGGGTCCACCGAGGACAAGGGCGCCCAGGCCGCCGCGGCAGCGCTGTCGACCGCGCTGACGCTGCGCGGCCTGCGGTCGGGGCGATGACCTCCGACGACTGGGACGTCGAGATCAGGCCGTTCCTGACGCCGCTGTTCGCCTACGGCGCCGCGGTGATCATCGTGGCCGCCCACGTCGTGGTCGGCGCCTTGCTCAAGATCTCGTCGACCGGCGTGATCTTCACCACCGCCGACCAGGTCGCCATCGCCCTGCTCGGGGTGGTGATCGGCGGGTTCGTCTGCCTGTTCGCCCGGCCCCGGCTGCGCGTCGGCCGAGCGGGGGTGGCGGTGCGAAACCTGTTCGGCTACCGGATCGTTCCGTGGGACCAGGTCGTCGACGTGTCGTTTCACCGCGGTGCGCGCTGGGCCCGGCTGGATCTGCCCGACGACGAGTACGTGCCCGTGATGGCGATCCAGGCGGTCGACAAGGCGCGCGCGGTCGAATCGATGGACAAGGTGCGTGCCCTGATACAGCGCTACCGGGTCGACGGGGCCGACGGGTCTCGCCGATGACCGGGACGCGGCACCGTCACCTCCGACGGTGGTCGCTACGCCACGTCGGAGCGCGGCAGTAACCTGGGTCCGTGCCCGATCCAGCGACGTACCGACCCGCCCCCGGGTCGATCCCCGTCGAGCCGGGTGTCTACCGTTTCCGCGACCCGCACGGCCGGGTGATCTACGTCGGCAAGGCCAAGAGCCTGCGCAGTCGGCTGAACTCCTACTTCGCCGACATCTCCGGACTGGCGCCGCGTACCCGGCAGATGGTGACCACGGCCGCCGCCGTGGAATGGACAGTCGTCACCACCGAGGTCGAGGCGCTGCAGCTGGAGTACAACTGGATCAAGGAGTTCGATCCGCGGTTCAACATCCGCTACCGCGACGACAAGTCCTATCCGGTGCTGGCTGTCACCCTCAACGAGGAGTACCCACGGCTGAAGGTGTACCGCGGGCCGCGCCGCAAGGGTGTCCGGTACTTCGGGCCCTACTCCCACGCCTGGGCCATCCGCGAGACGCTGGACCTGCTGACGCGGGTGTTTCCGGCCCGTACCTGCTCGAACGGAGTGTTCAAGCGCCACAACCAGATCGGCCGTCCCTGTCTGCTCGGCTACATCGACAAGTGCTCCGCGCCGTGCGTGGACAGGGTGTCGGCCGAGCAACACCGGCAGATCGTGGGAGACTTCTGCGACTTCCTCGCCGGCAAGACCGATCGGTTGATCCGCGAGATGGAACAGCAGATGAACGCCGCAGCGGCCGAACTCGATTTCGAACGGGCCGCCCGGCTGCGGGACAACATCGGGGCGATGCGCCGGGCGCTGGAAAAACAGGCGGTGGTGTTCGGCGACGGCACCGACGCCGACGTCGTGGCCTTTGCCGACGACGATCTCGAGGCCGCCGTCCAGGTGTTCCACGTGCGCGGTGGCCGGGTGCGCGGCCAGCGTGGGTGGATCATCGAAAAGTCCGGGGAACCCGGGGAATCCACCCAGGAGTACCTCGTCGAGCAATTCCTCACGCAGTTCTACGGTGACCAGGCCGCGCTCGGCGGTGCCAGCGACGCCGGCGGTGACGAGGCCACCAACCCGGTGCCCAAACAGGTGCTGGTCCCGGTGCTGCCCGACACCGCCGACGAACTCGAGACCTGGCTGTGCCAGCTGCGCGGATCTCGGGTGTCGCTGCGGGTGGCGCAGCGCGGCGACAAGCGCGCGTTGGCCGAGACCGTCAAACGCAACGCCGAGCAGGCCCTGGCTCAGCACAAACTCAAGCGCGCGGGCGACTTCACCGCCAGAAGTGCTGCGCTGCAGAGCATCCAGGAAGCGCTCGGGTTGGCCGACGCCCCGCTGCGCATCGAGTGCGTCGACATCAGCCACGTCCAGGGCACCGATGTGGTCGCCTCGCTAGTGGTCTTCGAAGACGGCCTGCCGCGCAAGTCGGACTATCGTCACTACGGGATCCGGGAGGCCGCCGGGGACGGCCGCTCCGACGACGTCGCCTCGATCGCCGAGGTCACCCGGCGCCGCTTCTACCGCCACCTGCGCGACACCCGGCCACCGGACGACTCCCAGCCACCAGACGACACCCAGCCACCGCGGGACGGGACCGCCGCCGCCGACGATGCGACCGCGAACGCCGGCCCGCGCAGATTCGCCTATCCGCCGAATCTGTTCGTCGTGGACGGCGGCGCGCCGCAGGTCAACGCCGCGGCTGCGGTGCTGGAGGACCTGGGCGTGACCGACGTCGCCGTGATCGGCCTGGCCAAGCGACTCGAGGAGGTCTGGGTGGCCTCCGAACCCGATCCGGTGATCCTGCCACGCCACAGCGACGGGCTGTACCTGCTGCAACGCATCCGCGACGAGGCACACCGCTTCGCGATCAGCTATCACCGCAGTAAGCGGTCAAAACGGATGACGGCCTCGGCGCTGGACTCGGTCCGTGGGCTGGGGGAGCATCGGCGCAAAGCGCTGGTCACCCACTTCGGCTCGCTGACCCGGCTGAAGAAGGCCAGCATCGAGGAGATCACCGCGGTGCCCGGCATCGGGGAGACGACAGCGCGCGCGGTGCTCGAGGCTTTGGGCGCGTCGCCCGATTCCGGAGCATCCGAACCAGCGATCGGCGATGATCGGAGCAGAGCATCGGGATGACAGAGCGAGGTATGCACGAAGACGTCCGTGGGGGAGCCGGGACCGCCGGCGGTGACAACGACCTCGAATCCCTCGGCGACAGCGGCATCGACGTGGTGCTGGTCACTGGGCTGTCGGGGGCCGGGCGCGGTACCGCGGCCAAGGTGCTCGAAGACCTCGGGTGGTACGTCGCCGACAATCTGCCGCCGGAGCTGATCACCCGCATGGTCGAGTTGGGATTGGCCGCCGGCTCGCGCATCACCCAGCTGGCCGTGGTGATGGACGTGCGCTCGCACGGATTCACCGGCGACCTCGACTTCGTCCGCAGCGAGCTGGCCACCCGCAACATCGCGCCGCGGGTGCTGTTCCTGGAGGCCTCCGACGACATCCTGGTGCGGCGCTACGAGCAGAACCGGCGCAGCCACCCACTGCAGGGCAACCAGACCCTGGCCGAGGGCATCGCGGCCGAGCGCGCGCTGCTGGCCCCGGTGCGCGCCGCCGCCGACCTGGTGATCGACACGTCGTCGCTGTCGGTACACGGACTGCGGGAGAGCATCGAGCGGGCCTTCGCCGGCGAGGCCGTCGCACACACCAGCGTCACCGTCGAGTCGTTCGGCTACAAGTACGGGTTGCCGATGGATGCCGACACCGTGATGGATGTGCGCTTCCTGCCCAACCCGCACTGGGTGGACAGCCTGCGCAGACACTCCGGTCAGCACCCCGACGTCCGCGACTACGTCCTGGGCCAACCCGGCGCGGAGGCCTTCCTCGACTCCTACCATCAGCTGTTGGACGTCGTCATCGACGGCTACCGCAGGGAGGGGAAGCGCTACATGACCGTCGCGATCGGGTGCACGGGAGGCAAGCACCGCAGCGTCGCGATGGCCGAAGCACTCGCCGAACGCCTGCAGGACAACGACCTGACGGTGCGCGTGCTGCACCGGGATCTGGGCCGCGAATGAGTGTGCGCATCGTCGCCCTCGGCGGTGGCCATGGGCTTTACGCCACCCTGTCGGCGGCGCGGCGGCTGACCCCCCACGTCACCGCCGTCGTCACCGTCGCCGACGACGGCGGGTCCTCTGGCCGGCTCCGCAGCGAACTCGATGTGGTCCCGCCTGGGGACCTGCGAATGGCGTTGGCCGCGTTGGCTTCCGACAGTCCACACGGCCGGTTGTGGGCCACCATCATTCAGCACCGTTTCGGCGGCAGCGGCGCGTTGGCGGGCCACCCGATCGGCAACCTGATCCTGGCCGGTCTCAGCGAGGTGCTCGCCGACCCGGTGGCCGCGCTCGACGAGTTGGGCCGCATCCTCGGCGTCAAGGGCCGGGTGCTGCCGATGTGCCCGGTCGGCCTGGGGATCGAGGCCGACGTGGTCGGGCTGGAGGCCGATCCGCGCCTCAGCCGCACCATCCGCGGCCAGGTGGCCATCGCCACCACCGTGGGCAAGGTCCGTCGGGTGCGGCTGATCCCCGGTGACCCACCGGCCACCCGGCAGGCCGTCGACGCGATCCTCAACGCCGACCTGGTGGTGCTCGGACCCGGCTCGTGGTTCACCAGCGTGATCCCTCATGTGTTGGTCCCGGAGCTGGCCGCGGCGCTGAAGACCACGACGGCGCGGCGCGTCCTGGTGCTCAACCTGGTGGCCGAACCGGGGGAGACGGCGGGCTTCTCGGTCGAACGGCACATTCACGTGCTCAGTCAGCACGCACCCGACGACTTCACCGTTGGCGACATCATCGTCGATTCCGCTCGGGTGCCCGGCGACCGCGAGCGCGAGCAGCTGCGCCGCACCGCGACCATCCTCGGTGCCCACGTCGAGTTTGCTGACGTTTCCCGACCTGGTACACCTTTACATGACCCGGCGAAGCTGGCCGCGGCATTGGAGGGGGTGCTCCAAAAAGACGCGCAGCCCGGCGGTGCGGTGTTACCGCCGACAGTGTCCACCCCGACAGCGAACGGACCGAGAGGTGACGACCCGTGGCGATGACAGCCGAGGTCAAAGACGAGCTCAGCCGCTTGGTGGTCAACTCGGTCAGCGCGCGCCGCGCGGAGGTCGCTTCGCTGTTGCGCTTCGCCGGCGGCTTGCACATCGTGTCCGGCCGTGTGGTGGTCGAGGCGGAGGTGGACCTGGGCATCATCGCGCGGCGGCTGCGCAAGGACATCTACGACCTGTACGGCTACAGCGCGGTGGTGCATGTGCTGTCGGCCAGCGGGATCCGCAAGAGCACGCGATATGTCGTGCGGGTCGCCAAAGACGGGGAGGCGCTGGCGCGGCAGACGGGGCTGCTCGATCTGCGGGGCCGGCCGGTGCGGGGGCTGCCCGCCCAGGTCGTCGGTGGCAGCGTCGCCGATGCCGAGGCCGCCTGGCGTGGTGCGTTTTTGGCGCACGGGTCGCTGACCGAACCAGGCCGCTCGTCGGCGCTGGAGGTCAGTTGCCCCGGGCCCGAGGCGGCCCTGGCTCTGGTCGGCGCGGCCCGACGTCTCGGGGTCAGCGCGAAGGCCCGCGAGGTCCGCGGCAGCGACCGGGTCGTGGTGCGTGACGGCGAGGCGATCGGCGCGTTGTTGACCCGGATGGGGGCCCAGGACACCCGGTTGACGTGGGAGGAGCGCCGGATGCGCCGCGAGGTCCGCGCCACCGCCAACCGGCTGGCCAACTTCGACGACGCCAATCTGCGCCGGTCGGCGCGGGCGGCGGTCGCCGCCGCCGCCCGGGTGGAGCGCGCTCTGGAGATCCTCGGCGACACCGTTCCCGATCACCTGGCCGCGGCCGGTCACCTGCGGGTGGCCCACCGGCAGGCCTCGCTCGAGGAACTCGGTCGGCTGGCCGACCCGCCGATGACCAAAGACGCTGTGGCAGGAAGGATTCGGCGACTGCTGTCGATGGCCGACCGCAAGGCCAAACAGGACGGCATCCCGGACACCGAGTCGGCCGTCACGCCGGACCTGCTCGAGGACGCCTAGAAGTCCAGAAGGTGCTCGAGGGCCTCCTTGTCGACGGTCTCGAACCGGTGGTCCTCCACTTTCATGTAATGGCGGACCCGGTTGACGAAGTCGTTGATCGCGGCGTTGAACGCGTCGGTGGCAGCATGGCGCCGGTCCGGGGACAGCGTGGCAGTGATCTCCTGGGCGAACGCGGTGTAGATGACCCGTTGCGCGCTGTCGGCGATGTCGCTGGGCGCCACCAGGCGTAGCTCGGTGAGCAGGGTGATGGCGCGTTTGGCGTCGTCCTCGAGCGCGCCGGTGGCCCGCACCACGCGGAACAGGATGGCCAGACGCGTCAGGTTCTCCGGTATCGACGGATCGATCTCACGGGCCATCTGCAGCAACTGGCCCTGGTCCTCCGTGTGCGCGAGTCGCTGGGTCACCTCGGCCCATTCGGCGGAGATCTCCTTGAGACCCGCGCTGGCCACCGAGATCTCGGTCATCGCCGCAACGAACCGGATCGTCGCGTCGCGCAGCAGGTCGAACTTCTGTCGCTCCTCCTCGGCCACGCTCTGGCGTTCGTAGTTCTTCTTCGAAGTCCAGTAGGTGGCCAGCCCGCCGACGATGGCACCCAGCAGGCTGGCCGAGGCCGTGATCGCCGGGATCACCCAATCGGTCATCTGCTCAGTATCGGGCTATACCGTGGGGTCATGGAGATATTGACCGTCGGAGTCGTCTCCCCGAATCCTCCGTTCACCGCCATGTCCGGCGTTAGCGGTCTGGACATCGAGCTGATGACGGCGCTGGCCGCCGAACTCGGCGATCGGCCGGTGTTCGTCGGCTATGACGGGCCGGACTTCGACGGCATCTTCGACCGGCTGGGCGCCGGTGAGTACGACTGCGTCATCGCCGGAACGACGGTGACGCCGCAGCGCGCGGCGAAGGCGGCCTTCCTGCCGCCCTATGTGATCTCCGGCCAGGGCCTGGCGGTCGACACCGCGCGGCTACCCCATGTCCACTCGGTCGACGACCTCATCGGCCTGACCATCGGCGTGCAGCGCGGCGACGCCGGCGAGGCGATCGCCGAGGGACTGGTCACCGACGGCAAGGCCGCCCGGGTCCGGCTCTACGGGTACGGCGCGTTCGACACGGCGCTCGACGACCTCGCGGCGGGCGGTTGCGACGCCGTGATGAAACTGGCCCCGGTGCTGACCGAGCTGGTGCGGGCGGTTCCCGGGGTCGAGGTGGTACAGCGCGGACTCTCGGTGGAGCACATCGCCATCGCGGTGAACGCGTCCGACCAGCAGCTCCTGGCGCGGCTGCAGGTCGCTCAGGCCGACCTCGAGAAGAACGGCACGCTACAGCGCATCCGCCGCAAATGGCTGGGCAACCCCTACGCCGATCAGAGTTCGGGGGTCCTCTGAGGACGCCCGGGGCGACCGCACGCCGCCGTGCGTACACCTACTAGGCTGACTTCTCGAGTAGTCGTCGGCGCAGTTCAACAGAGCTAAAAGGAGAGAGACGTGACGATCCGGGTAGGCGTGAACGGCTTCGGCCGTATCGGGCGCAACTTCTTCCGTGCGCTGGACGCGCAGAAGGCCGAGGGCAAGAACACCGATATCGAGATCGTGGCGGTCAACGACCTCACCGACAACGCCACGTTGGCGCACCTGCTGAAGTTCGACTCCATCCTGGGCCGGCTGCCCTATGACGTCAGCCTCGACGGTGAGGACACCATCGTCGTCGGTGACACCAGGATCAAGGCGCTCGCGGTCAAGGAAGGCCCGGCGGCGCTGCCCTGGGGTGACCTCGGCGTCGACGTCGTCGTCGAGTCGACCGGCATCTTCACCAAGCGCGACAAGGCCCAGGGACACCTCGACGCCGGCGCGAAGAAGGTCATCATCTCCGCGCCCGCCACCGACGAGGACATCACCATCGTGCTCGGCGTGAACGACGACAAGTACGACGGCAGCCAGAACATCATCTCCAACGCCTCGTGCACCACGAACTGCCTGGGACCGCTGGCCAAGGTGCTCAACGACGAGTTCGGCATCGTCAAAGGCCTGATGACGACCATTCACGCCTACACCCAGGACCAGAACCTGCAGGACGGCCCGCACAAGGACCTGCGTCGCGCCCGCGCCGCCGCGATCAACATCGTCCCGACCTCCACCGGCGCGGCCAAGGCCATCGGCCTGGTGCTGCCCGAGCTGAAGGGCAAGCTCGACGGCTACGCGCTGCGGGTGCCGATCCCCACCGGGTCGGTCACCGACCTGACCGCCGAGCTGAGCAAGTCGGCCACCGCGGATGAGATCAACGCCGCGATGAAAGCCGCCGCCGACGGTCCGCTCAAGGGCATCTTGAAGTACTACGACGCTCCGATCGTGTCCAGCGACATCGTCACCGACCCGCACAGCTCACTCTACGACGCGGGGCTGACCAAGGTGATCGACAACCAGGCCAAGGTCGTCTCCTGGTACGACAACGAGTGGGGCTACAGCAACCGGCTCGCCGATCTCATCGCCCTCGTCGGTAAGTCGCTCTGACACGATGAGCATCAAGTCACTCGACGACCTTCTTTCCGAAGGGGTTTCGGGGCGGGGCGTGTTGGTGCGCTCCGATCTCAACGTGCCGCTCGACGAATCGGGCACCGTCACGGATCCGGGCCGCATCATCGCGTCGGTGCCCACGTTGAAGGCGTTGAGTGACGCGGGCGCCAAGGTCGTCGTGACGGCCCACCTGGGCAGGCCCAAAGGCGAGCCGGACCCGAAGTACTCCCTCGCGCCGGTCGCCGCCGCGCTGGGGGACAGGCTCGCCCGGCACGTCCAGCTGGCCGGTGACGTGGTGGGCAGTGACGCGCTGGCCCGCGCCGAAGGCCTGACCGACGGCGACGTCCTGCTGTTGGAGAACGTTCGGTTCGACGCCCGCGAGACCAGCAAGGACGACGCCGAACGGCTGGCCTTCGCCAAGGCGCTGGTCGAGCTCGTCGGTGAGGACGGCGCATTCGTGTCAGACGGTTTCGGCGTCGTGCACCGCAAGCAGGCGTCGGTCTATGACGTCGCGACGCTGCTACCGCACTACGCGGGCACGCTGGTCGACGCCGAGGTCAAGGTGCTCGAGCAGCTGACCAGCTCGACCGAACGGCCCTACGCCGTCGTGCTCGGCGGCTCCAAGGTGTCGGACAAGCTGGCGGTTATCGAGAACCTCGCCACAAAGGCCGACAGCCTGATCATCGGTGGCGGCATGTGCTTCACCTTCCTTGCCGCGCAAGGCCTGCCCGTGGGCAGCTCGCTGCTCGAAGAAGGCATGGTGGACACCTGCCGCACGCTGCTCGACACCTACGCCGACGTCCTGCACCTGCCGGTCGACATCGTGGTGGCGGAGAAGTTCGCCGCCGACGCAACGCCGGAAACCGTTGCCGCCGACCGTATCCCGGACGGCAAGATGGGTCTGGACATCGGTCCGGAGTCGGTCAAGCGGTTCACCGCGCTGTTGTCGAACGCCAAGACGGTGTTCTGGAACGGGCCGATGGGCGTGTTCGAATTCCCGGCGTTCGCGGCCGGCACCAAAGGCGTCGCCGAAGCCATCATCGCCGCCACCGGACGCGGCGCATTCAGTGTCGTCGGGGGTGGCGACTCGGCCGCCGCGGTGCGTCAACTCGGTCTTCCCGAGGACGGCTTCTCGCACATCTCCACCGGCGGAGGCGCGTCGCTGGAGTATCTCGAGGGCAAGACCTTGCCCGGCATCCATGTACTCGAGAACTGAAAGGCGCATCGCCATGACCCGTAAGCCGTTGATCGCCGGCAACTGGAAGATGAACCTGAACCACTTCGAGGCCATCGCGCTGGTGCAGAAGATCGCGTTCTCGTTGCCGGAGAAGTACTTCGACAAGGTCGACGTCACCGTCATCCCGCCGTTCACCGACCTGCGCAGCGTGCAGACGCTCGTCGACGGGGACAAGCTGCGGCTCACCTACGGCGCGCAGGACCTGTCCCAGCACGACTCCGGGGCCTACACCGGCGAGGTCAGCGGCGCGTTCCTGGCCAAGCTGGGGTGCTCGTTCGTCGTCGTCGGCCATTCCGAGCGACGCACCTACCACGGCGAGACCGATGAGCTGGTCGCCGCGAAGGCCGCCGCTGCGCTCAAGCACGGGCTGACCCCCATCGTGTGCATCGGTGAGTCGCTGGAGGTCCGCGAAGCCGGCGACCACGTCGAGTTCAACGTGAACTCGCTGCGCGGCTCGCTGGCGGGGCTGACGGGCGAGCAGATCAGTCAGGTGGTGATCGCCTACGAGCCCGTGTGGGCGATCGGCACCGGCCGGGTCGCCGGCGCCGCGGACGCGCAGGAGGTGTGCGCTGCCATCCGCGCCGAGCTGGGCAACCTCGCCTCGGCCGACGTCGCGGCCGGGGTGCGGGTTCTCTACGGCGGCTCGGTCAACGCCAAGAACGTCGGCGAGATCGTCGGCCAGTCCGACGTGGACGGTGCGCTGGTCGGTGGCGCCTCGCTGGACGGGGAGCAGTTCGCCACCCTGTCGGCCATCGCGGCCGGCGGCCCGCTGCCCTGACCGGCATCGGGAGCCGCAGTGGCCTCCGTGTAATCTGGCGGCCATGGAATTGGCCCTGCAGATAACCCTGGTCGTGACCAGCGTGCTGGTCGTCCTCCTGGTCCTGCTGCATCGTGCCAAAGGTGGCGGTCTGTCCAGCCTGTTCGGTGGCGGCGTGCAGTCCAGCCTGTCGGGCTCGACCGTCGTGGAGAAGAACCTGGACCGGTTGACGCTGTTCATCACCGGGATCTGGCTGGTCTCGATCATCGGCATGGCGCTGATGATCAAGTACAACTGAGCCCGCTCACCCCCGCAGCTTGCGCAGCACGGCGTGCGCGGTGCGCCTGCCGCTGACCAGTGCCCCCTGGATCGACGCGGTGTCCCGGTGATCGCCGCACACCCACAGGCCCGAGCCGTCGTGTACCGGCCGGCGCACGGTCAGGGGAGGCGGCTGCACAGGAAGCGCGTCCGGCACGACGTGCCGGACCAGCGTCGCCCAGTCCGACGGCTCGACGCCGAGAAGCTCGGCCGCATGCTCGCGCATCTGCGCTTCGGCCGGCTCGGGGTGACCGGCACCGAGCAGTGCCGAGGCCTGGACCAACTGGCGGCCGGGCGGCGCGTACGAGGGTGCGGCCGCGCTGATCACCGCGGCATTGACGACCGGTCCGCGGCGCCCGGCACGACCGTCGACGAAGAGCATCGGCGGCCCGTCCCACGGCCGCTCGGAGACCCACCAGTGGGTCACCACGCCCCGGGTCGGGACCGGGACGGCACCGGTCAGTCGCGCCGCGGCCGCGGTGTCGGTGGCGACGACCACTTCGCGCGCGCGCAGCGTCGTCCCGTCCTCGGCGCTGACCTGCCAGCCGCCTGCCGTGGCGCGAACCCCGGCGACGCGCCGGTTCACCGAGATCCGATCCGCCACCGGCATGGCCAGCTGCCGCGGCAGTGCCCGCATCCCGTCGGTGGGCAGCGCGGGTACGCCGAGGACGAACATTCGCAGCAGCAGCAGCGCGAACGCGTTGGACGTGTCCCCTGAATCGTCGAGCACCACCCCGGACAGGAAACGGTCGACCACCCGGCGCAGCTCTCCGCGCACGCCCGAACGATCAAGCGCGGCACCGAGAGTGCTGTCCTCGCGAGGTGATGACGTCAGGCTCTTGGGCCGCAGGGCCGGATGCGCCCAGCGCGCCACCGCGACCAGATCAGAAGGTGTCACGCCGCGCTTGACCAGGAGGGCGGGAACCCGGGCCGGTGCCCGCAGCGGATGGGCCAGCACAACCGCCCCCCGGTCCCGGCGCACCCCGACACCCGGCCCGAAAGGTTGCAGTTTCAGTGCCGCGAGGTCGACGCACGCGCGCAGTTCGGGATAGGCGGGATTGAGGACCTGGAAACCGCGGTCGCAGCGGAAGCCGTCGATGACGTCCGTCCTGACGCGCCCGCCGACGTCGTCGCCCGCCTCCCAGATCCGAGCATCTCGGCCTGCCGCCGCCAGCACCGACGCGCACCGCAGCCCGGCCAGGCCGGCGCCGATGACGAGCACCTCGGCTTCTTCGCCACCCATCGCCCACTCCTGACCCTTCGCGCCGCCCACGCTACCGTGCTCGCCATGCAACGGGATCAGGCTGAGCCGATACTGGAGACCATGGCGCAGACGACCGACCCGGGACCCGATGCGTCCCTCGAACCGATCGGAGCGGTGCACCGCACCCAGGTGGGACGTGAAGCGACCGAACCGATGCGCGAGGACATCCGGCTCCTCGGCGCGATTCTCGGCGAGACGGTCCGGGAACAGAACGGCGACGACGTCTTCGACCTCGTCGAACGGGCCCGCGTCGAATCCTTCCGGGTGCGTCGGTCCGAGATCGACCGCTCGGATCTGGCCGAACTGTTCGACGGTATCGACGCCCGCGAAGCCATCCCGGTGATCCGGGCGTTCACCCACTTCGCGTTGCTGGCCAATGTCGCCGAGGACATCCACCGCGAGCGGCGCCGCGCCGTCCACGAGGCCGCTGGTGAACCACCACCGAACAGCACGCTGGCGGCCACCTACGACAAGCTCGACAGCGCGGGACTGGACAGCCAGACCGTGGTCGCGGCACTACGCGGGGCGCTGGTCTCGCCGGTCATCACCGCCCACCCCACCGAGACACGTCGCCGGACGGTGTTCGACACCCAGCACCGGATCACCGAGCTGATGCGGATGCGACTGCACGGACAACACGCCACCGAGGACGGCCGCGACATCGAGCGGGAGCTGCGCCGCCACATCCTGACCCTCTGGCAGACGGCGCTGATCCGGTTGTCCCGGCTGAAGATCTCCGACGAGATCGAGACCGGGCTGCGCTATTACCCGGCCGCCTTCTTCGACGTGATCCCCGCGGTCAACGCCGCGGTGCGCGAGGGGTTCCAGCGCCGCTGGCCGGACCGGGACCTGCTGGCCGACCCGGTGCTGCGTCCGGGATCGTGGATCGGCGGCGACCGCGACGGCAACCCGAACGTCACCGGTGAGGTGGTGCGCCTGGCCACCGGCAGCGCCGCGTTCCTCGCATTCGATCACTACTTCGGCGAACTGACCGCGCTGGAGCAGGAGCTGTCGATGTCGGTACGGCTGGTACGGCCCAGTGAGGCGCTGCTCGCCCTGGCCGACACCTGCGAGGAGCCGGCCCGCGCCGACGAACCCTACCGCCGCGCGTTGCGCGTCGTGCACGCCCGGCTCACCGCCACCGCGCGCGAGATCCTGGACAGACAACCCGAGCATGAACTCGACCTCGGCCTGCAGCCGTACCCCACGCCCGCCGAGGCGCTCGACGATCTGGACATCGTGGACGCGTCGCTGCGCGGCCACGGCAGCGCCGTGCTCGCCGACGATCGGCTGAGCCGCCTGCGGGAAGCTGTGCGGGTCTTCGGTTTTCATCTCTGCGGGTTGGACATGCGGCAGAACTCCGATGTGCACGAAGAGGTGGTGGCCGAACTGCTGGCCTGGGCCGGTGTGCACCTCGACTACGCCACGTTGAGCGAACCGGAACGGGTCGAGCTACTGGCCGCCGAACTGGCCACCCGCCGACCACTGATCGGGCCCGGTGCTCTGGGGGCGCCGCCCGCCGACGGCGGGCTCTCGGAGCTGGCCCGCAAGGAGCTCGACATCGTCACCGCGGCGGCCCGAGCCGTGCGGGTGTTCGGCCCGCAGGCCGTCCCGAACTACATCATCTCGATGTGCCAGTCGGTGTCGGACATGCTCGAGGCGGCACTGCTGCTCAAAGAGGCCGGGCTGCTCGACGCGTCATCTGAGCAGCCGTACGCGCCGGTCGGCATCGTCCCGCTCTTCGAGACTATCGACGACTTGCAGCGTGGCGCCTCGATTCTGGAAGCAGCCCTTGATCTTCCGTTGTACCGCGCGATGGTCGCCGCCCGCGGCGACAGCCAGGAAGTGATGTTGGGCTACTCGGACTCCAATAAGGACGGCGGATACCTGGCGGCCAACTGGGCGCTGTACCGCGCCGAGCTGGACCTGGTGGAGTCGGCGAACAAGACCGGCATCCGGCTACGGTTGTTCCACGGCCGCGGCGGCACCGTCGGCCGCGGCGGCGGACCGAGCTACGACGCGATTCTGGCGCAACCGCCGGGCGCGGTGCAGGGCTCGCTGCGGCTCACCGAGCAGGGCGAGGTGATCGCCGCCAAGTACGCCGAGCCCCGCATCGCGCATCGCAACCTGGAAACCCTGCTGGCCGCCACCCTGGAGGCCACGCTGCTCGACGTCGAGGGACTCGGCGACCAGGCCGGCCCCGCCTATCAGGTGCTCGACGATCTGGCTGCGCGCGCGCAGCGCGCCTACGCCGAATTGGTGCACGAGACACCGGGTTTCGTCGACTACTTCAAAGCCTCGACCCCGGTCAGCGAGATCGGCGCGCTCAACATCGGCAGCCGGCCCACCTCACGCAAGCCGACCACCTCGATCTCGGACCTCCGGGCGATCCCGTGGGTGCTGGCCTGGAGCCAGTGCCGGGTGATGCTGCCCGGCTGGTACGGCACCGGCACCGCCTTCGAGCAGTACATCGCCGAAGAAGAGGGCCGCCTCGAGGTCCTGCAGGACCTGTACCGGCGCTGGCCCTTCTTCGCCACCGTGCTGTCGAACATGGCGCAGGTGCTCGCCAAGTCCGATCTCGGCCTGGCGGCGCGCTACGCCGAACTCGTCGAGGACGCCGAACTGCGGCAGCGGGTGTTCGACAAGATCGTCGACGAGCACGAGCGCACGATCCGGATGCACGAGCTGATCACCGGCCACGACGATCTGCTGGCCGACAACCCGGCCCTGGCCCGCTCGGTGTTCAACCGTTTCCCGTATCTGGAACCGCTCAATCACCTGCAGGTCGAGCTCCTGCGCCGCTACCGCACCGGCGACGACGACGAACTGGTCCAGCGCGGCATCCTGCTCACCATGAGCGGACTGGCCACCGCGCTGCGCAACAGCGGTTAGAACCCAGAGTCAGAGTCCCGTCGACCGCCGCACCCGGTCGATCGCGCCACGAAACACCTGCTCAGTGGCGGCCAGCGGGGAGATCATCGATTCGCCGATCTCGACTATCCGCTCGACGCGCACGACGATGCCCTCCATCCGGTCGACCACGCCGTGGAGGCGCGGAGCCAGCTCGTTGATCTGGTTGATCGTCTCGTTGAAGCGTTCCAGCGTGGCGTCGAGGTTGGCGGTGGAGCTGTTGAGGTCCTCCAGGGTTTCGCTCAGACCCTCGAGGATGGTGTCGACCTGTTCCACGGTGACGTCGGCGTTCATCGCGGCCTGCGCCAGCTTCCGGATGCGTTCGGGTCCGGTGCGTACCGGTTTGCCCCCTCTGTCTGCCATGTCGGCCAGTATGACCCACCGGTTCGGCTACGGTGTGGGGGATGCCCGCATGAACGTGCGGGTGGCGCTGTTCGCCACCTGCTACAACGACCTGATGTGGCCGGAGACCCCGAAAGCCGTTGTGCGGCTTCTGCGCCGCCTCGGCTGTATCGTCGAGTTCCCGGCCGGGCAGACCTGTTGCGGGCAGATGTTCACCAACACCGGCTACGCCGACGAGGCCGTGTCGGCCGTCCGCAGCTTCGTCTCGGTCTTCGGGGGGTATGACGCCGTCGTCGCTCCGTCGGGATCGTGCGTCGGATCGGTGCGTCACCAGTACCGCGCCGTCGCCGCGCGCGCGGCCGACCCGCGCCTGGCCGAGCAGGTCGAGGCGGTTGCGCCGGCCGTCTACGAGCTCTCCGAGTTCCTCGTCGACGTGCTCGGGGTCACCGACGTCGGCGCCTACTTCCCGCACCGCGTCACCTATCACCCGACGTGCCATTCGTTGCGGATGTTGCGGGTCGGCGACCGGCCCCAGCGGCTGCTCGAGGCGGTGCGCGGCATCGAGCTCGTCGAGTTGCCCCGCGCCGAGCAGTGCTGCGGGTTCGGCGGCACCTTCGCGATCAAGAACGCCGACACCTCGGTGGCGATGGGCGCCGACAAGGCCGGCGCGGTCCGCGAATCGGGAGCTGAAGTGCTTGTCGCGGGCGATAATTCATGTCTGGCGCACATCGGGGGGATATTGTCGCGGCAGCGCAGCGGGGTGCGGGCCATGCATCTGGCGCAGATCCTGGCCAGTACGGCGGAGGACCCGGCATGACGGACTTCCTCGGGTTTCCGTCGTTTCCGCGCGCAGCCGCAACGGCGCTGGACGACTCGGTGCTGCGACGCAACCTCGCCCATGCCACCGGCACCATCCGGGCCAAACGGGCCGCCGTCGTCGACGAGCTGGCGAACTGGGAGCAATTGCGCCTGGCCGCCGCGGCCATCAAGGACGCGGCATTGCACCGGCTCGACGAGCACCTGGAAGCGTTCGAGCGCAACGCCACCGCCGCGGGAGCGACCGTGCACTGGGCCCGCGACGCCGCCGAAGCCAACCGGATCATCGTCGACCTGGTACGGGCGCAGCGCGCCGCAGAGGTCGTCAAGGTCAAGTCGATGGCCACTCAGGAGATCGGGCTCAACGAGGCGCTGGCAGCGGCGGGTATCGACGCATGGGAAACCGACCTCGCCGAGCTGATCGTGCAGCTCGGCGATGACTGGCCCAGCCACATCCTGGTCCCGGCCATCCACCGCAACCGCGCCGAGGTTCGCGAGATCTTCCTGCGCGAGATGGGTCGCGTCGGCCGGCCCGCACCCGGCGACCTGACCGACGACCCGCGAAGACTGGCCGAGGCCGCGCGGCTGCACCTGCGGGAGAAGTTCCTGCGGGCGCGGGTCGCGGTGTCGGGCGCCAACTTCGCGATCGCCGATACCGGCAGCCTGGTGGTCGTCGAATCCGAGGGCAACGGCCGGATGTGCCTGACCCTGCCCGAGACGTTGATCTCGGTGGTCGGCATCGAGAAGGTGCTGCCCTCCTGGCCCGACCTCGAGGTGATGCTGCAGGTGCTGCCGCGCAGCAGTACAGGAGAACGCGAGAACCCCTACACCTCGATCTGGACCGGAGTCACCGACCATGACGGTCCCCGCAACGTGCACATCGTGCTGCTGGACAACGGACGTACCGACGTCCTCGGTGACCCCGCCGGACGTGCGGCACTGCGCTGCATCCGCTGCTCGGCCTGCCTGAACGTCTGCCCGGTCTACGAACGCGTCGGCGGCCACGCCTACGGGTCGGTGTACCCGGGTCCGATCGGCGCGGTGCTGACCCCCCAACTGCGGGGTATCGGCAGCGAACTCGATCGGTCCCTGCCGTACGCATCGAGTCTGTGCGGCGCCTGTTTCGATGTGTGCCCGGTACGCATCGACATCCCGTCGATGCTGGTGCACCTGCGTACGCGCGTCGTCGACGACGCCCGGGGCGGGGCGCCGTCGATCGAGAGCCTGGCGATGCGGGCGGCCAGCTGGCTGCTGGCCGACCAGCGGCGGTGGGAGGCGGCCGAGCGCGCCGCGGCGCTGGGCGGAAAAGCGTTGCGCAGCAGGATCATGGGCGGCAAACAGACGTTGCGGTCGTTGCCGGGACCGGCCGCTGCCTGGTCGGAGGCGCGCGATGCGCCGGTGCCGCCGGCGGAGTCGTTCCGGGCGTGGTGGCACCGCACCGGCGGCGGCCATGAGTGAGGCCCGTGCGCAGATCCTCGGACGGATCCGCGATGCGCTCGCCGATCGCCCCGCGGCGCCCGAGGTGCCGTGGACGTACGGGGCGGCGGTCGGCACCGACGGTCTCGATCCGGTGGAGCGCTTCATCGAGCGCGTCGCCGGCTACCGTGCCCGGGTCGAGCGGGCCGACGAAGGAACGGCCGGCGCCGCACTGGCCGCAGCACTGCGCGGTTTCGGCCAGGTGATCGCCGACCCGGCGGTGCAGCAGGAGTGGCCGAACGCCGCCCGGTGGACCACCGACTCCGCGCGCAGCGCGCCCGAACTCGACGCGGTCGATGCCGTCGTCACCACCGCAACCGTCGCCATCGCCAACACCGGCACCATCGTGCTCGACCACGGTGCGGGCCAGGGCCGCCGCGCGCTCAGCCTGGTGCCCGACGTGCATCTGTGTGTGGTCCGCAGCGACCAGATCGTCGACGACGTGCCCGCCGCGGTGGCCCGGCTGATCGAGCTCGGTGTCCACACCAGACCCCTGACCTGGATCAGCGGTCCGAGCGCGACCAGCGACATCGAGCTCAACCGGGTCGAAGGGGTGCACGGCCCGCGCACGTTGCACGTGATCGTGGTCGGCTAGCCGGGCGGAGCGTTCGACGTCACGCCCCGGTACTGACCGTGCGTGCCGACCGGTGCAGCGGCCACCGCGGAGCCCCGGCCGCCAGTGCCGCGGCCTCCATACCACCGATGGCGACACCGGTGATGCCGTGGCCGGTGCGAGTGCTCGCCCCGGCCAGGAACAGCCCCGGGATGTCGGTCTTGGCGCCGGGCCGGCGCAGCATCCATTGATCCGGTGTGGCCGCGATGCCGTAAGACGTGCCGCCGCTGTTGCGCAGATAACGCTCCCACGTCACCGGACTGGCCGATTCCTCGTACACGATCGCATCGCGCAACCCAGGGATGGCGCGCTCCGCCACAGCGAGCAGCGCGTCGCGGAACTCGCTCTTGCGGCGCGCGTATGCGTCGTTGTCGCCCCAGAATCCTCGGCCCGCCGGGGCGATGCTCATCACCTGCAGATTGGTCTGCCCGGCACGGCACAGCCGCGGGTTGTCCGGATCCTTCACGCTCGCCGCGGTGATGAATGCGCTACCGATCCGCGATTCGCCGCGCGCACAGGCCTTGTAGAGTCCGTCGACGTCGTCGTCGGTGCACACGAGCCAGTTGTGGTTGGACACCCCTTCGGCGCGGAGATCCCGGTCGAGGATCAGATAGTCGACGAACAGCGGCGCTGCCATGCGGTAGTTGCGAACCCGACGCTGCACGCGTGCCGGGATGTCGACCTCGGCGAGAAGTCGGCCGTAGGTGTGCTTGATGTCGGCGGCCGAGATGACCGCCCGCGTCCGCAGTTCGTGGGACGTGCCGACCGAATCGGTGACCCGAACACCGCAGACACCGTGATCGTCTACATGGATCAGTTCGGCTTCGCTGTCGAGGAGGACTTCGCCACCGTGGTCGAGGATGACGCGCAGCAGCGCATTGACGACGGATCGGCCGCCACCTTCGGGATACCACGCGCCCGCCAGGTAGTGCATGACGCCCACCGCGTGCATCCCGAGCGAAATCTCCGAGGGGGCGACCCCGGCAATCCCGTGGCACCAGTTCAGGACCGTGCGCAGGCGCGGGGAGCACCCGAGATGGTCGAACCACCGGCCCAACGTCACCGGCGCGGTCGCCGCCGCGACCCGGGTGCGCCAGACGGTGGACAGGAGCGACCGTGGTTCGAATCGGACCGGTGCGGCCGCCTCCAACTCGTCGGTGATCGTCGCGATCCGGCGAAGGTGCCGGTCGATGCGGTCGCGTTCATCGGGAAACTGCTCGTGCAGACGCGCGCGGAATTCCTCGATGCCGCGCGGCACTCGGAACGTCATCCCGTCGAAGACCAGTTCGTCGAATCCATCGGGGTCCAGCTCGCGGTAGCGCAGATCGATGCCGAGGGGCTCCAGGACGGCGCGCAGGCCCGGGTGGGAACCGGCCCAGCCGCCGAGGTAGTGCAGTCCGATGTCGAACTCGTACCCATCGTGGGTGAACGAGGCGGTGTTGCCGCCCGGCATCGGCTGGCGGTCGACAACGAGCACGCGACGACCCAGGGCCGCGAGGTAGGCGGCGGCGGTCAGTCCGCCGGTCCCGGCCCCGATGACGATCGCTTCGGCATCACTTCTGGTTGTGGCCATGGCCAGGCCCCCTCGCCGTGGAGTCACTTTCGCTCGATGGACGCAGTGTGTTGCCGCGGGCCGGGACGGTGACAGGGTATTTGGTCCTCGACGTGGCCGAATCCCAACGTTCAGGTCAGCCGGTCGCGGACCTCTGTGCCCGCGCGCCGGATGGGGCTACGCTGACGCCAGGATCTTTCGGGAGGCAGTGATGCCGGCCAGTTACCGACTTCTTCAGGGTGCACTCCTGCTCTTCGGCGTGGTGATGCTGCTGGTTTACCCGTTGGCCGTGGTGTGGCCATCGGGGTGGTCATGGCACCAGGGCGCCCCGTATCAATCCGACTACTTCATGATGATCGTCGGTGTCTACGGCGTGCTAGGGATTTTCCTCTGCGTCGCCGCGCGACGGCCGGAGTCGAACGCGAGCCTCATCTGGTTCGCCGTGGTGTCGAGCGTCGTGCACGGCGCCATCATGACGGTGCAGTCGTTCAGCGGCGGCGGTCACCATATCGGACATCTGTGGGGTGATGTCGCGGCGCTGTATCTCGTAGCCGTCATACTGGCGGTCCTGATGCGCGCGTCGGGTGTGACCCGGTCCCGCGCCGGGTAGGTCGACCGCGCGGCGGATGGCAGTAGTCAGATCGAGCCGGGCATCCCGGTCGACGCCCCGCCCATCGAGGGCGACGGGATCGATGGGGGCGCCATCGGAGGCGGAGCCATGGCCGGGGGCGCCATCACCGGCGGCGGGGCGATCACCGGCGGCGGGGCGATCACCGGCGGCGGGGCCACCGGAGGCGCCGCAACGGGCGCCGGCGGAGCCGGTGGGGGTGTCGGCGGCAGGTACGGACTCCCGACGCAGGCCGCATCGGCGGGATTCATCATGCAGTTGGGATCCAGCGGGCCGGTCGGAGGTGCCGGGACCGCAGGGGTGGGCGGCGGCGCATAGGGGCCGCCCTGGCACTGGGCGACCGTCGGCATGGCCACGCACCGCGGATCGTTCGGGTTGGTCGGAACGCCGGAATCGGGATTCTGCAGCGGCAGGGCGACGTCGACCGGCGCGGCGAGCGCAGCAACGGTGCCGCCCAGGGCGGCGCTGCCCGCCAGCACGGCCGCCCCGCCCATCCGCAGCACCATGGCGCGCACGCCCGCCGTCGTCCAGCGGTCCATGTCCACACCCTCCCGCCGTCGCAGCAGCATTTGCTGCGGTGGATTCGATTTCGGCATCGTCGCACGACCGCGCGTCATCCGGGGGCGAATCGGCCCAGGTTGTGGCCCTCGATACGCTCGAGCCCGCAGCCTGCACGGGCAGTGGAGAATTTTCGCTGGCGTCGATTCGGCGCCGTGCGGGTCAGGCGCCGAGCTTGCCTGCGGCCGCCTCGTCGAGCAACCACACGGTTTCGTCGGTGCCGACAGCGCCGGCCGCCGGCAGGCTCACCGGGTCCGCACCGCTGATCGCGGCGGCCACCGCATCGGCCTTGGCCTCGCCGGACACCACCAGCCAGACCTCGCGGGACCGCTGAATCGCAGGCAGTGTCAACGTGATTCGGCGGGGCGGCGGCTTGGGGGAGTCGACGACGCCGACGACTGTGCGGGTCGTCTCCCGTACCGCCGCGGTGTCGGGGAACAGTGAGTTGATGTGGCCTTCACCGCCCATGCCCAGCAGGTGCACGTCGAAGGCGGGCGTCGGATCGGCGCCGCCGGCTTCGGCCAGCGCGTGCGCGTACGCCTGGGCTGCGGCGTCCAACGCATCGCCGAACTCGCCGTCACTGGCCGCCATCGCATGCACGTTCGCGGGCGGGATATCGACATGGTTGAGCAGCGCCTCGCGGGCCTGCTTCTCGTTACGTTCCTCGTGGTCGTACGGTAGGAAGCGTTCGTCGCCCCAGTAGACGTGCACTTTCGACCAGTCGATCTCACCGGCGCGTTCGCCGACCCGCTGCAAGAGCCCGATGCCGGTCCCGCCACCGGTCAGCACGATGTGCGCCGCACCGCGGACGTCGATCGCCGCCAGGACGGCGCCCACCAGGCGGTCACCGGCGGCAGCCACCAACGCCGTTGTGTCGGAGTACTTCTCGAGGATCATCGGTATGTCACCTTGTCGATGCCGGCCAGCGCCTCGTGGTAGATCTCGTCGGCGTCGAGGCGGCGCAGCTCCTCGGCCAGGCATTCGCGGACATCTCGTCGGGCCAGCGGGAGCAGCGCCACGGGCCGGGAGGTACGGCTCAGTGTGGCCGTCACCCCGTCCTGCGGGCGGCTCAGCGTGACCGTCTCGCTGGCGCGGTGCAATTCGACCTTCAACGTGCCGACCGTGCGGGTGACCGTGCCGTCGATGCGGCTGGCCAGCCAGCCGGCCAGGATGTCGAGCGCGGGCTCGGACGCCAGACCGGAGACGACGGCCGACTCGATCGGTTCGTGCGGCGGCTCGTCCATGGCCGAGGCCAGCAGCGCCCGCCAGTAGGTGATGCGGCTCCACGAGATGTCGGTGTCGCCGGGGGAGTACCCGTGCAGCCGGCTCTTGATCGCGGCCAGCGGTTGCGCGGTGCGGGTGGCGTCGGTGATACGGCGGATGGCCAACTTGCCGATCGCGTCCCTGGCCGCCACGTCGGGAGCCGTCGTCGGCCACCACGCCACGACCGGGGTGTCGGGAAGCAGGAACGGCAGCACCACGCTGTCGGCGTGGTCGGCCAGCTCACCGTGCAGGCGCAGGATCACAACCTCGCCGGCGCCGGCGTCGCGGCCCACGCGCAGTTGCGCATCCAGACGGGCACCGGCGCCGGCCCGGTCTCCCGGGACCGTCACGATCACCCGGCACGGGTGTTCGCGGCTGGCGAAGGTGGCCGCATCGACGGCGTCCTCCAGGGTGTCGTCGGCGTTGACGACGACCACCAGCGTCAACACCCGCCCGAGCGTGAGAGCGCCGCCCTCCTCGCGCAAGCCGGTGATCTTCTTGTTGATCTCGTTGGTGGTGGTGTCGGAAAGATCGACGATCATCGCTACGGCCGCCTCCATTCCCGGCCCAGCCGGTGCACCATCTCCTGAGCCGACGGCGGTCCCCAGGTGCCGGCCGGGTAGGGCTCGGGGCGCCCGTGCGAGGCCCAGTTGTCCAGTACCGGGTCCAGGATCTCCCAGGACAGCTCGACCTCGGCGTTCAGCGGAAACAGCGACGGTTCGCCGAGCAGGACGTCGAGAATCAGCCGCTCGTAGGCCTCCGGCGAGTCCTCGGCGAACGCCGAACCGTAGGAGAAGTCCATGTTGACGTCGCGGACCTCCATCGCGCTGCCCGGCACCTTGGAGCCGAAGCGGGTGGTGATGCCTTCGTCGGGCTGGATGCGCAACACCAGTGCGTTCTTGCCGAGCTCCTCGGTCATGGTCTCATCGAAAGGTAGGTGCGGGGCCCGCTTGAACACCAGCGCGACCTCGGTCACCCTGCGCCCCAAGCGTTTACCGGTGCGCAGAAAGAACGGCACCCCGGCCCAGCGGCGGGTGTCGACCTCCAGCGTGATCGCGGCGAACGTCTCGGTGGTCGAATCCGGCGAGAAACCGTCTTCGCCGAGCAGGCCCGGGACGTGCTCACTGCCCTGCCAGCCGGCCGCGTACTGACCGCGCGCGGTGGTCTGGTCCAACGGTTGCATCGGGCGGGTGGCCGCCAGCACCTTGATCTTCTCGGCCTGCAGTTCATGGGGATTGAAGCTGACCGGTTCCTCCATCGCCGTCAGCGCCAGCAACTGAAGCAGGTGATTCTGGATCACGTCGCGGGCGGCGCCGATCCCGTCGTAATATCCTGCGCGCCCGCCCAATCCGATGTCCTCGGCCATGGTGATCTGCACATGGTCGACGTAGTGCGAGTTCCAGATCGGCTCGTAGAGTTCGTTGGCGAACCGCAGCGCCAGGATGTTCTGCACCGTCTCCTTGCCGAGGTAGTGATCGATGCGGAACACCGACTCCTCGGGGAACACGCTGTTGACCACCGCGTTGAGCTCGCGCGCGCTGTCGAGGTCGTGGCCGAACGGCTTTTCGATGACCACCCGGCTCCATCGGCTGTCGACCTGGCGGGCCAGCCCCGACTTCTGCAGCTGCTCACACACCACCGGGAACGCTTTGGGCGGAATCGACAGGTAGAACGCGTGATTGCCGCCGGTGCCGCGCTCGGCGTCGAGCTTCTCGAGTGTCTCGCTGAGTCGCTCGAACGCCCCGTCGTCGTCGAAGGTGCCCTGCACGAAGCGGAACCCTTCAGCCAGCCGGTCCCAGACCTCCTGCCGGAAAGGCGTGCGGGCGTGCTTCTTGACCGCCTCGTAGACCACCTCGCCGAAGTCTTCGTCCGCCCAATCCCGGCGGGCGAATCCGACCAGCGCGAACGAGGGCGGCAGCAGGCCGCGGTTGGCCAGGTCGTAGATCGCCGGCATCAGCTTCTTGCGGGCCAGATCCCCGGTCACGCCGAAGATCACCACACTGCACGGCCCCGCGATGCGGGGCATCCGCTTGTCGCGCTTGTCCCGCAACGGGTTCTGCCGCGGCTGGCCCATCGGGCTACTTCGAGGCCGCGTCGAGCTGGCCTTGCGTGGCGTCCAGCAGCTCCTGCCAGGACTTCTCGAACTTCTCGACGCCCTCGTTCTCGAGCACCAGGAACACGTCGGTCAGGTCGATACCGACGGCCGCGAGTTGGTCGAAGACCTCCTGGGACTCGGCGGCCCGGCCGGTCACCGTGTCTCCGGTGACCACCCCGTGGTCGGCGACCGCGTCGAGCGTCTTCTCCGGCATGGTGTTGACGGTGTTGGGTGCGACCAGTTCGGTCACATAGAGGGTGTCGGAGTAGTCGGGGTTCTTCACGCCGGTCGACGCCCACAGTGGCCGCTGGACCCGCGCGCCGGCGGACTGGAGCGCGGTGAACCGCTCACCGCCGAGGAACACGTCTTCGTAGGCGCCGTAGGCGAGGCGGGCGTTGGCGACCCCGGCCTTACCGCGCAGCGCCAATGCCTCCGGGCTGCCGATCTTCTCGAGGCGGTTGTCGATCTCGGTGTCCACGCGGGAAACGAAGAACGACGCGACCGAATGGATCCGCGCCAGATCGTGCCCGGCTTCTCTTGCCTTCTCCAAACCCGCCAGATACGCGTCCATCACCGCGCGGTGCCGCTCCACCGAGAAGATCAGCGTCACGTTCACCGAGATGCCCTCGGCCAGGACCGCGGTGATCGCGGGCAGGCCCGCCTCGGTGGCAGGGATCTTGATCAGCAGGTTCGGCCGGTCGACGATCTTCCACAGCTCGATGGCCTGCAAGATGGTCTTGTCGGTGTCGTGGGCCAGTCGCGGGTCGACCTCGATGGAGACCCGGCCGTCCACGCCGTCGGAGGCCTCGTAGGTCTTGGCCAGCACGTCGCAGGCGTTGCGGACGTCGTCGGTGGTGACGGTGCGGACGGTCGCGTCGACGTCGGCGCCGCGCGCGGCCAGCTCATTGACCTGGTCGTCGTAGGCGTGGCCCTTCGACAGCGCCGCCTGGAAGATCGAGGGATTGGTGGTCACCCCGACCACCGACTTGGTGTCGATGAGCTCTTGGAGGTTGCCGGTTTGGAGGCGGTCGCGGGACAGGTCGTCCAGCCACACCGAAACCCCCGCGGCGGCCAGCGCCGTCAGATTCGCGTTCTGAGCCATGTCAGGTCCTCAATCCTCAATCTGCAGTGACTAATTCGAAATTGCGCGTTCCGCGGCGGCCACCACGGCCTCGGCGGTGAAACCGAACTCACGGAACAGCGTCTTGTCGTCGGCGGACTCGCCGTAGTGCTCGATCGAGATGATCTCGCCGGCGTGGCCGACGAGCTTGTACCAGCTCTGGGCCACCGCGGCCTCGATCGCCACCCGCGCCGACACCGTCGGCGGCAACACGCGGTCGCGATACTCCTTGGGTTGCGCCTCGAACCACTCCAGGCACGGCATCGACACCACGGCCGCGGAGACACCCTTGTCGGCCAGCGTCTTCTGTGCCTCCACCGCGTACTGGACCTCTGAACCGGTCGCGATCAGCAGCACCTCGGCGCCGGTCGCGTCGCCGCCGCCGAGCACGTAACCGCCGCGCGCCACACCGTCGGAATCGGTGCCCTCCAGAACCGGGACGCCCTGGCGGGTCAGGATGAAACCGACCGGGCCGCTGCCGTTTCCGCGGGCCACGATGCTGCGCCAGGCGTAGGCTGTCTCGTTCGGGTCGGCCGGCCGCACGACCGCCAGGTTCGGGATCGCCCGCAGCGCGGCGAGGTGCTCGATGGGCTGGTGGGTGGGACCGTCCTCGCCCAGGCCGATCGAGTCGTGGGTCCAGATGTAGATGGTGTCGATGTCCATCAGCGAGGCCAGGCGCACAGCCGGCCGCATGTAATCGGAGAACTGCAGGAACGTCCCGCCGAACGCACGGGTCGGTCCGTGCAGGACGATGCCGGACAGAATGGCCCCCATCGCGTGCTCGCGCACCCCGAAGTGCAGCACCCGCCCATACCAGTCAGCGCTGAAATCGCTCGTCGAGATCGACGGCGGGCCAAACGACTTCACGCCCTTGATGGTGGTGTTGTTGCTGCCCGCCAGGTCGGCCGAGCCACCCCACAGCTCGGGCAGCTTCGGCGCGACATCATTGAGCACCTGGCCGAAGGCCGCGCGGGTGGCCACCGCTTTCGAGCCGGGCTCCCAGGACGTCAGGTCGGCGTCCCAGCCGTCGGGCAGTTCCTGGGCCAGCAACCGGTCCAGCAGCTTCTTGCGTTCCGGCTCGCGATCGGCCCACGCATCGAAGTCCTGCTGCCAGGCCTCGTGGGCTTTCTTGCCGCGCGCGACCAGGTCGCGGGTGTGGGTGATCACGTCCTCGGTGACCTCGAAGGTCTTGTTCGGGTCGAACCCGAGGATCTCCTTGACCGCGGCCACCTCGTCGTCGCCCAGCGCCGAGCCGTGCACCCCGCCGGTGTTCATCTTGTTCGGCGCGGGATAGCCGATGACGGTGCGCAGCGCGATGAAGGACGGCTTGTCGGTCACCGCCTTCGCGGCCTCGATGGCCGCTTCGATGCCGACGACGTTCTCACCGCCCTGCACCTCCTGGACATGCCAGCCGTAGGCCCGGTAGCGGTCGGCGACGTTCTCCGACAGCGCGATGTTGGTGTCGTGCTCGATCGAGATCTGGTTCTGGTCGTAGAACACGATCAGGTTGCCGAGCTGCTGGGTGCCGGCCAGCGACGAGGCCTCGCTGGTCACGCCCTCCTCGATGTCGCCGTCGGAGGCGATCACGTAGATGTGGTGATCGAACGGGCTGGTGCCCGGCGCGGCGTCGGGGTCGAACAGGCCGCGCTCGTAACGCGCCGCCATGGCCATGCCGACCGCCGAGGCCAGGCCCTGACCCAGCGGGCCGGTGGTGATCTCCACCCCGTCGGTGTGGCGGAACTCCGGGTGACCCGGCGTCTTCGATTTGAAGGTTCGCAGCGCCTCGATGTCGGAGAGCTCGAGTCCGAACCCACCCAGATAGAGCTGGATGTAGAGGGTCAGGCTGGAGTGCCCGCAGGACAGCACGAAGCGGTCCCGGCCCAGCCAGTGCACATCGCTGGGGTCGTGTCGCATCTGGCGCTGGAACAGTGTGTAGGCGAGCGGAGCGAGGCTCATCGCGGTGCCCGGATGGCCGTTGCCGACCTTCTGCACCGCGTCGGCGGCCAGCACGCGGACGGTGTCGACCGCCCGCGAATCCAGATCCGTCCAGTCGTCCGGGTGGTTGGGCCGGGTGAGGGAAGTGATCTCTTCCGTCGTGGTCACGAGGTGCTACTCCTTGGCTTGGCGGGGGTGTCGAGCCGCATCAACCACCCTAGTGTTTGAAGTGCTCGCCACGCAGTGCCGATCCCCCCACCCCGCGGCGACAAACCCGACCCTGCGATTTCGGGCACCGGCCCCCGCGGTCTACCATCCTCTGTAGTAGAAGCCCGTCGGGTGTCGTGTTTGGTGCTGAGGAGTGGTGGCGTGAGGATTCGCGAAGACCAGCTCGTCGGCGATGTCGCGACGGGGCCGATCCGGTTCCGCGACCGGGTGCTGGGGTACATCGGACTGACCAAGCCCCGGGTCATCGAGCTGTTGCTGGTCACCACGATCCCGGCGATGCTGCTGGCCGACCGCGGCACGGTCGATCCGCTGCTGATCTTCAACACCCTCGTCGGCGGTCTGCTGGCGGCGGCCGGCGCCAATACGCTCAATTGCGTCGCCGACGCCGACATCGACAAGAAGATGAAGCGCACCGAGCGCCGCGCGCTGGCCCGCGCGACCGTACCGCGCAGCCACGCGTTGGTCTTCGGTCTGGCATTGTCGGTCGCCTCGTTCTTCTGGCTGTGGACGACGACGAACCTGCTCTCGGCCCATCTCGCGGGCGCCACGATCGCGTTCTATGTGCTGGTCTACACATTGCTGCTGAAGCGCCGCACCTCGCAGAACGTGGTGTGGGGCGGCGCGGCCGGGTGCATGCCGGTGATGATCGGCTGGTCGGCGGTGACCGGGACGATCCAGTGGCCGGCGCTGGTGATGTTCGCGATCATCTTCTTCTGGACTCCGCCGCACACCTGGGCGCTGGCCATGAAGTACAAGGAGGATTACCAGGCCGCCGGGGTGCCGATGCTGCCTGCGGTGGCCACCGAGGTGCAGGTGACCCGGCAGATCCTCGTCTACACCTGGCTGACGGTGGCCGCGACGCTGGCGCTGGCGTTGTCGACGGGCTGGCTGTACGCGTCGGTGGCGATCCTGGCGGGCACCTGGTTCCTGGTGATGGCGCACCAGCTCCACGCCGGCGTGCGCCGCGGCGAGCCGGTCAAACCGTTGCGGTTGTTCCTGCAGTCCAACAATTATCTGGCCGTGGTGTTCTGCGCGCTGGCCGTCGACTCGGCGCTGGCGCTGCCCACCCTGCTGACCGTCTGACGTGGCCGAGCACGTCTCGCCGGACAACTTCATCCGGGCCGAGACCGACCTGTACTTCGGCAACGTCGTCGGTGACGGCGCACTCGGCAGCTTCACCCACCACCGCGACTTCGGGCCACTCGACAATCAGCTCGTGGTCCGGCAGAACCGTGACACGCTCTACTCGGTGGCTGTTTTCGACCTCGACGCCGGGCCGGTAACGGTCACGCTGCCCGACACGGCCGGCCGGTTCATGGCGATGCAGGTGATCACCCAGGACCACTTCGTCCCGGTCGTGATCTACTCCGCGGGCCGCCACACCTTCGATCGGGGTGGTGTCGGGACGCGGTACGTGATGCTCGTGCTGCGCACCCTCGTGGACCCGAATGACCCGGCCGACCTGGCCGCGGTGCACGCGTTGCAGGACGACATCACCGTCGAGCAGGCCGGACCCGGACACTTCGAGGTCCCCGACTGGGATCCGGTGAGCCAGAAGGCCGTCCGCGACGCCTTGATCGCGTTGTTCGCCACCCTGCCCGACAGCCGCGGTATGTTCGGCGCCGAGGGCGAGGTCGACCCGGTGCGCCGGTTGATCGGCGCCGCCGCCGCCTGGGGAGGCAACCCCGAGCGGGACGCGCTCTACCTCACCGCCGACCCGGCTGCCAACGACGGTGGCACCGTGCACCGGCTGACCGTCCGCGACGTCCCAGTCGACGCGTTCTGGTCGGTCACGGTCTACAACGCCGACGGATACTTCACGCCCAACCGCGCCGACGCGTATTCGGTCAACAGTGTCACCGGCGTACGGGACGCCGACGGCGCGGTGAGCATCCAATTCGGCGGTTGCGACGGCGAGGCGGCCAACTGCCTTCCGGTGGTACCCGGCTGGAATTACCTGGTGCGGCTGTACCGTCCGCGGCCCGAACTGCTCGACGGGTCGTGGAAGTTCCCGGTCGCCGAACCGGTCTAGCTACGGGACCAGGACCACCGATCTATTCTGCCCTGAGGAGGCTTGCAGAGCGGGCTCTAATGGCTGCGCGAACGCTCGAAAGAACTTGGGGGAGAGCTACGAGTTCATCTTCGAATTGCGGCCAAAGTTCCGTCACTCTGTCGATGGTTTCCACCGCAACATCAGATAACCCCGCTGAAGCGCCAAGCTTGCGTCCAAGGCGGTCGAATTGGCGCACGCGAACTGTTGAAAAATTTCTCGACCCGGCGAATTTTAATCCCAGGTCTTCGGGATCACTCGCAGGTCGATAAGGCTCTGTGGCGACGATATCGTAAGCGGGTGAGAGCGTCGGGATACGGCGGTCGTAGTAAATCAGGGACCAATTCTTGAAATGCGCATCGCCATTACCGATTAGGACAAAGAAGGTGAGGCGTCGCACGAATTCTTCAAGTGCTCGACGGTCGTGTCTGCGATATGCAAGTCCGGCAATAGATTCGAAGTTTCCCTCATACTTTTGGGTAGCGTAAATGCTTTTCACTTGCGCAAAGTCTTCGATGTGTACTGCGTCAACACCGACTGGCCGGTCGAACCGACGGACGGCGAACGCATAGTCTTCGCTGTGGGGCCATACGGTAGCCGGCAGACTCTCCACCTGCTCGCGATGAACCAGCGCAACTTCTGGCACTTCGATCCCAACCGAAGACGCGAACCTCATCATCGTGTACTCGTTCAACGGGACACCGCGGTAATGCGAGTCGGGCAGCTTTAGAATCCAATCGCCCCCTTCTCCCGTTGCGGTACAGGTAAATCGATCGCCGCTTTTGATCATCGAAAACTTCAGTCCTACGCCAGCGAGAGAAAATCGCCAGCGGTGGTCCGGATGACCCGTTTTGGTGAAGGGCTCGCCGGTTATCGGCGCCTCCGCCAGATCGCGAAGGTCGTCGCGCGTGCCTCCGGCGAACACTCGCACTGCACCCGGCAGATCATGTCCGACCTGTTCGAGCAGTTCGAGTTCTCGCTCTCGGGCAACCCCTCGTTCTGCTGCTATCCAGTCGCGCAGGACTCCTTCCGGCAGGAGGTTAGAAAACCACCGCGGCAGGCGTAGGTTCGCTGCTACTCGCCCGCGAAGATTCTCCTCAAATCGGAGTCCCAATACAGGCCTCGCGGGATCGCTGAGGTACTCTTCAGTGAATTCGAACCACGTGTAATTATCGTGGGAAAGCAGGTGACCGACGGGGCGGTCATATAACCAGACATCGTGGCGGGCGACTTCAGTCACTGAGTGAATTCTCAGATTCTAGGTCGTCGACGATGAACGCGTCTAACGATAGCGTTTCCTCAAATCCGTACTCCCAACGGCTATCCATGAAATGGATCGTCGCTTCTCGAAGAGATTCAGTCCGAGAGCGAACAAATTTTTCGGAGTCGCCCCTGGCCAGCGCTGACACAGACTCTTCACTGATTGCGTGAGATTCCCGCACTGATCGCCAGGCGGAGTCCGAAATGCCTTGTGGCAGTGTGGCAAGCACACCGGGAACTTCTGATGGCGCGTACTCGAGTCCTGGAACTAACAGCCAACGGGCAGCGGCGCCGGTGAGCTCTTGCGGCAACCCGCGCGAAATTATCGCGGTCATAGCAGGGCGTGGTGTCTGGGCATTTCCGACTGCCTCGATCAACGAACTGCGCTCGATAATAAGAGTGTCCCTGAGCGAACGTGGATGTAGAGCCCACATGGAACAGGCGATCATCTTGCCGGTAGCGTGATTTGATCTGAAGTTTGCGACATCGGGGTAGCCGACTTTTTCCCTGGGGACTGCGGCCAACAGCCCCGCGAAGGTTTCGTTTCGGTTGCCTGGGACGACTCTGGCGCATAGGGCCCTAGCGGTCCCGGTAGTCGACCCCGGGAAGAGCTCAGGTCCTGCTGCAGCCGCCCGCCAGAACCAGCGGCGCAGCAATTGTACTTCTCGCTCCGTAGGTTCTCGGTAGTGCGCAAAGAATCGCGCGAGGACTATCAGCAGATGGCGGTACGGCAAAAACGCGAAGTGGGGCACATCCGCATGTCTTTGCAGAAAGTTAACGGCGAGTTCGAGAGAATTCTGAGCCTCGTGGTATGCCGTGTCAGCATCTTCTCCGGGAAATTCGCCGCTTTCGCGGCGATCATCAAATTCGCCACGAATGTCACGACTGATATCTGGGCCGCGGCGAGCGAGAACTGCTCTTAAGATCGTGTCACCGTCGACGTCGCCAAAAGCCAGGTCGCCGGCGAGATAGCTTGCAATCTCCTCGATCACACTAGTAGATGACCGCGAGTTGCCGTCGTTCACAGGGTGCAACGCGGAGAATACTTCTGCGCGCGTGAGCCGCTTCCCGTAACTGTTCAGTCGGTCGAAGATGTCCCGTAACACTGACTCGTCTTGAGTTTCAACCACCGACGCTGGAATCTTGAACTGGCGGATCTTTTTTGCTGCACTAGTGGCGGCGTCGAAGAAGTCCATCGCTTCCGGCTTATCGCGGAACCACTGCATCAAACTTTGTAGGTCGAATAAGACCGGGAGGGGCACAACGGTAGCGCGATGGTCAGCGGTCGTGGAGACAAATTGCTGGGTCGCAAGGTTCAAGCTTAGGGCGAATCGGTCGTCGTGGGAGGCGTCGGGAGACAGGGCGTTAGCAAGAGTTGTGACACGTTGCTGCCCGTCTACGACCCAGAGTGCCCGGTCTAGTTTTGGCGCTTCGATTTGAAGCGCTCCTAAGCGGATACGCGCCTCCTCAGCTGGGCGTTCCCAAAGAAGTAAACTTCCGAGTGGGTAGCCTCTGAGGATACTGTCGAACAGTCGCCGTGCGTCTTCGATTCCCCAGCGGAACGGGCGTTGAAATTCGGGAATGCGGATTTCCCCCGCTCGTACCAGGTTGACGATCTCCTCAACCTCATAGACCTTCGCGGTCGGTGTCGTTCCAAGACTCGAAGTCAAAGGCATCCCCTTCTTCCGCTACGAACTTCAGTATCGCATTGCTGGCAGACATCGAATTGGACACTTGTTCGACGGAAGGCTCCTTCACATGCTCGAGGTCCGTCTACGGGACCAGGACCACCGAGCCCACGGTCTTGCGGCCCTGCAGGTCGCGGTGCGCCTGTTCCGCCTCGGCCAACGGGTAGCGGTGGCTGACGGTCACGTTCAACGTGCCGTCGGCCACGGCGCTGAGAAATTCCTCCGCCCGCCAGGAGAATTCGTCGGGCGTACGCGTGTAGTGCGCCAGGTTGGGCCGAGTCAGATACACCGAACCGGCGGCGTTGAGCCGCTGGGGATCCACCGGTGGAACCGGTCCGCTGGCGGCGCCGAACAGGGCCAGCGTGCCACGGACGGCCAGGCTGGCCAGGCTCGCCTCGAATGTCGACGCCCCAACCCCGTCGTAGACCGCGGCCACCCCCTTGCCCCCGGTCAGCTCGCGGATCCGGGACCCGAACTCCTCCGGGTCCTTCGGGTAGTCGAGCACCTCGACGGCACCGGCCTGCCGGGACATCTCGGCCTTGTCCGGAGTGGACACGGTGGTGATCACCTTCGCGGCCAGGCTGGTCGCCCACTGCGTCAGCAGCAGGCCGACGCCACCGGCACCGGCGTGCACGAGCACCGAGTCGCCCTGCTGCACCGGATAGGTCGACTTGATCAGGTAATGCGCGGTCATGCCTTTGAGCAGCGCTGAGGCCACCACCTCCGGCGCCACCCCGTCGGGCACGTAGGCCACGAAGTCGGCCGGCGCCAGGCAATACTCGGCGTAGGCACCGAAGGCCTTGTCGGTGACCACCCGGTCACCGACGGTCAGTGCCGCCACGTCCGGGCCGACGGCTTCGATGGTGCCGCACATCTCGGTGCCGACGACGAAGGGCACCTCGCGGGGATAGAGCCCCGACCGGAAGTACGTGTCGATGAAGTTGACGCCGATGGCCTCGGCCTTGATCAGCACCTGGCCCGGGCCCGGCTCCGGCTGCGGTTTCTCGACGTAGGTCAGCACTTCGGGTCCGCCGGTCTGGGCGACTTCGATCGCGTACATGGACACCATCCTTCTCCGGTCGTTCCCTGGCCGCTGCGGCGGCTAGCATTCGGCCGTGCGCCTGGCCCGCCCCGACCTGTACCACCCTCGCATCGTGCTGGCCGGATGTCCCGCGCTGCCCGACGGCGACGGCGACGACGACGGCCTGGTCCGCGCCTTACGCGGGCGGGGACTGCACGCCCGCTGGCTGTCGTGGGACGACCCGGCCACGCTGGACGCCGACCTGGTCATCTTGCGCGCCACCTGGGATTACGCCGACAGGCTCGACGAATTCCTGCGCTGGAGCACCCGGGTGAAGCGGTTGCTCAACCCAGCAGCGGTGGTCGCGTGGAACACCGACAAGCGTTATCTGGCCGACCTCGCCGCGGCCGGGATACCGACGGTGCCCAGCGCGTTCTATCCACCGGGCCGCAGTGTGCGGATCCCCGACGGTGAGGTCGTGGTCAAGCCCGCCGTAGGGGCGGGCTCGCGGGGAACGCTGCGTTTCGACGACGCGGCCGCGGCGCGGGCCCACGCCGAGGCGCTGCAGTCCGCCGGGCACACTGCGCTGGTCCAGCCCTACGACTCGCGGGTCGCCGACGGCGAGACGGCGTTGGTCTTCCTGCGCGGCGAGCAGTCGCACGCCTTCACCAAGGCGCCGATGCTGCCGGCGCCGGGGGAGGCCCCGGCACTCGACGAGTCGGGGACGTTCGCCACGGAGTCGCTGACGGTGGCCGATCCTGACCTCGGGCTGTGGGACCTCGGACATGCCGCGCTCGCGGCCGCGGCCACCCACCTGCAGCTCGACGTCAGCGACCTGCTGTACGCGCGCGTCGATGTGCTGGGTTCGCAGAACGCGCCGGTGCTCCTCGAGCTGGAACTGGTCGAGCCGTCGCTGGGCTGGCGGCTGCTCGACGACACCACCCGGACAGCCCAGCAGCGCCTGTTCGCGCTCGCGGTCGAGTCAGCGCTGGAGAGGTTCGGGCTCGGCCCGCTCTCGCATCGACGCCCATAGCGCCGCGGTCGCGGCGGTGCAGGCCGCGGCCCCGGCGACATGGATGGCGACCAGTGCCGCGGGCACCCCCGCGAAGAACTGCACCGCACCCAACGTGCCCTGGGCCGCGACGAGCACCACCAGCACGCGCAGCCGGGTGTGTACCGCTGCGGGCGCGCGGACCGCCACCAGCGCGAAGCCCAGACCCACCAGCAGCGCCAGGTAGGCCACCAGCAACGACGAGTGCATGTGCACCAGCGTGGTGATCTCGACCTGCAGCCGGGGGACCGGCCGTTCGATGCTCTTGTCGCCCGCGTGCGGACCCGCCCCCGTGACCATGGTGCCGGTGACCAGGACCGCGGACAGCGTCATTGCGGTCAGAACGGTCAACTGGCGCAACGGCTTCGGCACCTGCTTGGTGACCACGCCGGTGTCGGGCTGGCCGATCTTGACGAACAGCAGCACCGCGACCCACACCATGGCCATCGACGCCAGGAGATGGATCGCGACCGTCCACCACAGCAGCCCCGTCAGCACGGTGATCCCGCCGATCACCGCCTGCACCACCGTCGAGGCGGGCATCAGCCAGGCGTAGATCAGTACCTCGCGACGGCGCCGGGCGCGGGTGACGGCGATGACGGCGGCCGCGGCCGTGAGGACCACCAGGAACGTCAGCAGCCGGTTGCCGAACTCGACGGCCTGGTGGATGCCGGCGACCTCGGGGTGGGGAACCGGGGTGAAGCTGCCGGGGAAGCACTGCGGCCAGGTCGGGCAGCCCAGACCGGAGGCGGTGACGCGCACGATCGCCCCGGTGACGGAGATCCCGCCCTGGGTGAGGATCACCGCGGCGGCGATGATGCGCTGTACCCGCAGACTTGGCTCGGGCAGCACGTCGACGAGCCGCAGAAAGATTCGTCCGACGGACACGCTGTCGATCGTAGAGGTCGCTTAACTACGTGCCGTAGTAGGGGCTGGTGGCGGGCTGTCCGCTCAGGTGAAGCGAAACCACCGCAGTGCGCAGGCGGCGGCCACCGCACCCCACACCGCGAGCACCGCGATGGCGAACCAGTCCACCGAGAGCGCCATCGCCGCCGACAGCGCCTCGGTCAACGCGCCCGACGGCGTCAGCCGGGCGACCCACTGCGCTCCGGTGGGCACCTCGGCTCCGTCGAGAACCAGCGCGCCCAACCCGGCGAACACGAACCACGCGAGGTTGGCCAGCGCCAGGACGATCTCGGCGCGCAGAGTGCCGCCGAGGAGCAGGCCCATCGCCGCGAACACCGCGGTGCCCAGCGCGATCACCAGGCCGCCCAGCGCCAGCCCGGCCACCGACGGCCGCCAGCCCAGCGCGAATCCGATGGCGCCGAACAACACCGACTGCAGCGTCACGACCGCGATCACCGCCAGTGACTTGCCGGCGATGATGCCCCACACCGGCAGCGCGGTCGCACCGAGGCGCTTCAGCGCGCCATAACGGCGATCGAAGGCCACCGCGATGGCCTGGCCGGTGAACGCTGTGGAGATGACGGCCAGCGCCATGATGGCCGGGACGAAGGTGGCCGCCCGGTCGGTTCCGAAGGAGCCCAGCGGCAGCAGCGTCAGGCCGACCAGCAGGGTGATCGGGATGAACATCGTCAGCAGCAACTGTTCGCCGTTGCGCAACAGCAGGCGCAGCTCCAGGCCGAACTGCGCGCCGAGCATCTGCGGCACCGCGGCGGGCCGGGGATCGGGCGTGAAGGTGCCTGCGGCGAACCGGTTTCCGGCTGTCATTTCCTTAGCTCCCGCCCCGTCAGTTCGATGAAGACGTCTTCGAGGCTGCGTTGTTCGACGCGCATGTCGGTGGCCAGCACGTTCAACCTCGCACACCACGCGGTGACCGTGGCCAGCACCTGCGGATCGATGTGACCTTCCACGAGATATTCGCCCGGCGCGGCCTCGGTGGCGCGGTAACCCTCCGGCAACGCCGCCACCAGCAGCGCCAGGTCGAGCATGCGCGGGGCGCGGAAGCGCAGCTGGTTCTCTGCGCCGCTGCGCATCAGCTCGGCCGGGGTTCCGGTGGCCACCGACCTGCCGCGGTCGATGATCACGATCCGGTCGGCCAGCTCCTCGGCCTCGGTGAGCTGGTGGGTGGTTAGCACCACCGTGACGCCGTCGCGGCGCAGCGCGTCGATCAGCTCCCACACCACCAGCCGGGCGTGAGCGTCCATACCGGCCGTCGGTTCGTCGAGGAAGACCAGCTCCGGCCGCCCCACCACGGCGCACGCCAGCGCCAGCCGCTGCTGTTGTCCGCCGGAGAGCCGGCGGTAGGTGGTCCGTGCCGACTCGCTCAACCCCAAGGTGTCGAGCAGCCACTGCGGGTCCAACGGGTTGGCGGCATAGGACGCCACCAGGTCGAGCATCTCGCCGGCGCGGGCCGCCGGATACGCGCCACCGCCCTGCAGCATCACCCCGGTCCGGGCGCGGACCTTCGCGTTGTCGGCCACCGGGTCCAGGCCGAGGATCCGGATGGTGCCCTCGTCGGGACGGATGAACCCCTCGCACATCTCGACGGTGGTCGTCTTGCCGGCCCCGTTGGGGCCGAGCAATGCCAGTACTTCCGAGGTCTGCACGTCGAGGTCGAGCTCGGACACCGCCGTGGTGGAGCCGTACCGCTTGCTGACGTTGCGCAGCAGCACAGGTGGGGGATTCGAGCTCACGGTGATTCAGCGTAAGCGTCGGACACGGCGGCCGGTGGTGGCGGTCGGGACCCGCGCTGCTGGTCGACCGTCTGGTCGGCGTCGTCGGGGTCATCCGGGCCGTCGGGGTAGATGCCCTTCGCGGCCACCGGTACCGCCCGCCAGGGCAGCCACCGGTAGGTCAGTGCGATCAGCGCGAGCACGATCGCCGTGCTGGCCACCGTGGCCATCACGATCTGGAACAGCGCGAACCGGTCGCCGTTGGCGGTCGGGCCGAAAATGCCGACGATCAGCGTGACCACGATGACCGCCGAGCGGAAGCCGCGGCGGGTGGCCCACGCGGCCAGCGGGATGATCGCCCACAGCAGGTACCACGGTTGCACCACCGGGAAGAGCAGCACGGTGGCGCCCAACGCCACGCCCAGCCCGCCCACCGGGTGCAGGCGACCGCGCAGCACCGACAGCAACAGCCATGTGACGATGACCGCGATCAGGCTGACGCCGATGGCTCGGGTCAGCCCGAGTACCGCGGTGGTGTGGTCGCCGAGACCGAGCAGGATGCCGACCTGCCCGGTGCCCAGCGCCAGCAGCGTCGGCGGCGACATCCAGCTGCGCACCACGTTGGCCGTGCCGAGCGTGAAGAGCCAACCGAAGCCCAAGCCGCTGGCCCATCCGATGACCGCCATCACCGCCACCGCGACCGCAGTCAGCGCGCTGCCCGACAGCAGGAAAGCCTTCACGGTGCCGCCCCACCGGTGGGCCAGGGCCATCGCCACGAAGCCCAGCGCCAGCAGTGACGGCAGCTTGACCTGCGACGACAAGGTGATCAGCACGGTGCCGGCGAGCAGCAGTGCCACCGGATACCAGCGTGCGCGGGTGGCGTCGCCGATGGCGTCGATCCCGCGCAGCGCGAACTCGGTGCCGGCGAGCATCAAACCGAGCATGAGCGCCTCGTTGTGGATGCCGGCCACCAGGTGCATGAACAACAGCGGGTTGGTGGGCCCCAACCACAGCGCGCTGACCTCGGCCACGCCGCATCGGCGTGCCAGCCGCGGTGTGGCCCACACGATCATCCCGACCCCGAGCAGTACGACGAGGCGGTGGAACAGCACCGCTTCGACGACGTTCTCGCCGGTGATCGCCGAGATGCCGCGGCCGATCCACAAGAACAGCGGCCCGTACGGCGCCGGAGTGTCACGCCACAGGCTGGGCACCGACGCGGTGAAGATGTGGTCCAGCCCCAATCCGGGGGCAGGCCCGACGCGGTACGGGTCGGCACCCTGCAGCGAGATCTCGCTCTGGGCGAGATAGGAGTACACGTCCTTGCTGTACATGGGCGGTGCGATGAGCAGCGGCAGCGCCCACAGCAGCAGTGTCCGGTCGAGCTGGCTGCGCGTCATCTTGCGCTTGCCCAGCGTGAAGCGGCCGAGCATCAGCCACGCCAGCGCCATCATCACCGCGCCCGTGGTGGTCATGGTCAGCGACACGGTCTGGATCCGGGAGGGCAGGTTGAGCAGCCGCACCCCGAACGTCGGGTCCTGCATGACCGGGCGGGCTCCGGCGCCCAGCGCGCCGATCGCCATCAGCACCGTGCCGGTGGCGCCGAAGATCCGGGTGCGGTGCATCGCGACGACTTCGGCGTCGGTGAGGGGGCTGCCGACCGTCCGCTCGTCGCCGTGCCACCCGGCGATCGACGTACTGAGAGAATGTCGGCGGGCTGCCACGAAGGCAGCGTAGCGGGCGCGCTATTCCCGATCATGGGCGTCACCGTGTGTGACGATCACTACCCGACGCTAAGGGTGCCCTTGGTAGACCGGCCCCCGGAATTGCGTCACACTGGTGTAGTGAAATTCCGTCAGCAGACCTCGACGGCGCCCACTCGGGCGCCGTTGCCTGCTGATGTCGAGTCGCACGGCGATACCCGCAGCGCGATCGTCCGGCTGTTGCTGGAGTCCGGGCCCACCACCGCGCGCAGCATCGGCATCGAGCTGGGGCTGTCCGCGGCCGGCGTGCGCCGTCACCTCGATGCCTTGATCGACGCCGGTGACGCCAAGGCCACGGCCGCGGCGGCATGGCAGCAGGAGGGGCGGGGCCGGCCGGCCAAGCGGTACCAGCTCACCGCCGCCGGGCGGGCCAAGCTCGACCACGCCTACGACGATCTCGCCTCCGCGGCGATGCGCCAACTGCGCGAGATCGGCGGAGATGACGCCGTCCGGACCTTCGCGCGGCAGCGGATCGATGCCATCCTCGGTGATCTCGGCCCGATCGCCTGCGAGGACGTCGAGGGCGCAGCCGAGCGGATCGCCGAGGCGTTCACCGGAGCCGGGTATGCCACCACCACGGCCCGCGTACGCGGACCGGTGCCCGGGGTGCAGATCTGTCAGCACCACTGCCCGGTGTCGCACGTGGCCGAGGAGTTTCCGGAGTTGTGCGAGGCCGAACAGCAGGCGATGTCCGAGGTGCTGGGCACCCACGTGCAACGGCTGGCCACCATCGTCAACGGGGACTGCGCCTGCACCACCCATGTTCCGTTGAGCCCGACCAGACGGTAAAGACCCTTCGGCGCACAGCCCGCGTCGAAGCCACCACAGAGCAAAAGGAGTGTGTCGCAATGACACTCACACCGGAGGCACGGCCTGAAGCCTTGACTCAGGAGGAGACCATCGCCTCGCTGGGTAGGTACGGCTACGGCTGGGCCGACTCCGATGTTGCCGGTGCCAGCGCGCAGCGGGGGCTGTCCGAGGCCGTGGTGCGCGACATCTCGGCGAAGAAGAACGAACCCGAGTGGATGCTCGACATCCGCCTCAAGGCGCTGCGCACCTTCGACAAGAAGCCGATGCCGAACTGGGGATCGAACCTCGAGGGCATCGACTTCGACAACATCAAGTACTTCGTGCGGTCCACCGAGAAGCAGGCCACGACGTGGGACGACCTGCCCGAGGACATCCGCAACACCTACGACAAGCTCGGCATCCCGGAGGCCGAGAAGCAGCGGCTGGTCTCCGGTGTGGCCGCGCAGTACGAGTCCGAGGTGGTCTACCACCAGATCCGTGAGGACCTCGAGGCGCAGGGAGTCCTCTTCCTCGACACCGATTCGGCGCTGCGCGAGCACCCCGAGATCTTCAAGCAGTACTTCGGCACCGTGATCCCGGCCGGGGACAACAAGTTCTCGGCGCTGAACACCGCGGTGTGGTCCGGTGGGTCGTTCATCTACGTGCCGCCCGGCGTGCACGTCGACATCCCGCTGCAGGCCTACTTCCGGATCAACACCGAGAACATGGGCCAGTTCGAGCGGACGCTGATCATCGTCGACGAGAACGCCTACGTGCACTACGTCGAGGGCTGCACCGCGCCGATCTACAAGAGTGACTCGCTGCACAGCGCGGTCGTCGAGATCATCGTCAAGCCGGGCGGTCGGTGCCGGTACACGACGATCCAGAACTGGTCCAACAACGTCTACAACCTGGTCACCAAGCGGGCCCGCGCCGAGGCCGGCGCCACCATGGAGTGGGTCGACGGCAACATCGGCTCCAAGGTGACGATGAAGTACCCCGCAGTGTGGATGACCGGCGAGCACGCCAAGGGTGAGGTGCTCTCGGTCGCGTTCGCCGGGGAGGGTCAGCACCAGGACACCGGCGCCAAGATGTTGCACCTGGCGCCCAACACCAGCAGCAACATCGTGTCCAAATCGGTGGCGCGCGGCGGCGGGCGGGCCTCCTACCGGGGCCTGGTCCAGGTCAACAAGGGCGCGCACGGGTCGCGGTCCAGTGTGAAATGCGATGCCCTGCTGGTCGACACGGTGAGCCGCTCGGACACCTACCCGTACGTCGACATCCGGGAGGACGACGTCACGATGGGCCACGAGGCCACGGTGTCCAAGGTCAGCGAGGACCAGATGTTCTACCTGATGAGCCGCGGTCTGACCGAGGACGAGGCGATGGCCATGGTGGTGCGCGGCTTCGTCGAGCCGATCGCCAAGGAACTCCCGATGGAGTACGCCCTGGAGCTCAACCGGCTGATCGAGCTGCAGATGGAAGGTGCGGTCGGCTAGTGACGAATCTGACGGAGGCGGTCGAGGGTTCGTCCCTGACCGCCATCAACAAGGGCGAGCTGTTCTCGTCGTTCGACGTCAATGCGTTCGAGGTGCCCGGCGGCCGCGACGAGATCTGGCGGTTCACACCGCTGAAGCGGCTGCGCGGGCTGCACGACGGATCCGCGCAGGCCAGCGGATCTGCCGCGATCACGGTGTCCGAACGGCCCGGGGTGACGGTGGAGACCGCCGCGCGCGGCGACGAGCGCCTCGGCCAGGCCGGAGTGCCCTCGGATCGGGTTGCCGCTCAGGCGTTCTCGTCGTTCGACTCGGCCACCATCGTGACCGTCGCGCGGGACACCGAGGTCGCCGAACCCATCGAGATCGGTATCGCCGGGCCGGGCGAGGGCGCAGTGGCCTACGGGCACCTGCAGATCCGCGTCGAAGAACTGGCCCGGGCGATCGTCGTGGTCGACCTGCGCGGCAGCGGCACCTACGCCGACAACGTCGAGATCATCGTCGGGGACTCCGCGGGGCTGGGCATCATCTGGATCGCCGACTGGGCCGACGATATGGTCCACGTCAGCTCCCACCACGCCAAGCTGGGTAAGGACGCGGTACTCGGCCACGTCAACGTCACCCTCGGCGGCGACGTGGTGCGCACCACCGCCACCGTGCGCTACACCGCACCCGGTGGCGACGCCAAGATGCTGGGCACCTATTTCGCCGATGACGGCCAGCATTTCGAGTCACGGCTGCTGGTGGACCACTCGCAGCCCAACTGCAAGTCCGACGTGCTCTACAAGGGCGCGCTGCAGGGGGATCCCGACTCGAAGAAGCCCGACGCGCACACGGTGTGGATCGGTGATGTGCTGATCCGCGCCGAGGCCACCGGCACCGACACCTTCGAGGTGAACCGCAATCTGGTGCTCACCGACGGTGCCCGTGCCGACTCGGTGCCCAACCTCGAGATCGAGACCGGTGAGATCGTCGGTGCCGGGCACGCCAGCGCCACCGGACGTTTCGACGACGAGCAGCTGTTCTATCTCCGGGCCCGTGGCATTCCCGAGGATCAGGCGCGCCGGTTGGTGGTGCGCGGCTTCTTCAACGAGATCATCGCGAAGATCGCCGTGCCCGCCGTACGCGAACGCCTGACCGAAGCCATCGAAAAAGAACTAGCGATCACCGAATCGAGAACTGACTGACATGACCACACTGGAAATCAAGGACCTGCACGCCTCGGTATTCACCCCCGAAGGTGACGAGGTGCCCATCCTCAAGGGCGTCAACCTGACCGTGCGCTCCGGCGAGACGCACGCCGTGATGGGCCCCAACGGGTCGGGCAAGTCGACGCTGTCCTACGCGATCGCCGGCCATCCCAAGTACACCGTCACGTCCGGGTCGATCACCCTCGACGGTGCCGACGTGCTGGAGATGAGCATCGACGAGCGCGCCCGCGCCGGCCTTTTCCTGGCCATGCAGTACCCCGTCGAGGTGCCGGGGGTGTCGATGTCGAACTTCCTGCGCACCGCTGCCACCGCGGTGCGCGGTGAGGCGCCGAAGCTGCGGCACTGGGTCAAAGAGGTCAAGTCCGCGATGGGCGATCTCGACATCGACCCGTCCTTCGGCGAACGCTCCGTCAACGAGGGCTTCTCCGGCGGCGAGAAGAAGCGCCACGAGATCCTCCAGCTGGGCCTGCTCAAGCCGAAGATCGCGATCCTCGACGAAACCGACTCCGGTCTGGACGTCGACGCGCTGCGCGTCGTCAGCGAGGGTGTCAACCGCTACAAGGAATCCGAGAACGGCGGCGTGCTGCTGATCACGCACTACACCCGGATCCTGCGCTACATCCAGCCGCAGTTCGTGCACGTGTTCGTCGACGGCCGCATCATCGAGTCCGGCGGTCCGGAGCTGGCCGACGAGCTCGAGGAGAACGGTTACGTGCGCTTCACCCAAGCTGCTGCTGCCGGAGCCTGACATGACGGCCGCTCAGACGCTGGACATCGCGGGGCTCGCCAGGGTCAGGGCTGACTTCCCGATCCTGAACCGGGTGATGCGCGGCGGCAAGCAGCTGGCCTATCTGGACTCCGGGGCGACCTCGCAGAAGCCACTGGCGGTGCTCGACGCTGAACGGGACTTCCTGACGACCTCCAACGGCGCGGTGCACCGCGGAGCGCACCAGCTGATGGAAGAAGCCACCGACGCCTACGAGCAGGGCCGCGAGGACATCGCCGCGTTCGTCGGCGCAGATGCCGATGAGCTGGTGTTCACCAAGAACGCCACCGAGGCGATCAACCTGGTGGCGTATGTGTTGGGGGACCGGCGATTCGAGCACGCCGTCGGTCCCGGTGACGTCATCGTGACCACCGAACTCGAACACCACGCCAACCTGGTGCCGTGGCAGGAACTCGCGCGACGGACCGGTGCGACTCTGCGCTGGTTCGGTGTCACCGAAGATGGCCGTATCGACCCGGACTCGCTGCAGCTCGACGAGCGGGTCAAAGTCGTTGCTTTCAGCCATCATTCGAATGTCACGGGCGCGGTGGCGCCGGTTGCGGACCTCGTCGCCCGGGCCAAGAGCGTGGGCGCGCTGACCGTGCTGGACGCCTGCCAGTCGGTGCCGCATCAGCCCGTCGACTTCCACGGACTCGACGTCGACTACGCCGCGTTCTCCGGACACAAGATGCTCGGGCCCACCGGTATCGGGGTGCTTTACGCGCGCCGTGCCCTGCTCGCCGCGATGCCGCCGTTCCTGACGGGCGGATCGATGATCGAGACCGTGACGATGGAGGCCTCGACCTACGCGCCCGCGCCGCAGCGGTTCGAGGCCGGCACTCCGATGACCTCCCAGGTGGTCGGATTGGCCGCTGCCGCACGGTATCTGCGGGCCATTGGGATGGCCGAGGTCGAACAGCACGAGGCCGAGCTGGTGCAGGCGGCGCTGGACGGCCTGGCCACGGTTGCCGGCGTGCGGATCATCGGGCCGACGGCGATGACCGACCGGGGATCGCCGGTGTCGTTCGTCGTCGACGGGGTGCATGCCCACGACGTCGGACAGGTGCTCGACGACGAGGGTGTGGCCGTGCGGGTGGGACATCACTGCGCGTGGCCGCTGCACCGCCGCTTCGGGATCGCCGCGACGGCCCGGGCCTCCTTCGCCGTGTACAACACTGCCGATGAGGTCGACCGGCTGATCAGCGGAGTGCGGCGCGCCGTGGAGTTCTTCGGGGACTGACGTGCGACTCGAGCAGATCTACCAGGAAGTCATCCTGGACCATTACAAGCGCCCGCATCATCGCGGACTGCGTGAACCGTTCAACGCCGAAGCGCACCATGTGAACCCGACGTGCGGTGACGAGGTGACCCTGCGGGTGACGCTGTCCGACGACGGCGAGACCGTCACCGACGTCTCCTACGACGGGCAGGGGTGCTCGATCAGCCAGGCCTCGACCTCGGTGCTGACCGACCAGGTGATCGGGCAGACCGTCGGCGATGCGCTCAAGACGGTCGCGGCGTTCACGGAGATGGTGTCCAGCCGGGGCGCGATCGACGGCGACGAGGACGTGATCGGCGACGGGGTGGCGTTCGCCGGTGTGGCGAAATACCCGGCCCGGGTGAAATGCGCGCTGCTGGGCTGGTCCGCTTTCAAGGCTGCCCTCGCGCAGGCCCACGAGACACACGATGCGAAGGAGAGCGTCAATGAGTGACACAGCGTTACCCGAGGACCAACTGCTCGCCGAGATCGACGAAGCGATGCACGACGTCGTCGACCCCGAACTCGGAATCAATGTCGTCGATCTCGGTCTGGTGTACGGGCTCGGCGTGGAGAGCGGCGACACCGGAAAGGTCGCGCTGATCGACATGACGCTGACCTCGGCGGCGTGCCCGCTGACCGACGTGATCGAAGACCAGTCGCGCACCGCGCTGGTCGGCGCCGGTCTGGTCAGCGATATCAAGATCAACTGGGTGTGGAACCCGCCGTGGGGCCCGGACAAGATCACCGAAGACGGCCGCGAACAACTGCGGGCGCTGGGGTTCACCGTCTGAACTGGCGCACAGACCCCCTGACAACCATTGTTAGGCTCAGCTGACAAATCTTGTCTGGCAAATCGGGGGGCTCGGATGCAGTTGACTGGACCTGCGCTTTCGGCTGAGGATCTCCAGCGGGCCGGTGGCACCATCAGCCACCTTCAGCAGGCTATTTCGGCGAAGATCGTCGGCCAGAGCGTGCTGCAGGAATCCTTGCTGATCGGACTGATTGCCTCAGGCCACATCCTTTTGGAAAGCGTTCCCGGCCTGGCCAAGACGACGGCCGCCAAAACGCTCGCCGACAGTCTCGCGGCACGATTTCAGCGGATCCAGTGCACCCCCGACCTGTTGCCCAGCGACATCACGGGCGGACAGATCTGGGACCAGAAGACCGGCGAGTTCAAGGTGTCCTTCGGTCCCGTGCACGCCAACATCGTGCTGCTCGACGAAATCAACCGATCCTCGGCGAAGACCCAGAGCGCGATGCTCGAGGCGATGGAGGAACGTCAGACCACCATCGGCGGCAACGTATATCCGCTACCCGAGCCGTTCCTGGTCCTGGCCACCCAGAACCCCATCGACCAGGAGGGCACCTACCAGCTTTCCGAAGCGCAGATGGACCGCTTCATGATCAAGGACATCCTGACCTACCCGTCGCTCGACGAGGAGGAGGAGGTCGTCTCACGCATCGCATCCGGCGTTTTCGAGGAAAAGGCCGCCACCAACGGCCAACTCGACCTGGAACACGTGCGCTGGTTGCAGTCGAAGTTCAAGCAGGTGTTCATCGACCGTTCGATCGTCAAGTACACGACCTATCTCACCGGTGCCACCCGAACTCCCCAGTCGGTTCTGGATCCGCGGCTGGCCGACATGGTGCAGTACGGCGCCAGTCCGCGCGCCACCATCGCTCTGTGCCGGGCCGCGTGCGCGCGGGCGCTGATCAACGGTCGCCCCTACGTGGTCCCCGACGACGTCAAAGCGGTCGCTACCCGGGTGCTGCGGCACCGGTTGGTGCTCAAGTTCCAGGCGTCGGCCGAAGGGGTGACCCCGGAGTATCTCATCGAGGGCATCCTCCACCGAGTCGCTTCACCGTAGGCGCGAAAAGCCGTGGGCGAGATTCTCAATCGGGTGCGTGCGCAGCTCGGTTTCGACCCGGGCGGCGTGGGCATGCGCCTGCGCTCGCACCGGATGCTCGAAGGCGGCCACACCTCCCTGCAGTTCGGACGCAGTGACGACTTCGTCGACTTGCGCGAGTACGTCGTCGGCGACGATCACCGCGACATCGACTGGCGCGCGTCCGCGCGCAGTCCCCACCTGGTGGTGCGGCGCTACGTCGCCGAGAAAGCCCAGGAGTTCCTCCTGATCGCCGACACCGGTGCCAACCTGCTGGCCGCCGCACCCAGCGGCGAAACCAAGAGGGACCTCGCGATCCTGACGCTGGGCGCGGTGGGTCTGATCGCGTGTGCGCAGTCCGACAAGGTGAGTCTTGTCTATGGAGACGACCGCGGTTCTTCGGTGCAGCCGGGCAAGACCGGTGAGGACCACCTCGAACAACTGCTCAGCTTGGTCAACGCCGCCGACACCGCCGTCGGCCACGGCTCGAACATCGTGCGCCAGCTCGAGTTCGTCGCCCACAACCTCGACAAGCGGTACGCCATCTACATCGTCTGTGACCAGCCCAGTGTCACCGCGGAATTGGCTGCGGTGACTTCGGCGGTGCGCAGCCGAAACACCGTGCACTGGTTCGTCGTCGACGACGCCGACGTGCTCGGCGGTCCCGACGCCGCCGAGGAAGTTCTCGACGTCGCCACGGGCGCGGCGCTGCTCACCCCGGCGGTGTTCGGATCCCGGGTGATGCAGGCCTACCGGCGCGCCGAGGCGGCGCGGGCGGCGCAGTGGGAGGCATTCACCGCCCAGATGGGTACCTCTTTCTCGCGGATCTCGTCGAGCGGCGACATCCGCGCGGCCCTGGCGGAGCTGACCCAGGGACGTCGCGATGGATGACTTCGTCGACATCCTGTATGCGCCGATGGCCTACCCGGTGTGGTGGCTGGTGGGGGCCGTGCTGGTCGCGGTGGCAGCGGTGGCCTGGGTGGCCGGCATCTACCTGTGGACTGCTCCGGTCGACCGGCTGCGTCGAATTCCCATCGTGCGCGAAGTGACCTATCGCGTGCTGCGCCTGAAATTCATGCGCTCGCTGGGCCGGGTGGCAGAACGGCACCGCGCCGGGGGACTCGACTCCCGCACCGCGTTCCATGAGATCAGTCGCATCTTTCGTCAGTTCGTCGCATTCCGGACCGGCTATCACGTCCGCGAGATGACCGCGGCCGACATCGCCCGCAGTCCACTGGCCGCGTCGGTACTGCCCGTTCTGGAGAGGACCTATCCGGGTCAGTTCGACACCGCCGACCCGGCCGGGGTCGACGCCGCGGTGGCCGTAGCACGGACGGCGGTGGCCCGATGGACCTGAGATGGCCTTTCGTGCTGCTTCTGGCCGTTGGTGCGGCGGGGGCCGCTGCATGGTTGGCGACGCGCCGTCGCGACTACGGCTGGCAGGGACAACTGCCGTACCTGGCGCGGTCATTCCGGATCACGGAGCTACCCGAGTACCAGCGCGCGCTCCGCGCGCACCAACGACTCTTGGTCGCAGCGTTGGCGGTGGTGCTCATCGCCGTGACCGCGCTGGTGGTCGCCGCCGCGCGACCCGCGCGCACCTATCACCCGAGCCCACCCGGTTCGGACACCCCCTACGTCGACATCATGGTGTGTTTCGGTCCGTTGTTCGTCGTGCAGTTCGCCAACAAGAACGGACTCGTTCCGCTGCTGAGCGCACTGCGCACGCACGTCGAAGGGTTCGGCAACCAGCGCATCGGCATGACCAGCCAGTACTACCGGACCATCCCGGTGACCGCCGACCGTGAGTGGGTCACCGACCGGCTCGACCGGATCATCGACACAGTCAGCGCCGCCAACGAGGCCCGGGCCGCGGGCGACCTGAGCGCAGCGTTCGGGTCGCAGGAGGATGGCCTGTTCGAGCGGCGCACCGGCCCCCTGGCCAACCCACGCGACACGCTGGCCATGTGTGCCATGGGGCTACCCGCGGTGGGCGCCGAGAACGGGCGGTCACGCATGATCGTCTACGTCGGCGACATCAACGGCGGGATGGTCGACCCCTCGGCGCAACCGCTGTATTCCGAGGAATACCTGAAGAAGACGATCACCAACGCCGGAATCCAGGTCAACGCGATCGCACCCGATCTGGCCACCGGACCCATGGGGTTCACCGAGAAGCTGGTCCGGGACAGCGGCGGCAAAGTGGTGGCCTACACCGAGGTCGACTCGCTGTTCGGTGAGCCGCCCCAGCGCATGCAAGACAACCTGAGCGACGAATTGGACACCGCCGTCGACACGGTGCTGGCCGACCCGCCGCCCTCAGCCCTCGACGTCGCGCGTGAGCACGCGCGGGCTCCGTTCCAGTGGGATGTGCCGAACCTGTTGCTGCAACTCGCGCTGATCGCCGCGGTGGCGCTGGCTGCCCTGCGATGGGGGTTGCGGCTGTGAAACTCAGTGTCGCTCCGGTGTTCCCGGTCTGGTTGATCATCGTGCTGGCCGCCGTCGCGGTCGCGTTGCGGATCGCGGCCTTCCTGGCGGTCCGGCGGCGGCACGCGCGCCGTCCGCCGGGACGAACGTTGCTGCGGCTGGGCACCGGGATCCTGGCCGTCCTGTGTCTGGCCGCCGCGGCCCTGCGCATCGGCGACGAGTCCCGCGTGCCGCGGCCGCCGCGCCTGACCGCCGCCGCCGAGGAAACCAACATCAACGTGTTTCTTCTGATCGACCGCTCGGTGGGGATGACCACGCCCGACTTCGGCGGTGACCAGGAACGCATGGCCGGGGTCCGGCAGGATTTGCAGACCGTGCTGACGACTTATCCCGACGCGCGCTATGCCGTGATGTCCTACGCCGACACCGCACGCTCGGAATGGCCACTGTCACCGGACACCTGGAGCCTGCGCCCGTTCCTGGCCAACTACTCCACCTATGGTTACACCCCGGTGCGGGCGCCCAAGGCGACGATGGTCTCCGCGCCTGACGATCTGCTGCGCGAGCAGCTCACCCGGGCCTCGGATGCCTACCCGGGGTCGGCCAACCTGGTCTTCATCTTCGGTTCCGGCAGCGACCCGGGGGACTGGGCCTACGACATCCCCCAAGGGCAGGTGTCCGGCGGAGCCGTCTTCGGCTACGGCACCAAAGCCGGTGCGCGGGTGTTCTGGATGCCCGAGGGCGGCGACGCCGAGTTCGTCACCATCGGGTTGAACGAACCCGCGCTGAGGACCGCCGCGGACAGTCTGGGCATCAGCTATCAGACCCGGCGAAGCGGGCCGCTGGAACCCGCCCTGTTACCCACTGCGGTGCCCCAGGCGGCGCCCGTCGCGCCGGTCGTGCCCGACGTGCCTCACCCGAACCGCACCGAGTTCTACTGGATCTTCGCCGCCGTGGCCGCCCTGCTGTTCGGCGTCGAGCTCTACGGGCTGGGCAGCCATTGGCTGCGGCGCCGCCGGGGGGAGCGACGATGACCGCGACCCCGAAGACGTCCGTCCGTCCGCGACGGTTGGATGTTCGGCGCCGGCTGCTGATCTGGTCGATCCCCATCCTGGTGCTGATGTGCGTACTGGCAGTCAAACTCGCCAGCGTCTGGGTGCTCGGCAATCGCCTGCCCGGCCAGTTCGCCGAACGCGACAAGACCGCGATGACCTCGACGCTGCGCTGGCTGAACGCCGGCTGGTTCGGCGGCGGGTTTCGGGCGCAACTGGCTGACGGCGACCGGCTCATGCTGCAGGGTGACCTGGCCGAGGCACACACGAAGTTCCGGGCCGCCCACCTCGACTCACCCGGCGCGTGCCCGCCGCGCGTGAATTTCGCGCTGATTTCGGAAGTCCTGAGCAACGAGCAGCTCAGGGCGGGCAGCTTCTTCCAGGCCCGCGAGATGCTCGAGCCCGCGGCACAGGCCGCCGCCGCGCAGCCACACTGTTTCGGTCAATCGCCGTCGTCGGTGCCGGAGATCCGGTTGTTCGTCGAGCAGACTCCCGAACGGCTGACCAACAAGCTGACTGCGTTGAAGAACGGCTGGTTGACCGAAACCGCAGAGGGCTACGACTACCTGCGCACCCCCGGCGGCGGCATCGATTTCAGCGGATCGTCGGTGAGTACGGCCTGCCCGTTCGCCGACGACGACTTGCGCCTCAAAGAGTGCATCAAGAATCGCGATGCCGAGCGCGAGCAGAAGGTCCGCGACGCACAAGCCAAGGAAGACGCCGAGGATGCGCCGCCACCGGCCGCCGAGCCGCCGCCACCGCCGCCGCCGGGCGAGCCGCCGCCACCGCCAGCGCCGGCGCCGCGGGCACCAGACCCCGCGGAGCCCCAATTTCCCGGAACCGACAACAACGACGACCCGACGGCGCCGGGATTCTGCACGCCCGACGGCACACCGTTGCAGGATCTCGGAGCGCTGTTGTGCACGACGGCAGGTCCGATGCAATGACGACGCACCATCCACTGGGACCGTGGAGTTACTCCACGCCGCCGAGGCCGCGTCGCCCGCCCCGCCGCTGGACGGTGGCCCTCGCCCTCCTCGGGATCCTGCTGTTGCTCGGCGGTCTGGTCACCGTGGTGGTGTGGCCCGAGACCGACCCACCCGCCGTGAGTGCCGAGCCCCGCTTCCAGACCTCATCGCTGCGGGACAAACCCCCGACGGTGATTCTCAACGCGATCGATGTCCGCTCGCTGTATCCGCTGGGCTACATCGACTACGACTCCTCCCAGGCGGTCCGGGAAGAACTCGACATCGATTTCGACGCCGACTACCAGACCACCTCCGAACCTGATGGCTGCGAACGTGATCCGTTGACCGAAGCTCGGTACTTCAGCGACTTCACGAACCCGGAACGCTACCGCCGCTATCCGCTGACCCTGTTGATGTTCCCGGTCGACGATCCCGGCGGCAACGAAGAGGATTCCCGCGCCTTCGGTGTGTCGATCTTCCCGAGCCCCACCGAAGGAACCAGTCTCGACGAGGTACGTGCCTGGTACCGCCGCTGTGCGGGCGCGGTGGTCACGACCACAGTGGTCAAGAACGGTCAGGTGCTTCGGCAGAGCAGCCACACCAATGACGCCGTGGTGGTCGACGCGCCGAAATACGATGCCGACGACACGTTCTCGTTGGCCACCGAGGATGAGGACACCTGCGACTTCGTCGGCCTGGTCCGGGGCATCATCATCGACATGTACTGCCCGCCGGCGCAGAAGGACGCCGGCGCAGAGCTTTTCCGCACCCTCATCGCGCGGATCAGGCAGGCCTGAGCGGCGCCGCCTGGGCGCAGTGGTACGGCGTGTAGACCACGATCTGCAGGTCGGGCCGGTCCGACGGCCGCAGCTGATGGTGTTCGTACCGCAGCCGGCCCGCGGTGGGGTGATGAAAGACCCGTTCGCGGGACTCGAATCCGGCCACCGGGTGGGTGTCCCACCCACGCCGGAATTCGGCACTGACCGCGCGCAGCCGTTCGAGGAGCTCCCGGATCGGTGCCTCGCTGAGGCGTCCGGCGACCTGAGCGCGGAATTCGCCGAGAAAACGCGCGCTCGTGACCTCCCAGTCGTCGAGCAGTGTCCTCACCGACGGGTCGGTGAAAACCAACCAGAGCAGGTTGCGTTCGGCCACATCGACCTTCGCGACATTCGGGTACAGCTCGGCGTAGGCGGAGTTCCAGCCGACGATCGACCAGTCACCGGCGAGCACATAGGCCGGGCGCTCGCCGAGCGCGTCGATGAGACGCTGGATGTGGTCGGGCGCCGGCTCGGTGCGCGTCGGATCCATCGGTGGCGCGTAGCCCGCCAGGCCCAGTAGATACTGGTGTTCGGTCGCGGACAGTCGCAGTGTCTGCGCGATCGCGTCGAGCACCTGCCGCGACGGGGTGATCGGACGGCCCTGCTCGAGCCACGTGTACCAGGTGATGCTGACCCCGCACAGCGCCGAGACCTCTTCGCGGCGCAGTCCGGTCCGGCGTCCCCGTGGCAGGTCGGGCAGCCCGTGCACATCCCGCGCGATGCGTTGTCGGCGCGCTCGCAGGAACGCGCCGAGTTCCGCCCGCCGGTCGGACTGCGCAGTCATGTGGTCATGGTATTTCGCGGGTCTGGGACAAACCTGGTGCTCTGACTACCAGTGGTCGCGCCGTCTTGGTAAGTCGTCTCGCCGACGGCAAGGCTGGCCGGTATGCCAGAACTGCGGTCCCGCACCGTCACCCACGGACGCAATATGGCCGGCGCCCGCGCGTTGCTGCGCGCGGCCGGGGTGCCCGTCGGTGACATCGGCAAGCCGATCGTCGCGATCGCCAACAGTTTCACCGAGTTCGTGCCCGGCCACACCCACCTGCAGCCCGTGGGCCGGATCGTCGCCGACGCCGTCGGCCGCGCCGGTGGCATCGCGCGCGAGTTCAACACCATCGCCATCGACGACGGTATCGCCATGGGCCACTCCGGCACGTTCTACTCGCTTCCGTCGCGCGACCTGATCGCCGACTCGGTCGAGTACGTCGTGCAGGCCCACCGCGCCGATGCGCTGGTGTGTATCTCCAACTGCGACAAAATCACTCCCGCGATGTTGATGGCGGCGCTGCGGATCGACATCCCGACGGTGTTCGTCGCCGGGGGGCCGATGGAAGGCGGGCGCACGACGCTGGCCGACGGCTCGGTGCGCAGCGGCCTGCACCTGATCGACCCGATCTCGGCGGCCGCCGACCCCACGGTCGGCGATGAGGACCTGCGCCGGATCGAGGAGGCGGCCTGCCCGACGTGCGGCTCGTGCGCGGGAATGTTCACCGCGAACTCGATGAACTGCCTGGTCGAGGCGCTTGGAATGGCGCTGCCGGGCAACGGGTCGACACTGGCCACCCACACCGACCGGCGCCGCCTCTACGAGCGGGCCGGCGCCCTGGTCGTCGAGCTCGCGCGCCGCTGGTACGACGGCGACGACGCGCGGGTGCTGCCGCGCCAGATCGCCAACCGGGCAGCGTTTTCCAACGCGATGGCCGTCGATGTCGCGATGGGCGGGTCGACGAACACGGTGCTGCACCTGCTCGCCGCGGCCCACGAGGCGGAGCTGGACTTCACCCTCGACGACATCGACGCGATCTCGCAGCGGGTGCCGTGTCTGTGCAAGGTCGCACCCAACGGCACTGACCTGATGGAGGACGTGCACCGGGCCGGCGGGGTGCCGGCGCTGATGGGGGAGTTGCACCGGGCCGGCACGCTCGCCGACCACGTGTGGGCGGTGCACGCCGACAGCCTCACCGCGTGGCTGGCCGACTGGGACGTCAGGGGCGGCACGGCAACCCCGGCCGCCCGCGAGCTGTTCCGTGCCGCACCGGCTGGGGTGCGGTCGTCGTCGGCTTTCTCGCAGTCACGGCGATCGGAGGCGCTCGACGTCGATGCCGCCGCCGGATGCATCCGCGACGCCGCGCACGCGTACAGCGCCGACGGCGGGCTGGCCGTGCTGCGCGGCAATCTGGCCGCCGACGGCTGTGTGGTCAAGACCGCCGGCGTGCCTGAGACGTTGCTGACTTTCCGCGGTCCGGCGGTGGTGGTGGAATCCCAGGAGGATGCCGTCGAGGCGATCCTGGGCGGGCGGATCCAGCCCGGCGATGTGCTGGTGGTGCGCTACGAGGGTCCGCGCGGCGGGCCGGGCATGCAGGAGATGCTGCACCCGACCTCGTTCCTGAAGGGCCGGGGACTGGCCGCCCACTGTGCACTGGTCACCGACGGCCGGTTCTCCGGCGGCAGCTCGGGGTTGTCGATCGGACACGTCTCACCGGAAGCCGCGGCCGGCGGCGTCATCGCGCTGGTCGCCGACGGCGATGTCATCGCCATCGATGTCGGGCAGCGTCGGATTCATCTGGAGGTCACCGACGAGGAGCTCGACGTGCGGCGGGGCCGGCTCGACGGCTTCCGGCCGCGCGCGCGGGCCCGCACGGTGTCGGCCGCACTGCAGGCCTACGCCGCGCTGGCCACCTCCGCGGACCGGGGGGCGGTGCGCCGAGTCTTCGACGGGTGTTCCACAACCGGGTCATCGAGCGACCGCATTGGCAGTCGTGACCACCCATTCTGACTTTCGTGGGGATGCTCGAAGATCACGAGGCTCGGATCTCGGCGCTGGGCGCCGATCGCGCCGTGCTCGCCGCCGTCAACGCGCTGGGCGATTTCCGTCAGAAAACCCGAGCGAGGTTCCGCTCGGTCGACGAGCAGCTCGCGGAGATCAAGGATCTGATCCTCAGTCGTCAGCAGTGATGGCGACACTGCCGCGCTGCTGACAGACTGGGCGGGCGAGCCACGCCAGCACGGAGGTCAGATGTCTGAGGTGCCGTCCGCTCCCGCCAGTATCGGGGTGCTGACCAGTGGCGGCGACGCCTCGGGCATGAACGCCGCGGTGCGCGCGGTGGTGCTCACCGCGGCCTTCCACGGCATCGAGGTGTACGCCGTTCACGAGGGTTATCGCGGTCTGGTCGCCGGTGGCGACCTGATCCGGCGGGTGCAGCGCGGCGATGTCGACGGGATCCTGCAGCGCGGCGGGACGGCCATCGGCACCGCCCGATCCGACAAGTTCCGCACCCGCGAGGGTCGCCGGACCGCCGCCCGCAACATGGTCGAGCGCGGCATCGACGCGCTCGTGGTGATCGGCGGCGACGGCAGCCTCGCCGGGGCCAACGTGTTCCGCCACGAATGGACCGGCCTTCTCGCGGAATTGGTCGAGGCGGGCGAGATCTCGGCACATGCCGCGCAACGGCACCCGTTCCTGCGGCTCAGTGGTGTGGTCGGCACGATCGACAACGACATGTCGGGCACCGACATGACGATCGGCACCGACACCGCACTGCACCGCATCGTCGACGCGCTGGACGCGCTGCAGAGCACAGCAGCCAGCCATCAGCGCACGTTCGTCGTCGAGGTGATGGGCCGCAACTGCGGTTATCTGGCCCTGATGTCCTCGCTGGCCACCGCGGCGAGTTGGGTGTTCATCCCGGAGCAGCCGCCCACCGGCGACTGGCAGAAACAGATGTGTGCGGACATCAGAGCCGGCCGTGCGATCGGCCGCCGGCACAGCGTCGTCGTGGTCTCCGAAGGCGCCCGGGACCGCGATGGCAACCCGATCACCTCCGACGGGGTCCGGACGCTGCTGGAGGACGAACTCGGCGAAGACGTCAGGATCACGGTGCTGGGCCATGTCCAACGCGGGGGCCCGCCGAGCGCGTTCGACCGGTACCTGGCCACACTGTTCGGCCATCACGCGGTGGAACGCCTGCTCGCCGACGAACCCCAGGCGCCCGCCCAAGTGGTCGGACTGCAGGGCAACCGAGTGGTGTGCGCGCCGCTGGTGGAGTGCGTGCAACGCACCCAGGCTGTCGCCGACCGCGTCAAGTCTCAGGACTACGAAGGCGCTATGCGTCTGCGCAGCAGCAGCTTTCGGGAGAGTTGCCGCATCCTGCAGACTTTCCAGCAGCACGCTGCCCGTCCCGTCCCGTCCGACCGGCAGTTCCGGGTCGGCATCATCCACGGTGGCGGCCCGGCGCCGGGAATGAACACCGCGGTGCGCGCGGCCGTGCGGCTCGGCCTGGACCGCGGGTGGGCGGTCATGGCGGTCAACAACGGGTTCCGTGGGCTGCGCGACGGCGATGTCCAGGAGATGAGCTGGATGGACGTCAGCGGCTGGGTGTCCGAAGGAGGCGCCGACATCGGCACCAACCGCTTCCTGCCCGATGCGGCCGCGCTCGCCGAGATCGCCGAACAGGTTGCCGCGCATCGCATCGACGCTCTGCTGATGGCCGGCGGGTGGGCCGGCTACCGCGCCGCGCACGAGCTGCACCGGCACCGACAGCAGCACCCCGCCCTGGACATCCCGATGGTGTGCATGCCGATCACCATCAACAACGACGTCCCGGCAACGGAATTGAGCATCGGCAGTGACACCGCGCTCAACAGCATCGTCGCCGATGTGGACAAGATCCGGCGGTCCGCGGTCGCCACGCGACGGGTGTTCATCATCGAGGTGCGCGGCCACGACTGCGGTTACCTCGCGCACGTCAGCGGACTGGCCACCGGGGCCGAGCGCATCTACCTGCCCGAGGAGGGCATCACGCTGCGCGACCTGACCACCGATGTCTACGACCTCGCGGAGAGTTTCCGGGCCGGCAAACGCGTCGGGGTGGTCGTCAGCTGCGAGGGCACCGACCGCATCTACACCAGCGACTTCATCACCTCGCTGTTCCAGAAGGAGGGCGGCGACGTCTTCGACGCCCGCGAGGAGGTCCTCGGCCACACCCAGGACGGTGGCGGACCGTCGCCGTTCGACCGGATCCAGGCCACGACCATGACCGCCCGCAGCATCGAGTTCCTCGCCGAACAACTCGAATCCGGTGGCCGCGCGGCCGCGATGATCGGCTTCCAGTCCGGGCAGCTGCTCTTCACCGACCTCACGCGGTACCCGGATCTCGTTCACGAGGACGTTCAGCGGCCGGTCCACCAGCACTGGATGCAGTACCGCGGCCTGGCCGGGGTTATGCGCGACTGAGAGTGGCAAACCTGGGAACATCGACAGAAACCTCGACGTTAGGACGACTATGGCTACCCGAGACATCACCGCCGAAGAATTCAACGACACCATCAACGACAACGACATCGTGCTGGTCGACTTCTGGGCGTCGTGGTGCGGTCCGTGCAAGGCGTTCGCGCCGACGTTCTCGGCATCCTCGGAGAAGCACCCCGACGTCGTCTACGCCAAGGTCGACACCGAGGCCGAGCAGCAACTCGCCGCCGCGGCCGACATCCGTTCCATTCCGACGCTGATGGCGTTCAAGAAGGGCAAGCTGGTCTTCAATCAGGCCGGCGCGCTGCCGCCGGCCGCGCTGGAGGACCTGGTGCAGAAGGTCAAGGAGTTCGACATCGACGCCGCGATCGCCGCCCAGGAGGACGGCCAGCAGTAACTGCCCGCTACCGTGCAGGCGTGACCTCGCCTGAGCCGTTCGTCCTCGTCGAGCGCCCGCGCCCGCACGTCGCGCTGGTGACGCTCAACCGTCCCGAGCGGATGAACTCCATGGCCTTCGACGTCATGGTGCCGTTACGTGACGTGCTGAACGAGCTCACCTACGACAACGAGGTGCGCGTCGTGGTGCTCACCGGCGCGGGGCGCGGTTTCTCCTCAGGCGCCGACCACAAGTCGGCCGGATCGGTGCCCCATGTGACCGGGCTCACCCGGCCCACTTTCGGGCTGCGGTCGATGGAGGTGCTCGATGACGTCATCTTGGCGTTGCGCAAGATGCACCAGCCGGTGATCGCCGCGGTCAACGGCGCGGCGATCGGCGGCGGGTTGTGCCTGACGCTGGCCGCCGACATCCGCATCGCGTCCGCCGACGCGTATTTCCGCGCCGCCGGCATCAACAATGGCCTGACCGCCAGCGAGCTCGGCCTGAGCTATCTGCTGCCGCGGGCCATCGGGTCCTCGCGGGCCTTCGAGATCATGCTGACCGGGCGCGACGTCGACGCCGAGGAGGCCGAGCGGATCGGGCTGGTGTCACGGCAGGTACCCGCCGAGCAGCTGCTCGATGCGTGCTACGACCTGGCCGAACGGATCGCCGGCTTCTCCCGTCCGGGCACCGAGCTGACCAAACGCACGCTGTGGAGCGGCTTGGACGCCGGGTCGCTGGAGGCGCACATGCAGGCCGAGGGCCTGGGCCAGCTCTACGTCCGGCTGCTGACACAGAACTTCGAAGAGGCCGTGGCGGCCCGCAAGGAGCGCCGGGCGCCGCGCTTCACCGACGACAAGTAGCCGGTTATCGATTGGCTTCGGGCCGGTGGCAGCCATTAACCTGGCTTTTCCAGCCCCGCCTTCGTCATTCTCAGGAGCATCAGCGTGATCACCGCAACGGACCTCGAGGTCCGCGCCGGAGCGCGCACCCTGCTCTCCGTGGAGGGTTCGGCGCTGCGGGTGCAGCCCGGGGACCGCATCGGGCTGGTCGGCCGCAACGGTGCCGGCAAGACCACCACCATGCGCATCCTGGCCGGGGAAGCGGAACCGTACGCCGGCACCGTCACCCGCACCGGCGAGATCGGTTACCTGCCACAGGATCCCAAGGAAGGTGATCTCGATCAGCTGGCCCGAGACCGGGTGCTGTCGGCGCGCGGCCTGGACACCTTGCTGTCGGAGCTGGAAAAGCAGCAGGTGCTGATGGCCGAGGTCGCCGATGACGCCGCCCGCGACAAGGCGGTGCGCCGCTACGGCCAGTTGGAGGAACGCTTCGCCGCGCTCGGCGGGTATGCCGCCGAAAGCGAGGCCGGCCGGATCTGCGCGAGCCTGGGACTGCCCGACCGGGTGCTCACCCAATCGTTGCGAACGCTCTCCGGTGGTCAGCGCCGCCGCGTCGAGCTGGCCCGGATCCTGTTCGCCGCCTCGGAGAGCGGCAGCGGATCGGCCACCACGCTGCTGCTCGACGAGCCCACCAACCACCTCGACGCCGACTCGATCGGTTGGCTGCGCACCTTCCTGCAGAACCACACCGGTGGCCTGGTGGTGATCAGCCACGACGTCGAGCTACTGGCCGACGTGGTCAATCGGGTGTGGTTCCTCGACGCCGTCCGCGGCGAGGCCGATGTCTACAACATGGGCTGGCAGAAGTACCTCGACGCCCGCGCCACCGACGAGCAGCGGCGACGCCGCGAACGCGCCAACGCTGAACGCAAGGCCTCCGCCCTGCGCGCTCAAGCCGCCAAGATGGGCGCCAAGGCCACCAAAGCCGTTGCCGCGCAGAACATGTTGCGTCGCGCCGACCGGATGATGGCCGCCCTGGACGAGGAGCGGGTGGCCGACAAGGTGGCCCGCATCAAGTTTCCGACCCCGGCGCCGTGCGGCAAGACCCCGCTGATCGCCAAGGGGCTGACCAAGACCTACGGCTCGCTGGAGGTCTTCACCGGTCTGGACCTGGCCATCGATCGTGGCTCGCGCGTGGTGGTGCTGGGGCTCAACGGTGCGGGTAAGACCACGCTGCTGCGCATCCTGGCCGGGGTCGAGACACCCGATGCCGGTGGGCTGGAGCCCGGCCATGGACTCAAGCTCGGTTACTTCGCGCAGGAGCACGACACCCTCGACAACATGGCCACGGTGTGGGAGAACATCCGTCACGCCGCCCCGGACACCGGCGAACAGGATCTTCGGGGCCTGCTCGGGGCGTTCATGTTCAGCGGCGCGCAACTCGACCAACCGGCCGGCACGCTGTCGGGCGGTGAGAAGACGCGACTGGCGCTGGCCGGTCTGGTGGCCTCGACGGCCAACGTGTTGCTGCTCGACGAGCCCACCAACAATCTCGACCCGGCCTCGCGGGAGCAGGTGCTCGACGCGCTGCGCAGCTACGTCGGCTCGGTGGTGCTGGTGACCCACGATCCCGGGGCCGCCGAGGCGCTCAACCCGGAACGGGTGCTGCTGCTACCCGACGGCACCGAGGACTTCTGGTCCGAGGAGTACCGGGATCTCATCGAGCTGGCCTGACCTGTGTGTGTCAACGCTTGCCCCGCGGGGTAACCGGTCCCGAGCACGATTGCGGGAGGCGACGATGAAGAAGGACAGCAAGAGCAGGGACCAGCTGGTCAGCGAGCTCCGCAGCGCGTACGAGAGCGGTGCGAGCATCCGCAGTCTCGTCGCGTCGACCGGGCATTCCTACGGCTCGATCCACAGCATGCTGCGGGAATCCGGCACCACCATGCGCAGCCGCGGCGGACCCAACCACCGGGGGCGTAAGTCGGCTTGACTCAGCGCTGCCGCACGGAATCCTCGACGAGGTCGAGCACCGCGCTGAGCCGGTCCGGGTCATCCCCGGAGGCCAGTCGCGCCACCAGTCCGTCGAGCACCAGTTCCAGATAGGAGCGCAGCACGTCGCCGGGTACGTCGTCGCGCAGCCGGCCGGCCTGCTTCTGACGCCGCAACCGCTCACTGGTGGCTGCCGAGAGTTCCGCCGAACGCTCTGCCCAACCGCGGCTGAACGCCGGGTCGTTGCGCAACTTGCGGGCGATCTCCAGCCGGGTGGCCAGCCAGTCGAACTGATCGGGCGCTGCCAGCAGCTCCCGCATCACCTGGATGAGACCTTCCCGCGCCGCCACGTCGGCCATCCGCTCGGCATCCTCGCGGGCCAGCTCGAAGAACAGCGTGTCCTTGTCGCGGAAGTGATGGAAGATCGCGCCGCGCGACAGCCCGATGGTCTGCTCGAGCCGCCGCACGGTCGCGTTCTCGTATCCGTACTCGGCGAAACACCGGCGCGCGCCGTCGAGAATCTGGCGACGGCGCGCCGCCAGGTGGTCGTCGGTCACCCGGGGCACGGGAACGATCCCCCGGGCTACTGCGTCTTGAGCATGTTGCGCAGCACGAACTGCAGGATGCCGCCGTTGCGGTAGTAATCGGCCTCGCCGGGGGTGTCGATGCGCACCACGGCGTCGAACTCGACCGGGTCAGCACCCTCCTTTGTCGCGGTCACATGGACCGTCTTCGGCGTCTTGCCGTCATTCAGGTCCTCGATGCCCGTGATGTCGAACGTCTCGGTGCCATCGAGCTTCAGCGACGCGGCCGACTCACCCTCGGGGAACTGCAGCGGGATGACGCCCATGCCGATCAGGTTCGACCGGTGGATGCGCTCGAAGGACTCGGCGATCACCGCGCGCACCCCCAGCAGGCTGGTGCCCTTGGCCGCCCAGTCACGCGACGATCCCGAACCGTATTCCTTACCGCCCAGCACCACCAGCGGGATGCCCTGCTCGGCGTAATTCTGTGCCGCGTCGTAGATGAACGCCTGCTCACCACCGTTGGTGAAGTCGCGGGTGTAGCCGCCCGACACGTCGTCGAGCAGCTGGTTGCGCAGCCGGATGTTGGCGAACGTACCGCGGATCATCACCTCGTGGTTGCCGCGACGCGAGCCGTAGGAGTTGTAATCCTTCTTGTCGACGCCGTGTGAATCGAGGTACTGCGCGGCCGGCGTACCCGGTTTGATGCTGCCGGCAGGGGAGATGTGGTCGGTTGTGACCGAATCTCCCAGCAGCGCAAGCACTCTGGCACCCGAGATGTCGGTGACGGGCTCCGGCTCAGCGGGCATGCCGTCGAAGTACGGAGGCTTGCGGACGTAGGTCGATTCCTGGTCCCACTCGAAGGTGTCCCCGCTGGGGGTCGGCAGGTTGCGCCACCGCTCGTCACCCTTGAACACGTCGGCGTAGTTCTTGGTGAACATCTCCTGGCTGATCGCATTGGCGATGGTGTCGCTGATGTCCTTCTGCGACGGCCAGATGTCCTTCAGGAACACCTCGTTGCCATCGGAGTCCGTACCCAGGCAGTCCGACTCGAAGTCGAAGTCCATGGTGCCGGCCAGCGCGTAGGCGATCACCAGCGGCGGGGAAGCCAGGTAGTTCATCTTCACGTCCGGGTTGATGCGGCCCTCGAAGTTGCGGTTGCCCGACAGCACGGCGGTGACCGCCAGATCGTTGTCGTTGACAGCCTTGCTGATCTCCTCCGGCAGTGGCCCGCTGTTGCCGATGCAGGTGGTGCAGCCGTAACCGACGAGGAAGAAGCCCAACTTCTCCAGGTACGGCCACAGCCCGGCCTTGTCGTAGTAGTCGGTGACCACCTGCGAGCCCGGCGCCATCGTGGTCTTGACCCACGGCTTGCTGGCCAATCCCTTCTCGACGGCGTTCTTGGCCAGCAGCGCCGCGCCGATCATCACCTCGGGGTTGGAGGTGTTGGTGCAGGAGGTGATCGCCGCGATCGCCACGGCCCCATGGTCGATGACGAACTCGCCGCGCTCCTCGGAGCGGACCGTCACCGGGTTGGTGGGCCGGCCCTCGGCGCCGACCGCCGCCGAATGCAGCGGCGGGGTGCCACCGTTGCCGGACGACAGCGAGACCGGGTCGCTGCTGGGGAAGGTCTCGTCGACCGCCTCGTCGAGCTTCGAGTACTCGGCCGGCTCGCGCTCCTCGCCCACGTAGTTGTGAATGTCCTTGCGGAAGGCCGACTTCGCATCATCGAGGGCGATACGGTCCTGCGGACGCTTCGGCCCGGCGATCGACGGCACCACGTCGGACAGGTCGAGCTCGATGTACTCGGAGTACTTCGGCTCCTTCGACGGGTCGTGCCACATGCCCTGCGCCTTGGCGTAAGCCTCGACCAGCGCGAGCTGCTCGTCGCTGCGCCCGGTCAGCCGCAGGTACTCGATGGTGACGTCGTCGATCGGGAAAATCGCGGCGGTGGAACCGAATTCGGGGCTCATGTTGCCCAGCGTGGCGCGGTTGGCCAGCGGCACCTCGGCCACACCGTCACCGTAGAACTCGACGAACTTGCCCACCACCCCGTGCTTGCGCAGCATCTCGGTCACCGTCAGCACCACGTCGGTGGCGGTCACCCCGGCGCGGCGCTCCCCGGTGAGCTTGAAGCCCACGACGCGGGGGATCAGCATCGACACCGGCTGGCCGAGCATCGCGGCCTCGGCCTCGATACCGCCGACGCCCCAGCCCAGCACGCCCAGGCCGTTCTCCATCGTGGTGTGACTGTCGGTGCCCACGCAGGTATCCGGATAGGCCGTGCCGTCGCGGTCCATCACCACCGATGCCAGGTACTCGATGTTGACCTGATGCACGATGCCGGTGCCGGGCGGCACCACTTTGAAGTCGTTGAAGGCGCCCTGGCCCCAGCGCAGGAACTGGTAACGCTCGCCGTTGCGCTCGTACTCGATCTCCACGTTGCGCTCGAACGCGTCCTCGCGGCCGAACAGATCGGCGATCACGGAGTGGTCGATCACCAGGTCGGCCGGCGCCAGCGGGTTGACCTTCTGCGGGTCGCCCCCGAGTTCACCGACCGCCTCGCGCATGGTGGCCAGGTCGACGATGCACGGCACACCGGTGAAGTCCTGCATGATGACGCGGGCGGGGGTGAACTGGATCTCCACGCTCGGCTCGGCCGACGGGTCCCAGTTGGCGATGGCCTCGATGTGGTCCTTGGTGATGTTGGTGCCGTCCTCGGTGCGCAGCAGGTTCTCGGCGAGCACCTTCAGGCTGTAGGGCAGCTTGTCGGTACCGGGTACCGCATCGAGGCGGTAGATCTCGTAGGTCTTGTCTCCGACGTCGAGCGTGTCGCGTGCTCCGAACGAGTTCACGGATGAATTCTTGCTGCTCACATCAACTCCCGGCCTAGATCATTTCGCCACGACGGGCTGTGCCGCGGCGCCCACACCCTAACAGTACGCTTGTCCTGTATTGAACCCCAGGGGGTGGTCGAACATTTACCGGATACCCCCGTGCGCACGGCCAAACGCGTGCCGCGCTCGTGTCGCGCGGGTGCGCAACCGGCGGTCGCGTACCTTGCTGGTGTGACCGGACCGCTCTGGATTCCCCACCTGCCGGCATACGTCCCGCCGGAGGTCGACATCGATCAGGTGAAGGCCGACATCGCCGACGACGGGGTCAGCGTCGCCCCGGGTGCCGCAGCCGACGTGCCGGCGTTGCGCGACGTCGTTGAGGACGCTCGCGAAGACGGTATCGACCTCAAGATCGTGGTCATCGATTTCAACCCGCCGATCGAGACCCCGCTGCGCGACATCGCCACCGAGGTGGGTCTGGCCTACCCGGGCTCGACGGTGCTCGCGCTGAGCCCGAACCTCGCCGGGACCTACAGTCCGGCTTTCGACAGGGTCACGCTGGAGGCCGGTCAGGACCTCGCCAGAACCGGCGATTCGGTGCAGTCGTCGAAGAATTTCGTCGGCGAGTTGACCGACTCGCACTTTCCCTGGACGCCATTCACGATCGTGCTGGTTCTCGCGGTCGTAATTGCCGTTGCGGGCACCCGATTGTTACAGGTGCGTAGCAAACGAGCGGGCCTCACAGAGCCCTCTTAAAAACAGCTCCCACCTGCGGATTCATTGCATTCGGCGCATCAAAAGGTCACCGTTTTATAACGCGGTTTGCAATTACATTGTTGTAGTTTGTTACAAAAGTTTCTTCAGCGTCAGATGTGACGTACGGTGCAATCGGTGCCAGATGTTGCGGTTGTTCTTTATGTGACTTCTGTGACGGTGCCTTCATAAGTGCCGACACGTTCGCGCGTGGAGCCTGAGGAGACTTGAATCGGATGAGACGCACCCTTGGCGGCGCCTCCGCTTCGCGGCTGTGCGCAGTGTCGTTGGCGTTCGGCATGGTGCTCACCACCCCGCACCTGGCCCACGCTCAGCCGAAGAACAACGATGTCGCTGAGCTCGTCATGCAGGTCGCGGACGTCAATCAGAAGCTGCAGAATCTGGGCGCGTCGATCCAGACGCAGCAGGAGAGCGTCAACAAGGCGATCCTGGACGTGGCGAACGCCCGCGACGCCGCGGCCGAAGCGCAGGCCGAGGTCGACGCCAGCGCCCAGCGCGTCAAGGACGCCGACGCCGCGATCGCCGCCGCGCAGCGCAGATTCGACACCTTCGCCGCAGCGATGTACACCCGCGGTCCGTCGAGTTCGTATCTGACCGCCGGCGACCCCGCCGAGATCCTCACCACCGCGGCGGCCGGCCAGACGCTGTCACTGAGCTCGCAGAAGGTGATGTCGGATCTGCTCAAGGCGCGCACCGAGCAGGTGAACAAGGAGTCGGCGGCCCGCTTGGCCAAACAGCAGGCCGACGACGCGGTCAAGGCCGCCGAGACCAGTCAGCAGGCGGCGGTCTCGGCGTTGACCGAGGCGCAGCAGACGTTCCAGGCCCAGCAGGCCGAACTCGACCGCCTCACGGCCGAACGTGCCGAAGCGCAGACCAAGCTGCGGGAGGCGCAGTCGCTGGCCGCGCCGTCGGGCGGTGCCCCGGCGGCCGCGCCGACCGGGTCCACGGCCGGCCGCGGCAGCGGTCCCGCCGGCGCCGCCGCGCCCGGCGGCGCCAATCCCGACTGGGATGTCGACCCGGCCACCGGCAACCGCGAGACGGCCTGGGACATGACGCTGCCGCAGATCCCGAGTGCGTTCGTCAGCGGTGACCCGATCCAGATCATCAACGCGGTCATCAAGATCATCACCACCTCCCTTGAGATCACCCAGAATCTCGGCCGCAGGTTCCTGCAGAGCATCGGGTTGCTGCCGACACCTACCGGCATCACCAACGGCGCGATCCCGCGGACGAACGGTCAGCAGGCCACCGAACTCGTCATCAAGCGGGGCATGTCGCAAATGGGCGTGCCGTACTCGTGGGGCGGCGGCAACGCGGCCGGCCCGAGCCGCGGCATCGACCGCGGGGCCAATACCGTCGGCTTCGACTGCTCGGGGCTGATGCTCTACATGTTCGCCGGCGTCGGCATCAAGCTCGACCACTACTCGGGCTCGCAGTACAACGCCGGCCGCAAGGTGCCGTCGTCACAGATGCGCCGCGGCGACATGCTCTTCTGGGGCCCCAACGGCAGCCAGCACGTCGCGATGTATCTCGGCAACGGCCAGATGCTCGAGGCGCCCTATACCGGATCGGTGGTCAAGATCTCGCCGGTACGCACCAGCGGCATGACCCCGTTCGCCGTCCGAATGATCGAGTGGTGATCGTCTGTTGCGTCGTTTTGTCCTCTCCCTGATCGCCTCCGTGGCCACCGTGGCCGCGGTGCTGGTCGGCGCCGCCGCTCCGGCCGGCGCCCAGCCCGAGGCCAACCAGTGGGATCCCACGCTGCCCAAGCTGATCAGCGCGGGCGCCCCCGGTGACCCGTTGGCGATCGCCAACGCGTCGCTGGCCGCCACGGCGCAGGCCACCCAGGTGACCATGGACCTCGGGCGCAAGTTCCTGCAGACCATCGGCCTGGCGCCCAAGGACGCGCCGGCCGGCGTCGCCCCCGGGTTCGTGCGGGGACCAGCGGCCATCGAGTACGTCATCCGGCGCGGCGCCAGCCAGATGGGCACGCCGTATTCGTGGGGCGGTGGCAAACCCACCGGACCCAGCCGCGGGGTCGACTCGGGGGCCAACACCGTCGGCTACGACTGCTCCGGCTTCACGCAGTTCTCCTACGCCGGGGTCGGCGTGCTGATCCCGAAGTACTCCGGCGATCAGTACAACACCGGCCGCAAGGTGCCGGTGTCTCAGGCCAAGCGCGGAGATCTGCTGTTCTGGGGCCCGGGCGGCAGCCAGCACGTGGCGATCTATCTCGGCAACGGCAAGATGCTGGAGTCCTCAGGCAGTGCCGGCCGGGTCACCGTCAGCCCGGTGCGGACCGCAGGGCTGCAGCCGCATGTGGCCCGCATCATCGAATCCTGAGCGGTAGCTGAACCCACGCTGAGCACAGCTCATGAATGCCGCTGCGCCGGACGGCTCGCCGCCGGGCACCGTCGACGGATTCCGAGGCGCCTGGAATAGTTGACGACGAGCGTGCGGCCTCCTCGGCCGGCGCTGCGACACAACCGGCATGTACGTGCACATGTGGAAGGGACATTGATGACCTCACCGAGTGGGCCGCCGCAGGGCGCTGGCGGATATCCCGGACAGGCCCCGAATCAGGGCCACTCCGCCGGTGCGCACGCCGCCCCGGCGCCGTCGGGACCGGCGCAGTCCAACGGCTTGCAGAACGAGGTCCACACCCTGGAGCGGGCGATCTTCGAGGTCAAGCGGATCATCGTGGGCCAGGATCAACTCGTCGAGCGGATGCTGGTCGGGCTGCTCGCCAAAGGCCACGTGCTGCTCGAAGGTGTGCCCGGGGTGGCCAAGACGCTGGCGGTGGAGACGTTCGCCAAGGTCGTCGGCGGCACTTTCGCCCGAATCCAGTTCACCCCCGACCTGGTGCCCACCGACATCGTCGGTACCCGCATCTACCGGCAGGGTAAGGAGGAGTTCGACATCGAGCTCGGGCCGGTCGTGGTCAACTTCCTGCTCGCCGACGAGATCAACCGTGCTCCGGCCAAGGTGCAATCGGCGCTGCTGGAGGTGATGGCCGAACGCAAGATCTCGATCGGCGGCCGCACCTTCCCGCTGCCGAGCCCGTTCCTGGTGATGGCGACGCAGAACCCGATCGAACAGGAAGGCGTGTACCAGCTTCCGGAAGCCCAGCGCGACCGCTTCCTGTTCAAGCTCAACGTCGGCTATCCCTCGCCGGAGGAAGAGCGCGAGATCATCTACCGGATGGGCGTCAAGCCACCGGAGCCCAAGCCGATCCTGAGCACCGCCGACCTGCTGCGCCTGCAGGACGTCGCAGCCAACACCTTCGTCCACCACGCGTTGGTCGACTATGTCGTGCGCGTCGTCACCGCGACCCGCGAGCCGGAGAAGTTCGGCATGCCCGACGCGAAAGCGTGGATCGCCTATGGTGCGTCACCGCGCGCCTCGCTGGGCATCATCGCCGCGTCCCGGGCGCTGGCGCTGGTGCGAGGGCGGGACTACGTCATCCCGCAGGATGTCGTCGAGATCATTCCCGACGTGTTGCGGCACCGCCTGGTGTTGACCTACGACGCGCTGGCCGACGAGATCTCGTCGGAGACGGTCATCAACCGCATCCTGCAGACGGTGGCGCTGCCTCAGGTGAACGCGATTCCGCAGCAGGGGCCGGCGCCCCAGGTGGCCCCGTCGGCGGCTGCTGCGGCGAGTCGTTGACCCGAGGCCCGGAGTGACTTCACCTCCCGAATCCTCGGACGGCGCGCGCCCCCGTCGCGGCGTCGACCTGCCGTCGCTGCGACGCGGCGAAATCCGCGACCCCGCGCTGACGGCCGCCCTGCGCAAGCTCGAGCTGACGGTGCGCCGCAAGCTCGACGGCGTGCTGCACGGTGACCATCTCGGGTTGTTGCCGGGTCCCGGCTCGGAGCCGGGGGAGTCGCGGCTCTACCAGCCCGGCGACGACGTGCGGCGGATGGACTGGTCGGTGACGGCACGGACCACCCACCCGCACGTGCGGCAGATGATCGCCGACCGCGAGTTGGAGACCTGGTTGGTCGTCGATGTGTCGGCCAGTCTGGACTTCGGCACGGCCGGCTGCGAGAAGCGCGATCTGGCCGTCGCGGCCGCCGCGGCGATCGCGTTCCTCAACAGCGGGGGCGGTAACCGGTTGGGCGCCATCATCTCCAACGGCAACGAGATGCGGCGGGTGCCCGCACTGTCGGGGCGGATGCACGAGCAGGCGGTGCTGCGTGCCATCGCGACCACGCCGCGCGCACCGGTCGGCGTCCGCGGCGATCTGGCCGCGGCCATCGACGCGCTGCGTCGTCCCGAGCGCCGTCGCGGTATGGCGGTGATCATCAGTGACTTCCTCGGACCGATCAACTGGATGCGTCCGTTGCGCGCCATCGCGGGCCGCCACGAGGTGCTCGGGATCGAGATCCTCGACCCCCGTGACGTGGAACTGCCGCTGGTCGGCGATGTGGTGCTGCAGGACACCGAGACCGGACGGACCCGCGAATTCACCATCGACGAGCAACTGCGCACCGACTTCGCCAAAGCGGCGGCGGCGCACCGGGCCGACGTCGCCCGGACGTTGCGCCGATGCGACGCACCCTTGCTCACGCTGCGCACCGACCGGGACTGGATCGCCGACGTGGTGCGCTTCGTCGCAAGCCGCCGACGCGGTGCCCTGGCTGCCCGATAAATACGAAAAGACAAGTAGCACATGACTTTACCGTTGCTCGGACCGATGTCGCTGTCGGGCTTCGAACACCCGTGGTTCTTCCTGTTCTTCCTGGTGGTGCTCGGGCTGATCGGGCTCTACATCGTCGTGCAGTTGGCGCGCCACAAGCGGATGTTGCGCTTTGCGAACATGGAGCTGCTGGAGAGCGTGGCGCCCCAGCGGCCCAGCAGATTGCGGCACCTGCCGGCGATCCTGTTGATCCTGTCGCTGGTCTCGTTCACCATCGCGATGGCCGGCCCGACCCACGACGTCCGGATCCCGCGCAACCGCGCGGTGGTGATGCTGGTCGTCGACGTCTCCCAGTCGATGCGCGCCACCGACGTCGCCCCGAACCGGTTGACGGCGGCCCAGGAGGCGGCCAAGCAATTCGCCGATCAGCTGACGCCGGGGATCAACCTGGGTCTGATCGCCTACGCCGGCACCGCCACGGTGCTCGTCTCGCCGACCACCAACCGGGAAGCGACCAAGAACGCGATCGACAAGCTGCAGCTGGCCGACCGCACCGCCACCGGCGAGGGCATCTTCACCGCCCTGCAGGCGATCGCCACGGTGGGGGCGGTGATCGGTGGCGGAGACGAGCCGCCGCCGGCGCGGGTCGTGCTGATGTCCGACGGCAAGGAGACCGTGCCGTCGAACCCGGACAATCCCAAGGGTGCCTACACCGCCGCCCGTACCGCCAAGGACCAGGGCGTGCCGATCTCGACGGTGTCGTTCGGCACCCCGTACGGCTATGTCGAGATCAACGACCAGCGCCAGCCGGTGCCGGTCGACGACGAGATGCTCGGCAGGATCGCCGAGCTGTCCGGCGGCGAAGCGTTCACCGCGTCGAGCCTCGAGCAACTCAAGGACGTCTTCACCAACCTGCAGGAGCAGATCGGCTACGAGACCATCAAGGGCGACGCCAGCGTGGGCTGGTTGCGCCTGGGCGCCCTGGTGCTGGCCGGGGCGGCACTGGCAGCGCTGCTGATCAACCGCCGACTGCCCAGTTAGCTAAGGCGATTTCTTAAGAAGCGTGCGTACCGACTAAGTTGGCGACCATGACTTCGACGGAGAACGCCGCCGCGGAGACCGGAGGGGCCCGGCCCGCCTTCGTGTCCCGTTCGGTGCTGGTGACCGGTGGTAACCGCGGTATCGGCTTGGCGATCGCGCAGCGGCTGGCCGCCGACGGTCACAAGGTCGCCGTCACCCACCGCGGATCCGGTGCTCCGGAAGGCCTGTTCGGCGTCGAATGCGACGTCACCGACAGTGCGGCCGTCGACCGCGCCTTCACCGAGGTCGAGGAACACCAGGGGCCCGTCGAGGTGCTGGTGTCCAACGCCGGCATCTCCGCGGACGCGTTTCTGATGCGGATGACCGAGGAGAGGTTCCAGAAGGTCATCGACGCAAACCTGACCGGTGCGTTCCGGGTCACCCAGCGGGCGTCGCGCACCATGCAGCGCAAGCGCTTCGGCCGGATCATCTATGTGGGTTCGGTCTCCGGGATGTGGGGCATCGGCAACCAGGCCAACTACGCGGCTTCGAAGGCAGGCCTGATCGGGATGGCCCGCTCGATCTCCCGCGAGCTGTCCAAGGCCAACGTCACCGCGAACGTGGTGGCACCCGGCTACATCGACACCGAGATGACCCGGGCCCTCGACGAACGCATTCAGAAGGGCGCACTGGATTTCATCCCCGCCAAGCGGGTCGGTACCGCCGAGGAGGTCGCCGGCGTGGTCAGCTTCCTGGCGTCCGAGGATGCCAGTTACATCGCCGGCGCGGTGATCCCCGTCGACGGCGGCATGGGCATGGGCCACTAACACCAGATAAGGACTTCCACATGACAGGCTTTCTTCAGGGCAAGCGGATCCTCGTCACCGGGATCATCACCGACTCGTCGATCGCGTTCTACATCGCCAAGGTCGCTCAGGAGGCCGGCGCCGAACTCGTGCTGACCGGCTTCGACCGGATGAAGCTGATTCGTCGCATCTGCGACCGCCTGCCCAACCCGGCGCCGCTGATCGAGCTCGACGTGCAGAACTCCGAGCACCTCGACACCCTGGCCGATCGGGTCACCGCCGAGATCGGCGAGGGCAACAAACTCGACGGCGTCGTGCATTCGATCGGCTTCATGCCGCAGACCGGCATGGGCATCAACCCGTTCTTCGACGCCCCGTACGAGGATGTCGCCAAGGGCATCCACATCTCGGCCTACTCCTACGCGTCGCTGGCGAAGGCGCTGCTGCCCATCATGAACCCCGGCGGCGGAATCGTCGGCATGGACTTCGACCCGACACGGGCGATGCCGGCCTACAACTGGATGACCGTCGCCAAGAGCGCGCTGGAATCGGTCAACCGCTTCGTCGCACGGGAGGCGGGCAAGGTCGGTGTGCGCTCCAATCTGGTTGCCGCCGGACCGATCCGGACCCTGGCGATGAGCGCGATCGTCGGGGGCGCGCTCGGCGAGGAGGCCGGTGCGCAGATGCAGCTGCTCGAGGAGGGCTGGGATCAGCGCGCTCCGTTGGGATGGAACATGAAGGACCCGACCCCGGTCGCCAAGACCGTGTGCGCGCTGCTGTCGGACTGGCTGCCGGCCACCACCGGCACCGTCATCTACGCCGACGGCGGCGCCAGCACCCAGCTGTTGTGACGAGCTGACGTGGCCTCGTCCCCGGCGTCCTTCGATGCCCTACTGCTGCTGTCCTTCGGTGGGCCCGAGGGACCCGAGCAGGTGATGCCGTTCCTGGAGAACGTGACCAGGGGCCGGGGGATACCCAGGGAGCGGCTGGAATCGGTCGCTGAGCACTACCTGCATTTCGGTGGGGTGTCGCCGATCAACGGGATCAACCGCGATCTCATCGCGGCGATCGAGGCCGAACTGGACCGCCGCGGACGGCGGTTGCCGGTCTACTTCGGCAACCGTAACTGGACACCCTTCATCGAGGACACGGTGAAACAGATGCGCGACAACGGAGTTCGTCGCGCCGCGGTTTTCCCCACCTCCGCCTGGGGTGGCTACTCCGGATGTACCCAGTACCAGGAGGACATCGCTCGCGCCCGCGCGGCGACCGGCCCCGATGCGCCCGAAATGACGAAGCTGCGCCAGTATTTCGACCATCCGCTGCTGGTCGAGATGTTCGCCGACGCCATCGGCGAGGCCCGCGCCCAGTTGCCCGAGCAGGTGCGCGCGGGCGCACGGTTGGTGTTCACCGCCCACTCGATCCCGTTGCGCGCGGCCTCCCGCTGCGGGCCCGACCTCTACCAGCGCCAGGTCGCCCACGCGGCAGCGCTGGTCGCGCAGTCCGCCGGTTACTCCGACTACGACCAGGTTTGGCAGTCGCGGTCCGGACCGCCGCAGGTGCCGTGGCTGGAACCCGACGTGGGCGATCACCTCGAGTCGCTGGCCGAGCGTGGGGTGGACGCGGTGATCGCGTGCCCTGTCGGATTCGTCGCCGACCACATCGAGGTGGTCTGGGACCTCGACAACGAACTGGCCGAGCAGGCCGCCGCGGCGGGTATCGCCTATGCGCGGGCTCACACCCCCAACGCGTCGCCGCGCTTCGCGAGGCTGGTGGTGGACCTGATCGACGAGATCGAGAACGGAGCGCCGCCGGTCCGCGTCGGAGACCCCGACGTCGTGCCCGGTTACGGCTGTACCGTCAACGGCGCCCTGTGCACCCCGGCGTGTCAGGCCTGAGGGCTCAGCCCCGCCACGCGGACTGCAGGATCGCGTCCACCGCGGCCAGTCGCGCCGAACGCACCACCGAGATCAGCGGCCGCAGGGCGTCGCCGGCCAGCTGAACCTCCGAAGAGCTCTGCAGGCCGATCGGAATCAGCCCGGAGCTGACGGTGATGATCGCGTCGACGTGGGCGGCGTTCTCCAGCACCCGCACCGCTCGGGTCGGCGCATGGTCCGGAATACGATGCGCCAGCATGGTTTCCAACACCTGCTCGACCAGCGCGCGGGGATCACCGAGCTCGCTGCCCGAGGTGCCGGCGCGCAGTGCCCCCATAGCGTCGGCGGCCGACCGTACCGCGTCACGCAGCAGGTATTCGGCCTCGCCCAGGTCGAAATGCGGTGTGTGCGGAACGGCGTCGAAGGAGTACACCGTCCAGGCCAGCGCCGACAGCTCGGCCTCGAACTCGTCGTCGCCCGCCGCGTCGGCATCCTCGGAGTACTCGAAGTCGGGCACCAGGCCGACCGCGCCGTCGGGAGGGGCGACCAGGATTGCTTCCCCCGCGGTGACCGCGTCGCGGCCGAACTGCGTACCCGGCGGCAGGCCCCGGACGTCGCCCGGGACCGGCAACACCACCGAAATCACCGACGACGTCGTGCGCGGACTCGATGCGGTGCGCATCGTCTGGAGCAACGACACCGAGCCGACGTCGTCGAGGTCGGGCCACGCCAGACCGGTCCGCTCGGCGGCGACCGAATCGTAGGCCGTCACCGAATGCGTTGGCGCCCATTGGGATAGCGCGTCCAAGACGTCGTCGGGCGCGGCGGCGCCGGCCAACCAGGAGTTGGCCCACACCGACAGCGAAACACTAGGGCACCACATGATGGCTGCAGTGTAATTGCTGGCCGCCCGCCGGGCCGTTTACGCGTAGGCTGACTGACATGCCCGTTGCGTTGATCTGGCTGATCGCCGCCCTCGCTCTGGCGGGGGCCGAGGCGTTGACCGGCGATCTGTTCCTGCTCATGCTCAGCGGCGGCGCCTTGGCGGCTGCGGGGACGAGCTGGCTGCTGAACTGGCCCATCTGGGCGGACGGGTTGGTGTTCGCGGTCGTGTCGGTCCTGCTGTTGGTCGCGGTGCGGCCCGCGCTGCGACGGCGGATGACCTCCGGCACGGGTCTCCCGGAGCCGGCCAAGGCGCTGGAAGGTCGCAGCGCGCTGGTGCTCGACCGGGTCGCGCAGCACACCGGGCAGGTCAAGCTCGAGGGCGAGGTCTGGACGGCCCGGCCGCTCAACGAGAACGATGTCTTCGAACCCGGCGACCAGGTGACCGTCGTGCACATCGACGGCGCCACCGCCAAGGTCGTCAAGATCGCCTAGCAGAAGGAGTCCGTCGTGGATGGTGCCGTCGCAGGACTGATCCTGCTGGCCGTGCTGGTGGTGTTCGCCGCCATCGTGGTGGCCAAATCCGTCGCGTTGATCCCGCAGGCGGAGGCCGCCGTCATCGAGCGGCTGGGCCGCTACAGCAAGACGGTCTCGGGCCAGCTGACGCTGCTGCTGCCGTTCGTCGACAGGATTCGGGCCCGCGTGGACCTGCGGGAACGGGTGGTGTCGTTCCCACCGCAGCCGGTGATCACCGAGGACAACCTGACCGTGCAGATCGACACCGTGGTGTACTTCCAGGTCACCAACCCACAGGCGGCGGTGTACCAGATCAGCAACTACATCGTCGGCGTCGAACAGCTGACCACCACGACGCTGCGCAACCTGGTCGGCGGGATGACGCTGGAACAGACGCTGACCTCGCGCGACCAGATCAACACCGCATTGCGGGGTGTGCTCGACGAGGCCACCAACCGCTGGGGCCTGCGGGTCGCGCGCGTCGAGTTGCGCAGCATCGACCCGCCGCCGTCGATCCAGGACTCGATGGAAAAGCAGATGCGTGCCGACCGGGAGAAGCGCGCGATGATCCTGACCGCCGAAGGGCACCGCGAGTCGGCGATCAAGCAGGCCGAGGGTGAGAAGCAGGCCGCGATCCTGTCGGCCGAGGGCGCCAAGCAGGCAGCCATCCTGTCGGCCGAGGCCGACCGGCAGTCCCGCATGCTGCGTGCTCAGGGTGAACGGGCCGCCGCGTACCTGCAGGCGCAGGGCCAGGCGAAGGCCATCGAGAAGACGTTCGCCGCGATCAAGGCGGGCCGCCCCACCCCGGAACTGCTGGCCTACCAGTATCTGCAGACGTTGCCGCAGATGGCGCAGGGTGAGGCCAACAAGGTGTGGCTGGTGCCCAGCGATTTCGGCTCGGCGCTGCAGGGTTTCACGAAACTGCTCGGCGCACCCGGCGAGGACGGGGTGTTCCGGTACACGCCCTCGCCGGTCGAGGAGGGCGCGCAGCGGCCGGAGGACGATTCCGACGAGGTTGCCGACTGGTTCTCCACCGAGACCGATCCCGCGATCGCCCAGGCGGTGGCCAAGGCCGAGGCCGAGGCCCGTTCCTCGGTCGAGGGACCGGGCCTGCTGTCCTCGGCCCCGCCCGGGGTGCAGCTCAACGCACCGGCTCGCCAGCCGGCCGAGCAGCCGGCCAGCCCGAAGCCGTCGGAATAGCGCCATGGCCGAGCTGAACTCGACAAGAACCTATGCGGTGCTGGCTGCGTTCCAGGCCGTCGATGCGGCCGCCTGCCTCGGCCCGGTCGCGCCGATCGAGGAGGCGCTCACCACCGTCGGGTTGCCCAAGAGGTTCTGGCCGGTCCTGCCCGTGGTGAAAGCAGCCTCGGCGCTGGGGCTGCTGTCGGTGTTCCGTTTCCCGGCGCTGGCCCGCGTGACGACGTTTCTGCTCACCGTCTACTTCGTACTGGCTGCGGGCTCGCACATCCGGGCCCGGGACTGGAGCCCGGGCTTGGTCGCGTCGTCGACGTTCCTGGCGCTCTATGGTGCGCTGACGGTGAAAGGGCCGGCGGTCGTTACGAGGTGATCGACGGCACCTCGGTCGGCGCGGTAGCGCGCCGGTGGCCGCGCAGCTCGTAGACCAGACCGGCGATACCGACACTGGCGGTGCACGCCGAGACCAGCACCAACAGCGGGTTCACCTGCCCGGTCAGCGCGTCGCCGAGGATCACCACGGCTGCCGTGCCCGGCAGCAGTCCGGCCAGCGTCGCCAGCGTGTAGGGCGCGGTGCGCACGGCCGACGCGCCGGCCGCGTAGTTGAGCACCGAGAACGGCACGGCGGGAATCAACCGCATCGCCACCACCGCGGCCCACCCGCGCTCGCGCAACCGAACGTCGAGTGCGTCGATGCGCGGATATCCGACGAGCCGGTTCAGTTGCCAGCCGGCCGCCCGCACCAGCATCAGCGCCAACACCGCACTGGCGGTGCTGGCCGCAACGGCGATCGGGATGCCGAGGTACGGACCGAACAACAGCCCGGCGGCCAATGTGAAAGCCGTGCGCGGAAACGGGAACACCGTGACCGCGATGTGGGCGGCCAGAAACGCCAGCGGAAACCACGCTCCGACCGAGGTCGCCCAGTCGCGCAGTTGGACCGCGGTGGGCACCGGCACCCACACCGCGACTGCGACGAGAATCACAATCGCGGTCGAGACCACCAGCAGCCGGGTCCTGGAAAGGGATCGGACCGTGGCCAGCGCCGCGGCGCCCACGGTGCGCAGCGTGTTGACGACGGCTTTCACGTCTACCCACCTTACGGGCCGGGCGTGAATCGGCCCTGTCGGCGGCGTGACGAGTTGGCCGACCGGCGTACTCTGGCGCGATGGCCATCATTTAGCCTGATGGCGTGCAGAAACCCAGCGCCGGCGCTGCCGGGGGAGTACTCGATTCCGATCTCGACCGCTGGCGCTCGGCAGTGGCGGGCGTTCTGGCCAAGTCCACGCGGCGCGAGCCCGCCGATCTGCCCGCCGAGCCCGAGCGGCTGCTCGATTCCGAGACTTACGAGGGTTTCCCGATCCGTCCGCTCTACACCAGGGCCGATGAGATCACCGAGCCGCCGCTGCCAGGGCGGTGGCCGTTCACCCGCGGCGGAGACGCGCTGCGCGACGTCAAGACCGGCTGGAAGGTCGCCGAGGCGTTCCCGGTCGACGTTGGCGCCGTCGAGTCGGCCAACGGCACGGTGCTACTGGGGCTCACCGAAGGAATCAGCGCGCTGGTCCTGCGCATCGGGGAGCACGGACCCGGCCGCCCGGCGATCGCGCCCGCTGAACTCGGTCGTCTGCTCGACGGTGTCTACCTGGATCTGGTCCCGGTCATCGCCGACATCGCCGGTGACGGCGCGACGTTCCGCGCGGCGGCCGACGAGTTGCTCGCCGCGCTCGACGGCCTCGACGACGATCAGCGTGCACGGCTGTCGGTCGACCTGGGCGCCGACCCGCTGACCGCGGCGCTGTCGGGCCGCCCGGCCGCGGAGCTGGCCGACGCCGTTGCTGTGGCCACGACGAGCAAGGTCGGCGGTTTCGGTGGCCATGTCCGCACCTTCACCGTCGACGGGCCGACTCTGCACGATGCCGGCGCCAACGCGTCCTGGGAGCTCGGCGCCGCCATCGCCGCCGGGGTGACCTACGTACGCACGCTGACCGAGGCGGGGCTGTCGGTCGGCGACGCGCTGGCTCAGATCAGTTTCCGGTTCTCCGTCGGCGACGACCAGTTCCTCGGTATCGCGAAACTGCGCGCCGCACGCCAACTCTGGGCCCGGGTCGCCGAGGTCGTGGGGGAGCCCGGCGCCGGTGCCGCCACCATCCACGCGGAGACGTCGCTGCCGATGATGGCCCAGCGCGATCCCTGGGTGAACATGCTGCGCACCACGGTGGCGGCGTTCGCCGCGGGTATCGGGAATGCCGACACGGTCCTGGTCCACCCGTTCGACGTCGCGATCGAGGGCGGGTTCCCGGGTACGGCACGCAGCTTCGCGCGGCGGATCGCCCGCAACACTCAGCTGCTGCTGCTCGAGGAATCGCACCTGGGTCAGGTGCTGGATCCCGCGGGCGGGTCGTGGTTCGTCGAGGATCTGACCCACCAGGTGGCCGAGCAGGCGTGGGCCCATTTCCAGGAGATCGAGGCCGCCGGCGGATTCGCGGCGGCGCGGGAGTTGATCACCGCCCGCATCGCGGAGGTCGCGGCGCGCCGGGCCGCCGACATCGCGCACCGCCGCACCGCGCTGACCGGGGTCAACGAGTTTCCCGACCTGGCCGAAGTGCCACTGCCGCAAGGGAACCCGCTGCCGGAGGTGCGGCGCTACGCCACGGACTTCGAAGCCCTGCGGGACCGTTCGGACGCCTACCTGGCCGCCCGGGGCGCGCGGCCGACCGCGTTGCTGCTGCCACTGGGGCCGCTGGCCGAGCACAACATCCGGGCCACGTTCGCGGTGAACCTGCTGGCGGCGGGCGGGATCGAAGCCGTCAACCCGGGGCCGCTGCAGGCCGCCGGAGTCGCCGACGCGGTCGAGCAGGCCGGGGTCACCGCGGTGGCGGTGATCTGCGGCACCGATGCCCGCTACGGCGAGGAGGTCGCCGGTGTGGTCGATGCGGCCCGCGCCGCCGGGGTCGAGCACATCCTGCTGGCCGGTCCGGAGAAGGCGATCGCCGACGCCGTGACCAGACCCGACGGCTACCTGACCGCGAAAATCGATGCCGTCGAAGCCTTGTCGGACCTGTTGACCCGATTGGGGGCGTGAGATGACCGCGACCGAACCGAAGAAGATCGACAGCTTCGCCGAGGTCTCACTGTACGGCGACACCGAGGCCGCGGCCCCGACGCCGGCGCAGGCCGGCGAGCAGTTCGACGCCGCCGCGGCCGCGCACGGCTACACCGCCGAACAGCTGACGTGGGAGACACCGGAGGGGATCGACGTCAAGTCGGTGTACATCGGCGCCGACCGGGACCACGTCGCCACGGCCGGTTATCCGCTCGACAGCGTGCCGGGCGAGCCGCCGTACGTCCGCGGCCCCTACCCGACGATGTATGTCAACCAGCCGTGGACCATCCGGCAGTACGCCGGCTTCTCCACCGCCGCGGAGTCCAACGCGTTCTACCGGCGCAACCTCGCGGCCGGCCAGAAGGGCCTCTCGGTGGCCTTCGATCTGGCGACCCACCGCGGTTACGACTCCGATCACCCGCGGGTGGCCGGTGACGTCGGCATGGCGGGCGTGGCCATCGACTCCATCCTCGACATGCGCCAGCTCTTCGACGGCATCGACCTGTCCACGGTGAGCGTGTCGATGACGATGAACGGTGCTGTGCTGCCGATCCTGGCCCTGTATGTGGTGGCCGCCGAGGAGCAGGGGGTACCGCCGGAGAAACTGGCCGGGACCATCCAGAACGACATCCTCAAGGAGTTCATGGTCCGCAACACCTACATCTATCCGCCCCAGCCCTCCATGCGGATCATCTCCGACATCTTCGGCTACACCAGCACGAAGATGCCCAAGTTCAACAGCATCTCCATTTCGGGCTATCACATCCAGGAGGCCGGTGCGACCGCCGACCTCGAGCTGGGCTACACGCTCGCCGACGGCGTGGAGTACATCAAGGCCGGCCTGGATGCCGGTCTGGACATCGACAAGTTCGCGCCGCGCCTGTCCTTCTTCTGGGGCATCGGCATGAACTTCTTCATGGAGGTGGCCAAGCTGCGCGCCGGCCGGTTGCTCTGGAGCGAGCTGGTCGCCCAATTCGAACCGAAGAATCCGAAATCGCTGTCCCTGCGCACCCATTCGCAGACCTCCGGGTGGTCGCTGACCGCGCAGGACGCGTTCAACAACGTCGCCCGCACCTGCATCGAGGCGATGGCCGCGACCCAGGGGCACACCCAGTCGCTGCACACCAACGCCCTCGACGAAGCGCTCGCGCTGCCCACCGATTTCTCGGCGCGCATCGCGCGCAACACCCAGCTGCTGCTGCAGCAGGAATCGGGGACCACCCGACCCATCGACCCCTGGGGCGGGTCCTACTACGTCGAGTGGCTGACCCATCAGCTGGCCGAGAAGGCCCGCGGTCACATCCAGGAGATCGCCGAGCACGGCGGGATGGCGCAAGCGATCAGCGACGGCATCCCGAAACTGCGCATCGAGGAAGCCGCGGCACGCACCCAGGCCCGCATCGACTCGGGGCAACAGCCGGTCATCGGGGTCAACAAGTATCAGGTGGACGAGGACCACGAGATCGAGGTCCTCAAGGTGGAGAACAGCCGCGTGCGCGCCGAGCAGATCGCCAAGCTCGAGCGGTTGCGGGCCGAGCGCGACGACGCCGCCACGGCTGCTGCGCTGGCCGAATTGACCCGCGCGGCCGCGGCATCCGGCACGGCCGGGGAAGACGGGCTGGGCAACAACCTGCTCGCGCTGGCCATCAACGCAGCGCGGGCCAAAGCCACCGTCGGTGAGATCTCCGACGCGCTGGAGAAGGTCTACGGCAGACACCAGGCCGAGATCCGGACCATCGCCGGGGTGTACCGAGACGAGGTGGGAATGGCCAGCAACGTCAGTAACGCGACCGAACTGGTCGAGAAGTTCGCCGAGGCCGACGGCCGGCGCCCGCGCATCCTGGTCGCCAAGATGGGCCAGGACGGGCACGACCGCGGGCAGAAGGTGATCGCGACCGCGTTCGCCGACATCGGTTTCGACGTCGACGTGGGCTCGCTGTTCTCGACACCGGAGGAGGTGGCACGCCAGGCCGCCGACAACGACGTGCACGTCGTCGGGGTGTCGTCGCTGGCCGCCGGCCATCTGACGCTGGTTCCCGCGCTGCGCGACGCGCTGGCAGAGGTCGGCCGGCCCGACATCATGATCGTCGTCGGTGGGGTGATCCCGCCGACAGACTTCGACGAGCTCTACGCGGCCGGCGCCACCGCGATCTTCCCGCCGGGCACCGTGATCGCCGACGCCGCGATCGGGCTCCTCGACAAACTCGCCGAACGCCTCGGCTACAGCTTGAGCTAGATGAGTCAGCCGGTCCCGCCGGATTCCCCGGTCACGTCGAACCTGTCCACCGGTGAGCTCGCGGCAGCGCTGCGCGGCGGGGACCGCTCGGCGCTGGCACGCGCGATCACGCTGGTGGAGTCGACCCGTCCGGATCACCGGCAGCAGGCCCAGGAGCTGCTGCTGGAGCTGACCGACTCTGCCGGCAGCGCGTTGCATGTCGGTATCACCGGGGTGCCGGGGGTCGGCAAGTCGACCGCGATCGAGGCGTTGGGCATGCACCTCATCGATCGGGGGCACCGCGTGGCCGTGCTCGCGGTGGACCCGTCCTCGACACGCACCGGCGGATCCATCCTGGGTGACAAGACCCGGATGGCCCGGCTGGCGGTACATCCCGACGCCTACATCCGGCCCTCGCCGACTTCGGGCACCCTCGGCGGTGTCGCCAAAGCCACCCGCGAGACGATCGTGCTCCTCGAGGCGGCCGGTTACGACGTCATCATGGTCGAGACCGTCGGTGTCGGTCAGTCCGAGGTCACGGTGGCCAACATGGTCGACACCTTCGTCTTTCTCACGCTCGCTCGCACCGGCGACCAGTTGCAGGGCATCAAGAAGGGGGTGCTCGAACTCGCCGACATCATCGTGGTCAACAAGGCCGACGGTGAGCACGCCGTGGAGGCCAAGGCTGCCGCGCGCGAACTCACCGGCGCTATCCGGCTGATCTACCCCCGCGAAACGCTCTGGCGGCCGCCGGTGCTGACGATGAGCGCCCTGGAGGGGACCGGTCTGGCCGAGCTGTGGGAGACCGTGCTCCGACACCGCGACGTGCTGACCGAGGCGGGCGAGTTCGACGCCCGCCGGCGCACCCAGCAGGTCGAGTGGACGTGGTCGATGGTGCGTGACACCGTGCTCGACCGGGTGCTGTCCAGCCCGGGGGTGCGGGCCATCCGAGCCAGTGTCGAGCGGCAGGTCCGCGACGGATCGCTGACTCCGACGCTGGCTGCGCAGCAAATCCTGGACGCCGTCGAACAACCGTCCGATTCCGCTACCTAACGAATCGATAAAGCCGCGTTTGTTAGCCGCGTCACAGGGTAAATTGTGCTCATCGTGACAGGCGTCAACAGTTCGGAGCGCAACGTGGCGTACTCCCAGCAGCGGTGGGGCGAGAATCTCCCGCGCGGCGTCCGCGGAGCGGCGGACCCAAACTTCGCGCATGCGGTGCGCGCCTTCGCCCAGATGTTCCCGTGGAAGCGTTTCGGTGGCGGGGCGCTGGCGGTCTATCTGGACGGGGAGTGCGTCGTCGACGTCTGGGCCGGCTGGGCGGACCGAAAAGGCAAGCGGCGCTGGGTCGCCGACACCGCACCCATGGTGTTCTCGGCGACCAAGGGGGTCGCGGCCACTGTCATCCACCGGCTCGCCGACCGCGGGCTGATCGACTACGACGCGCCGGTCGCGGAGTACTGGCGGGAGTTCGGAGCCAACGGGAAATCCGCCATCACCGTCCGCGACGCGTTACGGCACCGGGCCGGGCTGTCGCAGCTCAACGGTGCCGACAGAACCCACCTGATGGACCACCTGGTCATGGAGGACCGGTTGGCCGCCGCGCCGGCCAGCTGGTTGCTCGGCAAGCCGGCCTACCACGCGTTCACGTTCGGCTGGCTGCTGTCGGGTCTCGCGCGCTCGGTCACCGGACAGGGCATGCGCGACCTGGTCCGCACCGAGGTGGCAGCCCCGCTGAACACCGACGGTCTGCACATCGGCCGTCCGCCCGCGGAGGCGCCGACCCACGCCGCGCGGATCATCGGCCCGCAGAGCAGGCTGCAGAACCCCGTCTTCAACTTCGTCGCGCCGCATCTGGCGGCGTTGCCGTTCTCCGCCGGCTTCGGTGCCATCTACTTCCCGGGGGTCAAGTCCTTCGTCCAGGGCGACACCCCACTGCTCGACGGCGAGATCCCGGCGGCCAACGGGGTGGCCACCGCGCGTGCGCTGGCCAAGATGTACGGCGCGATCGCGAACGGCGGGCGCATCGACGGCATGCAGTACCTGTCCAAGGAGACGGCGGCCGCGCTGGTCGGCCGGCGTAGCCTGCGTCCCGACCACTGCATGGTGATGCCGCTGTCGTTCCACCTCGGCTACCACGGCCTGCCCATCCCGGGTTTGATGCCGGGGTTCGGACACGTCGGACTGGGTGGATCGCTCGGGTGGGCCGATCCGCAGACCGGGCTGGCGTTCGGGTTCGTGCACAACCGGTTGCTCACCCCGCTGGTGGTCAGCGACCAGGCCGGGTTCGTCGCCACCGCGGCGTTGATCCGCCGGGGCGCCGTGGCGGCCCGCCGCAACGGCTATCGCGCGGTGCCGGAGTTCGGTGCCCCGTTCGCCGACGTGGCCGCGTCGGCCGCCGTGTAGTCGACCTCAGGACTTCGCGCCGGTGAACCACTTGGTCTTCAGGCGCCACGAATGCGCCGAGGTCAGTGCGAAACCGGCGCCGCAGGCGCACGCGAACACCCACACCAGGGTGGTGCCCTGAACCGTTTGCAGCTGCGGGAAGAACGCCGTGGTGATACGCACCAGGCAGGCCACGATCCCCATCGCGGACGCGAACAGGTACACGTTGGCGATCGGTCGCGACCGGGGATCGTGACGCAGGATCAGCAACGCCCGAGCGCCGTACCCGAGTAGATAGATCAGCATGCCGCACAGCAACAGCCAGTACATGTTCAGCCAGAAGTCGGTGGGGACGTCGAAGAAATCGGGGCGGTAGATCGCCGCACCGTTGCCCAACCAGAACGCCGCCAGTAGCAGCGGGATGCACAGCGTGGCCGGCAGTTCGACGTGCGAGCGGAACCGCTGCTGCAAAGCGTGGTCGTATTCGAGCCGGCCCAGCGCGTTGTAGACCACGGCCGAGGCGGCCACGATGTAGCAGTCATGGCCGAGGTAGTCCTCGAGGTTCCATTTGCCGGTCAGGGAGTACAGCCACTGGCCGACGGTTTCGGATGCCCACGGCGACATCAGCACCACCGCTGCGCCCTGCAGCGCGATGTTGAGGGTGGCGGCGACTTCCCAACGGCATGACCAGGTCACGCGGCGGATCCACAGGCTCCACGCGATGCACAGGAGTGTGATCGCGATCAGTGGTGCCAGGGCCATGAGGGTCGTCGCTTTCGGGGAACCGCGTTGTCAGCAAATCCTAGGGGCTGACCGTTCTACAGTGGGGGAGCGTCCATGCGGGGTGTCAGCTCCGAGAGTTTGGGCGGCCGCTTCGCCTCGGTGCGTTCGGCGGTCTGCGGGAGGGTGGCGACCAGTTGTGCCGGGCCGGCCGCCTCGACGTAGCTCCACACTTCCTGCCGGCTCATCAACCCGAATTGAATCTGCAGGTCCGGGTAGCTCAGCTGGAAGCGATCCGCGACCCGGCGCAGCTCCTCGGCATTGGGATAGTCGGCCTCTTTGATGCGCCGGTAATAGGTGCTGCTGGAGATGCCGAGCGCGTCAAAGATGTCCTTCGCGTCGATCTCGCCGTCGAGGAGATAATCGAGCAGGGCTTTGAGCTGGCGGCCGTTCTCGTCAGTCCGGGGCACCTGATCACCATAAACCCCGCACGCGCTCCGGGGGAATCCTCCCGGCAAACAGACAGCACACCCTTAATTGACACTGCCGTCACAGTTTTGGGAGCAGTCTCCCAAATTTGGGACAACCGCTGTACGGTTAGCTGCATGGTCGCTCCCCATATCGCTGACGAGGTCAGGCATCCCCTCGTCGCATCCGCCCCCGTAACGCTGGAGGTCTTCGACCGTCCCGCCGGGGGTGTTGCGCCGAGTTTCGACACAGTGCGCACGTCGCCATCGAGCGAATTGATCGTCGAGCTGGACGCGGCAGCGGAGTGGCTCGGCGTGCAGCCCGAGGAGATCCTGCTGGCCGCTCTCGGGCGCGTCTTCGGCCGCACCCGCGGGGATGGTGCGGTGTCCGTCGACGTCACCGGCGGCCAGCGCTGGCTCCACCACCCCGTGTCGTTGCTGTGCGCGGCGGCGGTGCCGATGGGGCCCACCGAGTTGCTGCAGGGCGCCCACGCCGCGCTGTCGGACGCCCCGGGCGTCGCCGGGCCGCAGTCCGAGGTGCTGCTCGAGGTGGGGCCGGCCGCAAATCAGGCCGCCAGCCATGCGCTTACCGTGCATGTGCACCGAGTCGGCGACGCCCTGCAGGCGGACTGGAGCTATGACACCACTCGGCTCGACCGGTACTCCGTCGAGGAGATGGCCGAGCAGTTCCCGCTCGCGCTGATCGAGATCACCTCGGACGCCGCGGCACCGCTGTAGGTGCCGAGCCGTCGCCGGGTTTCGGCGGCGGTCTGATCGCGGCTAGAATGTCGGCCAGCGACAATGATCCGGCCATCACCGGGGAGTCTTCGGAAGAACGGCGTCGGGGCTTGGTTGACGCTCAGTAGAACCGAACGGGTAGGCCCGTGACAGCCCACAACGAGCGGCGCACACCGGTGCGCAAGCGGGGTGGTACCGCGGTGCTCACGCAATCGCGTCAGCGTCGTCCCCGTGCCCGGACTCGAGGCACGAAAGAGACGTACCGACGTGAGCGCCTACCCCAAGCCGGCCGGTGGATCGCCGAGCTTCCCCGAACTCGAACGCGACGTCCTCGCCTATTGGGAGCAGGACGACACCTTTCGTGCCAGTATCGAGAACCGCGACGGCGCAGACGAATACGTGTTCTATGACGGGCCGCCGTTCGCCAACGGTCTGCCGCACTACGGTCACCTGCTGACCGGGTACGTCAAGGACATCGTGCCGCGCTACCGCACGATGCGCGGGTTCAAGGTCGAGCGCCGCTTCGGGTGGGACACCCACGGACTGCCGGCCGAACTGGAGGTGCAGCGCCAGCTCGGCATCACCGACAAAGCCCAGATCGAGCAGATGGGCATCGAGAAGTTCAACGACGCCTGCCGTGCCTCGGTGCTCAAGTACACCGACGAATGGCAGGACTATGTGACGCGCCAGGCGCGCTGGGTCGACTTCGACAACGACTACAAGACCCTGGACATCGGCTTCATGGAGTCGGTCATCTGGGTGTTCAAGCAGTTGTGGGACAAGGGCCTGGCCTACGAAGGCAACCGGGTGCTGCCCTACTGCTGGAACGACGAGACCCCACTGTCCAGCCATGAGCTGCGGATGGACGACGACGTGTACCAGAACCGGCAGGACCCGGCGCTGACGGTGGGGTTCCGGGTAGTAGGGGGGCCGGTTGCGGACCTCGTGGGTGCGTACCTGCTGATCTGGACCACCACACCGTGGACGCTGCCGTCCAACCAAGCGGTGGCGGTCAATCCGGACGTCACCTACGCCGTGGTGGAGGCCGAGGGTCGGCGTCTGGTGCTGGCACAGGCCCGGCTGGGCGCCTACGAGCGCGAACTCGGCGCCGAGCCGACGGTGGTGGCGACCTACGCCGGACGAGACCTGCTCGACGTGCAGTACGCCCCGCCGTTCCCGTATTTCATGGACTCGCCCAACGCATTTCGGGTGTTGCCCGCTGATTTCGTCAGTACCGAGGACGGCACCGGGCTGGTGCACATGTCGCCGGCCTACGGCGAGGACGACATGGCCACCGCGCAGGCCGGGGACATCGAAGCGGTCACTCCGGTCGATGCCAAGGGCCGCTTCGACGCGACGGTGCCCGATTACGCCGGTCAGCACGTCTTCGACGCCAACCCGCAGATCATCCGTGATCTGAAGAACGGCACAGGCGCCGCCGCCGCCAATGGTGCGGTGCTGCTGCGGCACGACACCTACGAGCACTCCTATCCGCACTGCTGGCGCTGCCGGAACCCGTTGATCTACCGGGCCGTGTCGTCCTGGTTCATCAAGGTCACCCAGTTCCGGGACCGGATGGTCGAGCTCAACCAGCAGATCACCTGGTATCCCGAACACGTCAAGGACGGCCAGTTCGGCAAATGGCTGCAGGGCGCGCGCGACTGGTCCATCTCCCGAAATCGCTACTGGGGCACCCCGATTCCGGTGTGGAAGTCCGATGATCCGGCCTATCCGAGAATCGATGTGTACGGCAGCCTCGACGAGATCGAACGCGACTTCGGGGTGCGACCCGACAACCTGCACCGGCCGTTCATCGACGAGTTGACCCGGCCCAACCCCGACGACCCGACCGGCAAGTCGACGATGCGGCGCATCACCGACGTGCTCGACGTGTGGTTCGACTCCGGTTCGATGCCCTACGGGCAGGTGCATTACCCGTTCGAGAACGAGGACTGGTTCGATACGCATTTCCCGGGCGATTTCATCGTCGAGTACATCGGTCAGACCCGCGGCTGGTTCTACACCCTGCACATCCTGGCGACCGCGCTGTTCGACCGGCCCGCGTTCCGGACCTGCGTCTCCCACGGCATCGTGCTGGGCAACGACGGACAGAAGATGAGCAAGTCGCTGCGCAACTACCCGGACGTCACCGAGGTGTTCGACCGCGACGGCTCCGATGCGATGCGCTGGTTCCTGATGGCTTCGCCGATCCTGCGGGGCGGCAATCTGATCGTCACCGAGCAGGGCATCCGGGAAGGCGTGCGGCAGGTGCTGCTGCCGCTGTGGAACGCCTATTCGTTCCTGGCGCTGTACGCCCCCGAAAAGGGCACCTGGCGCACCGACTCGCAGCACGTGCTCGACCGCTACATCCTGGCCAAGCTGGCGGTACTGCGCGACGACCTGACCGACTCGCTGGATGTCTGCGACATCTCGCAAGCCTGCGATCAGCTGCGCCAGTTCACCGAGGCGTTGACCAACTGGTATGTGCGGCGGTCACGTGCACGCTTCTGGGATGAGGACGCCGACGCGATCGACACCCTGCACACGGTGCTGGAGGTGACCAGCCGACTGGCTGCGCCCCTGCTGCCGCTGATCACCGAGGTGATCTGGCGCGGCGTCACCGGTGGGCGGTCGGTGCATCTGACCGACTGGCCGGACGCGGCGACGTTGCCGGCGGACCCGCAGCTGGTCGCCGAGATGGACCTGGTACGCGACGTCGCGTCGGCGGGGTCGTCACTACGCAAGGCCAAGAAGCTGCGGGTGCGCCTGCCGCTGCCGAAACTGACTGTCGCACTGGACAAGTCGGTGAATCCGTCCGCGCTCGCCCCGTACCGGGACCTCATCGCCGACGAGCTCAACGTCAAGTCCGTGGAACTCACCGACGACATCGCCGCGCACGGTCGATTCGAACTGACCGTCAACGCGCGGGTGGCCGGCCCGCGCCTGGGCAAGGACGTGCAGGCCGCGATCAAGGCGGTCAAAGCGGGCCAGGCGGTCATCAACGACGACGGCACCCTGACCGCGGGGCCGGCCGTGCTGCAGCCCGACGAATACAGCTCCCGGCTGGTCGCGGCGGACCCGGAGTTCACCGCGGCGCTGCCGGGCGGCACCGGTCTGGTGGTGCTCGACGGTGCGGTCACCCCGGCGCTGGAGGCCGAGGGGTGGGCCCGCGACATGATCCGGGAGTTCCAGGAAGCGCGGCGGCGTTTCGGGCTCGACATCGGCGACCGCATCGAACTCGAACTGACCGTGCCGCAACTGCCCGACGGCTGGCGCGAGGAACTGGCCGACCTGATCGCGCGCGAACTGTTGGCCACGCGCCTGCGCATCGGGTCGGAGCCCGAGCGCGAGGCCACCGATGATGACGCCGACTGGCTGAGCGGGTGCGTCGGTGAGGACTACCCGTTCCGGCTGCGGCGAGTCGAACATGTGCGCCGCTAGCGCCGTGGTCGTCAGCCGGCGCGCATATGCGGCCCGCGGTCGCGGTGCTCGGCGCGCCACCGCTGTTCCACCCGCTTGACTCGCTGGTGCTCCAGGGCGACCAGCAGGGCTCCCGCGGTGACCAACGCGCCGGCGATCAGGCCGAGCACCAAGGAGAGATCCCGGTTGCCATAGGCGGTGGCGGCGACGGTGCCCGCGATCAGCGCGGTACCCACGCCGATGAGGATCAGGCCGGGCCACCACAACGTGTCGATGAACGACTCGCCGGCGTGCTGCAGGGTCGTTCGTACGTGGTCGACCGGGTCGCGATGAGCGCCCTTCATCGGTATCTCCTTTCTTCTGAAGAGATACCTCGAGGCTACGCCTGCAGTGAGCTACATCACAGTGACGGTCTGGTGACACGCGCGCTGCGGCCGTCGAGGACGACGACGTCGCCGGCGTGCAGCTGGCGCCCGCGCCGGGTCTCGATCTCGTCGTTCACCGACACGCGGCCCTCGGCGACCGTCACCTTGGCGTCCGCGCCGCTGTCGATGAGATTCGCCAGCTTCAGGAATTGGCCGAGGCGGATGGAGTCGTCGCGGATCGGCACGTCGTCCATGAGCGTCACCGTAGCGCCTTAGCATCGTCAGGATGGGCGCGCGGTGGGTCCTGCACCTGGACATGGATGCGTTCTTCGCCTCCGTCGAGCAGCTGACCCGACCCACTCTTCGTGGCCGCCCGGTCCTGGTCGGCGGCGTCGGCGGCCGGGGTGTCGTGGCCGGGGCGAGCTACGAGGCGCGGATCTACGGTGCGCGTTCGGCGATGCCGATGCACCAGGCACGCCGTCTCGTCGGGGCCGCGGCCGTGGTGTTGCCGCCGCGCGGTGTCGTTTACGGGCTGGCCAGCCGCCGGGTGTTCGACACCGTGCGCACGCGGGTTCCGGTGCTCGAACAATTGTCCTTCGACGAGGCGTTCGGGGAGCCGGTTGAGCTGGCGGGCGCCCCACAAGCCGAGGTCGAGGCCTTCTGCGAGGAGCTGCGCGCGCAGGTCCGTGCCGTGACCGGTTTGGTGGCCTCGGTGGGGGCCGGCTCGGGCAAGCAGCTCGCCAAGATCGCGTCCGGACTGGCCAAGCCGGACGGCATCCGGGTGGTGGGCCGCGGCGAGGAACAGCGTCTGCTCGCCGGCCTGCCGGTGCGCAGGTTGTGGGGGATCGGACCGGTGGCCGAGGAGAAGCTGCACCGGTTGGGCATCGAGACGATCGGGGCGTTCGCGGCGCTCAGCGAGGCCGAGGCCGCCAACATCCTGGGGGCCACCGTCGGGCCGGCGTTGCACCGCCTGGCGTGTGGCCTCGATGACCGGCCGGTGGCCGAGAACGCGCCGGCCAAACAGATCAGTGCGGAATCCACCTTCGCCGAGGACATGCGGACGCTCGACCAGTTGCGGGAGGCCATCGGTCCGATCGGTGACCACGCGCACCGCCGGCTGGCCAAAGACGGCCGCGGCGCGCGCACCGTCACGGTGAAGCTGAAACGATCCGACATGAGCACGCTGACGCGTTCGGCCACCTTGCCCTACGCCACCACCGATGCCGCCACGTTGATCGGCACCGCCCGTCGGCTGCTCCTCGATCCGGTCGATATCGGGCCGATACGCCTTGTCGGCGTGGGTTTTTCGGGATTGAGCAGCGTGCAGCAGGAACCGCTGTTCGCCGAGTTGGAGTCGGTGGCCGAGGAGACGAGAGACGACGTCGCGGCCACGGTCACCGAGGTGGCCGACGTCGCGCCGGCCTGGCGGCTCGGCGACGACGTCGTGCACACCGAGCACGGGCACGGGTGGATCCAGGGGGCCGGGCACGGCGTGATGACCGTGCGTTTCGAGACCCGCGGCACCGGGCCGGGGCCGGCGCGCACGCTGGCGATCGACGATCCGGCGGTGTCGCGCGCCAACCCGACCGACAGTCTGGACTGGCCCGACTACGTTGACGAGATCACGCGGACATAGCGGGCGTCAGCCCCAGCGCGCGAAGACGGCCGCCGCCTCCGCGCCGGCGGCCAGCGTGGCCATCAGCAGTACGCGGGCCTGAGGCGGACGGAGATGGGGCACGATCACCGCACCCGCGTCGGCCAGGTCGCGGCCCGGGCCGTAGCCGGGACTGACCAACCCGCCCGGCACCCGGGTGGAGACCGCCACCACCACGCCGTCGCGGCAGTGCCGCCGCACCCCGTCGACCACCGCCGCCCCGGCATTCCCGGCGCCCATGGCCTCGAGGACGATGCCGCGCGCTCCGGCCGCGACGCAGGCGTCCAAGGCCGTCGCATCGGCACCGGGATACGCGGCGACGATGTCGACCCGCGGCGCCCGCGCGGCGCGCAGCGATCCGAGGTGCGGCCGCGCGGGAGTCGACGTCGTGGCGGTGAACCGGCCCGCCGTGACGGTGCCGAGCGGCCGGCCGGTGAAGCTCTGCAGGTCCGTGGTTGCCGTCTTGGCCAGCCCCAGCGCAGCGAACACGGTGCCGGCGAAGGTGACGACGACGCCGAGCCCGCGCGCCGCCGGGCTGCCGGCCACGGTGAGGGCGTCCCGCAGGTTGCGCGGGCCGTCGGGCTCCGGCGCGTCAGCGCTGCGTTGCGCGCCCGTCAGCACCACCGGCACGACCGCGTCGGAGGTCAGTGCCAGCCACAGAGCCGTCTCTTCCAGCGAGTCGGTGCCGTGGGTGACGACCACGCCATCCGCGTCGGCGGCGGCGTCCCGCACCGCAGCGGCGATGCGGTCCCAGTCCGCGGGCAGCAGAGCCGAGCTGTCCACGTTCATCACATCGTTCACCGCGACGTCGAGGCCGGCCGTGAGGTCGGTGCCCGATCGGGTGGGACGTTTCACGCCCTCGACGTCTGCGCTGGTTGCGATCGTGCCGCCGGTGGTGATCACGACGAGTCGGGCCATGGCTGCGATTGTTGCGCATCCGGGTTTTGCGATGATGGACCCGTGACTGACGAATCCACCGGGCCGGCCGCCGAGGATCGGCTCGCGCAGCCCGCCCCGCGACGCCGGCTGCGTCTCCTGCTCGGGGTGGCCGCGGTGGTGCTCGTGCTGGACATCGTCACCAAGGTGCTCGCGGTCGAACTGCTCACCCCGGGTGAACCGGTGTCGATCATCGGTGACACCGTGACGTGGACGCTGGTGCGCAACTCCGGGGCGGCGTTCTCGATGGCCACCGGGTACACCTGGGTGCTGACGTTGATCGCGACCGGAGTGGCCGCGGGGATCATCTGGATGGGCCGGCGCCTGGTGTCGCCGTGGTGGGCGCTCGGCCTCGGGATGATCCTCGGCGGCGCGCTGGGCAACCTGGTCGACCGGTTCTTCCGGTCTCCGGGACCGCTGCAGGGCCACGTCGTCGACTTCCTGTCGATCGGTTGGTGGCCGGTGTTCAACGTGGCCGACCCCGCGGTGGTCGGCGGCGCGATTCTGCTGGTCGTGTTGTCGTTGCTGGGATTCGACTTCGATTCCGTCGGGAGGCGCAAGCCGGACGACGGCGACGATTCCGTCGGGAGGCGCGCGCCGGACGGCGAGGAAAAGCCCGCATGACGACGCGGTCGATGCCGGTGCCGGACGGCCTGGCGGGGATGCGGGTGGACGCTGGACTGGCCCGGTTGCTGGGCCTGTCGCGGACGGTGGCCGCCGCGCTGGCCGAGGACGGCGGAGTCGAACTCGACGGGACCGTCGCCGCCAAGTCGGACAAGCTGACCGCCGGGGCCTGGCTGGAGGTGCGGCTGCCGGAGCCGCCCGCGCCGGTGGAGAACACCCCGGTCGAGATCGAGGGCATGGAGATCCTGTACTCCGACGACGACATCGTGGCCGTCGACAAGCCGCCGGGCGTCGCCGCGCACGCGACGGTGGGCTGGCACGGCCCGACCGTGCTGGGCGGCCTGGCCGCGGCGGGCTACCGGATCAGCACCTCGGGCATCCACGAGCGCCAGGGCATCGTGCACCGGCTCGACGTGGGCACGTCGGGGGTGATGGTGGTCGCGTTGTCCGAGCGTGCCTACACGGTGCTCAAGCGGGCGTTCAAGCAGCGCACCGTGGAGAAGCGGTATCACGCCCTGGTCCAGGGCCACCCCGATCCGTCCAGCGGGACCATCGACGCACCGATCGGCCGGCACCGCGGCCATGACTGGAAGTTCGCGGTGGTCGAGGGCGGCCGGCACAGCATCACGCACTACGACACCCTCGAGGCGCACCGCGCGGCCAGCCTGCTCGACATCGAGCTGGAAACCGGCCGTACCCACCAGATCCGGGTGCATTTCGCGGCGCTGCACCATCCGTGCTGCGGCGACCTCACCTACGGCGCCGACCCGACGCTGGCCAAGAAACTGGGGCTGGAGCGGCAGTGGCTGCACGCCCGGTCGCTGGCCTTCACCCATCCCGCCGACGGCCGTCGGGTGGAGATCGTCAGTGACTACCCCGACGACCTCCAGCATGCGCTCGACGTGTTGCGAAACCACGAGCCGTGAGGTCCGGGCTGCTCTTCGGAGTCGGCGCGTACGGGATGTGGGGACTGTTCCCCGCGTTCTTCCCGTTGCTGAAGCCGGCCGGCGCCGTCGAAGTGCTCGCGCACCGCATCATCTGGAGCTTCCTGCTGATGGTCGTCGTGGTCGCCGCCGTGCGCCGGCTGGGCGACCTGCGACGCATCACCGGCCGCGAATGGCTGCTGCTCACCGCCGCCGCCGCGTTGATCTCGGTGAATTGGCTGATCTACGTCTACGCCGTGAACAACGGTCATGTCGTCGACGCGGCGCTGGGCTATTTCATCAACCCGCTGGTGTCGATCGCGCTCGGGCTGCTGGTGTTCCGGGAGAGACTCAACGGCTGGCAGGTGGGGGCGTTGGGGATCGCGATCGCCGCGGTGGCGGTCCTGACGGTCAACCTCGGCGCACTGCCCCTGGTGAGCCTGGGACTGGCGTTCTCGTTCGGCCTCTACGGGGCGGTCAAGAAGCTGGTGCCCACCGACCCGCGCGTCAGCGTCGGGGTCGAGGCGGGCTTGGCCACGCCGCTGGCACTGGCCTACGTCGTGGTGCTGCAGGTGACCGGACACGGCACCTTCACCACCCACGGCGGCGGCCACGTCGTGCTGATGATCCTGGCCGGCGTGCTCACCGCGCTGCCGCTGCTGCTGTTCGCGGCCGCCGCGCAGCGGCTGGCACTGGTCACCTTGGGTCTGTTGTTCTACATGACCCCGGCGATGCAGCTGACGTGGGGCGTGGTCGTGGGACAGGAGCCGATGCCTCCTGCGCGGTGGGTCGGTTTCGCCCTGATCTGGGCCGCGCTCCTGGTCTTCACCGTCGACGCCGTGCGCCGCGCGCGTGCCGACCGGAGGTCCGCGCGCATCTCGGCGCCGGTGCCGTGAAGACACGCATCCCCGACACGCCGAACGGTGTCGGTGGGCGGTCATAGACTGGCCACCCTATGAGCAGTCTGGATTCGCAGTCCTCGGGTTCGTTCGTGCACCTGCACAACCACACCGAATACTCCATGCTCGACGGGGCGGCGAAGGTCAAGCCGATGCTGGCCGAGGCGCAGCGGCTGCAGATGCCGGCGATCGGCATGACCGACCACGGAAACATGTTCGGCGCCAGCGAGTTCTACAACGCCGCCACCGACGCCGGCATCAAACCGATCATCGGCATCGAGGCCTATATCGCGCCGGCGTCGAGGTTCGAGACCAAACGGGTGCAGTGGGGCGATCCCAGCCAGAAGAGCGACGACGTCTCCGGCAGCGGGTCCTACACGCACATGACGATGGTCGCCGAGAACGCCACCGGACTGCGCAACCTGTTCAAACTGTCGTCGCTGGCGTCGTTCGAAGGCCAACTCGGCAAGTGGGCCCGCATGGACGCCGAGATCATCGCCGAGCACGCCGAGGGCATCATCGCCACCACCGGCTGCCCGTCGGGGGAGGTGCAGACCCGGCTGCGGCTCGGCCACGAACGGGAGGCGCTGGAAGCCGCCGCCAAGTGGCGGGAGATCTTCGGTGCGGACAACTTCTTCCTCGAGTTGATGGACCATGGGCTCGACATCGAGCGCCGCGTGCGCGAAGGCCTGCTCGATATCGGCCGCAAGCTCGGCATCCCGCCGTTGGCGACCAACGACTGCCACTACGTCACCCGCGACGCCGCCCAGAACCATGAGGCGTTGCTGTGCATCCAGACCGGTAAGACGCTGTCGGATCCCACCCGGTTCAAGTTCGACGGTGACGGCTACTACCTGAAGTCGGCCGCGGAGATGCGCGCTCTGTGGGACGGGCAGGTGCCCGGGGCGTGCGATTCGACATTGCTGATCGCCGAGCGGGTGCAGTCCTACGCCGACGTGTGGACTCCGCGGGACCGGATGCCGATCTTCCCGGTGCCCGACGGACACGACCAGGCGTCGTGGCTGCACCACGAGGTGATGGCGGGGTTGGAGCGCCGGTTCCCGGGCGCGGTGGGGCAGGAGTACGTCGAGCGCGCCGAGTACGAGATCAAGGTCATCTGCGACAAGGGCTTCCCGTCCTACTTCCTGATCGTGGCCGACCTGATCAACTACGCGAAATCCGTCGACATCCGGGTGGGGCCGGGCCGCGGGTCGGCCGCCGGGTCCCTGGTGGCTTATGCACTGGGCATCACCAACATCGACCCCATCCCGCACGGCCTGCTGTTCGAGCGGTTCCTCAACCCCGAGCGTCCCTCGGCGCCCGACATCGACATCGACTTCGACGACCGTCGGCGCGGCGAGATGCTTCGCTATGCGGCCAACAAGTGGGGCAGCGACCGGGTGGCCCAGGTCATCACCTTTGGCACCATCAAAACCAAAGCAGCCCTGAAGGATTCCGCCCGGGTGCACTACGGGCAGCCGGGCTTCGCGATCGCCGACCGGATCACCAAGGCGTTGCCCCCGCCGATCATGGCCAAGGACATCCCGGTGTCGGGGATCACCGACCCCACCCATGAGCGCTACAAAGAGGCCGCCGAGGTCCGCGCTCTGATCGACACCGATCCCGACGTCCGCACCATCTACGAGACCGCCCGCGGCCTGGAGGGGCTGGTCCGCAACGCCGGTGTGCACGCCTGCGCGGTGATCATGAGCTCCGAACCGCTCATCGACTCGATCCCGCTGTGGCGCCGTCCGCAGGACGGGGCGGTGATCACCGGGTGGGACTACCCGTCGTGCGAGGACATCGGTCTGCTGAAGATGGACTTCCTCGGGTTGCGCAACCTGACGATCATCGGCGACTGCATCGAGAACATCAAGACCAATCGGGGCGTCGACGTCGACCTCGAATCTCTGGCGCTCGACGACCCGAAGGCCTACGAACTGCTCGGCCGCGGCGACACCCTGGGGGTGTTCCAGCTCGACGGCGGTCCGATGCGCGACCTGCTACGGCGCATGCAGCCCACCGAGTTCAACGACATCGTCGCGGTGCTGGCCCTCTACCGGCCCGGACCGATGGGGATGAACGCCCACAACGACTACGCCGACCGCAAGAACAACCGGCAGGCGATCAAACCGATCCATCCGGAACTCGAGGAGCCGCTCAAAGACATCCTCGCCGAGACCTACGGCCTGATCGTCTACCAGGAACAGATCATGTTCATCGCGCAGAAGGTCGCGTCCTACACGATGGGTAAGGCCGACGCGCTGCGTAAGGCGATGGGCAAGAAGAAGCTCGAGGTGCTCGAGGCCGAATACAAGGGCTTCCGGGAGGGAATGACCGCCAACGGGTTCTCCGAAGGCGCGGTGAAGGCCTTGTGGGACACCATCCTCCCGTTCGCCGGATACGCGTTCAACAAGTCGCATGCCGCCGGGTACGGGCTGGTGTCCTACTGGACGGCCTATCTGAAGGCCAACTACCCGGCCGAGTACATGGCCGGGCTGCTCACCTCCGTGGGTGACGACAAGGACAAGGCCGCGGTCTACCTCGCGGACTGCCGGCGCCTGGGCATCACGGTGCTGCCCCCCGACGTCAACGAGTCGGTGCAGAACTTCACCTCGGTCGGTGACGACATCCGGTTCGGGATGGGCGCGATCCGCAACGTCGGCGCCAACGTGGTTACCTCGCTCGTCAGCACCCGCAGTGAGAAGGGAAAGTTCGCCGATTTCTCCGACTACCTCAACAAGATCGACATTGCGGCCTGCAACAAGAAGGTCACCGAGTCGCTGATCAAGGCCGGTGCGTTCGATTCGCTGGGCCACCCCCGCAAGGGGCTGTTCCTGGTGCACACCGATGCGGTCGATTCGGTGCTGGGCACCAAGAAGGCCGAGGCGATGGGCCAGTTCGACCTGTTCGGTGGCGGGGATTCGGCCACGGAGTCGGTGTTCACGATCAAGGTGCCCGACGAGGAGTGGGAGGACAAACACAAGCTGGCGCTGGAGCGTGAGATGCTCGGCCTGTACGTGTCCGGACATCCTCTCAACGGCATCGCGCACATGCTGGCCGCGCAGGTCGACACCCAGATCCCGGCCATCCTCGACGGCGACGTCCCCAACGAGTCCCAGGTGCGCGTCGGCGGCATCCTGGCCTCGGTGAACCGGCGGGTCAACAAGAACGGGTTGCCCTGGGCCTCCGCCCAATTGGAGGACCTCACCGGCGGTATCGAAGTGCTGTTCTTCCCCCAGACCTACTCCTTGTTCGGCGCCGAGATCGCCGACGACGTCGTGGTGCTCGTCGGCGCCAAGGTGGCCATCCGTGACGACCGGATCTCGTTGATCGCCAACGAGCTTGTGGTACCCGACTTTTCGAGTGCACAGGTGAACAAGCCGGTGGCAGTGAGTCTCCCGACACGGCAGTGCACCGTGGATAAGGTCAGCGCGCTCAAGCAAGTGCTGGCACGCCATCCCGGCCCCGCGCAGGTGCATCTGCGGTTGATCAGCGGGGAGCGGATCACCACCCTCGAACTGGACCAGTCTCTGCGGGTGACCCCGTCGTCCGCGCTGATGGGCGACCTCAAGGAACTGCTCGGCCCCGGCTGTCTGGGCGGGTGAGCCGCCCTCCGCCGGTTCGCCTGAGCGCCTGGCGGTTTGTCACCACCTTCGGCGCGGTGAGCCTGCTCGCCGACGTCGTCTACGAGGGCGCCCGATCGATCACCGGACCGCTGCTGGCGTCTCTCGGTGCGACGGCGCTGGTGGTGGGCGTGGTGACCGGGGTGGGGGAGGCGGCCGCGCTGGTCTTGCGGGTCGTGTCGGGTCCGCTGGCCGACCGCACCGGGCGGTTCTGGACCTGGGCGATCGCCGGCTACTTCCTGACGGTGGCGACCGTGCCGTTTCTGGGCGTGGCCGGAGCGCTGTGGATCGCCGCGGCGCTGGTGATCGCAGAACGGGTGGGGAAGGCGGTGCGCAGCCCCGCCAAGGACACGCTGCTGTCGCATGCCACCGCAGTCACCGGGCGTGGTCGGGGTTTCGCCGTGCACGAGGCGATGGATCAGGTCGGGGCGTTCGCCGGACCGCTCGCGGTGGCGGCCATGCTGGTGATCTTCGACGGCGACTACGGCCCCACCTTCGCGTTACAGGCGATCCCCGGGGCGGGTGTGCTGGTGCTGCTGTTCTGGCTGCGTTCGGCCGTGCCGCAGCCCGGTCTCTACGAGTGTGCGGCCCCGCATCCGGAGCCCGGACCCGCGCGCACCTTCGTACGCGCCCTGCCGCGCTCGTTCTGGCTGTACTCGGGTTTCTCCGCGTTGACGATGACGGGATTCGCGACGTTCGGGGTGCTGTCGTTCCATCAAGTCACCTCCGGGGTGGTCGCGGTCGCCGCGGTGCCGGTGATCTACGCGGCGGCGATGGCCGCCGATGCGGTGGCCGCGCTGGTCCTGGGATGGCGCTACGACCGGGTCGGCCCCCGGGTGCTCGGCTGGCTCCCGGTCCTCGCGGCGCTGGTGCCGCTGCTGGCGTTCGGCGCGCACATCGCGATGGTGGTCGCGGGTGCGCTGCTCTGGGGCGCCGCGGTCGGCATCCAGGAGTCCACCCTGCGCGCGGTGGTCGCCGATCTGGTCGAACCCGGCCGGCGCGCCACCGCCTACGGAATCTATGCCGCGGTGATCGGCGCGGCCGCCGCGGTGGGCGGTGCGCTCACCGGGTTTCTGTATTCACAGTCGGTTACGGCGTTGGTCGTGGTGGTGGCCGGAATCCAGATCCTGGCGCTGGGATTTCTGCCCGTCGTGTGGCGTGCGGCGCGGGGTCATCGACGCTGAGGCGCGACTTACGCTCGCGCACAACGCGGTCGGTCGCCCCGCCGACAAGGTGAGGAACCGTTAACGCGGCGAGGTAGCTCGGGTAACACTTCCGAAACAGCAGCTGCATCTAATGCTCTGCATGCGTTGTATACAGGACACAACGAGCCGGCTGGTCGTTGTCGAGTGGCCCGGGGTGGCCCCCGATGAGGCGTTCGACGATCTCGGTGACGTGCTGAGCCGACGTCTGCACATCGCAGCCGGACAGGGCCGACGGTGTTGCGCGTCCGAGACCGAACTGGTGGCGGTGGCCGCCGACGACACCACGCTGCCGCCTGCGACCCAGGCCGCGTTGCAGGTATCGGGACCAGGCCGTGCCGTGGCATCCACCGCACTCGCCGAGGTGCACGGCGGCTGGATTGCCGTGCCCGGACTCGACATCCGCGTCGTGGCGCAGACCGATCTCGGCGGCCCGGCCATCGCCATCTCCTACGACGACGCCGCGACGATCCTGGCGGGGGACCGGGACGGCCGACTCCTGGTGCGCACCGTCGCGGTCGTCGCCGCGACCGCGCCGGGCGCTCGGGGCGGCTGGCGGGTGGTTGGCAGCGGACTCGGTGAGGTGCCGGTGTCGACCGCTCTGGTGCGCGGGCACCGCGCCGGGTGCGCCGCATGAACTCGCGGACCCTCGTCCTCACCCATGGTTGCTCCCTGTCGAATCTTCCCCTCTTCGTCGCCGTCGGGGAGGGGCTCTTCGCCGACGAGGGGCTGCGCGTGGAGGCGCCCTACTTCGACGACATCGGTTCCACCGCAGAGCTTCTCGCCACCGGTGTAGCCGATCTCGGCACCGCCGGGTTCACCCAGCCGCTGATCGACGCATGCCGGCCCGACCCGCCGATCCTGGTCGCCGGCAGCGGTCTGATGGGGGTATTCGTGCTCACCCGCGATCCGGTGTCCGACGCCGCTGCGCTGGCCGGGCACCCCGTGGGGACCTTCCGCGCGGACCCGATGGAGGTGCTGCTCCACGATGTGCTGGCCGCCGCCGGGCTGGCCACGAGTGACGTCGAGATCCGTTACTTCGGCGTGCTCGAAGACGCCATCGAGGCCTTCACGGCCGGGGAACTGGCCGCGCTGACCCTGGCCGAACCCTACGCGGGCCGGGTGCGCGCCGCGGGCGGACACGTTCTCAGCGATGGCACCGACGTGTGGGGTCACCCGTTCCCCGACACCACCCTCGTGGCGTCCAGTCGGTTCCTGCGGGAACATCCCGATCACGTGCGCGCGGCCATCCGGGCGATGCTGCGGGCCTACGACCTGATCGTCGCCGACCTTCCGGCCGCCGTGCGTCACGCGCAGAAGTTCTTCCCCGGATACCGCCTCGACGAACTCGTCGATGCCGTCGGACGTCAGCCCTCGATGGTCGACATCCGTGACCTCACCGCCACCGTCTACGGGAGGTGGGAGACCCTGCGGTCCCTGGGCCTCGTACCCGCCGACGTCGATCTACCGCTCCACGCCGTCAATCTCGACCTGCTCAACGCCGAGCTCGCAGCCCGCACCACCGCCAAGGAGAACGCCCGATGAGAGAAAAGATCACCGCACCCGTCAGCCGCCGCATGTTCTTCCGCAACACCGCGATCGCCGGAGCGGCGGTCGCTGTCCCGGCCTGGCTGCTCAGCGGCTGTTCCGGCACCGCCGGCACCGCCGGCACGGCGCCCAACGCGGCCGGGGTCACCACCCTCAAGGCCACCCATGGGACCGGGCTGTGCAATCTGGGGATCTTCCTGACCAAGGAACGCAAGCTCAGTGAACCCGACGGCACCGCAATCGAGTTCGTCGTGACACCGACCAACGCCGACATCGTCACCTTGTTCGGCGCCGGTCAGGTCGACATGTCGCTGGTGCCCTACACCCAGTTTCTCACCCTGTACGACGCCGGCGCGCCGGTGACCATCGTCGCGGGTGGCGGCGTCGAAGGCTGCTCGATCGTGGCGCAGCCGGGCATCACCTCCGCGGCCGACATGCGGGGTAAGACGCTCGGCACCTTCCAGGCCGACACCCTCGAAATGCTGCCTTACGACTACCTGCAGAAAGCGGGAATGTCGTTCGGCGACATCGAGGTTCGGTACTTCGGTACCTCGCCCGAGCTCGCCCAGGCATTCATCAGCGGCTCCATCGACAGCATGTGTCACATCGAGCCCTACGTCACCCAGGCGCTCAACGGCAGGACCGGATCGGTGCTGCTCTCCGACGGCAAGGACGTCTACGGTCCTGGATACACCGACTGCGTGCTGGCCGTGCGCAATCCGTTGCTGCAGGAGAATCCGAAGGCCGTCAAGGCGGTGATCAAGGGATTGTTCGAAGCCCAGCAGCAGACCGAGGCGGACCGCAGCGCCGCCGTCGAGGTGGCCGTCGGTACCTACTTCAAGACCAGCCTCGAGGACGCACTCGACGCATCGACCAAACAGCCCAACGTCGTCGACCAGCGCAACAAGACCCAGTTCATGCTCGACCGCGCGGTCGGCATGAAAGACCTCGGCTACCTGAAGAAGCTGCCCGACGAGAAGATCGCCGACTGGTCGTTGCTCGAAGAGGTGATCAGCGAAAACCAGAGCCTCTACAACTCGCTGAAGGTGAAGACCGCATGACCGCCATCACGCACATCGACCTGCCGGCCCAGCGCACCGCGCCCGCCGCACCGCGACGCTCGCGCGGCAGATACCGCCGTCTCGGCGCCGCCGCCGCGTGGTGGGTGGCGTCGGTGGCCCTGTTCGCCGGTATCTGGGAACTGGCGTGGCTGATGGGATGGGCGCCCGAGCTGCTCCTGCCGCCGCCGCACATCTTCCTGCAGGATTTCAGCAGCCAGGCCCAGTTCTTCGACACCGCAACTATCGGCGCCGAACAGGCCACCCCGGTGGTCGCGGTGGCCGGCACGGTGCTCGCGACCGTGCTGCGCGTGCTGGCCGGCCTGGCGCTGGGCTTCCTCGCCAGCCTCATCACCGGCGTGCTGATCAGCCAGTTCCTGATGGTGCGCGGCCTGGTGCTGCCGACGATCACGCTGCTGGCGCCGATCTCGCCGATTGCGTGGCTGCCCGTGTCGATCTTCCTGTTCGGTATCGGCGACGGTCCGGCGATCTTCATGGTGTTCATCGGCGTCTACTTCGTCATGACGCTGGCGACGATCGGCCTGATCAATGACGTGCCCACGACCTATATCGACGTGGCCCGCACGATGGGCGCCTCCCGGCGCCAGATCCTGTTCCAGGTCATCCTGCCCTCGATCCTGCCCGGCCTGCTGCAGAGCTTGCGGCTGAACCTGTTCGCCGCGTGGATGGTCGTGCTGCTGGCCGAGGCCGTCGGCGTCGGCAGCGGGCTCGGCCAGGTGGTCATGTTGGCCCGCAACACCTTCAACTCGAGTCTGGTGTTCTTCTCGATGACCGTCATCGGCATCGCCGGCTACCTGCTCGACATCGCGTTCCGCCAGATGCAGAACCGGTTGCTGTGGTGGCAGCCGGTCGGGAAGGGAGCCCTCCGATGACACCGGCAGCAGCAGAAGCCAAGCAGGCCACCGGGGCGGTGCACTGCCGTGCCGTCAGCAAGGTGTTCGGCGACAGCGGATCCGAGGTGGTCGCCGTCGACTCGGTCAACCTCGACGTGGCCCCGGGGGAGTTCGTCGTCATCCTCGGCCCCAGCGGCTGCGGGAAATCCACCCTGCTGTCGATGATCGCCGGCCTGGAGCCGGTCACGTCGGGTGAGATCACCGCCGACGGTGCGCCCGTGATCGGACCCGGTCCCGACCGCTGCATGATCTTTCAGCAGTCCTCGCTGTATCCGTGGATGTCGGTCGCCGACAATGTCAGCTTCGGGCTGAAGCTGCGCGGTGTGCCGAAGGCCGAACGGCGCGAGACCGCAAGGGATCTGCTGCAGACCATGGGGCTCGGCGACTTCGCCGACGCACAGCCGGACGGCCTGTCGGGCGGGATGCGCCAGCGCGCGGCGATCGCCCGCGCGCTGGCGATGCAGCCGCGCGTGCTGCTGATGGACGAACCGTTCGCCGCGCTGGACGTGCAGACCCGCGCGAAGCTGCAGAACTACATCGCCTCGCTGCGCGCGGAGAGCGGCGCTTCGGTGCTGTTCGTCACGCACAGCATCGACGAGGCGGTGGCGCTGGCCGACCGCATCGTGGTGTTCACCGCGCGGCCCGGCCGGATCAAGGCGATGGTCGACGTCGAAATGGAACGCCCGCGCGACCCGCGATCGCCGGAGTACCATGCGCTGCACGACCAGCTCGTCGACCTGCTCGCCGACGAGGTCGACCGCGCGTTCGCCCAGCAGGAGAGGGCGCGCAGATGAGCACGCTCGTCGTCGCGGCGGCCCAGCTCCCGGCGTGTGCGGACGACCCCGACAAGAACCTGGCGGTGGTCGAGGCAGCGCTGACCGACGCGGCCGCCGCGGGTGCCGGCCTGGTCGTGTTCCCCGAGTTGGCCGCCACGCCGTACTTCTGCGGCGAACCACCCGGCGCCTACCGGGACTGGGCGCAGCCAGTGCCCGGCCCGCAGACCGACTCCATCTCCGTGCGCGCGGCGGAACTGGGTGTGGCGGTGGTGCTTCCGCTGTTCGAAAGGGACGACAGCACCCACACGTTCCACAACGCGGCGGTGGTGCTCGACGAGCGCGGCGCCGTCGTGCCGTGCGTCGACCGGGCTGGACAGACCCACACGGTCGCCCGCAAACTGCACCTGCCGGTCGGTGACTTTCCGGCACCGGGGTTCGACGAACCGGCGCATTTCACCCCCGGGCAGTGGCTCGGGGTGCACACCGTGGCCGGTGCGCGCCTCGGTATCCCGATCTGCTATGACCGTCGATTCCCCGAGTGTTGGCGGGAACTGCGGGCGCTGCGGGCGGATCTCGTGACCGTCCCGGTCGCCGGCAGCGGTGGTGACAGCGTCGACTTCTTCCTGGCCGAACTGCGCACCCACGCCCGTGAGAACGGGTTGTTCGCCGTGGCGGCCAACAAGATCGGGGTGGAATGGGTGGGCGGCCACGCCGTCGAGAACTTCGGCGCCTCCTGCATCGTCGGCCCCGACGGCGAGGTGATCGCGCACCGGCCCGGCGCCGACGGTCCCGGCCTGGTGATCGCCGAGCTCGACATCGGCAGCCTCGTCGAGACCCGCCGCGCGCTGCGCTATTTCGACCACCGCCGCACCGACCTTTTCCCCAGTGCCGAGGAGATCTGATGAGCACCCTGTTCCGCAACGCTCTCGTCGTCGCAATGGACGACACCAACCGCAGCAGGCCCTTCCGATCCGACGTGCTGGTGGTCGGGGACCGGATCACCGCGGTGGCGCCGGATCTGCCCGTGCCCGACGGGGCCGAGATCATCGACTGCACCCACCGGCTGTTGATGCCCGGCCTGGTCAATGCGCACGTGCACTCGTGGGAGGCGCTGTTCAAGGGCCGCTACGACAACCTGCCCCTGGAACTGTGGATGCTGCTGTCCTATCCGATCCTCGGCTTAGAGCCGATGTCGGAGCGGCTGATCTATCTGCGCACGCTGCTGGTGGGCATGGAGTCGCTGCGCAACGGCGCCACCTGCCTGCTCGACGACGTCATCGAGTCGCCCACGCAGAGCCTGACCGCCCTGGAAGCCGTCTTCCGGGGGTACGAGGACATCGGCATCCGCGCCAACTGCTCGGGCAACATCGTCAACCGGCGCTACATCGACACCATCCCGTTCGTCGACGAGATGGTGCCGGCGGAGCTGGTCACCGAGGCCCGCGCGGTCGCGCCGCGGACCACTGAGGACTACGTGCAGTTCAGCAAGGAGGCGCTGACACGCTTCGACGGCCGGGCGGGCCGGCTGCGTTATGTGATCGCGCCCAGCGGCCCGCAGCGATGCACCGAGGAGTTGTTCGTCGCCGCCAACGAGTTGTCGCGCGAGCACGACACGACCTTCCACGTGCATGTGCTGGAAACCAAGATGCAGGCCGTGACCGGCCGGGAGTTCTACGGGTCGACCCTGGTCGAGTACCTGGACTCGCTCGGAGTGCTGACCGACCGCGCCACGCTGGCGCACGGTATCTGGCTGACCGACAGCGACATCGAACGGCTCGGCGCGGTCGGGGCGTCGGTGGCGCACAACCCGATCTCGAATCTCAAGCTCGGCTCGGGCATCGCACCGTGGCGCGCCCTGCTCGACGCCGGGGTCAACATCGGGCTGGGCTCGGACGGGCTGTCCAGCAACGACTCAGCGCGGATGTTCGACGTGGTGAAGTCGGCGGCTCTGTTGCACAAGGTGACTCAGCCCGACTTCGAGGCATGGCCCACCGCCGACGAGGTGCTGTGGGCCGCCACCCGCGGCGGGGCCAGGTCGGCGCGGCTGGCCGACCAGGTCGGCGCCATCGCGCCCGGTCGCAAGGCGGATCTGGTGATGCTCGACCTCAACGCGTTGAACTTCACCCCGGCCAACGACGTCGCCCGGCATCTGGTCTACGTGGAGAACGGCGACTCGATCACCGAGGTGTGGGTCAACGGCGAGGTCGTCGTCCGCGACGGACGCTGCCTGCACATCGACGAGGACGCGGTGCTGGCCGAGGTGCGCGAGCTCGGAGGGGAGTACCTCCACCGCTACGCCGAGATCGAGCAGCGCAATCACGCGCTCATGCCGCACTTTCGTGCGATCTACCAGCGCTGCTGCCGGGAGGCCGTGGGCATCAACAGATTCAGTGACGACGAACGAGCATGGGTGGGTGTGCTGTGAGCCTGCTGATCAAGGGCGCGCGGGTGGTCACGGCCGCCGACGACTACGTCGCCGACGTGTACGTCGCCGACGGCAAGGTGACCACGATCGGGGCCGCGCTGGACATCCCGGCCGACCAGGTGATCGACGCGAGCGACTGCTACCTGTTGCCGGGCGGGGTGGATCCGCACACCCATCTGGCGTTCAGCCTGGCCAGCACCACCACCGCCGACGACTATGAGTCCGGCACGATCGCCGCAGCGATGGGCGGCACGACGACGGTGGTGAACTTCGCCCAGCAGCGCAGGGGGCAGCACCTGCGGGCCGCGATCGACGACGGGCTGGCCGCGGCCGAGGGCAAGGCCGTCATCGACTACGCCCAACACATCGTGATCACCGACATGGCCGCCGAATCGCTCGGCGAGATCGACGAACTGGTCGACGAGGGTGTCACCAGCATCAAGATGTTCATGGCGTACCCGGGTGAGCTGATGGTCGACGACGCGACCCTGTTCCAGGTCATCGAGCGGGCCGGCCAGGTCGGCGCGCTGTGCTGCATTCACGCCGAGAACGGTCCGGTCATCGACGTGCTGGTGCGCCGCGCCCTGGCCCAGGGCCGCACCAACCCGTCCTGGCACGGCCGCACCCGGCCCGAGCTGGCGGAGGCCGAGGCCACCCACCGTGCGATCGCGCTGGCTGAAATGGCGGACGCGCCGGTGTATTTCGTGCACTTGTCGTGCGCGGAGGCGCTGCAGGAGGTGACCGGGGCCCGTGACCGCGGGCGGCCGGTGTTCGCCGAGACGTGTCCGCACTACCTGTTCCTGGACTCCAGCGTCTACGACGACGAGAGCTTCGACACCGCCAAGTACGTGCTCACTCCGCCGCTGCGCCCGTCGCACCACCAGCAACATCTCTGGCGGGGCCTGCGTACCGACGACCTGCAGGTGGTGTCGACCGACCACTGCCCGTTCTGCCTCAACGGCCAGAAGACGATCGGTGCCCACGACTTCTCGAAGATTCCCAACGGCGGCCCCGGGATAGAACACCGTCTGCAGTTGATGTACTCGGGCGGTGTTGTGGCGGGACATCTTTCGCTTCGGCGGATGGTCGACGTCTTCTCCACCACGCCTGCGCGGTTGTTCGGCTTGTTCCCGCGCAAGGGCGCCATCGCCGTGGGGTCCGATGCTGATCTCGTGATCTTCGATCCGAACGGTTCGACGACCATCAGCGCCGAAACCCATCACATGAAGGTCGACTACAGCATGTACGAGGGCTGGACTCTGCGTGGTGCGGTTCGCAGCGTCATCTCGGCGGGACGCCCGGTCGTGGTCGACGGCCTCTTCGTCGGCAAGCACGGTGCGGGACGGTACCTGCGACGCGAACAGAGCGGGCAGCTGTGAGCGAGCGTCTGCAGGGAATCGCCTCGTTGTCGGCCCAGACGCGCCGCAAGACCTACGAACACGTGTACCGGGCGCTGCGGCACGCGCTGATCACCGGTCAGATACCGCACGGCACCCATCTGGTGGAGACGGAGCTGGCCGCTCAGCTCGGGGTGAGCCGGACTCCTGTGCGGGACGCGTTGCGTCGCCTGGAAAGCGACGGATTCGCCGAACGGGGTAGCGGGGGCGGGCTGTGGTCGCGAGGCATCGGCGCCGATGAGATCGAGGACCTGTTCCTGGTTCGCGCCGAACTGGAGAAGCTCGCGGCGCGGCTGGCCTGCGAACGCGCCAAACCGGAGCAGTGGGCCGAACCCCGCGCCCTGCTCGATGCGATGGTCGAGGTGATCGACGCACACGGCGTCGGCTCCGAGGAGTTCTCGGAGATCCATCTGGCGTTTCACAGCTCGATCTACCGCATTGCGTTCGGTGACCGGTTCGCCGGGCTCCTCGACGGTTATCTGCTCCAATGCCTCGACGTGGCCGCCGAGCTGAGTTATCGCGATCCCGGCCGCACGCTACCGGCGGTCGAGCAGCATCAGCTCCTCCTCGACGAGTTGTGCAGCGGTGACGTCGGCCGCGCGGTCGCCGCGGCCGAAGCGCACGTCCGCCGCGGCGCCGACGATGCGCAGCGTGCGCACACCGACACCACCCTGTCCTGATTTCCAGCGAAAGGTCTTTCCGTGCATCAGATGTTCCTCAACGGCACCGCCATGTCCGGCCAGAAGGACCATGGCTGCATCGCCGGTCTAGCGAGGCCTCTCGGTCCGGCCACCACTGCGCCGGACTTCCGGTTCTTCGCCGTTCGCGACGAGTTCCCCGGCCTGTTCCCCGTATCGAGTGGTGGGCTGCCGATCGTCGGCGAGCTCTACGAGATGTCCGACAGTCTCTTGTTCGACACGCTCCTACCGCAGGAGCCCAAGGAGCTCGAGCTCGGGACGATTCACCTCGCCTGCGGAACGGCCGTACGAGCAATGATCCTGCAGCCGAACCGGATCGCGACCGGCGACAAAGTCGTCGACATCGCCGACTTCGGCGGTTGGCGCGCCTACCAGTCCCATCTCGCGGCCAATGCCCGGGTTCATGACGTCCTCGGGCTGTGACCTCGCGGTCGCCGCAGAGCACGTCGTCGATCGACTCGACGCTCTGGCGGCGATCGGAGCCGATCCGGCCGGCGGGGTGACCCGGCTGGCCTACTCGCCAGAGGACGTTCATGCCCGCGAGACCGTGGCGAGGTGGATGGCCGAGGCTGGTCTGCAAGTCTGGATCGACCAGGCCACCAACCTGTTCGGTCGGCTGCCGGGCAGCGACCCCGGCGCCGGCGCCCTGCTGAGCGGCAGTCACCTCGACAGCGTGACCAGGGCCGGTGCGCTGGACGGTCCGGCCGGGGTGGTGGCCGCCCTCGCGGTGGCGCAGGCCCTGTGCGCATCGGGGACGACGCTGCGGCACGACCTGGTCGTGGTGGCGTTCAGCAACGAGGAAGGTACTCGTGGCACGCCCGGCATGGTCGGTTCGAAAGCGATGGCCGGGCTGCTCACACCCGAGGACCTGGCCCGGCCCGGTGACGGAGCCGTCACGCTCGCCGAGCGGATCCGTTCCGCGGGCGGTGATCCGCAGCGTATCGCCGACGCCAGGTGGTCACCGGACCGGATCGCCGGCTTCATCGAGTTGCACATCGAGCAGGGCCCGGTACTGCATTCGGAGGGCGCACGTATCGGGGTGGTCACCGAGGTCACCGGCCAGCTGAGTGTTGCCGTGACGATCACCGGCGAGGCCAACCATGCCGGCTCGACCCCGATGAACCATCGTCGCGACGCCGCGGTGGCCGCCGCGCGCGTGGTGCTCGCGGTGGAACGGCTGGCCACCGACGGCCACGTACGGGTCGCGACCACTGGCGTCCTCGGCCTCCGGACGGGAGCGCGCAACGTGGTTGCGGGGGAGGCGCTGCTCGGTGTCGACATCCGTGACGGCAGGGCCGAGCGGATTGCCGACGCGTACGCGCGCCTGGATCGGGAAGTGACCGACATCGCCCGCCGGACCCGCACGCTGATCACCCTGACACCCGGTACCTGTCAGAGCCCGGTCGCCACGGATCGGCGGCTCACGGAGCACATCATCGATGCAGCCGATGAACTGGAGGTGCCGTGGCTGGAGCTACCGAGCGGGGCGGGTCATGACGCCCAGGTCATGTCGGCGATAGCGCCGATGGCGATGGTGTTCGTCCCGAGCGTGGGGGGCGTCAGCCACTCGCCGGACGAGGCGACCGACCCGAGTGACCTGGTGCTCGGCGCGAATGTCCTGCTGCGCGCGCTCGTCGCGGCCGACGCTCAGCTCCCGTAGCCCACAGAGCCGATCAACGAACCGCCGATCCAGGCCAGGGTGGCCGCCCCGGCGCCGATGAGCACCGCGGGCGCGGCGGAGGCCGCGATCGCGCCGACCACGATGAAAGTGGCGAGCCCGACGATCAACGCCACCACCTTGTACAGCGGCCACGGGACACCGGCGATCGAGACCGTCGCGGCGCGCCGAGCGCCGAGGTCGCGGGCGTGTTCAGCCGTGGTCATGGTGTCGACGATAACCCTTATGCAAGTTTTCGGCCACCCGAAACACCGGATGTGGGGCGGCTGTTTCGGCTGGCTTGTCTGCGGGCTTCCGGTGGGCGTCGCCGGCCGGGCGGGAAATCCGGTTTCCGCTTGACCGCTGCTCAGTGGCACCATTGACCGGTGTCCACCGAGCTGAGCCGGCAGTACCGCCTCGATCCGGCCGACGAGCGCTCGCGCGAGGAGAAGATGGCTGCCGACGAGCGCTCGCGCGAGGAGAAGATGACTGCCGACGAGCGCTCGCCGCTGTGCGCGGCGGACATCGACGAGGCTGCGCGGCGAATCGCCGGCGTGGTCACCCAGACGCCCCTGCAGTTCAGCGACCGGTTGTCCGACATCACCGGTGCCCAGGTGTACCTGAAGCGCGAGGACCTGCAGGCCGTGCGGTCCTACAAGCTGCGCGGCGCCTACAACCTGCTCATGCAGCTCGGCGCCGAGGAGACCGCCGCCGGGGTGGTCTGCTCATCGGCCGGCAACCATGCGCAGGGGTTTGCGCTGGCATGCCGGTCGATGGGGATCCGGGGCAGGGTGTATGTCCCCGCCAAGACGCCGAAGCAGAAGCGCAGCCGGATTCGCTACCACGGCGGCGACTTCATCGACCTGATCGTCGGGGGCAAGACCTACGACATGGCCGCCCAGGCCGCGCTCGACGACGTGGCCCGCACCGGTGCAACTCTGGTTCCGCCCTACGACGACCTGCGCACGATGGCCGGTCAGGGCACCATCGCCGTTGAGATCCTCGAGCAGCTCGGCGGCGAACCCGACCTGGTGATCGTGCCGGTCGGTGGCGGCGGCTGCATCAGCGGCATGACAACCTATTTCGCCGAGCGCACCACCGCCACATCGGTGCTGGGCGCGGAGCCGGCGGGGGCGGCCTCGGTGGTGGCCGCGCTGGCCGGCGGCACACCCGTCACCCTCGACCACGTCGACCAGTTCGTCGACGGCGCGGCGGTCGCGCGGGTCGGCACCCTGCCGTTCGCGGTGTTGTCCGCCGCCGGTGACATGGTGTCGATGACCACCGTCGACGAAGGCGCGGTGTGCACCGCAATGCTCGACCTCTATCAGAACGAGGGCATCATCGCCGAACCGGCCGGCGCCCTGTCGGTGGCCGCGCTGCTCGACGCCGACATCGAACCGGGCTCGACGGTGGTCTGCCTGATCTCCGGCGGCAACAACGACGTGTCGCGCTACGGCGAGGTGCTCGAACGCTCCCTGGTACACCTGGGCCTCAAGCACTATTTCCTGGTGGACTTCCCGCAGGAGCCCGGCGCGCTGCGCCGTTTCCTCGATGACGTCCTCGGACCCAACGACGACATCACGTTGTTCGAGTACGTCAAGCGCAACAACCGCGAGACCGGAGAGGCCCTGGTCGGCATCGAACTGGCGTCTGCCTCCGATCTGGAGGGTCTGCTGGAGCGGATGCAGGCCTCGGAGTGCCACATCGAACTGCTCGAGCCGGGCTCGCCCACCTATCGCTATCTGACCTGACGCCGTGGGGCCAGGGCTACCAGCGGGTCAGCGTGACCGCAGCACCGCCACGGAGTGACCACCCAACCGGGTGATGTCGCCGGCGACATCCGGCTCGCCCCAGGCCAACACCACGTCACCGGAAGCCGGCACCTCGACGGTCTCGGTGCCGAGGTTGCAGACGATTGCGAAGCCGCCCCGGCGCATCAAGAACCAGCGGGCCGTTTCGTCGTAGTCGATCTGCAGATGATCCAGCCACGGGTCGGCCAGGTCGGGTTCGGTGTGGCGCAGCCGGATCAGATCCCGGTAGAACGCATACAGCCGGCCGTGCTCGCCGGTGGTGACCTCGTCCCACATCAGCTTCGAGCGTTCGAACGTCTGCGGGTCCTGCGGATCGGGGATCTCGTCGGCGTCCCATCCGTGGTCGGCGAACTCGCGCTTGCGCCCCTCGGCGGTGGCTCGGGCCAACTCCGGTTCGGGGTGGGAGCTGAAGAACAGGAACGGCGAACTGGAGGCCCACTCCTCGCCCATGAAAAGCATTGCCGTATACGGTGACCCGAGAGCCAGAGTCGCCTTGATCGCGAGCTGGCCCATGGCGAGGTTCTGTGATGGCCGATCGCCGATGGCCCGGTTGCCGACCTGGTCGTGGGTGAGGGTGTACGCCAACAACCGGGTGGCCGGGATCGTCGCGGTGTCGAGCGGGCGTCCGTGGCGGCGCTGCCGGAACGACGAGTACGTGCCGGCGTGAAAGTAGCCGTGGCGCAACGTCGTCGCCAGCGTCTCCAGCGTGCCGAAGTCGCCGTAGTAGCCCTGGCGCTCGCCCGAGACCGCGGTATGGATGGCGTGGTGGATGTCGTCATCCCACTGCGCGGTCATCCCCAGACCTCCGTGAGCGCGGGGGGTGATCAGCCGCGGATCGTTCATGTCGCTCTCGGCGACCAACGACAGGGGACGCCCGAGGTCGCTTGACAGCTCGTCGGTTTCGGCGGAGAGCTCTTCGAGAATGTGGTACGCGGTGGTGTCGACGAGGGCGTGGACGGCGTCGAGCCGCAGTCCGTCGGCGCCGAAGACGCGCATCCAGCGCCGTGCGCAGTCGAGGATGTAGCGGCGGACCTGGTCGGCGCCGGCGTCGGCGATGTTGATCGACTCGCCCCACGGATTGGATCCGCTCGACAGGTACGGCCCGAACTTGGGCAGGTAGTTGCCCGACGGTCCGAGGTGGTTGAACACCGCGTCGATGAGCACGCCGAGGCCGCGGGTGTGGCAGGCGTCGATGAATCTGACCAGTCCGTCGGGGCCGCCGTAGGGTTCGTGCACGGCGTACCACAGCACCCCGTCGTAGCCCCAGCCGTGGGTGCCGCCGAAGGCGTTGACCGGCATCACCTCCACGAAGTCGACGCCGAGGTCGACCAGGTGGTCGAGCTTGTCGATCGCGGAGTCGAAGGTCCCCGCCGGTGTGAAGGTTCCGATATGCAGTTCGTAGATGACGGCGCCCTCGATCGAGCGCCCCTGCCATCCGCCCGCGGCCTCGGCGCGGGGGCCGGGTTGCCACAACTGTGAGCGTTCGTGCACTCCGTCGGGCTGCCGGGGCGAGCGGGGGTCGGGCAGCACTGTGGGGTCATCGTCGAGGACGTAACCGTATCGCGCGTCCGCGGCGGCCTCGACGACCGCACGCCACCAACCCTTCTCGTCGCGCTCCATGGGGTGCAGGACACCCTCGACGTCCAGCCGCACCCGTTCGGGAATGGGTGCCCAGACGGCGAATTCGTGGTCGTTGCGGGTGTCGGGATCAGTCATCGCCATGCACCAGCAGAGCTACCGGAAGGTTGGCGAATAAGTCCTCGGCGCGCACCGTTCCGCTGTACGCGGCACCGCTGAGGCGGTCGGTCCAGGCGCCCGTGGGCAGCGTGACCGTGGTGTCGCCCCAGCCGTTGTCGGCCAGCCGCACCGTCCAGCGACTGACCGCGACGAGCACGTCATCGCCGCGCAGGAACGCCACCACATGGCCGGCGTTCTCACCGTCGGCGAGCACGGGACGATGCCCGCCGGCCAGGAACGTCTCGGGTCGCTCCCGCCGCAGCTGCAGCGCGGTCCGCACCACCCGGATCTTCGGATGTGCCAGCTGCCGCAGCGCCTCCCGGCGAGCGGCGTAGTCCACCGGGCGCCGGTTGTCGGGATCGACGAGGCTGTCCTCCCACAGCTCGGTGCCCTGATAGACATCGGGTACGCCGGGCGCGGTGAGCGCGATCAGCTTCTGGCCGAGTGCATCCGAACGAGCGTGCTGATCGATCCGGGCGACCAGCTCGGTCATCTCCGTCGCGATCGGGCCGTCGAAAACGGTGTCCAGCCAGGCGTGTACCGCAGATTCGAACCCGTCGTCGGGGTCGTTCCAGGCGGTATGCAACGCGGCTTCGCGGATCGCCTTCTCGGTGTAGGCGTGCAGTCGGTGGCGCAGCTCGTCGGTCACCGCGCCGTCGGTCGGCCACACCCCGAAGATGTTCTGCCACAGGAACAAAGCGGTCTGGGCATCGGGGCTGGGGTTGACTCGCTCCCACCCGCGGACCATTTCGGCCCACAACGAAGGAACCTGAGACAGCACGCCGATGCGGGCGCGTACGTCTTCCCCCCGCTTGGTGTCGTGGGTGCTAAGGGTGGTCATCGCCTGCGGCCACAGGGCCGCGCGTACGGCCGCCCGGCGATGGAACTCCGCGGTGCTGACGCCGAACTTGTCCGGTTCGCCGCCGACCTCGTTGAGCGAGACCAGGCGTGCGTCCCGATAGAACAGGCAGTCCTCCATGGACTTCGCCGTCGCCGCGCCGCAGAGCTGTTGCAGGCGGACCTCGACTTCGGGGCTACCGGCCAGCGCCGCGGCCAGCAGGGTCAACGGCTCGTCGAGATGGGGGTGGTCGACCGCGGTCGCGGCCAACGCGCCGGGAAGCACCGCCGACAGTGCGGGGTAGTCGGAGCGGTACACGCCCACGTGACTGAGCACGGCCGCCACCGCATCCGGCAGCAACGGGTGATCCCGACCGGTCGTCGCGACGGCGGTGCGGCACAGCCGCGCGAGTTCGCTGGCCAGCGTCGCGGTCACCGCCTGTACCTTCAGGCGGCGAGCGACGTCGGGCATGGCCGCGTAATCGCCGCCCGGCGACTCGACGAGTTCGGTCAACGCTTCCTCGCCGGACGGGTCGACGAACACGCCACCGGCTTCGCGCAGCGCGTCGTATCCGGTGGTGCCCTGGACCGGCAGGCTGAGGTCGAGTGCCTCGTCGACGGCCAGGATCTTCTCGATGACCAGCCACGCGTGCGGCCCGATCAGCTGTCGCAGCCAGACCAGATAGCCGGCCGGATCGGACAACCCGTCCGGATGGTCGATGCGGATGCCGTCGACCAGTTCCGCGGAGAACCAGCGTCCGACCTCGGTGTGCGTGGTGTCGAAGACCGCACGGTCCTCCTGACGGAGGCCGGCCAGCGACGTGATGGAGAAGAACCGGCGGTAACCGCAGACCCCGCTGCGCCAGCCGACCAGCCGGTAATGCTGGCGGTCGTGCACCTGCGCACCCGAGGCGCCGGCGTCGGCGGTGCCGGGGGCGATCGGGTAGGCGAGGTCGCCGAGACGCAGCTGATCTCCGTCGACGACGAGATCGTCGACGTCGTCATCGGAACCGAGTACGGGCAGGATGATCCGGCCGTCCGGGTCGAGATCCCAGTCGATGTCGAAGAACGATGCGTACTCCGACCGGCGACCGTGGGTCAGCAGATCCCACCACCACGCGTTCTGCCGGGGGACGTCGACACCGACGTGATTGGGCACGATGTCGACCACCAGACCCAGACCGGCCGCCCGCGCGGCCGCGGCCAGCCGGTGCAGACCTTCCGGCCCGCCGAGCTCCGCGGACACGGTGGTCGGGTCGGTGACGTCGTAGCCGTGTGTCGAGCCGTGCGCGGCGGTCAGGATGGGGGACAGGTACAGATGTGACACGCCCAGCTCGGCGAAGTAGTCGACGAGCTCCTCGGCGTCGGCGAAGGTGAACGCGTCGCCGCTGGCCGCGCCGCGCATCTGCAGCCGGTAGGTGGACAGCACAGCCATGGTCACGCCACCTTGCGCAGCACGAGCAGCGACCGGGGCTGCAGTGAAATCTTCTGCCCTGCAATGACGTCGAGGTCGGTATCGCCGGTGACGTGGCCGGTGTCCAGGGCGCCGACCCAACGCCGGGCGTAGTCGTGGTCCGGGGTCACGAAGTCCTGGGGCTCGTCGTGGGCGTTGAAGCACAGCAGGAAGGACTCGTCGACGACGCGCTCCCCGCGTTCGTCGGGCGCCGGAATCGCGTCGCCGTTGAGGAACACCGCGACGCACTCGTCCAGACCCGAGCCCCAGTCCTCGAGCTCCATCTCCTTGCCCGACCGGGTCAGCCACGCGATGTCGCGGACCTGATGGCCGCTGCGGATCGGCTTGCCCTCGAAGAAGCGCCGGCGCCGGAACACCGGATGGCTCTTGCGGAAACGGATCACCTTACGGGTGAACTCCAGCACATCGGCGTTGGTCTCACACAGCGCCCAGTCCATCCACGACAGCTCGGAGTCCTGGCAGTAGACGTTGTTGTTACCTGATTGGGTGCGACCGATCTCGTCGCCGTGCGAGATCATCGGAGTGCCCTGGGACAGCATCAGCGTGGCCATGATGTTGCGCATCTGCTGACGGCGCAACTCGTTGATCTGCGGGTCATCGGTGGGACCCTCGACGCCGCAGTTCCACGACCGGTTGTGACTCTCCCCGTCGCGGTTGTCCTCGCCGTTGGCCTGGTTGTGCTTCTCGTTGTAGGACACCAGGTCGTTGAGAGTGAAACCGTCGTGGCAGGTCACGAAGTTGATGCTGGCGCTCGGCCGGCGGCCGGTCGCCTCGTACAGATCCGACGACCCGGTCAGCCGGGAAGCGAACTCGCCCAGGGTTGCGGGTTCGCCCCGCCAGTAGTCGCGCACAGTGTCGCGATACTTCCCGTTCCACTCGGTCCACAAACCTGGGAAGTTGCCGACCTGGTAGCCGCCTTCTCCGACGTCCCACGGCTCGGCGATCAGCTTGACCTGGCTGAGCACCGGGTCCTGCTGGATGATGTCGAAGAACGCCGAGAGCCGGTCCACGTCGTAGAACTCGCGGGCCAGCGTCGAGGCCAGATCGAACCGGAATCCGTCGACGTGCATGTCGAGAACCCAGTACCGCAACGAGTCCATGATGAGCTGCAACGTGTGCGGATGACGGGCGTTGAGGCTGTTGCCGGTGCCGGTGAAATCCTTGTAGTAGCGGTTGTCCTCGTCGAGCAGTCGGTAGTACGCGGCGTTGTCGATGCCGCGGAAGTTGATGGTCGGGCCGAGGTGATTGCCCTCCGCGGTGTGGTTGTAGACCACGTCGAGGATGACCTCGATGCCCGCCTCGTGGAACGCACGGACCATTGCCTTGAACTCCGCCACCGCGCCACCGGCGCTGCGGGTCGCGGCGTACTCGCTGTGGGGGGCGAAGAACCCGAAGGTGTTGTAGCCCCAGTAGTTCCGCAGGCCGAGGTCCAGCAGCCGGTGATCGTGCATGAACTGATGCACCGGCATCAACTCGATCGCGGTGATGCTGAGCGACTTGAGGTGGTCGATGATCGCCGGATGCGCCAGGCCCGCGTACGTCCCGCGCAACTCGTCGGGAATGCCCGGATGACGCTGGGTCATGCCCTTGACGTGGGCTTCGTAGATCACCGTCTCGTGGTAGGGCGTGCGCGGTGGGCGATCGGACCCCCACTGGAAGAACGGGTTGATCACGACGGAGACCATGGTGTGGCCCAGCGAGTCCAGCTGCGGCGGGATCCCTCCGGTGGCCAGATCGTCGGCCTCCAGGTCGTAGGAGTACAGCGCCTGACCGAAGTGGAAGTCGCCGTCGAACGCCTTGCCATAGGGATCGAGCAGCAGCTTGCTGGGGTCGCAGCGATGCCCGGCGGCCGGATCCCACGGGCCGTGCACCCGATATCCGTACCGCTGTCCGGGCGTGACCGTCGGCAGGTAGCAGTGCCAGACGTAGCCGTCGACTTCCTCGAGTTCGATGCGCCGTTCGCCGCCGTCTCGTCCGATCAGGCACAGCTCGACACGCTCGGCGACTTCGGAGAACAGCGAGAAGTTGGTGCCCGCTCCGTCGTAGGTGGCGCCCAGCGGATACGAGGTGCCGGGCCACACCATCGGTAGCGACGCCGGCTCCGGCCCGGTCATCAGCCCTTCCACCAGCGGGTGGCCGCCGCGATCTGACGGCCCAGCTCACCGGTCATGGTGCGCATGTAGGTCGACGAGATGTGGTGAGCGTCGTGGTAGAGCAACACGTTTCCCTCCACCGCCCGGCAGTAGTCGGCACGGCACACCGCGTCGCTCATGTCGAGCGGAATCAGCGACGGGAAGCGCGCGGTGTAGTCCAATGTCGGATTGGAGTCCGAGAGTACTTCGGATCGCTCGATACCGCAGGAAATGGCGTCACCGCCGCCGGCCAGACAGTCCACCGGGAGGAACGGTTCGCCGTCACGGACCATCCACGGTGTGTCCCGCATCGCCAGGACAGGGATTCCGTTGTCGTCGAACGTTTCCCAGATGCCCAGGTACCCCGACGGCATCACGTCGCCCGGCTTGATGTTCCACGGCCGCGTCGACGTGGTGAACACGTAGTCGGGCCGGTCGGCCACGATCCTGGGCAGCACCCGCTCGTTCCACGTGCGGCACTTGGGGTAGGGGTCGTTGTTTCCCATCACCCGCGGGGTTTCGTCAGTGGTCAGCGGGCAGCCCATCTTGAGATAGGTGACGACCTTGAAGTGGTGCATCCGTCCCAGAAGATCCAGCGCGGTGATCCAGTGCTCGGCATGTGAGCCACCCGCCAGCGCGATGGTGCGGGTCGCGGTGCGGTCACCGTAGGTGCAGTTGATGACGGTGACGTTGTCGAAGTCGCTGATGCAACCGTCGACGGTGGTCTGCGGGATGTCGTCGTCGGCTTCCAGGACGGTCGGGCGCATCGGTAGCTTGGGCACCTTGGCCTGGTCCACGAGGGCGCGGGCGCCGGGATAGTCGCGCGCCGACAGCCCGGACAGCTCTTTGCCGTTGGCGCGCAGCACCATCACGTGCTCGCGCCAGGTGAACGACGTCGCGGTCAGCGCCACCCCGAGCAGTGCCACCGTCGAGCCCAGCACGATGGTCGGCCTGCGCAGCCGCGACCGCAGCGGCACCGCCGTGGTCGGCGCAGCCGGTGCCGACTTGCGTGCCCGTAACGGCTCCTCGACATATCGGGTGGTCAGCCATGCCAGTAGGGCCGAGACGGCCAGTACGGCCGCGCCTTCGAGGAAGTTGACCCGCGAGCCGCCCGCGTAGGCCAGGTAGAAGATCAGCAGCGGCCAGTGCCACAGGTACAGCGAGTAGGCCATCGAGCCCAGCGTCATGAACGGTTTGGCGGCCAGCAGCCGGTTGGGTGCGGGGATCCGGCCGGCGGTGTGCGGATCGGCGTGCCGGTTGGCCGCCGAGAGGATGAACAGCAGCGTGGCGCCGACCGGGACCAGCGCCCACGGACCGGGGAACTCGTGAACCCCGTCGATCAGCGCGCCGCAGGACAGGATCGCGCCGAGGGCGACGACGGCCATCACGGTGCGCAGCCACATCGGGCAGCGCACGTGCGGCACCACGGCGCCCACCAGTGCACCCAGCAGCAGTTCCCACGCGCGGGCGAAGCTGTTGTAGTAGGCGGTGGCCTGGTCGGTGTTGTGCGCGATGATCGCGTAGACGAACGACGCGACGGTCAGCCCGGTCAACAGCACGACGAACGCCGCGCGCGCGTGCCTGCCGAGCAGGCGGCGGAACGCGAACGCAGCGAGCAGGACCAGCGCCAGGAACGCGATGTAGAACTGGCCCTGCACCGACATCGACCAGATGTGCTGCAGCGGGCTGACCGACTCGCCGGCCCGCAGGTAGTCCGACGCGGTGCGCGCCAGTTCCCAGTTCTGGTAATAGCCCAGGCTGGCCAGGCTCTGGTCGGCGAACGTCTCCCACCGGGTCTCGGGCTGGATCAGGATGGTCAGCACGGCCGACGCGGCCAGCACCACCACCAGCGCCGGCAGCAGGCGGCGGATCAGCCGGGTCACCTCCGGGCCCGGGCGCAGGGAGACTCCAGGGGTCAGCGCTCCGCGCAGCAACCGTCCCCCGAAGAAGAACCCGGACAGCACCAGGAAGACGTCGACACCGCCCGAGACGCGACCGAACCACACGTGGAACACGGCGACCAGCGCGATCGCGACGCCGCGCAGACCGTCCAGATCGTGCCGGTAGAACCCGGACGTGCGGGTGCCCATGCCGGGAACCGACGCATTCGCGGCAGTCCGGACTGAGCCCGGGGCGGTGCGGGACACCGGCCGGGCGGGGGCGAGGGTCATCATGATCGGGGGCTAATCTACCGAAGGTGAGTGCGTTGACGCCCATCGAGATCAGCGCCATCGACGCCGCTCACATCTGGCATCCGTACAGCCCCATCGGTCCCGGGACGCTCGAGCCGTTGGTGGCGCTGGCCGCCCGCGGTTCCCGTCTGACGCTGGCCTATCAGGGCGCGCAGGTCGAGGTGCTGGATGCGATGGCGTCCTGGTGGACGGCGGTGCACGGGCACGGTCACCCGGTGCTCGACGACGCCATCACCCGCCAGCTGGGGCGGATGAACCATGTGATGTTCGGCGGGTTGACCCACGAGCCGGCGGCGCGGTTGGCCCAGCTGTTGGTCGACGTCACCCCGCCGGGTCTGGAAACCGTGTTCTTCAGCGACTCGGGTTCGGTGTCGGTCGAAGTGGCGGTCAAGATGGCGCTGCAGTACTGGCGCAGCAGCGGCCGTGCCGCCAAGAGCAGGCTGATGACCTGGCGCGGCGGCTACCACGGCGACACTTTCACGCCGATGAGCGTGTGCGACCCCGACGGCGGCATGCACCAGCTGTGGCGGGGTGCGCATTCGCTGCTGGCCGAGCAGCTGTTCGCTCCGGCGGTTCCGCCCGACTACGACCCCGCGTACAGCGCGGCGTTCGCCGCCCAGGTCGCCGAGCACGCCGATGAACTCGCCGCGGTGATCGTCGAACCCGTCGTCCAGGGCGCCGGTGGCATGCGTTTCCACGATCCCCGCTACCTGACCGACCTTCGCAACATCTGCGACGAGCACGAGGTGTTGCTGATCTTCGACGAGATCGCGACCGGTTTCGGCCGGACCGGCGAACTGTTCGCAGCCGACCACGCCGGTGTCAGCCCCGACATCATGTGCGTGGGTAAAGCGCTGACCGGGGGATACCTCACCCTGGCCGCGACGCTGTGCACCCGGGATGTGGCCTCGACCATCAGCGACCACGAACCGGGTGCGCTGATGCACGGCCCGACGTTCATGGCCAACGCGCTGGCCTGCGCGGTGTCGGTGGCCTCGGTCGAACTCCTGCTGTCCGGCGACTGGCGCGCCCGGGTGCGCACGATCGAGGCCGATCTGTGTGACGGACTGGCGCCGGCCCGGGCGTTGCCCAACGTGGTCGACGTGCGGGTGCTCGGCGCGATCGGGGTGATCGAGACCGACCGGCCCGTCGACCTACGGGTCGCGACGCCGGTGGCTGTCGAGAACGGCGTGTGGCTGCGGCCGTTCCGCAATCTCATCTACGTGATGCCGCCGTATATCTGTACGCCGGTCGAGATCGGTGAGATCACCTCGGCGATGATCGCCGTGGCCCGTGCTCTAACCTGAACGGTGTTCAATACCGGGCACCATCGCGAGGAGCACGCATGACAGGCGTCGGGGCCGACCCGCTGGCCTGGCTGGCCGAGGTGGCCGACCGGCGCCGCGCCGAAGGTCTGCGCCGCAGCCTGCGCGCGCGCCCGCCCGTGGGCGCCGAGGTGGACCTGGCCTCCAACGATTACCTGGGGTTGTCGCAGCACCCCGACGTCATCGAGGGCGGAGTCACCGCACTGCGCACGTGGGGTGCCGGGTCGACCGGGTCGCGCTTGGTCACCGGGAACACCGAGCTGCACGAAGCCTTCGAGCGGGAACTCGCCGGATTCGTCGGCGCCGCATCAGCCCTGGTGTTCTCCTCGGGCTACACCGCCAACCTCGGCGCCGTGGTCGCGCTGTCCGGCCCGGGATCGCTGGTGGTCTCCGACGCGCTTACGCACGCCTCGCTGGTCGACGCCTGCCGCCTGTCGCGCGCCCGCGTGGTCGTCACCGGGCACAACGACGTCGGCGCCGTCGAGGCCGCGTTGGCCGCCCGCGACGAGGACCGCGCCGTCGTGGTCACCGACTCGGTGTTCTCGGCCGACGGCACGCTCGCACCGATCCGGGCGCTGCATGACGTGTGCCGCCGGCACGGGGCGCTGCTGCTCGTCGATGAGGCGCACGGTCTGGGTGTGCGCGGCGACGGCGGGCGCGGCCTGCTGCACGAGGTCGGCCTGGCCGGCGCGCCCGATGTCGTGATGACCACGACGCTGTCCAAGGCGTTGGGCAGTCAGGGTGGAGTGGTGCTCGCGCCGACGGCGGTGCGTGAGCACCTCATCGACGCGGCGCGGCCGTTCATCTTCGACACCGGCTTGGCGCCCGCGGCCGTCGGCGCCGCCCTGGCCGCGCTCGAGGTGCTCCAGGCAGAACCGGGGCGAGCGCAGCGCGTGCTCGACCGCGCGGCCGACCTGGCCGCGATGTGCGGGGTCGCCGAGACGCCACCGTCGGCGGTGGTGTCGGTGATCCTGGGCGAGCCCGAGGTCGCGGTCGCCGCAACCGCGGCCTGCCTGGAACGCGGTGTTCGCGTCGGATGCTTCCGGCCGCCCACCGTCCCGGCGGGAACGTCGCGCCTGCGGCTGACGGCGCGGGCATCGCTGACCGACGACGAGATGGCTCAGGCGCGCCAGGCCTTCACCGAGGTGCTGGCCCCGACGTGAGCGTCCTCATCGTCACCGGAACCGACACCGGCGTCGGAAAGACGGTCGCCACCGCCGCGCTGGCCTGCCACGCGCGGCTGGCCGGCATCGACGTCGCGGTGTGCAAGCCGGTGCAGACCGGGACCGCTGACGGCGATGACGACCTGGCCGAGGTGGGACGACTGTCCGGGGTGGCCGAACTCCACGCACTGGCCCGATTCCCGGAGCCGCTTGCGCCGCTGGCCGCCGCCGGGCGGGTCGGGGCCGAACTTCCGGCTCGCCGTGAGCTCACCGACCTGGCGATCGCAGCCGACCGGCCGGGCCGGCTGACGCTGGTCGAAGGGGCGGGGGGGCTGCTCGTCGAGATCGGCGCCGACGGGGCGACGCTGCGCGACGTCGCCGCAGAGTTGGGCGCCCCGGTCCTCGTGGTCGTGGCCGCGGGGCTGGGCACCCTCAACCACACCGCCCTGACCCTCGAGGCGCTGCGGTCGGCGGGACTGGCCTGCGCCGGCGTAGTGATCGGCGCGTGGCCGGCCGACCCCGGACCGGCCGAAGTCGACAACCGCGGCGCACTGGCCCGCCAGGCGCCCGTCCGGGCGGTCCTGCCCGCCGGTGCCGGGGCGATGACGCCCGAGCAGTTCGCGGCGGTCAGCGCGGCGGCCTTCGACACCGCGTGGGTCCAGACGCTGGTCGGCTGATGGTCCACTCCGTGGAGTTGCTGTTCGACGCGGACACCGACGCCGCGGTTCGCCAGGTGTGGTCCGACCTCGCCGAGGCCGGGATCCGCAGCCTCGCCGGGCACCGGTCGCCGACCAACCGCCCGCACGTGACGCTGACCGTAGCCGAGCACCTCGACGACACCGTCGATTCAGCGCTGCGCCCGGTGCTCGACCGGCTACCGCTGCCGTGCGTCATCGGCGCGCCGATGCTGTTCGGGGCCGGCCGGGCGGTCACGCTGGTACGCCTGGTGGTGCCGTCGGCACCGCTGTTGGACCTGCACGCCGAGACACATCGACTGACCGTTCCGCACATGCCGAAAGGGCCGCTCCCACATGCCGATCCGGGGCATTGGACCCCGCATGTGACGCTGGCCCGGCGGGTGCCTGCCGACCGGCTGGGCACCGCCGTCGGGCTGCCCCGGGTGAACCGTGACATCCGCGGCACGGCCGTGGCGCTGCGCCACTGGGACGGCGATGCCAAGGTCGTCCACCCGATCGGGTGAGGTCAGCTCCGTGTCCGGCTGTGCGCGGCGATGCCGTCCACCAACAGTTGCAACCCGAAAGTGAAACGCGCCGTGGGATTTTCGGTCCACACCGGCTGCGTGACATCGGCCCCCGCGGCGTCCCACTGCAGCCGCGACTGTTCGTCGGCGGTGAACCCCAGGACGTAGTAGACCACCGTCCGAGCGGCCAGCTCGGCGTTGCCGGAGCCCACGCCGGCCTCGACCGCGGCGGCACCGAGCACCGTCAGCAGATGGTCCATGGCCGCCGACTGGCCGGCAGCGAAGCTGGCCGACACCAACTCCGCGCCGTCGGTGTGCGACAGCAGCGCATCGCGAAGGCGGTGGCACAGGGCTGCGATCCGCTCGTGCCAACTGCCGGTCACGTCGTCGAAGCCCGGCAGCAGATGGTCGGCGACGGCGCCGAGCAACTGCTGCTTGTTGGCGAAGTGCCAGTACAGAGCGCCGGGGGAGACCGCGAGCTCGCGCGCCAACCGCCGCATGGTCAGGTCGGCCATTCCGTACGCGTCCAGCAGCGAGGTCGCCGCCGCGACCACGTCGCGTTTGTGGAGCTGCACGCCGGTAGCCTAACCTGAACGGTGTTCAACTGTCGGTTCGACCGACGTGTTCAACTGTCGGTTCGACCGACGTGTTCAACTGTCGGTTCGACCGACGTGTTCAACTGTCGGTTCGACCGACGTGTTCAACTGTCGGCTCGCCGACGGTTTTCAGGTAACGGACGGAAGGCGATCGGTGAGCGACATTCTGGCGGTGGCCCGCGAGCAGGTACTCGAGCGCGGCGAAGGTCTCGACCAGGAGCAGACCCTGCAGGTGCTGCAGTTGCCCGACGACCAACTCGACGACCTGCTGGCGCTCGCTCATGACGTGCGCATGCGGTGGTGCGGTCCCGACGTCGAGGTCGAAGGCATCATCAGCCTCAAGACCGGCGGCTGTCCCGAGGACTGCCACTTCTGTTCACAGTCCGGCCTTTTCGCCTCGCCGGTGCGCAGCGCCTGGTTGGACATCCCGAGCCTGGTCGAGGCCGCCAAGCAGACGGCCAAGACCGGCGCGACGGAATTCTGCATCGTCGCCGCGGTGCGCGGCCCCGACGAGCGGCTGCTGGCCCAGGTGGCTGCCGGTATCGAAGCCATCCGCAATGAGGTCGACATCCAGATCGCGTGCTCGTTGGGCATGCTCACCCAGGAGCAGGTCGACCAGCTCGCGGCGATGGGTGTGCACCGCTACAACCACAATCTGGAGACCGCCCGGTCGTTCTTCACCAACGTCGTCACCACCCATTCCTGGGAAGAGCGCTGGGGCACACTGCAGATGGTGCGCGAGGCCGGTATGGAGGTCTGCTGCGGCGGCATCCTCGGCATGGGCGAGACGCTGGAGCAGCGCGCGGAGTTCGCCGCCAACCTGGCCGAGCTGGATCCGCACGAGGTCCCGCTGAACTTCCTCAATCCGCGTCCGGGCACCCCGTTCGGCGACCTGGAGGTGTTGCCGGCCGGCGAGGCGCTGCGGGCTGTCGCGGCCTTCCGTCTGGCGCTGCCGCGCACCATGCTGCGTTTTGCGGGCGGCCGCGAGATCACCCTCGGCGACCTGGGCGCCAAGAAGGGCATTCTCGGCGGCATCAACGCCGTGATCGTCGGCAATTACCTGACCACGCTGGGACGCCCCGCCGAGGCGGATCTCGAGCTGCTCGACGACCTGCAGATGCCGATCAAGGCGCTCAACGCCAGCCTGTGATGATCGCCGATCTCCCGGCGCCGGTGGGCGCGGGAACCTACAACGTCTATACCGGCGGTCCGGCCGACAGCACTGTTCCGACCGCGGCGGAGCTCGGTCTGGAACCGCCCCGCTTCTGCGCCGCGTGTGGCCGCCGGATGATCGTGCAGGTGCGCCCGGACGGATGGTGGGCCAAGTGCTCACGCCACGGTCTGGTCGACTCGCGCGACCTGGATCTGTACCGATGACCCCCGCGGTGTCCGAACCGACGGTCTCCCGGCCCCGCGCGTTGCTGCGGACCGTGTCGGCGCTGGTCGCCGCCGGCGCGCTGGTGGGGGCGGTGTGGGGGCTGCTGGCCCCGCCCATCCGCGGTGTCGTGGCGCTCACCCGCAGCGGGGACCGCGTCAAGGCGGCCCTGGGTAGCGAGGCCGACCATTGGTTCACCGCGGCGGCGCTGTTCTGCGGCATGCTCTGTGTGCTGGCCGTCGTGGCGGCGGTGTGGGCGTGGCAGTGGCGGGCCCACCGCGGCCCGGCGATGACGGCCGCGCTCAGCGTCGGTGCGGTCGGTGCGGCGGTCGCAGCCGCGGGGACCGGTGCGCTGGTGGCGCGCTGGCGCTACGGTGCGGTCGACGTCGCGACGGCACCGGTGTCCGAGGACCGCCGCGTGCACTACATCATCGAGGCGCCGGCGGTGTTCTTCGGACACACCCCCTGGCAGATCGCGCTGACGCTGTTACTGCCGGCCGCCGTGATCGCCGGGGTGTACGTGCTGGCCGCGGTGTCGACACCGCGCGACGACCTCGGCGCGTGGCCACCGGTGGACTATCCGAGGGTGCTCACTGATCGAATCGCGACAGAGGCTGACGTTCCACCCGTCGTCCCGTGAGGACCTTGGCGGTGATCTTGGTCAGCGTCAGCATGCCCCGGTAGGTCGCCGGGTTCAGCAGCGTGGGCCACTTGGTGCGGGCGATGTGTGCGCCGAGCGGCCGGCCGGCGAACCGGTCCCGCAACCAGCGCAGCGTCATCGGAGCCGACATCGGGTGCAGCAGCAGATGTTCGCTGAACATGTCGCGGTGGTAGGTCACGCTGGCTCCGCCGCGGGTGTACGTCTCGGTCAACACGTCGATGTCGTCGACCGACACGATCCGGTCATGCACGGCCTGCACGATCAGCACGGGCGTCTTCGGCGCGCAGGTGCCGAGTTTGATGTCGGCGAACACCTTCTGCACCACCGGGGTCAGCAGGATCTCCTCGAGGGGGCGGTCGATCATCGTGCCCATGTCGCGGCCGAGGAACGACAGCAGCGCGTGCGCGGTGGTCATCTTCTCGATGCGGGCCAGCTTGGCCTTGCCTTCGACGGTGGCGTGCTCGTCGATGATCCGGTGCAGGTCCGGGTAGACGTGGGTCAGGGCGGCCACGACGAGCGCGGGCAGACCGGAGTAGATGCTGCCGTTGAGGCGCTTGAATGCGTGACCGAGATCGCCGACCGGGGATCCCAGGACGGCGCCGACCAGGTTGAGCTCGGGCGCGTAGCTGTCGTGCACTTCGGCGGCCCACGCAGACGCCAGTCCGCCGCCCGAATAACCCCACAGACCCACCGGGGACTCCGGGCTCAGCCCGAACGATTGGTGGTTGATCGCCGCGCGGACCCCGTCGAGGACGTGGTAGCCGGGTTCGTGCGGCGCGCCCCACATGCCGGAGGGTCCCTCGTGGTCGGGGACCGAGACCGCCCAGCCCTCGGCCAGCGCCGCTGCCACCAGCAGGAACTCGAACTGGGCGAACGACCCGATGGCCTTGGCGCCGCGGCGCAGCGCGTACGACGGGAAGCAGCGGCCGGCCACGGCGTCGATGGCGCACTGGTAGGACACGATCGGCAGCGGCGTGCGGTCGGACCGCTCCGCGGGGCTGATCACCGTGGTCACCGTGGCCTGCGCGGTGCCGTTGAGGTCGGTGGTGCGGTACAGCAGCTGGGTGGCGACCAGCTTCTGCCGGATGATGCCGAGGAAGGCCAGCTCGACGTCACGGGTCCGCAGCACCGTGCCCGGGCGGGCGTGCTCGAAGCCCTCGGGAGGCCGATAGAACGGATCTTCGCTGGGGATTACCGGACGTGCGCTGCGCAGCGGCTCGTGCGGCGCCTGACCGATCCACTCCGCACCGGTCGACCGTGCCACGCTGCCCAAGTCCATCCAGGCATTCTTACTTAAGAGTGCTTTAAGAATCCAGTCGACTCACCCGGGTGGACGCAATGCGGCGAATTCGTCGGTGACGCGGTAGCGCGCTTCGGTGAAGCGGTACAGCGCCGCCGGTCGACCTCCGCTGCGGCCCGAGCGTGCCGTGGTGCCGGTGCGGGTGATCACCTGACGACGCTCCAGCACACGCTGCAGGTTGGTCGCGTCGACCTGGTAGCCCAGGGCCGCGCTGTAGATGTCGCGCAGTGTCGACAGCGCGAATTCTGCTGGCGCCAGCGCGAATCCGATGTTGGTGTAGGACAGTTTGGCCGCCAGCCGGTGATGGGCGTGCTGCACCATCGGCGCGTGGTCGAACGCCATCGGCGGCAGCTCGTCGACCGGATGCCATCGGGTGTCGGCCGGCAACTCCGGGGTGGCCGGGGAGGGCACCAGCCCCAGGAAGGTCGACGCGATCGTGCGGGGCCCGGGCACTCGGCGGGGATCGGAGAAGACCGCGAGCTGTTCGAGGTGGGCCAGTTCACGAAGGTCGACCTTCTCGGCCAACTGCCGGCGCACCGAACTCGTCAGGTCTTCGTCGGCGCCCAGGCGCCCGCCGGGTAGCGACCACTTGCCCTGTTCGGGCTCCAGCGCGCGTTGCCACAACAGCACGTGAAGTGCGGATTTCCCGGCGGGGTCGGACTCGTCGAGGGGGCGAACCTGGAGCACCGCTGCCAACACCTCGTGCTCGGTGCTACTATGAACCATGTTTTCGATTGTAAGTCGAAAACCTCGGTTTTGGGAAAGGGGGCGGTGATGACCATCACTGCTGATGAGCTCGCGGACCGGATCGTCGACGGTCCGGACGGGTTCACGGGGGTCGAGCCGGGCCGGGCGTGGGCCGCTGAGGTGCGCCGCCTGCTCGATCTGCGCGGCGCGACGCTGCTGGCGCACAACTACCAGCTGCCCGCCATTCAGGACGTCGCCGACCACGTGGGCGACTCGCTGGCGCTGTCCCGCATCGCCGCCGACGCCCCGGAGGACACCATCGTGTTCGCCGGGGTGCACTTCATGGCTGAGACGGCCAAGATCCTGTCACCGGACAAGACGGTGCTGATCCCCGACCAGCGGGCGGGGTGCTCACTGGCGGATTCGATCACCGCCGACGATCTGCGCGCGTGGAAGGCCGACCATCCCGGCGCGGTGGTGGTGTCCTACGTGAACACCACGGCCGCGGTGAAGGCCGAGACCGACATCTGTTGCACCTCGTCGAACGCCGTGGACGTAGTGGCGTCCATTCCCGCCGATCGGGAGGTGCTGTTCGGCCCGGACCAGTTCCTCGGGGCGCACGTCCGCCGCGTCACAGGCCGCCAGAACCTGCACATCTGGGCCGGCGAATGCCATGTGCACGCCGGCATCAACGGTGACGAACTCGCCGAACAGGCCCGCTCGCACCCGGACGCCGAACTGTTCGTCCACCCGGAATGTGGTTGCGCCACATCGGCTCTGTACCTGGCCGGGGAGGGATCCTTCCCGGAGGAGCGGGTCAAGATCCTGTCCACCGGAGGCATGCTCGACGCGGCCCGCGCCACGGGCGCGCGCCAGGTGCTGGTCGCCACCGAGGTGGGCATGCTCCACCAGCTGCGGCGCGCGGCACCCGAGGTCGACTTCCGCGCGGTCAACGACCGGGCGTCCTGCCGCTACATGAAGATGATCACTCCGGCGGCCATGCTGCGCTGCCTGATCGAGGGGGCGGACGAAGTGCACGTCGATCCCGACACCGCGCGCGCCGCCCGGGCGAGCGTGCAGCGGATGATCGAGATCGGACAACCCGGCGGCGGGGAATGACTCCAGCCTGCGGCGGCGCGGGCATGTGGCGGCAGCGCGCCGACGTCGTCGTGGTCGGCACCGGTGTGGCGGGGCTCGCCGCGGCGCTGGCCGCACATCGGCAGGGCCGCACGGTGGTGCTGCTCAGCAAGGCTGAGCAGACGGCCACCTTCTACGCTCAGGGCGGCATCGCGGTCGTGCTACCGGACACCGACGACTCCGTCGACGCCCATGTCGCCGACACGATCGTCGCGGGAGCCGGCCTGTGCGACCCGGTCGCGGTGCGCTCGATCGTCGCCGACGGGTATCACGCTGTCCGCGAACTCGTCGGCGCGGGAGCGGTTTTCGACGAATCGACGCCGGGGCGCTGGGCGTTGACCAGGGAGGGCGGCCATTCGCGCCGACGGATCGTGCACGCCGGCGGCGACGCCACCGGCGCGGAGGTGCAGCGTGCGCTCAACCACGCCGCCACCAGCCTCGACGTCCGTCGGGACCACCTGGCGCTGGAGGTACTCGTCGACGACGGGGCGGTGGCCGGTGTGCTGGTGCGCAGCGCCGACGGCCTCGGCGTCATCCATGCGCCGGCGGTCATTCTGGCCACCGGGGGACTGGGGCACCTGTATCAGGCCACCACCAACCCCGACGGCTCCACCGGCGACGGGGTGGCACTGGCGTTGTGGGCCGGCCTGCCCGCCGCCGACATCGAGTTCATCCAGTTCCACCCGACGATGCTCTACACCGCCGATGCCGGTGGCCGCCGCCCGCTGATCACCGAGGCCTTACGCGGTGAGGGCGCCACGCTGATCGACCGGCACGGTGTTTCGGTGACCGCCGGTGTGCACCCGATGGGCGACCTGGCGCCGCGCGATGTCGTGGCCGCGGCGATCGAGGCCCGCCTGACCGCCACCGGAGATGACTGCGTCTACCTCGACGCGCGCACCGTGCCCCACCTGGCCGCCCGGTTTCCGACCGTCACCGCCGCCTGCCTGGCGGCCGGCATCGATCCGGCGCACCAGCCGATTCCGGTGATACCCGGCGCCCACTACAGCTGTGGCGGCGTCGTCACCGACGTCGACGGTCGGACCGCGCTGCCGGGGCTCTTCGCCGCCGGTGAGGTCGCCCGCACCGGAATGCACGGCGCCAACCGCCTGGCATCCAACAGCCTGCTCGAAGGGCTCGTCGTCGGCGGCCGGGCCGGTCGTGCGGCCGCCGGCCACGCCGCGGTCGCTGGACCCGCCCGGGTCGTGACCCCCGACGCTCCGGTGCGTCCCGTGCTGCCGCGCGCCGAGCTGCAGGCGATGATGACCCGACACGCGTCGGTGGTACGCAGCGGCGCGGGACTGCGCGACGCGATCGACCGCTTCGCGGAGGCGAGACCCCGCACCCTGGTCACCCGCCGCGACGTCGAGGACGCCGCATTGACCGCCGTGGCGGCCACTGTGGCGGAGGCGGCGCTGGCCCGCACCGAAACCCGCGGCTGCCACCACCGCGCGGACTTCCCCGACACCGACCCGGCGCAGGCGTTCAGTAGCCGCCGTGGCGCCCTCGGTCTCACCCCGGCGGGGTGCTGATGGAGCTCACCGACGCCGAACGCGCCGACGCACGCGCGGTGATCACCCGCGCGCTCGACGAAGACCTGCGCTACGGGCCCGATGTGACGACGCTGGCCACCGTGGCTGTCGACGCCACCACCACGGCGTCGGTGGTGGCGCGCGAACCCGGCGTCCTGGCCGGCTCGGAGCTGGCCATGATGGTGCTCGACGCGGTGCTCGGCGACGGCGGCTACCGCGTCGTGCACCGGCGACCGGACGGGACGCGGCTGCGCGCCGGGGAGGCCGCGCTGACCGTCGAGGCGCACACTCGGGGCCTGCTCACCGCCGAGCGCACGCTGTTGAACCTGGTGTGCCACCTGTCGGGCATCGCGACGACGACCGCGGCGTGGGTCGAGGCGGTCGAGGGAACCTCGGCGCAGATCCGGGACACCCGCAAGACCCTGCCCGGCCTGCGGACGGTGCAGAAGTACGCGGTCCGCGTCGGCGGCGGCGTCAACCACCGCATGGGCCTCGGCGACGCGGCGCTGATCAAGGACAACCACGTCGCCGCTGCCGGCTCGGTGGTCGCGGCACTGCGCGCCGTGCGCGCCGCGGCGCCGGATCTGCCGTGTGAAGTCGAGGTCGACTCGCTCGAGCAACTCGACGAGGTGCTCGCCGAGGGCGCGGAACTGGTCCTGCTGGACAACTTCCCGGTGTGGCAGACCCAGATCGCCGTGCAGCGGCGCGCCGCGGCCGGATCGCACACCATGCTCGAGTCCTCGGGCGGGCTGGCTTTGGAGAACGCCGCCGACTACGCCGGCACCGGGGTCGACTACCTGGCCGTCGGCGCGCTCACCCACTCGGTGCAGGTGCTGGACCTGGGGTTGGATCTGTAGCCCATGAGATCAGCCCTTGCGGTGGCGTTGCTGGCTCTCGGCGTCGCCGTGTTCGCGCTCCTGCGAACGTTCGACGGCGAACCCGACCACACCGACACGCAGCGCGCCGAGGCCGTGTCGGCGACCTGTTCGGCCTACGACACGGTCCGCCGGGCCGTGGCGACCAACACCAACACCGAACCGCCCGGCGGCCCCGACGACCTCGCCGGCGCGCTGGCCGCGGCCGCGAACGCCCGCGTCGCGCTGCTCGACGGCGGCCAGTACCTGTTGGCCCGGCTGGACCCGGCGACCCCGGCCGAGCTGGCCGGCGACGTGCGTAGGTTCGCCGACCAGTTGATGGACATCGGCGCCGCGGCCACCGCCGGCGTGCCCAATGCCGACCCGGTCCAGGCTGCCCGTCTCGCCGACGCCGAGGCCGCCAGCGGCGCGATCAGCGCCCGCTGCGCGTCACGCGATCTCGGCGACGAAAACCCCTGACCGTTTGGCCAGCATCCGGGCGGTCCGCGGCAACGACTCGTCGGTGGTGCCGGCCGGGAGAACGCGGGGCCGCACCAGATGCAGCGTGTTGCGGCCGATCTGGATCTCGGCCTCACCGGCCGCCAGCACGTTCTTGACCCAGTTGGTCTTGCCGTGGGCCAAGCCGATGGCCAGTACCGAGCCCTTGCGGTACGGCGTGACGATCGTCTCGTACTCCCGGCCCGACGTGCGGCCCCGGTGCCGGATCACGCCGAGGCCGGGCACCCGCTTCGAGAACGGCCGGATCAGCGGATTGATGTACTTGATCTGCAGGCGCTCGAACCACGGCGGAAAGATCATCGGCACGCCGGGCGCATTGTTGGGGTGGCTGTTTCTGCTGGACTGACCGGACATGACGCCTCCGATACCGATTTGTGCAGCTCTGGGACAATGGTCAGCGTGAATGTATCGCCAAGGCTCCTGCGGCGCATCGATCTGCGCGGCACGACGCTGTCGGCGGCCCGCCTGCGCTCGGCGCTGCCCCGCGGCGGTGTCGACGTCGACGCCGTCGTACCCAAAGTCCGGCCCATCGTCGACGCGGTCGCCGACCGCGGCGCCGCCGCGGCGCTGGAGTACGGCGCCGCCTTCGACGGCGTGCGGCCCGAGCGGGTGCGGGTACCCGCCGAGCGTCTTGCGTCGGCGCTGGCCGAGCTCGATCCCGACGTCCGCGCCGCGCTGGACGTCGCGATCGAGCGGGCCCGTGCCGTGCACGCCGACCAGCGGCGCACCGAGACCACCACCACCCTGGCCCCGGGCGCGACCGTCACCGAGCGCTGGGTGCCCGTCGAGCGCGTCGGGCTCTACGTGCCCGGCGGCAACGCCGTCTACCCGTCCAGCGTCGTGATGAACGTGGTCCCGGCCCAGACCGCCGGGGTGGACTCGCTGGTGATCGCCAGCCCGCCGCAGAGTACGAACCCCGACCGTTTCCAGGGCCTGCCGCACCCGACGATCCTGGCCGCGGCAGCGCTGCTCGGTGTCGAGGAGGTGTGGGCCGTCGGCGGGGCGCAGGCGGTCGCGCTGCTGGCCTACGGCGGCACCGACACCACGGGCGAGGAACTGGCTCCGGTGGACATGATCACCGGACCCGGCAACATCTACGTCACCGCCGCCAAGCGGATCTGCCGGTCGGCGGTCGGCATCGACGCCGAGGCCGGTCCGACCGAGATCGCGATCCTCGCCGATCACACCGCCGACCCGAGCCATGTCGTGGCCGATCTGATCAGCCAGGCCGAACACGACGAAATGGCGGCCAGCGTGCTGGTCACCCCCAGCCCCGAGCTCGCCGATGCCACCGATCGCGAACTGGCCGTGCAGCTGGAGACCACCGTGCACCGGCAGCGGGTGACCGCGGCACTGAGTGGGGAGCAGTCGGCGATCGTGCTGGTCGACGATCTCGACGCCGGCGTTCGCGCCGTGAACGCCTACGCCGCCGAGCACTTGGAGATCCAGACCGTCGATGCCGCCGGGGTGGCCGGCCGGATTCGTTCTGCAGGAGCGATTTTCGTCGGTCCGTACGCGCCGGTCAGCCTCGGCGACTACTGCGCCGGGTCCAATCACGTGCTGCCGACCGCAGGGTGCGCACGGCACTCCAGCGGACTGTCGGTGCAGACGTTCCTGCGCGGCATCCACGTCGTCGACTACACCGAGGCGGCTCTGAAAGACGTGTCGGGTCATGTCATCACGCTGGCCCAGGCCGAAAACCTGCCCAGCCACGGAGAAGCCGTTCGGCGGAGGTTCGAGCGGTGAGCCCGATCACCCTCGAGGACCTGCCGCTGCGCGACGACCTGCGCGGCAAGTCACCGTACGGCGCGCCGCAACTGACGGTGCCGGTGCGGTTGAACACCAACGAGAATCCGCATCCGCCCACCGAGGCGCTGATCGAGGACGTCGCGGCGTCGGTGCGTGCCGCCGCCGCCGAGCTGCACCGCTACCCCGACCGCGACGCGGTGGCACTGCGCGCCGACCTGGCCCGCTACCTGACACAGCAGACGGGGTTCCCGGTCGGGGTCGACAACGTCTGGGCGGCCAACGGGTCCAACGAGATCCTGCAGCAGCTGCTGCAGGCGTTCGGCGGCCCGGGCCGCAGCGCGATCGGTTTCGTGCCGTCGTATTCGATGCATCCGATCATCGCCGACGGCACCCAGACCACTTGGCTGGTGGCCAACCGCGCCGAGGACTTCAGCCTCGACCCCGCCGCGGCGGCGCGTGCGATCAAAGAGCACAACCCCGACGTGGTCTTCGTCGCCAGCCCGAACAACCCGTCGGGCCAGAGCGTCACCCACGACGACCTGCGGGAGCTGCTGGACGCGCTGTCGGCGCAACCCGGCGGCATCCTGATCCTCGACGAGGCCTACGGCGAATTCTCGTCTCAGCCCAGCGCCGTCGGCCTGATCGACCAGTACCCGACCAAGCTGGTGGTGACGCGCACCATGAGCAAGGCGTTCGCGTTCGCGGGGGGCCGGCTGGGCTATCTGGTGGCGACACCGGCGGTGATCGACGCGATGCTGCTGGTGCGGCTGCCGTACCACCTGTCCTCGCTCACCCAGGCCGCGGCCCGCGCCGCGCTGCGGCACGCCGACGACACGCTGGGCAGCGTCGCCACCCTGATCGCCGAGCGAGAACGGGTGGCCCGGGAATTACAGACCCTGGGGTTCCGCGTTGTACCCAGCGACGCGAACTTCCTGATGTTCGGGGAGTTCTCCGACGCCCACGCGACATGGCAGCGCTATCTCGACGACGGCGTGCTCATCCGGGACGTGGGGATCCCCGGTTATCTACGAACCACGATCGGCCTTGCCGACGAGAACGACGCGCTGCTGGCCGCCAGCGCACGAATAGGAGCATCGTGACCACTTCACCTGGTTCATCCGGCGTGGACCGCATTGATCGCCGTGCGTCCGTCACACGCACCACCAAAGAGTCCGCCATCGTCGTCGACCTGAATCTCGACGGCACCGGAGTCGTCAGCGTCGACACCGGGGTGCCGTTCTTCGATCACATGCTCACCTCGCTGGGCAGTCACGCCAGCTTCGACCTGACCGTCAAGGCCACCGGGGACATTGAGATCGAGGGCCACCACACGATCGAGGACACCGCCATCGTGCTGGGTCAGGCGCTGGGCCAGGCGCTGGGGGACAAGCGCGGCATCCGCCGCTTCGGCGATGCGTTCATCCCGATGGACGAGACCCTCGCGCACGCGGCCGTCGACGTGTCCGGGCGGCCCTACTTCGTGCACACCGGTGAACCCGAGTACATGGTGGAATTCACCATCGCCGGTTCCGCGGCGCCGTATCACACCGTGGTCAACCGGCACGTGTTCGAGTCGCTGGCCTTCAATGCCCGCATCGCGCTGCATGTGCGCACGCTCTACGGACGCGATCCACACCACATCACCGAAGCGCAATACAAGGCCGTCGCCCGCGCGCTGCGCCACGCGGTCGAGTACGACGACCGGGTCAGCGGTGTGCCGTCGACCAAAGGCACGCTGTGACAAAGAAACTCGTGGTGCTCGACTACGGTTCGGGCAACCTGCGTTCGGCCCAGCGCGCGCTGGAGCGGGTCGGTGCCGACGTGGAGGTGACAGCTGACCCGGCGTCCGCGATGGCCGCCGACGGTCTGGTGGTGCCCGGTGTCGGTGCCTTCGAGGCCTGCATGGCCGGGCTGCGCTCCATCGACGGGGAGAGGATCATCGCCGACCGGTTGGCTGCGGGTCGACCGGTGCTCGGGGTGTGTGTCGGTATGCAGATCCTGTTCTCCCGCGGCGTCGAGTTCGGCGTCGAGACCACCGGCTGCCGGCAGTGGCCGGGATCGGTGGTGCGCATCGATGCCCCGGTCATCCCGCACATGGGCTGGAACGTCGTCGACGCACCGACCGACAGCGTGCTGTTCGCCGGTCTGGACGCAGACACCCGCTTCTATTTCGTGCACTCCTACGCGGCCCAACAGTGGGAGGGCGACGCGGATGCGTCGCTGACCTGGGCCACCCACCACGTGCCGTTTCTGGCCGCGGTCGAGGACGGAGCGCTGTCGGCCACCCAGTTCCACCCGGAGAAGAGCGGGGACGCCGGTGCTCAATTGCTCTCCAACTGGGTCGGGGCGCTAAGTTGACCAGCGTGAATCCGAGTTCTTCGAAATCCTCCGCGCTGATCCTGCTGCCCGCTGTGGACGTGGTGGAGGGCCGCGCGGTGCGGTTGGTGCAGGGACAGGCCGGCAGCGAGACCGCCTACGGTTCGGCGCTGGACGCGGCGATGACGTGGCAGCGCGACGGCGCCGAATGGATTCACCTGGTCGACCTCGACGCCGCGTTCGGCCGGGGCTCCAACCGCGAACTGCTCGCCGAGGTGGTCGGCAAGCTCGACGTCGCCGTCGAGCTGTCCGGCGGTATCCGCGACGACGAATCGCTGACGGCCGCGCTGGCCACCGGGTGCGCACGGGTGAACCTCGGCACCGCCGCACTGGAGAATCCGCAGTGGTGCGCCAAGGTGGTCGCCGAGCACGGCGAGAAGGTGGCCGTCGGGCTGGACGTCAAGATTGTCGACGGAGCCCACCGGCTCCGCGGACGCGGCTGGGAGACCGACGGCGGTGACCTGTGGACCGTGCTGGAACGCCTTGACCGCGAAGGCTGTTCACGATTCGTCGTGACCGATGTCACCAAGGACGGCACCCTCAATGGTCCCAACCTCGAGCTGCTGACGCAGGTGTGCGAGCGCACCGACGCGCCCGTCATCGCCTCCGGCGGTGTGTCCAGCCTCGACGACCTGCGCGCGATCGCGACCCTGACCGGACACGGTGTAGAGGGCGCGATCGTGGGCAAGGCGCTCTACGCCGAACGTTTCACGCTGCCGCAGGCGCTGGCCGCGGTCAGTCGGTGAGGCTGAGCCGATGCTCGATTCGCATCAGCTGGCCGAGCTGCTGGGCACTGCCGCCGGCATCCTCGACGCGGCGTCGTCGCAGTTCGTCAACGGTCATCGCGCCGACTCCGCCGTCGAGAAGAAGGGCAATGACTTCGCCACCGACGTCGACCTGGCTCTGGAGAAGCGCATCACCGCCGAGCTGACCCGGCTCACCGGCATCGGCGTGCACGGCGAGGAGTTCGGCGGCGAGGCGCTCGACGCCGCGCAGGTGTGGGTGCTCGACCCCATCGACGGCACCTTCAACTACGCCGCGGGCCTGCCGATGGCCGCGATGCTGTTGGCGCTGCTGGTCGACGGTGAACCGGTGCTCGGGTTGACGTGGTTACCGTTCACCGCGCAGCGCTACACCGCGCTGGTCGACGGTCCGGTGCACTGCAACGACCAGCCGGTGGAGAAGCTGCGGCCCGCCGCGCTGGCCGACGTGGTCGTCGCGACGGGCACCTACAACATCGACTCCCGTGGCCGCTACCCGGGCCGCTACCGCGCAGCCATGCTGGCGAACCTGAGCCGGGAATGCTCCCGGATGCGCATGCACGGCTCGACGGGCATCGACTTCGCCTACGTCGCGGCCGGAATCCTGGGCGGCGCCATCAGTTTCGGCCACCACGTGTGGGATCACGCCGCCGGGGTGGCGCTGGTGCGAGCCGCCGGCGGAGTCGTCACCGATCTCGCCGGGAAGCCCTGGACCATCGAGTCGCCGTCGGCGTTGGTCGCGGCTCCGGGCGTGCACGAGCGGATGCTCGAACTCATCGGTGCCGCCGGCGACCCGGAGGACTACCGGTGAGCGCATCCAGCGACGTGGCCACACGGGTGATTCCGTGCCTGGACGTCGACGCCGGCCGGGTGGTCAAGGGTGTGAACTTCGCCAACCTGCGCGACGCCGGCGACCCCGTCGAACTGGCCGCCGTCTACGACGCCGAAGGTGCCGACGAGCTGACCTTCCTCGACGTGACCGCATCGTCATCCGGTCGCGCCACCATGCTCGATGTGGTGCAGCGCACCGCCGATCAGGTGTTCATCCCGCTCACCGTCGGTGGCGGGGTCCGTTCGGTCGACGACGTCGACGTGCTGCTGCGGGCCGGCGCGGACAAGGTGTCGGTCAACACCGCGGCCATCGCTCGCCCGGAGTTGCTCTCCGAGCTGTCCCGCCGGTTCGGTTCCCAGTGCATCGTGCTGTCCGTCGACGCCCGCACCGTGCCGGAGGGATCACCTCCGACGTCGTCGGGATGGGAGGTCACCACCCACGGTGGGCGGCGCGGTACCGGCATCGACGCGGTGGAGTGGGCCGTGCGCGGCGCCGAGCTGGGGGTGGGCGAGATCCTGCTCAACTCGATGGACTTCGACGGCACCAAGGCCGGCTTCGATCTGAAGATGCTGCGCGCCGTGCGTGGCGCGGTCTCGGTCCCGGTGATCGCCAGCGGCGGGGCCGGCGCGGTCGAGCACTTCGCCCCCGCGGTCCACGCCGGCGCGGATGCGGTGCTGGCGGCCAGTGTGTTCCACTTCCGGCAACTGACCATCGGGCAGGTCAAAGCAGCGATGGCGGCCGAAGGGATCACCGTGCGATGAGCCTCGACCCGGCGATCGCGTCGCGCCTGAAGCGCAACACCGACGGATTGGTCACCGCGGTCGTACAGGAACGCGGCACCGGTCAGGTCCTGATGGTCGCGTGGATGGACGACGACGCGCTCGCGCGCACGCTGGAAACCCGTGAGGCGACCTATTTCTCGCGGTCGCGTGGCGAGCAGTGGGTCAAGGGCGCGACCTCGGGACACACGCAGTACGTGCACTCGGTGCGCCTGGACTGCGACGGCGACACCGTGCTGCTCGAAGTCGACCAGGTCGGCGGCGCCTGCCACACCGGGGACCACACCTGCTTCGACGCCGGCCGGCTGCTCGGCCCGGAGGCCTGAGCTTTTCAGGCCGTCGTGCGCCGCCGCAGCACCTCGAGGGCCTTGTCGGCGTGCACATCCATGCTGAACTCGCTGCTGATGACATCGATCACCGTGCGGTCGGTGTCGATGACGAACGTCGAGCGCTTCACCGGCATCAACTTGCCCAGCAGCCCGCGTTTGACCCCGAACTGCGCGGCCACCGCGCCGTCGGCGTCGGACAGCAGCGGGTAACCGAACCCCTGCTGATGGGCGAACTTGGCCTGCTTGTCCACCGGGTCGGCGCTGATGCCCACCGTGGTGGCGCCGACCGCCGCGAACTCGGCGGCCAGGTCGCGGAAGTGACAGGCCTCCTTCGTGCAGCCCGGCGTCATCGCCGCCGGGTAGAAGAACAGCACCATCGGACCGGCGGAGAGCAGGTCGGTCAGCCGCCGCGGTGTACCCGTCTGGTCGGGCAGCTCGAACTCGGCCACCCGATCACCGGCTTTCAGGGGATTCATGTTCCCAACCGTACGTCTGGGACAATCTCCGCGTGCAGACGACCGCGACCCTCAGTGCGACCACGACGCGCGAGGACTTCCGGGCGCTGGCTGCCGAGCACCGTGTGGTGCCGGTGACCCGCAAGGTGCTGGCCGACAGCGAGACGCCGCTGTCGGCCTACCGCAAGCTGGCCGCCAACCGTCCTGGAACGTTCCTCCTGGAGTCCGCGGAGAACGGTCGGTCGTGGTCGCGGTGGTCGTTCATCGGTGCCGGCGCCCCGTCGGCTCTGACGGTGCGGGACGGCGAAGCCGGGTGGCTGGGCGCCATCCCCCGGGACGCTCCGTCCGGCGGCGACCCGCTGGCGGCACTGCGGGCCACGCTGGAGCTGTTGGGGACCGCGGCGCTGCCCGGGCTGCCACCGCTGTCGTCTGGCCTGGTCGGTTACTTCGCCTACGACTTCGTCCGGCGGCTCGAACGGCTCCCCGAGCTGACCGTCGACGACCTCGGCCTGCCCGACATGGTGCTGCTGCTGGCCACCGACATCGCCGCGGTCGACCATCACGAGGGCACCATCACCTTGATCGCCAACGCGGTGAACTGGAACGGGACCGACGAACACGTCGATCGGGCCTACGACGCCGCGGTGGCCCGACTGAACGTGATGACCGCGGCGCTGGCCGAGCCCCTGCCCTCGACGGTGGCCACCTTCGATCGGCCGGCCCCGATCCACCGCGCACAACGCACGGTCGAGGAGTACACCGCGATCGTCGACAAACTCGTCGCCGACATCGAGGCCGGTGAGGCGTTCCAGGTGGTGCCGTCGCAGCGGTTCGAGATGGACACCGACGCGGACCCTCTCGATGTCTACCGGATGCTGCGGGTGTCCAACCCCAGTCCCTACATGTATCTGCTGAACGTGCCCAACGCCGAAGGCGGACTGGACTTCTCGATCGTCGGGTCCAGCCCGGAGGCGCTGGTGACCGTGAAGGACGGGCGCGCCACGACCCATCCGATCGCGGGCACGCGGTGGCGGGGGGACAGCGAGGAAGAGGACCTGCTGCTGGAGAAGGAGCTGCTGGCCGACGAGAAGGAACGCGCCGAGCACCTGATGCTGGTCGACCTCGGCCGCAACGACCTGGGCCGGGTGTGCCGCCCCGGCACTGTGCGCGTCGAGGACTACAGCCACATCGAGCGCTACAGCCACGTCATGCACCTGGTGTCGACGGTGACCGGACTGCTCGCCGACGGCAAGACGGCACTGGACGCGGTGACCGCGTGTTTCCCCGCGGGCACTCTGTCGGGTGCGCCGAAGGTGCGCGCGATGGAGCTGATCGAAGAGGTCGAGAAGACCCGCCGCGGCCTCTACGGCGGTGTCCTGGGCTATCTGGACTTCGCCGGCAACGCCGACTTCGCGATCGCGATCCGCACTGCGCTGATGCGCAACGGCACCGCCTACGTGCAGGCCGGCGGCGGTGTGGTCGCCGACTCGAACGGTCCGTACGAGTACACCGAGGCGTCGAACAAGGCGCGGGCGGTGTTGAGCGCGATCGCCGCCGCCGAGACCTTGAGCGAACCGTGATCAGGGTCGCGCAGCTGCTGCTGGTCCTGGCCGCGGTCGCGCTGTGGGTCGGCTCCCGGTTGACCTGGGTCGAGGTGAACTCGTTCGACGGGCTGGGCCAGCCCCGGACGACCGACCTCAACGGGGCGGCCTGGTCGACGGCGCTGTTGCCGCTGGCGCTGTTGCTGCTCGCGGCGGCGGCCGCGGCCCTGGCTGTGCGCGGCTGGCCGTTGCGGGTGCTGTCGGTGCTGGTAGCCGCGGCGAGCGCGGGCATGGGTTATCTGGCGATCGGTTTGTGGGTCATCCCCGATGTCGCCCCGCGCGCGGTGCGCTTGGCCGACCTGCCCGTCTGGGAACTGCTCGACACCGAGCGGCACTATCTCGGCGCCGTGGTGACCCTGGGCGCCGCCGTCCTGTCGTTGGTGGGGGCGGTGCTGTTGATGCGTGCCGCGGCGCGCCCGCGCGCGGATACCGCGCGGTACTCGCGCCGGGCGGCGCCGGCCGACGGTCCCGCGTCGGCGATGTCGGAGCGAGCGATCTGGGACGCCCTCGACGAGGGCGCCGATCCGACCCGCGACACACCCGACCCGGACACCAGGGGCGGTGATCGGTGATGGCTCGGTGGCGGCTACCCTTCGTTAAGGATCAAGCGGCTGTCAGGGGAAGGGAAGCGACGCCTATGGGTTCGGCGACCGTGCTCGACTCCATCCTCGAGGGAGTCCGTGCCGACGTTGCCGCTCGCGAGGCCGAGGTGAGCCTGGCCGAGATCAAGGAGCGGGCCAAGAAGGCGCCGGCACCCCTGGATGTGCTGGGGGCGCTGCGGGCACCGGGTATCGCGGTGATCGCCGAGGTGAAGCGGGCCAGCCCGTCACGCGGTGAAATGGCATCGATCGCCGATCCGGCCGACCTCGCGACGGCCTATCAGAACGGCGGGGCGCGGGTCATCAGCGTGCTGACCGAGCAGCGTCGCTTCAACGGTTCGCTCGACGATCTGGACGCGGTGCGCGCCGCGGTCTCGATTCCGGTGCTGCGCAAGGACTTCATCGTCTGGCCGTACCAGATTCACGAGGCCCGCGCGCACGGCGCCGACATGCTGCTGCTGATCGTGGCGGCGCTGGAGCAGCCGGCGCTGGAGTCGCTGCTGGAGCGGACCGAATCGCTGGGGATGACCGCGCTGGTCGAGGTGCACACCGAGGAAGAGGCCGACCGGGCCTTGCAGGCCGGGGCGAAGGTCATCGGGGTCAACGCCCGCAACCTCAAAACCCTCGAAGTCGACCGCAGCACCTTCTCGCGCATCGCGCCGGGACTGCCGAGCAACGTGATCCGGGTCGCGGAGTCGGGTGTGCGGGGGACCGCAGACCTGCTCGCCTACGCCGGGGCCGGCGCCGACGCCGTGCTGGTCGGTGAAGGGCTGGTCACCAGCGGGGACCCGCGCAGTGCCGTCGCCGACCTCGTGACCGCCGGTACGCACCCGTCGTGCCCGAAGACCGCGCGTTAAGTGAGCGAGTCGACCGGTCCTGACCTACCGCGTGCCAGCGCGGCAGTCGCCGAACCGACCGCGCACGACCCCGACGAGCGCGGACATTTCGGTGTGTACGGCGGCCGATACGTTCCCGAGGCGCTGATGGCGGTCATCGAGGAGGTGACCGCCGCCTACGAGAAGGCCCGCGGAGATCAGACCTTCCTCGATGAACTCGACCGTCTGCAACGGGATTACGCCGGTCGCCCGTCGCCACTGTACGAAGCCGAGCGGCTCAGCGAACACGCCGGCGGGGCCCGGGTGTTCCTCAAGCGCGAGGACCTCAACCACACCGGCTCGCACAAGATCAACAACGTGCTGGGCCAGGCGCTGCTGGCCCGTCAGATGGGCAAGACCCGGGTGATCGCCGAGACCGGCGCCGGCCAGCACGGGGTCGCCACCGCCACGGCATGCGCGCTGCTGGGACTCGAATGCGTCATCTACATGGGAGCCGTCGACACGGCGCGGCAGGCGCTGAACGTGGCGCGGATGCGCCTGCTCGGGGCGACCGTGGTCGCTGTCGAGTCGGGATCCAAGACGCTCAAGGACGCGATCAACGAGACATTCCGGGATTGGGTCACCAATGCCGACAGCACCTACTACTGCTTCGGTACGGCGGCCGGTCCGCACCCGTTTCCGATGATGGTGCGCGACTTCCAGCGGGTGATCGGGCTGGAGGCGCGGGCCCAGATGCTCGATCAGGCCGGGCGGTTGCCCGACGCCGTGGTCGCCTGCGTCGGCGGCGGCTCGAACGCGATCGGTATCTTCCACGCGTTCATCGACGACCCCGGAGTACAGCTGATCGGTTACGAGGCCGCCGGCGACGGGGTCGAGACCGGACGCCATGCGGCGACCTTCACCGGCGGTTCGCCGGGAGCGTTTCAGGGGTCGTACTCCTATCTGCTCCAGGACGAGGACGGCCAGACGATCGAATCCCATTCGATCTCAGCAGGTTTGGACTATCCCGGGGTCGGTCCGGAGCACGCACTGCTCAAGGATGTCGGGCGCGCCCGCTACGAGCCCATCACCGACACCGAGGCGATGGACGCGCTGTCGCTGCTGAGCCGGACCGAGGGCATCATCCCGGCCATCGAGTCGGCCCACGCGGTGGCCGGTGCGTTGAAGCTGGGCCGCGAGCTCGGGCCCGGCGCCATCATCCTGGTCAACCTGTCCGGCCGCGGCGACAAGGATGTCGAGACGGCCGCGAAATGGTTCGGGCTGTTGGACGGTGGTCAGTGAGCCGATTGTCGAAGGTGTTCGAGTCGTGCCGCGCCGAGAACCGGTCGGCGCTGATCGGCTATCTGCCGACGGGGTATCCGGATGTGTCCACCTCGATCTCGGCGATGACGGCGCTGGTCGAGTCCGGCTGCGACATCGTGGAGGTCGGTATCGCGTACTCGGACCCCGGGATGGACGGCCCGACGATCGCGGCGGCCGCGGAGGTGGCGCTGCGCGGTGGAGTGCGGGTTCGCGACGCGTTGACCGCCGTGGAGGCGATCAGCAACGCCGGCGGGCACGCGGTCGTGATGAGCTACTGGAACCTGGTGCTGCGCAAGGGGGTCGATGCGTTCGCCCGTGATCTCGCGTCCGCGGGCGGTCTCGGCATGATCACTCCGGACCTGATCCCCGACGAGGCCGGCGAGTGGATGGCCGCGTCGGATGCGCACGATTTGGACCGCATTTTTCTGGTGGCGCCGTCCTCGACCCCCGAGCGGTTGGCCCAGACGGTGCACGCCTCCCGGGGATTCGTCTACGCGGCGTCGACGATGGGGGTCACGGGCGCCCGCGACGCGGTCTCGGATGCCGCACCCGAGCTGGTGCGCCGCATCAAGGAGGTGGCCGACATCCCGGTCGGGGTGGGCCTCGGTGTGCGTTCGCGCGAGCAGGCTGCGCAGATCGGCGCCTACGCTGACGGAGTGATCGTCGGTTCGGCTCTGGTCTCCGCACTCACGGACGGGATACCGGCGTTGCGGTCGCTGACCGAGGAATTGGCCGATGGTGTGCGGCAGAGGGTCACTGCGTGACCACTACGCTGCTGGCATCGTTCCCGAGCCCGCCGCAGGGTGTCTGGTATTTGGGGCCGTTCCCGGTGCGGGCGTACGCGTTGTTCATCATCGCCGGCATCGTCGCGGCCCTGGTGATCGGCGACCGCAGGTGGGTGGCGCGGGGCGGGGAGCCCGGTGTCATCTACGACATCGCTTTGTGGGCCGTGACCTTCGGGTTGGTCGGCGGCCGTCTCTACCACGTGCTGACGGACTGGAGCACCTACTTCGGCCCTGACGGCGCGGGCTTCACCGCAGCGCTGCGGATCTGGGACGGCGGCCTGGGGATCTGGGGCGCGGTCGCGTTGGGCGGTGTGGGCGCGTGGATCGCGTGCCGGCGACGCGGAATTCCGTTGCCGGCCTTCGGTGATGCGATAGCGCCCGGGATCATCCTGGCGCAGGCGATCGGCCGCCTGGGCAATTACTTCAACCAAGAGCTCTACGGGCGCGAGACGACGCTGCCGTGGGGACTGGAAATCTACGAGCGGCGCAACGCCAGCGGTGCCGTCGACTATCTGAACGGGGTCTCCACCGGGCAATTGCTGGAGGTGGTGCATCCGACGTTCCTCTACGAGCTGCTATGGAACCTCGTGGTGTTCGCGGTACTGCTCATCGTCGACCGGCGGTTCAAGATAGGGCACGGCCGGCTCTTCGCGCTCTATGTCGCGGGCTATTGCGTCGGCCGATTCTGGATCGAGCTGCTGCGCAGTGACTTCGCCACCGAATTGGCGGGGGTGCGAATCAACTCGTTCACTGCGACGTTCGTCTTCATCGGTGCCGTGGTGTACATCATGGTCGCGCCGCGCGGACGTGAGGAACCGGCGAGCTTGCGGGGGACACAGGAGACGGCCGCCGAAGCGGTCGTCAAGGACCTGACGGTGGGCGCCTCCACGGCCGGTGTGGTCGCCGCGGCGACGGTGGCCGCCGAGGAAGACCAGGGCGCCGGCGCCGGCGCGGACACCGAGGAAGACCAGGGCGCCGAGGCCGACGAGGAGTCGGTCGGTGGCGTGGGTGCGGTCGAGGAGGACGAGCTCGGCGAGGCGGTGGATGACGCCGCGCAGGCCCATGAGTCGGCGGTCGCGGGCGAGGCGGAGGCCTCGGAGCTGGCGGCTGAGGCCGGTGATGAGGTGGCGGCCGGCGGTGAGGGGGCTGTCGAGCAGGTTGTTCTTGCCGGGTCGCCCGATGACGCTGCCGAGTCCGAGGTCGGGGGCGTGGGGGCGGTCGAGGGCGAGGAAGCCGAGGAGGTTTTCGACGCCGTCGCCGATGAGGGTGCTGAGGCTGATGAGGCCGCCGAGGAAGACCAGGGCGCCGAGGCCGACGAGGAGTCGGTCGGTGGCGTGGGTGCGGTCGAGGAGGAGGAGCTCGGCGAGGCGGTGGATGACGCCGCGCAGGCCCATGAGTCGGCGGTCGCGGGCGAGGCGGAGGCCTCGGAGCTGGCGGCTGAGGCCGGTGATGAGGTGGCGGCCGGCGGTGAGGGGGCTGTCGAGCAGGTTGTTCTTGCCGGGTCGCCCGATGACGCTGCCGAGTCCGAGGTCGGGGGCGTGGGGGCGGTCGAGGGCGAGGAAGCCGAGGAGGTTTTCGACGCCGTCGCCGGTGAGGGTGCTGAAGCCGATGAAGGCGCCGAGGAAGACCAGGGCGTCGAGGCCGACGTCGCCGGGCAGGCGCCGGTCGCTGAGGGCGAGGATGCTGCCGAGGCGCTCGCCGGCGCGGCTGAGGCACCCGAGGGCGACCAGACGCCCACCGACGACGACTCCGGCGGAGACGCCGAAACCGTCGGCGCGGAGGTGGCGGCGCCCGAGGGCGCGGACGTCGCCGAGGCGCTGGTCGAATCCGAGGTTGCTGACGAGGACGGCGCTGACGCGTCCGTGGTGGCCGACGAGGCGGCCGAACACGAGATCGGCTCCGGCGAAGAGCCTGGCACCGACGCTGACGAGGACGGCGAGGAGGTGCCCGCCGCTGAGGGCGAGGATGCTGCCGAGGCGCTCGCCGGCGCGGCTGAGGCACCCGAGGGCGACCAGACGCCCACCGACGACGACTCCGGCGGAGACGCCGAAACCGTCGGCGCGGAGGTGGCGGCGCCCGAGGGCGCGGACGTCGCCGAGGCGCTGGTCGAATCCGAGGTTGCTGACGAGGACGGCGCTGACGCGTCCGTGGTGGCCGACGAGGCGCCCGAAGACGAGGTCGGTTCCGGCGAAGAACCCGAAATCGACGGCGAAGAGGTCTCCGCTCCCGAGGGCGAGGACGCGGCCGAGGCCCTCGCCGGCGCGACCGACGAGCCCGACGCGGATGGTGCCGCCGAGGGCGATGACTCCGCCGGCGAAACCCCCGTCGAGGAGCCCGGTGCGGCCGGCGGCACTGACGGCGAGAACGTGGTGTCGACCGAGGGCGAGGACGCGGCCGAGGCGCTCGCCGGCACGGAAGCCGGGGACGAGTCCGATGCTCAGAAACCGGCCACCGACAGCGGCACAGCCGAACCGGCCAAGATCCCGTCGTCGCTGACCGTGCCGAACTCAGGTTCGGCGTCCGCAGGTGGCCGCGTCCGACAGTGGTTGCGTCGCCGCAGAAATCGCTAGCGTCACGCCGCCCGGCCACACATCCGGCCCGCGGTGTCGGCTCCGCGATCGACCCCGAGGCCCCGGCGAAGTCCCGCCGTGCCCGCGGGCGGCGCGGCCAGGAACTGCTTCGGCTCGGCCGTTCGGTCTGGCATGCTGGGGGGCATGAGTGAGCCCCAATTCGGCGGCAACGAGGGCGGCAACCCTTACCCACCGCCACCCCAGCAGCCCGGATATCCTCCGCCGGTCGGCCACTACCCGCCGGCCTACGGCGACCCGAGCGCACCCTACGGTCGGCACCCGATCACGGGCGAACCGTTCTCGGAGAAGTCCAAGGTCGTTGCGGGACTGCTCCAACTTCTCGGACTCGTCGGCCTGGTCGGGATCGGCCGCATCTACCTGGGACAAACGGGGTTCGGGATCGCGCAGCTCGTCGTCGGATTGATCACCTGCGGCATCGGGGCCGTCATCTGGGGGATCGTCGACGCTGTGCTGATCCTGACCGACAAGGTGCGCGACCCTGAGGGTCGACCCCTTCGCGATGGGACCTAGTCCGGCCCGTTCCCGTCCGCCCCGACTGCTCGTCGGGTTGGGCGCCGGAGCCGCGACGCTGGGAGCGTTGGCCTACATCGGCTTCGGTGATCCGCACAGCTCCGACTTCGTCTTCCCGGCATGTCCGTTCAAGCTGCTCACCGGCTGGGACTGCCCGGCCTGCGGTGGTCTGCGGATGACCCATGACGTGCTGCACGGCGACCTCGCGGCGGCATTCGTCGACAACGCGTTTCTCCTCATCGGCCTTCCGCTGCTGCTGGCTTGGGTTGTCGTCCAGCGAAAGCGGGAGCGCACTCCGCTGGACTCGACGACGCTGACCGTGATCATCGTCGCCGCGGTGACGTGGACGGTCGTCCGCAATCTGCCCGGGTTCCCGCTCGTACCCACCGTTCTCGACGGGTAGCCGACCACCGGCGCTGATAGGATCGCCGGACGGGCCGGTGCAGTCCCTGAACACACTTCAGGACTGCGAGGAGCCCATCGATGCTTTTTTCGGCACTGCCGGAACCCCAGGGTCTCTACGACCCGGCCAACGAGTCAGACTCCTGCGGCGTCGCCATGGTCGCCGACGTCCGAGGCCGCCCATCGCACTCCATCGTCGCCGACGCGCTCATCGCCCTGGAGCACCTGGAACACCGCGGGGCTGCAGGTTCGGAACCCACCAGCGGGGACGGCTCAGGAATCCTGATCCAGCTTCCGGTCGACCTGCTGCGCGCGGTCACCGCTTTCGACCTGCCCGAACCCGCATCCGACGGGGGCAACACCTTCGCTGCCGGCATTTGCTTCCTGCCCGCCGATCCGCGAGCCGGCGCGGCGGCGCGTGACCAGATCCACCACATCGCCGCCGAGGAGGGGCTGGAGGTCCTCGGTTGGCGTGAGCTTCCAGTCGACCCGGTGGGCGCGGACGTCGGCGCCACCGCGCGGGGATGTATGCCCCACATGGCGCAACTTTTCGTCACTGATACCGAACAACACGGCGTTCAGGTGGGGGGAATCGAGCTCGACCGCCGCGTCTACCCCCTGCGCAAACGGGCCGAGCGCCACGGAGTGTACTTCCCGTCGCTGTCCAGTCGCACCATGGTCTACAAGGGCATGCTCACGACAATGCAGTTGCCGCAATACTTTTCGGATCTGCGCGACGAACGCTGCGTGAGCGCCATCGCGATCGTGCACAGCCGATTCTCGACCAACACGTTCCCGTCCTGGCCGCTGGCCCATCCGTTCCGGTTCGTCGCGCACAACGGCGAGATCAACACCGTGCGGGGCAACCGAAACCGGATGCACGCGCGGGAGGCGATGCTGGCCAGTGCGCACCTTCCGGGTGATCTGAGTCGGCTGTCGCCGGTCTGCACGCCAGGAGCGTCGGACTCGGCGTCCTTCGACGAGGTTCTCGAACTGCTGCACTTCGGCGGCCGCAGCCTGCCCCACGCGGTGCTGATGATGATCCCGGAAGCCTGGGAGAACAACACCGACATGGACCGCGATGAGCGGGCGTTCTGGCAGTTCCACGCCTCGCTGATGGAGCCCTGGGACGGACCCGCGTGTGTCACCTTCACCGATGGCACGCTGGTCGGCGCGGTGTTGGACCGCAACGGCCTACGGCCCGGCCGGTGGTGGCGAACCCTCGACGACCGGGTCATTCTCGCCAGCGAGAGCGGCGTGCTGGACGTCCCCTCGGCGCAGATCGTCACCAAGGGTCGACTGCAGCCGGGCCGGATGCTGCTGATCGATACCGCCGCCGGCCGCATCGTGCCCGACGAGGAGATCAAGCGGGATCTCACCGCCGCACACGCCTACGGGGAATGGCTGCACGCGGGACTGGTGGATCTGAAGTCGCTGCCCGAGCGGGTGCGGATCACCCCCAACCACGAATCGGTGGTGCGCCGTCAGATCAGCTTCGGCTACACCGAAGAAGACTTGCGGGTGCTCCTCACCCCGATGGCTGCGCTGGGCTCGGAGCCGCTGGGCTCCATGGGCAGCGACACCCCGGCCGCCGTGCTGTCGCAGCGTCCGAAGCTGCTGTACGACTACTTCGTCGAACTGTTCGCCCAAGTGACCAACCCGCCGCTGGATGCGATCCGCGAAGAAGTCGTCACCTCGATGTCACGGGTGATGGGTCCGGAACACAACCTGCTCGAACCCAGCGCGGCGTCGTGCCGGCAGATCGTGCTGCACCGGCCGGTCCTCGACAACGACGAGTTGAACAAGATCGTCCACATCAACGACGACGGTGATCACCCCGGGCTGCGCTGCGCCGTGGTGCGCGCACTCTACGACGTGGAGCGCGGTGGTCCCGGTCTGGCCGAGGCGCTGGAGGACCTGAGGCTTCGGGCCTGCGACGCGATCGCCAAAGGGGCTCGCACACTGGTGATCTCAGACCGCGACTCCGACCACCGGAAGGCTCCGATCCCGTCGCTGCTGGCGGTTTCGGCGGTGCACCACCACCTGGTGCGAACCAAACAGCGCACCAGCGTCGCCCTGGTCGTCGAGACCGGCGACGCTCGCGAGGTGCACCACATCGCGATGCTCATCGGCTACGGTGCGGCCGCGGTCAACCCGTACCTGGCCTTCGAAACGATCGAGGACCTGATCCGGGAGGGGGAGTTGACCGGGATCGAACCGGCCGCGGCGGTGCGCAACTACCTCGACGCGCTGGGCAAGGGCGTGATGAAGGTGATGAGCAAGATGGGCATCTCCACCGTCGCGTCCTACACCGGTGCCCAGGTGTTCGAGGCCATCGGCATCGACAGAGACGTCATCGAGGAGTACTTCACCGGCACGCCGACGCAGCTGGGCGGCATCGGTCTGGACGTCGTCGCCGACGAGGTCAAGAAGCGTCACCGCCGCGCCTATCCGGAGAACCCCACCGAACGGGTGCACCGGCGGCTGGAGGTCGGCGGCGAATACGCCTACCGGCGCGAAGGTGAACTGCACCTGTTCACCCCCGAAGTCGTTTTCCTGCTGCAGCATTCGACCCGCACCGCACGCTACGAGGTCTTCCAGAAGTACTCCGACGAGGTCAATCGGCTCGCCCGCGACGGTGGCGCCCTGCGCGGCCTGTTTCAGATCAGGACCGACCTGCGGCCGCCGGTCCCGTTGGAGGAGGTGGAACCGGTAGAAGCGATCCTGGCCCGGTTCAACACCGGCGCCATGAGCTATGGCTCCATCTCGGCCGAAGCCCACGAGACCATGGCGATCGCGATGAACAACCTCGGCGGACGGTCGAACTCCGGCGAGGGCGGTGAGGACGCCGGCAGGCTCCACGATCCGGTTCGGCGCAGCGCCGTCAAGCAGGTCGCCTCGGGCCGATTCGGGGTCACCAGTGACTACCTGGTCAACGCGTCCGACATCCAGATCAAGATGGCCCAAGGCGCCAAACCCGGTGAAGGAGGACAACTTCCCGGCTACAAGGTGTATCCCGACATCGCCAAGACCAGGCATTCCACCCCCGGGGTGGGTCTGATCTCGCCGCCTCCGCACCACGACATCTATTCGATCGAGGATCTCGCGCAGCTCATTCACGATCTGAAGAACGCCAACTCCGAGGCCCGCGTCCACGTCAAGCTGGTCAGTTCGGTCGGGGTCGGCACCGTTGCGGCCGGTGTGGCCAAGGCGCACGCCGACGTGGTCCTGATCTCCGGCTACGACGGCGGAACCGGCGCCGCACCCCTGACGAGCCTCAAACACGCCGGAGCGCCGTGGGAGATCGGCCTTGCCGACACCCAGCAGACGTTGCTGCTCAACGGCCTGCGTGACCGCATCACCGTGCAGTGTGACGGCGGCATGCGCACGGCGCGCGACGTGATGGTCGCCATGCTGCTGGGTGCCGAGGAGTACGGCTTCGCCACCGCGCCGCTGATCGTGTCCGGCTGCATCATGATGCGGGTCTGCCACCTCGACACCTGCCCGGTGGGCGTGGCCACGCAGAACCCCGAACTGCGCTCCCGCTTCACCGGGAAGCCGGAGTTCGTCGAGAACTTCTTCCGCTTCATCGCCGAAGACATCCGAAAGTATCTGGCCGAACTCGGTTTCCGCAGCGTCGACGAAGCCGTAGGGCATGTCGAGCTGCTCGACACCGCGACGGGCGTGGCGCACTGGAAGAGCGCGGGCCTCGACCTGTCGCCCCTCTTCGCGCTACCGGCCGACGTGGCCGGCACCGGGCACTCGCCACGGCGGCGGATGCGCGCCCAGGACCACGCCCTCGCCCAGGCGCTGGATCAGACGCTGATCCAGCTGGCCGAAGGCGCACTCGAAGACGCCCACCCGGTGCGGCTGGAGCTGCCGGTGCGCAACGTCAACCGCACGGTGGGCACCCTGCTGGGCAGCGAGATCACCCGCCGCTACGGCGCCCAAGGGCTGCCCGAGGACACCATCCGGGTGAGGCTGACGGGCTCGGCGGGTCAGTCCCTCGGCGCGTTCCTCCCGCCAGGCATCACAGTGGAGCTTGTCGGAGACGCCAACGACTATGTCGGTAAGGGACTTTCGGGTGGAAAGATCATCGTCAGACCGCAGGACGATGTGCTGTTCGTGCCGGAAGACAACGTGATCGCCGGCAACACACTGCTCTACGGAGCCACCTCGGGCGAGGTGTATCTGCGCGGCCGCGTCGGCGAACGGTTCGCCGCACGCAACTCCGGAGCGCTGGCCGTCGTCGAGGGAGTCGGCGATCACGCCTGTGAATACATGACCGGCGGCCGGGTGGTCGTGCTCGGCCGCGTCGGCCGCAACATGGCGGCGGGCATGTCCGGCGGTATCGCCTACGTGCTGGGTTTGGAGCCGGGCCGGGTCAACACCGACATGGTCGAGTTGCAGCGCCTCGAACCTGAAGACCTGTCGTGGTTGCGGGAGGTGGTGGCCGACCATCTGCGCCACACCGCCAGCGCTGTGGCCGCCTCGGTGCTGGCCGACTGGCCGCGGCGCAGTGCACAGTTCACCAAGGTGATGCCCCGCGATTACCAGCGGGTGCTGCGGGCCACCCGCATGGCCAAGGCCGAGGGCCGCGACGTCGACACCGCGATCATGGAGGCCAGTCGTGGCTGACCCGTACGGCTTCCTGGAGGTCGACAGGCGCGACGCGCCGAAGCGGCCCGTCGAGGAACGCGTCGGCGACTGGCGGGAGGTCTACCAACGCCAGAATGCCCACGAGCGGGCCGGCGAGGTGGCCCAGCAGGCCCGCCGCTGCATGGACTGCGGGATCCCGTTTTGTCATTCCGGATCGGCGGGCTGCCCGCTGGGCAACCTGATCCCGGAGTGGAACGACCTGGTTCGCCGCGGACGTTGGGACGCCGCCAGCGACCGCCTGCACGCCACCAACAACTTCCCGGAGTTCACCGGACGGTTGTGCCCGGCGCCGTGTGAATCAGCGTGTGTGCTCTCGATCGCCGAGGACCACACGGGCGGCAGCGTGACCATCAAACGCATCGAGCAGACCATCGCCGACCAGGCGTGGATGGACGGCCTGGTGGCACCGCAGCCGGCCGCGATCGCCACCGGCAAGCGGGTGGCGGTGGTGGGTTCGGGTCCGGCGGGCCTGGCCGCGGCGCAACAACTGACCCGAGCCGGGCACGACGTGACGGTCTACGAGCGCGACGACCGGATCGGCGGCCTGATGCGCTACGGCATCCCCGAGTACAAGCTCGAGAAGTCCGCCCTCGACCAGCGCCTGGCCCAGATGCGCGCCGAGGGAACGCGTTTCGTCACCGACTGCGAGGTGGGCGTCGACATCGGTGTCGAACGACTGCGGACGCAGTACGACGCCGTGGTGCTCGCGGTCGGCGCGCTGCGCGCCCGCGACACCGCGGTGGACGGACGTCACCTCCACGGCGTGCACCTGGCCATGGAGCATCTGGTGCCCGCCAACCGGGAATGCGAAGGCGACGGACCCAGTCAGGTCAGCGCCGCGGGAAAACACGTCGTCATCATCGGCGGCGGCGACACCGGCGCCGACTGCCTGGGCACTGCGCACCGGCAGGGCGCCCGGTCGGTCACCCAACTGGACTACCACCCCGAGCCGCCCCCACGGCGAGACGACTCCCGTTCACCGTGGCCGACCTGGCCGATCGTGGTGAGCACGCGTCTGTCGCCGGCCCATGCCGAGGGTGGTGAGCGTCGCTACGAGGTGGCCGTCCAGGGGTTCGTCGGCGACGACGACGGCCGAGTCCGGGCAGTGCAGATCGCCGAGGTGCGCGTCGAGCGTGACGAGCGCGGCGGCCGCCGCGTCATCCCGGTCGGTCAATCACAGCAAATCCCTTGCGAACTGGCCCTGTTGGCCATCGGATTCGAGGGGGTCGAACACATGCCGCTGCTCGACGGTCTCGGGGTGCGGCTCGGTCCGCGCGGCACGGTGCCGTGCGGTCAGGATTGGCAGACCGCGGCACCCGGGGTGTTCGTCTGCGGCGACGCGCACCGCGGTGCGTCGCTGATCGTGTGGGCGATCGCCGAAGGCCGCAGCGCCGCGCACGCCGTCGACGCCTACTTGATGGGGGAGTCCGACCTACCGTCGCCGGTCCGCCCGGGTGCGCTACCGCTGAGCGTCGTCTGAACCGATACGCGACTATGCTCAAAAGCCGTGACTAGACGCGGAAAGATCGTCTGTACGCTTGGACCCGCGACGGCCTCCGAGGAGGCCGTCCGCAAACTCGTGGAGTCGGGGATGGACGTGGCCCGGCTCAACTTCAGCCACGGCGATTATTCCGATCACGAAGCCAATTACAAGAGGGTGCGGGCCGCCTCGGACGCCACGGGCCACGCCGTCGGAATCCTGGCTGATCTGCAGGGACCCAAGATCCGGCTGGGCCGGTTCGCCGACGGGTCCACCCACTGGGCGAACGACGAGACGGTGCGCATCACCGTCGAGGACTGTGACGGTACTCACGATCGGGTGTCGACGACCTACAAGAGATTGGTCGAGGACGCCCGTCCCGGTGACCGGGTCCTGGTCGACGACGGCAACATCAGCCTGGTCGTCGAGCACATCGACGGCAACGACGTGGTCTGCACCGTCACCGAGGGCGGCAAGGTCAGCAACAACAAGGGCATGTCGCTGCCCGGCATGAACGTCTCGGCGCCGGCGCTGTCGGAGAAGGACATCGACGACCTCGAGTTCGCGGTGCGCCTCGGCGTCGATCTGGTGGCGCTGTCGTTCGTGCGTTCGCCCGCCGATGTCGAACTGGTCCACGAAGTGATGGACCGGGTCGGCCGCCGGGTGCCGGTGATCGCCAAACTGGAGAAGCCCGAGGCCATCGACAACCTGGAAGCCATCGTGTTGGCCTTCGACGCGATCATGGTCGCGCGCGGTGACCTGGGCGTGGAGCTGCCTCTCGAAGAGGTGCCGCTGGTGCAGAAGCGAGCCATCCAAATGGCAAGGGAGAACGCCAAACCGGTGATCGTCGCCACCCAGATGCTGGAGTCGATGATCGAGAACTCGCGGCCTACCCGCGCCGAAGCCTCCGATGTCGCCAACGCCGTGCTCGACGGTGCGGACGCGGTCATGCTCTCGGGAGAGACCTCGGTGGGCAAGTATCCGTTCGAAACCGTCAAGACGATGGCGCGCATCATCTCGGCGGTCGAAGACAACTCGGTGGCGGCCCCGCCGTTGACCCACGTGCCGCGCACCAAGCGCGGCGTCATCTCCTACGCGGCCCGCGACATCGGTGAGCGGCTCGACGCCAAGGCTCTGGTGGCGTTCACCCAGTCCGGCGACACGGTCCGCCGACTGGCCCGCCTGCACACACCGCTGCCGGTGCTGGCGTTCACCGCCCTGCCGGAGATCCGCAGCCAGCTGGCGCTGACCTGGGGCACCGAGACGTTCATCGTGTCGCACATCGACACCACCGACGGCATGATCCGCCAGGTCGACAAGTCGATGCTGGAGATGGGCCGCTACAAGCGGGGCGACCTGGTGGTCATCGTCGCGGGTGCCCCGCCGGGCACAGTAGGCTCCACCAATCTGATTCACGTACACCGAATCGGAGAGGATGACGTCTAGCGGCCGGGGTCGCGCTGAGGAGGTTGGTGGTGTCGGAGGCCGAATCAGCCCATCCTGACTTCGACGAACTGCTGGCGGTCCTGGATCTGGTCCAACGCGACGACGACACCTACCTGGGCGCGCACCCGAGCAAGAATCCGGTCCGCACCTTCGGCGGCCAGATGATGGCCCAGGCGTTCGTCGCGGCCAGCCGCAGCCTGCGTCACCCGGTTCCTCCCAGCGCGCTGTCGGTGCACTTCATCGCCGGCGGGGATCCGCAGCTCGACCTGGAATTCCACGTGGTGCGGCTGCGCGACGAACGCCGCTTCGCCAATCGGCGGGTCGACATCATGCAGAACGGTCAGCTGCTGACCACCGCGATGGTGTCCTACCTGGCCGGCGGACGCGGGCTGGAACACGGCGTCGTGGCACCGCCGGCCGCCGACCCGGCGACGTTGCCGCAGATCGACGACCTGCTGGCCGGCTACGAGAAAGTCGTGCCGCACTTCGCCAACGCGCTGCGCCCCATCGAATGGCGCTACACGAACGACCCGGCATGGATCATGCGGGACAAGGGCGCGAGTCTGGACCACAACCGGGTGTGGATGAAAGCCCGCGGCGCCATGCCCGACGATCCGGTGTTGCACGCCGCGGCGCTGGTGTATTCGTCCGACACCACGGTCCTCGACTCGATCATCACCACCCACGGGCTGTCCTGGGGTCATGACCGGATCTTCGCGGTCACCGCCAACCATTCGGTGTGGTTCCACCGCCCCGTGCGGTTCGACGAATGGTTGCTCTATTCAACGACCTCGCCGGTGGCCGCCGAATCCCGCGGACTGGGCACCGGGCACTTCTTCGACTCGACGGGACAGTTGCTGGCCACCGTCGTGCAGGAGGGGATCGTCAAGTACTTCCCGGCGCGGACTACGGGGTCGGCGTCACCGTGACGGAGAACCGGTCCTCGACGCGCTGAGTGAACTCGTCCGCGCAGCGCTGCGCGGCGTCCGGGTCGGACCCGGCGTCGCTGAGGCAGTCGATGTAGTCGGTGCCGCCCACCTGATCGAAGAGTCCGACGTAGATCGGGATGAACACCAGCGCCGCAACGACCGCCACGACCCCCAGTGCGATGCCCGCGATCGCCACGCCGCCGTTGGTGGCTTCGCCCCGTTTGACCCGGCCCCGCGCGACGAAACCGATGATGACGGCGCACAGACCCAGGATTACGCCGCCCGCAACCGTCCAGCACAGCACCACCCCGACGATCGCCAACACCAGCGCCGCGATGCCCAGCCCGTTCTTGGGTCCCTGCGGCGAGCCGCCATACGGCATCTGCGGCGGGTAGCCGCCGTAGGGCATCGGCGGTGGCGGATAACCTCCCGGCATCGGGCCGTACTGCGGTGGCGGCGGCGGTGACGGGGGTTCGCTCATACCGGCGAGATTACTCGCACGGGCAGGTTCTCGGGCAGATGATGAGTGGCGACCACGACGGTGCGGTCGGCGCCGAACAGCCCGCCCGGAGTGAGCAGGTCGGTCAGGATCCGATCGGCATCGGACGCGTCGAGGTGTTCGGTGGGTTCGTCGAGCAGAACCGTGGCCGCTCGCGAGATCAGGGCCCGCGCGAGCAGCAGCCGTCGGCGCTGCCCCGCCGAGACCGCCGCCGCGCCGCCGACCAGCACGGTCGACAACCCGTCGGGTAGCTCATCGAGCCAACGGCCCAGTCCTACCCGGGTCAGCGCGTCGCGCCCCTCGGCGTCGGTGGCGTCGCCGCGGGCGACCAGCAGGTTGTCCCGGACCGTGGTGGAGAACAGGTGGGCGTCCTCCGCGAAGAATGTCCCCTCGGTCTGCATGAGCAGCGTCGTCTTGCCGCACCCGCTGGGGCCGACGACGGCAACGCGCTCACCGGGTCGTAGCCGCAGCGGCGCCACCACGGGCCGGAGGCGGTCTTCGGCGCCGCCGGGCTCCAGGAGCGCCAGCAGGCGCCGGCCGGCGATGCGGGCCCGGGTCAGCGCCACCGCGGCGCCCGGAAGCGCGGCGGTGGCCTCGAACGCCGACAGCGGCAACAACATCAGAATGGCGACGGTGGTGGGCGCCACCGTACCGGCCAGCGCGATCCCGGCGACCAGCGCGCCGAGCACGCTGATCCCGATCGCCGCGGTGGGCGCCGCGGCGGCCCACGCGGCGGGCGCGGCGGCGCGGTCCATCGCCTGTCCCCAGCGCCGTTGTTGCGCGCCGGCTTCGGCGATGACGTCGGCCAGCCGCCCGCTGACCCGCAGCTCGGGGGCGTGGTCCAGAGCAAGCATCGCAGCGGTGTCGCGTTGTGAATGATGTGCTGCAGCAACCTGTTCAGCTGATGCCGCGGCGCGTGCCGCGACCGCCGGCGCCACGACGCCGGCCAGCACGAGGCACAGAGCCAGCACGACGGCTGCCGCGGGGGAGATGAGTGCAATCACCGCGACAGCCAGCGTTCCGAGAACGGCGGCCACCCCGATGGGCACCACGGCCCGCACCAGCACGTCGGAGAGTTCGTCGACACCGGCGCCGGCCCGAGCCGCCAAATCGCCGCTGTGCCGGCGTAACACGACCTCGGCCGGTCCGGTGGCCAGGCGCCCGAAAAGTTGCGCACGCGCCGAGCCCGCGGCACGCAACGCGGTGTCATGTGACGCGAGCCTCTCGCAGTACCCGAGAAGCCCCCGGGAAATCCCCAGTGCGCGCACGGCGACCACGGCGACCGTCAGATCCAGCACCGGCGGCATCTGCCAGGCCCGGGTGATCAGCCACGCCGACACCGCGGCCAGCGCGAGGGCGCTGCCCAGCGACAGCACCCCGAAGGTGATCGCGAGTGCCACCCGGGTCGCACGCGGCCGCAACAGCGGCCAGGCCAGCAGAAGAGGATCAGTGCGCGACACCGACACCCCTCACGTCGACGACGGTGTCGGCGATGGCCAGCACCGGATCGCGGTGCCCCACCACGAGCACGGTCGCACCGCCGGCCGCCCGGTCGGCGATCGCGCGCAGCACACGGGCCTCGGTCGGCCCGTCGAGGTGCGCGGTGGGCTCGTCGAACAGCAGCACCCTTGCGGGCGAACCGAGCACCCGGGCCAGACCCAACCGCTGCCGCTCGCCGAGCGACAACCCCACACCACCGCGCCCGACGAGGGTGTCCATCCCCGCCGGCATCGTGGCCAGGACCTCGTCGAAACACGCTGCCGCGCAGGCGCTGTGCATGTCGCCAAGTGGGCCGAACAACTCGAGGTTCTCCCGGATCGTCCCGGGGATCAGGACCGGCCGGTGCGCCAGCCACCCCACCTCGGACCACCAGCGGGGCAAGTCGAGTTCGGCCACGTCGATTCCGTTGACCCGAATCCGCCCCGCCGGCGGTGGGTTCAGTCCGAGGACGGCCTGCATCAGGGTGGACTTGCCGACACCGTTGGGGCCGGTCAGGACGGTCACCCGGCCCGGCTGCGCCAGCACCTCGGGGACGTCGATCTGCACGGTGCGAGTGGCACCGTGCAGCACCGTTGTGCCCGACGAGACGACAGGTGTGGTGTCGAGGAACGAGAACGCGGCCTGCACGGCGGTCTTGCCGTCCTGCGCGGAGTGGAACGCGGCGCCGACCCGACGCAACGGCCAGAACACTTCAGGGGCGAGCAGCAGCGCGGTCAGGGCGGTCTGCAACGGTAGGTGGCCGTACACCAGACGCATCCCCACACTGACCGCGACCAACGCTACGCCCAGCGTCGCCAGCAACTCCAGCACCAGCGCCGACAGGAACGCGATCCGCATCGTCGCCATCGCCGAGCGGCGATGTGCGGCACCGAGATCGGCGATCTGGGTAGCCGAGCCTTCGGCCCGGCCGAGGGCGCGCAGGGTCGGGAGGCCGGCGACCAGATCGAGAAGGCGCGCCTGCAAGGTCGTCATCGCCGCCAGCGCGGCCGCGGATCGGTCTTCGGTGGCCAGCCCGATGAGCACCATGAAGACCGGGATCAACGGCAGCGCGACCAGCACGATCGCGGCGGCCTGCAGGTCGACCACCGCGATCACCGCCGCGGTGGCCGGAGTCAGGACGGCAGCCAGAAACAGCGCCGGCAGGTAGGTGGTGAAGTACACCCGAAGGCCGTCCAGTCCGCGGGTGACCAGCACGGCGGCGTCGTCGCGACGGCGGGCGAGGTCGCGGGGCGGCAGCGCCGCCGCGGTGCTGAGCACGCGGTCGGCGAGGTCGGCTATCACCGCGCTGGCGCCGCGCTGGGAGAGCCGACCCTGCAGCCACTGGGCGACCGTACGAACGGCCCACAGCGCCAGCAGAACGAGGATCGACGGCCCCAGCGCGTGCCACGACCGGGCCGCCGGGTCGCTGATGACGCGGGCGACGATGCCGGCCAGCACCACCGCCGAGGCGATCGTGGCGCCCGCGATGAGCAGTCCGCAACCGGTGGTGGCAGCCAGGAATCGGCGCATCGCCGATGAGACCCGCCACAACCGCGGGTCGATCGGTGCGCGCGAGGAACCAGTCAGGAGGATCGCCTGGACAATCCGACCGAGGCGGGGATGGAGTCGGCGGTGATGCGCTTGCGGAAGACCCAGTAGGTCCATGCTTGGTAACCCATCACCAGCGGCAACAGGGTCAGCGACGCCCAGCTCATGATCTTGAGGGTGTACGGCGTCGACGAACCGTTGTAGATCGACACGCCCCACTCCGGGTTCAGCGTCGACGGCAGCAGGTACGGGTACAGCGAACCGAAGATCAGCACAGTCACCGCGGCCACCACGACGACCATCGCGGCGAACGCGACGCCTTCGCGGCCGCGGCGCCACATTAACGCCACCGCGGTCAACAGCGCCAGCACCGCGACGGCCAACACCGCCCAGGTCCAGTTCTTTCCGTGCGCCATCTGCGTCCACAAGCCGAAGCCACCGGCGAGCGCGATCACCGGCAACGACAGCACCCGGGCGAACCGGAATGCGTCCGCGCGCACCGCTCCCGCCGTCTTCAACGCGACGAACGTCGCTCCGTAGAAGGCGAACAACGAGGCGGTAGCCAGTCCGCCGAGCAGGGTGTAGCCGTTGACGAGGTCGGACAGCGACGCGTGCACGCGCCCGTCGGCGTCGATGGGCAGCCCCTGCACCAGCACCGCGAACGCCACCCCCCACAGGACGGCCGGCAGCCAGGAACCGACCGCGATGCCGACGTCGGCCCAGTCCCGCCATCGGGGGTCGTCGACCTTGCCCCGCCACTCGATGCCGACGATGCGCACGATCATGCCGAACAGAATCGCCAACAGCGGCAGGTACAGAGCCGAGAACACGGTCGCGTACCAGACCGGAAAGGCCGCGAACATCGCTGCGCCGGCGGTGATCAGCCAGACCTCGTTGGCGTCCCAGACAGGCCCGATCGTGTTCAGCGCCGCACGCCGATGCCGCTCGCTGAGGTCCTTGTCCCCGTCGGCCACCGCCCCGAACGGCACCATCAGCATGCCGACGCCGAAATCGAATCCCTCCAGGATCAGGAAGCCGAGGAAGAGCGCGGCGATGAGCAGGAACCAGAGTTCTTGCAGTCCCATGAGATCGCGTCCTCTCAGTAGGCGAAGGACAGGGGTGCCACGTCGTCGTCGCTGGGCGGCTTCGGCGGGGCGGGTTCGGTGTCGTGCTCCTGCGGGCCCTCCACGACGTAGCGGCGCATCAGCCAGAACCAGACCACCGCCAGCATGCCGTAGACCAGTGTGAACATCACCAGGGAGAACAACACCAGGCCGGCGGGATGGCCGGACACGCCCTCCTGCACCGTCATTCGCACCAGCTGATCACCGGTGGGGTTGGGCACCACAACCCAGGGCTGGCGGCCCATCTCGGTGAAGACCCAGCCCGACGAGTTCGCCAGAAACGGCGTCGGAATCGTGAGGAGCCCGAATCGGCCGTACCACCGTTGATCGGGGATCCGGCCGCGGCGGGTCAGCCACAGACTGAGCAGCGCGAACGCCACGGGCACGAGCAGCAGGCCGATCATCGCGCGGAACGACCAGTATGTGACGAACAGGTTGGGCCGGTAGTCGCCGGGCCCGAACCGCTCCTGGTACTGCTGCTGCAGGTCCTGCACCCCCTCGAGCGTCACCCCCTCGAACCGGCTCTCGGCGAGGAACGGCAGCACATAGGGCACTTCGATCAGGTGGGTGACGCTGTCACAGTTGTTGTGTGTACCGACCGTCAGAATCGAGAACATCGGGTCGGTCTCGGTGTGGCACAACGATTCTGCCGATGCCATCTTCATGGGCTGCTGAACGAACATCAACTTGCCCTGGAAGTCGCCGGTGACGAACAGGCCCGCGGCGGCCACCAGGGCGACCATGCTGCCGAGAATCGTCGCGGGCCGGTAGAGCGCTCGGGCGTCGGCCGCGTCGGACCTGCGGTGCGACCGCACCATCAACCACGCCGAGACCCCGGCGACGAACGCGCCGGCGGTCAGGAAGGCGCCGGCGACGGCGTGCAGGAACGCCCAGATCGCGGTGTTGTTGGTCAGCAGCGCCACGAAATCGGTCAGCTCGGCGCGACCGGTCTCCGGGTTGAACCGGGCGCCGACCGGATGCTGCATGAACGAGTTGGCCGCGATGATGAAGTACGCCGACGCGTTCACCGCGACGGCCACGATCCAGATGCATGCCAGGTGCACCGCCCGCGGCAACCGCCCCCACCCGAAGATCCACAGCCCGATGAAGGTCGACTCGAAGAAGAACGCGATCAGCCCTTCGAACGCCAGTGGAGCGCCGAAGATGTCACCGACGAACTTCGAGTACTCGCTCCAGTTCATGCCGAACTGGAACTCCTGGACGATGCCGGTGGCGACACCGAGCGCGAAGTTGATCAGGAACAGCTTGCCGAAGAAGCGGGTCAGCCGGTACCAGGCCGTGTTGCCGGTGACATGCCACGCCGTCTGCATCGCGGCGATCAGCGGAGCCAAGCCGATGGTCAGCGGCACGAAGATGAAGTGGTAGACGGTGGTGATTCCGAACTGCCACCGCGACACGTCCAACGCGTCCATGCGCCACTCCAAGGTCGTCCACTAAACTACGACACAGTGTAGTAGCAATCGGTTCGTCGGCCGGTGCATCGTGTCAGGACTCACTCCGGCGCCGCGGCTGTGGCCTCCTGCCGGCGGTCGGTCAGTGTCTTGCTGGCCTTGCGGATGCCGAACGCCGAGACCACTTCGAAGACCCCGAGCACGATCAGCCAGATGCCGACCACCAGAGTCAGCGTCGCCAGCGACTCGAACGGGGCCGCCAGGATGACCACGCCGGCGACCAGGCTGATGACGCCGATGAAGATCTCCCAGGCCCGGCCGGGCAGGGACGGGTCGCTGATCGCCGAGACCGCGGTGGCCACGCCGCGGAAGATGAACCCGATGGCAATCCAGATGGCCAGCAGCAGGATCGACTCTTGCAGGCTGCGGAAGCACAGGACCGCGAGGATCAACGCGGCGGCGCCGCTGAGGAACAGCAGTACGCGCCCGCCGGCCGAGACGTGCAGGCTGAAGGCGAAGACCACCTGGCTGATGCCGGTGATCAACAGGTAAGCGCCGAAGAAGATCGCCGCCACGACGATGGTGATGGCCGGCCACACCAGGACCATCACGCCGAGCAGCACCGCGAGGATCCCGGAGAACAGCGCGTTTTTCCACAGGTGCTGCAACAAGGTGGGGGGTGCAGTGGTTTCCATGCCGCGCAGTGTGACACATACTGCCTGGCAGTCGGCCGTTTTCGCCGGTACGGCTGTGATGTCTCCACCCGGTCGTTAATGTTCCGTTACCGGCGCTGCATGTCGGCCCCTCGGTCGTTAACGTCCATGACGCGAAACTGCCCGTAAGGTGTCCGGCCAAGCGGTAGGTGAAGCGAGCAGGACTACCCCCGGGCGGGGCCCGAAACAGAAAGTGGAGGCAACTGTGCTGGGTGCATGGCAAGACCGCCGGGTTTCGACATGGCGTATGGCCGCGGCGGCGGTCGTGGCCGGAGCGCTGGCGCTGTCGGGCTGCTCGAGCAACACCGAGTCGTCCGGGCCCGCGACCGAGACGACCGCCGCGAACGCCGAGCGGGTCGAGGAGATCGCCAACAGCGTGCCCGCCGAGATCCGGGAGAGCGGCACGCTGGTCGTCGGCGTCAACATCCCGTATCCGCCCAACGAGTTCAAGGACCCTGACGGCAAGCTGGTCGGCTTCGACGTGGACCTGATGAACGCGATCGCCGCGACGCTGGGCCTGACGCCCGACTACCGGGAAGCTGACTTCGACAAGATCATCCCGTCCATCGAGGGCGGCACCTACGACGTCGGGATGTCGTCGTTCACCGACACCCGGCAGCGGGAAGAAGTCGTCGACTTCGTCACGTACTTCTCCGCGGGCTCGCTGTGGCTGCAGCAGGTCAACGCCGGCATCGACCCGGAGAACGCCTGCGGGAAAAAGGTTGCGGTGCAGTCGAACACCACACAGGCCACCGAAGAGTTGCCGGCCCGCAGCCAGAAGTGCATCGAGGCCGGGCAGCCGCCGATCGAGATCGTGCCGTTCGACGGGCAGGACGCCGCGACCAACGCCGTGGTGCTCGGCCAGGCCGACGCCATGTCGGCGGACTCGCCGGTGACGCAGTACGCGATCAAGCAGAGCAACGGCAAGCTCGAGCAGGCCGGCGAGCTGTTCGACTCGGCCCCCTACGGCTGGCCGGTGGCCAAGGGGTCGTCGCTGGCGCAGTCTCTGCTGCGCGCGCTCGAGCACCTGATCGGCAACGGCACCTATGAGCAGATCGCCACCAACTGGGGTCTGGAGGAAGGCCAGATCGACAAGCCGGTGATCAACGGGGCGATCAACTGAATGAGGCCGCGGCAGCGATGAGTTCCGCCGATCCGCCGCCCCAGCCGATCGACGCGGTGCCGCTTCGGCACCCGTGGCGCTGGGTCGCGGCTGCGGTCATCGTCGTGCTGCTCGGCCTGTTCCTCTACGGGGCGGCGACCAACGACGCCTATCGGTGGTCGACGTTCTGGCAGTACCTGTTCGACGACCGGATTCCCAGCGCGATCTGGTACACGCTCCAGCTGACCGTGTTGTCGATGGTGCTCGCGGTGATCCTGGGCGTGACGCTGGCCGTGATGCGGCTGTCGCCGAACCCGGTGTTCCGGTCGGTGTCCTGGGTCTACCTGTGGATCTTCCGCGGCACCCCGGTCTACGTGCAGCTGGTGTTCTGGGGGCTATTCCCGACGATCTACCAGAACATCCAGCTCGGGGTGCCGTTCGGCCCGACGTTCTTCCATCTCGACCTGCAGAGCCTGTCGATCCCGTTCCTGCTGGCGATCGTCGGGCTCGGCCTCAACGAGGCCGCCTACATGGCCGAGATCATCCGCGCCGGGATCACCTCGGTGCCCGAGGGGCAGCTGGAGGCCTCGACCGCGCTGGGCATGTCGTGGGGACTCGCGATGCGGCGGACCGTCCTCCCGCAGGCCATGCGGGTGATCATCCCGCCCACGGGTAACGAGGTCATCAGCATGCTGAAGACCACTTCGCTGGTCACCGCGGTGCCGTTCACCCTCGAGCTGTACATGGTCACCCGAAACATCGGCGCCGTCCGGTTCGAGCCCGTTCCGCTGCTGATGGTCGCCGCGGTGTGGTATCTGGTCATCACCAGCGTGCTGATGGTCGGCCAGTACTACCTGGAGAAGCACTTCTCCCGCGGTGCGTCGCGCACGCTGACCGACAAGCAGCTCGCCGCGCTGGCCAAGGCGCAAGCCGGTACGGGGTCGATGTGAGCACGCCGCCGGACGCCGCGGGGTCGGCTCACCCGATGGTGCGGGCCGAGATGGTGTGCAAGGACTTCGGGGCGTTGAAGGTTCTCAAAGGGATCAACCTCGAGGTGCAGAAGGGCGAGGTCCTGGTTCTGGTCGGGCCGTCCGGTTCGGGTAAGTCGACATTTCTGCGCTGCATCAACCACCTGGAGACCGTCTCCGCCGGCCGCCTGTATGTCGACGGGGAGCTCGTCGGCTACCACGAGCGCGGCGGTCGGCTCTACGAGATGAAGCCGCGCGAGGTCGCCAAGCAGCGCCGCGATGTGGGCATGGTGTTCCAGCATTTCAACCTCTTCCCGCACCGGACCGCGCTGGGCAATGTCATCGAGGCGCCGATCCAGGTGAAGGGCACCAGCAAGGACAGGGCGGTGCAGCGCGGCCGGGAACTGCTCGAGCAGGTCGGCCTGGCCGACAAGGCGAACGCCTATCCGCTGCAGCTGTCCGGGGGACAGCAGCAACGGGTCGCGATCGCCCGGGCGCTGGCGATGGAGCCGAAGCTGATGTTGTTCGACGAACCCACCTCGGCGCTGGATCCCGAACTGGTCGGCGAGGTGCTCGGGGTGATGAAGAGCCTTGCCGCTGAGGGGATGACGATGATCGTGGTCACCCACGAGATGGGATTCGCCCGGGAGGTCGCCGACGAGCTGGTGTTCATGGACGACGGCGTGGTGGTCGAGCAGGGCCGGCCGCGCGAGGTGATGGCCGACCCGCAACACGAACGGACGAAAGCGTTTCTGTCGAAGGTGATGTGAGGCCGGATCCGACGGCGCCGCTGTGGCGGGCCGCCCAGGTGTTCCGTCTGCTCAGTTGTGTCTACGCCCTGACGTTCCAGGTGGCCGTCAACGGCGATCTGGCGCATCCGCCGGCCGGTTGGGTGCTTTTCGGCGTGCTGATCGTCTGGAGCATCGCCTGTGCGGCAGCTTATCTGCAGGGCTTCGGCCGGCGCCCCGGATGGGTGGTGGCCGAAGTGGTCGTGGTGGTCGCGCTGATGCTCAGCACCGAGGTCATCGCCTCCGATCAGTGGGTGCTCGACAACCAGTCCCTGCCCACCACCCTGTGGGCGACCAATGCCACCATCTCGGCGGCGATCCTGTTCGGCCCGGTCGCCGGAATGGGCACCGGGCTGCTCGTGATGGCGGTCGGCGCCGCGCTGAAGGGCTACGTGCACATCGACCTGGGTGGCAACGCCACCATCGTCGTCGAGTTGGCGGTGGGACTGGCGGTCGGGATGGCCGCCCAGACCGCCCGCAGGGCCCACCGCGACCTCGAGCGAGCGACCCGGCTGTCAGCGTCGCTGGAGGAGCGGGAACGGCTGTCCCGGCAGGTTCACGACGGGGCCATCCAGGTGCTGGCCCTGGTGTCGCGGCGGGGCCGCGAAATCGGCGGCGAGACCGCCCAACTGGCCGAACTCGCCGGAGAGCAGGAACGCGCCCTGCGCCGCCTGGTCAGTGCCGCCGGGGAGCACCGCTCCGACGGCGCGACGACGGACTTCGCGGCGATGCTGCGCGGCTGTGCAGGTGACCGGGTGTCGGTGGCCGTGCCCGCCGAGCCGGTACTCCTCGATGTCGCCGTCGCCGAGGAACTCGCGGCCGCGGTGACCAACATCCTCGACAATGTCGCGCGCCACGCCGGTCCGGCGGCCAGGGCCTACGTGCTGCTCGAGGACCTGGGTGACTCGGTGACGATCAGCGTGCGCGACGACGGCATCGGGATGGCCGACGGCCGGCTGGCCGAGGCGGAACGGCAGGGTCACATCGGGATCGCGAAATCCATTGTCGGCAGGGTGAACTCACTCGGCGGGCAGGCCTGCCTGACGACCGCGCCGGGTGCCGGGGTGGAATGGGAGCTGACCGTGCCCCGGCAGGGGAGGAGTACGTGAGCGAGCAGGCAGTGACCGTCATGGTCGTCGACGACCACCCGATCTGGCGCGACGCGGTGGCCCGCGACCTCGCCGACGACGGTTTCGACGTCGTCGCCACCGCCGACGGGGTCGCCGCGGCCAAGCGGCGGGCCGCGGTCGTCACACCCGCGGTCGTGGTGATGGACATGCGGCTGTCCGACGGCGACGGGGCCCAGGCCACGACCGAGGTACTCGCGGTATCCCCGGGCAGCCGCATCCTGGTGCTGTCCGCCTCCGACGAGCGCGACGACGTTCTGGAAGCGGTGAAAGCCGGTGCGACCGGCTATCTGGTCAAGAGCGCATCGCGCCAGGAGCTCGCCGATGCGGTGCGGGCCACGGCGCAGGGCAGGGCGGTGTTCACCCCGGGGCTCGCGGGCCTGGTCCTCGGCGAGTACCGCCGGATCGCGCGGGACACCACCGGGCCGGCGGTGCCGCGTCTGACCGAGCGCGAGACCGAGATCCTGCGCCATGTGGCCAAGGGTCTGACCGCCAAACAGATCGCGGCGCGGCTGTCGTTGAGCCACCGCACCGTGGAGAACCATGTTCAGGCGACCTTCCGCAAGCTGCAGGTCGGCAATCGAGTCGAGTTGGCCCGCTACGCGATAGAACACGGTTTCGACGAGTAGTTGTACTCATCCCCTGGGCGTGGTCGCGGAGCACGATGAACCCATGACCGAACCGCAGCACGTCGTCATCGCGCGGCTTTCCGCCGAATTCGCCGCGATGTCCCGCCAGCTCGCGCGGGCTTCCGCTGAACTGCAGCAACTGAACCTGGCGTTGGCGCACCGGCCCCCGCCGGTGCCCGTGCCGCCCCCGACTGTCGCGATGCCGGCAGTCGCTGAGCCGGTGCCGTACTGGCACTATCCGCCGCCCGCCCCGGCCGCCGCGCGTCCGGTCGAGCCGCCGTCGCAGGGCTGGATCGGCAAACTGCTGGCGGTGGCCGGCGTCGGGGTCACGCTGATGGGCGTGGCGCTGCTGCTCGTGCTCGCGGCCCAGGCGGGAATTCTGCGCCCGGAGATCCGCGTCGCGGCCGGGGCGGCGCTCGCGGCCGCGCTGGTCGGGGCGGGTCTGTGGCTGGACCGCAGGCCGGGTGGGCGAGTCGGCGCGGTCGCACTGGTCGCCACCGGGGTGGCCGCGGCCTACATCGACGTGATCGCCGTGACGACGATCTACTCCTGGGTGTCGGCCCCCGTCGGATTGGTCATCGCTGTGGTGATCGCCGGTGGCGGGCTGACGCTGTCGCGCCGATGGCATTCCGAGCAACTCGGGTTGTTGGTCATCGTGCCGCTGCTGGTGCTCGCGCCGATCGTGACAGGCGGAGTCACCTTGCTGCTCATCGGGTTCATGCTGTCGCTGGCGGCGGTGTCGGTTCCCGTCCAGCTGGGGCGCGACTGGATCTGGTTGCACAGCGCACGCATCGCGGCCATCGTGCTGCCCCTGGGCACGGCGCTGGTCGTCCGCTACTTCGGCAACGAGGAGGATCTGGCGCTGGCGGGTGCGTGCGCGCTCGGTGCGGCGCTGGCGATCGTGACCGCGCTGGTGCTGCTGCCCAGCACTGCCCACCGTGGAATGCTCGCGTTGCTGACCACGGCCGGGGTGACACCGCTGCTGTGCGTCGATCTGGCGGTCGACAAGGCGCTGGCCGCGCTGCTGGTCGCGGCGCTGTCGGCCACGCTGCTGGCCGTGGTGCTGCTGGCTGACCGCCTGCCCGGAGTCGCCGGGCCGGCGCGGCAGGTCTTCGCGGTGTGTGCCGCAGTGGCCGCGCTCGTGGCCGTCGTCACTGCGTTCGACGGCACGCTGGCGGCGCCGATCCTGCTCGCGATGGCGCTGCTGGTGGTCGTCGCGGCGCGCCGCGACCACGTGGCCCGCGGGATCGCGGTCGGTCTCGCCGCCGCCGGCGGCGCCGTCTCCCTGGTCACCGCGCCGATTGGCGCACTGTTGACGCCGATGCCGGTCGGCATCGCGACCGGGCTGTCGGTTCTGGCGACCAGCACGTTGCTGGCCGCGGTGGCGCTCACCTGGACATGGACGGCGAGCAGTCGTGACGGCGCGCTCTGGGCGGCGACCGCAGCCGTCGTCGGGTACGCGGTCACCCAGTTCTGCGTCACGGCCGGGATGCTGATCGCCGCCGACGGGTGGGGCTTCTACGCGGGCCACATGGTGGCCACCATCTGCTGGATCGCGATGGCCGCAGTGGTGTTCGGCTACGCCCTGCGGCTGAACCGGACGGAGCGATCGGTACCGATCAGCGGCGGACTGGGGTTGGTCGGTGCCGCGGTGGCCAAGTTGTTCCTGTTCGACCTCGGTGCGTTGGACGGCATGTTCCGCGTCGCGGTGTTCATCGTCGTCGGACTGATCCTTTTGGGTATGGGCGCCGGCTACGCCCGCCTGCTCGACCGGCAGGATCAGCCCTCTGTGAGCAACAACACTTGCTAGACTGGACTCAGTCCAATCTAGAAAGGTGTTGTGAGGAACATGGGTACAACAGCCAACAAGCGCAGGACAGACGCCGAAGTCACCGGTTTTCACGCCTCTCCGGAACTGAATGCGGCACTGCAGCGGGTGCTCGTGGATCTGATCGAGTTGCATCTGCAGGGCAAGCAAGCCCACTGGAACGTCGTCGGAACGAACTTCCGCGACCTGCATCTGCAACTCGACGAGGTCGCAGATTTCGCGCGCACCGGCAGCGACACCATCGCCGAGCGGATGCGTGCCCTCGACGGTGTCCCCGACGGCCGGTCCGACACCGTCGCGTCGAGCACGACGCTGCCGGAGTTTCCGGCCTATGAACGCAGCACCGGCGATGTCGTGGATCTGATCACGGCCCGCATCTACGCGGTGGTCGACACCCTCCGCGACGTCCACGACGGTGTGGACGCCGAGGATCCGGCGACCGCCGACATTCTCCACGAGCTGACCGACGGCCTCGAGAAGCTCGCCTGGCTGGTCAAGTCGGAGAACCGGAAGGTATAGCAGAAACCGCCATCCCGGCGCGATGGCCGACCAGGTACCACGTGTGCATCACGCCTTTGCCCTTCACCTCGACGAGCCCGCGCTCCTCGAACGCGAAGGCGTGGCGCAGCCTGAGATACACGTCCTCCGGTACCTGGATCCGGCCGGCGATGTCGGTGGTCTCCATCCGGGAGGCGACGTTGACCGCATCGCCCCAGACGTCGTAGAAGAACTTCTTCGCGCCCACCACACCGGCGACCACCGGTCCCGCTGCCATCCCGATGCGCAGCGGGACCGCGTGTCCGTGCGCGTCTTTCATGGCGGCCACGGTGTCGGCGATGTCGAGAGCCAGCGCTGCCAGCGCCTCCAGGTGGTCAGCGCGCGGGATCGGCACCCCGCTGACCACCATGTAAGCGTCCCCGCTGGTTTTGACCTTCTCCAGCCCGTGCCGGTCGACCAGGGCGTCCAGATCGGTGTAGAGGCGATCGAGAAAGCGCACCAACTCCGCGGGCGTGGTGTTGCTGGCGCGCTCGGTGTAGCCGGCGATGTCGGCGAACAGAATCGACGCGTCGTCGTACTTGTCGGCGATCACGTCGCGCGACGGTTCTTTGAGTCGTTCGGCGATCGTCTCGGGCAGGATATTGGCCAAAAGCTGTTCGGAGCGCTCGTATTCGGCCTCCATCGCACGCTCCGCGCGCTGAATCTCGCGCAGCGTGTACCAGATGGTGGCCACCAGCATCACCGCCGACGAGGCCACCGAACTCAAGAACCCGGCGGTCAACGTCCACGACGGGCCGAGCCCGCGGTCGTGGGGCACCGTCAGCTCCAGCACGATGCAGATCGCGACACCGAGCGCGGCAATCGCCGAGGCCAGCGCGATGCGCTCGATGCCCAGGATCAACACCGCCAGCGCCGCGGAGACCAGGAAGTAGAACTGCAGCCCTGACCCGGTGCCGACTGTGAAACAGATGAAACCCACTGAGACGTAGGCGAACCCGACAAATGTCAGCGGTGCGATCAGTTCACCCAGTGAACACAGCCGCGGGATCGTGAGAAACGCTGCGCCGCAGATGATATTGACGACGCCCAACCACCACAGGCCGCCACCGAGGGTGAGCTGAAAGACGCCGAAGGCCGCCGACACCACCGCCGCGATCCACCCCGCGATGGTGAGCACCCGCTGCCGTCGCGCGGAGCTGGCGGAGCGGTGCCGCTCCGGCGACGCCACCCGGCTGCGCACCACCTCGGGTACGCACACCGGCCGCACGTTGAGCACGAGCCAAGGCTATCGCCGAATACAGCTTCACCTGCTGAAATGACAGGATCGCCAGTGCCCGCCCGCTGTGGGCGTGTAATCCGCCGGCGCCGGTGCGCCGTCCCGTCAATATGTTTGCTGATGCAACAGTTTCGCGTGGCGGTTCAGGGTCCTCTCGACATGATCATTTCGGGCCACGTAGAAAGGTGCGACGTTCTAAGCTGCCGTTATGAACGTCAGGGGGATGAGTGTCGTGGCCGCAGCTGCCGCGCTGACGTGGACGGTCGTCGGGGGTGCTGGTGTAGCTGGGGCCGCGCCTGACCCCTATTTCCCGTTGCCGCCGTCATGGTGTCCGGGTAATCCGCCAGGCGTGCTTTCGGCCTCGGGCTACGGGGGCTACTGCGAGGGCAAGACCTTTCCCGATGGCACCCGGTGGAATGCCTACGCGGTCGGGATGCTGTGGCAGCCGGTGCGCTGCATCATCCCCGACGGCACAGCGTTTCCGCCGCTTGCACCGCCGGGCGGCTGCGGGGGCGATTGGCAGGGCTGAGCGGCAGTTCTGGTGCCCTCGGTGAGATTCGAACTCACACTGTACGGGTTTTGAATCCGTTTCCTCTGCCAGTTGGGATACGAGGGCGTGCGGTCTCCCACCATAAAGGATGGCCCCGCGGTCGCTCATCTGACCTGCGCCCGCCACAATGTTTCTCATGTCAGCCTCAGTCGAGTCGTCGTCAGATGCCGTCGCGCCGCGCCGCGTTCTCGTTGCCGAGGACGAGGCGCTCATCCGGCTCGACCTGGCGGAGATGTTGCGCGAGGAGGGCTACGAGATCGTCGGCGAGGCCGGTGACGGCCAGGAAGCGGTGGACCTCGCGGAGTCGCTGCGGCCGGACCTGGTGATCATGGACGTCAAGATGCCCCGGCGAGACGGCATCGACGCGGCCTCGGAGATCGCGAGCAAGCGGATCGCCCCGATCGTGATCCTGACCGCGTTCAGCCAGCGCGACCTCGTCGAACGCGCCCGCGATGCCGGAGCCATGGCCTACCTGGTCAAACCGTTCAGCGTCACCGATCTGATCCCGGCCATCGAGGTGGCCATGAGCCGATTCGGCGAGATCGCCGAGTTGGAGAAAGAGGTCGCCTCGCTGTCGGACCGGCTGGAGACCCGCAAGCTCGTGGAACGGGCCAAGGGTCTTTTGCAGGCCAAACAGGGGATGACCGAGCCCGAGGCGTTCAAGTGGATCCAGCGTGCCGCGATGGATCGGCGGACCACGATGAAGCGCGTCGCCGAGGTGATCGTGGAGACTCTCGGCGATTCGGGAAGTGCCGATTCGCCCGCCTGACCGGGCCCACCCGGTTAGATCACAGATTGATCACGACGGCTCTCCCGGTCGTCGCCGGTACCGACTTCGCACTAGCGTCGAGTGCGCTTTGTACACCCTTGGCCCGTGAATTCAAGGAGCATTCTCGATGAAGAATCGAACCCTCGGTCACGTCGTCGCCGTGGCGGGCGTGGCTGCGCTCGCCCTGACTGCTTGTTCCTCCGGGGACAGCGGCGATACCGCTAGCGAAGCCACCACCGACGCCACGACCGGAAGCCAGGCCGAGGTGGTGTCCACCGACTGCGAGCCCGCGCAGGCCACCGCGGGAGCCACCCCGGACACCAGTCCACTCAAGATCGGCACCCTGCTGCCCGAGACAGGCACGCTGGCCTTCCTCGGACCGCCCGAGGTCGCCGGGGTCCAGGTCGCGGTGACCGAGATCAACGACGCCGGCGGCGTGCTCGACGCGCCGGTCGAGCTGGTCACCGGGGACTCCGGCGACACCACCACCGACACCGCCAACACCACGGTGGACCGGCACCTCGCCGGCGGAGCCGACGTGATCATCGGTGCGGCGTCCTCGGCGGTGTCGCTGAAGGTGATCGACAAGATCGCCAGCGCAGGCGTGGTGATGTTCTCGCCGGCCAACACCTCCGACCAGTTCGTCTGCTACGCCGACAAGGGCATGTACTTCCGGACCGCCCCGACCGACGTGCTGCAGGCCCAGGCGCTGGCCCAGTTGATCACCGGCGACGGTGCCCAGCGGGTGGCGATCCTGGCGCTCAACGATCCCTACGGCACCGGTCTGGCGGCCAACACCGTCGAAGACCTGCAGGAAGCCGGTATCGCCGAGGACCAGATCACCAAGATCGTCTACGACCCGAACGCACAGTCCTTTAACGCCGAGGTCGATCGGATCAGGGAGTTCAACCCCGACGCGGTCGCGGTCATCGGATTCGAGGAGACGGCCAAGATCATCACCCGGATGCACGAGGTCGGCATCGGCCCGTCGGACGGCATGCTGGTCTACGGCACCGACGGCAACATGGGCAACGCGCTGGGCGAAGGTGTGGCTCCGGGCCTGCTGGCCGGGATGAAAGGCACCACTCCGCTGACCGATGTCGGCCCGGAGTTCGAGGCCCGGCTGACCGCGGTGAACCCGGGTCTGGTCGACTTCAACTACGCCGGTGAGGCGTACGACGCCGTAGTGGTCTCGGCGCTGGCCGCCGAGCAGGCCAAGTCCACCGCCGGTGTCGACATCGCCGCCAACATCAACGCGGTCACCCGCGACGGCGCCAAGTGCACGTCGTTCGCCCAGTGCCGCGACATGATCCGGGCCGGCGAGGACATCGACTACGACGGCGTCACCGGTCAATTGGAGTTCGCTCCGGCTGGCGAACCGTCGGTGGGCTCGTACGGCAGCCTGGAGTTCGGACCGGACAACAAGATCATCACCAACGACTTCATCGTCGTGCAGAGCTGATCGGTCCACGGCACGAATTCGGGCCGGGTGGCATCCGCTACCCGGCCCGAATCCTGTTGTCGGCCGCTACTTCTGACGCTTACCGCTCAACGTTCCCAGGTACAGCTCGATCACCTTGGGATCGTTCATCAGTCGGTGTCCGGTGTCGGTGTAGGCGTTGGTGCCCTGGTCGAGCACATATCCGCGGTCACAGATCTGCAGGCAGCGCCGGGCGTTCTGCTCGACCATGATCACCGACACGCCGGCGGCGTTGATCTTCTTGCAGCGGATGAACACCTCGTCCTGAAACATGGGGGACAGGCCCGCCGACGGCTCGTCGAGCAGCAGCACCGACGGTTCCATCATCAGGGCCCGCCCCATCGCCACCATCTGTCGTTCGCCGCCGGACAGCGCCCCGGCCTTGACCCGCCGGCGTTCGGCCAGTAACGGGAACAGCCCGGCGACCAGGTCGAATTGCTCCCGGAACTTCTTGGGACGCAGATAAATCCCCATCTCCAGGTTCTCTTCGATGGTCAAGGCCGGGAAAACATTCTGGTTCTGCGGGACATACCCCACACCTTTGGTGACCAGTACGTGCGCCGGGGCGGAGGTGATGTCGGCCCCGCGCAGGGTGACCGTGCCCGAGCGGATCGGTATCAAGCCGAACAGCGCCTTGAGCAACGTCGACTTACCGGCACCGTTGGGGCCGATGATGCCCACGATCTCGCCGCTGCGCAGATAGAAGTCGCACCCGCGCAGGATGTCGACCTCGGGCAGATAACCGGCGACCAACCGGTCGGCGCGCAGCAGGGCCCCTTCGGCCATCCGGTCGTGCTCGGCCGGAGTGGCGGCGAGTTCGGCCGGCGACAGGCCGGATTCGGTGGAGTCGGTCATGGTCGGGACGGACCCCCGGGGATCTCGGCTTGGGACGGGTCGCCGCCGGCTTCGATGGTCTCGGCGACCGCCTGCTCGATCTGCTCCGCGAGGACGGCGGTGGCGCCGACCGGGTTCCCGTCGGCGTCGAACTCCAGCACCTGATCGTGGTGGCTGCCGAGATAAGCATCGACGACCGCGGTGTTGTCGCCCAACGCCTCGGGAAGCGACTCGGCGATGATCGAGCCCTGGGCCATCACCACCACCCAGTCGCTGATGTCGCGGATCACGTCCATGTCGTGCTCGACGAACACCACGGTCATGCCCTGATCCCGCAGGGAACTGATGTGGGCGAGCAGATTCTCGGTCAGCGCCGGATTGACCCCGGCCATCGGCTCGTCGAGCATGACGACCTTCGGGTCGGTCATCAGCGCCCGGGCCATCTCCAGCAGTTTGCGCTGGCCGCCGGACAGCGATCCGGCCATATCATCGGCCTTGGCGTCCAATCGGAACCTGGCGAGCATCTCGTGGGCCCGCTCGGTGATCTCGGCCTCCTGTTTGCGCCACCGGAAATGCAGCAGGGAGTTCAGGATCCGCTCACCGGCCTGATGGGTGGCGCCGAGCTTGACGTTGTCCAGCACCGACATCTTGGCCAGCGCCTTGGTCAGTTGGAACGTGCGCACCACGCCGCGCCGAGCGACCTGGTGCGGGTGCAGCCGCGACATGTTCGCCCCGTCGAGCGACCAGGTCCCCCCGTCGGCGCGTTCGAAACCGGTGAGCAGGTTGAAGAATGTCGTCTTGCCGGCGCCGTTGGGCCCGATGAGGCCGGTGATGGCACCGCGCTGAATCTCGAGATGGGCCACGTCGACGGCCTTCAGACCACCGAAGGCCCGGGAGATGTTGTCCACCACGATGATCGGATCCGGCTTGGCGGACCCGGGTTCGGCGGCCACCCCCACGAACCGGGCGGCGGTCGCGTCGGCGTGGTCAACCATCGAGGGCCACCTCCCGCCTCCTACCCATGATTCCCTGCGGTCGGAACACCATCAACACGATGATCAGGATGCCGACGAGGACGAAGCGGGTCGCGCCGACCTGAGCGTCGGTCAACGGCAGCATCGGATCCGGCCCCGCGATGGCCTGACGCAGCAGGGCGTCGGGGACGGCCAACAAAAACCAGAACAGCATCGCGCCGACCACCGGACCGAAGACGGTGGCCGCGCCGCCGAGCAGCAGCGCGCCGAACGCGTAGAACGTCTGGGACGTCGAGTAGAAGTCCGGGTGGATCGATTTGGTCTGCAGTGCGTTGAAGATGCCGCCGATGCCGCCGATCATGCCGCCGAGCACCAGGGCCTGCAGCTTGTAGACGAACACGTTCTTCCCGAGCGCCCGGGCAGCGTCCTCGTCCTCGCGCACCGCCTTGAGCACCCGGCCCCAGGGGCTGTGGATGAGCAGGTAGACGAAGCCACACAGCACCGCCACCAGCGTCCATCCCACCACCATCGCCCACAGGTCGTCGCCGACGAAGTTCATTCCGAGCAGCGAATACTGCTTGCTGGAGTCGAACGGGCTGATCCGGGTGAACGGGTCGGCGAACCCGTAGAGCCCGTTGGTGGATCCGGTCACAGGATCCGAGGCGGTGGACCGGAAGATCAACCGCAGCACTTCCGCGGCCGCGATGGTCGCGATGGCCAGATAGTCCGCGCGCAGACGCAGGGTCGGAATGCCCAGCACCACCGCCAGCAGGCCGGCCGCGGCAAGGCCCACCAGCACGCCGACCCACAGCGGCTGCTGGTAGGTGACCGTCATGATGCCGACCCCGTAGCCGCCCAGCAGGGCGAAGCCGATCTGGCCGAAGTTCAGCAGACCGGTGTAGCCGAAATGCAGGTTCAGGCCGATCGCCAGCAGCGCATAGAAGATGGCGGACGGCCCGATCAACTGGGCGAAGGAGATCTGGAGTGCGCTGAGAAGGTCCATCGGCGTCGCTCACCCGATCCTTTCTCGCGAGCCGAGAATGCCCTGCGGGCGCACGATGAGTATGAAGATCAGGATGAGCAGGCCGCCGACATACTTCAAATCGGGGTTGACCACCAGCGTCGACAACTGCACCAGCATGCCGACGATCAGGCAGCCCAGCAGCGCCCCGTAGGCGGTGCCCAGCCCGCCCAGAGTGATGCCGGCGAACATCAGCAACAGCAGCTTGAATCCCATCTCCCACTGCACCCGGCCGCCGAGCTCCGACATCGCCAGCAGCACCCCACCGAGCGCAGCCAAGCCGCCGCCCAGACACCACACATAGGTGATGACACGTTCGACGTTGATCCCCGATGCCGCGGCCAGATCCTTGTTGTCGGCGACCGCGCGCATGGCCTTTCCGATCTTGGTCTTCTGGAGCAGCAGCGCGACCGCGACCAACACCACGAGGCTGATCGCGATGGTCATCATGTTGACGTCGGTGATCGCGATCGGTCCCCACTGGCGTTGCGCGGTCACCGCGTAGCCCTCGAACGCCTGGGTGCGGTCGGAGAACAGCATCAGGATCAGATAGCGCAGCACGATGGCCAGTCCGATCGACACCACAAGTTGCGGGATCAGACCGATGCGTCGTTTGCGCAGTGGTCGCCAGAGCGCCGTGTTGTTGAGCCAGCCGATCGCCACGCCGACGACGACGGCCAGCAGCGCCGCCGGCAACAAGCCCATGCCCAGCGTGACGTTGAAGATCCAGGCGGTCACCGCGCCGAGCGTCACCAACTCTCCGTGTGCGAAGTTCGTCAGTCCGGTGGTGCCGAAGATCAGGCTCAGCCCTACCGCTGCGACGGCGATGACCAGGCCGAACCGCAGGCCGTCTATCGCTCGGTCCAGGACCTGCTGATACAGCGGGGTCTCCATCGAGGTGCGGACCTCGCCGAAGGTGAACACCACGGTGTTCAAGCGGCCGGCTTCGACCTCACGATCGACCGACCCCTGCACGGTGACACCTTCGGGCAGCGTCTCGGGGTCGACCTCGAACGTGTATGACCCGACCGGCACCTCGAACGACCACCGTCCGTCGTCGCCGGATGTGGTGGTGGCGACCTCGCTGCCATCGGGATCGAGGGCCCGCACCCGGGCGTCGGCGACGGGTTCACCGGCGTTGACCAGCCGACCGGACACCGTGGCCGTCTCCTGGACGGCTGCCGCGGGGGCGGCGCCGAGCAGGCCGGCCAGCACGGGGAGAAACAGCAGCACCAGCGCGCGGAGCGCGATTCGCGTCCCGAGGGAGCCCGACGCCACTGATGAACCTCCGATGCGGTTTGGTCGCACGCCGGGGGCGTGTTCCCGATTCCGGGACTGTACAAGCTTCGATCGCTGCCGGCGCGCTTCTCGATGTTCGGTGTGTATCGGTTGGGTTTCGGGATCGGCGGGGGCGCACTGGCGGAATATGGATGAAAGCTGTCTCTGCTGGCCCTATTGGCCGAGGCGGTCGCGGTGTCACCCTGATGACATGGCGTTGCTGCTGCTGTTCTTCGGCATGCTCATCGTCGCTTCGGTGGCGGCGATGCTCGAACTGACCCCCGACACGCACCGGGAGTGCAGCCAACACGGCGACTTCGAGTTCTGAGGAAGGCCGCTGCTGCTCCGGTTGACTATGTTTAGCCGATAGTCCACCGGCCCGGAGGTTCGATGTGCGTGGCAGAGCGGGGCGGACCGCTGCGCTGACCTCGGTGGCTCTGCTGACCCTCGCAGGGTGCGCTGTGCTGGACTCGGACGGGCGTTCTGATGACGCGGCGGCACCTGTCGTCGACAGTGTCGCCATCGATCGGAACGGCGATGTCGCGGGGGCCCCGCCGCCGGAATCGGTCCCCGCCGACCCGGCGGGCGACGGAACCGCCGTCTGTCCACCCTTGTCCATCGCGGTCGCGGTACCGCTGGCCGGGCCGGACGCCGCGCTGGGCCGTGAGATCCGAAATGGCGTCCAGCTCGCCGTCGACCGGCACAACAGCGCCCACGGTGGTTGCCAGATCCAACTCAAACCTTTTGACACCGAAGCGGTTTCAGACGACGCGGCGGCTTCGGCCGCGCGCCAGGTGGTCGATGACGCGTTCACCCTCGGCGTGGTCGGGCCGGCCCGGTCCGGCGCAGTTTCGGCCATGGGATCGATTTTCGAGGCCGCGGGCATGGTGGCGCTGAGCCCGTCGGCCACCGCGGCGGCGTTGACAGAACGCGGATGGCGCACGTTCTTCCGCGGCCTGGCCGACGATGTCGCGCAGGGCGTCGCGGTGGCCAACTACCTCCGCAGCACGGTGGGCGCCGGACGTGTCTGCGTCCTCGGCGTCGCCGAGGACGCCGAGCGGATCCAAGCAGTACGTGAAACTCTGGGACCGGCGGCGGATCCGGGCTGCAGCGTGACCGTCGCCGACAGCCCCGAGGGCCGCTCCGACGTCGTCGACCGCGTCGTCGACAGCGCACCCGACGCAGTGTTCTTCGGCGGCGACGAGAGCCGGGCCGCCACCTTGGTGGGTCAGCTTCGCGGGGCCGGTTACGACGCGAAATTTTTCACCGCTCAGGGTGTGCCCGGTCCCGGCCGAACGGCGGACCCGCTCGGCGGTGATCTCACTGCCGCCTACACCGAGCAGTTCGACGAAGCGCCGGGCCCTTTCAGTGCCGCCGGCTACGACCTCGGCACCGTCCTGCTGCTCGGGATCGACTCGGGGGCACGGACGCGGCCCGCTCTGCAGGAATTCGTGCGGGCCTACCGCGGCTCCGGATGGCAACGCACCTACCAGTGGACCGACGAGGGCGAACTGGTCGACCCGCTGGTGTGGGTCAACGAGTTCGGGTGACACCGGCTCGCGCGCGGGATTTCGCCGCAGATCCGGAACCGCTCGCCCTGCGTGGGTCAGCGGGCGACGACGACCGACGAGCCGTGGCCGAACAGCCCCTGATTGGCCGTGATGCCGACCTTGGCGCCCTCGACCTGACGTCCCGTCGCCTGTCCGCGCAGCTGCCAGCTCAGCTCGCAGACCTGCGCGAGGGCTTGAGCGGGGATCGCCTCGCCGAAGCACGCCAGCCCGCCGGACGGATTGACCGGGATCTTGCCGCCGATCGTCGTCGCACCGCTGCGCAGCAGCTGCTCGGCTTCCCCTTTCGCGCACAGCCCGAGGTGCTCGTACCAATCGAGCTCCAGCGCGGTCGACAGGTCGTACACCTCAGCCAGGCTCAGGTCCTCGGGGCCGATGCCGGCTTCGGCGTAGGCGGCGTCGAGGATCTGATCCTTGAACACCCGCTCCGGCGCGGGCACCACCGCGGTGGAATCCGTCGCGATGTCGGGCAGTTCCGGCAGGTGCTGCGGGTAGCGCGGCGTCTGCAGACTGACTGCGCGCACCGAGGGCACGCCCTCGACCGACCCGAGATGTTTCTCGGCGAACGACTTGCTGGCCACGATCAACGCGGCGGCCCCGTCGGAGGTCGCGCAGATGTCGAGCAGCCGCAGCGGATCGGAGACCACCGGGCTGGCCAGCACGTCGTCGACCGAGGCCGCCTTGCGGTAGCGGGCGTTGGGGTTGTCCAGGCCGTGCCGGGCGTTTTTCACCTTGACCTGAGCGAAGTCTTCGAGGGTGGCCCCGTAGAGGTCCATCCGGCGGCGGGCCAGCAGCGCGAAATACACGGTGTTGGTGGCGCCGATCAGGTGGAACCGCTGCCAGTCGGGGTCGTTCCTGCGCTCCCCGCCGACCGGCGCGAAGAAACCCTTCGGCGTGGTGTCGGCGCCGATGACAAGCGCGACGTCGCAGAATCCGGCCAGGATCTGGGCGCGGGCGCTCTGCAATGCCTGCGACCCGCTGGCGCACGCGGCGTAGCTCGACGTGACCGGGACGCCGTTCCACCCCAGCTTCTGGGCGAACGTCGAGCCGGCGACGAAACCGGGATAGCCGTTGCGGATGGTGTCCGCGCCCGCGACCAGCTGGATCTGCTGCCAGTCCAGCCCGGCTTCGGCCAGTGCCGCGCGGGCCGCGACGATCCCGTACTCGGTGAAGTCGCGTCCCCACTTACCCCACGGATGCATGCCCGCTCCGAGGATGTACAGCGGTTCCGGAGTTCCAGCACTCATACCGTCCTCCAGGCGTAGACGATCCGCTCGACACCCTCGTCGTCGACGTAGAGCGGCATGGTGGCCAATTCCATCTCCATGCCCACCTTTAGGTCGGCCGCTAGCGTGCCGTCGACGACCTTGCCGAGCACGATCAGACCCTCGTCGGCCAGTTCGACTGCTGCCACCGCGAACGGCTCGAACGGATCCGGTGACGGATAGGGAGGCGGTGGCGCGTAACGGTTCTCGGTGTAACTCCACAGTCGCCCGCGCCGCGACAGCGGGACCTGCGCGAGGTCGTCGCCGTCACAGCCGGGGTTGGGGCAGTTGTTGGCGCGCGGCGGGAACACGTAGGTGCCGCACTGATGACACTTGCCGCCGATCAGGTACGGGTTGCCGGACCCGTCCGTGGCGAACCACCCGTCGATCGCGGGTTGAGTGGAAGCTGACACGCGGTCAGCGTACCCACTGCCGCGGCGACAACTGAAACGTGTTCCAGTCGGCGGGAGACGCCACCCCTACACGGCCGTACAGCAGAATGGGCACCGATGAGCTACTTCGGGGAGCTGAAGACCCACTGGCAGCCGCTGGCGTCGGCGACGGCCGGGTTGAGTGCGGGCCTGAGCCTGAGTGCCTACACCAACGCCGCGATGGGCCCGCAGTTTCTCGAGGCCTTCGGATGGAGCCGCTCGGATTTCGTGCTGACCGGCGTCATCACGCTGCTCACCTTCGTCTTCCTGCCGATCTACGGCCGACTGACCGACCTGTTCGGGGTGCGCCGCGTCGCCGTCGTCGGCGTCGTCGGGCTGCCCGCGTGCTGGGTCGCGTACGCACCGATGTCCGGCCCCATCTGGCAGTACTTCGCGATCAACGTCGTGCTGATCGCGGTCGGGGTGACGACCACGCCGGCGATCTACAGCCGCATCGTGGCAACGTGTTTCGTGCGCGCCCGCGGGCTGGCGCTGGCCATCGCGATCTCCGGGCCGCCGCTGCTGGGCGCGATCCTGGCGCCGCTGCTGGACACGGTCAACGGGGCCTATGGCTGGCGGGCGGGCTGTCTGACGGTGGCGGCCGTCATCGCCACGCTCGGAACTCTGGCGCTGCTGTTGGTGCCGACCGCTGACTCGGACACCAGACGTGTTGCGCGGCAACGCAGCAACCGCAGTGACTACCGCCGTATCGCACACCAACGGGTCTTCTGGCTGCTGCTGGCCGGAGTGCTGCTGTGCAACCTGTACCACACCGTCACCACCAGCCAGCTCGGCGTGATGCTGGCCGACAACGCGGCGGGGGACACGGTGGCCGCGCTGATCTCGACCTTCGCCGCGGCCGTCATCGTCGGGCGGTTCGTCTGCGGTGTCGCACTGGACCGATTCCCGCCCCACCTCGTCGCGGCGATCGCCATGGGGCTGCCCGGTCTCGGGTGCCTGCTGATCGCGTCGCCGTTCAACAGCGTCACCGCACTGGTGGTCGCGGTGTGCTGCCTGGGCGCGGCCTGGGGAGCAGAAGGCGATGTGATCGCCTATCTGGTCGCGCGCCGCTTCGACCTGGCGATGTACAGCACCGTGCTCAGCATCCTGTCCGCGGCCATCGGAGTCTCCTCGGCGCTTGGGGCGCTGATCCTCAGCGCGACCCTGCACTCCGGCCCCAGCTTCAACGGGTTCCTGACGTTCGCCGGTGTCGCGGCATTCCTCGGCGGCGCGCTGTTTCTTCTGCTCGGCCGCCAGCCGATGCCGGAGCAGACCGAGACGTCGATGCCCGCGGAAAGCCGGTGAACCCTCACCGCCGGATGTCGGGACCCGTGCTTAGAGTGATGGCGTGAGCCCAGCCAAGACCGCATCGACCGCCAAGGGCAAGCCCGCCGCAGCCGGCGCTCCGACCGACGACAAGCCGACCCTGATGCTGCTGGACGGAAACTCGCTGGCGTTCCGCGCGTTCTACGCACTGCCCGCCGAGAACTTCAAGACCCAAGGCGGCCTGACCACCAACGCGGTGTACGGCTTCACCGCGATGCTGATCAACTTGTTGCGCGACGAGCAGCCCACCCACATCGCGGCGGCCTTCGACGTGTCCCGGCAGACCTTCCGGCTGGAGAAGTACCCGGAGTACAAGGCCGGCCGCTCGGCGACCCCGGACGAGTTCCGCGGTCAGATCGACATCACCAAGGAAGTGCTGGGCGCCCTGGGCATCACGGTGCTCGCCGAGCCCGGGTTCGAGGCCGACGACGTGATCGCGACGCTGGCGACCCAGGCGCAGGCCGAGGGGTACCGGGTGCTCGTCGTCACCGGTGACCGCGATTCGCTGCAACTGGTCAGCGACGACGTCACCGTGCTCTATCCGCGCAAAGGAGTCAGCGAGCTGACCCGCTTCACGCCCGAGGCGGTGCTGGAGAAGTACGGTCTGACCCCGGCGCAGTACCCCGACTTCGCCGCGCTGCGCGGTGACCCCAGCGACAACCTGCCGGGCATCCCCGGTGTCGGGGAGAAGACGGCGACCAAGTGGATCGCCGAGTACGGCTCGCTGCAGGGTTTGGTCGACAACGTCGACAAGGTCAAAGGCAAGGTCGGCGACGCGCTGCGGGCCAACCTGTCCAGCGTGGTGCTCAACCGCGAACTCACCGACCTGGTCAAAGACGTGCCGCTGGCGCAGACGCCGGACACCCTGCGGATGCAGTCGTGGAACCGCGACCAGATTCATCGCCTCTTCGACGACCTCGAGTTCCGGGTGCTGCGGGACCGCCTGTTCGACACCCTGGCCTCGGCTGATCCCGAGGTGGAAGAGGGCTTCGAGGTCCGCGGTGAAGCGCTTCAACCCGGCACGCTGGCGGGGTGGCTGGCCGAGCACAGCCAGGGCCGACGGTTCGGTCTCGCAGTCGTCGGAAACCACCTGGCCTTCGACAGCGACGCCACCGCACTGGCGATCGTGGCCGCGGAGGGCGACGGCAGATACCTCGACACCGCAACACTGTCGGACGACGACGAAGCGGCGCTGGCGGCCTGGCTGGCCGACCCGGCGGTTCCCAAGGCGCTGCACGAAGCCAAGCTCGCCATGCACGATCTGCAGGGCCGCGGGTGGACGTTGGCCGGGGTCACCTCCGACACGGCACTGGCCGCCTACATCGTGCGCCCGGGACAGCGCAGCTTCACCCTCGACGACCTGTCGCTGCGCTACCTCAAACGTGAGTTGCGCGCCGAAAACGCTGAGCAGCAGCAGCTTTCGCTGCTCGATGATTCCGACGGCGTGGACAACCAGGCGGTGCAGACGCTGTTGCTGCGCGCCAACGCGGTCAAGGACCTCGCCGACGCGCTCGATGCCGAGCTGGACCGCATCGACTCCGCGGAACTGCTGGGCAACATGGAGCTGCCGGTGCAGCGGGTGCTCGCCGAACTCGAAACCGCCGGCATCGCCGTGGACCTGCCCAAACTCTCGGAACTGCAGAGCGAGTTCGCCGATCAGATCCGCGACGCCGCGGAGGCGGCGTATGCGGTGATCGGCAAGCAGATCAACCTGGGCTCACCCAAGCAGCTGCAGGTCGTGCTGTTCGACGAACTGCAGATGCCCAAGACCAAGCGCACCAAGACCGGGTACACCACCGACGCCGACGCGCTGCAATCCCTGTTCGACAAGACCGGTCATCCGTTCCTGCAGCACCTGCTGACCCACCGCGACGCGACCCGGCTCAAGGTGACCGTCGACGGCCTGCTGGCCGCGACCGCGAGCGACGGCCGAATTCACACCACGTTCAACCAGACCATCGCGGCGACCGGCCGGTTGTCGTCGACCGAGCCGAACCTGCAGAACATCCCGATCCGCACCGAGGCCGGCCGGCGCATCCGCGACGCGTTCGTGGTCGGCGGCGATCACGCCGAGCTGATGACCGCCGACTACAGCCAGATCGAGATGCGGATCATGGCGCATCTGTCGGGCGACGAGGGCCTGATCGAGGCGTTCAACACCGGCGAGGATCTGCACTCGTTCGTCGCGTCGCGGGCCTTTTCGGTGCCGATCGACGAGGTCACCGCCGAGTTGCGGCGCCGGGTCAAGGCGATGTCCTACGGGCTGGCCTACGGGCTGAGCGCCTACGGATTGTCCCAGCAACTCAAGATCTCCACCGAAGAAGCCAAGGAGCAGATGGAGCAGTACTTCGCCCGGTTCGGCGGAGTGCGCGACTACCTGCACGCGGTGGTGGATCAGGCGCGCAAGGACGGCTACACGTCCACGGTGTTCGGTCGCCGGCGCTATCTGCCCGAACTCGACAGCAGCAACCGCAATGTCCGTGAAGCCGCAGAACGTGCCGCGCTCAACGCGCCGATCCAGGGCAGTGCTGCCGACATCATCAAGGTCGCGATGATCAACGTCGACCGAGCGATCAAGGACGCCGGGCTGCGGTCCCGGATGCTGCTGCAGGTGCACGACGAGTTGTTGTTCGAAGTGGCCGACGGTGAGCGCGAGACCCTCGACGCGCTGGTCCGCGACAAGATGGGCAGCGCCTATTCGCTGGCTGTGCCGTTGGAGGTCAGCGTCGGCTACGGGTGTAGCTGGGACGCCGCCGCCCACTGACCGGCCCGGGTTCGGCGCCCGATCGATCGACTACACGATTATGTAGGGTGCTATAAATAGAATCGCTGCTTGTCCGCGAAAGGGGCCTGTATGGCACTGCATCCGTTCGATGAGGCGCTGGCGCTGGAACCGGCGGACGGCGGCTGGCGCGGACACACCAGCCCGAAGTGGGCCAACATGGTCGGACCGTTCGGCGGGCTGACCGCCGCGGTCTTGCTGCGCGCGGTCGAATCGCACCCGGACCGCGTGGGCGAGCCGGTCGCCCTCACCGTGAACTTCGCCGCCCCGGTCGCCGACGGCGTCTTCGACATCTCGGCCCGAGTCGTGCGGACCAACCGCAGCAACCAGCACTGGCTCGTCGAGCTGACGCAGGACGGCATCGTCAAGACCAACGCCACCGCCGTGTTCGCCACGCGGCGCGACACCTGGGCCGACACCGAGGTCCGTGCGCCGGACGTGCCCGCACCCGACGCCGTCGCCGCACCGGACGGGCCGCCGCTGGTGGAGTGGATCAGCAACTTCGACCTGCGCTACGTCGACGGCGGGGTACCCGCCCCCGACGCGGGGCCGGAGCCGTCCTCGGTGACCACCCTGTGGGTGCGGGACCGGCGCGACCGCCCGCTCGATTTTCCGGCGCTGACCGCGTTGAGCGACATCTTCTACCCGCGAGTCTTTCTGCGCCGCGGCGCCGTCGCGCCCGCCGGCACCGTGTCGATGACGGTGTACTTCCACGCCGACGGAGCCGCCCTCGACGCGGTGGGCGCCGACTTCGTGCTCGCGCGCGGGCAGGCGAACCGTTTCGCGCGCGGGCACTTCGACCAGTCCGCGGCGCTGTGGAGCCGACGCGGTGAGCTGCTGGTCAGCACCCACCAGCTCGTCTACTTCAAGGACTGACCGCGCGGTTCAGGGCACCCGGAAGCCTGCCATCCGATGCAGCGCGGGGGACGCCGCGCGCGCAGCGTGCACTGCGTAGGTCTCCTCGGCGAGCAGTGCGTTCACCCGCGGATCGCCGAATCCGCGGTCGATGCGATCGCGGACGAAGGCCAGTTCGACGACCTGGTGGGCGAACCTGCGTACCGACTTACCCGCCAGCCTGCCACCGAAGCGGGTGGCCTGCTCAATCGCGACCTTGCGGGTCGGAATCGAGCGCAGCCAGGTCGCCTCGTTGGGTGTGACCACCCCCGCAGCCACCATCCCCGGCAGCTTGGCCGACACGATGCGCTGCTCCTGGCGCCGGTTGTAGACCGCCAGCGTCACCGCCAGCGCGAAGATCGGCATCATCCAGAACACGTACACCCCGAAGTACGCCCCAACTCCGAGCAGGGACGACCCGTTCCAGAGGGCGTGCAGCGCAACTGCGCCGGCATACCCCAGCAGCAGGCACCCCAGCTGGGCGGCGGCGCTGCGCTTGTGCAGCGCGTACCAGACACCGAGCGCGAACATCGTGGTGAACAGCGAATGCGCGAACGGCGCCATGACCAGCCGCAGCGCCGCCGTCAGCAGCGAATCGGCCAGGGACTCGCCGTCGGCGATGTACATGATGTCCTCGAGCCAGGCGAAGCCCGCGCCCACCAGCCCGGCGTAGACCAGGCAGTCGGTCAGGGAGTTCATCTCGTTCCGGCGCGCGCCGGTCATCATCAGCAGCAGGAACAGCCCTTTCGCGGCTTCCTCGGTGACCGGAGCGCCGATCACCAGCGTCCAGACGTTGGTGCCCGCCGCTTCCGGGTCGAGGGTCGGATTCAGCCACACTTCGAGCAGGAGCTGCAGGATCAATGCGATCACGACGGCCGCCGAGGCACCCCAGATGAACGCGAACAACAGCAGTCGGGGGGGTTCGGGTTCCCATCGGTCCAGCCACAGGTAGGCCAGCACCACCACCGCGATCGCGAGGCTGGAGAGGACGAACCCTACGGCGGTGCCTGCGGGGTTGACCGCCGTCAGCACGATCACCAGCAGACCGGTCAGCGTGCCCAGCGCGATCAGGACGCCCAGCGGGGCGCCGACCTTGCGCACCCGGTGCTGCAGGCCGGGGTGGGCCGGGGCCGGGTGCGTCGGGGGGATCAGCATCCTCGCAGGGTAATCGGCGCGGCCCCCGACCGCCCGCCCCCGCCGCGACCCGGGTTTGTCCAGCATGTGCCCAGTCGAGTAGGCTCGTCCAGTACCTGTGTGCGCGATCTCAGGTCATCAACAAAACCAACCCTGTCCCTACGATTAAACCTGTCCGGAGCAACCCACCACATGCCAAGCCCCTCCGTCACCTCGCCGCAAGTAGCCGTCAACGACATCGGCTCGGCTGAGGACTTTCTCGCCGCCATCGACAAAACCATCAAGTACTTCAACGATGGCGACATCGTCGAGGGCACCATCGTCAAGGTTGACCGCGACGAGGTCCTTCTCGACATCGGCTACAAGACTGAAGGCGTCATCCCTTCCCGTGAGCTGTCCATCAAGCACGACGTCGACCCCAATGAGGTTGTGTCCGTCGGCGACGAGGTCGAAGCTCTGGTCCTCACCAAGGAGGACAAAGAAGGCCGCCTGATCCTGTCCAAGAAGCGCGCTCAGTACGAGCGGGCCTGGGGCACCATCGAAGAGCTCAAGGAAAAGGACGAGGCCGTCAAGGGCACCGTCATCGAGGTCGTCAAGGGCGGCCTGATCCTCGACATCGGCCTGCGCGGCTTCCTGCCCGCCTCGTTGGTCGAGATGCGGCGCGTCCGCGATCTGCAGCCGTACATCGGCAAGGAGATCGAGGCCAAGATCATCGAGCTCGACAAGAACCGCAACAACGTGGTGCTCTCGCGCCGCGCCTGGCTGGAGCAGACCCAGTCCGAGGTGCGCAGCGAGTTCCTCAACCAGCTCACCAAGGGCGCCATCCGCAAGGGTGTGGTGTCGTCGATCGTCAACTTCGGCGCGTTCGTCGATCTCGGCGGTGTCGACGGCCTGGTGCACGTCTCCGAGCTGTCCTGGAAGCACATCGACCATCCGTCCGAGGTGGTTCAGGTCGGCGACGAGGTCACCGTCGAGGTGCTCGACGTCGACATGGACCGCGAGCGGGTCTCGTTGTCGCTCAAGGCGACTCAGGAAGATCCATGGCGTCACTTCGCCCGCACCCACGCGATCGGCCAGATCGTCCCGGGCAAGGTCACCAAGCTGGTGCCGTTCGGTGCGTTCGTCCGCGTCGAGGAGGGCATCGAGGGTCTGGTGCACATCTCGGAGCTCTCCGAGCGCCACGTCGAGGTCCCGGACCAGGTGGTCCAGGTCGGCGACGACGCGATGGTCAAGGTCATCGACATCGACCTGGAGCGTCGCCGGATCTCGCTGAGCCTCAAGCAGGCCAACGAGGACTACGCCGAGGAGTTCGAGGCCTGGAAGTACGGCATGGCCGACAGCTACGACGACCAGGGCAACTACATCTTCCCCGAGGGCTTCGACGCCGAGACCAACGAATGGCTCGAAGGCTTCGAGAAGCAGCGTGACGAATGGGAGGCCCGCTACGCCGAGGCCGAGCGTCGCCACAAGATGCACACCGCGCAGATGGAGCGCTTCGCCGCCGCGGAGGCGGAGGAAGCTGCCCGTCCGGCCGGGAACGGCAGCTCGCGCTCGGAAGAGTCGAGTGCCGGTGGATCGCTGGCCAGCGACGCCCAGCTCGCCGCGCTGCGCGAGAAGCTCGCGGGCAACGCCTAGCCTGTCAGGATCGACGGCGGCCCCGGCTCTTGAGCCGGGGCCGCCCCTTTTTTCCGGGCCTGCCACACTGATCCGGTGCTGCGCATTGGATTGAGCGGAGGAATCGGGGCAGGCAAGTCCACGGTGTCGGCCACCTTTAGCGAGCTGGGCGGAATCGTCGTCGACGGCGACGTCATCGCCCGCGAGGTGGTCGAACCGGGAACCGAGGGGCTGGCCCGGTTGGTCGAGGCGTTCGGCGAGCAGATCCTGCAGCCCGACGGCTCGCTGAACCGTCCGGCGCTGGCCGCCATCGCCTTCAATGATGACGACGCCCGCAATACCCTGAATGGCATCGTGCATCCGCTGGTCGGTCAGCGACGCGCCGAGCTCATCGCGAGCGCCGCGGCGGACGCCGTGATCGTCGAGGACATCCCGTTGCTCGTCGAATCGCAGATGGCGCCGATGTTTCCGTTGGTGATCATCGTGCACGCCGACGAGGAGCTTCGGGTGAAACGACTGATCGAGCACCGCGACTTCAGCGAGGAGGACGCCCGCGCGCGGATCGCGGCGCAGGCCACCGAGGAGCAGCGCCGCGCCGTGGCCGACGTGTGGCTGGACAACTCCGGGACCGCCGACCAACTCGTCGCGCAGGCCCGCGCGCTCTGGCAGGAGCGCATCGCGCCGTTCGCGCGCAACCTGCAAACGGGACAGCCGTCGGTTCCGCGGCCCGAGGTGGTGCCGGCCGACCCCCTGTGGGCGGCGCAGGGACAGCGCATCGTGGCGCGGCTGCGGACCATGTGCGGGCACCGCGCGCGGCGCGTCGACCACATCGGTGTGACCGCGGTGGCTGGTCTGGACGCCCAGGATGTCATCGATGTGCAGATCACCGTGGAATCCCTGGACGTCGCAGACGAACTCACCGACCCGCTGCTGGCGGCCGGTTACGTCCGCACCGAGATCACCGAGGACGCCGGCGAGGCGGACGCGCGCAGCACCGTCGCCGAGTTCGACCACCGCGATGACCCGTCATTGTGGGCGAAGCGGCTGTACCGTTCGGCCGACCCCGGCCGCCCCACCAACGTGCACGTGCGTGTCGACGGCTGGCCGGGCCAGCAGTTCGCGCTGTTGTTCGTCGACTGGCTGACCGCCGATCCGGCAGCACACGACGACGATGCCTATCGCCGCGCGTGGCGGTGGGCGGACGCCACCGGGTGGCGGCCTCGCGGTTAAGCCGGCGGCGCGTCGGGTGGCGGCGGCGCCGGTTCTCCAGGCGGGGCAGGCGGGGCGGCGGGGTCGGCAGGAACGACGTTGGTGAGCCCGCTGACCGGGACTTCACAGGTCAACGCTCCGTAGTCCGGGTCGTCGCGCTGGGGCAGCACCCGCGGAGCGATGAAGTCGTCGGCCTGGGCGACCAGCGTGTCGTCGACGAGGATCTCGCAGTGCAGGTTCGCCGAGTACGGCCACTGGATGGAGATCCGCACGTTGGCGATCTCGGAGGACGGCAGCACGGTGTTGGCCTCGAAGACCCGTCCCGGCACCATCGTCGGATTCGCGACCTGAACCTGGTCGCCCTCTGCTTCGTAGGCGATCGTCGCGCCGCGCGAGACCCCGTCGATCCGGGCGCGGTAGGTGACGTTGTGCAGGATCTCCGGAGCCTGGGTCTGGGTCTCCAGCTCGGGGCCGCCGTCGGGCTGAGCGGTCGCAGCGCCCGCCACCAGCAGCCCCGTCCACGGCAGGGCCGTGGCCACGACGACAACGCCGGCGGTACGCGCCCGTCTCCTCGCCCTCACGGAGACGAGTCTAGGCCGTCCGCCATGTCAAGATCATCCCGATTCCCCGCAACCAGGAATCCAGGTCGTAGTCGTGACGTGCCAGCGCGGCGACGGTGTCGATCGCGACGCGCACAGCGCGCTCGGCGACATCGGGGCCGATCAGCCCTTCCCGCACCGCGGCCAGCAGCTCGTCCACGTCGGTCACCTGCACGGAGTCGCCGGTCCGCAGCACCAGATCCAGGTAGTGGTCCTCCCCGGACCAGCAGGTCGGGCCCCGGTGATAGTCGCCGACGTCGAGGTAGAAGTCCTGGTCACGCTCGTGGCCGGGATTGAAGTGGAACACCGTGACCCGCAATCCCAGCCCGGGGAGCAGCCACGACTCGAGGTAATGGAACTGCGCCCGGCCGGGCGTGGGGCGGGCCATGTACAGGCCCCACGGCGTCTCGGTGTAGTCGTCGACCGCTCGAACCACGCCCTTCGGGTCGGTGTTCGTGCGGGCGGCCAGGTCGAAGACCTCGTGCTTGGGAGGGTGGATGTGGTTCAGGATAAGGGTTGCGCACGCGCGGAACAGAACATGTCGGCCTCAGGTTCTACCCTGGTGAAATGGCTTTCGCGACCGAACATCCAGTGCTGGCGCACTCCGAGTACCGCCCGGTGGACGAGATCGTGCGCACCGGCCGGCGCTTCGAGGTCGTCAGCGAATACGAGCCGGCCGGTGACCAGCCCGCCGCGATCAACGAACTGGAACGCCGGATCCGGGCAGGGGAGAAGGACGTGGTGCTGCTGGGCGCCACCGGCACCGGCAAATCCGCGACCACGGCGTGGCTGATCGAGCGGCTGCAACGGCCCACGCTGGTGATGGCGCCGAACAAGACACTGGCGGCCCAGCTGGCCAACGAGCTTCGGGAGATGTTGCCCAACAACGCCGTCGAGTACTTCGTCTCGTACTACGACTACTACCAACCCGAGGCCTACATCGCCCAGACCGACACCTACATCGAGAAGGACAGCTCGATCAACGACGACGTCGAGCGGCTGCGCCACTCGGCGACGTCGAACCTGTTGTCGCGCCGCGATGTCGTCGTGGTGGCATCGGTGTCGTGCATCTACGGTCTGGGCACGCCGCAGTCCTACCTCGACCGCTCGGTGGAGCTGAAGGTGGGCGACGAGGTCCCCAGGGACGCACTGCTCAGACTGCTGGTCGATGTCCAGTACACCCGCAACGACATGGCGTTCACCCGCGGCACCTTCCGGGTCCGCGGCGACACCGTCGAGATCATCCCCTCTTACGAGGAGCTCGCCGTGCGCATCGAGTTCTTCGGCGACGAGATCGAGGAGCTCTACTACCTGCACCCGCTGACCGGGGACACCATCCGCAAAGTCGACTCGCTGCGCATCTTTCCGGCGACGCATTACGTCGCCGGCCCGGAACGCATGGCCCAGGCGATCTCGACCATCGAGACCGAACTCGAAGAGCGTCTGGCCGAGCTGGAGGGCCAAGGCAAGCTGTTGGAGGCCCAGCGGCTGCGGATGCGCACCAACTACGACATCGAGATGATGCGCCAGGTCGGATTCTGTTCGGGGATCGAGAACTACTCGCGCCACATCGACGGCCGCGGTCCCGGCACCGCGCCGGCGACGCTGATCGACTACTTCCCCGAGGACTTCCTGCTCGTCATCGACGAATCCCACGTCACCGTGCCGCAGATCGGTGGCATGTACGAAGGCGACATCTCCCGCAAGCGCAACCTGGTCGACTTCGGTTTCCGCCTGCCGTCGGCGGTGGACAACCGTCCGCTGACCTGGGAGGAGTTCGCCGACCGGATCGGCCAGACCGTCTACCTGTCGGCCACGCCGGGACCCTACGAGCTCAGCCAGACCGGCGGCGAGTTCGTCGAGCAGGTCATCCGGCCCACCGGGCTCGTCGACCCCAAGGTCATCGTCAAACCGACGAAGGGCCAGATCGACGACCTGATCGGCGAGATCCGCACCCGCACCGAGCGCGACGAACGGGTGCTGGTCACGACGCTGACCAAGAAGATGGCCGAAGACCTGACCGATTACCTGCTGGAGATGGGGATCCGGGTGCGGTACCTGCATTCGGAGGTCGACACGCTGCGCCGCGTCGAATTGCTACGTCAGTTGCGACTGGGGGAGTACGACGTCCTGGTCGGCATCAACCTGCTGCGTGAGGGTCTCGACCTGCCCGAGGTCTCGCTGGTCGCCATCCTCGACGCGGACAAAGAAGGTTTCCTGCGGTCTCCGCGCAGCCTGATCCAGACCATCGGGCGTGCCGCGCGCAACGTCTCCGGTGAAGTGCACATGTACGCCGACACGATGACCGACTCGATGAAGCAGGCCATCGACGAGACCGAGCGACGCCGCGCGAAGCAGATCGCCTACAACGAAGAGCATGGCATCGACCCGAAGCCGTTGCGCAAGAAGATCGCCGACATTCTCGACCAGGTGTACCGCGAAGCCGACGACACCGAGGCCGTCGAGGTCGGCGGCTCCGGTCGTAACGCGTCGCGGGGTCGGCGGGCGCCGGGTGAGCCGGGCCGGGCGGTCAGCGGCGGCATCGTCGAGGGCCGCGACACCGCCAACATGCCGCGCGCCGAGTTGGCCGATCTGATCAAGGATCTGACCGAGCAGATGATGGCTGCGGCCCGGGACCTGCAGTTCGAATTGGCCGCCCGGATCCGCGACGAGATCGCCGACCTGAAGAAGGAACTGCGCGGCATGGACGCCGCGGGCCTGAAGTGAGTTGATCTGAACCGCGGTTGAGGTTCTACGGTCAATGTCGTGACCGACACCGCGGCTGTGCCCACCGGGACCTGGCGGATGCTGCTGGGCCCGACGAATCTCGGTGCGTCTGCGGTGTTGGCCGGCGGCGTCGCGCTGTATGCGACCAACGAGTTCCTGACCATCAGCTTGATGCCCAGCGCGGTCGCCGAGATCGGCGGCCACCGGCTCTACGCATGGGTGACCACGGTCTATCTGGTGGGTTCGGTCATGGCCGCGACGACCGTGCATGCGCTGCTGATGAAGGTCGGTCCGCGGTGGGCCTATCTGCTCGGTCTGAGTGTCTTCGGCGCCGGCAGCGTCGGGTGCGCGCTGGCGCCGAGTATGGAGGTGTTGCTGGTCGGGCGCACCGTGCAGGGCGCCGCCGGCGGCTTGCTCGCCGGACTGGGATACGCGGTTATCAACACGGCGCTGCCGAGTGAGCTGTGGACCCGGGCGTCGGCGTTGGTGTCGGCGATGTGGGGCGTGGGGACACTGCTCGGCCCGGCCGCCGGAGGCCTGTTCGCGCAGTACAGTTCGTGGCGGTGGGCGTTCGGCGTCCTGGTCGTGATGGCCGCCGCGATGTCGGTGCTCGTGCCGATCGCGCTGCCGGCACGCACACCGCCCGACCGCAGTACGCCGGTGGTGGGGGTGCCCGCCCGTTCTCTGCTGCTGCTGGGCGCTGCGGCGCTGGTGGTCAGCATCGCCGGTGTCCCGCGCCATGCGGGGCTGACCGCGGTCCTGGTGGGGGTGGCCGCGGTGCTGGTGCTGGTGTTCGTATCCGTCGACCGGCGCGCCCCGGCCTCCGTACTTCCGCCCAGCACCTTCGGTCCGGGCCCGTTGAAGTGGATCTATCTGACGTTGGGCGCATTGATGGCCGCGACGATGGTTGACATGTATGTGCCGTTTTTCGGGCAGCGCCTTGCGTACATGACGCCCGTCGCCGCCGGCTTCCTTGCCGCCGGTCTGGCCATCGGCTGGACTGTGGCCGAGGTCGTCAGCGCCTCACTGACCGGTCGCCGGATCGTGGTGCGCACCGTGACGGTGGCTCCTCTGGTGATGGCGACGGGCCTCACGGTGGGCGCCCTGACCCAGCATCAGAATGCGTCGCCGGTGCTCATCGCGTGCTGGGCGGTGGCGTTGACGCTCAGCGGGGTGGGCATCGGCATGGCGTGGCCGCACTTGTCGGCGTGGGCGATGTTCAGCGTTGCCGATCCGGGGGAGGGGCCCGTCGCTGCGGCGGCGATCAATACGGTCCAGATCATTTCCGCGGCTTTCGGCGCCGCGCTGGCGGGCGTGGTGGTCAACCTCACCGACCGCGGTGACGCCACCGCAGCCCGCTGGCTGTTCGCCGGCTTCGCGGTGCTGGCCGCGCTGACGGTGGTGGCCTCTTCGCGAAGTTCGCGGACCGGGGCGCGCGCCAAGTTACGGTCTGCGTGAACGCAACACTGTTGTGCACCAGCTGTTCTGGCATCACAAGGGTCACTGCGGCCGTTCAGGTGGAGAGCCTTCGCACCAGGGTCCAGTGGTTGCCGTCGGCGTCGCGCCGATACGAGATTTCGTCGAGGACCCGATGCGCGATGGCCAGTCCGCGACCCCGTTCAGCGGTGTCGTCCGGCATGGCGACCGTCGACAGGTCCACCGGTGCGGCATGACCGTCGTCGGTGAAGGTGATGCGCACCGCATCGGGCAGGAGCGCGACCTCCATGCGCAGGCGCACCGGTTTTCCGTCGGCGGAATGCTCGATGATGTTCGAGGCGATCTCGCTGACCGCGAGTTCGACATGCATTCGGGCGATGTCGGGGATCTCGTGCGCCGCCCATGTCTCGTCGAGGACCTGTTGAATGCGTTCCAGGGTGTCCTCGCCGGTCCTGGTTTCCAGCACACGGTGCTGTTCAGGCCCGGTCATCGAAGGCACTTTCCGGTGACGGGTGCACGCTGAGCACCCGGTTGAGGTTCGTCAGTTCCAGCACCGTCGTCACCTGGCGCGTGGGTGCGGCGATCCGCAGGTCCCCACCGGCCTGGCGGGCCACCTTCAACCCCGAGATCAGCGCCCCGAGGCCCGAGGAGTCGATCAGCTCGGTCTTGCTGAGGTCGACGACGACGCGGCTCTGGCCACCGTCGACGAGTGTGTGCAGGTGCTTGCGCAGGACCGGGGCGGCGACCATGTTCAGCCGTCCGTCGGCGCAGACCACGACGGCGCCGTTGTCCAGTGTGCGGGTTTCGAACTGCCCCATCAGGTTTCCTCCGTTTCGTGTCCGCGGTAGCGGACGGCCTGGAACACCACACTGAGTATCACCACGTCGAACAACACCCAGAAGAGATTGACGCCGACACCGAGTACGGAAATGGCGCCGAAGTAAAGCTGCACGATGCCGATGACGGACGCGACGGCCAGTAGCGCGATCGCCACCAGCTGCCACCGGACCAGATGCCAGGGGATCGCGCCGGCTTCTTGTCTGGTCTTCGGCGTCACCGCGAAGCCCAGCGGCCGGTCGAAGAACACGTTCATGAAGGCGGTCACGCAGGCCCGGATCCACACCGGGAACAGGGCCAGGCTGTACTGCTGACCGCGCCAGGTCGGGGTCCCGCGGCTGATGATGATGAACATCAGCTGGTTGAGCACCAGGAACGGGATGAGCCGTCCGAAGAAGTCCCAGCTGTAGGCTTGCACCGGCATGATGCCGAAGATCAGGTAGATCGCCGGCGCGGCGATGTAGGCCAACGCGGCGAAGCCGGCCAGGTAGCTCCACATCGTGGCCCAGTACATCAGCCGCTGCCCGATACTCAAACCCTTCTGCACCAGGGGGTTCTCGCGCAGCATCACCTGGACGGTGCCTTGGGCCCACCGCAGTCGCTGGGTCAGCATCGTGCGCACGTCGTCGGGAGCCAAACCCCGCGCGAGGATTTCGTGGTGGTAGGCCGACTTCCAGCCTTGTGCGTGCAGGCGCATACAGGTGGCCATGTCCTCGGTGACCGAGATGGTGGCCATCGGCAGCATCGGCTGGGCCTCGTCGTCGCGGCCCACGTCCACAGCGCGGACCATCGCACTGATCGATTCGATCGCCCCCAGCGGAGACCACTCCCGGGTGGTCAGCGATTCGAGCGCCTCGTCGTCGAAAATGACTGTCGACGACGTGCGTTGCGGGTCCTCCTGCAATGCGGCGATGACGTCGAGATCGGCACGCATCGCGGTGATGTCGGCCTCGACGACGGTCCTGGCTGCGGCGTCGACGGCCCGCTGAAAGTCGTAGGTGATGTCGGCCAGCGGGCGCTTGTCCCGAACCTGGCCGCGGGCCGCGCGCACCGCATCCTGCACCGATTCCAGCGCCGCGCGCACCTGTGGTTGATCTTCCGGCACCTGGGAGCGGGCGCTCTTGAGGATCTTCCGCGCGGCGTACAGCGTGCGGCGCACCCCTTCCTCGACGGCGTGCACATAGCCCCGGATTCCGACCTGCATCAACGCTTCTCGGCGCAGCACCGCGTTCGACCCGCAGAAGTACGCCGCGTTCCAGCCGTCTTTGCCCTGTTGGATCGGACCGTAGAACAACGGGGCCTGACTGCCCAACGGATCACTGAACGGCACGTTGTGGAAATACTGGGGGGTCTGGACCAGCGCCATGTGCGGGTCACGGAAATAACCGAGTGTGTGGTCGAGGATCTGCGGTTCCGGAACCTGGTCGGCGTCGAGAACGAGGATGAACTCGCCCTGCGTCTCGAACAGCGCGTTGTTCAAATTGCCGGCTTTGGCGTGGCGTGGCTTGTCGGCCCAGCTGGCCGACCGGGTGACGTAGCCGATGCCGCGTTCGGCCGCCGCGGCCGCCAGATCCGCCCGGTTGCCGTCGTCGAGGATCCACGTCTGGTGCGGGTAGGTGATCGCCACGGCGGCGGTGGCGGTCTCCATCACCATCTCGATGGGCTCGTTGTACGTGGTGATGAACACGTCGACAGTGGCGCCGTCCGGCGGCGGTGGCGGCGGGTCGCGTCGCAGCAGCCGCCACATCGTCAGACCGAACAGCAGCGAGTCGATGACGCTGTAGGTCTCGGCGATGATCAGGGGCACGGCGATCCACCACGCCGGCCAGTTCACCGACGCCACCCAGCGCCACACGATGTAGTTCAGCCCGAGCAGGGCCGTGGTCAAGATCAACAGCCGCAGCCACAGAGATGGGTAACGGCCGACCGGGGTGTGCGGCAGGCGGTGCCTCACGAAGTCACTTCGCGACGGATGGCCACCAGGGTGATGTCGTCGAGGGGTGGCTGACGCTTCTGCAGTTCCCGCGCCTGGGCGCACAATTCCTCGGGGTCGGAGTACCGGGCCATGAACGCGACCGCGGCATCGATGTCGTCGCCGTCGGTGATCAGATCCAGCACGCCGTCGGAAGCCACCACCAGGGTGTCGCCGGGTTGGAGCTGCACGTCCCGGCATGTCCACCGGTCGTCGGGAAGGATCCCGAGGGGAAGACCGTCGCTGTTGAGTGGCTGCACACCACCGCCGTGGCGCACGACCGCGGCGAATCCGTGTCCGGCGTCGATGTAGTGCACGGCTCCGTCGTCGGTGCGCAGCTTCAGATGGAACAGCGTCACGAAACTCTCGGTGCTGTCCAGGTCGTCCTGAATCTGGACGTAGGTGGTGTTGACCGCCTCGGCGAGGTCGCCGGTACCGGCCTGGTCGACCGCGCGCGTCGCCCCGCGCAGCGCCGAGCGCACCGTCGCCGTCAGGATCGCGGCGCCGAGTCCCTTGCCCATGACGTCGGCGACGGTGAAGACCATGCCGTCGTGCACCGGGTAGTGGTCGTAGAAGTCTCCGCCCACCGCGAACGCGGGCAGGCACAGCGCGCAGACGCGGTAACCCGGGAGGTCACCCAGGGCGGACGGAAGTAGTTGCCGCTGAACGGTTGCCGCGCGTTGCAGGTCGTCGGAGCTCTGCATTTCGCGCTGTGCCCATTCGGCCAGTTCCCCGAGTGCTTCGCGTTGAGCGGCACTGAGGTGGCGGGGTTTGGTGTCGTAGATGCAGAAGGTGCCGACCGGGTGACCGCCGGGACCGTACAGCGGGTAGCCGGCGTAGAACCGGATGCCGCCCTCGGCGGTGATGGCCGGCAGTTCGCAAAAGGCCGATTCCCACGTGTCCTCGAGAATCAGCGCGGGGTCCTCCGGGTGTTGGTAGCCGCGGACGATGGTGGCCTGGCAGACGGTCTGCGCGCGCGGAACGCTGCCGTCGAGATCCAGCCCGTCGGCCTGTTTGAACCACTGGCGATCCCGGTCCAGCAGCGACACCGCCGCCATCGGCACCTCGAACACGCACCGGGCCATTCGAGTGATCTGGGCGAATCTCTCTTCTGGTGCAGTATCGAGCAGGTTGAGCTGCTCAAGTGATCGAAGTCGTTGCTCCTCCAGTTCGGCTGGCACTGTGCAGGGCGGGGCCAGCGGTTGGGCGCTCATGTCCGCGGCTCCGCGGACGTCCGCTGCGCGTTCTGCAGCGCGACCCTCATCGCTGCCGCCGAGGTGCCCGAACTGCCTGTCCGCCAGTCGGTTTCCTTGTCGTGGTCGAACCAGACCAGCCCGTCGACGGTGGTCTCGGCGCACAGGAAGCTCAGCAGTGCGGTGATCCAGTCGGCCTTGCTGCCTCCGGCCTCGGCGCAGCCCACCTCGCTGATCGTCACCGGTGTGGCGCCGGCCAGCGTCCGTACCTCGGCGATGGTGTCGCCGAAGAGCTCGGCCGGTTCGATCCAGCTGCTCCAGGGCTGGCTGGTGCCCCAGTTGTAGCCGTCGATTCCGACGACATCGACGTAGTCGGGGCCCGGGAACCACTGCTCGAGCGGTGAACCTTCGGGTAGGCCCGCGTTCGCGCACCAGACCCAGACGACGTTGTGCGCTCCTTCCGCATCGAAGATCGCCCGGATACGCCGCCAGACGTCGACGTACTCCGCGGCCGGGGTGCCGCCGGGGACGCTCCAGGGGTACCAGTGGCCGTTGAACTCGTGACCGAACCGCAGATACACCGTCACACCGGTCACCGCCAACTCGCGCGCCCAACGGCGCACGTGATCGTCGAACAAACCGGCGCGCAGCATCGACATCGTCGGCGTGGGCCGCCGGTCCCACCGCCACGGCTCCCAGGTGACGACGGGCACCGCGGCCATTGCTGTGACACTTCTGATCGCGTCCACCGGCGGTGCGGCCCCGAACTGCTCGAACCACATCACCCGGTCGAGGGCGCGGCCGACGCGGCGAGACGCCGCTTGCAGCTCGCGGACAGCAAACGGTCCGCCTTCGGTAGTCACCCCGTACAGGAAACGCTCAGGCGCCATCCCCACCCGACCCAGGTTATGGCACATCGTGGGGGCGTTGCCGAAAATCGGCCACAGTTGCGGGGATCGGGCGGATCCAAGGTTCCGACGGCGAACAACGGCGTATTTGCTGGCAACGCATCGGAGCCGATCGCTGGCAATGCCGATGTGTGATTGTCCGGTCAGCGAGGTGGCGGTCGCCCTCTCGCTGAAGGCCGTGCAGACGACGCCCGTGTCCCATGTCATGGTGGTCGCGGGATACCTGACCTCGTTCGTGCTGCCGGGGTGCGCGGCTGCGGCGTCGTGCTGGTCGAAGTCGGCGGGGCGCACTGACGCGCCGCGGATTATCCGCAAACTCGGCGAGTTCGCCACTTTGTTGCAACACAAATCAGCATCTGTTGAATCACCGTTGCATAGCTGCAGTGGGCTAATTTGCTGATCTTGTGACAGCGTGTTTGCGTGCACAGTTTCCAGGTACGCCGGGCCTTCGGTGCTGCGTTGCTGTCGGTTGTGCTCGCCTTCCTCGCCGCCGTCCAGGCGCCGGTGGCGTCCGCCGTGTCGTGCCCGGACGTCGAGGTGGTCTTCGCGCGTGGCACCAGTCCGCGACCCGGCCTGGGGACCGTCGGTACTGCGTTCGTCAGTTCGCTGAAATGGAAGCTGCTCGGCAAGAGGGTGTCGTACTACGCCGTGAATTACCCGGCAAGCTGGAACTTCTCCAAGTCGACCAATGCAGGCGCGGTGGACGCCAACAAGCACGTCCAGTACATCGCCGGCATGTGTCCGGAGACCAAGATCGTGCTCGGTGGCATGTCGCAGGGCGCTGGGGTGATCGACCTGATCCTCATCGGGAACCGGACGGTGTGGTTCTTCAAGCCGGTGCCGCTGCCCGACGCGATGGTCGATCACGTGGCCGCCGTGGCGGTCTTCGGCAATCCGGCCCGCGACGTCTACGGCGGGGGACCGCTGACGAGTATCAGCCCGCTCTACGGAAACAAAGCCATCGATCTGTGCGCCGATGGCGACCCGTATTGCTCGCGCGGGCTCAATTTCTTCGCTCACTTCGCCTACACCCGTAACGGCATGGTCGACGAAGCCGCCACCTTCGCCGCACGGCGGGTTCTGGGACGAGACGCCTGAGTCGTCGTCACCGCCCGGACTCCGGGTCGTATCGGTTCGGTAACCGAATGATCGGGCGGGGCCTCGCGCACGCTAGGTTCTGTGCGGGGGAAGACGCTGAAGGAGCGATAGAAAAGCCATGGCACGCAATGCCTCTCGTGCTTCTGCCGCAACGCTGGCCATGGGGGCGCTGGCGCCGCTGCTGATGTGGTCGGCCCCGGCGGGTGCCGAACCCAGCCCGGGTGTGCCGTGCCTGGATCTCGTCGCGCGGCTGGCGGCCGAGCCGCCCAGCGCACCCAGTGTTTCCGACGCCATCGCCACCGCGGCCAACGCGCTCGACGGGATCGTTCCGGCGCAGCCGCCCAGCCTGCCGCCGGTGCCCGTCGCTGACGTCGCCCACGGTGTCGCGGCGATGGCGGCGCCCGGCCCGGTGCCGCCCCCGGTCGATGCGGTGAGCCCGGCCGTCGCCGAGACGGCGCCACTCATGCACGCGTCCGCTGCGATTCCGCCGGCACCTCCGGGCCCCCCGGTGCCAGTGCCGGTGCCTCCGATACCGGCCGCGGTCGCCGCGCCCGCGCCGCCGGTCCCGCTCGCCCCGCCGCCGGTCGCCCCGGCCCCGGTCGCGACGGCCCCCGTGGTGCCGGTCGCGGCGCCCCCGCCGCCTCCGGTGCTGCCGGATCTCCCGGTCGCGCCATACTCTGCGGAGGCCGTCACCGCGCCGGCCCCGCCGGCGACTCCCGCGCAGGTCCCACCGGAACCCGTTGCTGCTGAAGCGGTTCCAGCCGCACCGCCGCCCGAAGCGGTGCCTGCCGCACCGCCGCCCGAAGCGGTGCCTGCCGCCGTGGCGCCTGGTGAGGTCGTCGAAACCGCGGCCGTCGTCGCCGAGGCGCCACCGGTGCCGCCGGCCGCTCCCGGACCCGCGCCGGTGCTGCACGCCGCCGGTGGCCCGGGCGTGGTGCCGGCGCCGGGCCCGATCGTGACCGTGGTGCCCGCCGGGGTGCCTGCGGCGCCCGTTCCTGCGGTGCCGCTCGGAGAGGTCGTGCCGGCTTTGCCGTTGTGGCCGGCAAGCTTGCCGATGCCGACCGACCTCGTCTGCGAGGGCACCGCGTGGTCAGCAGACGCCGCCGACACCGGCACGGATCAGGACAGGATCTCGTCGCCGGTTCGGCGCGAGCGCTGGTGACTTCTGTTGGGGCAGTGCCGGTGTACCCGTCGTCACGTCGGCGTGGCAGCGTGATGTCGGTGTCAAAGCACCCGCCACCATCTGCAACGATGGCATCTTGGTGTGGTGATTCGTGCCCATGCCCGCCTGATGCCGGGTTACTGTCTCGGGTGGCTCTGGAACTGACGCTGGGAGGATATGGATGAACACCTATCAAACCGTGGTGGTTGGTACGGACGGATCTGATTCGTCGTTGCGTGCCGTCGACCGCGCCGGCCAGATTGCTGCGGGGGCAAATGCGAGGCTGGTCGTTGCCACGGCGTACTTCCCGCAGGGTGAGGATCAGCGAGCCGCGGACGTCCTCAAAGACGAGGGCTACAAGATGTCGGGTAACGCGCCGATTTATGCGATCCTTCGCGAGGCGCGCGACCGCGCCAAGGCCGCCGGTGCGCAGAACATCGAAGAGAAGGCCGTGGTGGGCGCGCCTGTCGACGCACTCGTCGAGTTGGCCGAAGAGGTCGGCGCCGACCTGCTGGTCGTCGGTAACGTCGGGTTGAGCACCATCGCCGGACGCCTTCTCGGCTCGGTGCCGGCCAACGTGGCGCGCCGGTCCAAGAGCGACGTGCTCATCGTGCACACGACGCCCTGACGGCGAGTCCCGGGAACGTGAGGACCCTGGGTCGGCGGTGACCGACCCAGGGTCCTGTTTCGTCCAGGGTCCTGTTTCCTAGGTGTTGGACGCCTTCGCGATGGCACTGATCGCCGCATCCAGCGTGGCGTTGAACTCGTCGTCGCTCTGCTGGGCGGTGAGCCCCTCGGTGAGGGCGCGCGAGAAGCTGGCGATCACACCATGGTTGGCCGTCAGCTTCTCGCAGGCCTCCTCACGGTTGTAGCCGCCCGACAGCGCCACCACGCGCAACACCTTCGGATGATCGACCAGTTCGCGGTACAGGTTCGCCTCGTCCGGCAGCGTCAGCTTGAGCATGACGACCTGGTCATCGGCCAGACTGTCGAGGCCCTTGAGCAGAGCGGCCTTGAGCTGTTCCTCGGCCTTCGCCTTCTCCGGGCTGTGGATGTCGACCTCGGGCTCGATGATGGGTACCAGGCCCGCGGCCAGAATCTGCCGGCCCACCTCGAACTGCTGGTCGACGACGGCTTCGAGGCCACCGCCGGGCATCTTGATGACCGAGCGCATCTTGGTGCCGAAGACGCCCTTCTCACGCGCACGCTTGAGCAGATCGTCGAGGCCCGGGATCGGCTTCATCACCTGGGCGCCGTCCTTCTCCTCGGCCAGCCCTTTGTCGACCTTGAGGAACGGCACGATCTTCTTGGCCTCCCACAGGTATTCGGCAGTGGGCTTGCCGTCGATCTCGCGGTCCATCGTGTCCTCGAACAGGATCGCGCCGACGATCCGGTCGCCGTCGAAACTCGGGCTGGTGATGATGCGGGTTCGCATCTCGTGGACGAGGTCGAACATCTCCGCGTCACCGGAGTACGCGTCCTCGGCGATGCCGTAGAGCTTCAACGCCTTGGGCGTGCTGCCGCCGCTCTGATCCAGCGCGGCAATGAAGCCGGAGCCGCTCTGCGCCTTCTTGAACTGATCGCTACTCATGTTCCCTTTCCTGACTACCTGTCACCCTTTGAGTCACCAGCCACGCTCACGCCATTCGTCCAGATGCGGGCGCTCGGTCCCGAGCATGGTGTCATCGCCGTGTCCTGGATACACCACGGTCTGATCTGAGAAGACATCGAATACCCGGCTGGTGACATCGCCCAGCAACTGTTCGAAGTCCCCGTCCTTCCAGGTCTTGCCGACACCGCCGGGGAACAGGCAGTCGCCGGTGAACAGATGCACCCGGTCGTCGGTGGGCGGCCCGCTCAACGCCAACGCCACCGAGCCGGGGGTGTGGCCCCGCAGGTGGATCACATCGAACTGCAGTGCGCCGACGTCGACGGTGTCGCCGCCGGCGAGCAGCCGGTCCGGCGACACCGGCAACGGCCCGGCGTCGAGCGCGTGGGCCGCGGTCGGGGCGCCGGTCGCGCGGACGACCTCCTCGAGCGCCAGCCAGTGGTCCTGGTGCTGGTGGCTGGTGACGATCAGCGACAGCTTCGGTGCGTAGCGCTCGATGAGCTCGAGCAGGATCGGCGCGTCGTTGGCGGCGTCGATCAGCAATGTGTCACCGGTTCGGGAACACGTCACCAAGTAGGCGTTGTTATCCATGGGGCCGACCGACACCTTCACGATCGATGCGCCGGGGAGAGTGCGCCGCGCCGCCGTGCGGGGCTCGACGTGGCCCGTGTAGTTCTCGTCGACGACTGTCATGGCCGTCACGTTACTTTGCCTGGTAAGGCCCGTGGAGAGACCGTCGGGTAAACGTGACGGAACCCTCGGCGCGCAACGTGTCGGTGGTCGTGTCGGTGGGCACACATAGCATGGGTCTGAATTGCGTCCCGTTGCGTTCGGGATCGCTATGGGCATGACTTGAAAGGACATCGTTGGCCGACCGCCTGATCGTCAAGGGTGCCCGGGAGCACAACCTGCGCGGTGTCGATCTCGACCTGCCGCGCGACGCCATGATCGTGTTCACCGGACTCTCGGGCTCCGGTAAATCGTCGCTGGCTTTCGACACCATCTTCGCCGAGGGACAACGGCGTTACGTGGAGTCGCTGTCGGCCTACGCACGGCAATTCCTCGGGCAGATGGACAAGCCTGACGTCGACTTCATCGAGGGGCTCTCGCCCGCGGTGTCGATCGACCAGAAGTCCACGAACCGCAACCCCCGCTCCACGGTGGGCACCATCACCGAGGTCTACGACTATCTGCGCCTGCTCTATGCGCGTGCCGGTACTCCGCACTGCCCGGTGTGCGGGGAACGTATCGCGCGGCAGACCCCGCAGCAGATCGTCGACCAGGTGCTGGCCATGGACGAGGGACTGCGCTTCCAGGTGCTCGCGCCGGTGGTGCGCACCCGCAAGGGCGAGTTCGTGGACCTGTTCGACAAGCTCAACACGCAGGGTTACAGCCGCGTACGGGTGGACGGTGTGGTGCACTCGCTGACCGACCCGCCGAAGCTGAAGAAGCAGGAGAAACACGACATCGAGGTGGTGGTCGACCGGCTGACGGTCAAGGCCACCGCCAAGCAGCGTCTGACCGACTCGGTGGAGACGGCGCTGAACCTCGCCGACGGCATCGTGGTGCTCGAGTTCGTCGATCGTGAGGACGATCATCCCCACCGCGAGCAGCGTTTCTCCGAGAAGCTGGCCTGCCCGAACGGTCACCCGCTGGCGGTCGACGACCTGGAGCCGCGGTCGTTCTCGTTCAACTCGCCCTACGGTGCCTGCCCCGAGTGCCTGGGCTTGGGGATCAGGAAGGAGGTCGACCCCGATCTGGTCGTGCCGGATCCCGACCTCACCCTGGCCGAGGGCGCCATCGCCCCGTGGTCGATGGGCCACACCGCCGAGTACTTCACCAGAATGCTCTCCGGCCTGGGCGATCAACTGGGCTTCGACGTCGACACCCCGTGGAAGAAGCTGCCGGCCAAGGCGCGCAAGGCGATCCTCGAGGGCTGCGACGAGCAGGTGCATGTGCGGTACAAGAACCGCTACGGCCGCACCCGGTCGTACTACGCCGACTTCGAAGGCGTGATGGCGTTCCTGCACCGCCGCATGGAGCAGACCGACTCCGAGCAGATGAAGGAGCGGCTCGAGGGCTACATGCGCGACGTGCCGTGCCCCGAGTGCGACGGCACCCGGCTCAAGCCCGAGATCCTGGCCGTGACGATGACGGCGGGCGCCTTCGGCGCGAAGTCCATCGCCGAGGTGGCCGAACTGTCCATCGCCGAATGCGCGCAGTTTCTCAACGCGCTGACCCTGGGCACCCGGGAGGCCGCCATCGCCGGTCAGGTGCTCAAGGAGATCCAGTCCCGGCTGGGTTTTCTGCTCGACGTCGGCCTGGACTACCTGTCGTTGTCCCGGGCCGCGGGCACCCTGTCCGGCGGCGAAGCACAACGCATCCGGTTGGCCACCCAGATCGGGTCGGGCCTGGTCGGCGTGCTCTACGTGCTCGACGAGCCGTCGATCGGTCTGCACCAGCGCGACAACCGTCGGCTGATCGACACCCTGGTGCGGCTGCGCGACCTCGGCAACACGCTGATCGTGGTCGAACACGATCTCGACACCATCGCCCATGCCGACTGGGTGGTCGACATCGGTCCGGCGGCCGGTGAGCACGGCGGCCAGATCGTGCACAGCGGAACCTACGCGGACCTGCTCAAGAACCCGAACTCCATCACTGGGGCGTATCTCGCGGGCAAGGAGGAGATCGAGGTCCCGGCGTTTCGGCGGGTCGCGGACAAGAAGCGCCAGCTCACCGTCGTCGGTGCGCGTGAACACAATCTGCGTGGCATCGACGTCGCGTTCCCGCTGGGTGTGCTGACCTCGGTGACCGGGGTGTCCGGCTCGGGCAAGTCCACGCTGGTCAACGACATCCTGGCGTCGGTGTTGGCCAACAAGCTCAACGGGGCCCGCTTGGTGCCCGGGCGGCACACGCGGGTCAACGGGCTGGACCACCTGGACAAGCTGGTCCGCGTCGACCAGTCACCGATCGGGCGTACTCCGCGGTCCAACCCGGCCACCTACACCGGTGTGTTCGACAAGATCCGGACCCTGTTCGCCGCGACCACCGAGGCCAAGGTCCGCGGCTACCAGCCCGGCCGGTTCTCCTTCAACGTCAAGGGCGGCCGCTGCGAGGCATGTTCGGGTGACGGCACGATCAAGATCGAGATGAACTTCCTGCCCGACGTGTATGTGCCGTGTGAGGTGTGTCAGGGCGCCCGGTACAACCGCGAGACACTCGAGGTGCACTACAAGGGCAAAACGATCGCCGAGGTGCTCGACATGTCGATCGAGGAGGCCGCGGACTTCTTCGCGCCGATCAGCTCGATCCACCGGTACCTCAAGACGCTGGTCGACGTCGGTCTGGGCTACGTGCGGTTGGGCCAACCGGCGCCGACCCTGTCCGGCGGCGAGGCGCAGCGCGTCAAGTTGGCCTCCGAGCTGCAGAAGCGATCGACCGGGCGGACCATCTACATCCTCGACGAGCCCACCACCGGTCTGCACTTCGAGGACATCCGCAAGTTGTTGACGGTGATCAACGGGCTGGTGGACAAGGGCAACACGGTCATCGTCATCGAGCACAACCTCGACGTCATCAAAACCTCGGACTGGATCATCGACATGGGTCCCGAGGGCGGGTCGGGTGGTGGCACCGTGGTCGCGACCGGGACCCCGGAAGACGTCGCGGTCGACCCCGACAGCTACACCGGGCATTTCCTGGCCGAGACCTTGGGCATGGCCCGGCCGAAACCCAAGGCGCGCCGAAGGACCAAGGTCAGCGCTTGATCGCAGGGGAGGGGAAGCGGGGATTGACCCGCACCCCGTTCAGCCAGTGCGTGAGCGCGTGGGCTCGCTCCGAGAGTGCTTCGCGCGCAGAGCGTCCGACATCCTCGAGCAGGATCAGTTCGACGTCGCCGTCGGCATCCTGACGCCACGCTCCGACGACGCGGCCATCCACCCAGACCGTCGGGCCGGCATTGCCGTTGCGGTCGAACACCGCGTCACGGTGTGGTCCCAGGTACCAGTCGCGCTCCGACCAACCCATCGTGGTGACGTCGAGCGCGGGCAGTAACGCACACCACTCGGTGGGTTCGGGATCGGACCCGTCGTCACCGGGCAGCACGTAGCCGACGGTGCCGTCCATGGCGACCTCGACGGCGTCGAGTTCGGCCAGCGCCCGGCGGACCCAGCCCAGCGTGGTACCGAACCACCACTTCAGGTCGGTGACCGTCGCGGGGCCGAACGCGTACAGCCAGCGCCGAACCAGCTGCGCGCGAGCCCGCTCCGGGGTCACGGCGTCCGCGGGCGGCAGCCACTGGCCGGCGGTGACCCACTGCGGTCGTGACGTCGTCCAGCCACCGTCGTTCGGTCCGCGGAGGATCTCGCCGCGTGCCGACAGCACAGTCAACACGCGCGGCGCCACATGCCCTTCGCCGCCATACGGTTTGCCCGGCGCCGGGTCATGGGTGCCGGTCAACTCGGGAAGGGCCTCGCGCAGCTGCCGCGCCGAACAGGGGCCCGCCGCGTGCAGGTGGCGGAGCACCGCGGCGCACGCCGTCTCCAGCCAGGCATTCCCGTCAGCGGCTACCCCCGACTTCTCGGCGTCGGCAGCCAGCCGACGGGCCTCGTTGGCGGCCACCCGGTCGCTGGCCCCGGACTGCACCTCAGGTAGGTCCTGCGGGCGAACGACCCACAGGGTGCGCCGCATCGCGAGGTGTTTGACCAGTGAACGGCGTTCGTAGAGGGCGCCATTCAAGTCGTCCACGGTGTAGCCGGACCGCCGCGCCCACAACGACAGGTGCGGGGTGGCCGGATCGGTGGCATGCAAGCCGACCAGCGCGCCGGTCACCGCCTCGACGGAGTCGGCGGGCGCCAGCAGATGATGACGCCGCGCCAGACGGGCACGTCGCTGTTCGACGGTGAACCGCTGCATGAACCCGACGCTAGCTGCGGGCTCCGACAGTCAGCGTTTCAGGAGCTACTGATCGTCGCCGGTCATCGACTTGCGGATCTCGGCCAGCCGCTCGGCGGCGGCTCGCTGCCGAGCGTCGTACTGCTCTTCGACGGCGCGGCCCTCGGGCGTCTCGGACGCCAGCTCGGCCGACCCGATCGCGGTGCCGTAGCGGGTCTCGATCTTCTCGCGCACGGAGTCGAAGGTCGGCACCCCGTCGGATGTGTAACCGGTCTCCTCGGGCGCGACGGGTTCCGGTTCGGGCGTCGCCTGTTCGGGCATGACGCCACCGTATCGCGACATCCCCCGACTCAGAAGGGGCCGCGATAGAGGTAGGTCTACCGGGGTTTGGCGAGCGGGAACGGCAGGGTTTCCCGGATCGACCGACCGGTGATCAGCATGACCACCCGGTCTACCCCCATGCCCAGCCCGCCGGTCGGCGGCATCGCGTACTCCATCGCCTGCAGGAAATCCTCGTCGAGCTCCATCGCCTCGGGATCACCGCCGGCCGCCAGCAGCGACTGCTGCTGCAATCGGCGCCGCTGCTCCACCGGGTCGGTCAGCTCGCTGTAGGCCGTTCCGAGCTCCACACCCCACGCCACCAGGTCCCACCGCTCCGCGACCCCCGGGATGCTGCGATGGGGCCGGGTCAGCGGCGACACCGACGTCGGGAAGTCCTGATAGAACGTCGGTTCCCGGGTCTGTCCCTCGACGAGATGCTCGTACAACTCGAGGACGACCGCACCGGCGTCCCAGTGGGTCAGGTACGGCACCCCGGCGGCATCACAGAAGCGGCGCAACGTGGTCAGGTCCGTCTCAGCCGTGACGTGTTCGCCGAGTGCTTCCGAGACCGCATCGTGGACGGTTTTCACCGCCCACGAGCCGGAGACGTCGACGGGTTCGAGCACGCCGTCCCGACGTGGCCGCAGGAAGACCTGAGCACCGTTGGCGGCCTGCGCCGCGTTCTGGATCAGCTCCCGGCACCCGTCGATCCAGACCTGGTAGTCGGCGTGCGCCTGATAAGCCTCCAGCAGGGTGAACTCTGGATTGTGGCTGAAATCGACTCCTTCGTTGCGGAACGCCCGCCCCAACTCGAAGACCCGTTCGACTCCGCCGACGCACAACCGCTTCAGGTAGAGCTCCGGGGCGATACGCAGATAGAGGCCGAGGTCGTAGGCGTTGATGTGAGTCAGGAAGGGCCGAGCGTTGGCGCCGCCGTGGATCTGCTGCAGGATCGGCGTCTCGACCTCCAGGAACCCCTTTCCCACCAGGGTCTCCCGGATGGCGTGCAGTACACCGCTGCGTGCTCGGATCAACTCCCGGGCCTCGCTGTTGACGGCCAGGTCGACGTAGCGAGCCCGCACGCGAGATTCCTGGTCGGTCAACCCTTTCCACTTGTCGGGCAGCGGGCGCAGGCATTTGCCGATCAGCCGCCACCGGGTCACCAGCACCGACCAGACCCCGGACCGGCTGCGGCCCATGACGCCGGTGGCCTCGATCAGGTCGCCGAGATCGATCGCCCGGGTGAAGTCCGCGCAGGTCCCGTCGAGACGCGAATCGTCGAGCACCAGCTGCACCTCTGCCGACCAGTCGCGCAGTTGGACGAAGAGCACACCTCCGTAGTCGCGCAGCCGTAGCACCCGTCCGGCCACCGTCACCTCGAATCCCTCGTCCGACGAAAGCGCCTCAGCGATAGTGTGACTCGGCGGTACGCCGACCGGATACGGGTCGGTGCCGTTGTCCTGCAACGCTTTCAGCTTGGCCATCCGAACTCGGACCTGCTCCGGCAGGCGGGGCTGCGGATCGTCGAAGGTGCCCAGTTCAGTGTCCGGGTCGGGTGCGGTGCCGTCGCTGTGCAGGAGGCCGGTGGCGACCAGCGCGCCGGGGGCCGCGACGTGCTGGCCGGTGTGCGGCTGGTCGTGACGGCGGGAAAAGGGCAGCACCAGAAACCCTTCGGCGATCACCGACGCCACACCGACCCGCGGCACCTCGCGGGCATCCTCGTAACACGCATACCGCGGCACCCACTCCGGCTGGTACTTCATGTTCGACCGGTACAGCGTCTCCAGCTGCCACCAGCGGGAGAAGAACACCAACAGCCCCCGCCACAGGCGCGCGACCGGCCCGGCGCCCAGCTGGGCGCCTTGTTCGAACGCCGACCGGAACATCGCGAAATTCAGCGAGACCCGGGCGATGCCGACCTCCTCGGCCCGCAGGCACAGCTCGCTGACCATCAACTCGATGGTCCCGTTGGGCGACTGCGGCGAGCGACGCATGAGATCCAGCGACGCCCCGTTGGGGCCCCACGGCACCAGCGAGAGCATCGCGACGACCTCGTCGCCGTCGACCGCTTCGACCAGCAGGCAGTCCCCGTCGGCGGGATCGCCGAGCCGGCCCAGGGCCATGGAGAATCCGCGTTCGTCGTCGGTGTCGCGCCAGGCGTCTGCGCGGCGGATCACCGCCGCCATGTCGTCGCTGCTCAAGGTGCGGTGCCGGCGCATCCGGACGGTGACTCCGGCGCGTCGAGCACGGGTGACGGCCTGCCGGACCGCGCGCATGTCCGGGCCGGAGAGCCGGAAATCCTCGGTGTGCAGGATCGCCTCGTCGCCGAGTTGCAGGGCACTGAGGCCGGCGTTGCGGAAGGCCTGCGCGCCGGCCGCGGAAGCACCCGTCACCCCGGGGGCCCACCCGTAGCGCTGACACAGCTGCAGCCATGCGTCGACGGCCTGCGGCCAGGCCTTGGGATCACCGATCGGGTCGCCGCTGGCCAGGCACACCCCGACCTCGACCCGGTAGGTCACGGCTGCGCGTCCACTGGCGGCGAACACGACGGCCTTGTCGCGCCGGGTGGCGAAGTAGCCGAGCGAATCGTTCTTCCCGTACACCTCGAGCAGGCCGCGGATGGCCGACTCGTCCTCACCGGTCAACGCATTGACCGCGCGTTGCGACTGGAACAGCACGATCGCCGCCGCAACCAACGCCAGCGCACCGAACAGACCGAGCACCGCATTGACGAGTACGTGCGGCTCGCCGGAGAAGGCGTCCGCATCCGCACCGGCGAAAGCGCTGACCCTGTTCAGCGCGTACCAGAACCGGTACGGGCGGGCGAGCGTGCCCGGGAAAACCTCCAGCAGCGCCCACCCGATCAGCGTCCCGGCCGCCATTCCGGCGACCAACACCACCGCCGCCTTCAGCAAGGCGCCACGGCGCACCTTCGCCCAGAATTCCTTGCGCGCCAGCAGCAGGAACACGACCGCCGCCAGGTGAAAGGCGAGGCCGATCAACTCGCCGACGTGCTGCGGCCACCGCTGGCCGCCGTCGATCAGTTCACCGACGTTCCAGATCCCGGCGCCGACGAAGTAACCGACCAGAATCCACCACGCAATGCGTTTGCGGGCCGCCAGCGCCGCGGCCAGCAGGGCCAGCACGACGGCCCACGCGAAACTGGTGTCGGGAAAGTTGAAGATGTAGTCGTCGACGAACTCACGCGGCACCCGGATCATCCACCGCACCAGCGGAGAGATGCTCGCCAGCAGCGACAGCGTGGCGATGATGCCGACGATCCAGCCGGCGGCGGCCGGCACCCACCGGTAGCCGGACGTCGACCGTGTCCGCACGGCGGTGATCTGCGTCATAGGCCGCGACACTATTCGCGAAACCCGCTCGCACCGCGGATTTCGGCGTTACCAGACCGGCCCGGTGTATTTCTCTCCAGGACCTTTGCCGGGCTCGTCGGGCGCCGCACTGGATTCGCGGAAGGCCAACTGCAGTGTCTTGAGACCGTCGCGGACCGGACCGGCGTGCGGGCCCAGGTACTCGGCCGAAGCGCTGACCAGCCCGGCGAGCGCCGTGATGAGGCGTCGCGCCTCGTCGAGGTCGCGGTGCGGGCTGTCATCGGGGTCGTCCGACGACAAACCCAGCTTCTCCGCGGCCGCGCTCATCAACATGACCGCGGCGCGGGTGATGACCTCCACGGCGGGAACGTCGGCGAGCTCACGGACGGGCGCGGGGCCCACGGGTTCGTCGGGTGCGGGAACATCGGTCATAGCTGCTAGACTTGCACGCGCGACCGCCCCGGCGAACGCTGGGCGCACAAAGTGGAGTCCCACTCCCACCGCTGGCCGATGATGATTCGAAGGTACAGCGGTCCGGTCACAGGCATCGACGATGTCTGTTCTGGTCGGCACTGGGCCCTGCTCCGAGCAGGGCTTTCTGTTCGGAGGAGCAGGGTGCCGATGGCGTGGGGACTCCTGAGGACAACATAGGAGGCCCCATCAGCACTGAGACCCGCGTCAACGAGCGCATTCGTGTACCTGAAGTCCGCCTTATCGGACCGGGCGGTGAACAGGTAGGCATCGTGCGCATCGAAGATGCTCTCCGCGTCGCCGCGGACGCCGATCTCGATCTCGTCGAAGTAGCTCCGAACGCCAGGCCGCCGGTCTGCAAAATCATGGACTACGGCAAGTACAAGTACGAGACGGCGCAGAAGGCGCGCGAGTCTCGCAAGAACCAGCAGCAGACCGTCGTCAAAGAGCAGAAGCTGCGTCCCAAGATCGACCCGCACGACTACGAGACCAAGAAGGGTCACGTCATCCGCTTCCTCGAAGCAGGGTCGAAGGTCAAGGTGACGATCATGTTCCGCGGACGCGAGCAGTCGCGGCCCGAGTTGGGCTTCCGGCTCCTGCAACGCCTGGGCGCCGACGTGGCCGAGTACGGCTTCGTCGAGACGTCCGCCAAGCAGGACGGCCGCAACATGACGATGGTGCTGGCACCGCACCGCGGCGCGAAGACTCGCGCCAAGGCGGCGCACGATGCCGACACGCCGGCTCGGGGATCCGAGGGCGCGCAGGCCGACAACCAGACCAACCCACAGAACTGAGGAAACATGCCCAAGGCGAAGACCCACAGCGGAGCTTCGAAGCGGTTCCGTCGCACCGGCACGGGAAAGATCGTGCGGCAGAAGGCAAACCGCAGGCACCTGCTGGAGCACAAAGCCTCCACCCGCACGCGTCGGCTCGAAGGCCGCACCACGGTGTCCGGCAATGACGCCAAGCGCATCGCGAAGATGCTGAACGGCTGATCCGCACCCGTCCAGCCGAACCGGCGGCTCCGCCGCCCCAGCACCGACCCGTACGAGATAGGAACACCCCATGGCACGCGTGAAGCGCGCAGTCAACGCGCAGAAGAAGCGGCGCACAATCCTCAAGGCGTCCAAGGGCTACCGCGGTCAGCGGTCCCGCCTGTACCGCAAGGCCAAAGAGCAGCAGCTGCATTCGCTGACCTACGCCTACCGGGACCGCCGCGCCCGCAAGGGCGAGTTCCGCAAGTTGTGGATCTCGCGCATCAACGCGGCAGCCCGCGCCAACGACATCACCTACAACCGGTTGATCCAGGGCCTCAAGGCCGCCGGCGTCGAGGTGGACCGCAAGAACCTCGCGGAGATCGCGGTCAGCGATGCGGCCGCCTTCACCGCGCTGGTGGAGGTCGCCAAGGCGGCCCTGCCCGCTGATGTCAACGCTCCGTCGGGCGAGGCTGCCTGACGCTCACCGAGCGCTCTGCCCGGGTGGTCGCGGCAGCCAAGCTGCACCGCCACACCGGGCGCCGCCGCGCCGCACGCTTCCTCGCCGAGGGCCCCAACCTCGTCGAGGCAGCGTTGCGGCGCGGACTGGTTTCCGAGGTCTTCGCCACCGAGACGGCTGCGGACCGGTTCCGTGCCCTGCTTGCCGATGTGCCGATCCAGCTGGTGACCGAGCGTGCGGCGAAGTCGCTCTCGGACACCGTGACTCCGGTGGGTCTGATAGCGGTCTGCAGGATGCCCGAGGCGTCCGTGGCCGAGGTCCTCGGAGCCCGGCCGCGTCTGGTGGCCGTCGCCGTGCAGACCGCCGACCCTGGAAACGCCGGTACTCTCATCCGACTCGCCGACGCCATGGGAGCCGATGCGCTGATCCTGGCGGGGGACAGCGTGGACCCGTACAACGCAAAGTGCCTGCGATCGTCGGCCGGCAGCATCTTCGCGCTGCCGGTGATCGAGGCGCCCGAAACCGCGGCGCTGCTCGGGGATCTGCGGGACGCCGGACTGACGGTGCTCGCCACCACTCTTGACGGCGAGGTGTCCCTCGACGACGCCCCGTTGTCCGGTCCGACCGCGTGGCTCTTCGGCCCGGAGGCCCATGGCCTTGCCGCCGAGACGGCGGCGGCCGCGGACTTGAGGGTGCGCATTCCGATGTCGGGGAGCGCGGAAAGCTTGAACGTGGGGGCGGCCGCGGCCATCTGTCTATATCAGAGCGCGCGGGCGCACCGACAGTCGCACGGCTGACGCGCCTCGAAAGGGCAAGCAGCCGCAATTTTCCACCGGCACCGCCGACGGCCCAGTCGGACAACAAAAATCTATTTGCCAAAAACACCAAATAACGCGCAGAAAATCCTACCTGTTTCACAGAACCCAGAGTTCATAGGGCAAAAAGAGGACTTTAGTCCATTGTCGTCCTCGAAGCCTGGGGCTTAACTTTCTCAGTATCAGCAAGCTTCTATCCGTTCGCGTGGATGGGTCGGGTGGGCCATGTACCGGATATGCGTACTCCTCAGTGTCGTCATGTTGGGCGTCTCTCCGGTCGTCGTTCGCGGGCCGGGGGATGTCGCCGCTACCAGCGAGTGGAGTTGGACAACGCTGGCAGATGAATCGACGTCGCCGACTGCACTGCTCGTCGGGGGAAAGGGCGGTTACGCGGAGCTCACCGATGAGCAGATGCGCACTGCGTTCGGCGGACTGTTCGCCGATTATCTGCGGGTCAACGTGCCCTTCCCGGGGTCGGAGGACTTTCAGGAGTCGATCGAGGTGGGCGCCCAAAATCTCTACGACGCAGTGCAGTCGACCTCGGGGGTGAAGCTAATCGGGGCTGTTTCTCAGAGTGCGCCGGCTGTCTATGACGTGTTGCGCCGACTGAGCAACGACCCCGCCCGTCCGGCGGACGACGAACTGACGGCATTCGTGTACGCCTATCCCGCCCGGATGGTGCTCTCCCTCGGCGGTGCCCGATACATCCCGCTGCCGGAGACGCCCTACGACGTGCTGACCGTGGCGGCGGAATACGACGGACTCACCGATTTCCCGCACAACTGGCTCAACTTCCTCGCCGTTCTCAATGCCATCATGGGCGCTGTAGAACTCCACGTCGACCGCGCGTTCTTCGACATCCGAACCAACCCAACCGAATTCGTCGAGATCGCCAACGATCTCGGTGGGACGACGACTCATGTGCTCATTCCCACCGAACGATTGCCGCTGCTGAAGTCCTGGGAGGACGCCGGGTTCGCCCCAGAGTTCATCAGCTTCATGGACGCGCTGCTGCGACCGATCATCGACTCGGCCTATTTCAGGCCCAAGATGACAGTCGGCATTCCCGAGCCGCTACGGCCGCCGCCGGCGACCCCAACCCCGGACGCCGAGCCCGTGGTCAGCGAACAGCGCCTCGAGGTGTTCGGCCAGTATCCGGATGCGCCGCCACCCGTGCTCGAGGTCACTCAGCACGAGGACGATCCCGTCGAGCCCGCTGCTGTGAGCGGGGAGCAGGAAGACCGGATCGATGTCGAGTGGAGCCTCGAAGAGGAAGCTGCAGTGTCTGGTGACGCCGAAGGCGATCTGATCGATCGAGACCGAAACGTCCCGCAGGCCGAGGAGTCGGCCGAACCGACCATCGGCGACCCAGAGCCGTCGCCGATCAACGACACCAGCAGCGAAGGTGTTGCGCCCGAAGACAACGAGGACTCCGACGCCGGCGAATGAGCGGCTCGGACGCAGCTACCGAGCAGCGTCGGGGCACCGCCTCAGCGGCAGCCTGCGACATGCGTTTGCGCGATTGCCCGGCTCCTAGCGACACCGCAGCGACACCGACATCCTGTCAGTCCGGCGTGCCATGGTCTGGTCATGCGGAACAGGGTGCTGGTGCGTGGTCTCGACCTGAGGTACCTGCTGACGACCTACATTCACGAGCGCGGGCTGGTGACCGTCGACGAGCTCGTGGACTGGCTGGACTGCCAGGGATTCGAGGTGGGCGACCGGGCCTCGAAAGTGGTATCGGATGCATTGCGCTGGGAATGCGCGCGCGATCGGGTGATTCGCGTCGGCCGCGGTCGGTACCGGCAGGGCTACGTGCCGCGGGCCACCGCCTACCGCATCGATCTGCGGGTGTGGGAGCTGCAGCAAGCGGCACGACACGGCGCCGCGTGACCGATGGGTTCGGGCCTCGCTGTCGCTGCGGAGTCGCTGTGAGCCGGGCATCTCCGGGCATGGGCGCCGCGCGAGTCCGGTGGGACGCGCCGTCTGGTGGGGCGCTGACGTCGCGCCTCAGCCGCGCAGCAGTCCCTTGGCCACGTGAGTGATCTGCACTTCGTTGCTGCCGGCGTAGATCATCAGCGACTTCGCATCGCGGGCAAGTTGTTCCACCCGATACTCACTCATGTAGCCGTTGCCGCCGAACAGCTGCACTGCTTCCATGGCCACGTCGGTGGCCGCCTGCGAGCAGTACCACTTGATCGCCGAGGCCTCGGCCAACGAGACGGGCTTTCCGGCTTCAGACGCCTCGATCACCCGGAACAGCATGTTGCGCACGTTCATCCGCGCAACCTCCATGTTGGCCAGTTTCAGCTGGATCAGCTGGAATTGGCCGATCTCCTGACCCCACAACGTCCGTGACTTCGCGTAGTCCACACTCAGTCGGAGGCATTCCTCGATGACCCCGAGCGCCATCGCCGCGACCCCGATTCGTTCGGCCGAGAAGCTCGACCGCGCGCTGTCCCGGCCGTCGCCGGCGCTGTTGTCCTCGGTCTCGCCGAGCAGCCGGTCCTTGCCGAGCCGGACGTCGTTGAAGAACAGCTCACCGGTCCGGGAGGAATGGATTCCCATCTTGTGGAACGGCTTCGACTGCACGAAGCCCTCCATGCCCTTGTCGAGCACGAAGGTCAGCACCTTGCGGTCGCGCTTGTCGATCGACGGATCACCTTCGTCGAGCTTGGCGTACACCACCACTACATCGGCGTCCGGTCCGTTGGTGATGAAGGTCTTCTGGCCGTTGAGGATGTAATCGTTCCCGTCACGCACCACATAGGACTTCATGCCACCGAACGCATCCGAGCCGGAGTCCGGTTCGGTGATCGCCCACGCGCCGACCTTGTCGTACGTCACCAGATCCGGCAGCCAGCGCTCCTGCTGGGCCAGTGTGCCGCGGCTCATGATGGTCGGGACGGTCAGCCCGAGGCTGACGCCCATCCCGGTGACCACGCCCATGCTGACCCGGCACAGTTCGCTGACCACCACGAAGCCCATTCCGGGCGAACCGCCACCGCCGAACATGCCGCCACCGGAGCTCTTCGAGTCCGACACGTCCCCGTTGCGCAGCCGTTCGAGCCGCTTGTTCAGCGAGTCTCGGGCCATGTCGGCGATGCCGAACGTCGCGAACAGCTTGCGGATGATGGGGTAGGGCTCCATCTCGCCGCTTTCCAGCGCGTCGAGATGGGGCCGGATCTCCTTGTCCACGAACTCGCGGACAGCGTCGCGCACGGCTAGATCAACGTCAGACCATTCCAGCATGCCCTTCAGGCTGCCCTATCGGCCTTCGGCGACCGCACACCGGCTAGCGAAAACGTGGTGTGGATGAGCGAGCCGACGCGGTTGAGCAGCGACTTGTGCGGTGGGACTCTGCGCGGTGGGACGTAGTGCATCGGCATGTCCCTGCGGTCCCGCGGCGGTGCCATGAAGGAGGGGGCCTCCACCAACGGGGCATTTGCGTCGATCTTGCCCTGTGCGCGCCGGTAGGCGGCGACCGCCCGCGGATGCAGTCTGATCTCGTCGGGCACCGCGATGAATGCGAGCTCGACGGCCTTGCCGAACAGCCGCAGCAGGATTTCGTCGCCGGGCGTCCAGCGCAGACCCGCCTTCTCCCGGACCGCCGGTTCGAACACGCCGGCCGCGATCCACCGCTGAGCATCGACCATCGGACGGAACAACTGGTCCCACAGGGGCGTCGGCATCAGCACGTAGCGCGGCTTCGGGATCCGGATCGAGAAGATGTCGAGGGTGGCCTGGTTGATTTCGAGCTCTTCGCGGCACTTGCGGTCCCAGTACTCGCAGAAGTCTTCCCACGTTCGCGGGACCGGGCGCATGCTCATCCCGTACATGCGGTACCACTGCACGTGCTCGTCGAAGAGCTGGCGCTTCTCGGCCTCGGTCAACCCGCCGCAGAAGTACTCCGCGGTCTTGATGATCAACATGAAGAACGTCGCGTGCGCCCAGTAGAACGTCTCGGGGTTGAGTGCGTGGTAACGCCGGCCCTGCGCGTCGGTGCCCTTGATGGTCTGGTGGTAGCTGCGGATCTGCGCCCCGGTCTGGGCGGCCCGCTCGCCGTCGTAGACGACCCCCATGATCGGGTACACCGAGCGCGCAACCCGCTGCAGTGGCTCGCGCAACAGAATCGAGTGGTCCTCCACCCCGGCACCGAGCTCGGGGTACATGTTCTGGATCGCGCCGATCCACACCCCGAGCATGCCGGTGCGGACGTCGCCGAAGTACTTCCACGTCAGCGAATCGGGACCGAGTGGGTTGTCGGTGGACGCAGTTGCCCTCGGCTGGGGGGCTCCGGCCGGTGATCGCACATGTCCAACGTAATGTTGACAACATTCGTTGTCTACGAAATGGGCGGTTCGGTCCGGAGCTGTTATTCAGCCTCCACCCCCGCGGCACACGTCTGTGACCTGCTGCTTTAGCTGCCCAAGCGACCTCGATTAGGCTGGCCGGTGTGGACGACGACCCGCCGGGTGAACAGACACGCGGTCTGTCCTCCGGACCGATCGACTGGTTCAGGAACGCCAACCACCACACCAAGGTCATCTCGCTGGTACGACGAGCCCGCAAAGCACTGCCCGGCGACCCCGATTTCGGCGACCCGCTGTCGGTCGCCGGAGTGGGTGGCCCGCGTGCGGCGGCCCGAGCGGCCGACCGCCTGCTCGAGCGCGAGGCCGTGACCCGCGAGGTGAGCCTGGGGGCGCTGCAGGTCTGGCAGGCGCTGACCGAACGCGTCTCCGGACGGCCGGCCAACGCCGAGGTGACGCTCGTGTTCACCGACCTGGTGGGGTTCTCGGCGTGGTCGCTGACCGCAGGCGACGACGCGACGCTGCGGTTGTTGCGAAGGGTCTCGCAGGTAGTCGAGCCCCCGTTGCTGGAAGCCGGCGGCCACATCGTCAAACGCATGGGCGACGGGCTGATGGCGGTCTTCGCCGACCCGACGACAGCTGTGCGCGCGGTCCTGACCGCCCGTGAGGCGGTCAAGAAGCTCGACGTCGAGGGCTACACGCCGCGGATGCGCGTCGGCGTGCACACCGGGCGGCCTCAGCGCCTGGGCTCGGACTGGCTGGGAGTGGACGTGAACCTGGCGGCTCGCGTGATGGAACGCGCCACCCGCGGCGAACTGGTGGTCTCACAAGCGACGTTGGAGCGTATTCCGCCGGAAGACTTCGACACCCTCGGTGTGACCGCACGCAGGTTGCGCCGACAACTGTTCGCGCACAAAGCCGACGGCGTTCCCGCCGACTTCGCGATGTACCGGCTCAAAGCCGCCGACGCGTCGTAGAGGTACGCGCAGGCGGAGCGGCCGCGACGGTATCCCCTATGATCGCCGGGTGGCTGATCAGCCAGTAGACCTCTCAGACGACGCGTTGGCCGAAGCGGTCAGCGCAGCCCGGCGTGCGTTCGAGCAGGCCGCCGATCTCGACGAGCTCGCTCGGGCCAAGACCGAACACCTCGGCGACCGCGCACCGGTCGCGGTGGCGCGGCAGGCCCTGGGCACGCTGCCCAAAGCCGAGCGGGCCGATGCGGGCAAGCGGGTCAACGTCGCGCGTACCGAGACCCAGCGGGCCTACGACACCCGGCTGGCCGAGTTACGGGCCGAGCGCGACGCCGCGGTGCTCGTGGCCGAACGCATCGACGTGACCTTGCCGTCGACCCGTCAGCCGGTCGGTGCCCGCCACCCCATCACGATCCTCGCCGAGAACATCGCCGACACCTTCGTCGCGATGGGCTGGGAGCTTGCCGAGGGTCCAGAGGTGGAGACCGAGCAGTTCAATTTCGACGCGCTGAACTTTCCGCCGGACCACCCGGCCCGCAGCGAACAGGACACCTTCCACGTGGCCCCGGACGGTTCGCGTCAGGTGCTGCGCACGCACACCTCGCCCGTACAGATTCGCGCGCTCCTCGAGCGTGAGCTGCCGGTCTACATCATCTCCATCGGTCGGACTTTCCGCACCGACGAACTCGACGCCACCCACACCCCGGTGTTCCACCAGGTCGAGGGCCTCGCCGTGGACAAAGGCCTGACCATGGCGCACCTGCGCGGCACCCTCGACGCGTTCGCCCGCGCGCAGTTCGGTCCGCAGGGGCGCACCCGGTTCCGTCCGCACTTCTTCCCGTTCACCGAGCCGTCGGCCGAGGTCGACATCTGGTTCCCGAACAAGAAGGGCGGGCCGGGCTGGGTCGAGTGGGGCGGCTGCGGCATGGTCAACCCGAATGTGCTGCGCGCCTGCGGTATCGACCCTGACGTGTATTCCGGCTTCGCCTTCGGTATGGGATTGGAGCGCACCCTGCAGTTCCGCAACGGTATCCCGGACATGCGCGACATGGTCGAGGGCGACGTCCGCTTCTCGTTGCCGTTCGGGGTGGGAGCCTGATGCGCCTTCCGTACAGCTGGCTGCGCGACATCGTCTCGGCCGGCGCCCCCGGCTGGGATGTCTCTCCCGAGGAGCTCGAAGAGACCTTCATCCGGATCGGCCACGAAGTCGAGGAGGTCATCCGGCTCGGTCCGGTCAGCGGTCCCTTGGTCGTCGGCCGGGTGGGCGAGATCGAGGAGCTCACCGAGTTCAAGAAACCCATCCGAGCGGTCAAGGTCGACATCGGAGAACCGCAGCCTCGCGACATCGTCTGCGGTGCCCAGAATTTCGCCGTGGGTGACCTTGTGGTGGTGGCGCTGCCCGGCGCCGTGCTGCCGGGCGATTTCGCGATCGCGAGCCGAAAGACATACGGACGAACCTCCGACGGCATGATCTGCTCGGCATCGGAGCTCAATCTCGGCACCGACCACTCCGGCATCCTCGTACTGCCGCCGGGCACGGCGGAGCCGGGCGCGGCCGCCGACGCGGTGCTCGGCCTCGACGACGTGGTCTTCGACCTGGCGATCACACCGGACCGCGGATACTGCCTGTCGGTGCGGGGCATGGCGCGCGAGATCGCCAACGCCTACGACCTCAACTTCACCGACCCGGCTTTCGATCCGGCCCGAGTGCCGCCGCTGCCCGCCGACGGCGAGGCGCTGCCCCTGTCCATCGACGCCGACACCGGGGTGCTGCGCTTCGGTCTGCGTCCGGTCGCCGGGATCGACCCGAACGCGGTGTCGCCCTGGTGGGTGCAGCGCCGGTTATTGCTCAGCGGCATCCGTGCGATCTCACCGGCGGTCGACGTGACCAACTACGTCATGCTCGAGCTCGGCCATCCGATGCACGCCCACGACCGCTCGCTGATCACCGGCGGTTTCCGGGTCCGGTTCGCGGAGCCGGGGGAGACCGTGGTGACCCTCGACGATGTGGAGCGCACCCTCGATCCCGCCGACGTGCTGATCGTCGACGATGTGGCCACCGCGGCGATCGGCGGGGTGATGGGCGCGGGCACCACCGAGGTTCGCGAGACCACCACCGACGTGCTGCTCGAGGCGGCCGTCTGGGACCCCGCGGCGGTGTCGCGCACCCAGCGCCGATTGCGGCTCTACAGCGAGGCGGGCCGGCGCTACGAACGCAGCGTCGATCCCGCGGTGTCGGTTGCCGCCCTGAATCGCTGCGCCGCCCTGCTAGCTGAGATCGCAGGCGGCACAGTCGAACCCACGCTGACGGACTGGCGCGGCGAGCCGGCCCGCGCGGACTGGTCACCGCCGGCGGTCACGATGCCGGTCGACCTGCCCGACCGCACCGCGGGCGTCGGCTACCCCGCCGGCACCACCGAGAAGCGATTGCGCCAAATCGGCGCCGAGGTCACCGTCGACGGTGACCTGGTCACCGTCGTTCCGCCCAGCTGGCGTCCGGATATGCGTCAACCGGCGGATCTGGTCGAAGAGGTCATGCGGCTGGAGGGTCTGGATGTCGTCCCGTCGGTCCTGCCCGCCGCGCCGGCGGGGCGCGGACTGACCGCGACCCAGAAGCGCCGCCGGGCGATCGGTAAGTCCTTGGCGCTCAGCGGCTTCGTCGAGATCCTGCCGACGCCGTTCCTGCCGTCCGGGATCTTCGACCGGTGGGGGCTGGCCGCCGATGACGCCCGGCGCTCCACCACCCGCGTGCTCAACCCGCTGGAGGCCGACCGGCCCGAGCTGGCCACCACGTTGTTGCCGGGACTGTTGGAGGCGTTGTCGCGCAACGTCTCCCGAGGAGCCGTCGACGCCGCGCTGTTCGCGATCGCCCAGGTGGTCGAGCCCACCGGTCACACCCGCGCCGTGGAGCGCATCCCGAATGACCGACGGCCGACCGACGACGAGATCGCGGTACTGGACGCGTCGCTTCCGCATCAGCCGCAACACGTGGCGGCGGTGCTGACCGGGCTGCGCGAGCCGGCCGGGCCCTGGGGGCCGGGCCGCCGCGTGGAGGCCGCCGACGCGTTCGAGGCCGTTCGCGTCATCGGCCGCGCGGCGGGTGTGGAGTTCGTACTGCGGTCCGCGGAGTACCTGCCCTGGCACCCGGGCCGCTGCGCGGAGGTGCTGATCGGCGAGCAGGTGATCGGCCACGCCGGCCAGCTCCATCCCGCGGTGATCGAACGGTCGGGCCTACCCAAGGGCACATGCGCGGTCGAGCTCGACCTCGATGCGGTACCGATCACCGAACGGTTGCCCGCACCCGGCGTGTCCCCGTTCCCCGCGGTGTTCCAGGACGTTGCGCTCATCGTCGACGACGCAGTGCCGGCACAGACCGTCATCGACACGGTCCGGACCGGCGCCGGAGCGCTGCTGGAGGACGTCCGGCTCTTCGATGTGTACAACGGCCCGCAGGTCGGGGAGGGACGGAAGTCGCTGGCACTGGCGCTGCGGTTCCGCGCCCCCGACCGCACCTTGACCGAGGACGAGGCGAGCGCTGCTCGGGACGCGGCGGTCGAGGCGGCGGTCCAGGCGTTCGGAGCGCAACAGCGCAAATAATGAGTTTGCATAGTCTTGCATAACCATGCAAGATGCAGGGCATGACTTCCGTCGCGGTCGCCGGTGCCAGCGGGTATGCCGGCGGCGAGATCCTCCGCCTGCTGCTCGGCCACCCCGCCTACGCCGACGGCCGGCTGACCCTCGGTGCGCTCACCGCGGCCGCGAGCGCCGGTTCCGCGCTGGGTGAACACCATCCGCACCTGTGGCCGCTGGCCGACCGCGTGCTCGAACCCACCGAGATCGGTGTCCTCGCCGGTCATGACGTGGTGTTTCTCGGTTTGCCGCACGGACATTCGGCGGCGCTGGCCGAGCAACTCGGCCCGGACACCCTGGTCGTCGACTGCGGTGCCGACTTCCGGCTCACCGACGCCGAGGTGTGGCAACGCTTCTACGGGTCCGAGCACGCCGGCACGTGGCCCTACGGTCTGCCCGAACTGCCCGGCGGACGGGATCTGCTGCGCCACACCAAGCGCGTCGCCGTGCCGGGGTGCTATCCGACGGCGGCACTGTTGGCTCTGTGGCCCGCGCTGGCCGAAGGATTGGTCGAGCCCGCTGTCACCGTCGTCGCGGTCAGCGGCGCCTCGGGCGCCGGCCGCACCGCGAAGGTCGACCTGCTGGGCGCCGAGCTCATCGGATCCGCGCGCGCCTACAACGTGGGCGGCAAGCACCGGCACACGCCGGAAATGGCGCAGGGTCTGAGCGCGGTGGCCGGGACACCCGTGCGCGTGTCGTTCACCCCGGTGCTCATCCCGACCTCGCGGGGCATTCTGGCCACCTGCACCGCACGTACCGACAGCTCCCTGTCCGCGCTGCGCGCCGCCTACGAGAAGGCCTACGGCAGCGAGCCGTTCGTCCACCTCCTGCCGGACGGACAGTTGCCCAAGACCGGTTCGGTGATCGGCAGCAACGCCGCCCAGCTGGCCGTGGCGGTGGACGAGGATGCCGGGACCTTCGTCGCGATCGCGGCCATCGACAACCTGGTGAAAGGCACCGGCGGAGCGGCCGTGCAGTCGATGAACATCGCGCTCGGCTGGCCGGAGACCGACGGACTGTCCACCGTCGGGGTGGCACCGTGACCCGGATGGTGCGCACCCAGGGGGTGACCGCGCCCGCGGGCTTCCGCGCGACCGGCATCGCCGCGGGAATCAAAGCCTCCGGCGCCACCGATCTGGCCCTGGTGTTCAACGAGGGTCCCGACTACGCCGCGGCGGGAGTGTTCACCCGCAACAAGGTCCAGGCGGCTCCGGTGCTGTGGTCACAGCAGGTGCTGACCACCGGCCGGTTGCGGGCTGTCATCCTCAACTCCGGTGGAGCCAACGCGTGCACGGGCCCCGGGGGCTTCCAGGACACCCACGCCACCGCCGAGGCTGTCGCCGCGGCGCTGTCGGACTGGGGCACCGAGACGGGCGCGATTGAGGTCGCGGTCTGCTCGACCGGGCTGATCGGCGACCGTCTGCCCATGAACAAGGTGCTGGCCGGGGTCAGCGAGATCGTGCACGAACTGGCCGGCGGGCTGACCGGCGGCGAGGAAGCCGCACGCGCCATCATGACCACCGACACCGTGCCCAAACAGGTCGCACTGCACCACCCGGACAAGTGGACCGTGGGCGGCATGGCCAAGGGCGCCGGGATGCTGGCCCCCTCGCTGGCCACGATGCTCTGTGTGATCACCACCGACGCGGTCGCCGCTCCGGAGGCGTTGGACCGGGCCCTGCGACATGCGGCGGCGCGGACCTTCGACCGGCTCGACGTCGACGGCGCCAGTTCCACCAACGACACCGTGCTGCTGCTGAGTTCGGGGGCCAGTGAGATCACCCCGACGCAGGACGAGCTCGACGCGGCGCTGCTGGCGGTCTGCGACGATCTCTGTGCGCAGATGCAGGCCGACGCCGAGGGCGTCACCAAGCGCGTCGCGGTGACCGTCACCGGTGCCGCCACCGAGGACGAGGCGGTGGTCGCGGCGCGGGTGATCGCCCGGGACAGCCTGGTCAAGACCGCGTTGTTCGGGTCCGACCCGAACTGGGGCCGGGTGCTCGCCGCGGTGGGCATGGCGCCGGTGGCGTTGAACGCCGACCGGATCACCGTGGCCTTCAACGGCTTCCCGGTGTGCGTCGACAGCGTCGGCACCCCCGGCGCACGGGAGGTCGACCTGTCCGGCGAGGACATCGTCGTCACCGTGGATCTCGCGGTGGGCGCGGCCACGGCGACGATCCGCACCACCGACCTGTCGCACGGCTACGTCGAAGAGAACTCGGCCTACAGCTCATGAACCTGCAGACCCCGGACAAGGCCGGCGTGCTGGCCGAAGCGCTGCCGTGGCTCAAAGCGCTGCACGGCAGGATCGTGGTGATCAAGTACGGCGGCAACGCGATGACCGACGACACGCTCAAAGCCGCGTTCGCCGACGACATGGTGTTCCTGCGCAACTGCGGCATCCACCCGGTCGTGGTCCACGGGGGCGGACCGCAGATCAGCGCGATGTTGAAGAAGCTGGGCATCGCCGGCGATTTCAAGGGTGGCTTTCGCGTCACCACACCGGAAGTCCTCGACGTGGCGCGGATGGTGTTGTTCGGTCAGGTCGGTCGTGAACTGGTGAACCTGATCAACTCCCACGGCCCGTACGCGGTGGGGATCACCGGCGAGGACGCGCATCTGTTCACCGCACAACGGCGTTCGGTCCTGGTCGAGGGCGTGCCCACCGACATCGGACTGGTCGGCGACGTCGCGCAGGTCAACACCGACGCGGTGGTGGACCTCATCCGGGCCGGCCGCATCCCGGTGGTCTCGACGATCGCGCCCGACGCCGACGGCGTGGTGCACAACATCAACGCCGACACTGCCGCAGCCGCCCTGGCCGAGGCGCTGGGCGCGGAGAAGCTCCTGATGCTCACCGACGTCGAAGGGCTCTACTCCAATTGGCCCGACCGCGGTTCGCTGGTCAGTGAGATCGACGCCGCAGCGCTGACGCAGCTGTTGCCCACGCTTGAGGCCGGCATGGTGCCCAAGATCGAGGCTTGCTTGAGAGCCATCGACGGCGGTGTGCCCAGCGCCCACGTGATCGACGGCCGCGTTGCCCACTGCGTGCTGGTCGAGCTGCTCACCGACGAAGGTACCGGCACCAAGGTGGTGGGGAATTGACCGACGACGCAACGCTTCTGGGCCGCTGGTCGGCGGTCATGATGAACAATTACGGCACCCCGCCGCTGGCACTGGTCAGTGGGGAGGGCGCCACGGTCACCGACGCCGACGGCAAGACCTACCTCGATCTGCTGGGCGGCATCGCGGTCAACGTGCTCGGGCACTGTCATCCCGCGGTGATCGAAGCCGTGCACCGCCAGATGAGCACGCTGGGCCACACCTCCAATCTGTACGCCACCGAGCCGGGCATCGCGCTCGCCGAAGCGCTGGTGGGTCACCTCGGCGTGGCGGCCCGGGTGTTCTTCTGCAACTCCGGCACCGAGGCCAACGAGGTCGCCTTCAAGATCACCCGCCTCACCGGCAAGACGAAACTGGTTGCCGCGCAGGGGGCATTCCACGGCCGCACGATGGGCTCGCTGGCCATCACCGGTCAACCGGCCAAGCGGGCGCCGTTCGAGCCGCTCCCCGGACATGTCACCTTCGTTCCCTACGGCGACGTCGAAGCGCTCTCCGCCGCCGTGGATTCCGACACCGCCGCGGTGTTTCTCGAACCGATCATGGGCGAGGGCGGTGTCGTCGTCCCACCGCCGGGTTACCTGGTCGCTGCCCGCGAGATCACGGCGAAACACGGTGCGCTGCTGGTGCTCGACGAGGTGCAGACCGGCGTGGGCCGTACCGGTGCATTCTTTGCCCATCAACACGACGGCATCACCCCCGATATGGTCACCCTGGCCAAGGGGCTCGGTGGCGGCCTGCCGATCGGTGCGTGCCTGGCGGTCGGGGAGACCGCCGAGTTGCTCACCCCGGGCCTGCACGGCAGCACTTTCGGCGGCAACCCGGTGTGCACCGCCGCCGCGCTGGCCGTGCTGAATGTGCTGTCCGCCGACGGGTTGATCGAGCGTGCCGATGTCCTGGGCAAGACGCTGGCCGACGGTATCGAGGCGCTCGCGCATCCGCTCATCGCGCATGTCCGCGGACGCGGACTGCTGCGCGGGGTGGTGTTGACCGCGGAGGCCGCCAAACACGTGGAGACCGCCGCCCGCCGGGCCGGGTTCCTGGTCAACGCCGCCGGGGCCGACATCGTGCGACTGGCCCCGCCGCTGGTGATCACCGAAGCCCAGATCGACGCGTTCGTATCCGCGCTTCCCGCCGTGCTGAACGAGGCGGACACAGAGATGAGGAGCTGATGACCCGGCATTTCCTTCGTGACGACGATCTCTCGCCAGACGAGCAGGCCGAGGTGCTCGCGCTGGCGGCCGACCTGAAGAGGGATCCGTTCAGCCGCCGGCCGCTGGAAGGCCCCCGCGGGGTCGCCGTGATCTTCGAGAAGAACTCGACGCGGACCCGGTTCTCGTTCGAGATGGGCATCGCCGCCCTCGGCGGGCACGCCGTCGTGGTGGACGGCCGCAGCACTCAGCTCGGACGGGAGGAGACCCTCGAGGACACCGGCGCGGTGCTGTCGCGCTACGTCGACGCGATCGTGTGGCGCACCTTCGCCCAGGAGCGGCTGACCGCGATGGCCAGTGGCGCCTCCGTCCCGATCGTCAACGCGCTGTCCGACGAGTTCCACCCGTGCCAGGTGCTGGCCGACCTGCAGACGCTGGCCGAGCGCAAAGGTTCGCTCGACGGGCTGCGGCTGAGCTACTTCGGCGACGGCGCCAACAACATGGCGCACTCGCTGATGCTGGGCGGGGTCACCGCCGGCGTGCACGTCACCATCGCCGCTCCGCGCGGCTTCGAGCCGCACCCGATGTTCGTCGCCGCCGCCGAGACGCGGGCACACCAGACCGGTGCGACGGTGACCGTCACCGACGACGCCCACAGCGCGGCCGACGGCGCCGACGTGCTGGTCACCGACACCTGGACCTCCATGGGTCAGGAGAACGACGGTCTGGACCGGGTGCGGCCGTTCCGGCCGTTTCAGGTCAACGCCGATCTGTTGTCTCGTGCGGACTCCGAAGCCGTTGTGCTGCACTGCCTTCCGGCGCACCGCGGGCACGAGATCACCGACGAGGTGATCGACGGCCCGCAGAGCGCGGTGTGGGACGAGGCGGAGAACCGGCTGCACGCCCAGAAGGCGCTGCTGGTATGGCTGTTGGATAACCGATGACGGCGGCAGCCACCCGCGCCGGACGGCAGGCCAGGATCGTGGCGCTGCTGTCGGAGCAATCGGTGCGCAGTCAAACTGAACTGGCGGCGCTGCTGGCCGGCGAAGGTATCGACGTCACCCAGGCGACGCTGTCGCGGGACCTCGAGGAACTCGGGGCGGTCAAACTGCGGGGCGCCGACGGTGGGGTCGGGGTCTACGTCGTCCCCGAGGACGGCAGCCCGGTGCGCGGGGTGACCGGAGGCACCGACCGGGTGACCCGGCTGCTGGGGGACCTGCTGGTATCGACCGATGCCAGCGGCAACCTGGCGGTGCTGCGCACCCCGCCCGGCGCGGCGCACTATCTGGCCAGCGCCATCGACCGGGCGGCGCTGCCGTACGTGGTCGGAACCATCGCCGGGGACGACACCATCCTGGTCGTGGCCCGCGAACCGATGACCGGCGCGGAACTGGCCGCGACGGTCGAAAACCTTTCCAAAAGCCTCAAATAACACTTAGCAGAAGGAGTTCGTTATGTCCGAGCGCGTCATCCTGGCGTATTCCGGCGGTCTGGACACCTCGGTGGCGATCAGCTGGATCGGCAAGGAGACCGGTCGCGAGGTGGTCGCCGTGGCCATCGACCTCGGGCAGGGCGGTGAGGATATGGACGTCGTGCGGCAGCGTGCGCTGGACTGCGGCGCCGTGGAGGCCGTCGTCGTCGACGCCCGCGACGAGTTCGCCGAGCAGTACTGCCTGCCCGCCATCCAGTCCAATGCGCTCTACATGGACCGCTACCCGCTGGTCTCGGCGCTGAGCCGGCCGTTGATCGTCAAGCATCTCGTCGACGCCGCCCGCGACCACGGCGGCGGCACCGTCGCGCACGGCTGCACGGGCAAGGGCAACGATCAGGTGCGGTTCGAAGTCGGATTCGCTTCCCTGGCACCCGATCTGCAGGTGCTCGCGCCCGTGCGCGACTACGCGTGGACACGGGAGAAGGCGATCGCGTTCGCCGAGGAGAACGCCATCCCGATCAACGTCACCAAGCGTTCGCCGTTCTCGATCGACCAGAACGTCTGGGGCCGCGCCGTCGAGACCGGATTCCTCGAGCATCTGTGGAACGCGCCGACCAAGGACGTCTACGAGTACACCGAGGACCCGACGGTGAACTGGGGCGTGCCCGACGAGGTGGTCATCGGGTTCGACAAGGGCGTGCCGGTGTCCATCGACGGGCAGCCGGTCACCGTCCTGCAGGCGATCGAGCAGCTCAACGCGCGCGCCGGCGCCCAGGGTGTGGGCCGGCTCGACGTGGTCGAGGACCGGCTGGTCGGCATCAAGAGCCGAGAGATCTACGAAGCGCCGGGCGCGATGGTGCTCATCACCGCGCACACCGAACTCGAGCACGTCACCCTCGAGCGCGAACTCGGCCGCTTCAAGCGGACCACCGACCAGAAATGGGGCGAGCTGGTCTACGACGGGCTGTGGTTCTCGCCGCTCAAATCGGCGCTGGAGTCGTTCGTCGCGCACACCCAGCAGCACGTCACCGGGGAGATCCGGCTGGTGCTGCACGGCGGGCACATCGCGGTGAACGGCCGCCGCAGCGCCGAGTCGCTCTACGATTTCAACCTGGCCACCTACGACGAGGGCGACACCTTCGACCAGTCGGCGGCGCGGGGCTTCGTTCAGATCCACGGGCTGTCGTCGAGCATCTCCGCGCGGCGCGACCTGGGCATCAAGTGACGGATTAGGGTGACCCGGTGAGCACGAACGAGGGGTCGCTGTGGGGTGGGCGGTTCAGCGATGGGCCGTCCGCACCACTGGCCGCGCTGAGCAAGAGCACCCATTTCGACTGGGCGCTGGCGCCCTATGACATCACCGCGTCCAAAGCCCACGTCCGCGTGCTGTTCTCCGCCGGGTTGCTCAGCACCGAGCAGCGCGACGGCCTGCTGACCGGTCTGGACAACCTGGCCGCCGATGTCGCCGACGGCAGCTTCGGACCGGTGACCACTGACGAGGACGTGCACGGCGCGCTGGAACGGGGCCTGATCGACCGGGTCGGCGCCGAACTCGGCGGGCGGTTGCGGGCCGGCCGGTCACGCAACGACCAGGTCGCGACGCTGTTCCGGCTGTGGCTGCGCGACGCCATCCGCCGCGTCGCGGACGGTGTGCTGGAGGTGGTGGCGGCGTTGGCCACTCAGGCTGCCGCGCACCCGACGGCGATCATGCCCGGCAAGACCCATCTGCAGTCGGCGCAACCGGTGCTGCTGGCCCACCATCTGCTCGCCCACGCCCATCCGCTGCTGCGCGACGTCGACCGGCTCGCCGACGTCGACAGACGCGCTGCGGTCTCGCCGTACGGTTCGGGTGCGCTGGCCGGCTCCTCCCTCGGGCTGGACCCGGATGCGATCGCTACCGAACTCGGCTTCGCCGCCGCCGCCGACAATTCGATCGATGCCACCGCAGCGCGGGATTTCGCCGCGGAGGCGGCGTTCGTGTTCACGATGATCGGGGTGGACCTGTCGCGGTTCGCCGAGGACATCATCCTGTGGAGCACCACCGAATTCGGCTACGTGACACTGCACGACGCCTGGTCGACGGGCAGCTCGATCATGCCGCAGAAGAAGAATCCCGACATCGCCGAGCTGGCCCGCGGCAAGTCCGGACGGTTGATCGGCAACCTGACGGGGCTGCTGGCCACACTCAAGGCGCAGCCGCTGGCCTACAACCGGGATCTGCAGGAGGACAAGGAGCCCGTCTTCGACTCGGTCGCCCAACTCGAACTGCTTCTGCCCGCGATGGCGGGACTGGTGGGCACGCTGCGTTTCGACGTCGACCGGATGGCCGCACTGGCGCCGCTGGGCTACACCCTGGCCACCGACGTCGCCGAATGGCTGGTGCGCCGCGGTGTTCCGTTCCGGATCGCCCACGAGGCCGCCGGGGCGGCGGTGCGGGCGGCCGAGGCCCGCGGCGTGGGCCTGGAGGATCTCGCCGACGCCGAGTTGGCCGACATCCATCCCGACCTGACCCCGCAGGTGCGTGAGGTGCTGACCATCGAGGGATCGGTGGACTCGCGCGACGCCCGCGGCGGCACCGCCCCGGTTCAGGTGGCCAAGCAGCTCAGCACGGTGCGCCACACCGCAGACGAGTTACGGCTGCGCCTGCGCCGCTAGCATCATCAGGTCATGCCCGCCGAGCCGGGGCAGCAGCTGCCGCCCGCCGCCAGTCCGCGTCACCGGATACGACGCTGGCTGACCGAACGCGGCCCGCGTCAATGGTGGACGGCGGCACTGGTGGTCACCCTCGCCGTGGCCGCGTTGTTCGGCGGCCTGGACCGCGTCGAGACCGACGTGACACTCTTCGCGCCGGGTGAGGAGTTCAGTGACGGCCAGTACACCGTCACCGTGCACCGGGCCCGGCTGGTCCCCGAGTTGCAGACCGCGGGTTTCACCCAGGCGCCTGAGAAACCCGGCCGGCGCTACCTGGGGGTGGTGGTGACTCTGCGCAACGACGGCACGGTCTCCGGGCGCATCGATCGGGAGCTGGTTCTGCGCGGGGTCGCGAACGCCGAGTTCGTCGGCGTCGCACGCTTACTCGACGGCTCACGGGCGATCACCCTGGGCCCGGGGCTTGAAGAAGAGCTCGCGTATGTGTGGGAACTTCCGGAAGGTCAGCTGGTGCCGGGTGACTCGGTCACCGTGCGAGTGTCGCGTAAATCGTTGCGGGAGGGCATGGTGATCTACGGCGAGCACTACATCGACAGCGATGAATACGGTCAGGTCGTCGTTGAGGTGGCGGGTCCGCGATGACGGCGCGGTCGAAGCGGCGCACGGTGCTGCATGCGCTGACCACCGCGGCGGTGATCGCCGCTGCCGCGGCGCTGTGGCACAACCTGCCCGCACCTTCGGAGGTGTACCGACCGTTCGATGTCCGCGGTGGCGTCGGAGAGCAGGTCAGCGGACGGTTGTTCGACGTGACGGTGACCGGGATACGGGTCGGGCAACAGGTGCAGGCGCCGCGTCGTCCGGTGATCACCGCGTTGGGTCGATGGATCCTCGTTGACGCAGAGTTGCTGGCAACCCGTCAGGAAGTGCTGCCGAGCGTCGAACTGCTCGTCGGCCCCGCCGCCTATCTGCCGTCGGACCGATTCCAGTTCGTCCAGCTGGGCAAGGCGCTGTCGCCGTTGATCACGCAGCACGGATCCTGGGCGTTCGACGTCGACCCCGAACTGCTCAATCCCTCGACGCACATGGCTCTGCGAGTCTGGTCGGGTGACAGTCGCCTCGACTCCAGGCTGGTGGTCGACATCCCGTTCGCCGATGCCGTGCTCGAAGCGGACCCGCTGATTCTGCCGCCCACCCGGGAGAGCGCGTGAGACGGGGCTTGAAGCTGTGGCAGCGTAACGTCATCGGCGCGGCGGTTACGGCTGCGGCGCTGGTCGCCGTGGTGGTCACCGACCTGGAGCCGCAGTGGTCGGAGTACCGGGCCACGGTGCGTCCGGGCACCGAGGCGGGCCCGGGGCAGAGCGTCACCGTCGACGGCCAGACCTGGACCGTCGGTGGGGTGCGACATCTCGGCCGCCGGGTCAAGCCACCGGGTTCCACGCTGCCCGCAGGCACCGTCGTGACGGTGGTGACCCTGCAGCGCAGCGGTCCTCCCGGACCGGAGCTGGGCTGCTTCGGGGTGCTCACGGACGGCAGACACCGGTGGCGGGGCCAGTCCGTCTCTGCCTTCGGGGTGAAGCCCGCCGACGGTGCGGGGTCGCTGTGCACCGCGCCAGGCCCGGTGGAATGGGCCTTCGTGATCCCCGCCGACATCGCGCCCACCGCCGTCGATGTCACGACAACGGGGGGCTCGATCGTGCTTCGGTTACAGCTGTAGCAGAAGGGATCCGGTGCAGGCAGTACCCCAGCGTCACCGCGATCAGACAGATCCGGAGCGGCTCGACGATCAGGTGGACGAGAAGTTCGAGCGTCGGCAGGGCGGCGTACCAGAACTGTTGGGACTGCGGGCCGATCAGCCACGCCATTCCTCGAAGCAGGTACCCCGAGCCCAGTTGCGGTCGGTAGAAACTGCCCGCCATGTCCAACCAGGCCAGGCCGAGGTAGGCCAACACGTACAGTGACAACGCGAAGATGCCGCCGTGCAGCAAGATTCGTCCGGAGTCCACGATTGGCTTGAACCTGCCCAAGCGCGAATCCAGGTAGCCGCGGGCGTCACTGCGCCACGTGGTCGGCAGGCGTTGCCACCGCGACTGCACCCGCTTCCGCGTCTGCGCGTGCCGTGACATCACCACCCGCGCCCGCTCCCCGGCGACCCGCTGGGCCAGGGCCCGCCAGTCCTGACTGGCCGACACCCCGTAGACGATGCCGGCCACCGCCAACCAGATCAGCGGTACGGCAGCACCGCCGAAGACCGTCTTCACCGCCCATGTACCGGTGTCCCACACCGTCTCCAACGGGGCGAAATAGGCGAAAAGAGATTCACGGGTATGGCTGAACCACACGACGATTCGGCGCTCGGCCAGCCAGCCGGCAGGGTTCAGTAGCAGGCTCAGACCCTGGTTGACCGAGAATGTCAAAGCCAGGAAGACCCACAGCGCGTCGACGTAAATGCGGACGGCAACAAACCAGCCCGGCAACTTCTCGCTGTACCGGCTCAGCACGAAGCGCGCGACCAACGCGATGCCGATCACCACCCAGGTCGTCGTGCTGACCGGCAGGTTCTCCGGATCGATCTCCGGTTGACCGGGGTTGGTGATCGAGTCGGCCATCCGATAGTCCAGAGCCTGGACCTCGAATGCCAGCCAGTCCTCCCGGAACATCTGCCACGCCAGGTAGATGGCGAAGAACGGCAGGATCACCGAAGAGAACAGGTCCACGCTGCGCGCCGACCGGTGCGGCAGTGCCGCGATGCCGGGGATGGCGGGTCGAAGCACGAAGAACATCGCGACGTAGGAGCCCAGCCGGGCGATGCCGGCCAGCGGCATGATCAGCGACGCCCACAAGTCGTTGTCCCAGCCGGCCCACGCCGCAAGCCAGATCGCACCGTTGCGCCCGAGCAGCCCGAGCAGGTAGCAGGCGGCCAGCTGCGGCCAATAGCGCAGGAACAGCACGAACGGTCGCACCAGCCAACTCATTCGGCATCCTCGGCGAGTGCCAGCCACGTCTCTTCCAGGGAGTCCTTTTTGTCAAGCAGCTCGGTGAGTTCGGCGTTGAGTTCGCCGGCCCGGACATGGTCCGCCGCAGCGTGGGCCATCGACTCGTGCAGTGCGGCGATGCGGTCGTCCAGCTTGCCCAGCTGGCTCTCGATGCGCGACAACTCCTTTCCGGTACGCCGGTCGCGGGCCGCTGCCGATTCGGCCCGGGGCTCGCTGCGGGCGGGGTCCGGTCGGGCCGCAGCGGCCCGGTCGGCCAGATACTGCTCGACCCCGCCGGGCAACAGGTCACAGCGTCCACCGCCGGTCAGCGCATAGGTCACGTCACTGACGCGCTCGAGGAAGTAACGGTCGTGGCTGACCACGAGCAGGGTGCCGGGCCAGCCGTCGAGATAGTCCTCGATGACGGTCAGCGTGTCGATGTCGAGGTCGTTGGTGGGCTCGTCGAGAAGGAGCACGTTGGGTTCGTCGAGCAGCAGGCGCAGGAACTGCAGGCGACGCCGCTCCCCGCCGGAGAGTTCGGAGACGCGGGTGACCAGCTTGTCGCCGACGAATCCGAAGTCCTTGAGCAGAGTCTCGGCGCTGATCTCTCGGCCACCGGCGAGTTCGGTGATCCGGCGGCGGTCCTCGACCGCGTCGATCACCCGCTGCGATTCGTCGAGTTCCCGCACCGCCTGGCTGAGATAACCGATGCGCAGCGTCACGCCGCGTTTGACCGTGCCCGAGACCGGTTCGAGCTCACCCAGAAGCAGCCGCAGCACCGAGGTCTTGCCGGTGCCGTTGACCCCGACCAGCCCGATCCGGGCACCCGGTCCGATCGACCAGTCGATGCCGTCGAGCACCACCCGCGGGGGCTCGCCGACCTCCAGTCGGACCCGGTGCAGATCGAACACGTCCTTGCCCAGCCGGGCCGAGGCGAACCGCTGCAGCACAAGCGAATCGCGCGGCGGCGGCTCGTCGGCGATCAGGTCGTTGGCGGCCTGGATGCGAAACTTGGGTTTGGAGGTCCGTGCCGGGGGTCCGCGCCGGAGCCAGGCCAACTCCTTGCGCATGAGGTTCTTTCGGCGTGCTTCGGTGCCGGCCGCCATGCGCATCCGTTCGGCACGCGCGAGCACGTAGGCGGCGTAGCCGCCGTCGTAGGAGTCGACGGTGCCGTCGTGCACCTCCCAGGTCTTGGTGCACACGGCGTCGAGGAACCACCGGTCATGGCTGACCACGACCAGTGCCCGGGCCGGGCGGGCGGTCAGTTGCCCGGCCAGCCAGCCGATCACCTCCACGTCGAGGTGGTTGGTCGGTTCGTCGAGGATCACCACGTCATGAGCGGCGATCAGCACCTCGGCCAGCGCGACGCGACGACGTTCGCCACCCGAGAGCGTGGAGACCGGCGCATCCAGATCCACGCCGGCCAGGAGATGCTCGACGACAGACCGGGTCTGGGCATCGGCTGCCCAGACGTGGTCGGGGCGGCCACCGACGATCACCGACCGCACGGTCGCGCCGGCCTCGAAATCGTCGGCCTGGCGCAGGTAACCGACCGACAGATCCGAGGTGTGCGTCACCCGTCCGGAATCGGGAACCAGAGTCCCTGTCAGCACTTTCAGAAGCGTCGATTTTCCGTCACCGTTGCGGCCGACGACACCGATCGCGTCGCCCTCCTCAACCCCGAGGCTGACACCATCGAGCAAGGTGCGAGTGCCGTAGGCGACAGTCGCTCGTTCGGTGTTGATGAGGTTTGCCATCAGCGCCCGATGATAGGCCGGGGCTGTGCCATGATGGCGACGGCAGGTGGGGTGACGACGGTCAAGGGAGCGCACGTTGGTGGACCTCTCGGCGATTACCGGGCCGGTGGGCCGACTGGTGGCCACGGCGCAGAACGGTCTGGAGGTGCTGCGCTACGGCGGCCTCGAGACCGGGGCCGTGCCGTCGCCGTTCCAGATCATCGAGAGCGTGCCGATGTACCGGCTGCGGCGCTACTTCCCGCCCGACTCCCGGCCCGGAGCCAAGCCCGCCGGCCCGCCGGTCCTGATGGTGCACCCGATGATGATGTCGGCCGACATGTGGGACGTCACCCGCGAGGACGGCGCCGTCGGCATCCTGCACCGCGCCGGTATCGACCCGTGGGTGATCGACTTCGGATCGCCCGACAAGATGGAAGGCGGCATGCAACGCACGCTTGCCGACCACATCGTGGCGTTGAGCGCAGCCATCGACACGGTCAAGACCGTCACCGGCCGCGACATCCATCTCGCCGGCTATTCGCAGGGCGGCATGTTCACCTACCAGACGGCGGCGTATCGCCGGACCAAGGACATCGCCAGCATCGTGGCGTTCGGGGCGCCGGTGGACACGCTGGCGGCGCTGCCGATGAATCTGCCGGCCACCTTGGCACCGGCAGCCGCCGACTTCATGGCCGATCACGTCTTCAGCCGCATCGACATCCCGGGGTGGCTGGCCCGCACCGGCTTCCAGATGCTCGACCCGATCAAGACGGCGCAGTCGCGGATCGACTTCCTGCGCCAGCTGCACGACCGGGAGGCATTGCTGCCGAGGGAACAACAGCGCAAGTTCCTGGCGTCGGAGGGCTGGATCGCGTGGTCGGGTCCGGCGATCTCCGAACTGCTCAAGCAGTTCATCGCGCACAACCGCATGATGACAGGCGGCTTCTCCATCCACGGTGACCTGGTCACGTTGTCCGACATCGACTGTCCGGTGCTGGCGGTGATCGGTGAAGTCGACGACATCGGACAGCCCGCGTCGGTGCGCGGCATCAAGCGCGCCGCGCCGAAGGCCGACGTTTACGAGTTCCTCATTCGGGCAGGACATTTCGGCTTGGTCGTGGGTTCCAAGGCGTCCGACCAGACGTGGCCGACCGTCGCCGACTGGGTGCGCTGGCTCGACGGCGGCGGCTCGATGCCCGACGGGGTGTCGCCGATGGCCCTGCAGCCCACCGAGGCCAGTGAGAGCGGGGTGACGCTGACCTCGCGGCTGGCCCACAGCACCGCCGCCGCCACGGAGATGGCCTTCAGCCTCGCGCGTTCGGCCGCCGACGCCCTGGTCTCGGCAAACCGCTCCGCGCGCACGCTGGCCGTCGAGACCGCGCGTACCCTGCCGCGCCTGGCGCGCCTCGGACAGGTCAACGACCACACCCGAATCTCGCTGGGCCGCATCATGAGTGAGCAGGCTCGTGATTTTCCGCAGGGCGAGGCGCTGCTGTTCGACGGCCGGGTGCACACCTACGAGGCGGTCGACCGCCGGGTCAACAACGTCGTGCGCGGTCTGATCGAGGTCGGGGTTCGACAGGGCGCTCGGGTCGGAGTGCTGATGGATACCCGACCGAGTGCGCTGGTCGCGATCGCTGCACTGTCGCGCCTCGGCGCCGTGGCGGTGATGTTGCCGCCCGACGCCGACCTGGCCGCCGCGGTCGAGTTGGCCGCGGTCTCCGAGGTCATCGCGGACCCGAGCAGCCTCGATGCGGCCCGCCGCCTCGAGATGCGGGTGCTCGTGCTCGGCGGCGGCGAATCCCGGGACCTGCACGTCCCGGCCGATGCCGACGTCATCGACATGGAGCGGATCGATCCCGACCGGGTTGAACTGCCCGGCTGGTACCGGCCCAACCCCGGGCTGGCGCGGGACCTGGCCTTTGTGGCGTTCAGCACGGTCAGCGGCCAGCTGGTGGCCCGCCAGATCACCAACTTCCGCTGGGCGCTGTCGGCCTTCGGCACCGCGTCGGCGGCCAACCTCAGCCGCAGCGACACCGTGTACTGCCTGACGCCGCTGCACCACCAGTCCGGTCTGTTGGTCAGCCTGGGCGGGGCGGTGGTCGGCGGTGCCCGTATCGCCCTGTCGCGGGAGTTGCGCCCGGACCGTTTCGTCCAGGAGATCCGCCAGTACGGGGTGACGGTCGTGTCCTACACCTGGGCGATGCTGCGGGAGGTCATCGACGACCCGGCGTTCTCCCTGACCGGCAACCACCCCGTGCGGTTGTTCATCGGCTCGGGGATGCCGACCGGGCTGTGGAAGCGCGTCGTCGAGGTGTTCGAACCCGCCAACGTGGTGGAGTTCTTCGCCACCACCGACGGTCAGGCCGTGCTGGCCAACGTCAAGGGCGCCAAGATCGGCAGCAAGGGCCGTCCGCTGCCGGGCGGCGGCGAGATCGCGCTGGCCGCCTACGACCCGGAAGAGGATCTGATCCTCGAAGACGAGCAGGGGTTCGTCCGTCGGGCTGACACCAACGAGGTCGGGGTACTCCTGGCGCGTCCGCGCGGCCCGGTGGACCCGCTGGCCTCGGTCAAGCGCGGCGTCTTCGCCCCGGCCGACACCTGGGTGTCCACCGAGTACCTGTTCCGGCGCGACGAAGACGGCGATTACTGGCTGGTCGACAATCGCGCCGCGGTCATCCACACCGAGCGCGGACCGGTGTTCGCCGCCACCGTCAACGACGCCGCCGGCCGGCTCGGTGCGGTCGACATGGCCGTCACCTACGGCGTCGAGGTCGACGGCGAGACGATCGCGGTCACCGCACTGGCGTTGCATCCGGGCGGAAGCGTGCCCTCGGCCGATCTCAGTGAAGCGTTGGCCGATCTCCCGGTCGGCGAAGCGCCTGATCTGGTGCACGTGGTCAATGACATGACACTGACCGCGACCTACCGCCCCCTGGCGGGCCCGCTGCAGCAGCAGGGCATCCCGAAGGCGTCGCGTAACGCCTGGTACCGCGACCCCGATAGCACTCGGTACAAGCGTTTGACAGCTGCCGTGCGGAACGAGATCGCCGGCAATCGGTCGTGATGCCGGTGCCCGGACACGCTGTTAGGCTCGCGCTGTCCGACTAGGAGGGGTTGATGTCTTCTCAGAGCAGGCGCCGCGCCGCGGCGGTCGCGGTGGCCGCAGCAGCGCTGGCGGGAGCCCTGTCGGTGCCCACCGCGGCAGCGCAGCCGGCCCAACCCACCCAGCCGGCGCAGCCGGGCCAGCCGACCGCGCCGTCGGGTCAGCAGGACGCCCCGGTCCGGGTCAATCCCGATCGACTGTTGATGACGATCTCGCAGGAGTACCAGACCGGCGCCGGCGGGGGCCAGGTCTCCAAGCTCATCGATCAGGCGATGACCCTGCGCATGCAGGGCTTCCGGCCGTCGATGGCCAATGCGCAGGCGCTGGCGGCCGCGCTGGACAAGCGCCCCAACCAGACGCCGTTGATCGAGGCGTTGCGCGCGACCGTGGCCTATCAACGCAAGCTGCAGTTGCAGAGCGCCAACACCCCGGCCCAGCAGCCGGGGCCGCAGGGTCCGGTCGGACCGCAGACACCGGGTGCGCCGGCGATGCCGGGGTGGGTTCCGGAGAGCCCGATGCAGCAGGATTCGCAGATCTTCCCGATGCCGGGCCGCAGTTGAGCAGCACCACGCTCGACGAGAAACTCCTGGCCATCCTGGTCTGCCCGCAGGACCGCGGGCCGCTGATGTTCGTCGACGACTGCCTGTACAACCCGCGCCTGCACCGCAAGTACCGCATCGAGGACGGGATCCCGGTGCTGTTGGTCGACGAAGCGGTCGGCGTCGACGACGACGAGCACCGTCGGCTGATCGCCGCGGCCGACGACCCGTCCTGACCCCGGTGGTCGACGCGTCCCTGCGCACCGTTCCCGACGGCAAGGTCGACGTCACCGCGCCGGTGACCATCGACGGGCTCAGCCATATCGACCCCGCCGACCCGGCGATGCCGATGTACCGGGTGATCGCCAACAACCGCCGACCGGTCGCATTGCGCGACCTGATGATCGCGCCGGTGCGGTCGGGCTATATCGGCGACGGCGGTCAACCGGACCCGGCCCTGGTTCCGCCCAGCGGTGCCGAGGCGGTACCCGACGTGGCGGTCGAGCAGGTGTACCTGCCGGTGCGCGACGGGGTAGCCCGCTGCCAGTTGTACCGGCCCTCGGATTCGGTCGACCGGCGGCTGCCGGTCATCGTCTACTACCACGGCGGCGGATTCACCGTCGGCTCGTCCGAGGACTGCGACTTCCTGGCCCGCAAGCTCGCCGTCACCAACAACGCCCTGGTGGTGTCGGCCAACTACCGGTCCGCCCCTGAGTTCATGTTCCCGGTGCCCTTCGACGACGCCGTCGACGTCTACGCGTGGGTGGTGGATCACGGCGCCGACATCGACGCCGACACCGCCCGGGTGGTCGTCGCGGGGGACTCCGCGGGCTCCAACTTCGCCGCCGCACTGCCGTTGCGGGCCCGCGACGAGGGCCTGCGGATCCCCGACGCGGTCGTCATGCTCGGCGCATTCGCGGACTTTCACTTCGAACGGTGGCCCTCGTTCCTCGCACTGGCACCGCGCGGCGTCGTCTACGACATGGCCTTCGCCGGTTTCATCCGCGGCGCCTACGTCGGGACGACGGCATGGGACCACCCGTGGGTGAGCCCCATCGAAGGTGCGCTGGACGGCTACCCGCTCGCCGTCGTGGTAGCGGGCACGCACGATCCGATCGTCGATTCGGCGCGGGCGTTCGCCGAGCGCATCCGCCAGGCCGGCGGCCGAGCCGTCGGTTATTTCCCCGACGGGATGCCACACGGCTTCTACTTCTTCCCCGGAGTCCATCCCGAAGAGGACGTCGCCTACCGCGTCGTCGCCGAAGCCCTGGCCGGCGTACTCCGCAGCTGACATGTCGGCCGAAGCACTCGCGGTCGACCCGCTCACCGCAGCACGGCTGCTGCTGGGGTCGACACTGATCGGACGCGGCGTCGACGCCGTGATCGTCGAGGTCGAGGCCTACGGCGGTCCGGCCGACGGACCGTGGCCAGACGCAGCGGCTCACTCGTATCGGGGGCCGGGCCTGCGCAATGCGGTGATGTTCGGCCCGCCGGGACGGCTCTACACCTACCGCAGCCACGGAATCCACGTGTGCGCCAACGTGGCGTGCGCCTCCGACGGCGTGGCCGCGGCCGTGTTGCTGCGCGCCGCGGTCGTCAGGGAGGGCGTAACCGTCGCCCGTCGTCGGCGCGGCGAGCACCTCACCGAGAAGGCCCTGGCCCGTGGACCGGGCAATCTCTGCTCGGCGCTGGGCATCACCATGGAGGACAACGGTGTCGAGCTCTTCGATCCGGGCTCACCGGTCCGGCTCGCACTCAACGAGCTGCGGGTCGGAGACGCCGGGCCACGGGTCGGGGTGAGCAAGGCCGCCGACCGCCCGTGGCGGATGTGGCTGCCCGGTCATCCCGAGGTATCGGCCTACCGACGCAGTCCACGGGCACCGGCTCCGGGGCTCAGTGACTGATGCGGGAAGATCGACGCTGTGGGTAGCAGCATCCTCGACGATCTGGAATGGCGTGGGCTGGTCGCCCAATCCACTGACCGCGACGCGCTCGGACAGGCGTTGGCCGGCGGACCGGTGACCGTGTACTCGGGATTCGACCCGACGGCGCCGAGTCTGCACGCCGGTCACCTGATCCCACTGCTCACGCTGCGCCGGTTCCAGCAGGCGGGGCACCGGCCGATCGTGCTCGCCGGCGGCGCCACCGGGATGATCGGCGATCCTCGCGACGTGGGGGAGCGCACGTTGCAGACCGCCGACACCGTCGCCGAGTGGGCCGACCGGATCCGGGGCCAGCTCGAACGGTTCGTGGAGTTCGACGGGTCTGCGACCGGAGCGGTCATCGCCGACAACCTGACCTGGACCTCGGAGTTGTCGGCGATCGAATTCCTGCGTGACGTCGGCAAGCACTTCTCGGTCAACGTGATGCTCGATCGCGACACGGTGCGACGCCGGCTGGACGGGGAGGGCATCTCCTACACGGAGTTCAGTTACATGCTGTTGCAGGCCAACGACTTCGTCGAGCTGCACCAGCGCTACGGGTGCACACTTCAGGTCGGCGGCTCCGACCAGTGGGGCAACATCATCGCCGGCGTGCGACTGGTCCGGCAGAAGTGCAGCGAGACCGTGCACGCGCTGACCACCCCGCTGGTGACGGACTCCGAGGGGCGCAAGTTCGGCAAGTCCACCGGCGGCGGCAGCCTCTGGCTGGACCCGGACATGACCAGCCCCTATGCGTGGTACCAGTACTTCATCAACACCGCTGATGCCGATGTCATCCGCTACCTGAGGTGGTTCACCTTCCTGGGAGCCCACGAGCTCAGCGAGCTCGAAGAGGCGACCGCGGAGCGACCGCACGAACGGGCCGCGCAACGTCGGTTGGCGAGGGAGTTGACGACCTTGGTGCACGGGGAGTCGGCGACGGCGTCGGTGGAGCACGCCAGCCAGGCGCTGTTCGGGCGCGGCGAGCTGACCCAGCTCGATGAGCCGACTCTGGCTGCGGCGCTGCGCGAGGCGGCGGTCGCCCGCCTCGAACCCGGCGGGGCGGACTCGATCATCGACCTGTTGGTCTCGACCGGTCTTTCGGCGAGCAAGGGAGCGGCCCGGCGCACCCTCGCGGAGGGGGGTGTGTCGGTGAACAACGTCAAAATCACCACCGACGACTGGGTCCCGGGTGCGGGTGATTTTCTGCACGGGAAGTGGTTGGTGCTGCGTCGCGGCAAACGCAACGTCGCCGGTGTGGAGCGAGTCCCATGAGCTGCACCCGGGAACAACGGTGCGCGCTCCCGCGTTGAGGGATTCAGAGTCGAAGCTCTGAGCTGTCGAGGCACTGAGTGGTACGCCCGTCCGAGAACCGTCGAAATGGCCCTCTAGCAGGCGATTTGACTCGGAGTTTCCACTGACGTAACTTATTCCAGGTCGCCGCGACACGGGCCCAGCCCGGGGAGCGCGGCAGACTCCCAGAGGGAAATCCACTGAGGTGGGTTCCTGATCGTCCGCACGACCTGCAGCGGCTTAATCGCCGAGGGTTGGTTGCGCGGCCGAGCGGGTGTGTTGTTTGAGAACTCAATAGTGTGTTTGGTGGTTTTTGTTTGTTGTTGTTTTTTGCCGTGCTTCTTTTTCCCGTTTAGGGGTGCGGTTTTTTTTGATGCCAGTTTTGGTGTCTTTTGTTTGGTCAAATTTGTTCTGAACGTTTTTGTTTGGAGAGTTTGATCCTGGCTCAGGACGAACGCTGGCGGCGTGCTTAACACATGCAAGTCGAACGGAAAGGCCCTTCGGGGTACTCGAGTGGCGAACGGGTGAGTAACACGTGGGTGATCTGCCCTGCACTTTGGGATAAGCCTGGGAAACTGGGTCTAATACCGAATACACCCTGCTGGTCGCATGGCCTGGTGGGGGAAAGCTTTTGCGGTGTGGGATGGGCCCGCGGCCTATCAGCTTGTTGGTGGGGTGATGGCCTACCAAGGCGACGACGGGTAGCCGGCCTGAGAGGGTGACCGGCCACACTGGGACTGAGATACGGCCCAGACTCCTACGGGAGGCAGCAGTGGGGAATATTGCACAATGGGCGCAAGCCTGATGCAGCGACGCCGCGTGGGGGATGACGGCCTTCGGGTTGTAAACCCCTTTCGCCAGGGACGAAGAGAGATTGACGGTACCTGGAGAAGAAGGACCGGCCAACTACGTGCCAGCAGCCGCGGTAATACGTAGGGTCCGAGCGTTGTCCGGAATTACTGGGCGTAAAGAGCTCGTAGGTGGTTTGTCGCGTTGTTCGTGAAAACTCACAGCTTAACTGTGGGCGTGCGGGCGATACGGGCAGACTGGAGTACTGCAGGGGAGACTGGAATTCCTGGTGTAGCGGTGGAATGCGCAGATATCAGGAGGAACACCGGTGGCGAAGGCGGGTCTCTGGGCAGTAACTGACGCTGAGGAGCGAAAGCGTGGGGAGCGAACAGGATTAGATACCCTGGTAGTCCACGCCGTAAACGGTGGGTACTAGGTGTGGGTTTCCTTCCTTGGGATCCGTGCCGTAGCTAACGCATTAAGTACCCCGCCTGGGGAGTACGGCCGCAAGGCTAAAACTCAAAGGAATTGACGGGGGCCCGCACAAGCGGCGGAGCATGTGGATTAATTCGATGCAACGCGAAGAACCTTACCTGGGTTTGACATGCACAGGACGCCGGCAGAGATGTCGGTTCCCTTGTGGCCTGTGTGCAGGTGGTGCATGGCTGTCGTCAGCTCGTGTCGTGAGATGTTGGGTTAAGTCCCGCAACGAGCGCAACCCTTGTCTCATGTTGCCAGCACGTTATGGTGGGGACTCGTGAGAGACTGCCGGGGTCAACTCGGAGGAAGGTGGGGATGACGTCAAGTCATCATGCCCCTTATGTCCAGGGCTTCACATGCTACAATGGCCGGTACAAAGGGCTGCGATGCCGTGAGGTGGAGCGAATCCTTTCAAAGCCGGTCTCAGTTCGGATCGGGGTCTGCAACTCGACCCCGTGAAGTCGGAGTCGCTAGTAATCGCAGATCAGCAACGCTGCGGTGAATACGTTCCCGGCCTTGTACACACCGCCCGTCACGTCATGAAAGTCGGTAACACCCGAAGCCGGTGGCCTAACCCTTGTGGGAGGGAGCCGTCGAAGGTGGGATCGGCGATTGGGACGAAGTCGTAACAAGGTAGCCGTACCGGAAGGTGCGGCTGGATCTCCTTTCTAAGGAGCACCACGAAAAGGGTTGAGACACTGGGTCTTACCCGAGCCGTGAGGAATCGGTGCGCTGTAGTGGCGCCTGGTTTGGTGCACAACAAACGTTGAGATGCGGTGTGGGAGACATCGTGTCGATGGAATCGCCGGACACACTATTGGGCTTTGAGACAACAAGCCCGTGCCCCTGTGGTTTGGGGGGTGGCTCCGCCGAGTGCGTGTGGGGTCGGAGTGTTGTTGCCCTGCTTTGGTGGTGGGGTGTGGTGTTTGATTTGTGGATAGTGGTTGCGAGCATCGAGACGCGGCGCAGGGTTTCTTGTGTCGTGTTTCGTGTAATGCAAATTTTTCTGATACTCGCATGCGTTCTGCTCTTTTGGGGGTGGGGTGTGTGCGGGTGACTCATTTTTTGGTTTTGTGTTGTAAGTGTTTAAGGGCGCATGGTGGATGCCTTGGCACTAGGAGCCGATGAAGGACGTGGGAGGCTGCGATATGCCTCGGGGGAGTTGCCAACCGAGCGTGGATCCGAGGATGTCCGAATGGGGAAACCCGGCACGAGTGATGTCGTGTCACCAGGCACTGAATGTATAGGTGTCTGGGGGAACGCGGGAAGTGAAACATCTCAGTACCCGTAGGAAGAGAAAACAACCGTGATTCCGTGAGTAGTGGCGAGCGAAAGCGGAGGATGGCTAAACCGTGTGCATGTGATACCCGGCGGGGGTTGTGTGTGCGGTGTTGTGGGGCGTTTCTTCTCTCATCCGCCGATGAGGGCGAAAGTGATAAACCGTTGGGTTAGTTGAAGTGGTCTGGGATGGCCTGCCGGAGAGGGTGAGAGCCCCGTCGACGAAAACTCAGCGGCTTTCGTGGAATGTTTTCCCCGAGTAGCAGCGGGCCCGTGGAATCTGCTGTGAATCTGCCGGGACCACCCGGTAAGCCTGAATACTTCCTAGTGACCGATAGCGGATTAGTACCGTGAGGGAATGGTGAAAAGTACCCCGGGAGGGGAGTGAAAGAGTACCTGAAACCGTGCGCTTACAATCCGTCAGAGCCCTCGACTTTGTTGTGGGGTGATGGCGTGCCTTTTGAAGAATGAGCCTGCGAGTCAGGGACATGTCGCGAGGTTAACCCGGGTGGGGTAGCCGCAGCGAAAGCGAGTCTGAATAGGGCGTATCCACACAACAGTGTGTGGTGTAGTGGTGTGTTCTGGACCCGAAGCGGAGTGATCTACCCATGGCCAGGGTGAAGCGCGGGTAAGACCGCGTGGAGGCCCGAACCCACTTAGGTTGAAGACTGAGGGGATGAGTTGTGGGTAGGGGTGAAAGGCCAATCAAACTCCGTGATAGCTGGTTCTCCCCGAAATGCATTTAGGTGCAGCGTCGCAGTGTTCGTGTCGGAGGTAGAGCTACTGGATGGCCGATGGGCCCTACTAGGTTACTGACGTCAGCCAAACTCCGAATGCCGACACGGTGTAATGCGGCAGTGAGACGGCGGGGGATAAGCTCCGTGCGTCGAGAGGGAAACAGCCCAGATCGCCGGCTAAGGCCCCTAAGCGTGTGCTAAGTGGAAAAGGATGTGCAGTCGCGAAGACAACCAGGAGGTTGGCTTAGAAGCAGCCACCCTTGAAAGAGTGCGTAATAGCTCACTGGTCAAGTGATTGTGCGCCGATAATGTAGCGGGGCTCAAGCACACCGCCGAAGCCGCGGCAGCACACCTTGTGTGTGCTGGGTAGGGGAGCGTCCTGCATCCGGTGAAGCAGCAGAGTGATCTAGCTGTGGAGGGTGTGGGAGTGAGAATGCAGGCATGAGTAGCGATAAGGCAAGTGAGAACCTTGCCCGCCGGAAGACCAAGGGTTCCTGGGCCAGGCCAGTCCGCCCAGGGTGAGTCGGGACCTAAGGCGAGGCCGACAGGCGTAGTCGATGGACAACGGGTTGATATTCCCGTACCCGTGTGTGGGCGCCCCTGACGAATCTGTTCTGCTAACCGCCCAAATGGCGGACCACCGGAGACTTTCGGGTCGATGGGGTTCGCCGGCTGCGCGGGACCCGGATGGGTAGTAGTCAAGCGATGGGGTGACGCAGGAAGGTAGCCGTACCAGTCAGTGGTAATACTGGGGTAAACCTGTAGGGAGAGATCTAGGTAAATCCGGATCTCGCATATCCTGAGAGGTGATGCATAGCCGATTGAGGCGAATTCGGTGATCCTATGCTGTCGAGAAAAGCCTCTAGCGAGCACACACACGGCCCGTACCCCAAACCAACACAGGTGGTCAGGTAGAGAATACCGAGGCGTACGAGTGAACTATGGTTAAGGAACTCGGCAAAATGCCCCCGTAACTTCGGGAGAAGGGGGACCCCCATACCGTCAACACCCTTGCGGTGGGCAGCGGGAGGGGGTGGCACAAACCAGTGAGAAGCGACTGTTTACTAAAACACAGGTCCGTGCGAAGTCGCAAGACGATGTATACGGACTGACGCCTGCCCGGTGCTGGAAGGTTAAGAGGACCCGTTAACCCCTCGGGGTGAAGCGGAGAATTTAAGCCCAGTAAACGGCGGTGGTAACTATAACCATCCTAAGGTAGCGAAATTCCTTGTCGGGTAAGTTCCGACCTGCACGAATGGCGTAACGACTTCTCAACTGTCTCAACCATAGACTCGGCGAAATTGCATTACGAGTAAAGATGCTCGTTACGCGCGGCAGGACGAAAAGACCCCGGGACCTTCACTACAACTTGGTATTGGTGCTCGATACGGTTTGTGTAGGATAGGTGGGAGACTGTGAAACTCACACGCCAGTGTGGGTGGAGTCGTTGTTGAAATACCACTCTGATCGTATTGGGCCTCTAACCTCGAACCGTCTATCCGGTTCAGGGACAGTGCCTGGCGGGTAGTTTAACTGGGGCGGTTGCCTCCTAAAAAGTAACGGAGGCGCCCAAAGGTTCCCTCAACCTGGACGGCAATCAGGTGTTGAGTGTAAGTGCACAAGGGAGCTTGACTGCGAGACGGACATGTCGAGCAGGGACGAAAGTCGGGACTAGTGATCCGGCACCTCTGAGTGGAAGGGGTGTCGCTCAACGGATAAAAGGTACCCCGGGGATAACAGGCTGATCTTCCCCAAGAGTCCATATCGACGGGATGGTTTGGCACCTCGATGTCGGCTCGTCGCATCCTGGGGCTGGAGCAGGTCCCAAGGGTTGGGCTGTTCGCCCATTAAAGCGGCACGCGAGCTGGGTTTAGAACGTCGTGAGACAGTTCGGTCTCTATCCGCCGCGCGCGTCAGAAGCTTGAGGAAACCTGTCCCTAGTACGAGAGGACCGGGACGGACGAACCTCTGGTACACCAGTTGTCCCACCAGGGGCACCGCTGGATAGCCACGTTCGGACAGGATAACCGCTGAAAGCATCTAAGCGGGAAACCTCTTCCAAGACCAGGCTTCTCACCCATTAAGTGGGATAAGGCCCCCCGCAGACCACGGGATCGATAGACCAGACCTACACACGCAGCAATGCGTTCAGGGAACTGGCACTAACCGGCCGAAAACTTACAACAAACACAACAAAACCTCGCAACCACACACCACCTCATCAAACACACCATCAGATTTGATGAACACACCCCACCACCAAAAACACAAAAATTTGATCACTGAAAAAAGTGAATAGAGTTACGGCGGTCCATAGCGGCAGGGAAACGCCCGGTCCCATCCCGAACCCGGAAGCTAAGCCTGCCAGCGCCGATGATACTGCCCACCCGGGCGGAAAAGTAGGACACCGCCGAACACACATTAGGAATCGCCCCCCACGTCATGTGGGGGGCGATTTCCCATTTCCGGGCCATTTCTCGGCAATTGTGAGCAGTTGGCGTAAGCCCGTATCCTTTCTGAGTGTCTCAAGACGATCAGCGGGGCCGAGGCGATCGGCAACCGCGCCGCGGCCCGGACTCCGGCCGGCCACGCCCGCGCGGGGGGCATCGGTCGGCGCCGCGATCCTCGGGCCCCAGCCGGGCGCGGGTGGCGCAGCCCCGGCCCGACACCGAAGAGTCCGCGGCAAAGGGCCCGCGTATCCCGGACGAGATCGAAGCCAGGCAACTGGCACCCGAAATACGCGGTGAGCTCACGACTTTGGACCGCGGTACCGCTGATGTGGTGGCCCGCCATCTGGTCGCCGCCGGGGAACTGCTCGAGGAGGATCCGCAGGCCGCACTGGCCCATGCGCAGGCGGCCCGCGCCCGCTCCGGTCGGATCGCCGCGGTCAGAGAAGCCGTGGGAATCGCCGCCTACCACTGCGGCGACTGGGCCCAGGCGCTGGCCGAATTCCGGGCTGCTCGCCGAATGGGCAGTCGCTCACCGCTGTTGGCGCTGATCGCGGACTGCGAACGCGGAATCGGCCGTCCCGAGCGGGCCATCGAGTTGGGGCGCAGCCCGGAAGCCGCTGCACTGAACGGTGATGACGCCGACGAGTTGAAGATCGTCATCGCCGGCGCCCGTTCGGATCTGGGTCAACATGAGGCGGCGCTCGCGGTGCTGGCCACCCCGGACCTGGACCCGTCTCGCACCGGCGAGACCGCCGCCCGCCTGTTCTACGCCTACGCCGACACGTTGCTGGCCCTGGGCCGCGCCGAAGAGGCGCTGCAATGGTTTCTGCGTGCGGCGGCGGCCGACCTCGAAGGAGTCACCGACGCCGAGGACCGGGTCACGGAGCTGTCCTGACGTGACTTCTCTTGCACAGCAGCACGATTGCCTGCTGCTGGACCTCGACGGCACCGTTTTCCGCGGCCACCAACCGACCCCGGGCGCGGTACAGACGCTGGCCGAGGTGGCGGGAAGGCTGCTCTACGTCACCAACAACGCCTCGCGCGGCGCCGCGCAGGTGGCCGAGCATCTGCGCGAGCTGGGTTTCACCGCCGCCCCCGACGACGTCGTCACCAGCGCGCAGAGTGCGGCGCGGCTGTTGGCCGAACAGTTGCCATCCGGTGCCCGGGTCCTCGTCGTCGGCACCGACGCGCTGGCCGAGGAAGTCCGGGCGGTGGGCCTGGCGCCGGTGCGGCAGTGGGCCGACGAGCCCTCCGCTGTCGTGCAGGGGCATTCGCCGACGACCGGTTGGCCCGAGCTGGCCGAGGCGGCGTTGGCGATCCGCAACGACGTGCTGTGGGTCGCCGCCAACGTCGACAAGACCCTGCCCTCCGAACGCGGGCTGCTGCCCGGCAACGGATCGATGGTGGCGGCGCTGCGCACAGCGACCGACCGCGAGCCCCAGGTCGCCGGGAAACCAGCCCCCGCGCTGATGGCGGATGCGCTGTCCCGGGGTGATTTCCGCGCCCCGCTGGTCGTCGGTGATCGTCTTGACACCGATATCGCCGGCGCGCGCGCCGCCGCGCTGCCCAGCCTGATGGTGCTGTGCGGTGTCCACACCGCCGCCGACGCGATCTGGGCCGAGCCCGGACAACGTCCCGACTTTCTGGCCGAGGATCTCCGGGCGATCACCGCCGATGCCGAGGCGCTGCGCATCGCAGCCCACCCCGCCTGGGACGTGGACGTCGACAACGACACGGTGACCGTCCGCGCCACCGGCGAGGCGAGCGCCGACTCTCTGGCGGTGGTCCGCGCCGTCGCCGCGGCCGTCTGGGCCGCCGACCTCGCGCCGCGTCGCGGGCAGCTGCGGGCCGGCGACGACACGACCCAACAGGCCATGGAGCGCTGGTCACTGCTGTAGGTCCGGCATGGGCTAGCGTGAGCACCGACATGAGTAACGATCCCGACCAGATCCGTGCCCAGGTCGCCGAGCTGCTCGGTGATCAGACCGAACCGTCGGTGTCCGAACTCGATGATGTGGCCGCCCGGCTGGAGCAGGCCCACGACGTGCTGGTCCGGGCGCTGGAATCGGTCGAGAAGGGCTGATCCGCGTGACGCGGCGCGCACGTGTGGACGCCGAGTTGGTCCGGCGGGGGCTGGCCCGCTCGCGGCAGCAGGCGGCAGAACTGATCGGCGCGGGGCGTGTGAGCATCGACGGCATGCCCGCGGCCAAACCGTCGACCGCGATCACGGTGGACGCCCGTCTGACGGTCGCCGCCGGTGAGACCAGCTGGGTTTCGCGAGGCGCACACAAACTCATCGGTGCGCTCGACGTTTTCGGCATCGCGGTCGCCGAACGCCGCTGCCTGGACGCGGGAGCGTCGACCGGCGGCTTCACCGAGGTGCTGCTCGACCGCGGCGCCCGCGAAGTCGTCGCGGTCGACGTCGGTTACGGACAGCTGGCGTGGTCGGTGCGCACCGATCCCCGGGTGGTGGTCATGGAGCGCACCAATGTCCGCGAGCTCACCAGCGAGGCCATCGGCGGCCCGGTCGACCTGATCGTCGCCGATCTGTCGTTCATCTCACTGTCCACCGTGCTCCCGGCGCTGACTTCCTGCGCGTCGCCGGGCGCCGATATCGTTCCCATGGTGAAGCCGCAGTTCGAGGTGGGCCGGGACCGCGTCGGGGCCGGCGGGGTGGTCACCGATCCGCCGGTCCGTGCCGACGCAGTGGGCGCGGTGGCCCGCCGCGCCGAGGAACTCGGCTGGCATACCGTCGCAGCGACGGCCAGCCCGCTGCCCGGCCCCGCCGGCAACGTCGAGTACTTCCTGCACCTGCGGACCGACACCGGCGGCGCGCTGGCCGGTGACGCGCTGGACGCCGAGATCCGCCGAGCTGTCGAGGAGGGGCCGCAGTGAGCGCCCAACGCACCATCCTGCTGGTGGTCCACACCGGGCGCGACGACGCGACCGATGTGGCCCGTCGCGTCAAAAAGGTGCTCAGCGACCACGGGATCGCGCTGCGCGTGCTCTCCGCAGAGGCCGTCGACCGGGGGCCGGTACCGCTGTCGCCCGACGACACGCGCATGCTGGGGCCCGGCATCGAGGTCGTCGACGCCGACCAGAACGCCGCCGCCGGCTGTGAACTGGTGCTGGTGCTCGGCGGCGACGGAACGTTCCTGCGCGCCGCCGAATTGGCCCGCAACGCCGAGATCCCGGTGCTGGGCGTCAACCTCGGCCGCATCGGCTTCCTGGCCGAGGCCGAAGCCGACTCCATCGACACCGTGCTCGACCATGTCATCAAGCGTGACTACGTCGTCGAAGAGCGGATGACGCTCGACGTGGCGGTGCGCGCCGAAGGCCGGGTGCTGGCGCGGGGGTGGGCGCTCAACGAGGCCAGCTTGGAGAAGGCACCCCGCCTGGGGGTGATGGGCGTGGTCCTCGAGGTCGACGGACGTCCGGTGTCCAAATTCGGCTGCGACGGTGTGCTGGTCTCCACGCCGACGGGGTCCACGGCGTATGCGTTCTCCGCCGGCGGTCCGGTGCTGTGGCCGGATCTCGAAGCCATCATCGTCGTGCCCAACAACGCCCACGCGCTGTTCGCCCGGCCCATGGTCACCAGCCCGAACGCGCACATCGCGGTCGAGGTCGAATCCGGCGGCCACGACGCCGTGGTGTTTTGCGACGGTCGGCGGGAGATGGTGGTGCCCGCCGGCGGCCGCGTCGAGGTGACACGCTGCGCCACACCGTTGAAGTGGGTGCGCCTCGACAGTGCGCCGTTCACCGACCGCTTGGTGCGCAAGTTCCGGTTGCCGGTCAAAGGGTGGCGCGGACAGTAGTGCTAGCTGAGATTCGTATCGAGTCGCTGGGCGCCATCAGCGCCGCGACCGCGGAGTTCGACCGGGGCCTGACCGTGCTCACCGGCGAGACCGGGGCCGGCAAGACCATGGTGGTGACCGGGCTGCACCTGCTCGGCGGGGCGCGCGCGGACGCCACCAAGGTCCGGTCCGGGGCCCAGCGCGCCGTGGTGGAGGGCCGTTTCGACACCGCCGACCTCGGCGAGGCCGTGACCGGTCGCATCGACGACCTGCTCGACTCCTCGGGCGCCGAACGCGACGACGACGGCAGCGTCATCGCCGCCCGCTCGGTCACCCGCGACGGCCCGTCGCGGGCCTACCTCGGCGGCCGCAGCGTGCCGGCGAAATCATTGAGCGAGTTCACCGGCGAACTGCTCACCCTGCACGGACAGAACGACCAACTGCGCCTGATGCGGCCCGACCACCAGCGCGCGGCGCTGGACCACTACGCCGCGGTGCAGGCCCCGTTGGCCCGGTACCGGGCCGCGCGGGAGACGTGGTTGCAGGCCAAGCGGGACCTCGAGGACCGTCGCCGCCGCACCCGGGAACTGGCCCAGGAAGCCGACCGGTTGCAGTTCGCGCTCAACGAGATCGACGTGGTCGCACCGCGGCCCGGCGAGGACGTCGACCTGGTCGACGACATCCGCCGGCTCTCCGAGCTCGACGCGTTGCGCGACGCGGTGCAGACCGCGCGCTCGGCGTTGTCCGGCGACGGCGACATCAGCGCCGCCCCCGACGCCTTTGCCGTGCAGGCGGCGGCCAGCGCGGTCGGGCAGGCCCGCACCGTGCTGGAGGGCACCGACGACTCACAACTCAAGGCGCTGGCCGAGCAACTGGACTCCGCGCTGGCCGTGCTGGTCGACGTGTCCGGCGAGCTCGGCCGCTTCATCTCCGAATTGCCTACCGATGCCAGCACTTTGGAGACCAAGCTGGCGCGCCAAGCCGAGCTGCGGACGTTGACGCGCAAGTACGCCGCCGACATCGACGGTGTCCTGCAGTGGGCCGGTGAGGCGCGTGAGCAGCTCGGACAGCTCGACGTGTCCGAGGAGGCGCTGGGCAGTCTCGAGCGCCGCGTCGAGGAACTGCAGGCCAAGGTGGCGGCCGCGGCGCAGGACGTCAGCAAGGCCCGCGTCAAAGCCGCACGGGGGCTGTCGAAGGCCGTCACCGCCGAGTTGTCCGGCCTGGCGATGGCCGGCGCGGACTTCACCATCGCGGTGAGTCCACTGCTCGCGCGCGCGGACGACACCGCGCCGCTGCCGCTGCCGTCCGGTGACACCGTGCACGCCGGGCGCGACGGTGTCGACGCCGTCGAGTTCGGCTTCTCCGCCCACCGCGGCGCGGACATCCTGCCGCTGCACAAGAGCGCGTCCGGCGGTGAGCTGTCGCGGGTGATGCTCGCGCTGGAAGTGGTGCTGGCGGCGTCGACGGAGGGCACCACGATGGTCTTCGATGAGGTCGACGCCGGCGTCGGTGGACGCGCGGCGGTGCAGATCGGTCGCCGGCTGGCCCGCCTGGCGCGCACCCACCAGGTCATCGTCGTGACCCACCTGCCCCAGGTGGCCGCCTACGCCGACGTACATCTGGTGGTCGAGAGCGGACCCAAGTCGAGTCGGGTGGTGCGCCTGCAGGACGAGGACCGGGTGGCCGAATTGGCCCGCATGCTGGCCGGGCTCGGGGAGACCGACAGCGGGCGCGCGCACGCACGGGAACTGCTCGACGCGGCCCGATCGGACCGGGAGAGCACCGCCTGACCGTGTGACTGGTGTGAAAAGAATGAACTAATGGGGCTGGTGTTACGGCGCGCCTCCGCAAAAATTCGTACCGACTGATCAGAATCGCGGCATGAAGATGTCAGCGCTGCTCTCCCGTAACGCCAGCACACGGCCGGGTGTCACCGGCACTGCTCGAGTCGACCGCGACATCGACCGCTTGCTGCGGCGCGTCGGTCCGGGCGACATCGTCGTCATCGACGCGCTGGATCTGGACCGGATCACCGCTGACGCCCTCGTCGAGGCCAACGTCACCGCCGTCGTCAACGCGTCGTCGTCGATCTCCGGGCGCTACCCGAACCTGGGACCCGAGGTGTTGGTCGCCAACGGCATCATGCTCGTCGACGAGACCGGCCCCGAGGTCTTCAAGAAGGTCAAGGACGGCGCCCGCATCCGTCTGAACGAGGGCGGGGTGTACTCCGGGGACCGTCGGCTGGTGCTGGGCACCGAGCGCACCGATGCCGACATCCATGAGTTGATGCAGGAGGCCAAGAGCGGGCTGGTCGCGCATCTGGAGGCGTTTGCCGGCAACACCATCGAGTTCATCCGCAGCGAGAGCCCGCTGCTCATCGACGGCATCGGCATCCCCGACATCGACGTCGACCTGAACCGGCGCCACGTCGTCATCGTCGCCGAAGAGCCAAGCGCGGCAGCCGATCTCAAGGCGCTCAAACCGTTCATCAAGGAGTATCAGCCGGTCCTGGTCGGCGTCGGCACCGGCGCCGACGTGCTGCGCAAGGCCGGGTACCGGCCCGCGCTGATCGTCGGCGACCCCGACAAGATCAGCACCGAGGTGTTGCAGAGCGGCGCGCAGGTGGTGCTGCCGGCCGACGCCGACGGCCACGCCTCCGGCCTGGAGCGCATTCAGGATCTCGGTGTCGGAGCGATGACCTTCCCGGCGGCGGGCTCGGCGGCGGATCTGGCGCTGCTGCTGTGTGACCACCACGGCGCGTCGCTGATCGTCACCGTCGGCCACAGCGCCAGCATCGAGGAGTTCTTCGACCGCAGCCGGCAGCGCAGCAACCCGTCGACGTTCCTGACCCGGTTGAAGGTGGGGGAGAAGCTTGTCGACTCGAAAGCCGTTGCCACGCTGTACCGCAGCCGGGTCTCCGGTGGCGCGATCGCGCTGCTGGTGCTGGCGATGCTGATCGCGGTGATCGCGGCGCTGTGGGTGTCGCGCGCCGACGCGGCGGTACTGGAGTGGATCAGCGGCTATTGGAATCAGTTCCTGCTGTGGGCGCAGGGACTGGTCTCCTAGGAGGGCTCTGGTGATCTCGCTGCGCACGCACGCCATCTCGCTCGCCGCGGTCTTTCTGGCCCTGGCCATCGGCGTCGCTCTGGGTTCGGGTCTGCTGTCCAACACCGTGCTCTCGGGTTTGCAGGACGACAAGACCGAACTGCAGAACCAGATCGACACGCTGACCGACGAGCGCAATGCGCTCAACGAGAAGCTCAGTGCCGCAGCAGACTTCGATGCGCAAATGGCGCCCCGGATCCTGGCCGGCAACCTGCGGGACAAGTCGGTGGTGTTGTTCCGCACCCCCGACGCCGGGGACGACGACGTCGAGGCGTTGCAGCGCCTGATCGGGCAGGCCGGCGGCTCCGTCACCGGCACCATCGGCCTGACGTCGCAGTTCGTCGAGGCCCACGAGGCCGAGAAGCTGCTCTCGGTGGTGAACTCGCCCATCGTGCCCGCGGGCGCCCAGCTGAACACCGCCACCGTGGATCAGGGTTCCCAGGCCGGCGACCTGCTCGGGATCACCTTGCTGATCGACCCGGGCCCCGAGACGCGTCCGGTCGACGACGCCGCCCGAGAGACCGTGCTGACCACTCTGCGTGACACCGGCTTCATCACCTACGGCGCCGAGCGCATCGGAGCCGCGGACACCGCGCTGGTGGTGACCGGCGGCGCGCTCGGAGACGACGCCGGCAATCAGGGCGCCACCGTGGCCCGGTTCACCGGCGGCCTGGCCCGCCACGGTGCCGGAACGGTGCTGGCCGGCCGCGACGGCTCGGCCTCGGGGACCGCGGCCATCGCGGTGGCACGCTCCGACGCGGCGCTGAACAACGCGTTCAGCACCGTCGACGACATCGACCGGGAGTCCGGGCGGATCACCGCGGCGCTGGCGCTCGGTGACCTCGTCGCCGGAGGCGAGCCCGGGCAGTTCGGCATCGGGCACGGCGCCACCGCGGTGACGGTGCCCCAGTAACGACCCGAGCCCCCCGGGGTGTCCGTCCGCGTGTCAGCGACGGCTTGTCGGAGTCGGTGTTAGGGTGGGGTTCCGTGGGTCGGCAGGCCCCGACACGGACTCGGACCAGTGCCGAGGCCAGCACATGCCAAGCCCTGCCCGTCGTCACGGAGGTCGTCTTTGCCAGCGTTACGCAAACACCCGCAGACCGCCACGAAGCATCTCTTCGTCACCGGTGGCGTGGTGTCATCGCTCGGCAAGGGACTCACGGCGTCGAGCCTCGGCCAGCTGCTCACCGCGCGCGGCCTGCAGGTCACCATGCAGAAGCTCGATCCGTACCTCAACGTCGACCCCGGCACCATGAACCCGTTCCAGCACGGTGAGGTCTTCGTCACCGAGGACGGCGCCGAGACCGACCTGGACGTCGGGCACTACGAACGGTTCCTGGACCGCGACCTGTCCGGCTCGGCCAACGTGACGACCGGTCAGGTGTATTCGTCGGTCATCGCGAAGGAGCGCCGCGGCGAGTACCTCGGCGACACCGTGCAGGTGATTCCGCACATCACCGACGAGATCAAGCGCCGCATCCTCGACATGGCGGCCGCCGACAGTACCGGCAACCGGCCCGACGTGGTGATCACCGAGATCGGCGGCACCGTCGGTGACATCGAGTCGCTGCCGTTCCTCGAGGCCGCCCGGCAGGTACGCCATGAGGTGGGCCGCGAGAACTGCTTCTTCCTGCACTGCTCGCTGGTGCCGTTCATGGCGCCGTCGGGGGAGTTGAAGACCAAACCCACCCAGCACTCGGTCGCCGCACTGCGCAGCATCGGTATCACCCCGGACGCGCTGATCCTGCGCTGCGACCGCGACGTTCCCGAACCGCTGAAGAACAAGATCGCGCTGATGTGCGACGTCGACGTCGACGGGGTGATCTCCACCCCCGACGCGCCGTCGATCTACGACATCCCGAAGGTGCTGCACCGCGAGGAGCTCGACGCCTACGTGGTGCGCCGCCTGAACCTGCCGTTCCGCGACGTCGATTGGACGCAGTGGAACGACCTGCTCCACCGGGTTCACGAGCCCCGCGAGACGGTCCGAATCGCGTTGGTGGGCAAGTACATCGATCTCTCTGATGCCTACCTGTCGGTCGCCGAGGCGCTGCGCGCCGGCGGGTTCGCCCACCACGCCAGGGTGGAGATGCGCTGGGTGGCCTCCGATGACTGTGAGACCGACGCGGGGGCGGCCGCGGCCCTGGCCGAGATCGACGGCGTGCTGATCCCCGGCGGCTTCGGCATCCGCGGCATCGAGGGCAAGATCGGCGCCATCCGCTATGCGCGGCGGCGCGGCCTGCCGCTGCTGGGGCTGTGCCTGGGACTGCAGTGCATCGTGATCGAGGCTGCACGGTCGGTCGGACTGGCCGAGGCGAACTCGGCCGAGTTCGACCCCGCCACCCCCGACCCGGTGATCTCGACCATGGCCGACCAGCGCGACGCCGTCGCCGGGGAGGCCGATCTCGGCGGCACCATGCGCCTGGGCGCCTATCCCGCTGTGCTGCAGAAAGATTCGATCGTCGCCGACGCCTACGGCAGCACCGAGGTGTCGGAGCGCCACCGGCACCGCTACGAGGTCAACAACGCCTACCGCGACCGCATCGCCGCCAGCGGACTGCGATTCTCGGGTACCTCGCCCGACGGCCACCTCGTCGAGTTCGTCGAGTACCCACCCGATGTTCATCCGTTCATCGTCGGCACCCAGGCGCACCCGGAGCTCAAGAGCCGGCCCACCCGCCCGCATCCGCTGTTCACCGCCTTCATCGGCGCCGCGCTGGACTACAAGAACGCCGAGCGCCTACCGGTGGAGATCCCCGAGCACGCCGACATTTCCGCCAACGGCGCCGAGCACGCTCTCGAAGAGCTGCCGGCCCGTGGCTGACAGCGGTCCCGGTACGCACGACTTCGCCGTCGCGGACTCCGAGACGCTCTACGTCGGGAAGATCCTGGCGCTGCGCGCCGACGAGGTGCACATGCCCGGCGGCGCCACCGCGCGCCGCGAGATCGTCGAGCACTTCGGCGCGGTTGCGGTCGTCGCACTCGACGACGAGGCCAACCTCGTGCTGGTCCACCAGTACCGCCACGCCTTCGGCCGGCGACTGTGGGAGCTACCCGCCGGTCTGCTCGACGTCGGTGGGGAAGCCCCGCACCTGACGGCCTCCCGGGAACTCGCCGAGGAAGCGGGGCTCGCCGCGCAGCGCTGGCACACCCTGGTGGACCTGGACTCATCTCCGGGCTTCAGCGACGAGAGTGTGCGGGTGTTTCTGGCCACAGGCCTGAGCGAAGTCGGGCGGCCGGCGGCCGACCACGAAGAAGCCGACCTGGAGGTGCGGCGCGTCCCGCTGCGCGAGGCCGTCGACATGGTCTACGCCGGACAGATCGTCAACGCGATCGCCGTCGCCGGCGTCCTCGCCGCGCACGCCATGCCTGGACCCGACGGGCTGCGGTCGGTGGACGCGCCCTGGGCGGACCGGCCGACAGCCTTCGCACGCCGGAACGGTCATCCATGACCTCGACGTCGGTGCCGCTGGCCCTCGACACCCAGCTGCAGGGCTATCTCGACCACCTGGCGATCGAGCGCGGGGTGGCTGCCAACACACTGAGTTCCTATCGCCGTGACCTGCGCCGCTACGCCGAGCATCTGCGCGCCCGCGGTGTCGACGACCTGGCCGTGGTGACCGAGACCGACGTCAGCGACTTCCTGGTCATGCTGCGCCAAGGGGACGCGGACAACGGCGTGGTGCCGCTATCGGCGGTGTCGGCGGCACGGGCGTTGATCGCGGTTCGCGGCCTGCACCGCTTCGCCGCGGCCGAAGGAATCGCCGCGTTGGACGTCGCGCGGGAGGTCAAGCCGCCCACGCCAAGCCGGCGTCTGCCGAAGAGCCTGAGCATCGACGAGGTGCTCGCCCTGCTCGACGCCGCCGGCGGGGACAGTGAGGCCGACGGACCGCTGACCCTGCGCAACCGGGCGCTGCTGGAACTGCTGTATTCGACCGGGGCGCGCATCTCCGAGGCCGTCGGCCTGGACGTCGACGACGTCGACACGCACGCCCGCTCGGTGCTGCTGCGCGGCAAGGGCGGCAAGCAGCGGCTGATCCCGATCGGCCGCCCCGCGGTGGCCGCACTGGATGCCTATCTGGTCCGCGGCCGTCCCGACCTGGCCCGGCGCGGCCGGGGCACTCCGGCGATCTTCCTCAACGCCCGCGGCGGCCGGCTGTCGCGCCAGAGTGCCTGGCAGGTGCTACAGGACGCGGCCGAACGCGCCGGCATCACCGCCACCGTCTCCCCGCACGTGCTGCGCCACTCGTTCGCGACCCATCTGCTCGACGGGGGCGCCGATGTGCGCGTCGTACAGGAGCTGCTGGGCCACGCGTCGGTGACCACCACGCAGATCTACACCATGGTCACCGTCAGCGCGCTGCGCGAAGTGTGGGCCGGCGCGCACCCGCGGGCCCGCTAACGCCCGGCGAGGTATTGCGACTCCAACACCAGATCGGGCAGCAGCGACTGGTATTCCACGTGGGTCTTGTGCTCGACGGTGTCGAACAGCGCGCCCTGCTGCTCCCGCATGAAGGTGCGGTAGTCGGGTGCGCCGGGAAAGCGGACGTTGTCGGCGACGACGATCGTGCCGGCGTGCAACCAGCCCCGGTCCAGGATCGCGCGCAGATCCGACAGATAGGCCTTCTTGTCGTGGTCGATGAACACCAGGTCCACGGCACCCGGCCGGACGCCGTGATCACGGGCCAGCGCGTCGAGGGTGGTCCCGCCGTCGCCGATCGTGCCCACGACGCAGCTGACCCGGTCGTCGACGCCGGCGTGGGCCCAGATCCGCCGGGCCACCTCGGCGTTGGCGGCGGAGAACTCCACCGAGACCACCTGCGCGGCGGGTGCGGCGGCGGCGATGCGCAGCGCGCTGTACCCGCAATAGGTGCCCAGCTCCAGCGCCAGTGTGGGGGCGGCGCGACGCACCGCGGCGTCGAGCAGTCGGCCCTTCTCGTCGCCGATGTTGACCAGCATGGCCTCCTGATAGGCGAACCGGTCGATGGTGGCGAGCACGTCGGCGATGTCGCCGCGCGCCGCGTGGGATTCGACGTAGGCGGCGCAGGCGGCCTCCCGGCCGTCGCCGATCTGCCCGGTGCGGACGAAGGACGGCATGCCCGCGGCCAGCCGCAGCCACCGCCAACCCGGCAATCTCATGACCGTCAGCGTAGGCACGCGCCCCGGGCGATGCACCGGTTGCGCGTGATTGCCGGCGATGTTGCCTGCGGGTCTGCCTGACCAGCGCGATGCCGGCCGTTAAACTTGCCCGGATGTCCGTGACGCCCGAGGGATGCCTGACCAGCGACGGTCGCGCATGACCGACGACACGGGCAGCGACGACACCGCCCCGGCCCCGGGTCTGACCGGCCGGATCCCGCGCGAAATCCCCGAGCCGCCGACCCGCACCACCCACGGTCCGGCCAAGGTCATCGCCATGTGCAACCAGAAGGGCGGGGTCGGCAAGACCACGTCGACGATCAACCTGGGCGCCAGCCTGGCCGAGTACGGCCGCCGGGTACTGCTGGTCGACCTGGATCCGCAGGGCGCGCTGTCGGCCGGGCTGGGTGTGCCGCACTACGAGCTCGACAACACCGTCTACAACCTGCTCGTCGAACCCCGCGTCTCGATCGACCAGGTGCTGTTGACCACCCGGGTGCCGGGGCTGGATCTGGTGCCCAGCAACATCGACCTGTCAGCTGCCGAGATCCAATTGGTCAACGAGGTCGGCCGCGAGCAGTCGCTGGCCAGGGCGCTGTATCCGGTGCTGGACCGCTACGACTACGTGCTGATCGACTGCCAGCCGTCGTTGGGTCTGCTCACCGTCAACGGGCTCGCGTGCAGCGACGGTGTGATCATTCCCACCGAATGCGAGTACTTCTCGCTGCGCGGGCTTGCGCTGTTGACCGACACCGTCGACAAGGTGCACGACCGGCTGAACCCGAAGCTGGAGATCAGCGGGATCCTGATAACCCGGTACGACCCGCGCACCGTGAACTCCCGTGAAGTGATGTCCCGGGTGGTCGAGCGCTTCGGCGACCTGGTGTTCGACACCGTCGTCACCCGCACCGTGCGCTTCCCCGAGACCAGCGTGGCCGGCGAGCCCATCACCACGTGGGCGCCGAAATCCGCTGGTGCGCAAGCTTATCGGGCGTTGGCGCGCGAGGTCATCCACCGGTTCGGCGCGTGAGCGAGAAAGCCACCCCCGAGCAGCCCACCGACGCGCCGCAGACCGGCTTCCAAGTGCGGTTGAGCAATTTCGAGGGCCCGTTCGACCTGCTGCTGCAGCTGATCTTCGCCCACCGGATGGACGTGACCGAGGTGGCACTGCATCAGGTGACCGACGAGTTCATCGCCTACACCAAGCAGATCGGCTCGCAGCTGGGCCTCGATGAGACCACCTCGTTTTTGGTGGTCGCGGCCACCCTGCTGGATCTGAAGGCCGCGCGACTGCTGCCCGCCGGCGAGGTGCACGACGAGGACGACCTGGCCCTGCTGGAGGTCCGCGATCTGCTGTTCGCGCGGCTGCTGCAGTACCGCGCGTTCAAGCACGTCGCGGTGATGTTCGGTGAGCTCGAAGCCGCGGCGCTGCGCAGCTACCCGCGTGCGGTGTCCCTGGAGGACCGCTACTCCGAACTGCTGCCCGAGGTGATGCTCGGTGTGGACGCCGAGCGGTTCGCCCAGATCGCCGCCGCGGCGTTCACCCCGCGCCCGGTGCCGACGGTGGGCACCGACCACCTTCATCAGGTCGCGGTCTCGGTGCCCGAGCAGGCCGAGAAACTGCTCGGCCTGCTCGAGCGGCGCGGCATCGGGCAGTGGGCGTCGTTCTCGGAATTGGTCGCCGACTGTGCGGCCCCGATGGAGATCGTCGGCCGGTTCCTGGCGCTGCTCGAACTGTTCCGCACCCGGGCGGTAGCATTCGAGCAACCAGAAGCACTTGGTGTGCTCCAGATTTCGTGGACCGGTGAGCGGCCCAGCAGCCAACAGTTGGCGACCGCGGACGCGGAATAGAAAGACCCCATGACCGACGAACCCTCAGGACCGGCCGACGGCCCCGCTGCCGAAGGCGGCGAAACAGACTTCGAGCCCGAAACACCCGGCGCCGAGCTCGCCGACGCCGAGCTGGACAGCGTGCTGGAGGCGCTGCTGCTGGTCGTCGACACGCCCGTGAGCATCGACGCGCTGGCCAGTGCGACCGACCAACCTTGCGAGCGGGTCAGCGAGCGGATCCACCTGATGGCCAACGCGCTGGCCGACCGCGACAGCGGCATCGAACTGCGCGAAGCCGGCGGCGGCTGGCGGATGTACACCCGCGCCCAGTACGCGCCCTATGTCGAGAGGCTGCTGCTCGACGGCGCGCGCTCGAAGCTGACCCGCGCGGCGTTGGAGACCCTGGCGGTGGTGGCCTACCGTCAACCGGTGACCCGGGCCCGTGTCAGCGCGGTGCGCGGCGTGAACGTCGACGCGGTGATGCGTACCCTGGTCGCGCGCGGTCTGATCACCGAAGCCGGTACGGACCCCGATTCGGGTGCGGTCACCTTCGCAACCACCGAGTTGTTCCTGGAACGGCTCGGATTGTCGTCACTGACCGACCTGCCCGACATCGCGCCGTTGCTGCCGGATGTGGACGTGATCGACGATCTCAGCGAAAGTCTGGACGCCGAACCGCGCTTCATGAAGCTCAACGGGGCAGCGGCGGCGGAGACCCCGGCCGCCATCGATGTGGATCAGGACTGACAATGACCGACGATGACGGGGTGCGCCTGCAGAAAGTGTTGTCGCAGGCGGGAATTGCGTCTCGGCGGGTCGCCGAGAAGATGATCCGCGACGGACGGGTCGAGGTGGACGGGAAGATCGTCACCGAGCTGGGCACCCGGGTGGACCCGCAGCAGGTCCAGATCCGCGTCGACGGTGCGCGCATCGCGCTCGACGACTCGTTGGTGTACCTGGCGATCAACAAACCGCGGGGCATGCACTCGACGATGTCCGACGACCGCGGCCGGCCCTGCGTGGGCGAACTGGTCGAACACCGAGTCCGCGGGAACAAGAACCTGTTTCACGTCGGACGGCTGGACGCCGACACCGAGGGCCTGCTGCTGCTGACCAACGACGGCGAGCTGGCGCATCGATTGATGCACCCGTCGTTCGAGGTGCCCAAGACCTATCTGGCCACCGTGGCCGGTTCGGTGCCGCGCGGGCTCGGCCGCACTCTGCGCGCCGGGGTCGAACTCGACGACGGCCCGGTCACCGTCGACGATTTCGCCGTCGTCGACGCCGTGGCCGGCAAGTCCCTGGTGAAGGTCACCCTGCACGAGGGACGCAAGCACATCGTGCGACGGCTGCTGGCCCATGTCGGGTTCCCGGTTCAGGAGCTGGTGCGCACCGACATCGGCCCCGTGGCGCTCGGTGACCAGCGTCCGGGCAGCATCCGGGTGCTGACACAGAAGGAAATCGGGGAACTGTACAAGGTGGTAGGACTGTGAACCGAGCCCTGGTGGTGGCCATCGACGGACCGGCGGGTACGGGAAAGTCCACCGTGGCAAGGGGTTTGGCTACCGCGCTGGGTGCGAGCTATCTCGACACCGGAGCGATGTACCGGATCGTGACCCTCGGGGTGTTGCGTGGCGGTGTCGACCTCACCGACCCGGACGCCGTCGCGCGGGCCGCCGCCGAGGTCGAGGTGGCGGTGGGTCATGACCCGGCGCAGGACAAGTGTTATCTCGGTGGCGAGGACGTCTCGGCGGAGATCCGCGGCGACGCCGTCACCGCGGCGGTCTCGGCGGTCTCGGCGGTGCCCGAGGTGCGCCGCCGGCTGGTGGCGCTGCAGCGTGAGCTGGCCGGGGCCGAGGGTTGTGTGGTGGTCGAAGGACGGGACATCGGCACCGTCGTGTTGCCCGATGCCGAGGTGAAGATCTTCTTGACGGCCTCGGCGGAGGAGCGGGCCCGGCGGCGCAACGCGCAGAACATCAGCAACGGGTTGCCCGACGCCTACGACGCGGTGCTGGCCGACGTCCGACGGCGGGACCACCTGGATTCCACCCGCGCGGTGTCGCCGCTGCGTGCGGCCGACGACGCGGTGGTCGTCGACACCAGCGACATGAGCCAGGCCGAGGTGATCGCCCATCTGACCGGGCTGGTCGAACAGAAGGCAGGTGCAGCGCGATGACCGACGACGCCGACGGCACCTGGGTAGACGAAAGCGACTGGGAACTGGGCGCCGAACAGGTCGCCGACGCGGTCGAGGAGGCTTCCGCGCCGCCGCCGGTGGTGGCGGTGGTCGGGCGGCCCAACGTCGGGAAGTCCACGCTGGTCAACCGGATCCTCGGGCGCCGCGAAGCCGTGGTGCAGGACGTCCCCGGGGTGACCCGCGATCGGGTGTCCTATGACGCGTCCTGGTCGGGGCGCCGGTTCGTCGTCCAGGACACCGGCGGATGGGAACCCGACGCCAAGGGTTTGCAGCAACTGGTGGCCGAGCAGGCATCGGTGGCGATGCGCACCGCCGACGCGGTGATCTTCGTCGTCGACAACGTCACCGGCGCCACCACCGCCGACGAGGCCGCCGCCAAGATTCTGCAGCGCTCCGGCAAGCCGGTGTTCCTGGCCGCCAACAAGGTCGACAACGAGCGCGGCGAGGCCGACGCCGCGTCGCTGTGGTCGCTGGGGCTGGGCCAGCCGCACCCGATCAGTGCCATGCACGGCCGCGGGGTGGCCGACCTGCTCGACAACGTCCTCGAGGCGCTGCCCGCGGTCTCGGAGGTCGCCGGGGGATCGGGCGGTCCGCGTCGGGTGGCGCTGGTCGGCAAGCCCAACGTCGGCAAGTCCTCGCTGCTCAACCGGCTCTCCGGCGACGAACGGTCCGTGGTGCACGACGTCGCCGGCACCACTGTGGATCCCGTCGACTCGCTGATCGAGATGGAGGGCCGGCTGTGGCGCTTCGTCGACACCGCGGGTCTGCGCCGCAAGGTGGGCCAGGCCAGCGGGCACGAGTTCTACGCCTCGGTGCGCACCCACTCCGCGATCGACTCCGCCGAGGTGGCGATCGTGCTGATCGACGCGTCGCAGCCGCTGACCGAACAGGACCAGCGGGTGCTGGGCATGGTGATCGAAGCCGGCCGCGCACTGGTGGTGGCGTTCAACAAGTGGGACCTGGTCGACGAGGACCGCCGCTATCTGCTCGACCGCGAGATCGATCTGCAGTTGGCGCAGGTGCAGTGGGCGCCGCGGGTCAACATCTCGGCCAAGACCGGCCGAGCGGTGCAGAAGCTGGTGCCAGCGCTGGAGACGGCGCTGCAGTCGTGGGACAGCCGCATCTCGACCGGCCGGCTGAACACCTTCTTCAAGGAGATCGTCGCCGCGACACCGCCGCCCGTGCGCGGGGGCAAGCAGCCGCGGATCCTGTTCGCCACCCAGGCCACCACGCGGCCACCGACGTTCGTGTTGTTCACCAGCGGGTTCCTGGAGGCGGGGTATCGCCGCTTCCTGGAACGGCGGCTGCGGGAGACGTTCGGCTTCGAGGGCAGCCCCATCAGGATCAACGTCCGGGTGCGCGAGAAGCGCGGCCACCGTTCCCGGTGATTTCGGCGTGATTCGCGTCGGTCAGCGTCGATAACCACGCCCAAATCGCTCGGATAGGGTGCCCGAGTGCCCGTTGTCGACATGCTGTTGATCGCGTTGGCCGGTGTCGGCGCGGGTGCCATCAACGCGCTGGTCGGCTCCGGCACCCTGATCACCTTCCCGACCCTGGTCACCCTGGGCTATCCACCGGTCACCGCGACGATGTCGAATGCGGTCGGGCTGGTCGCCGGCGGGATCTCGGGGACCTGGGGATACCGGCGCGAGCTGCGCGGCCAATGGGATCGGTTGCGCTGGCAGCTGCCCGCGTCGTTCATCGGCGCCGGCTTCGGCGCCTGGCTGCTCCTGCACCTGCCCGAGCGGGTGTTCGTCACCGTCGTGCCGGTGCTGCTGGTGGCCGCGCTGGTGCTGGTGGTGATCGGGCCGCGTATCCAGAGCTGGGCGCGCAGCCGCGCCGAGGCCGCCGGCCGGTCCGCCGACCACGTCTCGGCGGCGCGGATGACCGCGCTGGTGGCGGCAACGTTCGCGGTCGGGGTGTACGGCGGCTACTTCACCGCGGCGCAGGGGATTCTGCTCATCGCCGCGATGGGTGCGCTGCTGCCCGAGGACATGCAGCGAATGAACGCGGCGAAGAACCTGCTGTCGCTGGTGGTCAACGTGGTGGCGGCGGTGGCCTACACGGTGGTGGCGTTCGACCGGATCAGCTGGGCCGCGGCCGGGCTGATCGCGGTGGGTTCGCTGATCGGGGGATTCCTCGGTGCGCACTACGGCCGCCGGCTCTCGCCGGCCGTGCTGCGCGCCGTGATCGTGGTGGTGGGACTGATTGGGCTCTACCGGTTGTTGACCGTGTAGTCTGACCGGGGTTTACGAACTTCAGACGTTGGGACTGTCGATGGTTGATTGCGTGGTGGTGACACCGGCGCCGTCCGACGTGTCCGCGCTGCAGCCGTTCTGGCCCTCCCGCCGCTTGATGGCGTTCGACGAATGGTGTTGTCCGCGTCCCTGACGCGTACCCATCCGTTCAACTGTGGTCGCCTCGCGGTGACCCTGCCTCCTGAAAGCAGCCATGCGTTCGCTTCTCATCTTCACGCTCGTCGGTGCCGGTGCTCAGCTCGTCGACGGGGCCCTGGGAATGGCGTTCGGGATCACCGCGACGACGCTGCTGGTGCTCTCCAGCGTCGGCGCGGCGCAGGCCAGCGCCGCGGTCCATCTCGCCGAAGTGGGCACCACCTTCGCATCGGGCTTGTCGCACTGGAAGTTCCAGAACATCGACTGGCGGTTGGTGCTCAAGCTCGGTGGGCCGGGTGCGGTCGGGGCGTTCCTCGGCGCGACGGTGCTGTCGTCGCTGGCCACCGAGCACGCCACCCCGCTGATGGCCGCGATCCTGATGTGCATCGGCACCTATGTGCTCCTGCGGTTCTCGCTGCGCACCCCGTTGACGTTCGGTGCGCGGGGCACCAGCCACAGCGCGAAGTTCCTGGCCCCGCTGGGCCTGTTCGGCGGTTTCATCGACGCCTCCGGTGGTGGCGGTTGGGGACCGGTGACGACGAGCACGCTGCTCTCCCAGGGCAAGACCGCACCTCGGACGGTGATCGGGTCGGTCAGCGCGTCGGAGTTCCTGGTCGCGGTGTCGGCGTCGGCCGGATTCCTGATCGGGTTGCGCGAGGAGTTCCTGGCGAACTGGCCGGTGGTGGTCGGGCTGATGGTCGGCGGCGTGGTCGCCGCTCCGTTCGCGGCCTGGCTGGTCAGCCGGGTCAGCCCGGCGCTGCTGGGCAGCGCGGTCGGCGGGGTCATCGTGTTGACCAACAGCCAGAAGCTGGTGCACTTCTTCGACATCCACTGGCCGTGGTCGACGGTGATCTACTCGCTGATCGTGGTGGTGTGGCTGTCGCTGCTGGGCTACGCGTGGCGGGTCTCGCGGGCGCCGCGGTTCGCGCCGGAGGACCAGCCGGTCAGCGAGCCGGAGTCAAAATCGGTCCCGCGCTGACTCCTGCTCCAAAACCGCGTCGAGATCGCCGAGCCGCTCCATCGACGACACTGCGCGCCGGGTGCGCATGTTCTTGGCCAGCCGGTCCCGGTGGCGGTGGGTGAAGGCCCAGTAGCCGGCGGTGAACGGGCACGCGTCGTCGCCGAGGCGCTTCTTCGGGTCGAAGGCGCAGTCCCCGCAGTGGTCGCTCATCTTGGCGATGTAGGCGCCGCCGGAGGTGTAGGGCTTGGTGGCCAGCAGGCCGCCGTCGGCGTGCTGGCTCATCCCGATGACGTTGGTCGGCATCACCCAACGGAACCCGTCGACGAAGGCGGTGGCGAACCACTCGGTGAGCTCGTCGGGGCGGTAGCCGCGCTGCAGCGCATGGCTGCCCAGGATCATCAGGCGCTGGATGTGGTGGGTCCAGCCGCGGTCGTGCACGCCTTGGAGCGCGTGGTGCAGGCAGTTGGCGGTGACGGCATCTGCGTCGAGGTCGGTCCACCACTTCGGTAGCTTCGTGCGGGCGTCGAGCGCATTGTTCTTGCGGTAGTCCGGGCCGAAGTGCCAGTACAGGTGCCACATGTATTCGCGCCAGCCCAGGATCTGGCGGATGAACCCCTCGACGGCGGACAGCGGGGCCCTGTTGTCCCGGTAGGCCGCCTCGGCGGCCTCGACCGCGTCGAGGGGGTGCAGCACCCCGAGGTTGAGCGGCACCGACAGCAGCGAATGCGACATCGCCCAGTCCTGGCTCATCATCGCGTCCTCGAAGCGGCCGAACAGGTCGAGGCGGTGATCGATGAAGCGTCTGAGGGCGCGCTTGGCCTCGGCGGGGGTGACGGCGAACAGCCGGGGCCCGTCGGCGCCGACGGTGTCGAGGTTCATCGTGTCGAGGTCGCGGCGGACCTGCGCGTCGATGTCGTCCTCGCGGGGCTTGTACGGCGCGGGCACGTCGAGCCGGGACTGCTTCTTCGGCGGCGGTTCGCGGTTGTCTTCGTCGTAGTTCCACCGGTTGCCGACGGGTTCCGCGCCGTTCATCAGGACGCCGAAGCGGCGGCGCTGGTCGCGGTAGAAGTCCTCCATCCGGAACCGGGTGCGGTTGCCGGCCCAGGTTTCGAAGTCGGCGCGCGGCAGCGCGAACGTGGGCGTGGGCAGGACCTCGGCGACCAGCCCCCGCTCGTGGAGTCGGTGGACGAACCTCTCCGCCGCGTGGGAGGTCGGCTGGTGGACCAGGACGGGACGTTTCACGCGCTCGAGGCCGTCGGTGTAGGTGTCGGCTTTGATCAGGGTGGCGCGGTCGCCGAGGTCGCGTTCGGCGTGGCGCAGCGCCGAGAGGATCAGGTGCAGCTTCTGGCGGTGGTAGCGGCGCTTGGCCAGTGCCGACGTCGCCTCGATCAGCACGACGTCGCGGTGCGCGTGTTCACCGCCGTGCACCGCGGGGCCGAGCTGGTCGGCGAACAGCCACAGCGGGGTGTCGTCGCGCGTCGTGGTCACCCGCCAGAAGTACCCACCCGCGGGACCGGCGACGCGGTTGGGATTCGGAGGAGAGCCTGCGGTAGAGTTTCGTCCGCCTACCGGCGATCCCGGAGGCACCGCGGGCTGTGGCGCAGCTTGGTAGCGCACTTGACTGGGGGTCAAGTGGTCGCAGGTTCAAATCCTGTCAGCCCGACAACGAAAAACCCGCTCTGGCCAGTGTCGGAGCGGGTTTTCTGTTTCGGTGGTTTCGTTTGATTTTGAGCCAATGGGCCAGCAGTGTCCCAAGGGAGTTCTAGCGGGCCAGACCTATCCGAAGAGGGCGGCGCCGGCAGCGCGCAGGTCGTCCCGCTGGGCGTCGGAGTAGATCGACAGCGAGACTGCCGGATCGTGGCCGTGCCACGCTGCCACGACGTGCACCGGCAAACCGCCGGCCAGCATCAGGCTGACGCTGGTGTTGCGTAGTCCCTTGAGGTGGATGCGGCGTAGACCGGCGCGCTGGCGGAGGCGTTGGAATTCGTCTGAGTACCACTCGTGGCGGATCGGGGAGCCGTCCTCGCGTACCGCGACCAGACCGTCGTCCGACCACGGAATGCCGAAGGCTTTGGCTTCGTCTTGCTGGCGCGTCTTGAGGTCTTCCAGCGCGCTCGCCAGCTCGGCGGGCAGCGGTAGTTCCCGAAGGCTACGGCGGGACTTTGGCATTCCCTCGATGGTCTCTTTGCCGACCGCGACGCGGCTGCGGCGGATCGACAACGTGTCGCCTTCAAGTGCAGACCACCGGATACCGAGGACCTCGGAGCGGCGAAGCCCGTAGCAGCTCAGGAGCCAGCAGGCGAATAATCTGTCGTTGCGTATCGAGACGCGGAACTTCTGGACCTCGGCGGGAGTCCAGGATTTCGAGGTCTCGGGCTTGTCCTCAATGAGTTCATCGGCCGGGCGCTCTACGAGCGCGACAACGTTTCGCGGGAGTGCGCCCTGGTCGACGAAAGACTGAACGACCATTCCGAAGGTGGTCAGTGTCGAGCGGACAGTTACGGGTTTGACCCCGCGCACAGACGACCCCTCTGGCTTCGCTGTATTGATGGCGTAGACGCCTCGGCGAAGCCGGGTGACGCGACTGGCTCGGAGCAGACCTGCCAAGCAGGTGTGGACGTCCTCACCGGGGTAGGCAGCCGCGAGGCTTGCTGCGGAGATGCCCTCGGGGTGTTTCGCGATCTGTTCCGTGACGCGTCCCGCCAGACTGCCCGGGCGGGATCGCTTTCGTGAGCTGCGGCCCTGTGTGAGCATCCAGTCAACCAGCGCATCGCCGTCGGCTTTGGTGAGCTGCTGCAGCTTCTTGTTGCCCAGGAATCGGCGTACTGCGGCGAGGTCGTGGGTGTAGCCCTGGAGGGTCACGCTACGGACCCCGCGGCGTCCAGCCAGCCATTCGTCGCACGCTCCAGCGACAGTAATGACTGATCTCTTTGTATATTGACCTGCGGCGACTTCCGTTGTGATGCGACGGTATTCGCGCTTCGCCTCAGCCAAAGTTCGGTAGGTAAACCGGCGGCGATCCCGACTGCCGTCAGGCTTGCTGCCGACGTCTGCACGAAACTCGTAGGTGACCAAGCCGTTCTTCGAAGATCTCTTGGTGATCGGCTCTGCGCGGCGCGTGCGCTTGACCGGCTGTGCTTCGCCATCGACGTGGCCGGCGGTTTCGGGGCTCACCGCGAATCCTCCTGCCGTTGGAGTCTGCCAGACCGTTGGACGCGGGAGACGTCACGTCTCGTCGGCCGCGGAGGCAACACGAGGCGAGCTTCCGCTGCGGGTAAGCACAGGGCTTTGGACTGGGTCATGCTGCGACGAGCTCGCGAAGTTCTGAAGTGACGATATAGATGCGGCCGCCGAGGCGCCGGGACGGCAGTTCTCCTGTGGCCGCGAGACGGTACGCCGACGCGCGGCTGATACCCAGTAGCTCGGCCGCCTGGGGAACAGGGAGAAGTAGCGGGAGTGCATCAAAACTTTTGCTATTCACTGTGATTCACCTCCTCGCTATCCATCCGACAGTGATGCTCGCGACCCGTCCCGTTTGACGGGTCGCGTCGGCTTTGTGTCGATGGATTGGAGAGTATGGGAATCCCGGACGAACCGTCCACCACGATCGCCCACTTAGCTCGAAAGATCCTTAAAAGCAGTCAAATTCGCCATCTGTCCGCATCGAGCGCGGACAGGTGGGGACAGTGCGCAGCTTGGTTTACGTCCATGGGCAGATGCACCGAGTGACGGCCGAAGGCGGTCGGGCCACGTCGACGCTGCTTGACGTCGGACTGTCGTGTGCGCAGGCGGGCCGGCGCTATACCTCTGCTAAAGAGGCTGCGCGGAATCACCGCTGTCAGCGGTGCGCAGGCCTTCTCCGGATTCGTTATGGGAGTCGAGGAGCCGACTGGCCGGTACGCCGAGCGCATCAGCGATGTCGAACAGCCGCTCATAGAGCAATCCTCGTCGACCATGTTCGACGGCGAGCAGCACATTGCGAGTGACGCCCGACTGCAGGGCAAGCGCCTCCTGCGTCAGCCCGCAGGAAATGCGCAGCCTACGGATATTATCGCCCACAGTACGACGGTGCGCCGCCCATGCCGAGACCCGCTCAGGATCATTCTGGCTGGGTCGCGTAGGCACGTTACCCAGTAACGGGTGCTCAAGGTTCGAGCACTGCCCTACTAGTAGTACATTGCCGAAGTGTGACCGAGAGCAACGACAGGCCAGATGATGACTCGGCGTCGCCGCTGGGACTTCAGATCCTCGAAGAGCTGCGCATACATCTGCTTCAGTGCCAGCTGGTGCTGATTTCACTGGCCGATGAGGTCGATCTGAACTTCGAAGAGTGCATTGCTGGCCTGACCGCAGTCCGCGATCTAGTTGGGCATGCGTCGGGCGCTGCGAGCCTACTGTCGCAGAACGCCGCGCTCGATTCCTCGTGGTCCATAGGTCCGTCGAGGCCGAAGGCCATTTACGCCCGGCACACTGCTGCCGTCAACGCGGGTGCGTCGCGTCTGACTCCGACTTCGAGTCTGATCGACACAGTGGAGGCTCGGCTTGAGCGGCTCCCGCATTCCGACCTGTCGCAGAATTACTCTGGGTCTCGGCCGGTCTGCACCGGCTATGTGGCAAAAACTGGCAAGCGCTGCACCAACACTGCCATCTATCTTGGTGCGGGATCTTTTGCGCAACATTGCTATTCGCACTGCACGCCCGGTGAACGCCAACGCTATCGCGAGCATCAAGACCGCCAGAACCAGGCTCTTGAAGAGTCGTGGTTACAACGGCAGGAGCTATTGCAGTGCATTGGACGAAACATCATTGACGAGTGGGTTCAGAATCGAACACAGCCACCGCCATGGTTGATAGAGCTGGTCGACATGCCGTAGGCGACCACCGCAATCCGTAGCGAGCGGGAACTTCGGCAGCGACTCACGAAGGTCTGCGATATCGGGTGGGTCGTCTAATTCTCGGCTTCACCGATTTGGTCCTGGAAATCCGCATCTAGGGATTCCCAAGCATCAACTTCGCCTGGAGGTAGCGGCTCATCGAAGTCAGCCTGGACACGCAGGCCGGGAAGCTGACCGAAGCGGCGTCGCGGAGTAGGCAGAGGACGTCCGGACCCATTGTCGCCGCCACCCTCGCTTGCCATCGTTCTACGATAGGCACCGCCGTTAAGCCGTCAAACCCAAACGAGCAGGATTCGCTGGGTGTATCGCACTCTGTTGCGCCGCCGTCTCGTCGCGTCCTACGCAGCCGGTGTGCCACTGACGGGCTTGTTGCATACGGCGCCATATCGTCGTCCGGTGTTGCAGCCACTGGGCTGAGGGAAGGTTTGGGAGCGTCACCGGATCCGCGTATAAACCTGACACTGGCTGGCTCAGATATGAAAAAGTATAAAGGCGGTAACGTGCGGCGATTGTGTCGTGCCATCGTCAACGCTTGGGCGGCAAGGCTTTTGTCCACTCTTGCTTTTCGTTGAGGTTGTCAGTCCATGTCACGGTGACTTGATCGCTGACGCCCCAGGCGTTCAGACCCGTGAACTGGACCTCCTGAAATGCCGGCACTTCGACTTCCCGAATCGGTCCTCGAAGTACAGCGTCCCCCGAAATCTTGACGTCGTCTTGTGGGTACTGAGTGCGATTCACCAGCGCATACTTGGAACCGTTAACGTGCTCCAGGCTCCATGTAGGTCCGGGTACAAGAACCGGCTCGGATTCGGCGCTTGATGCGCTTGCCCAATCCCGGATCGCAGAAGCGACTTCCTCGACCGCCTTGGCTGACCGCTCGGATGCAGAAACGGTTCGCCGCTTCAGTTCCTCTGCGTCTTCGGCTGACCTCTTGGATCGCCGCTCTGAGACGTATGCCCTTATAGCGATGACGATGGACACGATGACTGCTGCCCACGAGGCGAGTGCTCCCCAGTCCATGAAGTTAACCCGTCATCAAAGTGCATAGGTTTTCCACCGCTCCGAGCCGATCGCAGACTTCGACCGTGCCCGCGAGCACCAGGAGCAGCACAAAGGCGATCTGGAACCTCAAGGCTCTCTTGAGTCGGTTTGCCCGATTCTGGTTCTCTGGACGAACACTCTTGATGAATTCGACGTCTCGGATAGCGGCGATCCGTCCCGCTTCGCTGTCGGACACTCCCCACTTGTCTCCGACCATCAAGTCCAAAGTGCTGTCAGCGGTCAGCATGTATTCGCTCGTTCCTGCTTGAACCCGAGCAGCAAAGATGACCGATACGACAAAGGTGCCGACAGCGATCAAAGTGACGAATGCCGTAATAGGGGAGACGTGGAGCGGCATTGACCGCCCGATAGTGAAGGTGGCGATCGCGGCGGCAGCCGTCAGAAGTGCCAAGTCTGTCCGCAGGATCAACGCGCCGCGACCCTCAAGCGTTTTCATCCGATCGAACTCAAGATCCCGGAGACCTGCTATGTGCTCGGAGAAGACCCCGCCGGTTCGGTCACCATCTGCCACAGCCTTGTCACCTGTCGTCGGGCGGCGGGCCACAGCTACCAGTTAATGCCTGGCTGCAACCCCAGTCGGTAAAGGCCGCTTCGTCGGGCTGTCCTTGTGCGGTGTCCGAGATGATGACTTCAATCTTGTCACCGCCTTCGCCTGGTATCACGACGACTTCCGCTTATCGTTCGGATCGTCGTCGCTGCGGGTAAACAGCTCGCTGCTACCCCAGTCATCGAAGGGAGGGTCGTCGCACTCCTGATGCGAATCGACCTCGTTGGACGAATCGACGTCCTGTTGGTCTCGTGGTCCGGTCATATCGTCCCCTGGGTTCTGTCAACCGCTCATCTTACAGCGATGTAATTTTCGCTGCTCCTGCAAAACGGCGAGCGGACGGGCGGTTAGTGCGGAAGGCGTTGAATGAGATTGGTCCAGGTGTCGACGAGGTCGTAATGCACGTGCTCTCGGCCCATAGCCGCGGTTCTCAAAGCGCAAGCCCAGGGCCTGATGGCGACGCGTGGGTGGAGAGGACGCTCGTCGCCGCGGCCGGTCAGCCCACGTTGGAGCGGCGTCGTCTCGGTAGCCGGGGCCGAGCTACCCGCGGTGCGACGGGTGGACCCGAGCCGCGGCGATCTGCTCCAGCTCGTCTATGGACAGCAGGTAGTCGTCCGGGTCGAACCCTCGGCTGCGGCTGTCCTTGATGCGGCGGTGCTGGGCCAGCATCCGCGTGTAGGTGTCGAGTACCCGGTGGTGGGAGTTCCCGTCGTCGTGGCGTTTCAGCTGCGGCTGCAGCTCGGCCCACCGGCCGTCGCTCATCAGGTGCTCGACGTAGCTGGCCATGTGGCCTTCGAGTCCGTCGTTGTGGTCGAAGCCGCGGAACTCCAGCTGGTATCTCAGCTCCTTGCTGGCGGTGGTTCCTTGCTGTTCCAGCCGTTTGATGCTGTAGGTGATCGCGCGGAACATGTCGAGGAGGTCCAGTACGCGGCCGCAGTCACGCTTTGATAGCTCGGTTCTGAATCCGGCGACTTCCCGCCAGTACTCCCCGGTGAAGCCCGACTCGATTACCCGCGCCCGCCTTAGCTGGTATTCCGCGTCCCCATCCTCGTCTTTGGCATCCTCGGGCAGAACGCGCGCGAGGATGCGGTGAAGCAGCGAGAGCGTCTGCCGGTCGGTGATCCGCATGGTTTCTGGTGCCGGCTCGTCGCCGTGCCGCACTGGCGGCTCGTACACGGGGACGATCGCCGCCATGACTAGATCGCGGACGTACTCGCTGACGGTAACTCCCTCAGCATCGGCCATTTCCTTGAGCTGATCGCGGATCCGGTCTTCGACTCGGATGTTCAAGACAGCCATGCCGCCTCCTCCGCGTTTGTGTATGACGAAGATCGTATCACTGTCATACAAAATTACGCACGATGTATCGGTGGCGGATCTCCTGGAGTAGATGGGGGCAACATGTGCGTAGTGGCGCGCGCGCCGGTATCTCCAGTCCAGAAACGAGACAGGGCTACATGCCTCGGGTTGCGGTCAGATAGCACCACGTCGCGGTGTCTCATTTCTTGTCTCACACGGGGTGTCTCATATCCTCGATGTCGGAGGGCAATGAGACGGTAGCGGTGTGACAGCGATTCTCGGGTACGCGCGGGTCAGCACGCTGGGTCAGGACCTCGATGCGCAGCTCGCCGCGCTCGCCGCCCAGGGCGTCGAATCCGGCCGAATTTTTGCCGACAAGCTGTCGGGTGCGGTGAACACCGTTCGGCCGGGCCTGGCGGCCCTGCTGCATTACGCCCGCGAGGGCGACATTGTGGTGGTCACCGCCATCGATCGGCTGGGTCGATCCGTCGCGGAAGTAACCCGCACCATCGCGGATTTGGGTGAGCGCCGAATTCTGTTGCGCGCCTTGCGTGAAGGCGTGGACACCGGCACACCAACAGGGCGCGCGGTGGCCACCATCATGGCGACGCTGGCTGAGCTGGAACTCGAACTCGGCCGTGAGCGTCGCGCCGCCTCGCGTGACTCGCGACGAGCCCGCCAACTACCGGCTACAAAGCCGGCCAAGCTGACCCCTGAACGTCAAGAGCAGCTGCGCCGGCTCGCCGGGACGGGCGAGCCCGTACACGAACTTGCTCAAGCGTTCGGGGTAAGCCGGGCGACGGCCTACCGCTACCTGGCGAAACTCAGTTTCCAGTCAGGAGTCGCGTGATGACCGCCGACGATTTGCACCCGTCCACTCACCTGCGGGCCGCAGCGTGGGTCCCCGATGACGTCGAGGATCGGCCGTGGGAGGAAGCCGTCGCCCTGGCCGCCGACTGGATTTGGGAACGCAGTCGCGAGGAGGATTTGGCGCCGCTGCTGGTGAGCAATGCGCAAAATGCGGCGAGCTTTGGTTATGCCGACCTCGACGAGATCATCCGAGCGGGCGGGCATGCCACACCGCAGAGCAGTAGCCGACCCGATCGCGGTCCTGTTCTGGCGTTCGTGCCAGACGAACGGTCGTTGCACTTTGCGATGGGCTTGGCTCGGGGTTACTCGCTTGCTGTCGTCGAGGGCTCCACTCCCTTGGCCGAATGGGCTGCTGGCGCGGCCGCGATCAACCTGCTGACCGGACAGGTCACAACGTCCCAAGTCGACGACGATGTCCGTAAAGACCTTGATTCCGTCATCTTCTACGGCGGGCGTAACGGCTGGACCGGAGCAGATGAGAAGGCTCAAATGCGGCGGTATCTGGGCGACCACATCAGCGGCGGCCGACTGACCCCTGATCAGGCCGCTGCGTATGCCCTGTCGTCTCAGTCGGTGTCAGACCGCGGAGCCAAGCGACTGCGCGAGCTACTCAACCGCAATCGGTGATCACCACGCGCAAGTGTGTCTAAACCGTCTTTTTAGACACACCCGCCGTCACCTGCACTGATTTGCCAAGTGTTATCTATAGGCAACAGAGCTGCGGAAAGTCGCCATTTCGAATGTGCCTGCGGCGGTGGCCGGGTGTCACTTGCTCGCGATAACGTCGTGTCATGACCATGAGGGACCGGCGGCGTCACCGCACCGGGATCACCGCCGCCACGGCGGCATTCGTGGTCGCAGTAGGTGCCGTGGTGACCAGCGGCCTGGCCCTCGCCCATCCGACCGTACCAGCCCGGCACACAGTGAACGTGGTCCCCTCGCCGCCACCCACCTACAGCAGCAGCGACACCCAGCCCGCCAAGGCGGCCGCCTGCACGGCGTGGGATCGAGCGGCGCGGTCGACGGCGCGGGCGAGCAAGTCCAGCGCCGAGGCGATAGAGCAGAGCTGGACAAGTCCGGAGAGCCTCGCCGCATTGGCCACGGAGAAACGTACCGGTGTGGCTGCGGTCTCGTATCTGCGTACGCAACTGTCTGACGCCACACCAGCTTCAACGGCAAAGCCTCTGCGTGCCTGGATGACAACGAGAATCGACATGCTGCACGCGCTCAACATGCGGCACTGGGACGAGGCCGCCCGTGAACTAAAACGCGGCAACGATCTGATCGATGCCATCACGTCCGAGTGCGGGTTGCGCTGATGCCTGCTGTCGGAGGGTCTGCGGGATCGTATGGGCGGCTGATCGTTACGCCAGACATGGAGCCACCGGACGCTGGGCATTGGGACGCCCAGGAGCAGACCTACCGGGTCGGTGCGACGACGTGGGACGGAATCCACCAGAAGATCGTCACTGACAACGCGGAGTTTCGCGATGCCGCGGATTCGCAGGGCTTCGACGAAGCCCACCGGGCGGGCGCAGTGTTGGCCGAGGAAGCCAAGACGATCGCTGAGTGGCACGACAAGTGCGCCAACAAGTGCGCCGATATCGCCACGGTGCTGCGCGATACACGCGCCGGTCAAGAGCAGCTCGTCCGCGAGGCAGACGCCAAGATCGCGAGCGCGAAGCTCCCAGGCGAAGCCGAAGCCCTGGTGACCCAGTACCACGGCATAGCCCGATACCAAACCGAGGCGGGAGTAACCGCCGCAATGGCCTCCCACACCGTCTTCAAGGCGAGCACCGAAAACACCAGGGCACTCGATCTTTTGACGAAGTGGGGCGATGCTCCTACCGCTCCACCAGTCCAGCCCGTCGACCACACGTCGCCGGGAATCGAACAGGACGAAAACCCCTACAGCGACACCGAAAAGCGGGAAGCTGGGGCCGACGCACCTAAGCCTGTGGACGACGCGCCGACCGATCCTGCAGGTACGTCAACCACGCAGCCTGGAGTTAGTCCCGGCAGCAAGTCGGCCGCTGGTGATGAGAGCATCAAGGCCGCGACCGGGCCGGTAACGCAGCCGACGCCTGGCGTGACTTCTTCACCAGCGGCCTCAGCGCTCGGCGGTGCCGGCATGCCGTCGATGGGCGGTATTGGTGGCGGCGGGATGGGTTCCGGTGGCGGAATTCCGAAGATGCCCGGCGGTCTGGGCAGTGGCGGCATGCCGGGGATGGGGTCTAACCCCAATACCGTTCAGTTAAGACTACATGGGTGTAGTTTGTTGGTATGCCTCGCGCGGGTTGGCGGAAGCCTGAATCGGATCGTCGGTTGTCGGATCTGGTGTCTGTGGGTGTCCTGACGAGGGTGTTCCCGCCGGCGATGGTTGATGAGGTGATCGAGGCGACGGGGCGTACTCAGGTGCGTCATCGTGCACTGCCGGCACGGGTGATGGCGTATTTCGCCATCGGCATGGGCCTGTACTCCGATGGCTCCTACGAGGATGTGTTATCCCAGCTCACGGATGGTTTAGCGTGGGCTTCCGGGTGGCGTGAGCAGTATCAGTTGCCGGGGAAGTCGGCCATTTTCCAGGCGCGGGAGCGATTGGGGTCCCAGCCGTTGGCTGCGTTGTTCGCGAGGGTCGCTCGTCCGTTGGGCGCGGCGGATACGCCGGGGACGTGGGTGGCCGGACGCAGGGTGGTCGCGATCGACGGGACGTGCCTGGATGTGGCGGATAGCCCGGTCAATGAGGAGTTCTTCGGGCGTCCGGGGGTGAACAAGGGTGAGAAGTCGGCGTTTCCGCAGGCGCGGTTGTTGGCGGTCGCCGAGTGCGGCACTCATGCGATCTTCGCGGCCACGATCGGCGCCTACCGCGACGCGGAGTCCACGATGGTCGAGCACGTGCTCGATGCACTGACACCGGAAATGCTCGTGCTGGCTGATCGTGGATTCTTCTCATACGCGTTGTGGCGTAACGCTTCCGATACCGGAGCCGATCTGCTGTGGCGCGTGAGCACCGGACGCAACGGCCCGACCCCCACTCACGTCGAGGATCTCGCCGACGGTTCGTGGCTGGCCCACCTGCGCGCGGCCAAGGACCGACACGGCGAGCCAATGCTGGCTCGCGTCATCGACTACACCGTCGACGACGGCCGCGACAACCCCGTGGCCTACCGGTTGCTCACCACGCTGACCGACCCGGACACCGCACCCGCGGTCGAGTTGGCGGCCGCGTACGCCCAGCGCTGGGAGATCGAGAGCGTCTTCGACGAACTCAAGACCCACCAGCGTGGGTCGAAGGTGGTGCTGCGGTCGAAGTCGCCCGACCTCGTCCTGCAGGAGATCTGGGGATACCTGTGCTGCCACTACGCGATTCGCTCGTTGATGAGCCAAGCCGCACACCACAGCGGACACGACCCGGACCGACTCAGCTTCACCGCCGCGTTGCGCGTCGTGCGCCAATCCGTCGCCCATCAGGGCGCTTTTTCCCCCTAACCGGCGCCGATCCGCCGACCCTCACTGGCAGGCGTTCCTCCGTCGCCTCCTCGACCGCATCAACCCGGCACGCCGCACACGGTCAGCTCCCCGCGTGATCAAACGCAAAATGCCCAAGTGGCATGTCAAAAGATCAGCGCACCAACACTGGCCACAACCCGAACACCCACCCAGCGTCACCGTCATCAGCCACTAACTGAACGGTATTGGGTCTAACCCGCTGAGTGGCGGTGTCGGTCAGATGCCCGGCGCAGCAAGTGGTTTGCCGAACCCAGGAGCCGTGCCAGGTGCGGGCAGCGCGTCGCCGTTGTCGTCGGCGTTCAACCAGGGAATGGCGACTACGGCGGGGATGGGCGGCGGAATACCGTCTGCACCACCTCCAGCCCCAGCGAGTCCGTCACCGGCCCTATCGGCCGGTGGTGGGCATGCGGCGCCCCCGGTGTCGGCGGCCCCCGGTGGGGGAGTCTCGCCGGCCGGGGCGCAGGCGGGCATGGTGTCCCCAGCCACCCCGGCGGCCGCCGCGCCTACCGGCGCGGGGATCGGCGGCGGTGGTGCGCCGATGATGCTGCCGCCGGGTTCGATGGGTCCCCCAGCAGGTGCGCCACCCCCGGCACCGACCGTGCCGGCGGGCACTGTCGGCTCGACAAGTGCCCCGGCAGCGCCCGCCCCGTCCGCAGCGAGTGCGGCTGCGGGCCCGACTCTGATTCCGGCCAGTGTGGTCGCTGCGGGTCAGACCGCAGCCGCACGGGAGCGCCGCGAGTCCGCAGACGCCGCGGCGGCCAAGGAGTTGGTCTGGAAGCTGCAGCACGCCGCGTACGTGGCGCTCAATCCCGCGGCGGGGTGGGCGGTCGGGGTGTTCCGGTCTCCGAGCGGCACCGAGACGGTCATCACCTCCAATGACGGGTCCAGCTACATCCCGGCGGGGGTGTTCGTTCCGCGCTCCGTGCGGGTGTTGGCCACAGATCCGTTGGTAGACGATTCTTTTCGGCAGAGGTGGTTTGGCTGGGGCGATCCGGCACGGGTCCTCGTTGAGTACGCCCAGCTGCGCGCCCAGTGGGGCTGGAAGCTGGTTGCAGCAGCCACCACGGCGGGGGTCAGCGTCTTGCGCGATGCCGGGGTGGAGCATCCGCCGTCGTGCTCGGGAGACACCAACCCGCTGCTACAACAAGGCGTCGATGTGCCCGCCCCGGTGCTCGACGACATGCACATTCATCGGCTAGCGGTGCTGTGGCCCGAGGTGTATCCGCGGCTGCTGCGCATCATGGACGCCGACCCTCTCTGTCAGGACCGGATTGTCTCGGCGGTGACCGCGGCGATGATCAACGCAGCAACGACCCAGGCTCAAGTCATCGATGGCGGTATCGACGAGGCGTTACGCCTGGTCTGGGCGGTCCGCGGGAGTGACCGCGAGCCAACCGTGCAGCAGTGGGCGGACTACGACAAGGCGGCCAAGGCGCTCAACGTCATGACCGCGATGCGCCGACCGGCTTTCGCCACCAATACCGGCGCGGTCGCCGATCCCAGCGACACGACCGAATTTCTGGCCGACTACCGGGCGCACTGGCTGGTTGCGCGTACCGCCGAACACATCGGCGGGTGGTCCAGGCGCCCGCTGCCGCTCCCCGATATGTGTTACGCCGCAGCCGCTACCGGCGACCCTGACCTGCGTGACATGATCGTCAAGGCCCTTGTCAGCGTTGAAGAGGACCTCCAATATGAGGCTCCTCGATGACGACTCCAGAGGGTGCGGACGGCGCGGCCTGGAGGGTCGAGCTGGAGCGCTGGCATGCCGAGCTGGCCAACACCATCGACCAAGCGTTTCTGTGGGCACGGGAGTTTCACGTGTCCACCGGGGACGGTCGCTGGGGCGCGACCTCGGCACCGCGGAGCTATCCGCTGCTCGGGTACGCCCACCGGCTGGAACAGATCGGCGCGACGCTGAAGATGGTGTGCGCGAACGCCTCTCTCGACCCGCCGGTCTTGAGTTGGGATCGCACCACGCTGCAAGCACCGCCGAAGATCGGGATACCTGGGCGCGACCCCGATTGGCGAGAGGCCGACTACATCGAGGGCGGCCAATATCTCCTGCACATCCGGCCAACCGCCCCTAATCCCGATATCGTTACTGCGCAACAGCATTGGCGCACTGCACTCGGGTTCGCCGCTCCGTCGGTGCTGGAACGCGATTTCGGGATACCGCAGCTCGCTACCTACGCGGAGCAGGCTCAAGGGCTGTTCGACATCGCCCATGACACGGTGCGTGCGGCGTTCCGTGACAGCGTGGCCGCCACCTACGGCCGGATATGGGCCACGTGGCCCACAAACGGTGAAAGTGCCCGACCGCTGATGATGTGGATGACAGAGCTTACTCAGTTCGGCTGTTCAGCCGAGGAGTGTGAAGCCGTGCTCCGCGATATCGAGGTGATCGATTCTCAGGCCGTCGCCATTTGCCGCGCGACTCTTACAACCTGGCTGCGGGACACAGCCTGACCGTTGGGGTTATGCGGCGGTGATGGCGATGTGGAGGCGTTTCCCGCAGGCTGCGGCGAGCCGTTCCAGGGCGTCGATACCGGGGATGCGTGCACCGTTCTCCCAGGCGGCGACGGCGGATTGGCTGGTGCTCATGGCGGCGGCGAGCTGGGTTTGGGTGAGGCCGGCCTCGGTGCGGGCGGCGTAGACCAGCTCGGCGAGGTCCATCGCCCGGCCGGCGTCGTGGTAGGCCTGCTCGTAGGTCTGGCGCTGCTCGTCGGTGAGGGCGGCCTGGCGCTGGGCGCGGGCGGTTCGATAATCGACCCCACCGCTGGCGGTGGCGACCTTCTTGGTGGCGACCTTCTTCGCAGCGGCGGGGGCTTTCTTGGCGGCCTTCTTCGGGGCAGCGGTCTTCTTCGCGGTGGCGGTCTTGACGGCCATGGTTGGGTTATCCCTTCTTGGTCTGGTGGCGGCGTAGCGCTTTGCGTGCGCGGGTGATCTCGTTGCGTTCGTTTTGGCGTTGTTTGCGGAAGGTGGTCAAGGTGACCAGCTGGCGGTCGGGGTCGGCGGTGTAGGTTATGCGTTGGTTGACCTGTCCGCAGCGAAACCGCAACTCCCACAGTTTCTCTGAGAGATAGCGGTTGTGCGGCATGCCCAGGGTGATGCCCTCGGCGGTGAGCCGGTCGAGGGCCTGATCGGCCTGGGCGAGTTCACTTTCAGACAGACCGGCATACCAGCGCTCCACTTCGCCGCTGAGCATGATCCGCCACTCACCCACGCCTCCACTATATCGATTCCGGTATATACCGTCAACGGTATATGCCGGGTGCGGTGGGTGTGCCCGTTAGTCGATGTCGAGGCCGTGTCCGCGGTCGCGGTCTCTGCCTCGATCGCGCGTGGGTCCGGTGGTGAGGGTTCTCCAGCTGCGGGCGGCGATGGCGCGGTGTTCGTCGGCGGCGGCGGCGAGTCTGGGATTGTCGATGCCCGCTGCGGGGCGGGTGTTTTCAGCCCAGGGGAGGGTGAGTCCGTCGAGGAGTCGTCGGGCGCTGCCGAGCTGTCCGTTGTCAACGAGTAGGAGGCGGCCGTGTGCGGGGACCAGGGCGGTGGCCACCGCTGCGAGGGCGTCGGGGTCGGCGGCGGCGTCCTCGACGACGATGACCGGTCCGCGCCGGGTGGGTTCGTGGATGGTGATCTGCTCGGCGAGGTGGTTGAGGCTGAGCCGGTCGGGCTGTGGTGTCGCGGTGATGCGGACGTGGTGGCGGTTGGCGTCGGTGGCCGCTGTGTGGATCGCTTCGGCGAGTTCGGGGGTGTAGCGCTCGGCCGCCACGGTGGCCACGACGTAGGGCAGCGACAGCGCGACCGCGGCGGGGTCGGTGCGTGGCCGCGCCAGGGGGAGCGGGTCAGCGTTGCGCCAGGAGGCGGCCAGAACCTCGACGAGCGCACGCTCAGCGGCAATGCTTGCGTGCAGGCCGTCGCCCTGGGCGGTGGCGTGGTCGACGACGGTCCGATCGGGTATGGCCGCAGTGCGGGACAACGCGTCGGCCAGCCGCCACCACAACGCCGCGGCGGGCATCTCATCGGGCAACGGTCCTCGCTGGGCCGCCGCGGTGATCGCATCGCTAATGTCGTTGCCGCGCGCGGCATTTGTGAGGTGGGCGGCCAGGGTGGGCCAGTAGGCGTCGGCGCGGATGCGGGGGTCGATCTGGTCGAGGAGGTCGTTGAAGCGGGTGGGGTCGGCGCTGTTGCGCTCGATGGCGTCGGTGCCGTGGCGTTGCAGCAGGTCTTGGATTGCGCGGGTGGCCACCGGGTATTGGGCTGGGCCGGTGAGGCGGGTGTCGGCGCCGTCGACCCCGGTGGCGGCTCGGAACACGGCGATTTCTGCGGCCAGGGCAGGGTTGGCCGTGACCAGGGGCTGTGCCCAGCTCGGCGCGGTATCGGGGGTCCACGCGCGGGCTTGTTCGCGGATCTGGTCGGCCAGGTCGCTGACGAGTTGTCCGCGGCGGCGCAGGTAGTCGCCCCATTGCGGGTCGCCGGCCAGACGGTCGGGGATGGCGGGCAGCCAGCGCAGCGGCCCGCAGTCGCGGCCGGCGGAACCGGTGGGGTCGATGCGGTAGTCCAGCACCGCGGCCGCGTCGGCGGCATCGTCGAGGCCGCCTCGAGCGTGGGCGGCGGCCAACAGTTCGCCGGGATCGGCACCGGAGAGCGCCCGGACGGCCAGGCGACGACGCAGTACCGGCCACGCTGCGCAGGTACTGAGATCGGTATGCACTGATTCAGCGATGGCGTCGAGACGGTCGCGGGCACCCGCGCCGAGCTGGTGCTCGGCCGCAGCGCCGAGAGCGTCGGTGAACATGTCGGCGGCTGCGGCCAGTCTGCGGGTCGGGTCGGCGGCCTGGCGGGCGGTGGTGGTGGCCGAGACCTGGCCGCCGCCGCGGGCCACGATCCGGGACAGGACGTCCACGGCGGTGTCGGGGTGGGTGGCCTTGGGGGCCAGGATGCGGTGCGGGTCGGTTTCGGCGGTCGAGAGGTACAGGTGGTTTTCGGCGCGGCCGCGGGTGAGGGCGACGTAGAGCTGTTGGCGGGTCAGGTGCTCAGCACCCACCACGTGGCAGCTGTACCCGGCGGTGGAGCCCTGGGCGCCGTTGATGGTGCTGGCATAGCCGAGGGTGACGTGTTCGGTGACGTAATCGGCCGGCAGGGTGATCTCATGCCCGGTGCCGCTATGGCGAGCCCGGAGCGCTCCGTCGCGGGCGACATCGAGGATGTCGAAGGTGTAGCCGTTGCGGACGTAATCAGTGCCCGACAGGGGCAGCCAGCGGGCGTTGTGGCGGGTGCGGATGACGTCTCCGACGCTGGCGCGGAGTTGGTCGGCGAGCACGGTTTCCCGACCCGGCCGCCAGTTCGGGTCAGCTTCAACGTGGGCAGCAATTCGTGCGGTGCGGGCGCGGGCGTTGAGGTCGTCGACGATCGCGTTGGTGGGTCCTAGGAGCAGGCTGTCGCGCCCGGCGTTGCGGTCGGCCAGCCACGCCGAAAACGCGGTGTCCGCGGCGGTTTGTTCGGTACCGACGTGGATGCGCCCGGAGTCGATGTAGAAGCCGATCCCGGCCGGATCGCCGCCGCGCAGCGCCAGCGACGCCGCGGCCTCGGCGCGGGAGTGAAACCGCACGACTTCCGAAAGCGTCAGCGCACCGGTCTCTGTGGCGATGTCGCGCAACACCCCGCCAGCGGAAATCGACGCCAATTGGCAGTCATCAGCCACCAGCCGCACACTCGCGCCCTTGCGCTGCGCGTCAGCGATCATCGCGTCCAGACCCGCGGTGGACGCCATGCCGGCCTCATCGACGATGATCAACGTGTCCGGTCCGATGTCGGTGAACCACTGCGGTGTTCCGAATGTCGCAGCGTTGTCCGGATCAGCGCAGTGGACGTACTTGTCGAGGGTGTCGGTGGTCGCGCCCAGATCCTCCCCGAGCACGATCGCCGCGGCCGCGGTCGGGGCCAAACCGAGGACATGTCCGCCCGAGCTGCGCCACGCATGCGCCAGCGCGGCCATGGCCGTGGTCTTGCCCGCCCCGGCGGGCGCCAGCGCCAATGCGACGCGGCGTCCGCTGGTGGCCATCTGCTCGACGAGCGCGGCCTGACCGAGGTTGAGTGGCTTGCCGCGGGCGGCCGAATCTGACAGCGCGAGATCGACCTCGGACGCCGTCGCCATACGACCGTCGCGGCGTGCGACAGCGGCCAGGATGCGCTCCTCGGCAGCGAGCACGTCGCGGCTGGTGTAGGTCGCCACGCCGTGGCGGCTGTAGACGCTCGAACCGTCGCGACGACGCAATGCGACAGGCTCGCCCAACTCGCCGTCCTCGACGCGGGCGTGGGGCACCGAGAACGCCTCGGAAAGTGCGGTGTCGGTGAGCCGTTCGACAAGCCCCGCCACGTGTGCGACGCCTTCGGCGCGGACCATCCGCAGGGCCTCGGCGCGCACGTGGTGGGCCTGCCACGTCGCGCGTGTTTCGGCCACGGTGGCGACGAGTGCGACAGCACGCGACGCCACCCATTCCGCGGTGATTTCCGGCGTCTTCTGGGCGCGACGCGGGGCCAAAACTGTGGCCAGCATGCGGTTCAATCCATCGTGTCCGAGGACTTCAATAGCTTGGTTGCGCCAGGTGGCGCGCTGCTCTGCGAACGAGCGCGGTTCGTGCTTGGCTTCACGCGACTCCAGCGTCGCTTGTTGAGCCAATGCGAGGGATTCGATGGTGGTGGGTTCGCGGCCGTGATCGTGCTGGAACTGCTTGGCCAGCTCGGCGGTGCGGGCCTTGATCGCGATACCGCGACTCGACCACCGCATCATCAATTCCACTGACATCCCGACGATCTCGCGCACGGGTCGTTTACCGCGTCCACGGGACGCCTCGGCGAAGTCCACACCGAGGCGGTCGATGGTGTGAACTTCCATGCGGGTGTTGTACATCTCCGAAGCCGCCACGATGACTCGGTGCAGCGGTTGTCCATCCAGCGCGAGCCAGCGGCGCACCCCATTTTGATCGAGGTAAGACACCTTGTTGGCGATCGCTACATGGGTGTGTAGATCGGGGTCCCCGGCACGCGAATCGCGATGGGTGAACACCGCCGCGATGAGCCCTTCGGTGTCGACCTGTGCGACACCGTTGGTGCCGGTACGGGTGAAGGCGGCTTTGTCTTGCAGCCACTCCAACACGTCGGCCACCGCGGCCTCGTGAGCGGCCTCGATCTGCTCGGCTATCTCCGGCGGGGCAATCGCCCACAGCGCCGAAATCGACTTCACCGGAGAGAACGTCAAGTCATAGCCGGCCACCGCTGTAGTGCGTGCCCTGGTGGCCCGCGCAACGAACCCTGACAGCTCCCGATCATCGGCCGGGTCGCGGCCAAATTGCTCGGCGAACATCTCCCGGGCCACCTGTGTACGGATGCCTGCCCGCACGTCATCGTCGATGGTGGCGTTGCCCGCCAGACCGGCCTCGATGTTGTGAGCGCGGAACGCTTTTCCGACACGACGGGTGAACTCCGACGACGGCTCCTCCTGCGCAGGATATTTGCGGCCTAACTGGCCAGCCGCGGTTGCGGGTTGAACGCCCAACCGCGGGGACAGATGGCCATAAATCTTGTCGGCGTTGGGGTGCCAACCCAACCCAAACAAGGCCTTCATTTGCGCCTCAGTGACCACGGATCCGCCTTCGACGGCCCACACGTTTTGACGCACTTCGTCGCTGACCTCACGGGCTCCGGTGTCGGCCAACGCAGCCAGGCCGCGGCCCATCCAGCGGCCCGGCGATTCGCCCTTAGCCGAGTAATAGTCAGCGAGGCTGGAGCGGCCCCGTTCGGTGCTGTCGGCGGCCGCGACTTGGCGCACCAGGTACAGGTAACCGTCCCCGGCGGTCAGCTTGTGCATCGACATCACCGCCGAGCGCACCCCTCGGTCTGCATGCGCCCGAAAGTACGGAGCCAGCCGCGGAAAAAGCCACCACCACAGCCATCTTCGAAATCGCCGTTACCAAACCGTGACCTTCATGCAAGAGGTGTGTGGGCTTTCTGTGGGTCGTGGAAGGGGCCTGTGAGGGGGTGAGCTGAGTGGGCGGTGCGGCGGCGGTGCGGGGACGGGCTGCACGGATGGTGAGCGGAGCGCGGTGGTGCGGTAGGGGCGGCGAACGAAAAAACTGGTGGGTGGCGAATGTGGCTGTGGTGGTGGCACGTCGGGCCCGGCCGGTTTTATTGTCCCGGTCATGACAGCAGCAGGAACGTCCAAGTTGGAAGCCCGGCGACGGGCCGTGGAAGCGACCCGGCGCGCCAACGAAGCGTGCGCTGCGCGGGATAAGGCGAACATCGACGACGCCACGAACTTTCTATACGAGGTCGGCAACGTCGCCGAGGTCGAGGTTTGGAAGAAGGAGCGTATGGCCCAGCTGCGCGAGCAAGTCGACGCCGAAGCTGCGAAGCGAGTCGCTACCCACCGGGCGAAGGCCGGCGCGGCGATTGCACGCATGCAGGGCCGTGGTGAGACGCTGACCACGATCGCCGCACGGACAGACGTCGGGATCGGAATGGTGCGGACCATTCTGCGGCACGCTCCGAAAGTCGAGAAGTCCACGCCCAGCAACGGTTCGCATGCAGTTGTCGGCGGCGATGGGGTCGCATAGTCAGCAGCGAACCCCAGCGGTGTCGCTCCCGACAATCTCTGGGCAGACTCGGCGTGACGGCGGAGATGCCGGGCGGCGCTGTGCCGAGAGTCTGGAGCATAGTGGCGCGACCAGGCCGCGGTGCACGGGTAGCACGGTGCTCAGCTGCCCGCTGTCGAGCGCACCGACACGCGACAAGGAGCCGCGCTGTCGGCGGTCAGCTCTTGGTCCGACGTAGCCGGCCCGAGTGGGCAGCGTCCGCCACTGCGGCCGCGGCGTGTGTCGGTGCCCGGTTCTGGGGTCGAAGGTTACGAAGAGCGCGGGCCTACTGAGTGCGATCGGCAGCTGCATGCCGCCGAGATTGCGCGCTTCCAAATTCACGTCGTCTGCGGGCCAAAAGCCTTCGGACTGCGACATATGGCCCGTGCGGTCGGGAAGGACGGCTACGACCGGTTCTACCTCACGCGCGACGGCGTGGGGTTCTGGGTGCGTCCGTATCGCTCCGCGTCGGCGATCGCAGGTCGCAGGGTGGCAGCGGGGGGACTGGCTTACATGAGTGCGACAACCCGGTATGCGTGAAGTGCATGGCCGACACGGATGTTCGACAGCACGTCGTTTCCGGCACAGTCGCGATGTGCGGCGCGGACCTTCGGTGGCGCTGCGTATGCGGTACGGCACGGCTGGAATGCTGCAGCGGTGCACGCGGCGCAGCTTGGCGACCAGCCCACGCTGTGGTGAGCACTGCGTCTCGCTGAGGTGCTCGAACGCGGTGTCGGCAGTGGGCCCCGGGGCCGGGGCCCACGCGGGGGGTGGCGCGCCGTGTCGCAATGCCCGAGCCGAGGAGCTGGAACGGGCTGAGCAAGGGCCCCGCTGCAGCGTTCAGCGGTGGTGAGCTCATACAGGCCGGTGTGACGTGTAGCGCGTGCCCGGTTGAAGCCAGGAGGAGCCCGGTATTCGGTCCTTGCGACCGACCCGGGCTCTTTGCTTTGAACAGCGTTGCCCGCGGCTGAAAGCCCACCTTCCTTCTTGGCAGCTGCACGACGACGAGCGACCGCGACCCGAGAAGCCGCGTACGACGCTTTTGGGTTGGGCCGCCAGTAGCCCCTCGTTCTATGCCGAGGTTTGTCGGCTCGACCTGGGACAATGGCGCCAGCACGGCCGCGACCGCTTGCCTGGAAAAAAACTTTCTCCGGGTTTCAGGGGTCCGCGGTACGTGCGGACTTAAGAGGAAGCGACAACCGTAGGGATCGGTTGTCTCTTTCTCGCCTCCTGGAGATGTAGCCATGGATCGACCGGCCCGCCGCCCCGGCCCGCCCGTTGATGCCGCGCGCTTACAACAGGACATCCAGGCCGACATCCAGCACATCGACGATGGCGTAGTCAGTGCCTGGCTCGACGGCCCTGATCTCACCGCCGAACTCGCTGACGAACTGGAACGAATCCGGCGTCTTCAAGCAGACGAGGAGCTGCTGTTGGCCCTGCAGTTGCACCAGTTCACCGGCCGGCTGTGGGAGCGGTTTTCCCGCGAGCTGTCCCGTTACGGCCTCGGGGTGCTGCGCGCCTGGATCCGCCACGGCACCATCTACGGCAAGGCCAAGGCGCTGACCGGCTACGGGCTGGGCCGCATCGAGGGCTGGCCCGACGATCAGACCATCGACGACATCGCCACCGACACCGTGGTCGCCGCGCTGATCTACTTCCGCGACAAGGTGCTGATGACCCACCGCTGGCAATCCTCGGGAGGCGCGTCGCTGGGCACCTTCTTCATCGGCCAGTGCCTCTATCAGTTCGCCAACATCTACCGCAGCGCCCTGCGGGCCGAGAAAGAGCGAATCCAGGAGGCCACCACGCCGATGGCCGAGCTGCCCGAAGACCGGTTCGACATCATCAAGGGCATCGAGGAGACCATCGTCGCCAACGACACGGTGGCCGAGGCGATGGCGCTGCTGAGCACCGACCGGGCACGCCGAGCCCTGTTCATGCAGGAGCACGGCTTCACCCAGCGCGAGATCGCCGACGAGCTGGGCCTGCCCGACGCCAAGCGCGTGGAAAACCTCCTCGGCTATCAACTCCGCCAACTCCGAAAGAGGACGTCGTGACCACCATCAAGCACCTCACCGCACTCATCAACGCCAGCTCGTTGGGCACCCGCACCGCGCGGGCAGCACGCAGGTCGGTGACCGCCGCCGAAGGCGACGCACTGGCCCGGCGTGCGGCTGAGGGCGGCCATGGGCACGACGACTCACAGGAATTCAGGGGTCGAGCCGCCCAGCGCACTTATAGACCGGTATCCGGCTCAACACCGGGCCGGAAAACACGAAAGGACAAAACAATGGCCAAGGGACATCACCGCAGCGCAGCCACCGGTCGCTACGTCAAGGCGTCCACCGCGGCGCGCAACCCCAAGACCACGGTCACCGAACGGGGCTCCAACCGCAGCAGTGGAACTCATCACCGCAGCGCCATCACCGGCAAGTTCGTGAAGGGCTCCACGGCCGCACGTCACCCCAACACCACGGTCACCGAACGCGGTTGATTATCAACCGAATTCGGCGGTGTCCCCTCGGCTGGACAGGCGGGCTGAGGGGACACCAGACCGACCACTTCTGAGAGGCAATCCGATGATCCGTACCACCGTTGAAGCCCTGGGCGGCGCGCAAGCTGTCCCCAGTGAGCTGATCCCGGCCCGCGAACTGCACCAGCACCTGATAAATCAGGTGGCCACCAGCGCAGGCAACGTCATCCTGGCCGATACGGCCAGCAAGCCCGCGGCCGTCGTCATGTCCATCCAGCGCTATCAGCAGCTGCTCGATGAGCTGAACTCGCTGCGCGGCAACAACTCCAACGACACCTGACAAGGGAGGGCATCGCGTGTTGACCGACGACGACGTGCTGACACTGGATCGACGAGCCCGTGAGGTCGGCCGCCACATTGGCTGGGATCTGCAGTTCGTCGTCGCGGGCAATCCCGAGTTCGTCGGCCTGGTGGTTGGCGGCGGGGCTGATCAGGCTGAGCAGATCGTCGTCCTGGGGCCCAGCCGCATAGCCGATCTCGCCGTCCATGAGATTGATCTTGCGCTCGACGCGCTCCAGCGCGGCGATCCGCACATCGTGCTCGACGAAGACGGCGACCCCCGCCTGATCTGAATGCGGCTCGTCCTTCGCGGGCAAATTCTCAACCCTCGCGGGAGGGGCGTCCGTCCCACGTGGCCAGCTCCGTCTCGGGTAGTGGGTCGTCGAAGTCATCTGAGACCGCAAGGTCGGGCAGCTGACCGAAACGGCGCGGGGGAGCGGGGGACAGAGGCAGCGTCGACTCGGTGTCACCGCACTCGCTCGTCACGTCTCCAGGATAGGGAAGTCGGAACATCTGGCGTAGGAACTGGGCAGCCCGCTCTCCCAGCCAGGCGATACGCCCAGGATGCTTGCTTCCCTGCTGGCGCATCTAACTGCGAGTACAGTGAATGAGGTGCCGTTAGTGCGCCCAAAATCCGGTTAGCGCGCCGACACGCCCACCAGTGAGACGTCCTCTCCGTTGCCCTACCTCGACAGGTAAGATTGCCGCACAGATGCAGTGGCTCGACTGTGCCCACATCCAGTCGCTACCGCGAAATCTTCCTCCCGCCCCTGCTGGCGGGGTCCACCGAACAACTGGCGTACACAGCCAGTTCCGTATGTCGTCCAGTCATCCAAATGTAGTGCTGGACTGATCTTTTCATGGTTTTACCATGAAAGGGCGCGCTTATTTGCGCGTTGAAGTCGGGGTCTTCCCGGCTTTTTTTGTGCCCGGCCATCGGTCGGGCACTTTTCTGTTGGTACACCTCGCAAGGAGGTCAATGTGGTCGTCTCGGACGCGTGGAATCTGGTCTGGATTCTGCTTGTACTGGTGATGGTCAACCGGGCGGTGTTCTGCCGGCGCGATGAGCCGATGGAGCGCATCATCGCCTTCCTGAAGGGGCTGACCGAGTTAGTCGGCGCTGCCGCGGTCGCGCTTCGCGAGTGGCGGCGTTAGCCCTCTTCTGATGAGCACTCTTGTCACCGGGAGAATCCTGCCGATGCCGCCGTAACCGCCTGCGCGCCGGGCGGCCACCGTCAGCGGCCCCCGCATGCGCACACCACGCTGGCTTTCGCCTCGCAGACGTCGAATCTCGATTTCGACGCGCGAGGCTTTTTCATGCCCGCACTCGGATTGGGATATATGCCTAGCATGCGGGCGATCTGGGCGCGGGGATGCCAGGCCTGCTCATCGAGAGGCTTGGGCGGCCGCGATGGTATCGACCGTATGGACTGGGTAGGAGTGATCAACTTTTGTCCCCTTTCGATGTGGCAGCGCGACGGTCGGTGCGGAGGCGCCCCAATCCGGGTAGGAAGCGACCAACAGTGGCGGTGTAGCGGTCATAGGGTTCGCCGTGGATGCGGTGCAGGTGGGGCTCCTCGATGCGGCGCACTTGGGTTTCGATCCCAACGAGGGCAAGGACCCAGCCGATGAGTGCGACGAGGTTGGGGACCATGAGTGTCAGGCCGAGGATCGTGACTAGCACCGCGGTGAAGATGGGGTTGCGCACCCAACCGAACGGGCCGCTGGTGACCAGTGCGGTGCGTTCACTTTGGTCGACCCCGATCCGCCAGGACGCGCCCAACGCCATCTGCGCACCGAAGGCGGCCAGGATGCCCAGAACCGCCAGGACCACGCCGAGCACGTGAATGGGAGGGTGCTGCAGCACGCTCACCGGCGCTAGCCCCAGCCAGTGCGCCAAGGGGCCGCCGACACCCACCATGAGGTAGCCGACGTCGGTGGCGGTGAGTGCCGACCAGCCCAGCGAGCCGCGCGGTGACAGTGTGCGCCGGTTGCCGCTGTCACCGGTGCGGTGCCGTTGGATGAGGGTGCGCAGCGCCCCGGCGAGCAGCATCATGACCACGAACAGGGTCAGCGCGGCCGCGGCCATCATCGCCCACCGTCCGCAGCGAGTGGCTTGGCGGCGACGCCGAGCAGGTAGTCGCCTTGGATGCGGGTCACCGATCCGAGAATGACCAGCCCGTGCCGGCCCAACTCGTCGAGGAAGTCCTCGGCGGTGAACCGGTCATCGGTGGGGTGGTCGAACAATAGCCGGTAGGTGGGGCGGCTCAGGGCGTGGGCGGTGACTTCTTCGAAGTAGAACCGCCCGCCGGGGATGAGCACTCTGGCGGCTTCGGCGACCGCAGCGCGCCAGTCGGGGATGTGATGGATGATCCCGAAGTCGAACACCGCGTCGTAGCTGCCATCATCGGCGTTGAGCGCCTCACGCAGATCGGTGGCGCTCCCGGTAGCCAGGTGTACCCGGTCGCCGTAGGGGGCGAGCCGGGTTCGTGCCCGCTCGATCATCGCCGGGTCCAGATCGACCGCGTCGATCCGCGCGGCGCCGAAGCGCTGCAGCACCAGCTGCGAGCCGTAGCCCGACCCACAGCCAATTTCGAGGGCGCCGCTGCCCGGGGGAAGCCGACCCCCGAAGCGCAGCAGCACCGGCACCTCATAGAGGCGCTGCAGCCAGCGCCGAGGTGGCGAGTTGATCAGAGCTGTTTCTGCCCGGTTCATCAACACCGCAACTCCTTCCACTCAGTAGCGGTTGCCACAGCGTCCGAATGATCGCCCTTCGTCGGTGGCATCGCCGTTTAACGATCTATGGAAGACGCTATCATCGTTTAGTGACGATGAATAGGCTTGGCGGTAATGCAGCTGCCGGTCCGCGCTGGGGCGGCGCGGCGCGGCTGCGGCCGGGTTGCTGGCCTTCACCGGATCGATCGGCCCCACTGACACCCATGCCCACCATGCCGTTCAGATCATCACCGCAACAACGGCGTTCACGGTGCTCGACGAGCACGGCGCGCGGACACTGCGGCACGGAGGTGGTCGTGCCCGCCAACGCGACACACCGGATCGAGGTCGGCTCGGAGTCCGACCTCACTTCGAAATATCGCCGGCGACCGGGTATCATCGTCATATGACGATGAATAAGGCGGATGGCTGCCTCACCGGAACCACCTCGGAGAGCTCGAATCTGGATGCCGCGGTGGCGCTGTTTCACAGTCTCTCCGATTCTGCGCGGTTGGCGATCGTGCGCCGCCTGGCTGACGGGGAGGCCCGCGTGGTCGACTTGATCGGGGAGCTGGGCCTGGCGCAGTCCACCGTGTCGGCCCACGTAGCGTGCCTGCGGGACTGCGGCCTGGTCACCGGTCGCCCCGAAGGTCGGCAGGTGTTCTACTCGCTGACCCGCCCCGAGCTGCTCGACCTACTGGTCTCGGCCGAGACGCTGTTGGCCGCCACCGGCAACGCCGTCGCGCTGTGCCCCACCTACGGAACCCGCTCCGGCACCGTCGCGACGCCGGGTACGCAGGAGGCTCACCGATGAGTGATGCATGCGGCTGCGGCAACGACGAACCCCGCGGTGCTGAGGAGCAGGAGCGTGAGCCCGAGCGGCTCTGGCAGATCAAGGAACTGCAGTTCGCCGCCCTCTCGGGGGTGTTCCTGCTGACAGCGGTGATCGCCGGCTTCCTCGACGCCGCTGAGCCGGTCGTCGTGGCGCTGGAAGCGGTGGCGCTGCTGGCCGGCGCCTACACCTTCGTGCCGTCCACTCTCAAGCGGCTGGTGAAGGGCAAGATCGGGGTCGGCACGCTGATGACCATCGCCGCAGTGGGCGCGGTGATCCTCGGCGAGGTGGGTGAGGCCGCGATGCTGGCCTTCCTGTTCTCCATCAGCGAGGGACTGGAGGAGTACTCGCTGGCCCGCACCCGCCGCGGGCTGCGCGCGCTGTTGTCGCTGGTCCCCGACGAGGCGACCGTGCTGCGCGACGGCGCCGAAAAGACCGTCGCGCCTGCGGATTTGCGGATCGGCGACCGGATGCTGGTCAAGCCCGGTGAGCGTGTCGCGACCGACGGCATCGTCCGCCAGGGCCGCACCGCGCTGGATGTCTCGGCCATCACCGGCGAGTCGGTTCCCGTGGAGGCCGGGCCCGGTGATGAGGTGTTCGCCGGGTCGATCAATGGCACCGGGGCACTCGAGGTGGAGGTCAGCACCACCGCCGAGGACAACTCGCTGGCCCGCATCGTGCGCATCGTGGAGGCCGAGCAGTCCCGCAAGGGCGCCTCCCAGCGCTTGGCCGACCGCATCGCCAAACCCCTGGTGCCCGGAATCATGATCGTCGCCGGGCTGATCGCGGTGATCGGCAGCCTGCTCGGGGACTCGGCCACCTGGATCGAACGAGCCTTGGTCGTGCTGGTCGCCGCCTCACCGTGCGCCCTGGCGATTTCGGTGCCGGTCACCGTGGTGGCCGCTATCGGCGCCGCCAGCAAGCTCGGCGCGCTGGTCAAGGGCGGCGCCGCACTGGAAGGGCTGGGCAAGATCCGTGGCGTCGCGCTGGACAAGACCGGCACGCTCACCGCGAACCGGCCCGCCGTCATCGACGTGGCCACCACCAACGGTGCGACTCCCGAGCAGGTACTTGATGTGGCCGCAGCGTTGGAAGCGCGCAGCGAGCACCCGCTGGCCGCGGCGATCCTCGCCGCAGCCGATGACGTCATCCCTGCCACCGACGTCGAGGCCGTAACCGGCGCCGGACTCACCGGACGTCGCGACGGGCACACGCTTCGCCTCGGCCGGCCCGGCTGGCTCGACCCCGGCCCACTCGCCGGTGATGTCACCCGGATGCAACAGGCAGGGGCCACCGCGGTCCTCGTCGAAGACAACGGCCAGGTGATCGGTGCCATCGCCGTGCGCGACGAGCTGCGGCCCGAGGCCGCCGAGGTGGTCGCACGGTTGCGCCGCGACGGCTATCACGTGGCGATGCTCACCGGCGACAACCAGGCCACCGCCGCCGCGTTGGCCGCTGATGTCGGAATCGAAGCCGTACACGCCGAGCTGCGCCCCGAAGACAAGGCGCGGCTGATCGAACAACTGCGGGCCCAACGCCCCACGGCGATGGTCGGCGACGGCGTCAACGACGCTCCTGCGCTGGCCACCGCCGACGTGGGCATCGCGATGGGCGCGATGGGCACCGACGTGGCCATCGAAACCGCCGACGTCGCGTTGATGGGCGAAGACCTGCGCCACCTGCCCCAAACGTTCCGCCATGCCCGCCGGGCGCGGCGGATCATGCTGCAAAACGTCGGCCTGTCCCTGGGCCTGATCATCGCGTTGGTGCCGCTGGCGCTGTTCGGGGTGCTCGGGCTGGCCGCGGTGGTGCTGGTCCACGAACTCGCCGAGATCGTGGTCATCGCCAACGGTGTGCGAGCCGGACGCACCACACCGCTGGCCGCCGCACCGATCGATCCGGCACCCAGCCATACCCGCGCGGCGCCAGTGGGCGCGCCGTCGTGACCGCCGGCCACACCGGCGTTGTGGCTAGTCGCCCGGTCAGCGACACCGCAGACACGGGGGGAGCCCCATGATCCTGTCGTCTGTTCTGCCCGCGATCGGCCTGTTCATCGTCACCAACATCGACGACATCATCGTGCTCTCGTTGTTCTTCGCCCGCGGCGCGGGACAACGCGGGACCACGGCCCGGATCACCGCCGGGCAATACCTGGGATTCGCGGGAATCCTCGGCGCGGCTGTGCTGGTGACGCTGGGTGCCGGAGCATTCCTTCCCCCGCACGTCATCCCGTACTTCGGGCTCATCCCCCTGGCCCTGGGACTGTGGGCGGCATGGGGAGCCTGGCGTGGCAACGACGACGATGACGACGATAACAAGGTCGCCGGCAAGAACGTCGGTGTCTTAACCGTCGCAGCAGTCACCTTCGCCAATGGCGGAGACAACATCGGGGTCTACGTTCCGGTCTTCTTGAGCGTGGGACCGGCAGCCGTGGTGGCCTACTGCGTCGTCTTCCTCGTGCTCGTCGCGGTCCTCGTCATCGCCGCCCGATTCGTCGCCACCCGCCGGCCGATCGCCGAAGTCCTCGAACGCTGGGAACACGTCCTGTTCCCGATCGTCCTGATCGCCCTGGGCATCTTCATCCTGGTCAGCGGCCTTGCCTTCGACAACTAGGCAGTCATGAACACCGGCGGTGGAATCGGCGACAACGTGATCGTCGAGAGGAGTACTCGTGACTAGCCTCAGGCGATCTGTCGCCGTCGTGGCAGCCCTTGTCGTCGCAACAGCCTCGGTCACCGGCTGCACCACCGGCGAGGATGCCGTCGCCCAAGGCGGCACCTTCGACTTCGTCTCACCCGGCGGCAAGACCGCGATCTTCTACGACCCTCCCTCGACACGGGGCACGATCGGCAATCTGAGCGGACCCGATCTGTTCACCGACGAACCGATCCGGCTGTCGGATTTCACCGGAAAGGTCGTCCTCATCAATGTGTGGGGCTCCTGGTGTGCGCCATGCCGCACCGAAACTCCGGAGCTGGAAACGGTGTACGGCGAATATCGCGACCGCGGCGTGCAGTTCCTCGGTATCGACGTCCGCGACAACCGCGACACCGCACGCGATTTCGTCACCGACCGCAACGTGCAATATCCCTCCATCTTCGACCCCGCAATGCGCAGCCTCATCACACTGGGACGCAGCTATCCGACCAGCGTGGTGCCCACCACCATGGTCCTCGACCGCCAGCACAGAGTCGCCGCGGTGTACCTCATGGCACTACTAGCCGAAGACCTACGGCCGCTACTGGACCGGCTGACCACCGAGCGCTGACGCCCCACACCGACGGCAGCTTCGAGGGCCCGGTCGCCGTGGCGGTGTTCATCTGCTGGTTACGGCTGCGGCGAGGTCGTCGGGAATGGGCATCGGTGTCATCAGTCCTGCCGTGACGCGGCCGGTGTTGCCGACGGGATACCGACCGGTCATCGACCCGGGGGCAGCGACAATGAGGCGCAGCACCTGCCCGAGTGCTTCGCGGCGGTTGCGCTGGCGCACGGCCAACACCAGCATGGCGGCGTGGTTGCCGGTGTGCAGCCACGGATCTGGCTGCGACACGATGTGAGCCCGCTCCAAATGTCGCCACCGCACCAGCGAATCGTCGGCTTTCCTGGCGGCGTCCATCTCGTCTCGATACACAAGGCGGGCCTGCGCACTGATCCTCGGCATCACACTCACGCTCCTATCCTGCGGTCGGCAGCTCGGGCATCGCAGCAAGACTGATACCGCGACCAGCTGCAAAACTGTTACTTGTCAACGCTTTTCACGTCCGCCCGGAAGTCGGCCGCGGACTGCGGGCTACAGCAAGCATCAGCCACGATTCGGGCTTACTCCAGCAACCGCGGCCACACCGGTCAGCACCGCTGCCGTCAACTGTCGCCCGCGCTCGGTCAGCCGATACATGACCATCTTCCCCTGGCGCCGCGAGGACACCAGTGACGCATTCTTAAGCTGGCGCAGATGGTGCGACACCAAACCTTGAGACAACCCGACCACCCAGGCCACGTCGCAGACGCACAATTCCTCGCCCGCGGCCAACGCGGCCGTAATGGACAGCCGGGTGCCATCCCCCAACCCACGCGCGGCCGCGGCGGCGGCCTGCACCGTGGCGCTGTCGGGCACCGCGGCCCGGATCTCCTCCGCGTGGAGCAGGCCTAAACACAGAAGATCGCACGTATCGAGCGGCTCGGCCATATCGATATACTAAAGTACGTTGATATGAACATGAAGGGCCTCGGCTCGATCCTGGCCAACACCCGCGTGCTCCTCACGGTCTTCGTCATCGCGGTCGCAATGGTGGGGACCGTGGTGTTTCTCTCCGTTCGCGACAAGGACTCAGCTCCCGACATCGCACTTGACGGGTCACCAGCCGGGCAGACGGTCAGGGAGAACAGTCACCGACTCAACTCAGTACCCGACAGCGAGGTCTATTTCGTCGAGTTCCTCGACTTCGAGTGCGAAGGCTGCCGGGCGCTCTATCCCGCGGTCGAGCAGCTGCGCGCCGAGTACGGCGACCGGGTGAACTTCGTGCTGCGCTACTTTCCGCTGCGATCCCACTTCAACGCCGAACGCGCCGCACGCGCGGTGGAAGCCGCCGCCCAGCAAGGCCAACTCGAAGCCATGTACCGCAAAATGTATGAGACACAAGCCCAGTGGGGCGAAAAGCAGATCCCCGCCGATGACGTGTTCCGCGGCTTCGCCCAACAACTGGGCCTGGACATGGAGGCCTTCGACGCCACCTACAACGACCCCGCGACCCTGGAACGCATCCAACTCGACATCGCCGACGGCACCGCACTCGGCGTGCAGGGAACTCCCACCTTTTTTATCAACGACGAACGGATCCAGCCCCGCAGCTACGACGACCTGACCACCGCACTCGACCAGGCCTTGGAACGTGGATAGGGCCACTGTCTCGTTTTCTAGCAGGACGCGCGAATATAGAGCCCGGTTCACAAGCCGTCAATGAGTCGATCAGCAGCCCGGCGCCGCAACGCCCCGGTCAGCTGTGTGACCGTCGGCAACCCCATCAGGCCCGCATCGGTCTGGTACAGCCGGCACGCCAACTCGGTCACCGGCAGCGCATCGTCAAAAGCGTCTGTGTCATCGAGGAGGATGGTTGGAGAGCCCGCGAACGGCAAGGCCGCCGCCTCTGTGTCCGTAGTGACTCGCCGATAGGTGATCTCGACGTCAACCAGTCCTGCTGCTGCCGCGTCCACACGCGCACCGACTTCCTGCCAGTTCGGGCATCCGTCGAAATAGAGAATCTCCACTCTCATGTGCCAATTATGGACGCCATCGCTAAGGGATCACCCCCAATCAGAGGCCTCTCCGCACCCCACCCTGAATCTCGTTTCTAAAGAAATGAGACGGCCTTGCATGGCTCACGCTGTAGTCGCATCGCGCCAGGTCGCGGTGTCTCATGTCTTATCTCACACGGCATGTCTTAGATCCTCGATGTCGGAACGAGACGGTGGTGGTGCGACAAAGCGATCCGGACGCTCGAGCACCGCAGGAGAGGACCTCGGTCCGTAGCTCACCGCGCTTGCCGCAGCTGGTGTCGAACCGCGTCAAGTCTTCATCGCTCCGTCGCCGAGGTCGGCGACACCGAGATGGTCGTGCCCTCAAGTGAATTGCGTGTCGGAGACCGAATGCTGGTCAAGCCCGGTGAGCGGATCGCCACCGACGGCATTATCCGGAACGGCCGCACCGCGCTGGATTTCTCGGCCATCACTGGTGAGTCGGTGCCCGTGGAAGCCGAACCGGGCCACGAGGTGTTCGCCGGCTCGATCAACGGCACCGGCGTGCTGGAGGTCGAGGTCACCACCACCTCCGAGGACAACTCGCTGGCCCGCATCGTGAAGATTGTGGAGGCCGAACAGTCTCGCAAGGGCGCCTCTCAGCGATTGGCCGACCGCATCGCCAAGCCGCTGGTGCCCGGGGTGATGATCGCCGCGGCCCTGATTGCAGTGATCGGCAGCCTGCTCGGCGATCCGGCCGTGTGGATCGAACGTGCTCTGGTGGTACTGGTCGCGGCCTCGCCGTGCGCGTTGGCGATCTCGGTGCCCGTGACCGTGGTCGCCGCGATCGGTGGGGTGCGCGGCGTCGCCCTGGTCAAGACCGGCACCCTGACCGCCAATCGGCCCGCTGTCGTCGAGGTGGCCACTACCCACGGCGCCACTCGCGAGCAGGTGCTCGATCTGGCCGCAGCGCTGGAAGCGCGCAGTGAACACCCGCTGGCCGCGGCGATCCTGGCCGCCGTCGACGAGGTCACCCCGGCTACTGACGTGCAGGCGGTGACCGGCGCCGGGCTCACCGGCCGCCGCGACGGCGACACGATTCGCCTGGGCCGCCCCGGGTGGCTCGATGCGGGCGCGTTGGCGGATGCCGTGGTACGGATGCAGCAGGCCGGCGCCACCGCCGTGCTCGTCGAAAACGACGGCCAAACGGTCGGCGCGATCGCCGTGCGCGACGAACTCCGTCCCGAGGCGGCCGAGGTCGCCGCCCAGCTGCGCCGCGACGGCTTCCACATCGCGATGCTCACCGGCGACAATCGCACCACCGCCGCCGCGCTCGCCAAAGATGTCGGTATCGATGACGTGCACGCCGAGCTACGTCCCGAGGACAAGGCGCGGCTCATCGAAGAGCTGCGTGCCCAGCGCAACACAGCCATGGTCGGCGACGGGATCAACGACGCCCCCGCCCTGGCCACCGCCGACCTCGGTATCGCGATGGGGGCGATGGGCACCGACGTAGCCATCGAGACCGCCGACGTGGCATTGATGGGTGAAGACCTGCGCCACCTGCCGCAGGCATTCAGCCACGCCCGCCGCGCCCGACGGATCATGCTGCAAAACGTCGGCCTGTCACTTGCGCTGATCATCGTGTTGATACCGCTGGCGCTGCTCGGTGTGCTCGGTCTGGCCGCCGTCGTGCTGGTCCACGAGCTGGCCGAGGTCGTCGTCATCGCCAACGGTGTGCGCGCCGGCCGCGCCAAGCCCCTGCCCCTTGCACCGGCCGACCAACCAGCAACAGCCCACACAGCAGCGGCGCCTTCATGATCGGCGGGAGTTGTCCGACAATCTCCATCAGCGCACACGCCCCGTGGCAGGGAAAGCGAACCGGGCTGAGGCCGCATGCCAACCCACACACCACACCGCGCACACAGGGCCGGTCAAGGGCATATCCGCGGGCGGTCGGGTCGCCGGAGCGGCACGGATCGCCACGCCGTGTTGGATCCGCCCCGAAAACCGCCCTTGCTATACCCGCAGGGGTATTGGAGAATAGGGTTCACGCTGAGAGGTAGCAGGAAAATGATCCTCGAGCCAATGCCGCCGAACTACGGAGACAGGCACTTTCTGGTTTCGGCACGGCTTGCGGGCATGTTGAGGCACATCGGCCCTACCGCCCGAGCGCCCTGCCAGTCCATCGTGGTGTCAGGTGAGACATTTCCCGGCCAGTCAGATGAAAGGGGTTCACCACCATGATGTACGGCACAGACGACTGCATGTGGGGCGGTTGGGGATGGGGCGGCTGGATCCTCATGGGCGTGGTGATGGTGCTGTTGTCGGCCGCCCTGATCACCGCGGTCGTGCTGGCCGTTCGGCATCTCGCCGGTAGCGATGCACAGCGCAACCGCACGGATTCAGGGACCTGGTCGCGGCCGGAAGATGCTCTAGCCCAACGGTTTGCGCGCGGCGACATCGATGAGGATGAGTATCTGCGGCGGATGACGCTGCTGCGCGAACACCAGGAACCGCGATGACTCACGTGCCGACAGCTCAGCGTCGGCCGATAGCGCGGTGCCAGTCGACCGAGGACCTCAAAAATGGATGCAGCGAAGGAGATTGAAAGAATGACCGATACACCTGAATCAACGAGCGAACGAATCGCCGCGGCCGGACAGCGCAGAGGGGTGAACCACGCCTTGGCGTGGAGTGGTATTGCCGCCGCTGCGGTGTTCATCGTTGCGGTGGTGTTCTTTTCCGGGTTCTTCATCGGCAGGGCCACCGACGGTTTCGGCGGCAATCGGGGGCACTGTCAAGGAACGCCCGGCATGATGGGACCCGGCATGATGGGACCCGGCATGATGGGACCGCAGGGCTCGTGGCCACCGGGGAACATGGGGCCCTCTGGCCCCTGGGGGCCCGGCCAGTCGCAGCCGCCGACAACCACTCCAACCACACCTCGGCCGTAGCGCACAAGCACAGGTTCACGCTGCGACGGCAGCAATTTCACGTTGTCTCGTCGAGTCGGCCATCGTCGGCCACGAAGCCGCCATAGCCCCAAGACGGACGCAACTCGCACCGCGCGTTCGCCCACAACGCGATTGTCACGGCACACGTCGAGCACGCGAAGGGATCATCGGAAATGACCGGAATGAGCAGGCGAGCGGCGCTGAGAATGCTCGCCACCGGTGGGGCCCTCTTCGGCCTGGGGTATGTCTTGCGCAACATTATCGACATACCAATCAGCCGTGCCCAACCCGGGATGGGTGGCGCGACCGGCATGGACATGCGCGCCTACATGAACATGTTCATGCGGCATCAGGAGCTTCGACGCAGCGTGGAAGAGATTCCCGGAGGCGTGCGCACCACCACCGAATCCGACTCCGCCGACCTCGTCACCGAACTGCAGGCCCACGTCTCATCGATGTACACCCACCTCGATCAGGGCAGTGAAGTCACCTGCATGAGCTCAAGCCTGCCCACCCTGTTCCGCCGCGCTGCCGATTATCAACGTCAGATCACGCTCACACCCAGCGGCGTGGTGGTGGTCGAAACCTCCAGCGACCCAGAACTGACCAACGCCATTCGCGAACACGCCCGCGAAGTCACCGGATTCGTCGTTGAAGGGATGCCGGCGATGATGAGCGGAATGATGGGCGGCGGGATGATGGGACCTGGCATGGGCCACGGAATGATGGGTCCCGGCATGGGTCACGGCACGATGGGACCGGGCCGCTGAACCGAAGCAAGCAACTCCCACCGGACGGAGCCGCCACAGGCACTGGTAGTTGCCGCAGCACGGCACCATGTGGTGACTAATGACACGGCGGGCACCGCACGGGCCCGACTAGCGATTACGCAAGACAACCTTCCTTCGGCCCCCCTTAACAACATTGACAAGTGCCAGTGAAGTAGAAGCAACTTTGATCAGCAGCGCCGCGACTTCGGGCCCAGCGGCTCACGGCGATGGTCGACGATGGCGTGAACGACGCTCCTGCGCTGGCACCGCCGACGTGGGTGTCGCGATGGGAGGTGCGCCGACGTGGACATCGAAACCGCCGACGTGGCGTTGATGGGCGAAGACCTGCGCCACCTGCCCCAAGCGTTCAACCATGCGCCGGGCGCGGCGGATCATGCTGCAAAACGTCGGGCTGTCCGTGGGCTTGATCATCGCGTACCGGCTTCGGCGCCGGCGCACGTCTCGGCAGATCCGATAATGGGCCTGAACTGCTGTTACAGGATTCCTGTAGTCGCAGGTAGGAGGTGTCGTGTGCCAGTCCGGTTGCCGGCTTCAGTCGTGTGCGCCGTCGAACGTCGCTCGTCGCCCGAGGGCGTCATTGCGCAGCGGAAGGCCCTACCCCCGCTGTGCCGAGAGTGTGCCAGGACGTGCAGCGACAGTCGCTATAGCCATGGACGTTTGGACACGGACGAGACGGCTGAGCTGGACGTATGTGCATCCATGCAACGACCTTGAACTACAGGGAATTCAGTGCTGCGAAATTTACACACCAGTGGTCGACCGTTCGATCGTCCGAGGTAACCAGGGTGCTTTCACGGGCCAACGTGGTGACCGGTGAGATCGCCGCGTCCGCTTGTGTTAGCAAAGTGCCAACGGCTCGGCCGTTATGAGACCAGCTGGGCGTCCTGCTCGGGGAGCTGAATCACCCGGGATTCCTGGATACATCGACCTCCAAGGTGCGCCTCAGAGAGGGTCGAATCGCTGCGTGGCCCGGTGTCCCATCAATGTCCCAAGACACGCTCAGACGCCGCTAGATGAGGCGACACAGATGAGACATGCAAAACGCCCTGACCATTACCTATGCGACGCAGCGGAACAGCAGTTCACACATTTGAGCTCCCTGGGGGTCAAGTGGTCGCAGGTTCAAATCCTGTCAGCCCGACAATGTGATGTCGCAAGACATCGGAATAGCCGTGGACCTACTTCAGGTCTGCGGCTTTTTCTGTTCTCGGGCCTCGGCGGCGCGGTCCTTCACGGTTGCGGTGCCGCGTCCTGCTCGATCATGACGGGCTTGTGTACGGTGTCGCTGCGGCGGTCGCCGGGAAAGCAGGGCGACGACCCGATCCGCGAAGGCGCTTGCGCTGGCTCGGGGCGCCTGGATCTGAAGGGTGTAGCCGTCGGGCCCGTAACCGAACCGGTTCGGCTTGTTGAAGCCGTCTCTTTCGAGCACCTCCCACCCCCACTGCTGCCATACGCCTCCGGTCTGCGCGATGAGAGCAGCGAAGTCGGTGCCTGCGTGCGATGAGCGCGCGTAGCCGTTTGTCTCCATGCACGACGTGAAATGTAGGGGCTGTCCATCCGGGCTCGAGCGGAGTAGGACTGCCAGCATGATGACTGCGGAGGAGTTGGCTCGCGAACTCGCTCACCCTGGCGCCCAACAGTTGCTCTCGGGGGCGATGGCCCGGTTGGCCTACAACGGCCCTGACGGCTTCCCGCGCGTCGTTCCCGTCGGGTTTCACTGGAACGGCAAGCGCATCGTCGTGTCCACCGCGCCGACCTCCCCGAAAGCGCGCGCACTGGCGGTCCGTCCCGAGGTCGCGTTGACCATCGACACCGGCTCCACGCCGGAGGAGGCCAAAGCTCTTCTCGTGCGCGGCGTGGCGATCCTCGACACCGTTGAGGGGGTCAGCGACGAGTACCTGGAGTCGGCGCGCAATTCCCTGGATGACGCCGCGTTCACCGAGTTCGAACGAAACGTGCGTGCGACCTATCCGCAAATGGTGCGCATCTCCATCGAGCCCCGGTGGGCCCGCTTCTTCGACTTCGGCGCGGGCCGGCTGCCGGCCTTCCTCGCCGACCTTGTCGGCGGGGGCGACGGGTCGTGAGCGCCACAGCCCGGCCCGGTTTCCGGAGCGTTACGGCACTGTTTCGGTCGTCACAGTCATGGCGGGTATGAAACCGACTGGTGCACAGACGACTTCGTCACACCGCGCGACCCGTCCGGTCGTGCGGATCTAACATCTGTAGCGCCGCTGTTCCCCCGACTCGGAAGTTGCGCATGCCTCTCATCCTCATCCCCCGTGCGGTTCTCACCGCGGACCCCGTGACCCAGGAAGTGTCCTGCGTCTCCGATCAGGCGGTGGTGATCGAGGGTGGGACCATCACCGAGGTCGGCGCCGCCGGCCCGATATGCCAGAAGTACCCCGATGCGGCTCCCCAGCGCTTCGAGAACTCGCTTCTGACACCGGGTTTCGTCAACGGCCACCACCACGTGGGAGTGACGCCGGTGCAACACGGGTCCCCGGACTCGCCCCTGGAAACCTGGATCGCCGCCCGAGCGGCCAACGTGGAGATCGACCTCGGCGTCGACACCGCCTACTCCGCGATCCAGATGATCCGCAGCGGCGTCACCACCGTGCAGCACCTGCAGGGATGGTACGACAGCGACGCCACCGACCCCGCCGCCGCCGGCCGCGCGGCGATCGACACCTACCGGCGGATCGGGATGCGCGCCTCCTACGCCAAGCTTCTGCGCGACCAGAACTTCTTCATCCACGACGACGATCTCGCGCTGCTGCCGGAGCTGCCCGAACGCTGGCGCCCGCGGTTCACCAGCCTCGTCGAGTTCTTCCGCACGCCGCTGGACGACACGCTCGCCGCCTTCCACACCTTGACCGAGCGGTACGCCGAGGACCCGCTGGTCGCAATCCAACTCGGCCCCTGCAACTTTCACTGGCTCAGCGACGAAGCGCTGAGCCGCATCGGTGACCTGTCGGCGCAGACGGGTGCGCCGATGCACCTGCACCTCCTCGAAACCGTCTACCAGTCGCAATACCTCGACGCCCGGGCCGGCGAGCGGCGCCTGCAGTACCTCGCCGACTCCGGCGTGCTCGGCGACCGGCTGACCCTCGGCCACGGCACCTGGCTCCGCCCCGATGACATCACGGCGCTGAACGATGCCGGCGCCAGCGTCTGCACCAACTGCAGCTCCAACTTCCGCTTGTCCAGTGGCCGTCTGCCGCTGCTCGACGTCCTCGACGCGGGAGTCAACGTCGGTATCGGCATCGACGAGGCCGGCCTCAACGACGACCGAGACATGCTGCAGGAGATGCGCCTGATCTACACCGTCAACCGCGAGCCGGGCTTGTCCGGACGCCGGGTCACCGCAGAACAGGTCTTCGCAATGGCTACTCTCGGCGGAGCCCGCACCACGGGATTCGGGAGCGGCCACGGCACCATCACCGCCGGCGCGCCGGCCGACCTGGTGCTCTTCGACGAGAACAAGCTGCGCCATCCGTTCCAACTCGGCGGCGTCGGTGAAGTCGAACTGCTGATCGCCCGCTCGCGCACCGAGACCATTACCGACGTGATGATCGGCGGCCAGTGGGTGATGAGGGAGGGCGAGCTCACCACCGTCGACGAAGCGGGCGTCGTCGACGAAGTCGCCCGGCAGTGCGCGGCGGTCGACCGCGACAAGCATTGTGGCGACCGGGAATTCGCCGTTGCGCTGCAGCGCGCGGTCCACGGCTGGTTCCTTCGGCGCTACGGGCTGTAGGGCGCCGGTCGCGGACCCACCCGAGCCGCGGACGATGTCGACTTTTGCGGAACTGTTGATTTCCGGAACTGAGTAGTTCAGGATTGTTCCATGGGCGCGATCCCGCTGCCGACCGAGGGCAGTGTCCGGCGCGGGCGACCGCGAGACGACCGTCTCGACGCCGCCATCATCGACGCGGCGATCAAAGAGGTCGCCGCCAAGGGTTGGTCGGGAGCGACGATCGAGGGCATCGCCTCCCGCGCGGGCGTCGGCCGCGGTTCCATCTATCGGCGCTGGTCCAGCAAGAACGAGCTGTTTCAGTACGCGGCCTCGTCGATCACGCGATCCGCCGACGTGGTAGACACCGGCTCCTTCATCGACGACCTGTTCGCGGCGATGCTGCCGATCGCCGAGATGCTCATCGATCCCGAACTCGCCGCCCTGTTGCCGGCGCTACTCGCCGAAGCGTCCAACGACGACTCGATCCGCCAGACGCTGTACACGTTCGCCGGGCAGTCTCGCCAGCACGCAATCGACGCGGTCGAACGTGCCCGCCGCCGCGGCGACATCCCCGGCGACACCGACGCCGACGCACTCGTCGACATGCTCGCCGGCGGCCTGGTCTACCGCCGGCTGCTGCGTGGCCAGACCACCGATGCCGACACGGTCCGAACGCTGATCAGGCAGGCCGTGTCCAGCCTCAACCAGGCAGGAGAACAACCGTGACCGAACTCCTCGACGTCGATCTCACCGACCCGCAGCTCTACACCCAGGGCTTTCCGCACGACGTCTTCACCGAGCTGCGCCACCGCGGCGCGGTGCACCGGCACGCCGCGGTCGAGGGCCGCCCGGCGATTCCGTCCATCCCGTTCTGGTCCATCGTCACCCACCCGGAGGTGCAGCAAGCCAACCGCGACTGGCAGACCTTCGCCGCTGCCGGCGGGCCGATGATGGACGCCGACCCGCTGCTCAACGCCGGGCGGGTCATCGTCGCGCTAGATCCGCCCGAGCAGGCCCAGCTGCGCCGGACGATCACCTCGGAGTTCACGCCCCGGATGATCGGCCGACTGGAGCAACTCATCGCCACCCGAACCCGAAACATTCTGGCCACGGCCGCCGCCGGCGGCACCTGCGATTTCGTCTCCGATATCGCCTACCAGGTGCCGATGCATCTGATCGCCGACATCGTCGGCATCCCGGAGTCCGACCGCGGCTGGGTGTTCGAGCGAACCGATCTGCTGCTCAAAACCGGCAACCCGTACAACGGCTACACCGACGAGGAGCGCCTGGCCGTTCAGGCCGAACTGTTCGACTACGCCCAACGGCTGACCGCCGACAAGCGAGCCAACCCGACCGACGATGTGTGGACCAAACTGGCGGGCCAGCTCGACGGGTTCGAGCTGGAGATGTTCTTCCTCATCCTGGCCATCGCCGGCAGCGAGACCACCCGCAACGCGTTGACCCAAGGGCTGGTCGCGCTCCTCGACGATCCGGACCAATTCGACCAGTTGCGCGCAGAACCCGCCCTGGCCGTGACAGCGGCCGACGAGGCCATCCGGTGGTCGAGCCCGGTCTTGTTCTTCGGCCGCACCGCCACCCGCGATGTGACCGTCGGGGGACAGGACATCACCGCCGGTGACCGCGTGCTGTTCTGGTATCCGTCGGCCAACCGCGACGAGAACGTCTTCGAAGCTCCGTTCCGCTTCGACATCCACCGCTCACCCAACCCGCACGTGTCCTTCGGCGGCGGCGGCGTGCACTACTGCCTGGGCGCCAATCTCGCCCGCAAGGAGGTGCAGGTGGTGCTCGGGACCGTCGCGGCGGGCTACGACGTCGAGCTCGCGGGCCCGCCTGTGTGGGCCGGCGGAGGACCGGTGCACAACGTCGGCATCGGGATCGATTCGCTACCGGTACGGATCACCGCGCGCTGAGGTGTCACCACCGCGCCGACACGTTGTCGGCGATCTGCGTGGCGACCCGCACCGCCGAGTCACCCGGGTTCGCGGCGCAGGTGTTGATGTCGACGATCACATTGTTGCGCAGGGCCAGCGCCCGCCCGCAGGCCCAACCGCCGGCACGCGCATGCTGCTGGGTCGCCACCACACTGAGGACGCCGTCGGCGTTGGTGATCGGACCAGGAACCCACTCCGTACCGCTCTGCAGATGGGTGTAGTACCGGCACTGCGGCCACTGCTGAGCCGACGCATCGAAGAACGCCTGGGCCTTCTCGACGAGCGGGAACACCACCACCGCCTGCTTGAGGTAGTGGGTGAAGTCGTCACCGTTGTTCAGGCTCTCGTCGCGCGAGGCGCTGTAGCCGCTGCCGGCATAGACCGGCGCCTCCGCGGCCGCGTCGACGGCCAGGCACTCGATCGGCGCCATGTCGGCGCTGCTGTCGGACAGAGCAGTCTGCGAGCCGGTCAGCGCCATCCCCGTGGTCCCCATCGTGACGTTGATTTCGTCTGGGCTGAGCAACAATTCGGGTAGCTCGCGCTCGACGAGCGGGCGCGGGATCATCGTCCTGGTCGGCGTGATCGACTCGGCGTTGCCGATCGAACTGCCACACCCGGCGACCAGGGCGCAGATCATCGCCAACCCGAAGGTGGCTGCTGGCTGGCGCATGCCTTCCTCCCATACAGATGTGCCCAACCGATCCGCGCGGCGCGCATCCCCCGCGAGGCACGACGCGTGCATTCATCGTGCGAGATCGCACTTGCCGATGGTCGCAACCCGGCGGCGTTTCTCGGTAACGATGCGCGTGGCATTTGGTAACGAATGCGCGCGACCGCAACCCCGTCAAATGCGGCGTGTCGCCGCGGAGAGCCGCGTAATTTACGCGAAGGTACAAATACCTGTCATCGCCGTCAGGTGCGCCCGCCGCGCCCGCCGGCCTGCGGAGGGAGCCTCATGGGCCACGCCACCTGTATCGGCCGCATCGGCGCGCTCGCGGTGACACTCGGCGTCGGTGTCGCGCTGGGCAGCATGCCGGCCGTTGCGTCCGCCGAGCCGGGAACCTCGTCGGAGTCCTCCCAGGGCTCCCAGCCGTCGCGCGAGCGCGACACTGCGTCCTCGGGTTCGCGCACGGGCGACACCACCGAGCGCCGGAGCAATCGCCGGGAGAGCCGATCCGAGGAACGGACCACTTCTCGACGAGCCACCCGGGACAGCACCGAGGCCACCGTCGACGAGGCGTCCGACGTCGCGGCGCCGGCCCGCAAGCAGGAACGCGATCACGACCTGACGGCGGAAGCGGCCGTGGTTGCGCCGGCCTCCTCGCCGCCCCCGTCCGGCGAGGACGTCACCGCACCCGAGTCCGCCACCCCCCGAGCCGAGGAACCGGAGCCGGCAGTCACCCCAGCCGCGAGCACGACCCAGGAGGCCACCACCATCCAGACGACCCGGACGCTGCAGACGACGCCGACCACCCCGCAGCGCCGCGCCCCGAAGTCGGCGCCCACCCGCGAACGCGCCACCCTGGCCGGTGCGGTCTCCAGCTTCGTCTCCGCACTGCTGAACCCGACGGCCGGCCCGGGCCGCGGAACCCCACTGCAGGCGCCGGTGATGCTTGCCGCGATGGGTGCGGTGCGCGACGAGCTCGAACGCAACACGGAGCGCCGGCTGGCGAATGAGGTTGCGGCGCAAGTGAATGCCCAAGCACTCGCGGAGAACGTTCTGGTGATCGGCGTCGACGGGGTCAACCTGAGCCGGGTGCTCACCAACCCAGCGATGGTGAACTTCTGGAACCTGATGGGCGACGCCACCACCGCCCCGGCGAGCATCGTCGGCCACACCACCATCTCCAACCCGTCGTGGACGGCGATCCTGACCGGCGTATGGGGGGAGCGCACCGGCGTCATCAACAACGTGTTCACCCCGTGGACCTATGACAAGTGGCCGACGGTCTTCGATCTGATCGAGGGCCAGAGCGCGGCGGTCCAGACCACCTCGATCGCGAACTGGAACGTCATCTCGGCCATCGCCGACGCCGGAAACGGCGGCGCCGACGTCGTCGTCAACGTCGACCAGGTGCCAGGGGACACCGACTGGCTGTTGACCGACGACGCGGTCGGCGCGGCGACCGTCGCCGCCATCAACGGCGCGAATCTGGCCGACCCCAATTTCGTGTTCAGCTACTTCGTCGGCGTCGACGAGAACGGTCACCTGTACGGCGGCGCGTCCGATCAGTACCGCATCGCGCTGGAGAACTTCGACGAGAACCTCGGCGCGATCCTGACCGCGATCGACAACTCCGACGAGGAGTGGACGATCTTGATGGTCACCGACCACGGCCACCAGCCCCAGAAGGGTTTCGGGCACGGTTTCCAGTCCCCGGACGAGACGTCGACGTTCGTCCTCGCGCGCAACGGCGGGCTGTTCACGCCGGGCGCGATGAACCTGCAATACGAGATCGTCGACGTCACCCCGACCGTGCTGGCCCTGTTCGGCCTCGACACCCCCGGCGATCTGGACGGCGAATCCCTGATGGACCAGGGCGGCACCGCCGTGCCGGTCGGCGACGACCCCGACGAGGCCCTGCGCGAGGCGCTGCAGGATGCCATCGACAACTACGGCTACCCCGACATCGGAACCCAGATCGCGTTGGGCGCGCGCACCGTTTTCGGCGCGATCCCCTATTACGTGGACGGGCTGACCGACACCGTCACCTCGGGGCTGCAGGCGGTAGCCGAGATGGACATCTTCCTGGTCAGCCTGCTGGCCGAGGTGGCGATCGCCCCGGTGCAGCTACTCGGCGACGTGCTCTACGTCGCGACCAACATCGTCGCCCAGATCGTCGCCCGGCTCACCGGGGTCACCGGGGCGAGCATCTTCCCGCTGTGGCCGCCGGCCCCGCCGCCGTCGGAGTTCACCCCGCAGGATCCCGCCGACGCCCGGATCGGGTCCGTGTGCGGTGCGCGCTCGGCGGCGGTGCTGCTGTGCAGTCCGGACAGTGTCGCGGTGTGACCGCTACCGCTGCATCGACCCGATGAAGTAGGTCTCGTCGCCGGTGGGGTAGCCGCCGCCGTCGGTGGCGATGTGCACATGGTCGAAATGGTTCAACGTCTCCGAGCCATAGTCGGCGGTCCAGCTCGGCGCACCGATGCCCGGGTAGAAGCCCTGCCGCCAGATGACGTGCAGCACGCCCCAGCGTTTCGCGTTGGCCAGCGCGAACCCGGCGATCTGGTTGCCCAGTTCGATGCCCTCGTCGCTGTTGTGGTTGGGAATCATCACGTCGATGGCCAGCCCGTTGGGGTGCCACTTCAACGGATCCTGCCGGTACCCGCCGATGGTCTTGATCTCCGGGAACATCATGCTGATCGCCCTGGCCGCCCAGATCGTCTTGACCTGTAACCCGCCCTCGTGGGTAACCCCGGCCGGCAGCGCCATGTCGAAGACCCGGGCGTCGACGGGCGCGCTGGCGGCCAGCAGTTCGGCTTCGGTGGGTACCGGGGCCGACGCCGCGACCGGCGGCGCCGGATCGAACGCTGCCGGGGGAGCCGCGGGCTGCTCGGCAGCCGGCGGCACCACAGCGGTCTGGGCGTAGATCATGCCCGCCGATGCGACCACCGACACAGCAACAGCCAACCACCGGCCGCGGCCGTTAGCTAACACCTTGCTGCCCACCAGAGCACCATAAACGGCGACCTCCGGGCACCGGCGGCTTTTGTCGCACCCGGCGGCGCGTCGGGACTCAGAACGGCTGCACGCGGTCGGTCCCGACGATGGCCCCGCGACCGGTCCGGTCATTGGTGAACCGCATCCCCGTCGGGGTCACCGCGATGGTCCAGCCCAACGCCCGGTAGGTCTGACCCGACAGCGTGACCGGCTCGGCCGCGCCGAGATTGCCGTCGACGTAGGAGCCCGTCCCGTCGGCGTTGATGCGAACCCCGTGGTACGGCCCGCTGCCGTCGGCGTGCTGCGGCCAGCCGGTGCCGCTGGTCTGGCAGCCGACGAACGCGGCCTCCACGATGCACTGCGTGTCGCCGCCCGCGGTCTGCACCACGACATAGCCGAACTGGTTCGGCGCCAGATCGACGACCTGACCCGAGGGCAGCGTCGCGGGGGTATCGCCGACGCCGCGCTGCAGGGCCGTCGAGCGGTAGGACACCACCTGAAAGCCGAACTGATCGAGCGGCTCGAGGTCGCTCGCCTCGCCCGACGGGGTCCAGATCGCCATCGGCTGTCCGTCGACGACCGTCTTGGCGATGTGCGGAGACGGGGTCCACGACAGCACCGAATCCATCGCCGCGGCCGATTCGAAGTGATCGAAATGCACAACGCCGTCGCCGTCGGCGGGCACGCATGAGGAGCCGCGCACGATGTGCCGGGTTCCCGACGCGTCGGCGGCGCCGTCGCGGCACACCGCGGCCTGCCAGTCCGACGGCGTCCCGGACACCGCGACCTCGGCGGCGCGGGCGGGCGCCTCCGGTGTCGGGGCCGACGAGCACCCCACCATGGTCAATCCCACCACCGCGGCCGCGCCGCAGGTCGCCCACCAGCCGGCCGGTGTGAGTGTCATATCGATGTCCTTCTGCCCGAACCTCGCCGAGTTTGCTCGACGGCGTGAATGTATCTGCGCCCCAGCGGCGCAACGTCCAACGCGCCGGATCCTGTCCCAACCGTGACGGTGCCGTGACGGCAGCGAAGCCCGAGCTGACCCTCCGTGGGCCATCCCACGTTCGGTAGTCTGCGCCAGAAGGGTCACAGCTCTTCGAACTGACGCCAGAGACCTACGCCGGGAGACAGCACACATGAGCGCCGAGCAGCCGACCATCATCTACACGCTGACCGACGAGGCGCCACTGCTGGCGACGTTCGCCTTCCTCCCGGTGATCCGCACCTTCGCCTCCGCGGCGGGCATCGACGTCAAGTCCACCGACATCTCGGTGGCCGCGCGCATCCTCGCGGAGTTCAGCGACCGGCTCACCGACGAGCAGAAGGTGCCCGACAACCTCGCCGAGCTCGGCGAGCTGACCCAGCTGCCCGAGACCAACATCATCAAGCTGCCCAACATCAGCGCCTCGGTACCGCAGCTGCTGGCCGCCATCAAGGAGCTCAAGGCCAAGGGTTACGACCTGCCCGACTACCCGGGCGACCCCAAGAACGACGAAGAAAAAGAGATCAAGGACCGCTACGCGAAGGTTCTCGGCAGCGCGGTCAACCCCGTTCTGCGCCAGGGCAACTCGGATCGGCGCGCCCCGAAGGCGGTCAAGGAGTTCGCCCGCAAACACCCGCACAGCATGGGGCAGTGGTCGCAGGCCTCCCGCACCCATGTGGCGACCATGAAGGACGGCGACTTCTACCACGGCGAGAAGTCGATGACCATCGACAAGGATCGCAAGGTCAAGATGGTGTTGACCACGAAGAGTGGCGAGGCGCTGGTGCTCAAGCCGGAGGTGGCGCTGGAGGCCGGCGACGTCATCGACAGCATGTTCATGAGCAAGAAGGCGCTGTGCGACTTCTACGAAGAGCAGATGCAGGACGCCTACGAGACCGGCGTGATGTTCTCGCTGCACGTCAAGGCGACCATGATGAAGGTCAGCCACCCCATCGTGTTCGGCCACGCGGTGAAGGTCTTCTACAAGGACGCGTTCGCCAAGCACCAGAAGCTGTTCGACGAACTCGGGGTCAACGTCAACAACGGCATGAGCGACCTGTACGACAAGATCGAGAAGCTGCCCGCGTCCCAGCGGGACGACATCATCGAGGACATCCACCGCTGCCACGAACACCGCCCCGAGCTGGCGATGGTCGACTCGGCGCGCGGAATCACCAACTTCCACTCGCCGTCGGACGTGATCGTCGACGCGTCGATGCCGGCGATGATCCGGCTCGGCGGCAAGATGTACGGCGCCGACGGCCGCACCAAGGACACCAAGGCCGTCAACCCGGAATCCACGTTCTCCCGGATCTACCAGGAGATCATCAACTTCTGTAAGACCCACGGCCAGTTCGACCCCACCACCATGGGCACCGTCCCCAACGTCGGGTTGATGGCGATGAAAGCCGAGGAGTACGGCTCCCACGACAAGACCTTCGAGATTCCCGAGGACGGGGTCGCCGACATCGTCGACGTCGACACCGGCGAGGTGCTGCTGAGCCAGAACGTCGAGACCGGTGACATCTGGCGCATGCCGATCGTCAAGGACGCCGCGATCCGGGACTGGGTCAAGCTGGCGGTCAGCCGGGCCCGGGCGTCGGGCATGACCGCGGTGTTCTGGCTCGACGACGAACGCCCGCACGAGAATGAGCTGCGCAAGAAGGTCAAGACCTACCTCAAGGAAGAGGACACCGAGGGTCTGGAGATCACGATCCTGCCGCAGGTATGGGCGATGCGGTACACGCTGGAACGGGTGATCCGCGGGCAAGACACGATCGCGGTGACCGGCAACATCCTGCGTGACTACCTGACCGACCTGTTCCCGATCCTGGAGCTGGGCACCAGCGCCAAGATGCTCTCGATCGTGCCGCTGATGGCCGGCGGCGGCATGTACGAGACCGGGGCCGGCGGCTCGGCACCCAAGCATGTGCACCAGCTGCTCGAGGAGAACCACCTGCGCTGGGATTCGCTCGGCGAGTTCCTGGCCCTCGGCGCCTGCTTCGAAGACCTGGGCCGCAAGACCGACAACGAACGGGCCGCGCTGCTGGGCAAGACCCTCGACGCGGCGATCGGCACGCTGCTCGACAACGACAAGGGCCCGTCACGCAAGGCCGGCGAACTCGACAACCGCGGCAGCCAGTTCTATCTGAGCCTGTACTGGGCCCAGGAGCTGGCCCAGCAGAGCAGCGACAGCGAGCTCGCCGAGTACTTCAAGCCGCTGGCCAAGGCGCTGGCCGAGCAGGAGGAGACGATCATCTCCGAGCTCAACGAGGTCCAGGGCGAGTCAGTCGACATCGGCGGCTACTACTACCCGGACCGGGAGAAGACGACCGCGGTGATGCGCCCGAGCAAGACCTTCAACGAGACGTTGGAGCGCGCCGGCAGCTAGCGCGGCCACAGCTATCGCGGGGGCTTCGCGGTGTGCGGGTGGCGGGGTTCGCCGTCGGGGATCCGGCGCCGATGGGTGACCTGAGTAACATCTGTCCCAGGAGCACCGATAAACAGCCATCACTGGTAGTCGACTAGGGGTAGCTATGCGGGTAATGGGCTTGTCACTGACCGCGACGAGCGCGGTGTGGGTGCTTCTCGACACCAGCAGCGGCACGGTCCTGGCCGAGGAGGTCGTCGCGGTCACCTCGGTCGACGAGGTAGCCAAGGCTGCCGCGCAGAGCGTGCAGGCGTTCGCCGCGCAAACCGACCACGACATCGACAGCGTGCATCTGACCTGGACCGAGGACGGCCGCCAGCACGGCATCCGGCTGCGGACCAAGCTGCGGCTCTACGGCTTCGACGCGATCGAGACGATCACCCCGGACGAGGCCCGCGAAGGGCGCAACCGCACCGCGCGGCACATCGCCCCGCACCTGGCGATGGCCTACGGCGCCGCTCGGGCGACCCACGCCGACGACACCGGTTCGGCGTTGCAGCGGCTGACGGCGCTGGTACCGCACCGCTCCGCGGAGCCTGGCCCCGTCCGCGACGGGGTCGGCGCCCGGCTGGCCGCGGTCGGCGACAACGCCCGCGACTCCATGGCCCGGCTCGTCGACACCAGTCGTGCAACTCTGCAGTCGGCGGGTGCCCGCGTCCCGCTGCGGATCGCCGCCGCGGTCGGCGTCGCCGCCGTCGTCGGAGTCGCGTTGTACGCCTTCGTCGGTGTCAGCCCGACCCCGGCGCCGGCACCTGAACCGGCCAGCGCCGTAGCCGAGCCGACCTCCGCCCCCTCGGGAGACCCCGAACCCGCCGTCCCGGCACCGGCACCCGAGCCGGTGCTGGCACGGCCGGACGTAGCCGGCGCCACCCAGCGCGACGCCGGCTCCTCGCCGGAGTCGACGATCGTCGCCGAAGCCGCGCCCGCGGTCGAGGCGGTTCCGGAGGTCAGCACCCCGCGGCGATCGGCGTCGGTGCCGGTGACCCCCGCGGTCGAGGACACTGCGGTCGCGAACAGTGCAGTTGAGAACACCGCCGTCGCCGAAACAAGCCCCCAGGTTTCCCCGGTGGCAGAGGTGGCTTCGGCGCCAGCCCAGATGGCACCCGCCGAACAGATGCCGTCACCGGCCGGGCGCCCGCATCTGAGCAATCCCGCCCCGGTGGCCGGGCCCATCGCCGTTCCGGAGCCTTCGGCGCCGGTCGCGCCCGCGGCGCCGGAACCGCCGCCGGGACCGCTGAACGTCTTCCTCGGAGCTCTGCCCTGACGGGCGTCAGCGCCCCATCGGCACCGAGATCAGCCGACTGCCCGCGGCTTTCACCGAGCCAGGCAGCACCTGCGCGACGGCGCCCCATCGCCTTTGAGCTCAGTGAACTGACCACCACCTGCTTGCCCCCGCGCATGAGTGCCTCGAAGCCCTGACGGGCTACGTCGGCCGGGTCGTCCTTGCTGCCCTGGAGGCGCCGGTGACGAGGGCCCCCTTCAGTCATGACTGCCGCGTACCCGGCCCGGAGGAGCGAAAGCCCGAGCGGTGCCCGGGCCCCGGCGCACCGTTTTCGCAACACGCGCGCCAACTTTCGAGAAAAACTTGATTCCGTCCAGAAAAGGGGCCAAGATCGAGAGGATGGCCGAAGATTCCGACTATGCGGGCGCGCTCCGCTCGGCCGCTCTGCGCGTCACCCGTCCCCGGATGGCGGTGCTGCAGGCAGTCGAACAGCATCCGCATGCTGACACTGAGCTCATCATCAGGGCTGCACGCGACGTGCTGCCCGACATCTCCCGTCAAACGGTCTATGACGCGCTCAACGCGCTGGCCGCGACGGGGTTGGTTCGACGGATACAGCCGGCAGGCTCGGTGGCCCGGTATGAGACCCGGGTCGCCGACAACCACCACCACATGGTGTGCCGGTCCTGCGGGGTGATCGCCGACGTGGATTGCGCGGTCGGCGACGCCCCGTGCCTGACGGCTTCCGACGACCTCGGCTTCGACGTCGACGAGGCGGAGGTCATCTACTGGGGGTTCTGCCCTCGGTGCACGGCATCTCGTATGTCCCGATCACATCCGTGATCAAACAGCCCCATCATTTACCGAATGTATGGATCAGGAAGGGAACACAGTGTCATCTGATACCTCCGATGCTCGGCCCCCGCACGCTGACAGCAAGACCGCCAGCGACAGCGAAAGCGAAAACCCGGTCATCGAATCCCCGAAGCCCAAGTCGCACGCTCCGCTGACCAACCGCGACTGGTGGCCCGAGCAGGTCGACGTGTCGGTGCTGCACAAGCAGAACGAGAAGGGCAACCCCCTCGGCGCGGACTTCGACTACGCCGAGGAGTTCGCCAAGCTCGACGTCGAGGCCTTCAAGCGTGACGTCTTCGAGGTCATCACCACCTCCCAGGACTGGTGGCCGGCCGACTACGGCAGCTACGCGGGTCTGTTCATCCGGATGAGCTGGCACGCCGCGGGCACCTACCGCATCTTCGACGGCCGCGGCGGCGCCGGGCAGGGCGCGCAGCGCTTCGCCCCGCTCAACAGCTGGCCCGACAACGCCAACCTGGACAAGGCCCGCCGCCTGCTCTGGCCGATCAAGCAGAAGTACGGCAACAAGATCTCGTGGGCGGACCTGATCGCCTACGCGGGCAATGCTGCGCTCGAGGTCTCCGGCTTCAAGACCGCCGGTTTCGCGTTCGGCCGCGAGGACATCTGGGAGCCCGAGGAGATGCTGTGGGGCCAGGAGGACACCTGGCTGGGCACCGACAAGCGCTACGGCGGCACCAACGACAGCGATCGCAAGCTGGCCGAGCCGTTCGGTGCGACCACCATGGGCCTGATCTACGTCAATCCCGAAGGCCCGGAAGGCAAGCCGGATCCGCTGGCCGCGGCCCACGACATCCGCGAGACGTTCGGCCGGATGGCGATGAACGACGAGGAGACCGCCGCGCTGATCGTCGGTGGCCACACCCTGGGCAAGACCCACGGGGCCGGCCCCGACGAGGGCATGGGTCCCGAGCCCGAGGGTGCTCCGCTCGAGGAGCAGGGCCTGGGCTGGAAGTGCCCGTTCGGCTCCGGCAAGGCCGGCGACACCGTCACCAGCGGTCTGGAAGTGGTCTGGACCGACAAGCCGACGCAGTGGAGCAACCGCTACCTGGAGATCCTCTACGGCTATGAGTGGGAGCTGACCAAGAGCCCCGCCGGAGCGTGGCAGTTCGAGGCCAAGGACGCCGAGGCGGTGATCCCGGATCCGTTCGGCGGTCCGCCGCGCAAGCCGACGATGCTGGTCACCGACGTGTCGATGCGCCAAGACCCGATCTACGGCAAGATCACCCGGCGCTGGCTCGATCATCCCGAGGAGATGGACGCGGCCTTCGCCAGTGCATGGTTCAAGCTGATGCACCGCGACATGGGACCCGTGAGCCGCTACCTCGGGCCGTGGATCCCCGAGCAGCAGCAGGTCTGGCAGGACCCGGTGCCGGCGGTCGACCACGAGCTGATCGACGAGTCCGACATCGCCGCGCTGAAGACCAAGCTGCTCGACTCCGGCCTGACCGTGCAGCAGCTGATCAAGACGGCGTGGGCGTCGGCAGCCAGCTTCCGCGGCACCGACAAGCGCGGCGGCGCGAACGGCGCCCGGGTCCGGCTGGAGCCGCAGAAGAACTGGGAGGCCAACGAGCCGGCCGAGCTGGCCAAGGCGCTTCCGGTGCTCGAGCGGGTGGCGCAGGAGTTTAACTCCTCGGCCACCGGCGGCAAGAAGGTGTCGCTGGCCGACATCATCGTGTTGGGCGGTTCGGCGGCCGTCGAGAAGGCCGCGCGCGACGCGGGCTACGAGATCGACGTGCACTTTGCGCCGGGACGCACCGACGCCACGCAGGAGCAGACCGATGTGGAGTCGTTCGCGGTGCTCGAACCGCGGGCCGACGGTTTCCGCAACTTCGTCCGGCCGGGTGAGAAGGCGCCGCTGGAGCAGCTGCTGGTCGAGCGGGCCTACATGCTCGACCTGACCGCTCCGGAGTTCGCTGCGCTCATCGGTGGTCTGCGCGTGCTCAATGTCAACCACGGCAGCAGCAAGCACGGCGTGTTCACCGACAAGCCGGGGGTGTTGAGCAACGACTTCTTCGTCAACCTGCTCGACATGCGGACGGAGTGGAAGCCTTCGGAGGCCACGGAGAACGTCTACGACGGTCGCGACCGCGTCACCGGTGAACCTCGCTGGACGGCCACGGCCAACGACCTGGTGTTCGGCTCGAACTCGGTGCTGCGCGGCATCGCCGAGGTCTACGCGCAGGACGACAGCAAGGGCAAGTTCGTCGAGGACTTCGTCGCTGCCTGGGTCAAGGTGATGAACAACGACCGGTTCGACTTACGGTGACCCGCAGGCCCTACAGGTAGTTCTCGGGTCCGAGGAGCGCCCACACCGTCTTCCCGTCGGTCCTGGGGTGAGAGCCCCACGCGCGGCTCAGCGCCGCGACGATGGCCAGACCGGAGACGGTGTGGGCGCCGGACTCTGCATGCTCGTGCCGCACCGCGGGTCGATGGCTGCTGTCGCTGACCGCGACGGCCACGGTCCTCGGGCCGGCTTCGAGCACCAGCGTCGGTGCGCTCGAGGTGTGGCGCAGCACGTTGTCGATGAACACGGTGGCGATCGTCTGCGCGGTGATCCCGGCTTCCGGGCGATCCCATTCGTGCAGCCACTGCGAAATGAGCTGACGGCTTCCGCGCAGACTGCTCAGCGTGGCCGGTAGCTCGGCTCGAGCGCGCCGACGGACGCGGCGTGTGTCCACGATCAACTCGGAGTCTCCGGGTGAGTGGGCGTAGACGGGGACATAGCGCTCGATCGCGTTGCGTTTGATCGCGGCTCGGCGCTGGTCGTCGCTGCAGACCAGGATGATCGGGATGTCGGGCCACGTACTGACGTGCCAGCGGGCGCTGGTGAACGCCGTCCACGCTGAACCGGACGGCACCTGCAGGTTGCTGACGTCGACCTCGACGACTCTTGGCTCGTCGAGGGCGGCCTTGATGACGCTGTCGCGCACCTCCCGGTAGGTCGAGCTGTCCAGGTCCCCGACATCGCCAGGGTGATCCGGTCGGGTCCGTATCGGATGGTGATGGACACCAAGTGCTGTTCAGACATCTCGCGGAGTGGGTCGGGGTGTCGAGGGGGCCAGCCTCTCGCGCAGCACGGACTGGGCTTTGTCGGCCTCTTCGGCCAGCGCGAGGTAGCGGTCGCGCACCGCAGCCGACGTCGCCTTCACCGCGAGCTGATGCACCAGCCGCGACTTCTCATGCAGGATGCGGACCGCGATCCAGAGAGCCCGCTGGACTTCCTCATCACGCTCCGAGAGCAACGAGTCGGCTGTCCACGCGTGGCCCACCTGACAACGGAACCGCCCGTCGCCGAGGGCATGCAGGGAGCCGTTGCAGTCAGGGCAGGTGAACCCTGAAGGCGGGCCCAGAGACTCACCGCTGATACCGGTGGAGAAACGGTCCGCCATCGCGATGCGGTTCTCCAGCTCCATGTAACCGTCCGGCGGACGGGGGACGTCGCAGTCGCGGTGACGTTTGCAGAGTTTGCCGATCAGCGGGCCGAGGTCGGCAGCGGTGGCGGTCTGATCGACGACGCCCGCCTGGATTGCGTGCGCCGGCATGTCGGGAAACAACGCATCCGAAGGCGTCTGGCACAGGGTGACCCCGCCGCGGGCGCGGACCGCTGCCAGCCCGAGCACACCGTCGTCGAGCACCCCGGAGAGCAGCACCCCGATCGCGGCGGGGCCGAACGCGAGCGCGACCGAACGGAACATCGCGTTCAGGGCCGGGCGGTGGCCGTTCTCGCTCGGCCCATCCGAGAGCACGATCCGATGATCGCAGCTGAGCAGGTGGCGGCCCGGCACCGCGACATAGATGTGTTCTGCCTGCATGACGGCTCCCTGCTGGGCCGAGACCGCCCTGAGGGGACCCCGGCGTTCGATGATCTGCGCGAGCACACTCGGGCCGCCCGCGGACAGATGCAGCGCCATCAGCACCGCGTACGGCAGGTCCGCGGGCAGCCCGGCGGCGATCTTGGACAGCGCCTCCACGCCACCTGCCGATCCGCCGATCGCCACCACGCCCTCGGCCTGCTGCTCCGAGTCGGAGTTCACGAACGCGCGCATACCCCCACTATCGGCCGTTATGCAGACGATGAGGGGCAGACCGCTCATATCCGAAATACGAACGGTTCGGGACGCCGAACGAAGCGATCCGGTCGAAAAGTTTGCGTAGCCAACGAAGTGGACTCCCAACCTGATGGGTGCAGAGTCGCCGTCGTAGTGAGGGGTTGTATGAGACTGGCTTTGGTGGGGGATCTGTCGGACCGAACCTACGATCTCGCCACGATGGCCGACGCGCTGACCCGACGAGGCCACGACGTGCAGGTGTACTCCGCTGACGGCACCGACCGCCAGGCCCGGGACGCCCGCTACGTCCCGGTGCCGGTGCCGGTGCACACCATCGACGATCGCCGACCGGAAGCCCTCCTGCCGTTGGTCGGTGAGATGAGTCGATTTCTGCTCGATGCCTGGCAGTCCGACCGACCCGACGTCGTGCACTGCACCGGCCGGGCCTACGGGCTGGCCGCCCAACTGGCAGCCAAGAAGGCGCCGGTGGCCACAGTGCAGGGCTTTCACGGGCTGTCCACCACAGCTGCGCGGTATGCAAGACCCGCCGGCGCACCGAACGACGCGGCCAAGATCGAGGCCTTGTTGGCCAAGAACGCCACCATGGTGACCACCACCTGCACCGATGACAAACTCGAGGTGATCCGGATGGGGTGCCCCCGAGCGCGGGTCGCGGTGTTGCCGGCCGGTGTCGACGTCGACGAGGTCGGTGCCGCGACGCCACCGGCTACGCCGAGTCCGAGCCGCCACCGCGTGGTGTCACTGACACACAACCTCGCCGAACATTGCGGCGTCGACGAACTGATCACGGTGATGCCGTCACTGACCACCGCCGAGCTGACGATCGCCACGATGCAGCCGGCCGACCCGCGTGATCTCGACCGGGTACACCGCATGGTGCGGCGCGCCGGTGTCGGCGCCCGGGTCGGCGTGCTCGCCGCCCCCACCGAACACGAGCTCTGTGAGCTGCTCAGAACCGCCGACACGGCCGTGTGCCCGTCGGCCTACGACCCGCACGCGACCCTGGCGCTGCGGGCGATGGCATCGGGTGTGGCGGTGGTCGCGGTCGAGGCGGGTGGCCCGCGGGACGCGATCGTCGCCGACGTCACGGGGCTGCTCGTACCGCCCGGAAACACCCGAGCGCTGGGCCGCGCCGTGCACTCCGTGCTGCATCGGAGTGTGCTGCGGCAGGGCATGGGACTTGCCGGGCGGGCCAGAATCCGGTCGCGGTACTGCTGGGACCGAATCGCCACCGACGCGGAGATCGTCTATCAGGCTGCCGTGGAGGGCGTCGACGCCGCGCTGGCCCGGTAACAGCCACGCGGCCCACGAAAACGCCTGTCCAGAAGGTCATTTCGTATGGCTGGAAGGTTGCTGCCCGCCCCGTAGGACCTGCGTTTCCGCGCAATGGGCGAGCCAACGGCCCGATTCTGGCATTCTCGGCGCATGGACTCCGGTGTGGACGACGACTCCGACGAAGAGGCTGAGGCCTTCGAAGCACTTCTGCGGTATGTCCGGGATACCCGTGGGTTCGACTTCACCGGATACAAGCGCACCTCGCTGATGCGACGGGTGCCGCACCGCATGGAACAGGTGGGGCAGTCGTCGTTCGAGGAGTACCTCGACACGCTGCAGGCCTCCGCCGACGAGTTCTCCATGCTGTTCAACACGATTCTGATCAACGTCACCGGCTTCTTCCGGGACGCCCCGGCATGGGATTATCTGCGCGCCGAGGTCGTGCCGGCCCTGCTGGCCGAGCGGAATCCGTCCGACCCGATCAGGGTGTGGAGCGCAGGCTGTGCCTCCGGTCAGGAGGCCTACACGCTGGCGATGATTCTGGCCGAGGCCGTCGGCGCCGAGGAGTTCCGCCAACGCGTGAAAATCTACGCCACCGATGTCGACGATGAGGCGCTCAGTGAGGCGCGTACGGCCTCCTACGACGCCAAAGCCGTCGAATCGGTACCCGCAGAGCTGCTCGACCGGTACTTCGAGCCGGTCAACGGCCGGTACGTGTTCCACAAGGACCTGCGCCGCGCGGTCATCTTCGGACGCAACGACCTGGTCAGAGACGCCCCGATCTCGCGGGTCGACCTGCTGGTGTGCCGCAACACGCTGATGTACCTCAACGCCGACACCCAACGCAGCGTGCTCAGCCGCCTGCACTTCGCCCTGGCCCGCGAGGCGTGTTGTTCCTCGGCCACGCGGAGATGCTGCTGAGTCACACCGACCGGTTCACACCGCTGAATCTGAGGTATCGGATCTTCCGCCGGGTCAGCACCGACCCCGCCGGCGCTGAGCGCTCGGCGCCGGGCGGGATGGTTGAACGCCACGCCGAGGTCTCCGGGATGGACGCCATCCGCGACCTCGCGTTCCGCGCCAGTCCGGTGGCGCAGATCGTGGTCACCGGAGACGACACCGTGGCCATGATCAACCAACAGGCCGAGGTCACGTTCGGCCTGTCGGCTCGCGACATCGGCCGGGGACTGCGCGACCTCGACGTGTCCTACCGTCCGGTCGAGCTGCGCAGCCATGTCGAGCAGGCGAAGGTGGAACGCCGAACGGCCCTGATCCAGGATGTGCAGTGGCAGCGGGCGGGTTCGGATCCGGCATGGTTCGAGATCCACGTCGACCCCCTCGTCGACGTCGAGAACGGTCTGCTGGGGGTGTCGATCGTGTTCTTCGACGTCACCGCCAACCGCACCTTGATCGACCAGGTGGTGGAGACCAACCGCCAGGTCGAAACCGCCTACGAGGAACTGCAGTCCACCAACGAAGAACTCGAGACCACCAACGAGGAACTGCAATCGACGGTCGAGGAACTCGAGACCACCAACGAGGAACTGCAGTCCACCAACGAAGAACTCGAGACCATCAACGAGGAGCTGCAGTCCACCAACGACGAACTGCACACCATCAACGAGGCGTTGCGGGAACGCAGCCTCGAGCTCGACGAGGCCACCGCGTTCACCGAATCGCTGACCGGCTCGATACGCATGGGCCTGGCGGTGGTGGACCGTCAGATGCGGGTGATGCTGTGGAATCGCAAGTGCGAGGAACTCTGGGGTCTGCGTCGCGATGAAGCGCTCGGCGTGCCGCTGTCCAACCTCGACATCGGATTGCCGACCGAAGCCGTGAAGCCGTTGCTCGGCCGAGTCTTCGTGGATGCCGGCTCCATTGAGGAGATGACCGTCGACGCCGTCGACCGCCGGGGACGTTCTACGCGTATTAGGTTGATGTGCACAGCATTTCGCGGCACCGACGATTCGGTAAACGGTGCAGTGCTGCTGATGGAGGTGGTCGGGACTACCGATCAGGCAGAGGTGCGCGGCGCGTAGCGCAACAGGGCGGCCACCCCGTCGCGAGGGGCGACGCGCTCGTCCAGCGCAACCAGATTCGCGTCGACGGCGACCGCGGCCAACGGCAGCGCCTCGTCGGCGCGCACCGTGGTCGCCGAGCCTCCGGCACCGAGTTCGGAAAGCACCTCAGGGGTGGGGGCCAGCAGCGTCGGTGAATCTCCGACCAGGACTGTGGCAGCACCGATGTCACCGATCATCAACGTGTCGACCGCTCCTTCGCGCAATGCTGCGCACACCCCGGCGAGTCCCTCGGTGGCGAGGCCGGATTCCCGGTGCAGCTCGGCTTGAAAGCGTTGTGCGGCTTCGTCGATGGTATCGACACGGCGCAGCTGCAGACGGGTGTCGATATCGTGCCGCAGAGCCTCCTCGTCGATGCTGCCGCGGGCACCGGCGTTGACCTCCACCACACACTCGGCCACCCGCTGGGGGAGGTTGGCCACCAGGTCGGCCCGCGAGCGCACTTCCCCGACGACGAACACCAGCTCCGGCCCCACGTCGTCGAAGGTGGTGGTGACGACCGCAGCGGCTTCCTGAATGTTCTTCAGGCGCGCCCCCTCGGCGGTGCGCTGGGTGTCTCCGTAGCCCGCGTCCTCCGAACCCGACGCCTTGTGCACCGGGTAGGCGTCACCTTCGGCGGTGATGCTCTCGCTGCGCCCGTTGCGGTGGGACGTGACGTCGACGCCGGCGTGATCGACGACCACGGTGAGGTAGGGCGGGTCGTCGATTCCGTGGATGATCACCGGGACCAAGTAGGGCAGTGCCGACACCCGCGTGGTCGGGATGTCGGGAGAACGGATCAACCGCTCGACGAGTTGCGCGCCGTCGCGGGTCGCCACCACCGCCCTGCCACCGCGCCCGACAGGCTGCGCACCGGCCGACAGGCCACCGTGTACCGCCTCGATGAGGGCGTCGTCGGCGCCCTGCGCGCCCAACTCCTCGGCGACGGCGCGCCACCGCAGCTCGAACTGCTTCTCGGCGTCGGCGGTGTTGTGGGAGTCGTCGACGACCACAGAGGCGAACGGCCCCGCCGTGTCGACGAGCGGACGAAAACGTGTGGGCTGCATGCCTTGCTGGGTGCCCGCAGCCGCCGGAGTGAAACGTGGTTCAACCGTCCAGAAGTCGGGCGGCGAAGCGCAGATCGGCCACCAGCGACGCGAAAGACTCCTCGCGGGCGGCGTCCGGCGCACGCCGGTCCTCGAACAGCTGGCCGCCGCGGCACCGCTGCGCCGCGGCGGCCAGATCGTCGAGGTCCCGGCCCGGTGACAGGAAGTCCGCGGCGGTGGCCTTCGGGTTCGAGATGCTCGACGGGGTACCCGGCGCCGAGGCCACTGAGCGTGGCTACTTGCGCTTCCCGCGCCGCGACGTCGCGCGCACGGGCGGCACATCGGAGGCCATCACCGCGTCGGCGCGCTCCCACACCCGGTGCAGGCCCAGCGCGGCCACCAACTCGGCGCTGAACGACGTCGACACATCACCCGCGGTCAACACACCCGGTCCGGAGAGCGCGATATCCGCGCTTTCGAGCAGCTTGCGTCCGTCGCCCCACGCGCCCAGCGGCTTGCAGTGCCGGTACATCTCGTGCAACAGCACCGCGAGCTTGATGTCGAGCCGGTCGGGTGCCCCGTCGGCGATCACCACCGCGTCGAATTCGATCGAGCGGGCGGTGGTGAAGGTCCGGTCCACGGTGACGGTGCGGCGACCCGATTTGAGGGTGCCGCCGACCGGGGCCAGAACCATCGCCTTGGCGCCGACCTTGTCCAGTGCCTTGGCCAGCTTGGCCACACCGGCCAGATCGGAAGAGCCGTCGGCCACGACGGCCACCTTGCGGCCCGCCACCGGGCCGGGCGTGGTCACGACCTGGGAGAGCGCCGGAGACACGACCACGTCGGCCGGCGGGTTGCCCTTGGGCGCCGGCAGCCCGAGACCTTCGGCGACTTTCGCGCACAACTGCGCATCGACGTTGGCCAACACCTGCAGCTGCCGTTCCTTGATCGCCTGCTCGTAGCATTTCCCGAGTTCGAAGGTGAATGCCTCGGCGATGTGCGCCTGTTCTATGTCGGTCAGCGACCGGTAGAACATGGCCGCCTGGGTGAAGTGGTCGTCGAACGAGGCCGGCTGGCCGCGCATCACCTCGCCCTGGACCGGTCGCGGGGTCGGGACGTAGGCACCCTCGTCCTCGTCGGCGACCACCGGCTCACCGCCGTCGATGCTGTTGGGGCGGTACGGGGCCTGACCCGCGTGCACGGCCGTCTGGTGCATGCCGTCGCGCAACATGTCGTTGACCGGGCAGTGCGGACGGTTGATCGGCAGCTGGGTGAAGTTCGGGCCGCCCAGCCGGGTGAGCTGGGTGTCGAGATAGGAGAACAGCCGAGCCTGCATCAGCGGGTCGTTGGTCACCTCGATCCCGGGCACCAGGTTTCCGGTGTGGAAGGCGACCTGCTCGGTCTCGGCGAAATAGTTGGTCGGGTTGCGGTTCAGGGTGAGTTTGCCGATCAGCTGTACCGGCACCAGTTCCTCCGGCACGATCTTGGTCGGGTCCAGCAGGTCGATGCCGTCGTAGGAGTCAGTGCCGTCGTCGGGCATGACCTGCACGCCCAGTTCGTACTCCAGCGGGGCACCGGACTCGATGCCGTCGGCCATGTCCCGCCGGTGAAAGTCGGGGTCGCACCCGGCGGTGATCTGCGCTTCCTCCCAGACCTGGGAGTGCACGCCGGCCACCGGCTTCCAGTGGAACTTCACCAGGCTGGTCTGGCCCTTTGCATTGACCAGCCGGAACGTGTGCACGCCGAAACCCTCCATGGTGCGGAAGGAGCGCGGGATGCCGCGGTCGCTCATGTTCCAGAAGACATGGTGGGTGGCCTCGGTGTGCAGCGACACGAAGTCCCAGAAGGTGTCGTGCGCCGACTGGGCCTGTGGGATCTCCACGTCGGGATGCGGCTTGCCGGCATGGATGATGTCGGGGAACTTGATGCCGTCCTGGATGAAGAACACCGGCATGTTGTTGCCGACCAGGTCGAAGTTGCCTTCGTCGGTGTAGAACTTGACCGCGAACCCACGGGTGTCGCGCACCGTGTCGGCCGACCCACGCGACCCCAGCACCGTGGAGAACCGGCAGAACACCTCGGTCTGCTTGCCCTTGGCGGCCAGGAACGCGGCCTTGGTGAATTTGGCGCCGTTGCCGTAGGCCTCGAAGACGCCGTGCGCGGCGGCGCCGCGGGCGTGCACCACCCGCTCGGGGATGCGTTCGTGGTCGAAGTGGGTGATCTTCTCCCGCAGATGGAAGTCCTCCATCAGCGTCGGACCGCGCACGCCGGCCTTGAGGGAGTGGTCGGTGTCGGGGATGCGCACTCCTTGAGCGGTGGTCAGGTAGCGGCCCTGCTGGCTGCGCGGATCGTCCTGTGGCGCAGTCCCCTTCACTGCCCCGGTGGCGCTGACATCGGCGGGTGCGGATTGCTTCGGGCGGCGGGCGGCGGGCATCGGGCCTCCAGGGAAAAGCGGGTGGTTTGCGGGCGAACGTGCCCGTACCCTCTGCGTCCGGCGATAAACCCGGAGATGAATGTCGTGCCCCCGCGGCGATCGTGTCCCGACCCTGGGATGTCGGTCGGATTCGGTAGGGTCCTGCGCGTGAATTCGAGCACTGTGCAGGGTCCAGCCCCCGCCGCCGTGAAGAGCGTAAACACCCGTCTCGCTGAGGAACTGGGGGTGGCTGAGCGGCAGGTCGCGGCCGCGGTGCGGCTGCTCGACGATGGTGCCACCGTGCCGTTCATCGCCCGGTACCGCAAAGAGGTCACCGGCAGCCTCGACGACGGCCAACTGCGCCGGCTCGAAGAACGGCTGGGCTATCTGCGCGAACTCGACGACCGCCGCGCCGCGGTGTTGGCCTCGATCGCCGAACAGGGAAAACTGACCGACGAACTGACCGCCGCGTTGGCTGCCGCCGAGACCAAGGCCCGGGTCGAGGACATCTACCTTCCGTTCAAGCCGAAACGCCGGACCAAGGCCCAGATCGCCAAGGAGGCCGGGCTCGAGCCGCTGGCCGAGCGACTGCTCGCGGATCCGGCGGTGCTCCCCGAGAGCGCGGCGGCGGCATTCGTCGCCGCCGGGGTCGCCGACACCGCGGCCGCTCTCGACGGTGCCCGCCACATCCTGGTCGAGCGGGCGGCTGAGGACGCCGAGCTGGTCGGCGCGCTGCGAGAACGGTTGTGGGAGCAGGGTTCGGTGCGTGCGCGTCCGTCCGGCGACACCGCGGCCACCAGCCCCGCAGCACAGAAGTTCCGCGACTACTTCGACTTCTCCGAGTCGCTGGCCCAGATGCCGTCGCACCGGGTGCTGGCGGTGTTACGCGGCGAGAAAGAGCAGGTCCTCGCGCTGACCGTGGACCCGGGCGAGGACGGACCGTATGAGGTGATGATCGCCGAGGCGCTGGGCGTCGACCTGGCCGCAGGGGCGGCGGCCACGCCGTGGCTGGCAGCCACCGTCGGATTCGCGTGGCGCACGCGGCTGTCGGTGTCGGCGTCGGTGGACGCACGGGTGCGGCTGAAGATGCGCGCCGAGCAGGACGCCGTCACCGTGTTCGCCCGCAACCTCAAAGATCTGCTGCTCGCGCCGCCTGCGGGCAACCGTGCCACGCTGGGCCTGGACCCGGGCTTCCGGACCGGGGTCAAGGTCGCCGTGGTCGACGGCACCGGCAAGGTCGTCGAGACCGCGACCATCTACCCGCACCCGCCGCAGAAGCAGTGGGACGCCGCCAAGGCGGTGCTGGCCGCGCTGGTCGCCCGCCACGGCGTCGAACTGATCGCCGTCGGCAACGGCACCGCGTCACGGGAAACCGACGCGCTGGCCGCCGAACTGGTCGCCGACATAGGGGCGGCCGGGGGAACGGCACCGACCAAGGCGATGGTCAGCGAGGCCGGCGCGTCGGTGTACTCCGCGTCGGCCTACGCCGCGCACGAGCTGGGCGCTCTCGACGTCACGCTGCGCGGTGCGGTGTCGATCGCGCGCCGGCTGCAGGACCCGCTGGCCGAGCTGGTCAAGATCGAGCCGAAGTCGATCGGGGTGGGCCAGTACCAGCACGACGTGGCGCCGGCGATCCTGGCGCGCAGCCTCGGCGCGGTCGTCGAGGACGCCGTGCATGCTGTCGGCGTCGACCTCAACACCGCATCGGTGCCGCTGCTGGCCCGGGTCTCGGGGATCAGTGAGTCGCTGGCCGAGGCCATCGTCGCGCACCGGGACGAGGCCGGCAGATTCACCAGTCGGGCCGCACTGCTCGATGTTCCGCGTCTGGGGCCCAAGGCTTTCGAGCAGTGCGCCGGCTTCCTGCGAATCCGCGACGGCGAGGACCCGCTCGACGGTTCCGGCGTGCACCCCGAGTCGTATCCGGTGGTTCGCCGGATCCTCGACCGGGCCGGGGTCACGCTGGCCGAGATCATCGGCAACCAGCGTCTGCTGCGGGGACTGAAGCCCGGCGAACTGGCCGACGAACGGTTCGGTGTCCCCACCGTCACCGATATCCTGGCGGAGCTGGAAAAGCCCGGACGCGACCCGCGTCCGGCGTTCACCACCGCCACCTTCGCCGACGGTGTCGAGAAGGTGGCCGATCTGAAGGTGGGCATGGTGCTCGAGGGTGTGGTCACCAATGTGGCCGCGTTCGGCGCGTTCGTCGACGTCGGCGTGCACCAGGACGGCCTGGTCCACGTATCGGCCATGTCGGACCGGTTCGTCTCCGACCCGCACGAGGTGGTCCGGTCCGGGCAGGTGGTTCGGGTCAAGGTGGTCGACGTCGATGTCGAGCGGCAACGCATCGGGTTGAGCCTGCGCCTGGGCGATGACGTCCGCCCCGACCGAGCCAACCGGGGGAGCGGCGGCGCGGATCGGCGCCGCCCCAAGGAGCAGCGCTCCGCCCAGCCGAACCGGCAGAAAGGCAACGACAGTCGCCGCCGGGAGTCCGGGCGGCCCGGCGGCGCGATGGCCCAGGCGTTGCGCGAGGCGGGCTTCGGGCGGTGACCGCGGCGGCGCACCGCCTCCCGGTCGCGGTAGTGGTCGGGGCGGTCGCGCTGGTCGCCTGCACCCGCACGGTCGACAATCCGCAGCCGCGTCCGGAGACGTTGGCCGCACCGATCTCCACGCTGCAGGTCGCCGACCTGCTCAGCCCGAAAGTCGCTGAGGGCGAAGGCAATCTGTTCGTATCCGTCGACCCCGAGCGCTGCAGCGGGCTGGCCCGGGAGGTGGAGCCACCCTTCCTGCGCGCCGGGCGCCCGATGGCCACCGACGGCGGCCACTGGACCTCCGACGACAGCGCGGTCTATGTCGAGGAGATGGCCGCGGTGTACCGGTTCGACTTCGACGGTCCGGCAGCGCTGCAGAGCGCGCGCGAGACCATCGCTTCGTGCCGGGACACCCCGCTGTCGGTCACCACGATGCGGGGCCGCACGTATGTCTTCACCGCCGCACCGGAGCCGGCCCAGGATTCCGAGGACAGTGTGCGGTGGTCTCTTCGAGCGTCCGACTGGAACTGCGACAACGTGTTCGTCGCCGCCCACAACGCCGCCGTCGAGATCACCACCTGCGGCGCCGGCGGTGGATTGGACACCGCGTCACTGGCCGCCGACGCCCGTGCGCGCATCGAAGCCCTGGCCAACACCACCGCCTAGCGCTAGCGCAGATCCTCCTCGGCAGCGGCCAGCGCCGCGAACTCCTCGTCGGGGGAGTTGGCCACCAGATGGTGGCGGCTGTAGATGCCGAAGTACGCCATGAACGCCGCGAACACGACCAGACAGCACAGGGCGGCGATGTGGTCGACCAGGAACGTCGCGATCACCGCCAGCACCGCGATCACCAACGCGAAGCCGGTGGTGACCACGCCGCCCGGGGTCCGGTACGGACGCGGCATCTCCGGGGCCCGCACGCGCAGCACGATGTGGCTGACCATCATCAGCACGTAACTCAGCGCCGCGCCGAACACCGCCATGTTGAGCAGCAGGGCACCCTGGCCCGTCAGCGACAACGCGAAGCCGATCAGTCCGGGGATGATGAGCGCCAGCGTCGGTGCCTTACGGCGGTTGGTCACCGACAGCACCGTCGGCAGGTAACCGGCGCGGGAGAGCGCGAACAACTGCCGCGAGTAGGCGTAGATGATCGAGAAGAAGCTCGCGACCAGACCGGCCAGTCCGATGTAATTGACCACCGTGGCCCAGGTGCTGCTGCCGAGCGCTTCGACCAACGGATTGCCCGACTCCGACATCGCCGCGGCGCCGCCGGCCCCGGTGGTCAACACCAGGACGGTCACGCAGGTGACCAGCAGCACCGCGATCGCCGCGATGATGCCGCGGGGGACGTTGCGTTTCGGGTCCTCGGCTTCCTCGGCGGCCAATGGCACGCCCTCGACGGCCAGGAAGAACCAGATCGCGAACGGTAGCGCCGCCCACACGCCGAGCAGGCCGAACGGCAGCAGCGACGAGGCGCCGGCCGCGTCGGTCACCGGGATGTCGGTCAGGTTGGCCGAATCGAACTGGCCGGCCGCGGCGATGGCGAAGATGACCAGACCGACCAGGGCGATCGCGGTGATCACGAACATGACCTTCAGCGCTTCGCCGACGCCGGCCAGATGGATGCCGACGAAGATGACGTACGCGGCGAGGTACACCCACCAGCCGTCCTGGATGCCGAACAGATTCAGCGATTCGACGTAGGCGCCGATGAACGTGGCGATCGCCGCCGGGGCGATCGCATACTCGATCAGAATGGCGGTCCCGGTGGCGAAGCCGCCCCACGGCCCCAGGGCCCGCCTCGCGAACGTGTAGCCGCCGCCGGCCGCGGGCAGGGCCGAGGAGAGCTCGGCCATCCCGAGCACCAGAGCCAGGTACATGCAGGCGATCACCGCCGCGGCGATCGCCAAACCGCCGAAACCACCTTCGGCCAAACCGAAGTTCCATCCGGAGTAATCACCCGAGATGACGTAGCCGATGCCGAGGGAAGCCAGCAGAACCCAACCCGCACTACCGCTTTTGAGCTGACGCTTCTCCAGATAGTCGGGCGTCTCGCGATGCGCTTCGAAGCTGTGGGCCTTATGGTCGGTGCGACGGTCGGTACTCATGACATACGACTCCGTTCGACGGTGTGAGCTGCACATTACGGAACGACGGGGATCGGCGCCGTGTAACGGCTTGTCACCTATACCCGATTAACCGCACACACTGCTCGGACGACGGAAGGACTTGCCCGTGGGCGTCGTGATGGGGCTGTCGCTGACCTCCGACGAGGTGGTGTGGGTGATCATCACCGACGAGGAGCACCCGGCTGTGGTCGACCATGACGCTCGTCAGGTCACCGACGGCGGCGCGGACGTCGTCGTCGCCTCGGCGCGCAGCGCCCACGTCGTCGCGACCTCCGATGGCCTGGCCATCGACACCGTCCGGATCACCGGGCGCGACGGTGTGCCCGCCGATCTGGTTGTTCGTCTGCGGGCCTTGGGATTCCGACACGTCGAGGTCGTAGATTTCGACGAGGCGCTGGCCGCGGGACAGAGGTGCGCGCCGCAGCTGCAGGCGGCCGCCGGTGCGGCCGTCAGCCGGCCCGACGCCGCGACGCCGCCGGTGCCGGCCCCGCGCCGCCGCGGAGTGATGGCGGCGCTGGTCGGTACCGCCGCCGCGGCAGTGCTGTCGGTGTTGTTCCTGACCACCGGATCGGTGCCGGCGCAGAGCGCGCACGCGGCCCCCGCGGTGCCGGCGGGACCCGCCGCGGTCGAGTCCGGGTGGCGGATCGTGCCGGTGGTGTCTCCGTCCACCGCCACCCAGACCCGCAAATTCGTCACCGCGGCGCCACCCCGGACGTCCGCGCCCGTCTACTACTCGGCATCCGCGCCCAAGACCGCCGCGCCGGCTGCTGGTGCGACCGCCACACCGGCGCTCCAGAACTCTGCCGTCACTGGCGAGCAACATCTCACCGGGACCGCCCTGCCGGCCGGTCCGCAACCGGTCCCGGCGTCGGACAGCGGAACAGTGATGACAGATCTGTCGAACTTGTTCACTGCACTGCCCTGAACCGCTTACCGTCGAGGGGTGACAGCCCCACCCCAGGTCGCTTCGCCGACCCGTGACATCGTCGAATACGCCCGCCGCATGCGCGAACTCGTGGCTGCCGAGGCCGCCGCGTCGGAGCGCGGCAGAACGCTGACGGCGCCGATCGTCGAGGCGATGTGGTCGACGGGATTGATGACCGCCTTCAACCCCGGCCCGGCGGGCGGCGTCGAGCCCTCGTTTGCCGAGATGATCGAGACCTGGATCGAAATGGCCTGGCAGGACGGCTCATTCGGTTGGATCGGCATCGCCAACCTGCCGTCCTCGTTCGCGGCCGCGTGCTATCTGCCCGACGACGGTTTCGCCGAGGTGTTCACCGACAACGCCAACCGCGTCACGATGGGCGGGCAGTTCTTTCCCAACGGCCAGGGCGTCGCGGTCGAGGGCGGTTACCGGCTGACCGGCGCCTGGAGCTTCGGATCCGGAACCGGCCACTCCGAGTACGTCGCGGCGGGCTTCTTCCCGATGGACGACGGGCAGATGCGGTGGGTCAGTGAAGGGGTGCCCGACATGCAGGTTGCGGTCGTGCCCCGCGGCGAGGTCACCTTCACCGACGGCTGGCACGTGCAGGGCCTGAAGGGCACCGGCTCCTACGACTACCGCATCGAGGACGTGTTCGTTCCCCACCGCCGGACCTTCGCGTTGTTCACCCGCGACCCGCACCGCGGCAGTTCGGCGGCCACCCGGATGGGCATGATGCCGGTGACCGCCGCCGGGCACGCGGCGTGGGCGCTGGGCGTGGCCAAGAGCATGCTCGATGACGTCAGCGAGCTCGCGGCCACCAAGTACCGGATGAGCGACATGGCGGCGCTGGCGACCCGCCCGACCTTCCAGAAGGGGCTGGCCCATCACGTCGCGGCGTGGCGGGCGGCCCGCCTGTTGGTGCTCGACGCGTTCAGCACGGCCGAGACCGCGGTCGCCGACGGTGCCGAGCTGACCTCGACGATGCGGGCCGACATGCGGGTGGCGGCGGTGTTCGCCACCGACACCGCCCGGCAGTGCGCCGAGTGGGCCCACCTGGTGGCGGGTACCAGCGCGATCCGGGAGGGCAGCCGCCTCGAGCGCGCGTTCCGGGATCTGTACACCGGCACCCAGCACGCGTTCATCAGCGAGAAGGTCGCCATCGACGCGGCGCAGGTGTGGCTGGGCATCGTCGAGGACCAGTTCGGGCTCTAACCTTCAGCGACCTCGTCGAGGAAGCGCCGACTGGCCAGCAGGTAGCACCCGATGGCCGCCAGGTGCATCACCGGCACCACGCACAGCAATGCGCGGCCCAGCGACATGGCCCCCAGGCTGTCCCGCAGCGCGTCGCTGATCATGCCGGTCACCAGTGGCCCGACCGAGCCGAGGATCGCGCTGAAGAACAGGAACACCGCCGAGGCGGTCGCCCGCTGTTCGGGTGGCACCAGCCGCTGGATCGCCGCGATCGACGGTGCCATGTAAGCCGTCCCGACGACATAGCTCAACGCGATGAAGATCACCGCGACGGCGCTGCCACCGACCAGGAAGCCCAGCGTGGAGAACGGCAGCAGCGCCGCGGTCAGCACCGCCACCAGCCACAGCAACCAGCGGGGGTCGCGGGCCGAGAGCCGGTCGGCGATGCGGCCGACGAGCAGCAGCCCCAGGATGCCGGTCAGACCGGTGGCCAGCCCGTAATAGAGGCCGACGTCGCCGAGCGACATGCCGCGGGCGCGCATCAGAAAAGCCGGTGCGAAGGTGGTCAGCGCGTACCCGGCCACCGAGATGCACGCCGCTCCGGACACGATCGCCAGATAGCTGGGTTTACGCAGAATCTGCCACCAGCTTCCGGATACCGGTGGGGCGACCGCGACCGCGACCGTGGCCTCGGCGCGCGGCGACTGGCGGCGCCCGACCACCGCCAGCACCACCGGGACGAATGCGACGGACAGGGCGCCCATGATGACGAACGCCGACCGCCAGCCGAGCGCCTGGGCCAGCAGGCCGCCCCCGATCAGGCTGGCCGCGCTGGCCAGCGGGATCGCCAGCGTGATGACCGCCAACGGGGCGGCGCGCCGCTCAGGAGGGAAGTTGCGGGCCACGTAGGCGTGGGCGGCGGGGGTGGACCCGGCCTCACCGATGGCGACGCCGACCCGGGTCAGCGCCAGCTGGACACCGGACTGCACCGCGCCGCCGAGCATCGTCATCACGCCCCACAGCGACAGGCACCCGGACACCACCAGGCCATACGCGCCCCGGTCGGAGATTCGGGCGATCGGGATGCCGATCAGTGCGTACACCGCGAGAAAGCCGAAACCGTTGATCACCCCGATCGCGGTGTCCGACAGCGCGAGATCCTGGCGGATCGGTTCGGCGAGCACCGCGGGCAGGAACCGGTCGGCGTAGTTCAACGTCCCCACCACGGCGAGCACCGATACCGCCGCCCAGGCCCGGCGTGGGGTGTGGGTCTCGTCGGTCAGTACGGGTGACGGTGCCGTCATCGGGACCTCCTCGCCCACAGCGCGTTACAGACGGCCATCAGAATGTCATGATCCGCGCGAGCGGGGACGGCGATCCGGCCGTGTCGGGCCCGGGCGCGGCGGGAACCCGGTACACATCCCGCCCCGGGTGGTTAACTATGCTAATCAACCTGACGCCGAACCGACCGAAGGTGAGCTGATGACCCTGACCAAGACCGCGCTGTCCACCGCCATCGCCGGCGCTGCGGCGGCCGGGATGTTGTTGGTCGGCGGCGCGCCGGTGAGCGCGCAACCGGCGCCTCCGCCGCTGCCGGCGCTGGGCGAGCAGCCACCGGCGTGGGCTCCCCCGAAGCCGGCCGAGGTGTGGATCGGCCAACCGGTGGTGTGGAACTCGGCCTGGGGTGGACGATGGGGCGTGTGGATCAACGGCGGCTGGATCTCGTTGACGTCGAATCCGGTCACCGGGGGCGGCTGATCGGATGGACCGCGGACCGTACGTCCGCCACATGTCTAGCTAGGCTATACAATCGCTGCGGAACGAACCGCACCACGGAGCAGGAGTAACGATGACCGGACTGATGGGTCGCGTCGCGCGCGCGGGTCTGGGGATTCTCGGTGCCACGGCGGTGAGCCTGACGCTGGCCGGCCCGGCTACGGCGGATTCCACCGACGACTATCCGATTCCGCGCCGGATCATCCACACGCAGTGCGACGTCGAGCAGTACATGGCCGCCGCCCGCGACACCAGCCCGATCTACTTCGAGCGGTACATGATCGACCGCAGCAACCGGCCCGCAGACGTCCAGCAGGCCGCGTTCGACCGGATTCATTGGTTCTTCTCGCTGGATCCCGTGGGTCGCCGCCAGTACTCGGAGAACACGGCCACCAACGTCTTCTATGAACAGGTGGCCACGCGGTGGGGCAACTGGGCGAAGTTGTTCTTCAACAACAAGGGTGTGGTGGCCCACGCCACCGACGTCTGCATGAACTACCCACGCGGCGACATGTCGGTGTGGGACTGGCCGGTCGCCAGATAGTCTCTGCACCAACGAAATCCGCCCCGCGCATCGTGCGCGGGGCGGTTCTTCTTCGTTGGCCTACCGGGCCTGGTCGAGGATCGGCAGCTTGTCGGGACAGTAGGTGCGCAGCCCGGCCGCCAAGAACTTCCACGCCTGCTCGGTGGTGGAGCCCCGCTGCAGCTGGTTGTGCACGAACTCGGCCGCCTCGAACGCGTCGGCGTCCACACCGGTGGCGATCCGCTTGCAGGTGATCTTGCCGATCCAGGCGTTGTAGTCCTTCTGCCCGTAGATCCCGTAGGTGTTGAGCTCGTTGGTGAACGCGGTGTCCGGGTCGGCCGCCGCCGGTGCGGCGAAGATCAACCCTGCCGCCGGTGCGGCGAAGGTCAACCCCATCGCCACCGTCGCCGCACCGATCAGTGCACGCCTCATGCTTTCACTCCTTCTGACGGATCCGATTGCAGCCCACCGGGTCTCGGCCAGGGCGACGGCACCGGCCGGGTACGGACCCGTTGCGGCCACCAGAACCACGGGCCCAGCAGCGCGGCGATCGACGGCGTCATGAACGCCCGGATCACCAGGGTGTCGAACAACAGCCCCAGCCCGATCGTGGTACCGACCTGCCCGATCACGGTCAGCTCGCTGACCGACATCGACATCATGGTAAACGCGAAGACCAGTCCGGCGGCGGTTACCACCGACCCACTGCCGCCCATGGCCCGGATGATGCCGGTGCCGATGCCGGCATGGATCTCCTCTTTGAGCCGGGATACCAGAAGGAGGTTGTAGTCGGCGCCGACGGCCAGCAGGATGATCACCGCCATCGCCAGCACCATCCAGTGCAGCGGCTGTCCGAGGATGTGCTGCCAGAACAGCACCGACAGACCGAACGACGCGCCCAGGGACAGCACGACCGTGCCGACGATCACCGCGGCGGCGACGATGGCCCGGGTGAGCAACAGCATGATGATGAAGATCAGTGCCATGGCCGCGATCCCGGCGATCAGGAGGTCGTAGTTGTTGCCGTCCTGCATGTCCTTGTACACGGCTGCGGTTCCGCCGAGGTAGATCTTGGATCCTTCCAGCGGCGTGCCTTTGATCGCTTCCTTGGCGGCGGTCTTGATGTCATCGATGCGCTCGATGCCCTCCGGGGTCAGCGGATCCCCCTCGTGGCTGATGATGAAGCGCACCGCATGACCGTCGGGGGACAGGAACTGCTCGAGACCGCGCTGGAAGTCCTTGTTCTCGAAGATCTCCGGCGGCAGGTAGAACGAGTCGTCGTTCATCGAGTCGTCGAAGGCCTCACCCATGGCGTCGGCGTTCTCCGACATCGCCGCCATCTGATCCTGCATGCCCTTCTGCGACTGATACATCGTCAGCATCATCGTGCGCATGGTCTTCATGGTCTGGATCATCTCGGGCATCAGCGCGACCATCTGCGGCATCAGCGCGTCGAGCCGCTGCATGTCAGGCAACAGTGCCTTGATGTCGTCGGTCATCAGGTTGATGCCGTCGAGCGTGTCGAACACCGACCGCATCGCCCAGCAGACCGGGATGTTGAAACAGTGTGGTTCCCAGTAGAAGTAGTTGCGGATGGGCCGGAAGAAGTCGTCGAAGTTGGCGATGCTGTCGCGCAGGTCCTCGATGTTGCCGACCATGCCTTCCATCTTGGTCACCATGTCGTGGGTGATCGAGGCCATCTCCTCGGTCAGGTTCGACATCTTCTCCATCGTCTTGATGGTGTTGGCCATCTCGTCGGCCTGCACCAGCATGTCGGCCATCCGGTCCTGCATGTACTTCTCGTTGAGCCGCTGGGTGGTGCCCTGCATGCTCATCTGGAACGGAATCGACGTGTGTTTGATCGGCTTGCCGTCGGGGCGGGTGATCGCCTGGACGCGGGCGATGCCCTCGACATCGAACAGCGCCTTGGCGATCTTGTCGATCACCAGGAAGTCCGCGGAGTTGCGCAGGTCGTGGTCGCTCTCCACCATCAGCAGCTCGGGGTTCATCCGGGCCTGCGAGAAGTTCCGGTCGGCCACCGCGTATCCCTGGTTGGCGGGCAGATCCGCCGGCAGGTAGTTGCGGTCGTTGTAGTTGGTCTCGTAGCCGGGCAGGGTCAGCAGGCCCACCAGGGACAGGGCGATGGTGGCGACCAGGATCGGGCCGGGCCAACGCACCACGGCCGCACCGATCTTGCGCCAGCCCCGAATCCGCATCGCGCGCTTGGGTTCCAGCAGCTTGCCGAAGCGGGTGACGATGCTGATGATCGCGACCATCAGCACCACGCCCGCCATCACGACGACGAACATGCCGATGGCAAGCGGCACACCCATCGTCTGGAAGTACGGCAGGCGGGTGAAGCTGAGGCAGAAGGTCGCGCCGGCGATGGTCAGGCCCGAGCCCAGCACGACGTGGGCGGTGCCGTGAAACATCGTGTAGAACGCGGACTCCTTGTCCTCGCCCAGTGTGCGCGCTTCCTGGTAGCGGCCGTTGAGGAAGATCGCGTAGTCGGTGGCGGCCGCGATCGCGAGCGTCACCAACAGGTTCGTCGCGAACGTGGAGAGTCCGATGATCTCGTGGTAGCCGAGGAACGCCACCACCCCGCGTGCGGTCAACAGCGACAACACCACCATGAACAGCGTGATGATCACCGTCAGGATCGACCGGTAGACCAACAGCAACATGACGATGATGACGGTGAAGGTCGCGGCCTCGATCAGCCGCATACTGCGGTCGCCGGCGATGTGCTGGTCGGCGGCCAGCGCCGCGGGGCCGGTGACGTAGGCCTTGACGCCCGGCGGTGGCTCCAGGCTGCCGACGAGATCCTGAACGGCCTCGACGGATTCGTTGGCGATCGCCTCACCTTGGTTACCAACCAGTTTGACCTGGACGTAGGCGGCCTTGCCGTTGTTGCTCTGCGACCCGGCGGCGGTGAGCGGATCGCTCCAGAAGTCCTGCACCGACTGCACATGCGCGGTGTCGGCCTCGAGCCGATCGACCAATTCGTCGTACCAGGCGTGTGCCTCGTCGCCGAGCGGTTCCTCGCCCTCGAAGACGACCATCACCGAGCTGTCGGAGTCGCCCTCCTCGAACAGCTCGCCGACCTTCTTCATCGAGATCATCGACGGCGCGTCGTCGGGGCTCATCGACACCGCCTGCATCTGCCCGACGGTTTCCAGCTGCGGCACGCTGACGTTGAGGAACGCGATCACGCCGATCCAGATGAGCACGATCGGCACCGCGAACGTGCGGATCAACCGCGGGATCAGTGGGCGGTGCGGGGGCCGGGCAGGCGGGAAGGCGTCGGTCGGGGCGTCGTTGACGGAGGTGCTCATGCGTTCTTCACCAGACAGAAGGTCTGGGCATTGACGCCGGTGGAGGTGCGCTCGTCCTTCAGTTCGTCATCGACGTAGATCCGGCAGGTGATGGTGCTGCCGTCGCCCTGCGCGACGATGTTCGGCGCGGCCGAGGGCTCGGTGGTGCTCAGGGTCAGCGACCACGGCAGCGCCACCGCATCGACACGTTGCGGCTTGGCCTCCAGGTCGAGATAGTTCACGTCGGCGTACGATCCGGTGCCGCTGATCTCATAGCGCACCACCTTGGGGTCGAAAGGCTCCGGAAGGTCGGCGAAGTTGCGGGGTGTCTCGATGATGCCCTCGGAACCGAAGAAGGTGCGGATGCGCGATACTGTGAGTCCGGCGATCACCACGACGACCACGATCAGCAGCGGGAGCCACGTCTTTTTCAGGACGGCGATCATGACGTCAGATCCCGGCACATGCCCCGCATCCCACCTTCACGCGTCGTATCGATTGTTCGGACGATCGTAACTTAGCCGGTATAACTTCTCACTCGGCGCCAGATTAGCTCAAGTCATTGTGTTGCTGCCAACGTGAGGACGGCGACTGCGGTCCAGATCACCATGCAACCCTTGACCGGCGTCGAACCGCGCTGCTACACATACCGAACCCGGAATGCTGTGCGGTCGCCCAACCGCGGCCGTTGAGGAGCGTGCACTCGATGACGGTGTACTACGACCCCTATGAGGTCGGAATTACGACCGACCCGTACCCGACATATGCCGCCCTGCGGGACGAGGCGCCCCTGTACTACAACAAACGCTACGACTTCTGGGCGCTGTCGCGGCACTCCGACGTCGAGAAGGCTCTGTCGGATTGGGAGACGTTCTCCAACAGCCGCAGCGACATCCTCGAACTGGTCAAGTCCGAGTTCGACATGCCCAAGGGCGTGATGATGTTCGAGGATCCGCCGGCGCACACCATGTTGCGGGGGTTGATGGCGCGGGTGTTCACGCCGCGCCGGATGGCCGAGATCGAGGACCAGATCCGGCAGTACTGCATCGCCTGCCTGGACCCGCTCGTCGGATCCGGAGGATTCGACATCATCGCCGAGTTGGCCGCGATGATGCCGATGCGGGTGATCGGGATGCTGCTGGGCATTCCCGAGTCCGAACAGGTGTCGGTACGCGACGCCAATGATGCCAACCTGCGCACCAAGCCCGGCGCGCCGATGAAGGTCGCCGACGCCGACCGTATCGCCGACGGCCGCATCTACGCCGACTACGTGGAATGGCGGTCGGCCAACCCGTCCGATGACCTGATGACGGCCCTGCTCAACGTCGAGTTCACCGACGAGCAGGGCGTGCACCGCAAGCTCACCCGCAAGGAAGTGCTGCACTACACCCAGGTGGTGGCCGGGGCCGGAAACGAGACCACGGGCAGGCTGATCGGCTGGCTGGCCAAAGTGCTCGCCGAGCATCCGGAGCAGCGGCGCGAGATCGCCGAGGACCGGTCCCTACTGCTGCGCGCGGTCGACGAGACGCTGCGCTTCGAACCGACCGGTCCGCACGTCGCCCGCTGGATGGCCCGGGACTTCCAGGCCTACGGCATGACGGTGCCGGCCGGCAGCGCCATGCTGCTGCTGTTCGGCGCGGCCAACCGCGACGAGCGCCGCTACCGCGACCCGGACACCTTCGACCTCCACCGCGACAACATCAGCCACCTCACCTTCGGTAAGGGTCTGCATTACTGCTTCGGCGCGAACCTGGCCCGAATGGAGGGGCGCGTCGCACTCGACGAGCTCCTCAACCGGTGGCCCGAGTGGGACATCGATTACGCGACCGCGCGGCTGGCGCCCACCTCCACCGTCCGCGGCTGGGAGCACCTGCGGATGCTGGTGAACTGACCGCTCTCAGCCGGAGGCGTCGTCGTGGTCGGATGCGTCCCGGTCGGCATCGTGGCTGCCTGTCGCGTCGAGCACGCTGACCGCGATGCCGTAGGGCAGAAAGCGCACCCGGCGCTTGGGGTCGGTGTTGTTCTTGTTGGCGCGTAGCGCGTCCAGCTCGGTGGGGTACACCTGCTCGATGTGCGCGCCGCCGGCGTCGTCGACGGTGTAGATGGCCCACACGCCGTCACCGGTGTCACCGGTGGTCGGCGGCTCGGCATGCCGACCGGACGGCCGGGTGAACTCGCCGAACAGCGCCGACCAGCCCGAGCGTTCGGAAGTCGACATGAATCTGCCGAGGCCGTCGAGCACCTCGCGCAGCCCTTCGCCGGCTTCGCGCACGACACGGTCGAAGTCCTCGGGGTCGAAGCCGAACGGCCCGCTGCTGCTCATGGTGGTTCCTCCTGACGGCCGGGCGGACGCGCTCGGCGTTACCGTCCAGTGTGCCCGCCCCGGCGAGGGGAGTCGACTGCTGCAGCGTCAAGTGGTAGGCAACGATATGGCGTTCACCCGGGCTGACGTGCTGACCGCGGCACAGCGGTCGCTCCTGGCCGCCAATGCGCATGACCGGGACGGCTGGATCGGGCTGTTCACCGACGACGGGCGGGTCGAAGACCCGGTCGGGTCCACGCCGCACCGCGGCCGCACCGCGATCGCCCGGTTCTATGACACGTTCATCGGCCCGCGGACCGTGGACTTCCGCGCCCACCACGACATCGTCAGCGGCACCACGGTGGTGCGCGACGTGACACTCGAGATCGCGATGTCGTCCGCGCTGACGATGCAAGTGCCCACGTTCATCCGCTACGACCTGCGGGAGGAGAACGGCGCGCTGCGGATCGCGGCGCTGTCGGCGTACTGGGAACTGCCCTCGATGGTCGGCCAGTTCGTCCGCGGCGGGGTGGCCGCGCTACCGGCGGGGGCGGCGCTGGGGCGGACCATGCTGACCAATCAGGGGCTCATCGGCAGCCTCGGGTTCGCCGGGGGGTTCTTCACCTTGGGCTCGGCCGGCAAGAAGTTGTTCGCGAGCTTTCTCGGTGCGGCGTGCAGCGGCGATGAGGTCGGCTTGCGCCGCGTCACCGCGGCGACCTCGCTGACCCGAGGTGACGACGGTCCGGCCACCACGTCGGAGCTGGCGGCCGAGATGTCCGGGGCGCGCTGGGACAAGCTGATCGCCTCCGGTCGTTCGGTGGCTGCGCGGGTCGAGCGCGACGGAACCGCCGGAGTGCTGTTCGGCCAGGTGCGCGGTCGGGTGGGACAGGAACGCGCGGCCCTGTCCCGGCTGTGCTGGTTCACCGATCAGACCTGAACACGACGCCGCCGATCGGCGGGGTTGTCACATTGTGCGCGGACGGCATGCAAAGCTGACACCACCATGGTTAACTCCGCCGACGCTGCGACTTACGTGTCCTACGAGGAATTCGGCCGCCGGTTCTTCGAGGTCGCGGTCAACGAAGAACGCGTCGGCAGCGCGATTGCCGAGATCGCGGGGGAGGCCTTCGAGATGGGCCCGATCGCCCAGGGCCCCGGCAAGCTGGCCAAGGTCACGGCCAAAGTGCGGATCCAGGCGCCGCGGGTCAGTCGCAACCTCGGTGAGCTGATCACCTTCGCGATCCGGATCCCGCTGGAGATCGACATGGTGGTCGACCTGCGCATCGACAAGCCGAAGTTCATGGTGTTCGGCGAGATCGCGCTCAAGGCGACCGCGCGGGCCGCCGAGCCGCTGCTGCTCATCCTCGACGTCGAGAAACCCCGGGCCTCCGACATCTCTATCCATGTCACCTCCAAGACGCTGCGCGCCGAGGTGGTCCGCATCGTCGGTGGCGTCGACGCCGAGATCAAGCGCTTCATCGCCATGCACGTCGCCGGCGAGATCGACAGCCCGGAATCGCAGCAGGCCAAGGTCATCGACGTAGCCCAGCAGCTCGACGAGACGTGGACCGGGATCTGAACGCCGACGCGCAACGGCGGGGGTGACGGTGGCCAGGCTCAGCGCCGGTCTGTTGTTGTACCGCGACACCGGGGGCCGTCTCGAGGTGCTGATCGGCCATCCCGGCGGCCCGTTCTGGGCCCGCAAAGACGATGGCGCATGGTCGATTCCCAAGGGGGAGTACGACATCGGGGAGGATCCGTGGACCGTCGCGCAGCGGGAGTTCGAAGAGGAGCTCGGCAAGCCGGCACCGGCGGGCCCGCGAATCGATCTGGGGGAACTCCGCCAACCCAGCGGCAAGGTGACCACCGCTTTCGCCGTGCACGGTGACCTCGATCTCGACGGCACCGTCAGCAACACGTTCACCCTGGAATGGCCCCGCGGCTCGGGACGACTCACCGAGTTCCCGGAGATCGACCGGGCGCAGTGGTACGACCTGGCCGCCGCGAGGGTCAAGCTGCTCAAGGGGCAGCGGCCACTGCTGGACCGGTTGCTCGCCGCGCTCGACGTCGACGAATAGCGCCTCTACAAGTCCAGGGTCAGCGCCGAACCGCGGGCTGCCCGCGATACGCACGTCAGCATCTGCCGCGCCGCGCGTTCCGGCTCCGACAGCAGGGTGTCCCGGTGGTCGACCTCCCCGGCCAGTACCTGGGTTCGGCACGTCCCGCAGAACCCCTGCTGGCACGAATAAGGTGCTGCCACTGCATTTCTGCGCAGTGCTGCCAGCAGCGTCTCGTCGGCGCCGACGGCGACCGTCTGGCCGCTGGAGGCCACGGTGACGTCGAACGGGTGCCCGTCGACGACCGGAGCCGCGGCGAACCGCTCGAAGTGCAACTCGACGTCGTCGCGACCGGCCAATGCGGCTCGCAGGGCGGTCAACATCGGCGCCGGTCCGCACGCGTAGACCGCGGTGCCGGCGGCGCAGTCGCCGAGCAGTTCCGCCGCGCCGGGCGTCCCGTTCCGGTCGTCGGTGCGCACGACAACCGCGTCACCGAACGCGCCGACCTCGTCGAGAAACGGCAGGCTGTCCGCCGAACGCCCGGCATAGATCATCGACCAGTCGATGCCCAACTGCTGCGCGCGCTGCAGCATCGGCAGGATCGGAGTGATGCCGATGCCACCGGCGATGAACCGCAACCGCCGCGTCGGCGAGCCGAAGCCCGGGACCGTCAGCGGGAACGCGTTGCGCGGGCCGTGCGTGTGGACCTGCGTCCCGAGCGGCAGATCGTGCACTTCAACCGAACCGCCACCGCCATCGGGGATGCGCCGCACCGCGATTCGGTAGCCGTCGCGGGATCGAGGGTCCCCGCACAGCGAATACTGACGGATCCGGCCGCTGGGCAGGTGCAGGTCGATGTGGGCGCCGGGATACCACTCCGGCAGAGCGCTCCCATCGGTGGCCGTGAGCGTCAGTTCGACCACATCCTGGTCGCGGGCCACGATGCGCCGTCGCGTGACCGTCAGCGCGATCAGCCCGTGCGGTGCGCCGCCGGGCGGACGGGGCCGTCGCAAAGCCGAAGCGGCCGAGAGCATTCCGCCGATCGCGACCCCGGCCACCCGGACCATGATGCTGCGGGTCCGGGGGCGCTCCTGCGAACGCGCCGTCACAGGTGCGCGGCGCGGGCCGCGGGGGAGGCCGCCAGATAGGCCACGGCCTGAGCGGTGGAGCCCACGTCGGCCGGGGAATACCGCGGCCGGAAGTAGGCCAGCGTGCTGGTCCCGAACAGCTGCCGGTAACGGGGCAGCAGGCCGAGCTTCGAGTCGCGCATCCGCATCCGGTTGAACGTCCACCAGTTCGCGTCGACGTTCGGGTCGGTCCTGACCAGGTACCACGCGCCGCGCTGGAAGAACACGAACAGCATCGTCGCCGCGACGCTCATCGCGCGGATGCGGCTGAGGTAGCTGTCGTCGAAGTAGGTGGCCACGTCGTGGGCGACGCTGCGGTGCTCGACCTCCTCGCTGCCGTGCCAGCGGAACAGGTCGACCAGCGTCGGGTCGGCGTGGTGGTCGTCCCAGGCGCAATTGAGCGCGAAGTCGCCCATGACCGCGGTGTAGTGCTCGATCGCGGCGATCAGCCACAGCCGCTCGCGCAGATGGTTCATCCGGCGACGCGGATCCGGGGTGTCCGACGGGGCGAGGGCGCCGCTGAAGATGTGCTCGATCTGGGCCAGCAACGGGGCGGCATCCACCCCGTGGACCTCCATGTACTCGTGCAGGATCCGCTCGTGCACGTCGGCGTGGGTGGCCTCCTGGCCGATGAACCCACGTACGTCGTCGGCCAGCTTCGGATCCTCGATGAACGGCAGGGCCTCGTTGAACGTCTGCACGAACCAGCGCTCGCCGGCCGGCAATACGACGTTGAGCATGCTCACCACGTGGGAAGCCACAGGATGTCCGGGAATCCAGTGCAGTGGGATATCGGCGACGTCGAAGTGCACCCGCCGGGCCTGGATCTGCACCGGGCCGGGGTCGATCTCACGGTCGCAACGGTGCGGTCGCAACATCAACGGCTCCTGTTCGTCGTGACTGTATTGCGAGTCTACGACGAACGGGTCAGTTAGTGGGAACGCCGGTCATGGATATTCGTGTCAGGGGCGCGGCGAGGTGTTGGCGATGATCGGCGCGACGTTTCCGGCCACACCGGGCGCCACCGGCGTTCCGGCACCGGGTGCGCCCGGGATCGGCACCATAGGCGTCGGGGTCACCGTGGTGACGCCGTTGGCGCCGACGCGCGGACCGCCGGTCGGGCCCATGGCCTTGATCTGATCGGCGGCCTCCTGCGTGCAGTCCAGCATCAGTTGCATGCGGCCCTGGCCGGTGATCTTCTGTTGGCTGACCAGGCACGCCGACTGCGGCAGCACGCTGCCGGTGGAACCGCCGAAGTACGCCTTGACCCCTTGGCTCTTCAGGATCGCCAGCGCCCGGCCGTACTGTTCGCCCAGCACGTTGTGCGGGTGGGAATCGGACGGCTGGGAGATCGCGACACCCGCTCCGAACAGGGCCACGGTGCCCGCGGCGACGAGTCCGCCGCTGAACACGACGATCTTTCTCACGACTGATCTCCTCGCTCGGTGCTGATGCGGTGCGAACATATCGCAGCGGTGTCGGATGTGAAACCGCTGCAGCCGGCTCCAGCGTTACATGCCGACCGTCAGCGCGCAGCGCCAGCGCCGCGCGCCGAGCGTGAATTCACGGCGGGATTCGGGCCTTGATCTCAAGTGGTCGCTGCAACACCTGAGCTTATGGAGGGTTGTTGCTCGATGGGGTTTCGGATGCATGGCTGCAAACAAGTGCCAGAGTCTGTCCGCGAGGTGTTCTTCGCAACGTTGAGGTCGGGGGTGTCGCCGACGGCGGCGGCGACAGTGGCCGGGGTGGCTGGTGCCACGGGTCGCAAATGGGCCAGAGACGCCGGTTATCAGACCACTAAGAAGCATTACGGCACACGGTATTCGCAAGAGGCTCGGGACGCGTTTTGGACCGCGTTGCGGTCGGGGTCCTCGCCGACGCAGGCCGCGGTGTTCGCCGGCGTGTCGGAGCACACGGCCCTGCGGTGGGTCCAACAGGCTGGTTACGTGCCCAGAACACCTCTTGCTGTGGTTAGCGATCTCGACACCGCGTCATCACCGGCAGGGCCGATGTCGTTTCTTGAACGCTGTCGGTTAGAAGAACTGCTGGAGACGGGGCATTCACCGGCTCGGGCCGCAGCATTGCTGGGGCGACATCGGTCCACGATCAGTCGTGAGACCCGTCGCGGGCAGACCGCCTCGGGATACCGGGCGCGCGTCGGGCAGGGCAGCGTTGAGGCCCACGCCAAACGTCCCAAGCCACGCAAACTCGACACCAACCCCGTCCTGCTCGACCAGGTTGTGCAACGCTTGAAGCATCGGCACAGCCCCGAGCAGATCGCGGGCCGGCTGCGCGAAGAGTTCCCCGACGACCCGGAGATGTGGGTGTCGCACGAAACGATTTATCAGTCCATGTATGTCCAGCCTCGCGGGGAGCTTGCCCGGCTGGTCAAGACCGCGCTACGCACCGGCCGCACTCAACGAAAACCACAGGGCCGCACCCCTACTGGCACCGGAAAGCTCAAGGGCATGGTCAACATCAGCCAGCGACCTGCTGAAGCTGACGACCGCGCGATCCCGGGTCATTGGGAAGGCGATCTGATCCTGGGCAGTACCGCCTCGGGCTCAGCGATCGGCACCATGGTCGAACGCACCACCGGGTTCGTGGTGCTGCTGCATCTGCCCGCCGATCGCACCGCAGCCACCCTGGCCGAGGCCATGTCGGCCAAGATCCCCGAAATCCCCGAAATCCTGCGCCGCTCACTGACCTGGGACCAAGGCAGCGAGATGGCATTGCACACCAAGATCACCGAAGCCACCGGCCTGCCGATCTACTTCTGCGACCCGCACAGCCCCTGGCAGCGCGGCACCAACGAAAACACCAACGGACTCTTGCGGCAGTACTTTCCCAAAGGCACCGACCTGTCCTTTTACGGCCCCGGCTGGCTAGACGAGGTCGCCGCCGAACTCAACGCCCGACCCCGCAAACGCCACAACTGGCGCACCCCCGCCGAGGAACTTAACCGGCTACTCTCAGACCCGTCCACATTTGTTGCAACGACCGCTTGAATCCAAGGGCCGATTTTCCGCCCAGGATTCACGCTCGGCGAGAGATTGGTTCGACCGCTTCACTCAGATGCGCGGTTCGACCGCTTCACTTAGATGCGCGGTTCGACCGCGGCCCGCAGCGCTTCGCACAGCCTGGCGACACCCTCGTCGACGAACACGTCTTCCAGCAGCACCTGGTGTCCCTGCGAATCCGCCAGCGGGACGCGCCAGTTCGGGTATTCGTCGGTGGTCCCGGGCTGATTCTGGGTGCGGACCTCGCCGACGGCGTCAGCCAGCGACAGCGCCAGCAGCCGCGACGGCGCTCGTCCCAGGTAGCGGTGCAGTGCCAGGACCACCTCGTCAACCTCGGCACCGGATCCATCGGCGAGCAGGCCGACGCGGCGCAATTCGGCCAGCCACGCGTCCTGCTGTTGTCGGTCCGCGGCGAGTTCCGCATCGGCCGGACGGGTGAGCAGTCCGAGCTGATCGCGCAGCCGGACATGCTCGCCGGCGAGGTAGCCGGCCGTCGGCGGCAGGTCGTGGGTGGTGACCGCCGACAGGCAGAACTCCCGCCACCGCTCGGCGGGCACGGGCCGCCCGTCGCCCTCGTGATCGTTCTCGAACCACAGGATCGATGTGCCGAACAGGCCCCGATCGTGCAGGTAGTCGCGCACCCACGGCTGCACCGTGCCCAGATCCTCACCGACGACGACGGCCCCGGCGCGCTGCGCCTCCAACGCGACGATGCCGATCATCGCCTCGTGGTCGTACCGCACGTAGGTGCCCTCCGTCGGTGACGCGCCCTGCGGGATCCACCACAGCCGGAACAGACCGATGATGTGGTCGATCCGGACCCCGCCGGCGTGCCGCAGCACCGCACGGACCAGCGCCCGGAACGGCTCGTAGGCCTGTTCGGCGAGGCGGTCGGGGCGCCACGGCGGCTGTGACCAGTCCTGGCCGAGCTGGTTGAACTCGTCCGGCGGCGCGCCCGCGGTGACACCGAGGGCCAGCACGTCCTGCAACGCCCACGCGTCGGCGCCGTTCGGGTCGACCCCGACGGCGAGGTCGGCCATGATGCCCAGCGCCATGCCCGCCGAGACCGCCCGGGCCTGCGCCGTGCTCAGCTGTTCGTCGAGCAGCCACTGCAGCCACCGGTGGAAATCGACCTCGGCGGGGTGCTCGGCGGCGAACGCGGTGACCGCGGCGCTGCGGGGGTGCTGCAATTCCGCGGGCCACCGGTGCCAGTCCGCGCCGTAGTGCTCGGCCAGCGCGCACCAGGTCGCGAAGTCGTCGAGGCTGGTGCCCTCGCGCCGACAGAACGCCTGATAGGCGATCTCGCGTCCGGCCGAGAACTCGACCAGGTACACCGTTTCCAGCGCCGCCCGCTTGGCCTTCCAGGCACGGTCGCGGTCGATCCGGTCGGACCGGTGCGCACGGGCCTGCACCTGCTCGCGAGCCTTGCGGATGCGGTTGCGATGCCGCACCCCGGCGTACTCGGGGACGGCCTCGACCCGCAAATAGATCGGATTGACGAAGCGGCGGGACGTCGGCAGGTAGGGGGAGGGCTCCATCGGCGCCACCGGAGCCGCCGCATGCAGCGGGTTGACCAGGACGAAACCCGCGCCGTGGCGGGCGGCCGACCACACCGCCAGATCCGTCAGGTCGGTCAGGTCGCCGATGCCCCACGAATCCCGCGACCGGGCGCTGTAGAGCTGGGTGGCCAGCCCCCAGCTGCGGCCCGCACCCAGTCGGGGCGGGAGCTCCAGCCGGGCCGGTGTCATGATCACCGCGGTGCTGGTCTCGTACGCGCCCGCCCGCAGGTGGAGCCGGTGATAACCGAGCGGGGTGTCCCCGGGCAGTTCGAACGTCGCCTCCCCGACCAGTCGGCCGTCGAGGTCGTAAGGCGCAGTGTAGTTTTCGAGCTGTCGAAGGCCGGTGCGGACGGTGCCGTCCTCCAGCGTCAGCCACAGCTGGACCGGATCGCCGTGCGTGACGTGCACCCAGAACGGTGTCGTGGACCCGCTGCGGCCGATGACCACCGGGGGCAGGGACCGGGCCCAGTAGGTGCGATCGTGCTCGGTCAGCGCGGCGGCGCGCTGCTCTTCGGTGGCGGCGGGTACCCCGAGCGCTTCGAGGACCGCGGTCAACGTCGATTCGGGGACCGGCACCTGGCGGCCGCGCCAGTCTTCGTATTCGGTGGCCACCCCGTAGCGCGCAGCGAGTTCGGACAGCGACGACGGGCGCGTGACATCGGCCATGGCGCCATCTTGCCCCGTCGGCGGCGATCGCAAACGTCGAGCGACCCGGTCGGTCGGGCTCTTCGGTAGGGTCGACCTCCATGGCGCCCGAACGGCCCGGCGCCGGCGAGGCGCGCACCAGGCGGGCACGTATCGCCATCGCCGCGGTGTTCCTCACCAACGGCGCACTGTTCGCCAACCTGCTGCCTCGATATCCCGAGATCAAGGCCGACCTGGCGATGTCGAACGTGCTCTATGGGGCTGCGGTGGCGTCGTTTTCCGCCGGCGCGCTGCTGGCCGGCCTGACCGCGGCCACACTGATTCGGCGCTTCGGCTCCGCCCCGGTGGCGTTGGTGACCACCTACCTGCTGGCGGCGTTCATGGTGGTCGCGGCCGCGGCCCCGGCACCGCTGTGGTTCGCGGGCGCACTGTTCCTCGCCGGCGCCAGCGACGCAGTCACCGACGTCGCCCAGAACACCAACGGCCTTCGGCTGCAACGTGAGTACGGCCGCTCGATCATCAACTCGCTGCATGCGGTCTGGGCCGTCGGGGCCATCCTCGGCGGACTGATGGGCACGGCGGCGATCGCGCTGGACATCGGACGCACCCCGCACCTCGCCGTCGCCGCCGCCGTCTTCTGCGCCGTGGTCACCGTGGCCTATCGGCATCTGCTGGACGATCCCGACCACGCGCGGCACCCTTTCGCAGAGCCCGCCGGCGGACGCGGCGCCGGGGCCGTGTACCTGGCGCTGCTGGCGTTCGTCGCCATCGCGATCGCCGGGGTCACCGTCGAGGATGCCGGAAACACCTGGGCGACACTGTATTTGCGGGACAGCCTGGGAGCCCCGGCAGCGGTGGCGCCGTTGGGTTACGTCGCACTGGTGACCTTCATGTTCCTCGGCCGCCTCGCCGGCGACCGCCTCGTCGACCGCTTCGGGGAACGCGCCGTCACCCGGGTCGGCGGGCTGATCACCGCGCTCGGGATGGGGTTGGCGCTGCTCCTGGAGTCGGTGCCGGTGACCATCGCAGGGTTCGCCGTGGCGGGCCTGGGGGTGGCCACCGTGGTCCCGGCCGCGATGCGCGCAGCCGACGAACTGCCCGGGCTGCGCGCCGGCACCGGGCTCACGGTGCTGAGCTGGCTGATGCGCGCCGGGCTGCTCGGCGCCCCATTGCTGGTCGGCGTGATCGCCGACGCAACGAGTCTGCGCCTGGGGTTACTCACCGTCCCGGTCGCCGGATTGGCGCTCGTCGCGCTGGCCGGGACGCTCGCCGAGCGCGCGCGCCGATGAACAACGGAACAACACACCCCGCTGGTACAGTTACGTACCAGTTACCGATCCAAGGAGCTCGGAATGACCGCGGAGGCGACAACCCGCAACGAGGCCGCGCGGCCGGTGGTCGACACGACCCACGGCCCGGTGCGCGGCGTCGACGATGGGACCGTGCAGGTCTGGAAGGGCATCCGGTATGCCGCCGCGCCCGTCGGCGACCTGCGCTGGCGGGCGCCGCAGCCCCCGGCGCGATGGACCGAACCCGTCGACGCCAGCCGGGTCAGCCCGGTGTGCCCGCAGCCCACCGACGCCCAGTTGCCGATCGATCTCGGCGCGCCACAGGGCGAGGACTTCCTCACCCTCAACGTCTGGGCGCCGCCGGGGACCGCGGCCGGCGCCGACAAGCCGGTGATGGTGTGGGTGCACGGCGGTGCCTACGTGCTGGGGGCGGCCAGCCAACCGCTCTACCACGGCCGCCGGCTGGCCGTCGACGGCGACGTGGTGGTCGTGACGGTCAATTACCGCCTCGGCGCGCTGGGCTTCCTCGAACTGGCCACCGTGGGCGCCGACAGCGAACGGTTCAGCACCAACATCGGAGTGCGCGACGTACTGGCCGCACTGCAGTGGGTCCGCGACAACATCGCGGCGTTCGGTGGTGATCCGGGGCGGGTCACCGTGTTCGGGGAATCCGCCGGCGGCGCGATCGTGACCACGCTGCTGGCCAGCCCGGCCGCAGCGGGACTGTTCCACGCAGCGATCGCGCAGAGCCCGCCGGTCACGTCGTCCTACGAGTCCGACCGCGCCCGCCGGGTCGCCGAACGCTTCCTCGATGTCCTCGGCATCGGTCCCCGCGACCTCGGCGAGCTGCCCCGGTTGCCGATCGACGCCGTCGTCGCGGCATCGCGGACGGTGTTCGACGAGATTCCGACGCGCACCCCGGGCACCCTGGCGTTCGCGCCGATCGTCGACGGCGACGTCGTCCCCGACTACCCGGTGCGGGCCGCGCGGGCAGGCAGCACCCACCCGGTGCCGCTGATCATCGGCACCAACAAGCACGAAGCGGCACTGTTCCGGTACATGAAGCGGCCGCTGATGCCGATCACGCCCGAGTCGGTCAAGGCGATGTTCGCCGAGATCGCCGCCGAACAGCCCGAAGTGCGGCTGCCCAGCGAGGACGAGCTGAAGGGCCACTACCGGGGGCGGGGCAAGACCAGCGGCCTGCGGGTGTCCAGCGACATCGGGTTCCGGATGCCGTCGATCTGGTTCGCCGACGGTCACCGCGCGTCGGCCCCGGTCTATCTGTACCGGTTCGACTTCGCCACGCCACTGCTGCGGGCGGTGCGCCTGCATGCCGCGCACGCCACCGAGTTGCCCTATGTCTGGGGCAATCTGGTGGCGGGTCGCAAGGACCCGACCTTCGCCCTCGGCGGACTCAAGGCGGGCAAGGAGGTGTCGCGCCGGCTCCGGGCCCGCTGGACGAACTTCGCGCGTACCGGCGAACCGTCAGCGCCCCCCGGCGAGCCGCAGTGGCATCCCTACGACGCCACGCGACGACCGACCCTGGTGATCGACAAGCAGGACCGGGTCGTCGACGACCTCGATGCTCGGGTGCGCCGCGCCTGGGGCGACGACATCCTGAGCTTCCGGTAGAGAAGAGGCGCCCGAATGGACCTCCTCGAACTCCTGCCCCCGCCGATGCGCGAGCCGGTGCTGTTCGCCATCCCGTTCTTTCTGCTGCTGCTGGCCCTCGAGTGGACCGCCGCACGCCGACTCGAACACCTCGACGACGGTGACCGTCCCGGTGCGGGCGCCTACCTGACCCGGGATTCGTGGGCCAGCGTGTCGATGGGGCTGGTGTCGATCGTGACGATGAGCGCCTGGAAGCTCCTCGCGCTGTTGGGGTATGCGGCGATCTACACCTATGTGGCGCCGTGGCAGCTGTCGGCGACCCAGTGGTACACGTGGGTGATCGCCCTGGTCGGCGTGGATCTGCTGTTCTACCTCTATCACCGGATGGCCCACCGGGTGCGGCTGGTGTGGGCCACCCATCAGGCACATCACTCCAGCGAGTACTTCAACTTCGCCACCGCGTTGCGACAGAAATGGAACAACAGCGGCGAGATCCTGATGTGGCTCCCGCTGCCGTTTCTGGGCGTGCCGCCGTGGATGGTGTTCTTCAGCTTCTCGATCAGCCTGATCTACCAGTTCTGGATTCACACCGAACGCATCGGCACCCTGTGGCGGCCCATCGAGTTCGTGTTCAACACGCCGTCGCACCATCGGGTGCACCACGGCATGGATCCGGAGTACCTGGACAAGAACTACGGCGGGATCCTGATCATCTGGGACCGGCTGTTCGGCACCTTCCAGCCCGAGACGTTCCGGCCGCACTACGGGTTGACCAAGCCCGTCGGCACCTTCAACATCTGGAAGCTGCAGACCCACGAATACGTCGCCATCGGCCGTGACGTGCGCGCCGCCCGCGGCCTGCGCGCCAAGCTCGGCTTCATCTTCGGGCCACCGGGTTGGCACCCGGCCGCCGCGCCCGCGCCGGCGAGACCGCTGACGGCCTCCGATGCCGCGTCGTAATCTGCGCCGTGTGCAGACCGCTTTCGACGTCCCCGTCGACCCGGCGCTGATCGACCGCGCCCTGGCCGACAGCGCGCTGGGGTCGATGTGGCTCGACCTGACCGAGCGGCCCGACTTCGGGACGCCCTCGGGACCGGTGACTTGCGACCTGCTGGTGATCGGCGGCGGATACACCGGATTGTGGAGCGCGCTGCACGCCGCCCGCCGGCACCCCGACCGGCGCATCGTGCTGGTCGAGGCCGAGCGGATCGGGTGGGCCGCCTCCGGACGCAACGGCGGGTTCGTCGACGCCAGCCTCACCCACGGCTACGAGAACGGCAAGGCGCGCTGGCCCGACGAAATCGACCTCCTCGAGACGATGGGCCGGGAGAACCTCGACGCGATGGGCGCCGAGCTCGCGGAGCTGGGACTCGACCCGGAGTGGCAACGCACCGGGATGCTGTCGGTGGCGACCGAACCTCATCAGGTCGAATGGCTGCGCGAGGCCGCCGCCGACGGTCAGGGCGAGTTGCTCGACCTGCGCGAGGTACGCGAGGACGTGCACTCACCGACCTATCTGGCCGGACTGTACAGCCCCGATACGTGTGCGCTCGTACACCCGGCGAAGCTCGCCCTCGAGCTGGCCCGCGGCTGCCGGGAAGCCGGAGTCGAGATCTTCGAGCACACCACCGCCGGCCGCATCGTCTCCGGCGGCGCGGCGTTGCGGATACACACCGACGGCCCGGTGATCACCTGCCGGCAGGTGGTGCTGGGCACCAATGTGTACCCAAGCCTGTTGCGGCGCAACCGATTCCACACCGTTCCCGTCTACGACTACGTGCTGGCGACCGAGCCGCTGACCGACTCGCAACTCGACCGGATCGGGTGGCGGCGCCGACAGGGCATCGGCGACTCGGCCAACCAGTTCCACTACTACCGGCTGTCGGCCGACAACCGCATCGTCTGGGGCGGCTACGACGCCGTCTACCACTACGGTCGCCGCGTGGACGCGGCCTACGAAGACCGGCCCCAAACCTACCGCCGGCTGGCGGCGCACTTCTTCCTCACCTTCCCGCAGCTCGACGACGTCCGCTTCTCCCACCGCTGGGCCGGCGCGATCGACACCAACACCCGGTTCTGCGCGCATTGGGGCCTGGCCCGCGAAGGTCGGGTCGCTTACGTCAACGGCTTCACCGGCCTCGGAGTGGGCGCTGCGCGCTTCGCCGCCGACGTGTGCCTGGACCTACTCGACGGTGACCAGACCGAACGTACGCGCCTGGAGATGGTGCGCCGCAAACCGCTGCCGTTCCCGCCGGAGCCGCTGGCCTCGGCGGGGATCCAGGCCACCCGCTGGTCGCTGGATCGTGCGGATCACCACGCCGGACGGCGCAACCTGCTGCTGCGCGCGCTCGATTCCGCGGGGCTGGGCTTCGATTCGTAACAGCGGCACCGCCTGTAACGCACCTTTACCGAACCGCGATGAGCCAGTTACACCAGTCGAGAGCGCGGGTATCTACCGATATCGCGTTCGCGCGGAGTAGCCAACACCTCATCACTCGGGGAGAGCGGAGAAGGCTGTGTCTGTTCGTTCGTCGAATACGCCGCTGCGGCGCTGGCTGCAGGCACTGCTGATCGCCCTGGCCCCGGTGGCCGCCCTGGCGCTGCCGCCGGTCTCGGCGACCGCCCAGCCCGGCGTGGTGGTGCACCCCGGCATGGAAATTCACCAGGACTCGGTGCTGTGCACCCTCGGCTGGGTGGACCCGCAGACCCGCACCGCCTACACCGCCGGCCACTGCCGCGCCTCGGGCACCGTGACCGACAAGCAGGGCAGCTTCATCGGCGCGCAGGGCCCCTACCGCGACAACACCCCCAACGGCACCACCGTCGACACCAACCACCAGATCACCGACTGGCAGGTCATCCACCTGGCCCCGGAGGTGATGGTCAACAACGTGCTGCCCGGCGGCAAGGTGCTGGTGACCGACCCCGCGGTGCTGCCCGTGAAGGGAATGCCGGTCTGCCACTTCGGCGTCGTGACCGGGGAAAGCTGCGGCACCGTCGAGTCGGTCAACAACGGCTGGTTCACCATGGCCAACGGGGTGGTGAGCCGCAAGGGCGATTCCGGCGGACCGGTCTACACCCCGACCCCCGACGGCCGCACCGTCCTGATCGGCATCTTCAACAGCACCTGGGGCACGTTCCCAGCGGCGGTCTCCTGGCAGGTCGCCCAGCAGCAGGCGCAGCAGGACACCATCTCGGCGGCCTCGGCCACCCTGCCCGCCGCACCTGCGCAGCCCTAGTCGACGAGCTCGAACACCGGAATCGACGGCGCGATCGTTCGCAGCTGCTCCTCGGTGGAGTCCGGCGTCAGGCCTCCCACGTGATGCTTGACCTGCCAGTACCACCGGCGCAGGTAGGCCGAGAGCAGATCCGGCTTGGCATGGTCGGGTAGTTCGACCGCACGGTAACGGCGCACGTGCCGACGGGCGCCCACCTCGATCTCGCCGGCCGCCCGGACGTTGCGTGCCCACTGGGTGTTGCCCCGCGGGGAGACCAGGAACCGGCGCCCGTCGCTCGTCAGCAGGTTGACCACGACGCTGTGCGGCCGCCCCGATCTCCGACCGCGGACCTGCACCGCGGTGCTGCCCTGAATGCTGATGCCGCGCTCGGCCAACCAGCGGATGACGCTGTTGAACGCACGGGCGCCATCGCTGGGGACGTCGTAACGAACGGACATGACAAATCCTTTCCAAAAAGAGAGCGGTGCTCACTGATTGACGATGCCATGCTTGGTAACACAAAACAAGAGCACCGATCTCTATTCATGCGACACTGAGCCGGTGGGTCGACGTCAGGACGCCAGGGACCGGACCGAACGTCGCATTGTCGAACTGGGCCGCCGGCAGCTTGCCGATGTCGGCGCGGCAGGATTGTCCCTGCGCGCGATCGCCCGCGACCTCGGGTTGGTGTCTTCGGCGGTGTACCGCTACGTCGCCAGCCGCGACGACCTGCTGACCCTCTTGCTGGTCGACGCCTACACCGAACTCGCCGAGACGGTCGACCGGGCCGCCGGCGATGCCGGCGATCACTGGCGGACCCAGCTGCGCGCGATGTCGCGCGCCCTGCGGGGATGGGCGGTCGACCACCGGGCGGAGTGGGCCCTGCTGTACGGCAGCCCGGTGCCCGGTTACCGCGCGCCGCGAGATCGCACGGTCGGCCCGGGCACCCGGGTGATCGGCGCGCTGCTCGCGGCGGTATCCGCCGGCGCGGCCACGGGGGAGGTCACGGGCGGGCCGCCGGTCGACCTGAGTCCCACGTTGACGGCGGACCTGGCCGCGCTGCGCACGGAGTTCGGGGTGTCTGTCGGCGACGCGGCCCTGGTCAAGTCGCTGTTGCTCTGGGCAGCGCTGATCGGTGCGGTCAACCTCGAGGTTTTCGGCCACTACGGCCCCGACACCTTCACCGGGCCGGCGGAGGTCTTCGACGTCCAGGTGGAACTGCTCCTCGACATGCTGGCGCAAAATTAGAACACGTTCTAGCCAGCGTGGGCTGCTGACGATATTCTCGAACCGATGCCAGACCAGACACCTGTCCAGATTGCGTGGGTGACGAACGACCTCGACGCCACCGAGGCGATGTTGACGGCACTGCTCGGCGCCAAGAGCTGGGTGCGGATGCCCGCCGTGCACTTCGGCCCCGACACGTGCACCTACCGGGGCGCACCCGCGGACTTCGTCGCCGACATCTCGTTGAGTTACGCCGGCGACACCCAGCTCGAAGTCATCGCGCCGGTATCGGGGGACAGCATCTACACCGAGTTTCTCGATCGCAGCGGCCCCGGTCTGCACCACGTCTGCGTCGAGGCCGCCGACGCCGAAGATTTGTCGGCGGCGGTCACCGCCGCCTGCGCGGCGGGCGCCTCGGTGGTGGCCGACGGCACCATGGCCGGCGGCATGCGGTTCGCGTACGTCGCGGCGCCCGGTGCCGGGGTGCCCTATCTCGAACTCGCCTACATCCCGCCCCAGATCCGCGCATTCTTCGACCATGTGAAACAGGAGCAGCAGTGAGCATGAAAAACGTCCCCGCCATCGTCCATGCGGGCGAGGTAGACGAGTGGTCCGACGAGGCCGATGTCGTGGTGCTGGGATTCGGCATCGCCGGCGGATGCGCGGCGGTCAGTGCGGCCGCCGCCGGGGCGAAGGTCCTGGTGTTGGAGAAGGCCGCCGCAGCCGGCGGCACCACGTCGATGGCCGGCGGGCACTTCTATCTGGGCGGCGGCACCGCGGTGCAGCAGGCCACCGGCCACGACGACTCGGCCGAGGAGATGTACAAGTACCTGGTGTCGCAGTCACGCGACCCCGAGCACGACAAGATCCGGGCCTACTGCGAGGGCAGCGTCGAACACTTCAACTGGCTCGAGGCGCTCGGTTTCGAGTTCGAGCGGACGTTCTACCCCGGCAAGGTGGTCGTCCCGCCGGGCACCGAGGGCCTGTCCTACACCGGCAACGAGAAGGTGTGGCCGTTCTGCGAGCAGGCCGCGCCGGCGCCGCGCGGCCACTCCGTGCCGGTGCCCGGGGAACTCGGCGGCGCGGCCATGGTCATCGATCTGCTGCTCAAGCGTGCCGACGAACTCGGTGTGCAAATCCGTTACGAAACGGGTGCCACCGCGCTGGTCGTCGATGACGACGGCGCGGTATGCGGGGTGGCCTGGAAGCACTTCGCCGAGACCGGCTACCTCAAGGCCGGCGCGGTGGTCATCGCCGCGGGCGGCTTCGCGATGAACGACGAGATGGTGGCCGAGTACACCCCCGCGCTCGGACAGGAACGCAAGACCAAACATCACGGCACCGTGGCGCCCTACATCCTGGGCAACCCGAACGACGACGGTCTGGGCATCCGGCTCGGTGTCTCGGCCGGGGGCGTGGCGCTGCACATGCAGGAGCAGTTCATCACCGCGGCGGCCTATCCGCCGGAGATCCTGCTCACCGGCGTCATCGTCAACGCCGAGGGTCAGCGCTTCGTGGCCGAGGACTCGTATCACTCACGCACGTCGGCATTCGTGCTTGAACAGCCCGACCAGATCGCGTATCTGATCGTCGACGAGGCGCACATGCAGATGCCCGAGATGCCGCTGATCAAGTTCATCGACGGGTGGGAGACGGTCGCCGAGATGGAATCGGCGCTGGGCATCCCGGCCGGCAACCTCGCGGCCACCCTCGAGCGGTACAACGCCAACGCCGCGGCCGGCGTCGACCCGGACTTCCACAAACAGCGCGAATACCTTGCCGCACAAGACAACGGCCCCTGGGCTGCATTCGATTTGTCCCTCGGCCGCGCGATGTACTCCGGATTCACCATGGGCGGTCTGAAGGTTTCGGTGGACGGCGAGGTGTTGCACCAGGACGGCTCGGCGATCCCCGGCCTGTACGCCGCCGGCGCATGCGCGTCCAACATCGCCCAGGACGGCAAGGGTTACGCGAGTGGGACGCAGCTCGGGGAAGGCTCGTTCTTCGGGCGGCGGGCGGGAGAACACGCAGCGCGGCGGGCGGGAGAACACGCAGCGAGGCGGGCGGGAGAACACGCTGCGAGGCGGGCGGGAGAGCACACCGCCGGCGCTTAGCGTGCCCCGGCGGTGACGCCCAGCTGCCAGTCGCCGTCGCCGACGAGCTTGAGCTCGCGGGTGTGGTGCTGTTCGACGGTGCTGCGGTGGCTGACGCTGACCAGGATGGTGTCGGGCAACTCGGTGCGCACCAGCCGGTAGAGCACCAGCTCCAGCCCCTCGTCGAGCGCCGAGGTCGACTCGTCGAGGAACACCGCCTTCGGCTTGGTCAGCAGAATCCGCGCGAACGCGACGCGTTGCTGCTCGCCGGGGGAGAGCACCTTGGCCCAGTCCTGCACCTCGTCGAGCCGATCGCCCAGGTGCGGCAGTGCCACCTTGTTCAGCGCGTCGCGCAGCACCTCGTCGGGTAGATCACCCGGGTTGCGGGGATAGGACACCACGGTGCGCAGATCACCGAGCGGTACGTAGGGCAGCTGCGACAGGAACAGGGTGGAATTGTCTTCCCCCGGAGCGCGAATCGTGCCCGACGCGTAGGGCCACAGCTGGCCGAGACTGCGCAGCAGCGTCGTCTTGCCGCTGCCCGACGGGCCGGTCACCAACAGCGCGTCGCCGGGTTCGAGCGTCACGTCCAGCGGTCGCACCAGCTGTCGGCCGTCGGGGGTGCGAACCTCGACGTCGTCGAGTTCGACCCGCCCGTCGCGGGAGTCTTCGGCGTTCAGCGTGGGCAGCGCCCGGCCTTCCTCATTGGCGACCACCAGACCGTAGAGACGGATGATGGCCGCCCGGTAACCGGCGAAATCGTCATAGGCGTTCCGGAAGAACGAGAGCCCCGACAGGATCTCGCGGAAGGCGCTCGCGGTCTGGGACAGCTGCCCCAGCGTGATCTCGCCGTTGTAGAACCGGGAGAACTGCACGATGTAGGGGATGAGTTCCTGGGCCTGGGTGATCGACAGGTTCCAGCCGAGGAAGCCCGCCATCCGATTGACGTAGCGCTTGTAGTTGTCCACCACCGGCCGGAACAGCCGGCGCAGCCCGGTGCGCTCGGCCAGCTCCCCGCGGTAGAACGCCACCGCCTCGGCGGCGTCGCGCAGCCGCACCAGCGCGTACCGGAACGCGGCGTTGAACTTCTCGTTGCGGAACGCCAGCGTGATGATCGGCCGCCCGATCCAGAACGCGACCACCGTGGCGAACAGGATGTAGACGATGCCGATCCAGAACATCGCCTTGGGCAGCTCGACGCCGACGAACGGCAACGTCACCGGACCGGAGAGGTTCCACAGGATCGCGGTGAACGAGATCATCGCCGCGATCGACGAGATCGCGCCGAACAGCAGCGTGGTGCCGGAGGTGTTGTTCGGCCGGTTGGGCAGCGGGCCGACGCCGGCGGTGAAGATGTCGATGTCCATCTGGATGCGCTGATCCGGGTTGTCGATGGTGTCGTCGATGAACCGCGACCGGTAGTAGGCCTTGCCGTCGAGCCAGTCTCCGGTCAGCCGGTCGGTCAGCCAGGCCCGCCACCGCAGCATGAACCGCTGGGTCACCAGCAGGTCGAGCATGATGGTGGCGACGTTGATGACCGCCAGCACCGCGAAAACGCCCATGGACAACCAGAATCCGTCGCGGCCCGACGCGCGGACCGTGTCGTCGCCGGCACCGACGCCGGCGGCGATCACCTGGAAGCTGGTCATCATGTCGTTGCCCTGGAAGCTGAACAGCACCGACAAGCGCACGCTGGCGATCACCAACAGCAGGATCCCGGCCAGCCACAGCCAGACGATGACGCTCTCGGGCCCGGTGAAGTAGCCGCGCGTGACACGCCAGAACTGCCCGCCCCAGACGGTGAACCGCACGATGAGCACCAGCACGACCATGGTGGCCACCGCGGCGTAGGCCCAGCCCTGGGCGATCCACCACAGCGAGGTCCACAGCTCGTTGCCCCAATCCAGTGTCGGGGTGAACGTTTCCATGCGGTGCAAAGTACCGCGCCGTCACCGCGGCAGCGTGGTGGAGGCGTTATCCCGACGGCGCGAGTCGTTCCAGCCGCCAGGCGCCGTCGCCGACGAGGTCGAGGCGACTTCCGTGGAACGGATGCACGCTGCTGCGGTGGCTGACACTGACGATGATCGCGTCGGGCAGTTCGGCGCGCAGCAGCTGGTACAGCATCAGCTCGAGGCCCTCGTCGAGCGCCGATGTCGATTCGTCGAGGAAGATCGCCGCCGGCCTGCTCAGCAGGATGCGGGCGAACGCGATGCGCTGCTGCTCACCCACCGACAGCGCGTTGGCCCAGTCCTTGTCCTCGTTGAGCCGGATCGCCAGATGCGCCAGGGCGACGTCGAGCAGGGCCTTCTGAACGCGCTTGTCGTCCACCGCTCCCGGCGGCTGCGGATACGTCACCACCGTGCGCAGATCACCGACAGGCAGATACGGCAACTGCGGAACGAACATCACCTCGTCGCGGCCCCGCGGCAGCCGGACCCGGCCCGACGCGAAGGGCCACAGGCCGGCGATGCTCTGCAGCAGCACCGACTTGCCTATGCCGGATTCCCCGGTGATCACCAGCGCCTCGCCGGGCCCGACCGTGAGGTCGAGGTCGTGCACCAGCGGGGTGCCGTCGGGGCGGCGCACCGCGACACCGGCGACCTCGAGTGCGCCATCGCCCGACGTGGCGATGTGCACGCTGCTGAAATCACCTGCCCGGTCGTTCTGTTCGGCCAGGCCGTCGAGCCGGATGATGGCTGCCCGGTAGCTGGCGAACTGGTCGTAGGCGTTGCGGAAGAACGACAGCGACTCGTGGATGGCGCCGAACGCGTTCGACGACTGCCACACGTCGCCGAACGAGATGCGCTGCGCGAACAGGCCTTGCGCCTGCACCAGCCACGGCAGCGGGTTGATGGCCTGGCTCACCGTCACGTTCCAGCCGAAGAACAACATCATCCGGTTGAGCCAGTGGCGGTAGTTGGTCATCACCGCGTCGAGCCGTCCGCGCAGCAACGACCGTTCGGCGGGTTCGCCACGGTAGAGCCCGATGGCCGCACCGGTCTCGCGGACCCGCACCAAGCCGAAACGGAACGCCGCGTTGCGCCGCTCGTTGAGGTAGCTCAGCCGGATCAGCGGTCGGCCGATCACGAACGCCACCACCGTCGCGACGAACACATAGATCAGCACCACCCAGAACAACGCGTGGGGCACCGTGACGCCGCCGAGGGTCAGCGGTTCGGAGAGCCGCCACAGAATCGGCCCGAAGGACAGCACCGAGAGCACGGCGTGCACCGCGCCGAACAGCAAGGTGTCGCTCGAGGTGTAGTTCGGGTTGTTCTGGTAGCCCCCGACACCGGTGGTGAAGATGTCGACGTCCTGCTGGATCCGCTGATCCGGGTTGTCGATCGGCCGCCCGGCGAACTGGGCGCGGTAGTAGGCCAGGTCTCCGAGCCAACCGTCGATGAAGCGGCGGCTCAGCCAGATCCGCCACCGCATGATGAACCGCTGGGTGAGATAGAGGTCGAGCAGCAACCGCACCAGGAAAAGTCCGGCGAGCACCGCGAACACCAGCATGGTCGCCCAGAAGCCGGCGATGCCGCTGTCGCGCCCGGCACCGCCCGGACCGCCGGCGAACGCCACCTGCAGTGAGGTGAACAGGTCGTTGACGTAGTAGGTCAACAGCACGTTGATGCGCACCGAGACGATCACCGACAGCAACAGCAGCCCGACCATCAGCCAGACGACCAGGCTGCGCCGACCGGTGAAATACTCACCGCTCACACGCCAGAATTGCCGCCCCCACTCGGTGAAACGAGCGATCAGCGCCAGCACCAGCAGCAGGCAGATCGCGGTGAGAATCCACGCGGTGGCCACCCACACCGCGGAAGCGAATACCTCCCGGCTCCAGTCCAGGGACGGCTGGAACGTCTGGGTGTCCACGCGTGTGCGACCTCCCCTGGGAGCGGAACCAGCCTGCGGCGAAGCTACCGCAGTGACGAGACCCTGTGCGGGCGACCCGCGGACCGTTGTGTGCCCGGCCGGGCAGCCGCCGGGCCGCGTACCGTGATCGTGTGGCACGCACCTCCTCGAAGACGTCAAAGAAAGCTGGATCCGCGCCGGGGGCCAAGCTCAAGACCGGACGCTCGGCCAACCCGTTCTGGAAGCTGCTCGGCGCGCGGGTCGACAAGGACCAGGGCCGCTCCATGGACCTGGTGCGCAGGTCCGCGGAGTTCGACGCCAAAGCCGCCGAACTCGACGACGAGCAACTCCGCAAGGCCGCCCGCCTGCTGGAGCTCAAGGACCTAGCCGACGCGTCCGACATTCCGCAGTTCCTGGCGATCGCGCGCGAGGCCTCCGAACGCGCGACCGGGCTGCGGCCGTTCGACGTGCAGTTGCTGGGCGCGCTGCGGATGCTGGCCGGCGACGTCATCGAGATGGCCACCGGCGAGGGTAAGACGCTGTCCGGGGCGATCGCCGCCGCCGGCTACGCGCTCGGCGGCCGCAGCGTCCACGTCATCACCATCAACGACTACCTGGCGCGCCGCGACGCCGAGTGGGTCGGACCGCTGATCGAAGCGATGGGACTGACCGTCGGCTGGATCACCGCCGACTCCACCGCAGCCGAGCGCCGCGCGGCCTACCAGTGCGACGTCACCTACGCCTCGGTCAACGAGGTCGGCTTCGACGTGCTGCGCGATCAGCTCGTCGTCGACGTCGCCGACCTCGTCTCCCCGAACCCCGACGTCGCGCTGATCGACGAGGCCGACTCGGTTCTGGTCGACGAGGCGCTGGTGCCGCTCGTGCTGGCCGGGACCAGCCACCGGGAGACCCCGCGGGTGGAGATCATCCGGATGGTCGGCGAGCTGACCGAGGGCAAGGACTTCGCGACCGACAGCGACAGCCGCAACGTGCACCTCACCGAGGCCGGCGCGCAGAAGGTCGAAGCCAAGCTCGGCGGTATCGACCTGTATTCCGAGGAACACGTCTCCACCACGCTGACCGAGATCAACGTCGCGCTGCACGCGCACGTGCTGCTCCAGCGCGACGTGCATTACATCGTGCGCGACGACGCGGTGCACCTGATCAACGCGTCGCGCGGGCGGATCGCGACGCTGCAGCGCTGGCCCGACGGGCTGCAGGCCGCAGTCGAGGCCAAGGAGGGCATCGAGACCACCGAGACCGGCGAGGTGCTCGACACCATCACCGTGCAGGCGCTGATCAACCGCTATCCGACGGTGTGCGGCATGACCGGCACCGCGCTGGCCGCCGGCGAGCAGCTGCGCCAGTTCTACAAGCTCGGGGTGTCGCCGATCCCGCCGAACAAGCCCAACATCCGCGAAGACGAGGTCGACCGGGTCTACGTCACCGCCGCGGCGCGCAACGACGCCGTCATCGAACACATCAAAGAGGTGCACGAGACCGGGCAGCCGGTGCTCGTCGGGACCCGCGACGTCGCCGAGTCCGAGGAGCTGCACCGCCGGCTGGTCAAGGCCGGGGTGCCGGCCGTGGTGCTCAACGCGAAGAACGACGCCGAAGAGGCCGCGGTGATCGCCGAGGCCGGCAAGCTCGGCGCGGTCACTGTGTCCACCCAGATGGCGGGCCGCGGCACCGACATCCGGCTCGGCGGCTCGCACGCCGACGAGCACGACGCCGAGAAGGAACAGGTCGCCGAGCTGGGCGGGCTGCACGTCATCGGCACCGGACGCCACCACACCGAGCGGCTCGACAACCAGTTGCGCGGCCGTGCCGGCCGCCAGGGCGATCCCGGTTCGTCGGTGTTCTTCTCGAGCTGGGAAGACGATGTCGTGGTCGCTCACCTGGAGTCCGGCAAGCTGCCGCTGGACTGCGACGACACCGGCCGGGTCACCCACCCCAAGGCGGCCAGCCTGCTCGAGCACGCACAGCGGGTGGCCGAGGGCCGGCTGCTCGACGTGCACGCCAACACGTGGCGCTACAACCAGCTGATCGCCCAGCAGCGCGCCATCCTCGTCGAGCGCCGCGAGACGCTGTTGCGCACGACGACCGCACGCGACGAACTGGCAGAGTTGTCGCCGGACCGCTACGCCGAGTTGGTCGAACAACTCGCGCCGGACGGCGAGGAGAAGCTCGAGAAGATCTGCCGGATGATCATGCTGTTCCATCTGGACCGCGGATGGGCCGAGCACCTGGCCTACCTCTCCGACATCCGGGAGAGCATCCACCTGCGTGCGCTCGGCAGACAGAACCCGCTCGACGAGTTCCACCGGATGGCCGTCGATGCGTTCGCATCGCTGGCCGCCGACGCCATCGAAGCCGCCCAGCAGACCTTCGAGACCGCGCCGTCGATCGAGGACGAACCCGGCGTGGACCTCTCCAAGCTGGCACGCCCGACGTCGACGTGGACGTACATGGTGCACGACAACCCGCTCAACGACGACACCCTGTCGGCGCTGAGCCTGCCCGGCGTGTTCCGCTAGGTTCAACGGCATGGCCGAGACATCGGCGATCGGAAACCCACCGCCCGGGGACCGGGTGCTGACGGTGCCCAACGTGCTGTCGGTGATCCGGCTGGTGCTGGTTCCGGTATTCCTTTACCTGCTGCTGGTGGCCGGGGGGCCGGCCGCCAACGCGTGGGCGGTCGCGATCCTGATGTTCAGCGGCGTGTCCGACTGGGCCGACGGCAAGATCGCGCGGCTGTTCGACAACCAGTCCTCCCGCCTGGGCGAGCTGCTGGACCCGGCCGTGGACCGCATCTACATGGTCACCGTGCCCGTCGCGATGGCTCTGGCCGGACTGCTGCCGTGGTGGCTGGTGGGCGTCCTGCTGGGCCGCGACCTGGTGCTGGCCGCCACGCTGCCGCTGTTGCGCCGGCGCGGTCTGACCGCGCTGCCGGTCACCTACATCGGCAAGGCGGCGACGTTCGCGCTGATGTCCGGGCTGCCGCTGGTCCTGCTCGGCCAGTACGACGCACTGTGGAGTCGGGTGGTGCTGGCCTGGGGGTGGGGGTTCGTCGTCTGGGGCCTGGCGATGTACCTGTGGTCCGGCGCGCTGTATCTGATCCAGGTCGGGATGGTGGTGCGCATCCTTCCGCCGAAGAGTCCACCGGCGCACACCACGGAGCCGGCCCGAGGATGAGCATGCTGGGGGGCTACGACACCACATCGGGCGGCAACGCGCACCGGGCGGATGCGCCGACCCGGATCCCGGTGCCGTCGCTGCTGAGGTCCCTGCTGTCGGAACACCTCGACCCCGGTTACGCCGCCGCGGCGCGAGAACCGAAATCCCCGAAACTCTCGAGCCGTGCCGCGCAGTGGGGCTGGCAGCTGCTCGCCGCGGTGACCGTCGCCGCGGTCTTCGCGCTGGCCTGGTCGCAGGCACAGGCGACCGCCCCGGGCATGCGGGAGTCCCAGCGGGTGCTGGCGGGCACCGTGCGCGCCGCGGAGAGCGAGACCGCGCAGACAGCCGCGCGCCGCGACGAACTGGCCGCCGTGGTCGAAGTCGAACAACGACGCCGGCTCGAAGGCGACGCCACCGGACGGATGCTGCTGGCCGACCTCGACCGGGCCAACCTCGCGGCCGCGGCCACCCCGGTGATCGGGCCGGGGCTGACGGTGACGGTCACCGACCCCGGCGCCACCCCGGACCTCACCGACGTCTCCAAGCAGCGGGTACCGGGCAGCAGGCAGGTGATCCTCGACCGCGACCTGCAGCTCGTCGTCAACTCGCTGTGGGTCAGCGGCGCCGAGGCCATCTCGGTCGGCGGGGTGCGCGTCGGCCCCAACGTGACGATCCGCCAGGCAGGCGGCGGCATCCTGGTGGACAATCAACCGATCGCCAGTCCCTACGAGATCCTCGCCATCGGGCCGCCGCACGCGTTGCAGGACAACTTCGGTCGCAGCACCGGGCTGCAGCGACTGCGGCTGCTGGAGACGTCGTACGGTGTCGGAGTACGGGTCTCGGCGGGGGAGGGCCTGTCGCTTCCCGCCGGCTCCGTGCGAGACGTCAACTTCGCCACAGAGACGGGACCATAGATGATCGGCATCGTCGCTCTGGTCGTCGGCATCGTGCTCGGCGTGATCTTCCGTCCGGACGTGCCCGAGGTCGTCGCGCCGTACCTGCCGATCGCGGTGGTCGCCGCGCTCGACGCGGTGTTCGGCGGCCTGCGCGCGTATCTGGAGCGGATCTTCGACGCCAAGGTCTTCGTCGTGTCGTTCGTGTTCAACGTGCTGGTGGCGGCTTTGATCGTGTACCTCGGCGATCAGCTCGGCGTCGGCACCCAGCTCTCGACCGCGATCATCGTCGTGCTCGGCATCCGCATCTTCGGCAACGCCGCGGCGCTGCGGCGGAGGCTTTTCGGCGCATGACCGAGCACAAACCGCAGCACTCGGCCCCCCACCAGCACGGCCGCCACGAGTTGCCGCCCGAGCACGCCCGCCCCGGGAGCGGCGGGCTGAACGCGGAGGTGACCGGGCGGGGCCGCTCGCAGCTGGTGTTCGCAATGCTGGGCGTCCTGCTGTGTCTGCTGCTCGGGGTGGCCATCGCCACCCAGGTGCGCCAGACCGACTCGGGTGACTCGCTGGAGACCGCCCGCCCGGCCGACCTGGTGATCCTGCTCGACTCGCTGCAACAGCGGGAGGCGGCGTTGAGCACCGAGGTCGCCGAGCTGCAGCAGACGCTGGCGCAGCTGCAGGCCTCGGGCGACAACGACCAGGCCGCGATCGAGAACGCCCGCGCCCGGCTCGCGGCGCTGTCGATCCTCATCGGCACGGTGCCGGCGACCGGCCCCGGAGTGATCCTGACCATCACCGACCCCACCGGCGGGGTCGCCGCGGAGACCATCCTCGACGTGATCAACGAGCTGCGCGCCGCCGGGACCGAGGCGATGGAGATCCGCGGTCAGCGCAACGGACAGCAGGTCGCCGTCCGCGTCGGCGTGGAGACCTGGGTGGTCGGGGAGCCCGGCGCGCTGATCGTCGACACCACCAGCGTGGGTCCGCCGTATTCGGTTCTGGCCATTGGTGATCCGCCGACCCTGGCGGCGGCCATGAACATTCCCGGCGGCGCGGTGGACAGCATCGAACGTGTGGGCGGCACCATGACGGTGCAACAATCCGAACGGGTCGACGTCACCGCCTTGCGGCAACCGAAAGCCCGCCAATACGCTCAGCCCGTCAAATGACGGACCAGCGATCGACCCAGTTTCAAGGAGCCCCGTGACCGAGATCCCCGCCGACCTGTCTTTCACGACCGAACACGAGTGGGTGCTGCGGACCGGCGACGACACCGTGCGGGTCGGCATCACCGATTACGCGCAGTCCGCGCTCGGCGACGTGGTCTTCGTCCAGCTGCCCGACGTCGACAGTCAGATCACCGCGGGGGAGTCGTTCGGTGAGGTGGAGTCGACCAAGTCCGTCTCCGACCTGTATGCGCCTGTCAGCGCGAAAGTCATTGCCGTCAACAGCGATCTGGAGACCAACCCGCAGCTGGTCAATTCCGACCCGTACGGCGAGGGCTGGCTGGTCGAGCTCCAGGTCGTGGACGGCGCGCTGGAGAGCGGCCTCGCCGAATTGCTCGACGCGGAGGGCTACCGTGCCCACGTGACCGAGTGATGTGTTGTTAGGGTTCGTGCAGACCGGATACAACGAGTGAGATCCGGTCGTGGTGGATACAACGCGGTCCACCGCGCGGTACGGTCGACACAGCGGCAGACGGCTGGAGGTCCGACCGGACACCGCCACAGCAGCCAGTGAGGAGCAGCGGGTGACGGAAAAAGACTTCAATTCGGGGGCGGACTCTGACGAAGTCACCGTGGAAACGACGTCGGTCTTTCGCGCCGACTTCCTCAACGAGCTGGACGCGCCTGCGGCCCCGGGCGGGGAAACCGCGGTATCCGGCGTCGAGGGGCTGCCCGTCGGCTCGGCTCTGCTGGTCGTCAAGCGCGGCCCCAATGCCGGGTCCCGTTTCCTGCTCGACCAGCCCACCACCTCGGCAGGTCGTCATCCCGACAGTGACATCTTCCTCGACGACGTCACCGTCAGCCGCCGGCACGCGGAGTTCCGGCTGGAATCCGGTGAGTTCCAGGTTGTCGATGTCGGCAGCCTCAACGGCACCTACGTCAACCGCGAGCCGGTCGACTCGGCGGTGCTGGCCAACGGCGACGAGGTCCAGATCGGAAAGTTCCGGCTGGTGTTCCTGACCGGGCCGAAGGGCGACGACGCCGCCGCCGGCAACTGACAGACGGCCCATCACCGCCGACCGCCGAGTGACCGCCACGAGCCGATGACACAGCCCGAGACCTCTGCACTGAACGGGATGTCGATCGGGGTTGTCCTCGATCTACTGCGCGGCGAGTTCCCCGACGTCACCCATTCCAAGATCCGGTTCCTCGAAGCGGAGGGCCTGGTAACGCCGGAGCGCACGGCGTCGGGGTATCGGCGGTTCACGGCGTACGACTGCGCACGGCTGCGGTTCATCCTGACCGCCCAGCGCGACCAGTACCTGCCGTTGAAGGTGATCAAGGCGCACCTGGACGCGCAGCCCGACGGTGAACTCCCGCAGACCGGATCCCCGTATGCGACACCGCGTCTGGTGCCGGTCGACGACAGCGCCGGCAGCGTGGGTGGTGTCACCGCACCGCCACAGCCCAGCCAGGTCCGGCTCAGCAGGGAGGACGTGCTGGCACGCTCCGGGGTCGACGAGGAACTGTTGTCGTCTCTGGTCAAGGCGGGCGTCATCAGCCCATGCTTCAAGAGCGCCAGCGCAACCTTCTTCGACGAACACTCGGTGGTGATCGCCCAATGCGCCCGCGCGCTGGCCGATTACGGTGTCGAACCACGGCATCTGCGGGCCTTCCGGTCCGCGGCCGACCGGCAGTCCGACCTGATCGCGCAGATCGCCGGCCCGGTGGTCAAGGCCGGGAAAGCGGGTGCGCGCGATCGCGCCGACGACCTCGCGCGCGAGGTCGCCGCGCTGGCGATCACCTTGCACACGTCACTGATCAAGTCCGCGGTCCGCGACGTTCTGGACCGCTGAGGACTAGACTCGCCGTGACGGGTTATCCGTCGGGTCCGGGCCGGCGACGGCCGGGATGAATTGGAGCAACACCAGTGCGGGAGGCAGGCACACATGGGTGAGGTTCGCGTGATCGGCATTCGAGTTGAGCAGCCGCAGAACCAGCCCGTCTTGCTGCTGCGGGAGTCGAACGGCGACCGATATCTCCCGATCTGGATCGGGCAGTCCGAGGCCGCCGCGATCGCCCTGGAACAGCAGGGCGTGGAACCGGCCCGTCCACTGACCCACGACCTCATCCGCGATGTGATTGCCGCGCTTGGCCATTCATTGAAAGAGGTGCGCATCGTCGACCTGCAGGAAGGCACGTTCTACGCCGACCTGATCTTCGACCGCGACATCAAGGTGTCGGCACGCCCGTCGGACTCGGTGGCCATCGCCCTGCGCGTCGGGGTGCCGATCTATGTCGAGGAAGCGGTGCTGGCCGAGGCCGGGCTGATGATCCCCGACGAGAGCGACGACGAACCCAGCGGCGCGGTGCGCGAGGACGAGGTCGAGAAATTCAAGGAGTTCCTCGACAGCGTGTCGCCGGACGACTTCAAGGCCACCTGACAAGACAGCGATCTTGGTCACGGATGCGTCTCGCCCTGGTCGACACGCGGGGCGCATTTCCGTCGGGCCCGATTCCGAGCGCCATACTTGAGCCCGACGGGCAGTCACAAGAAGGCCCTCAAGCGTATGCTCGGACCAAGGTTCGGGCTCGGGTACGTGCGCCCACGCAGGTCAGCGGACGCGGTTCGATCGGCGAGAGGATTCGACAAGTGGGAGACACGCCACGCCAGGAGCAACTGGATCTGTCCACCGGCTCCCCGCAGGCGGATTCGCTTCCCCGCGTCTCGGCGCAGCCCGTCCAGGCCGGACTGTTCCCGGACGACTCGGTGCCCGACGAGCTGGTCGGCTACCGCGGTCCCAGCGCCTGCCAGATCGCCGGCATCACCTACCGCCAGCTCGATTACTGGGCCCGTACCTCGCTGGTCGTGCCGTCCATCCGCGGCGCCGCCGGTTCAGGCAGCCAACGGCTCTACTCGTTCAAGGACATCCTGGTCCTCAAGATCGTCAAGCGGCTCCTCGACACCGGTATCTCGCTGCACAACATCCGCGTCGCGGTCGACCATCTGCGCCAGCGCGGGGTGCAGGACCTGGCCAACATCACGCTGTTCTCCGACGGCACCACCGTCTACGAGTGCACTTCCGCCGAGGAAGTAGTCGACCTGCTCCAGGGCGGCCAGGGCGTGTTCGGTATCGCAGTGTCCGGGGCGATGCGGGAGCTGACCGGCGCCATCGCGGACTTCCCCGGCGAGCGGGCCGACGGCGGCGAGTCGATTTCAGCGCCGGAGGACGAGCTGGCGTCGCGACGCAAGCACCGCGACCGCAAGATCGGCTAGTAGCGGTAAACTCGCGGGCGCATCGCCCGAGCGCGGGAGAGTTTCGTGGCCGCCAGCCGCGGACGCCGAAGGAGCAACACCTCTCCGTCAACCTCTCAGGCACCCAGGACCGCGCCTGGCCCCGATGCCTCTGGAAAGAGGTGTGTTCACACCCGCCCATGGGGAAAGGCTCCGGCAGCGCTGTCGGTTCCGAATCTCTCAGGCACCCGGTCGCGGGCGACGACAGAGGGGGAGGAGCAGCCCCGCATGCGCCCCGTGCGCTGCGGACGCCCCCGGGAGAGACCCCACGTGACAGATCAGCAGCCCACCCCCCGCGAGTTCGGCTTCGTCGACCGGCACATCGGACCCGACCCCGACGCGGTCGCGACACTGCTGCACACCATCGGAGTCGAGTCCCTCGACGACCTGGCCGCCAAGGCGCTGCCGGCGGGGATCCTCGATCAGCTCTCCGGGGACGGAGTCGCGCCCGGGCTCGACGCGCTGCCCCCGCCGGCCACCGAGGCCGATGCGCTGGCCGAACTCCGCGCGCTGGCCGACTCGAATACCGTGGCGGTGTCGATGATCGGGCAGGGCTACTACGACACCCTCACCCCGCCGGTGCTGCTGCGCAACATCATGGAGAACCCGGCGTGGTACACGGCCTACACCCCCTACCAGCCCGAGATCAGCCAGGGGCGCCTCGAGGCGCTGCTGAACTTCCAGACCATGGTCACCGACCTGACCGGTCTCGAGGTCGCCAACGCATCGATGCTCGATGAGGCCACCGCTGCCGCCGAGGCGATGACGTTGATGCAACGCGCGGTGCGGGGACCGGCTCGCCGCCTGGCCGTCGACACCGACGTGTTCGCCCAGACCGCCGCAGTGCTGCAGACCCGGGCCGAGCCGCTGGGCATCGAGATCGTGACCGCCGATCTGCGCCGGGGGTTGCCCGAGGGCGACTTCTTCGGCGTCATCGCCCAACTGCCCGGCGCCAGCGGCCGCGTCACCGACTGGAGCGAGTTGATCGCCTCGGCTCACGACCGTGGCGCCCTGGTGGCTGTCGGCGCCGACCTGCTCGCGCTGACGCTGATCACGCCGCCCGGGGACATCGGCGCCGACGTCGCGTTCGGCACCACCCAGCGGTTCGGTGTGCCGATGGGGTTCGGCGGACCGCACGCCGGATACCTGGCCGTGCACTCCGCGCACGCCCGTCAGCTGCCGGGCCGACTGGTCGGGGTGTCCAAGGACGTCGACGGCGCCGCGGCCTATCGGCTGGCGCTGCAGACCCGTGAACAGCACATCCGCCGGGACAAGGCCACCAGCAACATCTGCACCGCACAGGTGCTCCTCGCGGTGATGGCGGCGATGTATGCCAGCTACCACGGCGCCGAGGGGCTGACCGCGATCGCGCGGCGCGTGCACGGCCACGCGCGCGCGCTGGCCGCCGGGCTGTCCGCCGCCGGCGTCGAGGTCGTGCACGACACCTTCTTCGACACTGTCTTGGCTCGCGTCGCCGGGCGCGCCCGCGACGTGCAGGCCGCCGCGAAGGAACGCGGCATCAACGTCTGGTGCGTCGACGACGACCACGTGTCGGTGGCCTGCGACGAAGCGACCACCTCCGGCCACATCGCCGACGTGCTCGCGGCGTTCTCCGCCGAGGCCACCGCCGGTGAGTACGCGGGGCCGGCGCCGGCGCCGCGCCGCTCGGCGTTCCTGACTCACCCGGCCTTCACCCGGTATCGCACGGAGACCGAGATGATGCGCTATCTGCGGTCGCTGGCCGACAAGGACATCGCGTTGGACCGCAGCATGATCCCGCTCGGTTCGTGCACGATGAAGCTCAACGCCGCAGCCGAGATGGAAGCCGTCACGTGGCCGGAGTTCGGCCGTCAGCATCCGTTCGCGCCGTCCTCGGACACCCCGGGCCTGCGGCGGCTGATCTCCGACCTCGAGACCTGGCTGAGCGGTATCACCGGTTACGACAACGTCTCGCTGCAACCCAACGCCGGTTCCCAGGGCGAGTACGCCGGCCTGTTGGCGATCCAGGCCTACCACGCCGCGCGCGGTGAATCGGGCCGCGACGTGTGCCTGATCCCGTCCAGCGCACACGGCACCAACGCCGCGTCGGCTGCGCTCGCGGGCATGAAGGTCGTCGTGGTGGGCTGCCGCCCCAACGGCGACGTCGACCTCGACGACCTGCGCGCGAAGGTGACCGAGCACGCCGACCGGCTCTCGGCGCTGATGATCACCTACCCGTCCACGCACGGCGTCTACGAGCACGACGTCGCCGACATCTGCGCCGCGGTGCACGACGCCGGCGGACAGGTCTACGTCGACGGCGCCAACCTCAACGCGCTGGTCGGCCTGGCCCGCCCGGGGCGGTTCGGCGGCGACGTCAGCCACCTGAACCTGCACAAGACGTTCTGCATCCCGCACGGCGGCGGCGGCCCCGGCGTCGGCCCCGTGGCGGTCCGGTCGCATCTGGCGCCGTTCCTGCCGGGTCATCCGCTGGCCGAGGAGCTGGGCGACGCCCTGACGGTTTCGGCCGCGCCGTACGGTTCGGCGTCGATCCTGCCGATCACGTGGGCCTACATCCGGATGATGGGCGCACAGGGGTTGCGGTCGGCGGCGCTGGTCGCGATCGCGTCGGCCAACTACATCGCCCGCCGGCTCGACGAGTACTACCCGGTGCTCTACACCGGGGAGAACGGCATGGTCGCCCACGAGTGCATCCTCGATCTGCGCGGCATCACGAAGGCGACCGGCGTGACGGTCGACGACGTGGCCAAGCGACTGGCCGACTACGGGTTCCACGCGCCGACGATGAGTTTCCCGGTCGCGGGCACGCTGATGGTGGAGCCGACCGAGAGCGAGTCGCTGGCCGAGGTCGACGCGTTCTGCGACGCGATGATCGCGATCCGTGCCGAGATCGACAAGGTCGGCTCGGGAGAGTGGTCCGTTGATGACAACCCGCTGCGCGGCGCGCCGCACACCGCGGAGTGTCTGCTGGTCGGCGAGTGGACGCATCCATACACCCGCGAACAGGCCGCCTACCCCCTCGGGGCAGCGTTCCGGCCCAAGGTGTGGCCTCCCGTCCGGCGCATCGACGGCGCCTACGGGGACCGCAACCTGGTGTGCTCGTGCCCGCCGGTGGAGGCCTTCGCCTGACCGGTAGGGTTACTCCCCATGGCAGAGGACGCTGCGGGCATCACCCCGAAGTTGTTCATCTTTCCGCACGCCGGCGGCTCGCCGCAGTACTACGTGCCGTTCGCGAAGGCGTTCGCGACCGACATCAAGCGCACGGCGGTGCAGTACCCGGGTCAACGGGGCAAGCAGGACTTCGCCTCCTTCACCGACCTGCCGGCGCTGGCCGACGAGGTGGTGAAGATGGTGTCGCCGGACGCCGACCACGGCGGTCCGATCAGCTTCTTCGGGCACAGCATGGGGGCCCTGCTGGCTTTCGAGGTGGCGCGCCGGTTCGAAGACGCGGGCCGGCCGATCGCGGCGCTGTTCGTCTCGGCGTGCGCGGCCCCGGGGCTGGTCGGCTTCGAGGACGTGCCCGACACCGACGAGGGCCTGTTGGCGGCGGTGAGCACGTTGACCGGCGCAAGTCCGGAGTTCATGCAGAACTCCGAATTCGCCGCCGCGATCCTGCCGACCCTCAAAGGCCTCAAGGCCATCGCGAACTACAACGTCGCCCCCGAGGTGAAGTTGTCGTGCCCGATCCATGCGTTCTACGGCGACGACGACGAGATCGCGACCCGGGAGAAGGTCATGTCGTGGGCCGAGCGGACCACGGGGGAGTTCACCGCGCGCGAGTTTCGCGGGCACCACTTCTACCTGCTCGAGCATCTCGGGGAACTGGTGCCGGATCTGGAGGACAAACTCTGGTCGCGGTGCCGCGCCGCGAGTTAGAGATCGGTGTGGTGTTCGCCACACCAGTCCGTTGCCGAATGTGACCCCACGGCGAAGCCGAGCACATTCTGCGAATCGCCGTGAGCATCGGCGCGCGCCATGTATCAGGCGTTGTCGTAGCTCGCTTGTTACCGGCGAGTCAGAAATTTTCATGCCCGGATGTGCGATTACCGCAAATCGTTTACGCACACGTCAAGACGATGCGAGCACTGCATTCGGCTGCTGCGGAGGCGTAACCGCGTACCCGGCAGCCGCATTGACGAGCAACTGAAAACCGCTGTATGTAGTGGGGTGTTTCCGCAGCTGGCAAAATCGGGTAGCCGTTGTGAGCAAGGAAAAAAGCCGGCGACCACCCGGTCCGCGGGCGAAAAAGGGGGCCGATCGTGCGCTTTCGTCTGGCAAGCAAGTCGTGGTCTAATCCTTCGTTGGATTTCACGACACGATCGGTGGGTCGGTGTTAGCCTTCGGGTCGAGCGGGGGCTGCGCGGCTACAGCTGCGAATCGGTTTTGCCAACCACGGCAATGGGGCCGGGGCGCACAGAGATATTGATGAAAGGACGTCGCCATGCCGTTGCTTGAGTCGACCATTCCTGGCCTTCTCGCCGACCGTGCCCGGTTGCAGCCCGACGATGTGGCCTACACCTTCATCGACTACGACGTCGACCCCAACGGCTTCGCCGAGACGCTGACCTGGGCCCAGGTCTATCAGCGTGTGCAGGTCGTTGCCCAGGAACTGCTGCGGCACGGGACCAAGGGGGACCGCGCGGCGATTCTCGCGCCGCAGGGCCTCGAGTACATCATCGCCTTCTACGGCGCGATGCAGGCAGGCTTCATCGCCGTGCCGCTGCCGGTGCCCGCCATGGGCCAGCTCGACGAGCGCGTGAACGGCGCGCTGCGCGACTGCCAGCCCGTGGCCGTGCTGACCACCTCGGCGGCCGTCGGCGAGATCATGACCTACGTCGGCGCGCAGTCGGGGGCCGCCACCCCCGCGGTCATCGAGGTCGACGCGCTGGACTTCGATTCGCCGAACACCGTCGAGGTCAACGTCGGGCCGCTGCCCAAGACCGCCTACCTGCAGTACACCTCGGGTTCCACCAGGGCCCCGGCCGGCGTCATCGTCACGCACCGCAACGTGATCGCCAATCTCGAGCAGATCTTCACCGACTACATGTCGCATCGCGGTGGGGTACCGCCGCAGGACACCACCATGGTGTCGTGGCTGCCCTTCTACCACGACATGGGGCTGATTCAGGGCGTCTTCGCGACGCTGCTGTGCCCGCCGGACGGCCCGGACGGCTCCTGGGGCCGGCCCGCGGTGCTGATGAGCCCGGTCGCGTTCCTGCAGAAGCCCGCCCGCTGGATCCAGCATCTGGCGACCTGCTCGCATTCCTGGTCGGCGGCGCCGAACTTCGCGTTCGAACTGTCCGTGCGCCGCACCAAGGACGAGGACCTCGACGGCATGGACCTCAGCGGCGTGCTGGGCATCATCAGCGGCAGCGAGCGCATCCACTCGGCGACCATCCGCCGCTTCAACGAGCGCTTCGCGAAGTTCGGAATGCCCGACACCACCGTGCGCCCGTCCTACGGCCTGGCCGAGGCGACGCTGTACGTCATCTCGGCGCCCACCGGGCACACGCCGGCCACCGTGCGCTTCGACTACGAGAAGCTCTCCGCCGGGCACGCCGAGCGGTGCGGCAGCGAGGGCGGCTCGGAGTTGGTCAGCTACGGCGCGCCGCGGTCATCGACGCTGCGCATCGTCGACCCGGAGACCCGCACCGAGCACCCCGACGGCAAGATCGGGGAGATCTGGGTGCACGGCGATCAGGTCGCGATGGGGTATTGGCGCAATCCGCAGCAGACCGAGCGCACCTTCGGTGGCGAGATCGTCAATCCCACGCCGGGGACGCCGACGGGTCAGTGGCTGCGCACCGGCGATCTGGGCGTGATGAGCGAGGGCGAGATGTTCATCATCGGCCGCATCAAGGACCTGTTGATCGTCGACGGCCGCAACCACTACCCCGATGACATCGAGGCCACGATCCAAGAGATCACCGGGGGCCGCGTCGCCGCAATCTCGGTGCTCGACGACACCAGCGAGCAGCTGGTGGCGATCGCCGAGCTCAAGAAGCGGGGCGACTCCGAAACCGAGGCGCTCGACAAGCTGCGCGCCGTCAAGCGTGAGGTCGCCTCGGCGATCAAGAAGTCTCACAGCGTCCGGGTCGCCGACCTGGTCCTGGTGGCGCCCGGTTCCATCCCGATCACGACCAGCGGCAAGATTCGTCGCTCGGCCTGCGTGGACCGCTATCGCCAGGACGAGTTCAGCCGGCTGGACGTCACCACATGACGGCAGAATTCGATGAAGCCGCGATCCGGCACTGGCTGGTCGACTACCTCGTAACCAACATCGGGTGCAGTCCCGACGAGATCGACTTCGACGCGCCGTTGAACGATCTCGCCGTCGGGTCCAGCGACGCGGTGGTGCTGACGGGCGAGCTGTCCGAGCTGCTCGGCCGCACCATCTCGCCGGTGGAGTTCTGGCAGTACCCGACGATCAACTCGCTGGCGAAGTTCCTCACCGGCGGTGAGGTCGAGCCGGTCGCCGAGGCCGCGCAGGTCAACCCGTCCGACGAGGCGATCGCCGTGATCGGGCTGGGCTGCCGGTTCCCCGGCGATGTGCACGGCCCCGACGAGTACTGGCAATTCCTCACAGAGGGGCGATCCGGAGTTCGCGAAGTACCTCCCGAACGGTGGAAGGTATTCGAGAACGGCTCACCTGAAGACGCCGCAGCCCTGGCGGGTACCACCCGCTGGGGCTCGTTTCTGAGTGACGTCGACGCATTCGACGCGGAGTACTTCGAGATCTCGCCCAGCGAGGCCGACAAGATGGATCCGCAGCAGCGGCTGTTGCTGGAGGTGACCCAGGAGGCCCTGGAGCACGCGGGCATCCCGGCCGAGTCGCTCCGGCACACCCAGACCGGCGTGTTCGCCGGCGCATGCGTCAGCGAATACGCGTTCCTGTCCACGGCGCACTTGAGCCAGGTCGATTCATGGTCGGGCACCGGCGGGGCGTTGAGCATCATTGCCAATCGGGTGTCGTATTACTTTGATTTGCGGGGTCCGTCGGTGACGGTGGACACGGCGTGTTCGTCGTCGTTGGTGGCGATTCATCTGGCGTGTCAGAGTCTGCGGTCGGGGGATGCGAACCTGGCGTTGGCCGGTGGGGTGAATCTGGTGTTGGCCCCGGCGGTGACCCGCAGCCTCGACCGGGCCCAGGCCCTCTCGAAGTCGGGTCGTTGTCATGCTTTCGATGCGCGTGCTGATGGGTTCGTGCGGGGTGAGGGTGCCGGGGTGGCGGTGCTCAAGCGGTTGTCGGATGCGGTGCGTGACGGGGATCGGGTGCTGGCGGTGATCCGCGGGTCGGCGGTCAATCAGGACGGTCGGTCCAACGGGTTGATGGCGCCGAATCCGGCGGCGCAGATGGCGGTGCTGCGCTCGGCGTATGCCGCGGCCGGTGTGGAGCCGCGCGAGGTCGACTATGTCGAGGCCCATGGCACCGGCACGCTGTTGGGTGATCCGATCGAGGCGCGTGCGCTGGGCACCGTGCTGGGGCGGGGTCGCGGCGCGGAGGCGCCGTTGTTGATCGGTTCGGTCAAGTCCAATCTGGGCCATCTCGAGGCCGCCGCGGGTATCGCCGGGTTCGCCAAGGCGGTGCTGGCGCTCAGCCACCAGCAGATCCCGGCCAATCTGGGTTATGAGACTCCCAACCCGCATATTCCGTTCGACAAGCTGCGTCTCAAGGTCGTCGACACCCCACCGACTGGGCCCCCAGGGCCGGCCCCGGCGGGCCGGGGTGTCCTCGTTCGGGTCTGGCGGCACCAACGCCCACATCGTGCTCGAACAGGCCCCCGCGATGGCGCCCAGCGCCGCGCCGGCTGAGCCGGTCATCTCCACCCTGGTCATCTCCGGCAAGACCCCGGCGCGCATCGCGGCCACCGCGGCCATGCTCGCCGACTGGATGAGCGAGCACGACCCGAGGTCAGCGTCGCCGAGGTCGCCCACACCCTCAACCACCACCGCACCCACCACCCGAAATTCGCCACCGTGGCCGCCCGCGACCGCGACCAGGCCATCGCCGGCCGCGCCCTGGCCGCCGGCCACCGCGCCCGGCGTCGTGCCTGCCCACCCCGGCAGCTGCCGCACCGGGACGGTGTTCGTCTACTCCGGACAAGGCTCCCAATGGGCCGGCATGGCCCGCCAACTGCTGGCCGACGAACCCGCCTTCGCCGAGGCCATCGACCGCATCGAACCCACCTTCACCGAACAGGTCGGCTTCTCCCTCCGCCAGATCATCGCCGACGGCGAAACGGTTGTCGGAATCGAGCGCATCCAGCCGGTGCTCGTCGGAATCCAGTTGGCACTCACCGAGCTGTGGTGTTCCTACGGCGTCCAACCCGACGCGGTGATCGGCCACTCCATGGGCGAAGTCGCCGCGGCGGTGGTGTCGGGCGCACTGAGCCTGGCCGACGGCCTCAAGGTCATCGCGACCAGATCCCGACTGATGTCCCGACTGTCCGGTCAAGGCGCCATGGCACTGATCGAACTCGACGCCGACGGCGCCGGCGAGCTGCTCGCCGACTACCCCGATGTGACGCTGGCGGTGTACGCCTCGCCGCGTCAGACGGTGATCGCGGGCCCGCCCGACCAGGTTGACGCGGTGATCGCGGCGGTGTCGGCGCGCGACCTGCTGGCCCGCCGCATCGAGGTCGACGTGGCGTCCCACCATCCGACGATCGACCCGATCCTGCCGGAGCTGCGGGAGGCGCTGACCGACCTGTCGCCCAGCACCCCGACCGTCCCGCTGGTCACCACGACGGTGGACCACACGGGTCCCGCGCCGACGTTCGACGCCGACTACTGGGTGGCCAACCTGCGCAACCCGGTGCGGTTCAGCCAGGCCGTCACCGCGGCGCGCGCCGAGCTGGGAACGTTCATCGAGGTCAGTCCGCACCCGCTGCTCACCTACGCGATCAGCGACACGTTGAGCGGCACCCACCACCACACCGTCGCCACGCTGCAGCGCGGCGAGGACGACACCCTGACCTTCCACACCAACCTCAACGCCACCCACACCAGCCACCCGCCCCAGGTCCCGCACGGGACCGAGCCCCACGTGCCGCTGCCGCTGACCCCGTGGCACCACAGCCGGCACTGGATCAGCACCGAGTCCTGGGTGGGCACCGGCGGCGGTTCGGCGCCGCGGCACGGCACGCTGCTCGGCGAACACACCGCGGTCGCGACGACGCCACCGGCTCACCTGTGGCAGGCCCGTCTCGTGCCGGAGGCCACGCCGTACCCCGGCTACCACCGCATCCAGGGCGTCGAGGTGGTACCGATGGCCGTCCTGCTGAACACGCTGTCGGCCGCCGCGGCCGAGCTCGGCGCGACCGGGGTCGCCGATCTGCGCTTCTTCCAACCGATCGTGCTGAATCAGCCGCAGGTGATCCAGGTGGTCGCCGAGGGCGAGACCATCACGGTCTCCTCGGCGCCGAGCGCCGATGCTCCGGCGCACCGGTGGGTCAAGCATGTCAGCGCCCGTGCCACCAGCTCGTGCGTCGACGTCACGGTCACCAGCGACGGCGATCTGCAGGCGCTCGAGGCCGCGGAGATCACCGAGCTCCAGCAGAAGTGGGGCATCGACGGCAATCCGTTCCGATGGACCATCGATTCGTGCCGGTCCGGGCGCGGCGCGTTGCGCGCCGAGGTCACCCTCACCGACGAGGTTCTGGCGGCGCTGCTGGACGCGGCGGTCAACGCCGCCCGGCTGGTCGACACCTCCGACATCCGGTTGCTGGTGCCGTCCGACGTCGACAGCATCCGGATGAGCGACGCCGCCGTCGGCGCGACCGGGACGGTGCAGGCACGCCGTCGCGACGACTCCGGTGATCAGCTGGTGGTCGACGTGGTCGCCGCCGGCGCCGACGGCGCGCCGAGCATCGAGATCCGCGGGCTGCGTTTCGCCGACGTCGATGCCGACGCCGGTCACGGCGCCCGTGACGCCAACCCCCGGCAGGTCGCGCACGGCATCGCCTGGCAACCGTGGCAACCCGACACCGCCGACGCACCGCAGCGGCACCTCGGCGTGGCGATCATCGGGGCGGGTGACACCGCCGATGCGCTGCGCGCCGCGATCAGCTCCGCCGGCCACACCGCTGCCGAGCCGGCCGACGCCGACTGTGTGGTCTACGTCGCCGATTCGACTACCGCGGACGCGCCCGACCTCGACGTCGCGGTGCAGCAGTCCGCCGAGGTCGCCGCGCTGGTGAGCCGCCTCGTCGCGCAGGGCGGCGCCCATCCGGCAACACTGTGGCTGGTCACTCGCGGGGTCCTGGAGGCCGACTCGCCTGCCGCGCTGCGCCAGAGTCCCCTGTGGGGTCTGGCCGGCGTGATCGGCGCCGAACAACCCGAGGTGTGGGGTGGTCTGGTGGACCTGCCCGCCGACGGGCACGTCGACGACGCGCTCGGTGCGGTGGCCGCGCTGCTGTCCACGCCGGCCGCCACGACCCTGGCCTGGCGCGACGGGCAGCTACTGCGCCGGGAACTGGTCGCGCTGGACGCCGAGCCGGTCCGCGAGCCGCTGCGCTGCCGCCCCGACGGGACGTACCTGATCACCGGCGGCTTGGGTGCGCTGGGCCTGCTGACGGCCGAATGGTTGGCCGACCGTGGCGCGCGCCGGCTGCTGCTGGCGGGACGCACGCCGCTGCCGCCACGCCGGGAATGGGACAGCGACGGCCTCGACGCCGGAGTGCGCGCCAAGATCGCCGCAGTCCGCGGCCTGGAGGCGCGCGGGGTCACCGTCGAGGCGGTCCGCCTCGACACCGGCTCGACCGATGCGTTGCGGCAGCTGGTCGCCAAGCGGGACGCCGACGGCGCCGCACCGATCCGCGGGGTGGTGCATGCCGCGGGCATCAGCGACAGCCAGCTGCTCACCGACGTCGACGAGGATCGACTGCAGGCGACGATGTGGCCTAAGATCGCCGGCGCCGCCGCGGTGCACGAGGTCTTCCCGGTCGCGGAGCTGGACTTCTGCTACCTGACCGGCACCGCCGGCACCGCGTTCGGGATCTCCGGGCAGGGTGCCTACGCCGCGGCCAACGCGTACCTCGACGCGCTGGCCCGGGCCCGGCACCGGCAGGGCGGACACACCGTCAGCCTGGCGTTCGTGGCCTGGCAGGGGCTCGGCTTCGGCGCCGACGCACAGATCGTCGTCGCCGAGTTGGCCCGCCTCGGGTCGCGGCCGATCACCCCGACCGAAGCGTTCGCGGCCTGGGAGTACACCCATCGCTATCCGGTCGCGCAGGCGGTCCTGGTGCCGATGGACTCCGACGACACCGGAGACGTCGACGGCACGGACGGCGGTGCGGCGGCGCCGGCCCGCGACTGGTCCACGATGTCGCCGGCCGAGGTGCACTCCGAGCTGCAGCACGGCCTGCGCACCATCCTCGCGTCGGAGCTGCGAATCCCCGAGGACCAGGTCGAGGTCGATCTGCCGTTCGCCGAGCTGGGGCTGAACTCGGTGATGGCGATGTCGATCCGCCAGCAGGCCGAGCAACTCGTGGGCCTGCAGCTGTCGGCGACCATGCTGTGGAACCACCCGACCATCGGGTCCCTGGCGGCGTTCCTGGCCGAAAAGCTGCTGCCCGAGGAGACTTCCGAAGCCGAATCCGGCGATACCGACGACTCGTCGGGCAGCGTGCTGGACTCGCTGTTCGACAGCGTGGAATCGGAGAGCAGAATCTGATGCCGACGGGAGTTCCTCGAACCGTCGTTTGGGAAGGATGTAACTGATGGCAAGTGCTGAGTTCTCGATTCCCGCGCTGGTCGCCGAGCGCAAAGCCGACAATCCGGATGGGGTCGCCTACACCTTCGTCGACTACGACGTCGACCCGGCCGGTGTCGCCGAGAGCATCACCTGGTCGGAGCTGCACGAGCGCACCCTGGCCGTCGCCGAGAAGCTGCTCCAGTACGGCGAACCCGGTGATCGGGCCGTGATTCTGGCGCCGCAGAACCTCGACTACGTGGTGGCGCACCTCGGCGCGATCGCAGCGGGTTTCATCGCGGTGCCGCTGTCTGCCCCGCTGTTCGGTCACCACGACGAGCGCATCGTCGGCGCGCTGGCCGACTCGACGCCCGTGGCGATCCTGACCACGTCGCAGATCGTCGACGACATCCGCCACTATGCGCAGGACCAGCCGAACCAGCGCGCACCCAAGGTGATCGAGGTCGACCTGCTCGATCCGTTCTTCGGGGAAACCGTGGACGTTCCGTCGCGACCGAAGACGGCCTATCTGCAGTACACGTCCGGATCGACGCGGACCCCGGCCGGTGTCGAGGTCACCCACAAGAACGTGATCCGCAACATCCAGCAACTGCATCCGGACTACTTCGCGGGGTTCCCCGACGGCGAGTACCCGGAAGGTCTGCGCGCGGTGTCCTGGCTGCCGCTCTACCACGACATGGGGCTGGTGATCGGGATCTTCCTGGGCATCGTCAGCGGCTGCCCGACCACGCTGCTGAGCCCGATCTCGTTCATGCTCAAGCCCGCGCGCTGGATGCAGCAGCTCGCCGTCGACGGATGGGTGGTCACCGCGGCACCGAACTTCGCCTACGAGCTGGCCGCACGCCGCACCAAGGACGAGGATCTCGAGGGCAGAGATCTGCGCAACGTGCGCGTGATGATCAACGGCGCGGAGCGGGTGCACGGCGCGACGCTGCGCCGGTTCAACGAGCGGTTCGCCGGGCACGGTCTGCCGGCCACCGCGGTCCGTCCGTCCTACGGTCTGGCCGAGGCCACCATCTACGTGTCCTCCACGCTGGCCGAGCGGCCGGCGCAGTCGGTGTTCTTCGACCTGGAGAAGCTGTCGGCCGGCCACGCGGAGCTCAGCGCGGATGGGGGATCCGAGCAGGTCAGCTGCGGGCCACCGCGCTCGACGACGGTACGCATCGTCGATCCGGAGACGTGCGTCGAGAAGCCCGCCGGGCAGGTCGGTGAAGTGTGGCTGCACGGTGACCATGTCACCGCCGGCTACTGGCGCAATCCCGAACAGACCGCGCGGGTGTTCCGCGGCAAGATCGCCGAGCCGACGTCGGGCACCCCGGCGGAGCCGTGGCTGCGCACCGGAGACCTCGGCATGATGTTCGACGACGAGCTCTACATCGTCGGCCGGATCAAGGACCTGTTGATCGTCGACGGGCGCAACCACTATCCCGACGACATCGAGGCCACCGTGCGGGAAGTCACCGGCGGCCGGGTCGCGGCGATCTCGATACCCGACGACGCCACCGAGAAGCTGGTGATCGTCGCCGAACTCAAGAAGCCCGAGGAGCGCGATCAGGCCTCGCTCGAGGCGCTCCAGCAGCAGGTCACCGCCGCGGTGTCGGAGGGCCACGGCGTGCGGGTCTCCGATCTCGTCCTGGTCGGCCCCGGTTCGCTTCCGCTGACCACCAGCGGGAAGGTGCGGCGCGCCGCCTGTGTCGACCGCTACCGGCTGGGGGAGTTCAGCCGGCTGGGTGCTGCTACATGACCTCACCTCTTGACGAGGCTGCTGTCCGGCGTTGGCTGGTCGATTATCTGGTGACCAACATGGGCGCCAAACCCGATCAGATCGACGCGGGCGCGTCCATGCACGATCTGGGGGTCGGCTCCCGCGACGCGGTGGTGCTGACCGGCGAGCTGTCCGAACTCACCGGCAGCACGGTGTCGCCGGTGGAGTTCTGGCAGTACCCGACCGTCGACGCGCTCGCGCGCTTCCTCAGCGGCGGCGAGGTGGAGCCGGTCGCAGCCCCGATGCCCCCGACCGCCGGCGGGTACGACGAACCGGTCGCGGTGATCGGGCTGGGCTGCCGGTTCCCCGGCGGCGACGGCGGTGATGTTCAGGGCCCCGACGAGTACTGGCAGTACCTGCTCGACGCGCGGTCCTCGGTGACCGAGGTGCCGACGGCGCGGTGGACGCCGTTCGACGACGGCTCGGCCGAATCGGCCGCCGTGCTCGACGACGTCACCCGCTGGGGTTCCTACCTGCGCGAGGTCGATCAGTTCGACGCCGAGTTCTTCGAGATCATCCCGCGCGAGGCCGCCCGGATGGATCCGCAGCAGCGGCTGTTGCTGGAGGTGATACAGGAGGCCCTGGAGCACGCAGGGATCCCGGCCGACTCGCTGGCCGAATCACAGACCGGGGTGTTCACCGGCGCGTCGGTCACCGACTACGGGTGCATGGGTGCGCTGGATCTGCCCGGTGTCGACGCGTGGTACGGCACGGGCAGCGCGTTGAGCATCATTGCCAATCGGGTGTCGTATTACTTTGATTTGCGGGGTCCGTCGGTGACGGTGGACACGGCGTGTTCGTCGTCGTTGGTGGCGATTCATCTGGCGTGTCAGAGTCTGCGGTCGGGGGATGCGAACCTGGCGTTGGCCGGTGGGGTGAACCTGGTCTTGGCCCCAGCGGTGACCCGCAGCCTCGACCGGGCCCAGGCCCTCTCGAAGTCGGGTCGTTGTCATGCTTTCGATGCGCGTGCTGATGGGTTCGTGCGGGGTGAGGGTGCCGGGGTGGCGGTGCTCAAGCGGTTGTCGGATGCGGTGCGTGACGGGGATCGGGTGCTGGCGGTGATCCGCGGGTCGGCGGTCAATCAGGACGGTCGGTCCAACGGGTTGATGGCGCCGAATCCGGCGGCGCAGATGGCGGTGCTGCGCTCGGCGTATGCCGCGGCCGGTGTGGAGCCGCGCGAGGTCGACTATGTCGAGGCCCATGGCACCGGCACGCTGCTCGGTGATCCGATCGAGGCGCGTGCGCTGGGCACCGTGCTGGGGCGGGGTCGCGGCGCGGAGGCGCCGTTGTTGATCGGTTCGGTCAAGTCCAATCTGGGCCATCTCGAGGCCGCCGCGGGTATCGCCGGGTTCGCCAAGGCGGTGCTGGCGCTCAGCCACCAGCAGATCCCGGCCAATCTGGGTTATGAGACTCCCAACCCGCATATTCCGTTCGACAAGCTGCGTCTCAAGGTCGTCGACACCCCCACCGACTGGGCCCCCCAGGGCCGGCCCCGGCGGGCCGGGGTGTCCTCGTTCGGGTTCGGCGGCACCAACGCCCACATCGTGCTCGAACAGGCCCCCGCGATGGCGCCCAGCGCCGCGCCGGCTGAGCCGGTCATCTCCACCCTGGTCATCTCCGGCAAGACCCCGGCGCGCATCGCGGCCACCGCGGCCATGCTCGCCGACTGGATGAGCGAGCACGACCCCGAGGTCAGCGTCGCCGAGGTCGCCCACACCCTCAACCACCACCGCACCCACCACCCGAAATTCGCCACCGTGGCCGCCCGCGACCGCGACCAGGCCATCGCCGGCCTGCGCGCCCTGGCCGCCGGCCACACCGCGCCCGGCGTCGTGCCCGCCCACCCCGGCAGCTGCCGCACCGGGACGGTGTTCGTCTACTCCGGACAAGGCTCCCAATGGGCCGGCATGGCCCGCCAACTGCTGGCCGACGAACCCGCCTTCGCCGAGGCCATCGACCGCATCGAACCCACCTTCACCGAACAGGTCGGCTTCTCCCTCCGCCAGATCATCGCCGACGGCGAAACGGTGCAGGGCGACGCGCAGGTGCAGCCGGTGCTGATGGGGCTGCAGCTGGCGCTCACCGAGCTGTGGCGATCGCATGGGGTGCACCCGGACGCGGTGATCGGCCACTCCATGGGCGAAGTCGCCGCGGCGGTGGTGTCGGGCGCACTG